>NZ_JACVXD010000002.1:0-366179 GCF_014596975.1 Aestuariibaculum marinum | reverse complement strand
CACAAAAAAAGCCTCACATTTCTGTAAGGCTTAAATTTTGCTCCCCCTCTTGGGCTCGAACCAAGGACCCTTTGATTAACAGTCAAATGCTCTAACCAACTGAGCTAAGGAGGAGTGTTGCTTTCTCTATCCAGAGAGCTGCTTGTGCAAATAATGTGCAAACCTTAAACCTCGTTATAATTATTATTAAACATAATATTTTTTAAATAATAAGTAGAAATAAACCTACCCAAACAAACAATTAGCTTCAAAAACACTTTATTTTACAAAATAAACACTATTTTCAGTTAAAAAAAACTAAAAATACAATCTATTTTACAAAAAATACTAAAATAAATTCTATTTTTGTTTAATACTAATGATGAAGAACGATGATTTTACAATTTTCAATTAAGAATTACAGAACTTTTAAAGAAAAAGCTGTTCTAAGTCTTATCGCCTCTAATTACGACAAAGATACACGGGAAAATGAAAATATTGCCTACAACGAAAAATTTGGGTTAAGACTTTTAAAAAATGCTGTTATCTACGGCGCTAATGCTAGTGGAAAAAGTAAATTATTGGATGCTTTTGGTTTTATGAGACATTATGTTTTAACTAGTTCCAAAGAAAGCCAAAAGGGTGATGAAATTGATGTTTTTCCGTTTAGACTCAATAGCGCCACGGAAAAAGAACCTTCTGAGTTTGAAATTATTTTTATTTACAAAGACACTTTATATCGGTACGGTTTTGAAGTAACTAGAAAAAAAGTAATTTCAGAATGGCTTTACTACAAACCAAAAACTAAAGAAATCGAACTTTTTTACAGAGAAGATAACAAATTCGATACCCATCCTAGAAGTTTTACCAAAGGAAAAACAGTTATTAAAGAAGGACTAGTAAGAGATAATGCTCTTTTACTTTCTGTAGCAGCACAATTTAATGATAAAACCTCAATTAATGTTTTAGATTGGTTTGAGAGATTAAAAACAATTTCAGGCCTAAACGAGTCAGGCTATAGAGGTTTTACTATGAGTAAGACTGAAGATCCGGTTCATAAAGCTAAAATACTTGATTTACTTAAAGCCGCTGATTTAGGAATTCGAGATATAAATTTACAAAAACTGGATATTGACAAACTACCAAAAGATTTACCAAAAGAACTTAGAGATAAAATTCTTCGTGAAATGCATGAAGAAAAAGCTGAATTCATCTCCGACGTTTTAACTACCCATAAAAAATATGATATTAATGGTAGATCTATTGATAATGTAAACTTTTCTCTTGATGATGATGAATCTTCGGGCACCAGAAAATTCTTTGCTTTAACTGGACCAATACTGGATGTAATTGAAAATGGATACACTCTTGTTGTTGATGAATTAGATTCTAAACTGCATCCTAATTTAGTTTGCAAAATTGTTTCTCTTTTTAACTCAAAAGAATTAAATCCAAAAAATGCTCAACTTATCTTTAATACTCATGACACGAATCTTCTTAGTGCAGGATTATTTAGAAGAGACCAAATTTGGTTCACTGATAAAAACAAGTTTGGAGAAGCTAAATTATACTCTTTAGGCGATTTCAAATCTGATGAAGTTAAGAAAAATGAGCCTTATGAAGAAAATTATATCCGAGGTAAATATGGAGCTATTCCTTTTTTAGGTTTTTTTGAAAATTTAAATACTATTCTTTCTCACCATGAAAATGAAAAATAAAAAAGAAGAACAAATTGCCGCAAGAAAGAAACACAAAGAGCTCCTTAAAAAAAATAGAAGAAGTGAACCAGACTTAGAAAGACCCACTCCTAATTTAATAGAAAAACCTACTATTCTGATTGTTTGTGAAGGTGAAAATACTGAGCCCTCTTATTTTAATCAATTCAAATTAACTTCAGCAACAATAAAACCAGTTGGTGAGGGATACAATACCATTTCGCTTGTAAAACGTGCTTATGCCCTATCTCAAGAAAAGAAATACGATCAGGTATGGTGCGTTTTTGATAAAGATGATTTTGATGATAACGATTTCAATAATGCTATTCAAATTGCTTCAGGATATAATTTTGGTGTAGGCTATTCAAATCAAGCATTTGAATACTGGTTAATTCTTCATTTTAATGACCATCAGGGAGGCGGAATTGCAAGGAAAGACTACAACCAAATTATAAACGATCTATTAAAACCTTTCAATGTAAATTATGATGGAAAAAAAAGCAAACTAATAAACGATGCATTTTTTGAACTATTAGATGGTGTTGACGATAAAACAAATGAAAAAAGAATTGATTTAGCTATAAAAAGGGCCGAAAGGAATCACAAACTACACAATCAATCCAACCCTGCCAAAGAAGAATCAACCACAACTGTTTATTTATTAGTTCAAGAATTATTAAAATATGTTTAGTCAGTAGTATCAAATTTCTAATTACATTATTTAGAAAAATATCATCGATAATACAACACTTAAATATTACAGATTCAGGAATTAAAACCTAACAAAATGCTCTTAATTTATCTAACTATACCTTCTTCCATCTTACCAAAGCTATCAGCAGTATAGAGCCACTTATTTTTAGTAGGCTTGGCATCATTAATTTTATTGAATAATTCGTTTGTAACACGTTCGTGCTTTACCTTTCTGGGTAACATCTGAATAACTTTACTCCGGATTGAATTAAAAGTATTTAAAACTTACATTTTAACATTATTATCATTTAAAGACTTTTGTATGACTTACCTCTAAGGAACTCACATCAAACTAATTAACAATTTTACAAAATTCATTTGAAAAAATCGCTTTAGGCTTATACTTATTAATTATCCAAAAAAATGAACATTTAATTAAATTTAAAGTCTTATATATTTTCGTTAAATTTATAGATGCGGTTTAAATATATATTAATTCTAGCGTTATCCTGTTTTACTTTATCGAATTGTGGAAGTTCTGATGATGAAGATAAACCTGCGTCTATACTGGTAGCTGATATTAATGGCTTAAAGAAAACATGTAAATCTATTTTCATTACACCAAACCCAAATCCTTATAGTAATCCACACGATGGATTTGGCGGAGCTACACTAGAAACTCCTAATTACATTTTTGATTTTAAATTTCCAATAAATGAGGGAATCGGCTCTTATGAACTTTCTTTTGACGGAAACAACACTGGGGGTATATGGATAAGTCCAAAAAGTGATTTTTTCGATCCAGATAATAGATACTACAAATCTATTGATGGGCAAATAACAGTAACTAATATTACAGAAAAAAGTTATTCCGGCACATTTTCCTTTACTGCACAGGAAATTGATTTTGATGATATTATCACCGTTACAAATGGAATTTTTGTAGTCTTCTATTAAATTCAACAACTTAAATTTCACTATTATGTTAAAAAAAAAGCAATTTATTTGGATCCAGTTTTTATTATTATCTTTTTTATCATGCAGTAATAATGATAATGAAATTTACAGAAGTACTGGTGAAGCCAACATTAATGGAGAGAAAATTATCTTTGATGAATCTAGTGGCTCAGGTGGGACCTTTAACTTCGAAAAAAGCTGCCAAGAAGGAGAATTTGATGTAATTTCTTTGGGTTTTTATTTACCAAACGAAACTAAACATCTTATTTTCTTACATTTTACACCATCTAATGGAGCAGAACGATACGAATTAACATCTTTAGGCAATAATTGGATTTCATACACCTATTTTAATGAAGAATATTTTCAATACCCAGGAGATTTAGACGAATATTACACAACCAGAGCTGAATGTATAGAGGATGGATCTGTACCTATTAATAATGGTTATATAGAAATTACCTCTATTGATAATGATCGATATATTGGGAATTTTGAATTCTCAGCAAACCTAGTAGACTGTGGAAAAACAGTAACAGTAACCAATGGAAAGTTTGATGCTGGTCAAGAAACTGATTTTTATTGTGATTTTTAGATTGGCTTTAACAAAATTATTAATAACATATAAAACCTAACCGCTCAGTTATAAAACATAACTTATTTTGTTAACTATTGAATATTTATAACATAATAAGTTAAACGGCTAGGTTGTTATATGAAGGTTGTCTGCTGAGCAGTTTTCTCAGGAGTTTTAGTATTATAGAGCCAAAACAGTCTCAGAAAATGCTTCTATTGAGAAGCCAAAAGATACAGCATAATGCTCTTTCTAATTTATTTTGTTAGAATATCAAAATAGTACGTATGGTAGTTTTTACCTTCTATATAAAACACTACCCTTCCCAGTTTAGTAATTTTTAATTCTGTACAGAATACAATTTGATCTTTATGCAAATCTCCAATATCCTGTGATACCAATAATTTGAAAGGTGTGTGCAACTTTATAATTCTATTTTGACCATTAACCACATAAATGATGTGTGGTGAGCAATATTTCAAAAGCTCGATAAGTTCTTTATTGCTCATTTTAAATAAGATAATGTGGATTATTGCCCAGAGATAAGTTTTAATGTATTATCTCTGGATGATTTATGAAGTAGTTATCTTCCTTACGTCGGATTGCTTCTCCCAAATGATTCACAAACTCATAAGTATTACAGTTACGATCTAAGAAGTTATCAATGTAATTACTCTTTGAGCTCTCTGTAAACAGGTTATACAACTGCCACAAATTGATATACCCATCAGCATCGGCACTAAAATGTTCATCGTCTACATAATTCTTAATAATGGTGTTGATTTGAGAATCGGTAGTCTTTAGATGAAACAACTCCTGCTTTTGCTGCTTATCTAAATGCTGATATAGCTTCATTTTCCCTACCAAATGCGCAAATTGATCCTGATTAATAGTATACTCCTGCATTTGCTTCATATTTTCAATATGCTGCTGCTGATTATAACTCAAAAACAGTTCCTGAGCTTTTAATTTCAGTTCATCTATACTACTCACACGCAAATCGTCCTTTAGACCATCTGTACTAATGCCTAAATTTGTGCACACTTGGCATTTTTGGGCAATAAATATCTTAAACTTTTCAATGCTCTTTTTGGAAAACAGATTCTGCTCGGAATAGCTACGTACCCCTCCTACTGTAAGATTAAGTTTCTGATTATCAATATAAGTGTGTACATCTGGTATCTCGACCATAAAAGCCATACGTTCGTAATAAATCGTTTTTTCATGTTCCAATAACTCCTTGGCAGGTTTACCGATAGCTGAAGGAATTCTACCTTTTATAATGTGACTAGTTCTGATATTAGGCATAGTTACTGTACCTTCCGGATATAACTCTTGCGCTACAGATCTCACTGCTTCGATAAATTCAAAATGTGGGATGGTGCTTTCATTATCCTTGGCAAATACCGGGATTATGCAATCCTGCTTCAAATGAGATAAACTGACTTGTTGCGTGTTTGCTTCTATAAACCTATTATTAGTCGACATAGAGGATTCTACTACCTCATGATTATTGACTACTTGTTGTGTTATCGCTTTCAATTCCATGATTTGTATTTGTTTGAATAATTTGTTTGTTTTCTACAATTTGTGTGATGCCTTCGATTTCTGATTTCCTTTCGATAATCAAAGGCTTTATTTGTGTTTTTAAACCGTCGTATTTCTGATACAAAAGTCTTAAACCCTCTAAAGTTGTAGTTGCGTTTATTTCCTGTTTTATATCTTCTAAGGATACTCCTTGATTACACCAGTCTTTGAGTCGCTTACCAACATCACTGTTAATTACAAATTCCGGTCCTCTAAACAAATTGGTACGATCCTTACTGACCTTACACAAATGATTTTCATTAATCAGCTCAAAGTTTACGGATAGCTCATATTCAAATCCCTCAGAGGTAATTTCTTTCGTGCCGTGCTTCACCACTTTAGATTTACCGTTAGAACCTACATCCAGAGAATAATCAACTTTTCTTCGGGTAGTAGTGATAATATGACATTTCGATTGCAGAATTTTATCTATAAATTTCTGGTGACGTGGTTTAACACTTGCCCAGTCCTGAAATCTGCCACCAAGCTGTTCATGGATTTGCAGACAACCACCTTCACCTTGCCACTCATGTGTTATAGAATCTATAATTATCACTTCCATATTGGCTTTTTCACAAGTATCTATAGCCTCAATATAACGTTCCGGACTATAGGGTGGAAATAGATTTAAAACATTGAAATTTCCCATATCTGAATATAGGCTGGCTGATGCATTTTCTGTATCTATAACAACTATTTTAGACCAGTCATTAGTCATACCATAAGCTAATTTTAGAGCTCTATAAGTTTTACCAAACCCTGATGCTCCAGAGATGCCTAAACGTAATTTTACGTTATGCCGTTGTGTTTGTTGTAATTGCATGATATAATTGTGTTTAATTAATATATATAGCATAAAAAAAGAGCCTACCTCCTGAGAGATAAGCTCTTTACGATAAGGACATAATGCCTTATTAAATCACCGTAGTTTCTTCAACTACTTGTTCTTCCATTTCTAAAGCCGGATCATAATATTCCCAGCGATGACTCAGTTCAATAACTTCCCCTGTTTCTTCAATTACATATTGATAAGGGGTTGTCTGTACTTTTCTGATACCTCCTTCAAACTGTGTTCCGATTAATGATTTAGCAGTTTCTTCATCAAACGTTGTGGCAACAAAAGCTGTTTTAGCAGTTAAATACGTCCTACCTGTTTCTTGACTTTTAACAGTCATTGCTCTGGACTGCACAATCAGTCCAAAGAACTCTTCACCTTTAGAATTCTCAGCCTTTTTAATTTCTTTTACAGTTACCATAATAATATGAATTTTAGTTATTGCAGTTTTATTTAAGCGGGGATACCCCGCACCTGCTAATAAAGGGTGGGGTTGCTGCTGGCAGTAGCCTTACGTATTTGATATAAAGCTCTTTGAAAAAAAAATCCATTCAGTATTAGAATGGGTTCACAGCTTATTATTAAGGGGTGGAATTCAATTTGTAAATCAGATGCTCTATCAAGATGAACTAGGTTGTTACATGTGTATGGAACTTTGTTACATATTTTATATCTATTCCATTAAATATCATCTAGATTTAAGTATCTATTTAAATCGCTCATAACGTGTTAGTTTGCTAAACTATTTATTATAACCATTAATTCCAATAACATGAAA
Source organism: Aestuariibaculum marinum (assembly GCF_014596975.1). Classification (GTDB taxonomy): domain Bacteria; phylum Bacteroidota; class Bacteroidia; order Flavobacteriales; family Flavobacteriaceae; genus Aestuariibaculum; species Aestuariibaculum marinum. The sequence goes on along the minus strand of NZ_JACVXD010000002.1, from coordinate 359,061 downwards.
AAAGTTCTTTGTTTTTTAATGCTCCTTTTCATTTGTATTTCCCCTGCCTTTGCTCAAAAAGGGGGCGACCTGATTGAAAGCTTTGGAAGTGGAGGAATGGTACTTAGCCCTGATGAAAAAACAATACACTATAAGGTTTTAGTTCAATCTGACGGCAAAATACTTGTATTACGAAGCCGAGTGAAGATAAATTCAAATGGTCCAGATGAAATTATTAGGTATCATATAGATGGTAGCCGCGACAATGATTTTGCTTTTAATGGTTATATTGATTTCGTAGGTACTATAGATGATTTTGCTATTCAGCCCGATGATAAAATAGTTGTATTACAACGTGACAAGATATTTAGATTTAATGCCGACGGAAAGAGTGATACTGGTTTCGGGAATGAACAATCTAATCCTAGTCATTCTATAAAACTGGAATTATTTCCCTTTAATAATTTACGATTTAATACTATTAGTTTGGGTCTTGATGGAAAAATAACTGTAGCTGGGATTTCCTATTTTGATAGTGAGCCTTTTTTAGTGTTTTCGAGAATTAACCAAGATGGATCTCTTGATTACGGATTATCTGGAACAGGATTTAGACTGGTGACTGGAATAGGTGAATTCCCAAAAGTATTGAAATGTGAATTAGATAATAATTCTCGAACTTTAATTAGTGTTGAAAACTATACGATACTTAATTTTAATTATAAATCTACTCTTTATAGATTTAAAAACAATGGTTCATTAGATACTAATTTCAATGGCACAGGTAAGGTAGTAAGTGAAAATAAAATTGCATCTTTTGCTTCCAATAAAAACAACGGAGCTATTGCATATGTGCTTCACCCAAGAGCTAATCCCGCACCGTTAATTATGGATGATTTAAAAATTTTAGATGCTTCGGGTAATTCTTTAGCCAGCTTAGATATAAATCTTCGTAGTGATGATTATTTAATTAGATGGGTTAAAAATATTACTATACAGGATGACGGACGTATAGTTGTTAGCGGAGAAGAAAGAACCCTTGAAGATCCTGACGAATATTGGTGGATGATAAGATATGCCCCTGATGGTAGTATCGATAACAGTTTTGGACAGAATGGACTTGTAAAAACCACATATGTTGCAGGGAGACATTTCTTAAATGACATGACATTTCATAATGGTAATATATATGCAACAGGCCATGTAAATATTGACAATTATGGGAATTTCGGTCTTACAGGGGTATATTCTGGGGCAGGAATATATGTTGGCTGCCCTTCTTCTCAAACACTAAGCACAGATACGGACAACTGTTTTGCAACCGCAGGAAATCTTGACCCAGTGGTTATTCCAGCTAACTCCAATATTAAATTGAGATATGAGATTTCACGCTATCAAGTTATTGATGAGGGAATTGGTTCTGCAAGTGGAAAGCAATTTGGGAAAGGGGCTTCAACAGTAAAATATTATTATAGCGATGGAACCGAAAAATCCTGTAGCTTTTCTATTAATGTAGAAGACAATGTATCGCCCATTGCCAAAGGGAAAGATATTACTATTGCCTTAGATGGCTCTGGTATTGCAAGACTTACTCCAGAAGAAATCGATAATGGTTCAACAGACAATTGTTTAATATCGAATTATAAAATAAGCAAATCGATTTTCAACTGTTATTTTATTGGTCCGAATAAGTTAACTCTAACGGTTATTGACGATAATGAGAATTCCTCAACAACTGAGGTTACGGTTACAGTTGAAGATATTACGCCCCCAGAGGCGAAATGCAAAAATATAACCATTGAATTGGATGCAACGGGAAATGCAACATTAATGGCATCTCAAGTTGATGATGGCTCCGTTGATGCCTGTGGAATTAAGTCTTATAATCTGAGTAAATCGTCTTTTAATTGTACTAATGTAGGAGAAAATGAAGTAATTTTGACGGTTACGGATAATAGTGACAATGAAGCTACTTGTACGGCGACAGTAACTGTTGTGGATAAATTACCCCCAATAGCATCGAGTAAAAATACAAGCATACAGTTGGATGCAACAGGTTCTGCTATGATAACTGCATCCCAAATTGATAATGGGTCCTCTGACAACTGTGGTATTAAAAGTTTAGAAGTAGACAAAACTTCTTTTGGATGTGCGGATGTAGGTCCCAATACGGTAATATTAACCGTTACCGATGAAAACGATAATGTGTCGACAATAACCGCTACAGTTACGGTAGAGGATAATATTAATCCCGTTATTAATAATCTTATTGCCAACCCTGATGTTTTGTCGCCTATAAATCGCAAGATGGTTCATGTTTCTATAGAGTATTCACTTCAGGATAATTGCCCAGGTACGACATCAGAAATCACAAGTGTAGATGTTATTGATGATGGAATTGGTGGGGGCGTATCGACTACTTCACCAGATTGGGAAATTGTAGATGCCTATAATGTAAGATTGCGTGCTGAAAAACCATTTAATGGAAACGGACGATCATACTTTGTTACCGTTGAATGTACGGATGCAAGTGGAAATAAATCACAAAAGAGTGTTGAAATAAAAGTAGAAAGTAATACCAGGGCTCCAAAGGGTAACACAAATGATGAAATTGCTGTTAAACAAATTAAATCTAAAAAACCAACCAAAACTAAAAATGTCTTTGCTATGGATCAATTTGAGGTTCAATTATACCCTAACCCAAGTGATTCTAATTTCATGATCAAGGTCAATAGCAAAAATGAAATTAAAGAGGTTGAAATGTATGTTTTTGATGGCACAGGGCGACTGGTTGAAAATATAAAGACTACAAACAGATCAATTTTAAGTTTAGGAGATTATTATCAATCTGGTATATATTTTCTATATGTTGTTCAAGGTCCGCAACAGAAGGAATTTAAATTAATAAAATTCTAAACAAATATCTAGAAATTTTAAAAGTAGATAAATTTTATCTATAGAAGAAGGAAGTTAATGCTATATTATAATATTAGACCCTATTTTTAAAAATCCAGAGAAAAGCATTAAAAATGGTGTTATTTGGATACCCCTTGTATTTCTTTAATAAAAGAAATTATAAAACGTAATTCAACAAATGACTTTAAGCCACTAGTTTAATTTATTATGTTACTTTCTATTCTCTTGAATACTAAACTCTATTATAAGCTATAAAGTTTACTTTTCGGCTACCCCTGCATTACCATTAATTAAATCGATAATTTTAACGATTTTTACTATCTTCTGAGTCAAGTTTAACAAAAAAAGTTACGTTATCTAACCCTTTTAAAATTAATAAGTAATAAATATATCGCTTTTTAATTTTAAAAATTATGTTTCAAATTTTAACATAATATATTAGAAAAAATAACTTTAAAAGTTACACAATATTTTGATTATCAGTTATTTATAATGCATGTATTTGTATTGAATCCATTCAATTTAGAATGACCAGCTGCGGAAAGAATTTGATGAAAAGAATAACAAGCAGCTTAGAAGTTGGATTATTATTTGCAGCCTTGAAATAACAGGCAAAACATAGCGAGGCGGTTTTCTCCAATAGGTTCACAAGGAAAAAGCGAAAGCAATAGCTTGGAGCATAACACATAAGTAATAAGTGTCCTGAATCAACAGGAAGTGTCGGTATCCGAGGTGGGTGTAAATAGATTAAAAACCTATGACGTACAGTATTGTATAAGCTTAATCTGAAAACAGAAAAGTAAGCCAACTGTTTACTGTTTCTGTAGACCAAGAAAAAACTTGGTAAGGGGACTTTTGCGTCTTTTTGGCAAGGGTTTTAAGCCACTTCTGAAAGATATTCCAGAGATAACCAATAAGTCTTAATCCCTTATTACAAACTTTATAATTGTACTGTGCATCTTATCCAGCGTTTTATAGTTAAATCTATCAAGGTAAATATTCGTTGTTTTATTTCCGTATTCATGACCTAATGCTTCTGCAATCATCTCGTTGGAATAACCTAACTGCTTAGCTATCTGAGCAAAACTATACCGTGCTGTATAGGTGGTAATAGAAATTGGTAAATTAGCTTGCTTCGATAAACGCTTTAAGTACTTATTGGTAGTCTTTATCCATTGTAATAGAATCTTTTTAGCTTCAACACTATCCTCTGTAATAGAATTAGATAAAATAGGTAGCAAATAATCACCATTACTACAGAAATTATTTAATATTTCTTTCGCAGGACTAAAGAGCTTCATACTATAATGTTTATGAGTTTTTCGACGCTGATATTCAATTCTATTACCACAAATATTGCCGTGCTTTAGATAAGCCATATCTGTAAATGAAATACCTCTTAAATAAAAACTAAGCATAAAATACTGTAACGCCTGCCATGGTGCTGAATTTACCTCCAGATCAATTCTATTTAGTTTAATAATCGCTTCTTTAGAAATGGCTCTACTTGGTGTTTTTTCAACTTTAACAGTAATATCACTAAACGGATAGTACGCTCTACCCACAAGCTTATGTTTTATAGCCTTATTATAAATCGCTCGAATAGATCTTAGATAACTGGCTATACTGTTTTGTTTTAATCCTGATGCCTTTAAATGATGAATAAACCCATCTAACAACTCGTAATTCAGTTCTATAAATGAAATATCCTTACCACAATATTTTATTAACCTATTAACAGCGGCTTGATAAGCTATAGCATTCCCGGTACGCTTAGCGTCCAGCATTTGTTTTATTAATTTATTAGCAAACACTTCAAAAGTATCTACAGCCTTATCACTGGATTTACCGTCGAGCATCATTTTTAATTTTTCAATTGTAAATTGATCATCAAGTATCAATAACGCATGCTGAATTTTATAATGCTCCTCGAATAATTTAATGTTAATAAGCTTTGCGTTGGGGTGATTTGTGCTAACCTCCCTTTTAGTACCATCCCAAAATAATTTAGGAATTGAATAGCCCGAATTGATAGTATAAACCTTCTTGTAATGTATAATTCGGTAAATAATGTTGTAATTACCATCTGATTTTGCTCGTCTGGTATCTAAAATAGTTTTGACATTTGCCATAATGTTGAATTGTTATGGTCAAGATTGTGCAAACTATGTGCAAACTAAAGCGCGAAGAAGTAACCATTTCATTCTCTTCTCTGGAAAAAAATAGCACAAAAAAAGCCTCACATTTCTGTAAGGCTTAAATTTTGCTCCCCCTCTTGGGCTCGAACCAAGGACCCTTTGATTAACAGTCAAATGCTCTAACCAACTGAGCTAAGGAGGAGTGTTAATGCGTTGCTTTCGCTAAGCGGTTGCAAATATAAGACCCTTTTTAATATCTGCAAACATTTTTTAAAAAAATTTTAATTAAAAATTGCTTTAAAGATATCATTCCCGTTCGCAAATAATACTAACGCTATGAGAATGAAGAATCCAACCATTTGGGCGTACTCTAAAAATTTATCTCCAGGTTTTCTTCCTGAAACGATTTCATATAGTAAAAACATGACATGACCTCCATCTAAAGCAGGAATTGGTAATAAATTTAAAACACCAAGCATAATCGATAAGAATGCTGTTATCCCCCAAAACACTTGCCAGCTCCAAAAGCTTGGAAATATATCGTAAATCGCTTTAAATCCTCCAACGCCTTTATATGCCCCTGTACTTGGCGTAAAAATGGCACTTAACTGATCCCAGTACGATACAATACGTTGTTTAAACTTAGTTACACCCACAGGAACCGATTCTAGTAACCCGTATTTTTTAGTCTCATAATTATAATATCCTAGAGCCTCTAATGTTTCAGGAGTTGATCTACCGGCATAAACAAGCCCTAACTTACCTTCTTCACTAATCTTCAAAGGCAATTCCATTTCAGATTGATCTCTCAATATGGTAGCAGTGACTTGCTGGCCTTTAAATTGATCCAAATACCCTTTTACCTGATCGGCATATCTGGTTTCATTACCATTCACTTTAACAATAATATCACCTTCTTTTATTCCGCTAGCCTTATTATGAGAGGTATCAGCAACCTGAACAATCACAAACGGTTCACGAAGACTTATAAAAGACTTTTCTTTAGAATCGATTAACTGGGCTAAAAAGTCCTCAGGTAAATGCACTACAGACTTCACTCCATCACGCTCAATAGTAACATCTTTACCAAATAAAACTTTCTCAGAAATTTCAGAATAGGTCTCTATAGTCTCTCCGTCAACAGATAAAATTTTATCTCCAGTTAATAATCCCGCATTATTTGCAACCGAACTTTCAATTAAAAGTCCGTCTTTAATGTTGGTATTCGGTAAAAACATATCTCCGTAGAAATAACTCATACCTATGTAAATTAAAATAGCCAACAAGAAGTTCACGGTTACCCCACCCAACATAATGATTAAACGCTGCCAGGCCGGTTTAGAACGGAATTCCCAAGGTTGTGGCTCTTGCGACATTTGTTCGGTATCCATACTTTCATCAATCATTCCGGAAATTTTAACATAACCTCCAAGTGGCAACCACCCTATTCCATATTCAGTCTCTCCTATCTTCTTTTTAAGCAATGAAAACTTTACATCGAAAAACAAATAGAACTTTTCTACTCTGGTTTTAAATGCTTTTGCTGGTATAAAATGCCCTAATTCGTGTAATATAATAAGTAACGAAAGGCTAAGTAAGAATTGAGATATTTTAATAACAAACTCCATATAACGTCATTCAATTTTTTTATGTCGCCCAAAAGTAAGCTTTTAAACCAACTTTAAAAAGACAATTGTTTAATCGCTTGGTTTTTAACAAGAAATTAAAAGATATTCACCGAACATCTATAATTTTCAATGTATTTTTGCATGAATCAATTTATTTAAAAATGCTATCGTTTTTCAAAGGATACAAGACGTTTGCTATCGTTTTTGCTATCATTTCCGTTATCATAATATCTCTTATTTATAACACATTGAATGTTTACCAGCCGCTACCTATTTACCAGCCGGCTATGGTTAGTACAGAATTAGTGGACACCACCATTCAATACCAAAAGAAATACCATAAAATCGCAGATTTCTCTTTAATCAACCAAAACAGAAAAAGGATTACCCAAAATGATTACAAGGATAAAATTTATGTGGCCGATTTCTTTTTTACGACTTGTGGAACGATTTGTCCGATTATGACCAAAAATATGGCTGATATTCAAACGGCCATAATGAAATACAATGACGTCATGCTACTGTCACACACGGTAACACCTGAAATCGATTCGGTTGAACAACTAAAACGCTATGCCATAGCAAAAGGCGTTATAGACCGAAAATGGAACTTAGTTACTGGTGATAAAAAAGAAATTTATGCGCTGGCACGGAAAAGTTACCTTGCTGTTAAGGACGATGGTGATGGCGGACCGTATGATATGATTCATACCGAAAACTTTATGTTAATCGATAAAAAACGTCAAATCCGTGGCTTTTATGACGGCACCAACCCGGAGGATATTGAGCGCCTACTTCAGGATATAGAAATCTTAAAACAAGAGTATGAGCAATAGTTTTTTAGCCTCAATTTTTTTAGCCTAAATTTTTACATTACTTTTGCCTCTTTAAATTCAATCTAAATAAGCTTGCAATACACTTTAGCACATCTAAAACGCGGCGAAAAAGCAACCATAACCGATGTTTCGTCTATTCACATTCCGCTAAAACTTTTAGAAATGGGGTGTTTACCTGGTAATACTGTCGAGCTTGTACAATTAGCACCTTTTCAAGACCCCATGTATTTGAACATTAACGGGTCGCATTTAGCAATTAGAAAGGAAACAGCTAATCATATCTTAATTGAAAAAGTAGATGAGTAAACAAATAAATGTCGCCTTAATTGGTAATCCAAACACAGGAAAAACTTCTGTTTTCAATGCCCTTACCGGATTAAATCAAAAGGTAGGAAACTACCCGGGGATTACTGTTGAAAAGAAAGAAGGTATTTGCAAATTACCACGTGGTGTTAAGGCACATATTATTGATTTACCAGGAACCTACAGCTTAAATGCATCCTCGTTAGATGAAAATGTAGTCATTGAATTACTACTAAATAGAAACGATAAAGACTTCCCCGATGTTGCTGTTGTTGTTAGTGATGTTGAAAATTTAAAAAGAAACTTACTACTATTCACCCAAATTAAAGATTTAGAAATCCCAACCATTTTAGTCATTAACATGGCTGATAGAATGGAATACAAAGGTATTTCTTTAGATATTCCTTATTTAGAAAAAGAACTAAAAACCAAAATTGCTTTAGTCAGCACCCGAAAAAAACAAGGTATTGAAGAATTAAAGCAATTAATTACCAATTATAAAGAGGTTTCAGACGAGCCTTGTTTAAACGCTTCAGAAGTCGATGTCGATTATTTTAACAGATTACGCAAAGCATTCCCAAACCAGTTACTTTACAAGTTGTGGTTGGTAATCACGCAAGATGTTAACTTCGGAAAAATTGACAGAAACGAAATTGAAGCTTTAAACGATTTCAAAACTAAAAGCAAGGGCGACCTTAAACGTCTTCAGCAAAAGGAAACCATAAAACGTTATCAGTTTATAAATAATGTACTTAAAGTTGGCCAAACAATAGATACTTCGCAAGCCAAAGATTTACGTACCAAATTAGATAGAATCTTAACCCATAAAGTTTGGGGATACCTTATCTTTTTCTTGATTTTATTAGTAATATTCCAAGCCATTTACGATTGGTCGAGCGTACCTATGGACTTTATCGATGGTACCTTTGCTTCCCTTAGCGAATGGGCTAAAGAAAAATTACCTGACGGTGCCTTCACTAATTTATTAGCAGAAGGGATTATTCCCGGACTTGGTGGTATCGTTATTTTCATTCCACAAATTGCATTCTTATTCTTATTCATTTCTGTTTTAGAAGAAAGCGGATACATGAGCCGTGTAGTCTTTTTAATGGATCGTATTATGCGTCGTTTTGGACTTAGCGGAAAAAGTGTAGTCCCTTTAATATCTGGAACTGCCTGTGCTATTCCCGCAGTGATGGCGACAAGAAATATTGAAAGCTGGAAAGAACGTTTAATTACCATATTGGTAACACCATTTACAACCTGTTCGGCAAGGCTTCCTGTGTATTTAATTATTATATCTTTAGTGATTCCTGAAGGTCGCTTCTTTGGATTAGGATATCAGGCATTAACTCTAATGTTATTATATCTTATCGGTTTTGGAGCTGCCGTAGGTTCGGCCTACATTTTAAATAAAGTTTTAAAAATTAGAAGCAAATCTTTCTTTGTTGTAGAAATGCCTAACTACAAATTACCTTTATTTAAAAACGTTACATTAACAGTATTAGAAAAGACAAAATCGTTTGTTTTTGGTGCAGGTAAAATCATATTAGCCATCTCAATTATTTTATGGTTCTTGGCATCTTATGGACCGGGAGATAACTTTAATAAAGCAGAAGAAATTGTTACAAAAGAATATGCGTCACAGAATTTATCTGAAGATGAATTACAGCAACATATCGCTTCATTTAAATTAGAACATTCTTTTATTGGCATAACCGGTCGTGCTATCGAACCGGCAATCAGACCGCTTGGTTACGATTGGAAAATTGGTATTGCCATTGTAAGTAGTTTTGCTGCTCGTGAAGTTTTTGTTGGAACATTAGCAACTATTTACAGCGTGGGAAGCGACGATGAAGCTACTATCAAAAACCGAATGGCTGCCGAGGTGAATCCTATTTTAGGCGGACCATTATTCAACTTTGCTTCCGGAATTTCTTTACTATTATTCTATGCTTTCGCCATGCAATGTATGAGTACTTTAGCAATTGTTAAAAGAGAAACCAATAGTTGGAAATGGCCTTCACTACAGTTGGTTTTTATGAGTGGATTAGCCTATGTGGTGGCTTTAATAGCATTTCAATTTTTAAAATAACAACGAAAGGTTTTATAAAATAAAACAGCTAAACACCTATGAACACCATTATTCAAAACATACTTGTTTTTTCAGCGGTAGCTTTAGCCTTACTATTTTTGATTAGAAAATTCTTCTGGAAAAAAAAGGCATCAAAAAAAGCCTGTGGTAACGACAACTGTGGCTGCCATTAAATCTAGAATGCTTTAAAATTGATTTAATCGAGAGCCTCTTCCTTAACGAAAAGGTTATTCGCAACAGCCTGAGATATGCTTATGGTCATCGTTCCATTAATTTGAATCACCATAGAATCATCAAAATCTTCACGGGATACTACTGTTATTTCAGAACCCAAAGCTATTTTATGCTTGTCTAGGTACTTTAAAAAAGAAGACGAGGTATCTTTCACTCCAACACAAACACCTTTAGCATTCTCTGCAAGATTAAACAACAGAATTTTATCGGTTTTCTTAATATCTCCGTTTTTATCAGGGATAGGATCTCCATGTGGATCATGTGTTGGATAATCTAAAAGCTTATCTAACTCGTTAATTAGTTTTTCCGACTTTATATGCTCTAATTGCTCCGCAATATCATGAACCTCATCCCAGGTAAAATTTAATTTTTCAACTAAAAACACTTCCCACAAACGGTGTTTTCTAACCACATCAGCAGCAATTTTTTTCCCTTCAAGCGTTAACGATACCCCTTGATAGCGCTTATAATTAGCATAACCTTTTTCCGCTAACTTCTTAACCATATCGGTTACCGAAGACGCTTTAGTCTCCAATGCTTCTGCAATACCATTGGTGCTCACAGTCATCGTGCCATATCTACCCAATTGATAAATAGACTTAATATAATTTTCCTCGGTTAGCGTAATCATGATTCTGAGTTTATTTATGACAAATATATATTAATCATTATATTAAAACTATTTTTAGATTAACCTAAATTAATCTTTATATTTGCAAAAACTTAATTAATGAGACCTCTAATTTTTTTAATAGCAATAACCTCAATTTCTTTAAACGCGCAACAAATAACGGGACGAGTTTTTTCAAATAACTTACCGCTCCCCTATGTAAACGTATACATTAAAGAATTATCAAAAGGCGCTATAACAGATGACAATGGTTTTTTCACAATACTACATGTCGACACTGGTAAGTATAACATATCGGCATCTTTTACGGGCTACAAAACGAAAACCAAAGTTATTGAAGTTATTAATGCAACGAATAGCATAAATTTTCATTTAGAGGAATCGGACATGCTTGAAGAGGTGGTCGTTACCGGCACTTTAAAAGCGGTTTCCAGACTGGAAAGCCCTGTCCCTGTTGAAGTTTACACTCCTACCTTTCTAAAGAAAAATCCAACACCAAATATTTTTGAAGCCTTACAGAATGTAAATGGTGTTCGTCCACAAATTAACTGTAACGTCTGTAATACCGGAGACATTCACATTAACGGACTGGAAGGCCCGTACACTTTAGTTCTTATTGATGGGATGCCCATTGTTAGCGGGCTGTCTACAGTTTATGGCTTATCTGGAATTCCGAATTCATTAATTGAACAAATCGAAATCGTTAAAGGTCCGGCATCCTCTCTTTACGGTAGTGAAGCCGTTGGTGGTTTAATCAACATTATTACCAAACTTCCAGAAAACGCTCCACTAGTGTTTGCAGACAGTTATATTTCTGGCTGGGGCGAAATTAACACCGATATCGGTTTTAAAGCTCAACTAGGACAAAGCACTAACGTTTTAACCGGGATTAATTACTTTAACTACAGCAATCCAATAGATAATAATAACGATAATTTTACCGATTTAACCTTACAAGACCGTATCTCTATTTTTCAAAAATGGAATTTTAACAGAAAAAACAATCGGTTATTTTCTGTAGCAGGGCGCTTCTTTTATGAAGACAGATGGGGTGGTGAAATGCAATGGAATCCAAGCTACAGAGGTGGCGATGACATTTACGGCGAAAGCATTTATACCAAACGTTTTGAACTCCTTGGAAAGTATCAATTACCAATTGAAGAAAAAGTATTGTTTCAGTATTCGTATACCGATCACAATCAAAACTCCGTCTACGGAAACACCCCCTACTTAGCAACACAACGCATCGGTTTTGGTCAATTTACCTGGGACAAATCGTTATCCAATCACGATTTATTATTCGGAACAGCCGCACGCTACAATTTTTATAACGATAATACACCTGCTACAGCACATGCTGATGAAATTGTTATTCCTTCATTTTTTGCTCAGGATGAAATTGCTTTCAGCGAAAAACATAATTTACTTTTAGGAGCCAGATACGATTACGATAAACGACATGGCAATATTTTCACACCAAGGATCGCTTATAAATTTAAACCATCTAAAAACGACATCTTACGCCTTAATGCCGGAACCGGATTTAGAGTTGTAAACTTATTTACTGAAGAACACGCCGCTTTAACCGGTGCCAGAGACGTGATTATCACTGAAGCTTTAAAACCTGAACGCTCCTATAACATCAACCTAAATTATTTAACGAAACTGTACACCAAAAGCGGTGTCATGATTGGTTTAGATGCTTCAGCGTGGTACACGCACTTTAGTAATATTATTTTACCAGATTACGACACAAATCCGAATCAAATTATTTACGATAATCTAGACGGAAAAGCAGTAAGTAAAGGCGTAAGTCTTAACATAGACGCTATGTTTAACAACGGAATAAAACTACTAGCAGGAGCTACGCTTCAGGATGTTTCTAAAACTGAAAATAATATTACCGAACAACAAATGCTTACCGAAAGTTTTACCGGAACATGGGCTGCAACTTACAAAGTTTACAAATACAATCTGACTTTCGATTATACAGGAAACATTTACGGCCCAATGCGATTACCTTTATTGGGAGATTTAGATCCTAGATCACCGAAATCACCTGTTTGGAGTATTCAAAATATTCAATTGACTTTCGATGGTTTAAAGAATTTTGAAATTTATGGAGGCATTAAAAACCTACTGAATTGGACACCTAATAAAGGCAACCCCTTTATTATCGCCAGAGCTCATGATCCTTTTGATAAACAAGTTGAATTTGACAACAATGGAAACGCATTAGCCACACCCGAAAACCCATATGCTTTAACATTCGACCCTTCTTATGTTTATGGTCCTAACCAAGGACGTCGATTATTTTTTGGTTTACGATATTCTTTAAAATAAAAGACTGATTTTAGAATATTAGACGCCACAATTGAGCTACCAAAAAGGTAACAATAAATCCTAAAATAACAGGCATCACAGAAGCCACAACAGTCCATTTCACACTATTAGTTTCTTTGTAAATGGTATAAATCGTTGTACTACAAGGATTATGCAGTAAACTGAACAACATTAGGTTTATGGCGGTTAATAATGTCCACCCTCCAGCTTTTAACACATCAGCTGTGGCATTAATAGAATCCAACTCAAACATGACGCCAGCGCCTTCTCCAACTCCAACTCCTGTCACTAAAACCGTAAGCATCAAAATAGTAGGAATTACAATTTCGTTCGCCGGAATCGCTACGATATATGCTAATAAAATCACACCGTTTAATCCTAAAAGAAACCCGAAACCATCCATACCGTTTATAGCCCAGGCTGCTATACTTTCATTACCAATATGAATATTAGATATCAACCAAATCACAGCTCCGGCAGGTGCTGCAAAAACAATCGCTCGCCATAACACAATTAAAGTCCGATCTATTAGCGACGTATAAATGGTTTTCCAAAAACGTGGTGGTCTGTACGGTGGTAATTCTAAATTAAAGGTTGACACCTCCCCTTTTAAAACGGTTTTGGACAACCCCCAAGATACCCCAAACATAAATGCCATTCCCAAAACTGCAACACCAATAACAGCTAATAAAGACACCAAACTGGATGAAGATTTTGGCACTACGGCTCCAATAAAAATGGTTGCAATTAATATTTGTGTTGGCCAGCGTCCGTTACACAATGAAAAGTTATTCGTTAAAATCGCTATGAGACGCTCTCTGGGGCTATCTATAATTCTAGCAGCCACAACTCCAGCTGCATTACAACCAAAGCCCATACTCATGGTTAATGCCTGTTTCCCATGTGCACCGGATTTATTGAATAGTGCATCTAAATTAAAAGCCACACGTGGCAAATAACCAAAATCTTCTAAAAGGGTAAACATAGGAAAAAAGATGGCCATTGGTGGTAACATAACCGCGATTACCCAAGCCACTGCCAAATACACCCCATCAATTAAGAAACCATCAAGCCACCAAGGCATACCCAGACTTGCAGCTCCACTTTTTAATGCTGGATGAATTGTATCGAGTAAAAGGTTAGCTAATAAAGACGAAGGATAGTTTGCACCTTGAATGGTAAGCCACAAGACAGTTCCTAAAATTAAAAACATAATAGGGAAACCAAACCGTTTACTGGTTACAATTTTATCGATTTTAGCATCCAGCCTAAAGCGTCTTTTTGAATCATTACTGCGCACGGAATCTTTAACAATATCGGCGGCATCGGCATAAATACTTTCGGTTAAGTTATCGTGAAATTCATCACCAATTTGCCAACGCAATTCGTTAGACAACTCAATGATATTATCAATATTATTTTGTTTCATTTAAATTTTATTTTTAAACAAATTCTCCTGTTTTTAGGGCTTCAATAATTTGTTTATCTCCTTCTAACAACCTAAAGGCTATCCATCGGCTATTAGAAATATTCGGGAATTCTTTTTCAATTTCAACCGTTAAGGTTTTAACGGCCTTTTCAATATTTTCAGGGACACTTTTAATGCGGTGTGGTTTACATATAATTTTACCACTTGCAATTTCACTTATGGTTTGAATAAGCTCTGGAATACCACGATTAAATCGAGCACTAGCCGGAACCACTGGAATCCCTAAATCGCGTGATAGAGTACGTACATCTATTTCAATAGCATTACGTTCAGCCTCATCCATAAGATTTAAACACAACACAGCTTTATCAGTAATTTCTAAAATTTGAAGTACTAAATTCAGATTACGCTCCAATCGATTAGCATCGACAACAATAACCGTTACATCTGGTTTTCCGAAAAGAATAAAATCTCTCGCTGCCTGTTCATCTTCTGAAGTTGACATTAAGGAATAAGTGCCAGGCAAATCAACAAGTTTGTATTTTTTAGTATTATACTCGAAACCACCTTCTGCACGCGTTACCGTTTTTCCCGGCCAATTTCCGGTATGCTGACGCAATCCAGTAAGTGCATTAAACACGGTACTTTTTCCTGTGTTTGGATTACCTGCTAAAGCCACAACAAAATCGAAATTATCAGTACGAACACCCAATTTTTTCAATCCGTCTTTATTAAAATGCTCACAAGTTTCGCAGCCACTATTTATTTTTGTTTCCATAATCTAATCTTTTTTAATCAGGATTTTAGCCGCCTGATCGTTACGTAAAGCAATAGACGTTCCTTTAATTAAATAAGCATTGGGTTCTCCTAAGGGATTAACCAAATCAATACTCACATTGGCACCTTTTACGAAACCTAAATCCAATAATCGTCTGCGACTTTCTCCTCGACTTTCGCGGGAAATCCCAATAATTTTAGCCGTTTCATGCTCATTTAAACTAGATAATCGTGCCACATTATCTTCAACAGCAACTTCTTTCTCTAAAGGTGCTACAGTTAAATTCGCAGCCACTATTGGAGCTAATTTAAACTCTTCACCTTCGGAAAGAAACACAATACGGGTTGAGTTATTTTCAACGACTTTAATCAAAGACCCCATATGAATATTTTCAGCTAAAATCTGCTTATAAATTACTTCAGGTTCGTCTTCAATATGCGTAATTCTACCCACGGCGCCTACTTGTAACAACGGCAATTCAACACCTTTTACCTGTGCCATTTTACCAGTTTTTGTTGGAATTGGATCTCCATGAGGATCGAATTTTGGATGTCCCAAATGCATCGATAATTCTTCAACCTCATCATGATTCAATCGATGCTCCATGGATTCAGCTCTATCATGCCATTCTATTTTATGAAATCCTGTTTTATCGGCTAAATAACGCTCCCAAAGTCTATGAACCCGAACAATACGCAACGCATATTCTCTACCTTTTTCGGTTAATTTTAAAATATCAGATTCAAAGTAAATTAAATCATTAACCGTCATTTTATTAATGGCATCAACGATTCTTTTGTTGCTAAAACTCAACATATGCACTAAGGTTTTCATATCGACCTTATTATTTGAGTTTTCAAAATGATAAAGTTGCTTTAAAACATCTTCTATTATTGTTTTCTCATTACTTATAAACTGATTCTTTAAAACCCAATACCATCCTTTAGCAGGTCTGAATAAAAAATACAAAAGACCTCCAGCAACAAAAAATACAAGAAGTGCCGATATAGGGTTATATGTGTACATATTTTAAATTTATGTTTTCAATTTACTTCAAAATCACAGACAAATATACTTTAATTTACACGATGTTAAAAATATTTTTAGACAAGACTAAAAATTTAAATTAAATTAAATGAGATAAATACAATAACAAATACCTAAATTAAGACCAATTATTCAACCAAACAAGGTATGGCACAACATAATGAATTAGGTAAAAAAGGTGAACAACTAGCAGTCGATTTTCTTTTAGAGCATGACTATACCATTGTAGAACGAAACTACCGATTTAATAAAGCTGAAGTTGACATTATTGCCCAACAACAAGATATTCTAACCATAATTGAAGTAAAAACCAGATCAAATACGGACTTTGGTAATCCGCAGGATTTTGTAAAACCCAAACAGATAAAAAACTTAGTTAGAGCCGTCGATGAATATGTAACTGAAAATCAATTAGATGTTGAAGTCCGTTTTGATATTATAGCCATTGTTAAACAAGGCAAGACTTACGAGATAGAACATCTAAAAGATGCCTTTTATCACTTTTGAGACGCCTTATTCTTCCCTTTATTCTTTAGCGATTCAAAATACAATTTCAACACATCGATATCGTCTGGCTTCGCAACAATATGCTTGTCTTTATCTAAAACAAAATAAGAAGGAGTTGCTGTTACTCCATAACTGTTGCCTATTTCATTATCCCAATAGCCAGCCCCATATACATGAATAAAATTGGGAAGACGTTTCACTACACGGTTCCAGTATTCAGGTGAATCTTCCAAGCCTATAGCAATTACGGTTATGTCTTCTTTTTTCTTGCCTTTAATGAAGGCTTCCAATTGCGGAATTTCATCTAAACAATGCGCACAAGTGCTATTCCAAAAAACCAGAATATAATTTTTGACACCCGTTAACTCACTTAATTTTTTACTACGCTTTACACCGTCTTTTTCAACATCAAATGAAAAATCAGGAGCAACTTTACCAATCGATATATTCCTGTATAATGATAAGCCATCAACCAGGGCAGTATCGTTTAATTTTTTAGCAATGTTAATTAAATAGGTATCTGAAATATAATTCGCTGTCTTTTCATAATTTAAATCTCGCATTTGCTCCCATAAATCAACCAAAAGCGTACGTTTAATTTGAATAGGTGCTTCTTTCATCGCTTCGCAAAACACATTGATATTTTCTTTGTAATTCGCCTCTCTGTTAATCGAATCGGTAACCACACCAAAAACATAATTCACCATACGTTCATTCAGGAAATTAGAACTTTGCAAGGTTTTATTAGTAAAATTAACATGATCGAAGTAATGCGTTTTTACGTTCTTGCTGTAAGTTTCAACATCTTCGTAATGCTTAGGAATATATGGTTTATTCGCTTTAATAAAGGCTAATGCAATGGTATTTTTAGCTAAATCTTCAAACCCTTTTTGAGCTTCTCGCTGCGTTTTAAAAATAGAAACTAACGCCAAAGTATCCTCACTTTTATCCCTGTAGTAGTTATTTATACTATGGGTAATCATGGACATGCTATTGGTATAGGATGACATTAATTTATTCTCGGAAGATGATAAAATCTTCAATCCGGTTTCAGAATTGAACGTTAAGCTGATATCTTCCTTTTTGTTATAAATAATATCGAAGTTATAATCTTCTTCAGGAATAGCATATACAATACGATACATCCCTTTGGTTACGGTAGAATCTAAAGCGATTTCAAAATTTCCTTTTTTATCTACTTCGGCGTGAGTAATATACTCTGAAATTGTTGGTGTCACCTTATACAACACCGCTACACGATAATCTTCGGGCGGAGTAAACACGCCTTTAATGGAGTGTTGCGCCAATAAAATATTTGAGATTAAGCCGATTAGAATTAAAAACCTTTTCAAAATTCAGGGTATTTATAAATTATTTATAATCAATTACTAAGCCATTATGGGCTGTATCGCTTTTAACGCTTGGTCTACGGTTTTAATATTATCAAAAGTAAGTAATAATCTTAAACCATTACGCGTTTGTTTCTCTTTCATTTTACATGCCGAAGGATGACTTTGAACAAACTGCAGCACTTTGGTAAAGTTTTTACTCTGGTAGAATCTACTTTGCTGATCATTAAGAAAATAACCAATAAACTTCCCTTGTTTCATAATCACTTTTTCGAAACCTAATTTAGCAGCAATCCATTTAATGCGGACACTGTTCAATAAATCGTGTACTTGTTTCGGTAATTCTCCAAATCTATCGATAAGTTCACTTTCAAACTTTTGTAACTCTTCCTCGGTTTTAAAACTGTTTAACTGCGTATATAAACTTAAACGTTCGGTAATATTATTTACATAATCATCAGGAAACAATAACTCAAAATCAGAATCAATTGTTACATCTTTAACGTATTCCTTCTCATCTTCATTTTCATCATAAAGGTCCTTAAATTCGTTTTCTTTAAGTTCTTCAATCGCTTCATTTAAAATTTTCTGATACGTGTCGAACCCTATTTCGTTAATAAAGCCGCTTTGCTCTCCTCCTAATAAATCACCAGCACCACGAATTTCTAAATCTTTCATCGCGATATTAAATCCGCTACCCAACTCTGTAAATTGAGATAAGGCTGTAATACGTTTACGCGCATCATCAGTCATTGCTGAATATTCTGGTGTAATAAAATAGCAGAACGCCTTTTTGTTGCTGCGTCCCACGCGACCACGCATTTGGTGCAAGTCGCTCAATCCAAAATTATTTGCATTATTGATGAAAATGGTATTAGCGTTTGGCACATCCAAACCACTCTCGATGATTGTGGTGCTCACCAACACATCGAAAGCACCATCCATAAACGATAGCATCAACTCTTCTAGTTTTTTACCATCCATTTGTCCGTGACCAACACCTACTTTCGCATCGGGTACTAAACGCTGAATCATACCGGCTACTTCCTTGATATTTTCAATTCTATTGTGAATAAAGAAGATTTGTCCACCACGTTCAATCTCATAACTTACCGCATCGCGAATGGTTTCTTCGTTAAAACGAATCACATGGCTTTCTATAGGATAACGATTTGGTGGCGGTGTAGTGATGACCGATAAATCTCTTGCAGCCATTAAACTAAACTGAAGCGTTCTGGGGATTGGTGTTGCTGTTAAAGTTAATACATCTACATTTTCCTTAATAGTTTTCAACTTCTCTTTAACCGCTACTCCAAACTTCTGTTCTTCATCTACAATTAACAGACCTAAATCTTTAAACTTAACCGTTTTATTAGCTAATTGATGCGTACCGATAATGATATCTACCGAACCACTTTCAACACCAGAAAGGGTTTCTCGTTTTTCCTTTGCGGTTCTAAAACGATTTACATAATCTACCGTTACCGGGAAATCTTTTAAGCGCTTTCTAAAGGTTCTGTAATGCTGATAAGCTAATATTGTGGTTGGCACTAAAACGGCAACCTGTTTACCATTATCAACGGCTTTAAAAGCCGCGCGAATAGCAACCTCTGTTTTACCAAAGCCCACGTCACCACACACCAAACGGTCCATTGGGCGTTCGCTTTCCATATCAGCTTTAATATCGGCTGTTGCCGAGCTTTGATCTGGTGTATCTTCATAAATAAAGGAAGCTTCCAACTCATGTTGCATATAGCTATCCTCCTTATATTGAAATCCTTTTTCTGTTTTACGTTTCGCGTAAAGTTTTATCAGGTTAAACGCTACGTGTTTTACACGCGACTTTGTTTTTTCTTTTAAAGTTTTCCAGGCATTACTCCCTAGTTTATAAATTTTAGGAGGTTTACCGTCTTTACCATTAAACTTGGTAATTTTATGTAACGAATGAATGCTTAAATACAATACATCGCGCTCGCCATACACTAGTTTTATAGCTTCCTGTTTTTTGCCTTCTACATCTATTTTTTGAAGACCCCCAAAACGTCCGATACCGTGATCGATGTGGGTTACATAATCGCCAATATCCAGATTGGTTAATTCTTTAAGGGTAATCGCCTGCTTCTTCGCATACCCATTTTTAACACTGAATTTATGATAACGCTCAAAAATCTGATGATCGGTATAGCAAACCATTTTGCTATCGGCATCGACAAATCCTTGATGTAATGATAAAATAATGGTTGAATATTGCTTCACATCTAAATTCGAATCATCGAAAATATCGTGAAAACGCTTGGCCTGCTGTTCGCTCACGCAAGCAATATAATTGGCATACCCCTTTTCGTGATTTGCGTTTAGGTCTTCAATTAACAAATTGAATTGTTTATTGAAAGACGGTTGTGGCGTGGTATGATACTCGATAACTTCAGAAGCATTAAACACTGAAGTCCTTCCAAACTCAACTATCGTAAACTCTAACAATTGTTGTTTTAACAAAGTCGAATTACAAAACAACTCGTTTGGTTCGGCGTGCTTTATATCTGAAGACAAGGTTTTAAATGCGTCTTCAGCCTTTTCGTAAAAATCATCAATACGCGAAAAACACAAATCGGCATTCTTTAAACACACTACTGTTTTCTGCGCAATGTATTTTAAGAAACTCTGTCTGCGTTCTTCTAATAACTTATTCGCTACATTCGGAATGATATTAATCTTCTTAATCTGATCGACCGATAATTGCGATTCGACATCAAACGTACGGATACTATCTACCTCATCACCAAAAAACTCAATACGATACGGCTCGTCGTGTGAAAATGAAAACACATCAACTATTCCACCGCGAACAGAAAATTCTCCAGGTTCGGTAACAAAATCAACGCGTTTAAACTGATATTCAAACAATACCTCGTTAACAAAATCGATAGATAACTTATCATTAACAGCGATCTTTAAAGTATTACGCTCCAACTCCTTTCTGGTGACCACCTGCTCGAAAAGCGCATCCGGATAGGTTACAATTATAGCCGGCTTTTTACGTGAATTAATGCGGTTAAGCACCTCAGCACGCAATAACACGTTAGCATTATCGGTTTCTTCTATCTGATATGGTCTGCGGTAACTGCCCGGGTAAAAAAGCACATCGTCTTTTCCACAAAGCTGCTCTAAATCATTTAAATGAAATGCCGCTTCTTCCTTGTCATTAAACACCATTAAAAACGGCTTGTCACTATCTTTAAATGCATTCGATATCACGAATGATAATGCAGATCCAACAAGTCCTTTTAAATGTGTTTTACTTTGAGAATTGGCAATAGAATCTTGCAGTTTTTGCGTTTGCAAAAGCTGTTGGTAGGTTTGGGCGATATCTGTTTTACTCACCTAAGTATTGGGTTTTAAGGCTACAAAGATACAGTTTACAATCTTTTTTTTTAAAGCTTTGAGATAATTTTAATTCTTATTATCTTGTTGAAAATAAGACACGAACACCATAACCTCTTAAAGGTTATTTATTGATGAAAAAAACAGATTTTCAAACTGTTTTTTATGAGAAAATTGCCAAAAAATATGTACGTTTGCAGCACTTTAAAAACAATTAAAACATATGTCGTTTTCAGATTTATTTGATAGTGGGTTTAAAAAGCGTAACGAAGATCATTTCGCTGCTATTGTTCGCGTAGCAATGGCTGACGGATTTATTTCTTCTGATGAAAGAGCCTTTTTAGACAGATTAGCAAGAAGCTTAGATATTAGTGAAGCTGATTATAACTTAATATTACAAGATTATAAATCGCATCCTATTAATCCACCACACGATTACGAAAGACGTTTAGAGCGTTTATTCGATTTAGCTCGTATGGTTTATGTAGATCATATTAAAGGAGATCTTGAGGAGTTATTACTTCGAAAAATAGCTGTAGGTCTTGGATTTCATCCTGAAAACGTAAAATATATTGTAGACAAAGCATTAACACTTGTAGGTAACGGTGTGGACTTAGATACGTTTATGAAGGAAATTAAAAATATGAATAAGTAATTATTCTATTGTTAAAATAAAAAAAGCGAACCAAATTGGTTCGCTTTTTTTATGGCTTAAAATGACTTCACGCTATTTTTACTTCATCCATACTTTTCATTAGTTGTATTAATTATGGCATTATACTCTTCTAAACTTAAAAACTGCGGTACGTAGGTTTCTCCTAAAAACATCAACATACGAAACCCCAGTGATGAACAAAAAGACACAAAGTTTTAAGCTTATTTATGAAGCTTTAACTGAATGCGCTTTCGCGGAATATCTACCTCTAAAACTTTAACAATAACCTGCTGATGCAAACTAACGTGTGCATTGACATCGCTCACAAAACTATCAGATAAATTTGACAAATGAATTAAACCACTTTCTTTTACCCCAATATCAACAAAAGCTCCAAAATTGGTAATATTATTAACGATTCCAGACAGCAATTGACCAGCTTGCAAATCGTTAATCGTTTTAATATTTTGATTGAACGTAAATACTTTTGCCTGCTCTCGAATATCCAATCCTGGTTTTTTAAGTTCCTTTATGATATCATCAAGTGTGGGTAAACCAATAGTTTCAGTGCAGTATTGTTTTAAATCTATCGCATTTAGTACAGACTCGTTACCAATTAACGATGTTACCTCTTTACCTAAATCTTTCGCCATTTGCTCTACAATACGATAACTTTCAGGATGAACCGCCGAATCATCTAATGGATTTTTAGCCGATTTAATACGTAAAAAAGCAGCACCCTGCTGAAAGGCTTTATCGCCCAATCGTGGCACTTTTTTAATCGCTGCCCTGGATTTAAACATGCCGTGTTCATTTCTGTAATTAAAAATATTCTCCGCCAGTTTTGGTCCAATACCAGACACATAACTCAATAAACTTACACTTGCTGTATTGATGTTTACACCTACTGCATTCACACAACTTTCAACAACCGTGTCCAGTTCCTTTTTTAATTTTGTCTGATCTACATCATGCTGATATTGCCCTACGCCTATGGATTTCGCATCAATCTTTACCAATTCTGCCAACGGATCCTGCAAACGACGACCAATAGATACTGAACCACGTACGGTAACATCATAATTTGGGAATTCCTCATGTGCTATTTTTGACGCCGAATAAATACTGGCACCTGCTTCGCTCACCACAAACACCTGCATATCATTTTTAAAATGAATTTTACGCACCAAAGCTTCGGTTTCTCGGGAAGCTGTTCCATTACCAATGGCAATCGCTTCAATTTTATAAGCTTCACAAAGTGAACTCAACTTTTTAATAGCTCCTGTACTATCACTTTTTGGTGGATGTGGATAAATCGTTTCGTTATATAATAAACTTCCTTGTGCATCTAAACACACCACTTTACATCCAGTTCTAAATCCAGGATCGATTGCTAATACCCGCTTTTCGCCTAACGGAGAACCTAACAATAATTGCTTTAAATTTTTAGCGAATACTGAAATTGCTGAAGCATCAGCTTTTTCCTTTGCTAATTGTAAGGCTTCATTAGACAAGGCTGGTAATAACAGGCGTTTATAAGCATCCTTAATAGCTAATTCTATCTGTTCTGCACAGGCATTATTTGAACGAATAATACGACCCTCAATTTTTGTCAAGGCACGGTCATCGTCAATTGAGATTTTCACCTTAATAAATCCTTCTGATTCTGCGCGCAAAATTGCTAACAACCGATGTGATGGTATACGACTTAAGTTCTCTTCCCAATCGAAATAATCGCGAAATTTTTGCGTATTTTCATCTTCGGCTTTAGTCTTAACCACTTTGGTTGTAATCATAGCAAAACGCTCCATTTGATAACGGATATTGTTCCGAACATCGGTACGTTCGTTAATCCATTCGGCAATAATATGGCGAGCGCCCTCTAAAGCTTCATCAACTGAGTTAACCTCTCCTTTTACATATTTAAACGCAATCGACTCCACATCATTCGCATTCTGACTCATAATGATTTTTGCTAAAGGCTCCAACCCAATTTGACGGGCTTTTTCGGCTTTAGTTTTTCGACTTTTCTTAAAAGGAAGATATAAATCCTCTAAAGCTGTTATATCTTGGGTAATCTCAATTTTATGCTGAAGTTCTGAGGTTAATTTACCCTGTTCTTCAATAGCTTTTAAAATCGCCGTTTTGCGTTTTTCTAAAGCTTCAAATTGCTCTTTATATTTTACAATTTCTCCAATTTGAACCTCATCTAAATTTCCAGTACGCTCCTTTCTATACCGGGATATAAAAGGTACAGTACAATCTTCATTAAGTAAGTCTACCGTGTTTTTTACTGAAGATTCTGGTAATTGGGTTTGTGAGGTGATATATTGAATTAGTGAAGTCATTACTTTAGGTTTATTGCAAAAAAAATCTCGTTTTCAAAGAAACATTGAAAACGAGATTTAAGCAAACATAAGTTTATTTTTTATTCGCCAGCTTCATTTTTGGCATCTTCAATCATTTTTTCATTTGGAACAATAGCAACGTTTACACGACGGTTTTTTGCACGACCTTCAGCAGTAGAATTATCTGCAATTGGTTGTTCTTCGCCAAACCAATTTGTTGTTAATCTTCCTGAAGAAATTCCATTAGCCTTTAAATAAGAAGTAACTGCATTGGCACGATTTTTAGAAAGTGTCATATTGTACTCAGCTGCTCCGGCACTATCGGTGTGTCCAACAACCAAAATATTAGTATCTGGATACTCTTTAAATACCCCTATAAGTTTATTTAAAGTTGCTTGAGAAGCAGCATTAATATTATATTTTTCAGTATCAAAATACACACCACTCGTTTCATCGAAAGTTACAACAATACCTTCGTCTACACGTTCTACCTGAGCTCCTGGTATTTCTTCTTCAATTTGTTGCGCCTGTTTATCCATTTTATTACCAATAAGTACTCCGGCACCTCCGCCAACAACGCCACCGATAACAGCTCCTAATTCGCCATTACCTCCTTTTCCAACATTGTTACCTATAATGGCTCCTAAAATTGCTCCACCAGTCGCGCCAATAACACCACCTTTTTGTGCATTATTAGCATTTTGGATCGACTTACAGCTGGTTGCTGCTACAACCAATGCTATGGTTAAACTTAAAACTCCTATTTTGTTAATTAACTTTTTCATATTCATGTTTCTTTTTTAAAGATTGCAAGTATAAAGTTATACGTTTTAAACGATAATCGAGATATGATTACCAAGAAAATTCTTTCGATATTTTTTCCTAAAAATCAATAATTATAATTTATCGAAATTCATAGAAATAGTAAAGGGCTGATTGTCTACAATTACCGTTTGTTGCCATTGCATCTGAGTGTCTGACAATGATGTTAAACTCAATCTAAAACCCTTATTTGTTTCAGAATTACCTTTCTCATCGGTTGGTTTTAATAAAAAGTCGTAAAGTCCGGTTGTTTTATCAACCTCATCAATGGTAAAAATAAAATGACGATCGCCAGATTCGCAAGCGTATTTACCAATGGAATACACACCTGTGTTATTATTTGGAATAAACTGCCAGGTACTACCTTCAAAACAAGATTTTGAAGCATCATTTAACAAAGTGACATCATAGGTTCCTGCTTTACTATAAGTAATAGTATTTAAGCTCCAGTTCCCTTTAATTACTTTTTTAGATACTCTAACGGTTTTCGATCCACCACAGGCCATCATTGTTACGGCCACAAACAATAAAATGATTCTTTTCATATTCAATTTTTTAATAATTAATAGCGTACACTAATATACGAAAGGTTAATGGTTATAGATTATATTTTAATCAAATAACAGCTTAAACCCCCATATAAAACTACATGTTTCACCCTTTAGACCCAAAAAATTGAGTTTAGTAACATCAAAAAAATAAAAAAACAGATAACTCGAATTGAATTATCTGTTTTTCAAATATGTATAAATAAAAAATTGTTCCTAATATTTAGGCTACCTTTTTAAGCATATCGAAACAAGGGCATTTTTTACAACGCTTATTCTCTCCCTTTTTGTATTTCTTGCAACAACTGGTCTTTACCTTTTCTGGAAGAACTATACCTGCTGCCTCAAGTTTCTCTAGCTTTTTAAGTGCTTTCTTTTTTTTCTTTTTACCCAAGAGTCTATGAATAAATATTTTACCTCGAGGCAAATATATTTATTTTTATTAAATCTAAATAAGATAATATGTTAAAAATTGAACATTACATCTCATCAAAAGTATTCTTGTAAATTTTATCTTCCGTAAACACTTTTAAATTCCTATAATTTTGAGTCTACATCAAAAAAAAAGTCACATACCAGGTATATGACTCTCTCTAATTAACTTAAGATTTATTTTAAATACTAACTAATTTGTAATCCGTTAGCAACATTCGAGTCGTCAGGGTTAACAAATACCAGTTTACCTTCGGCGTTCTCCGTCATTAAAATCATACCTTCACTTTCTACACCACGTAACTTTCTTGGGGCTAAGTTTACTAAAACAGTTACCTTTTTACCAATTACTTCTTCTGCTGTAAAGCTTTCTGCTATTCCTGATACAATTGTTCTGGTATCTATACCTGTATCAACTTTTAAAACGAGTAATTTTTTAGCTTTAGGCATTTTCTCCGCTTCGATAATCGTTCCTACTCGCATATCAAGTTTCACAAAATCATCGAACGTGATGGTATCTTTTTGTGGTTCAACCGCTTTATTAGCCGCTTCGTTAGCCTTTTTACTCGCTTCTAATTTATCTAATTGAAACTGAATCGTTTCATCTTCAATCTTTGTAAATAGTAATTCTGATTTTCCAATTTGATGACCTTCAGGAAGTAATATGTCCTTTTCTGAAACCTCATCCCAACTATTTACATTTTCATTAAGAGCTAAAATACCTTTTAGTTTCTCTGAAGTAAATGGTAAAAATGGCTCACTTAAGGTTGCTAAAGCCGAAGCTATTTGTAGCGCAACGTACATGATGGTTTGTGTACGGGCTTCATCTTCCTTTACCACTTTCCAAGGTTCTTCATCTGCTAAGTACTTGTTACCTAAGCGCGCTAAATTCATTAACTCTTGTTGCGCCTCTCTAAAGCGGTAACGCTCCACAGAACTGGCAATCACACCCGGGTATGCTTTAACTGCTGCTAAAGTTTCTTCATCAATTTTAGATAACTCGCTTGGGGCAGGAACCACACCATTGTAATATTTGTTAGTTAACACTACCACACGGTTAATGAAGTTTCCAAAAATGGCTACTAACTCGTTATTATTTCTAGCCTGAAAATCCTTCCAGGTAAAGTCATTATCTTTTGTTTCCGGAGCATTAGCCGTTAAAGCATAACGTAATACATCCTGCTGCCCAGGGAATTCTTTTAAGTACTCAGGTAACCAAACCGCCCAGTTTTTAGAGGTCGATAATTTGTTACCTTCTAAATTTAAGAACTCGTTGGCCGGAACGTTATTCGGTAAAATATAACTACCCTCAGCCTGTAACATAGCCGGGAAAATAATACAATGGAATACGATATTGTCTTTACCTATAAAGTGTACCAACTTGGTATCCTTATCTTTCCAATACGGCTCCCAGTCTTTACCTTCGCGCTCAGCCCATTCTTTAGTTGATGAGATGTATCCGATAGGTGCATCGAACCATACATAAAGCACTTTTCCTTCGCCTCCTTCTACAGGCACAGGAATTCCCCAATCTAAATCGCGAGTTACGGCACGCGGACGTAAACCATCGTCGATCCAGGATTTTACTTGTCCGTAAACATTCGGTTTCCAATCTTTTTTATGTCCTTCTAAAATCCATTCTTTTAAAAACGCTTCATGCTTATCTAAGGGTAAAAACCAGTGTTTAGTTTGCTTTAATGTTGGCACATTTCCAGTTAATGCCGACTTTGGATTAATTAAATCTGTTGCATTTAAACTCGTTCCACATTTTTCACATTGATCTCCGTAAGCTTCTTCATTACCACATTTCGGACAGGTTCCGGTAACAAAACGATCAGCAAGAAACTGATTCGCCTTTTCATCGTACAATTGCTCGGTTGTTTCTTCAACAAACTCTCCTTTATCGTAAAGCGTTTTAAAGAATTCTGAAGCCGTTTCGTGATGAATTGGTGCCGAAGTACGAGAATAGTTATCAAACGAAATACCAAACTCTTCAAAAGACTGCTTAATTATGGCGTGATATTTATCTACGATATCCTGTGGTGTCACCCCTTCATTTTTGGCTTTAATAGTAATCGGCACACCGTGCTCGTCACTTCCCCCTATAAAAACTACATCGTTTCCTGTTAATCGTAAATAGCGCGCATAAATATCGGCTGGTACATAAACCCCTGCTAAATGCCCAATATGAATAGGCCCGTTAGTGTACGGTAATGCCGAGGTAATTGTATATCGTTTTGACATTGTTATTTCTTTTTTTGCAGCCACAAAAGTACACATTTTTATGCGATAATCGCACGTTTAAAGTGATTAGACACTCTTCCGCATTTAGAAAAAAAATGTACATTTACCTTATGTCAAAAATCTCAATACTAAGCCTAATGTTTTTTGCTGTCGTTTTCTTCGGAAAACTTGATATGTCAGCACAAAATAATGCAACAAATACAGCGAATACTTTGATACAACCTCCATACCTGAAACCTGGCGATACCGTTGCTATTGTGGCAACTTCCGGCATTTTAAAAAACAGAACTGACGAAATTGATAAAGCCAAAGCGTTATTAAGCAGCTGGGGATTACACGCGATTGTAGGGAAACATGTTTTTAATCAAAACAACCATTTCGCTGGAACTGATGCCGAACGCTGGAAAGATTTACAGGAAGCTATGAACGCTCCAAACATTAGTGCAATTTGGTGTGCACGTGGTGGTTATGGCGCTGTTAGAATTCTTGATAAACTGGATTTTACAAAATTCAACGAGAAACCGAAATGGCTGATTGGCTTTTCAGACATTACGGCATTACACAATTTAATGCACGTTAAAGGGTACGAAAGTATTCATGGCATGATGTGTACCAGCCTGCAAGACGAAAACGAAAACATTCCTGAAACTATTGAAACCTTTAGAAAAGCTATTTTTGGTGAATCGCTATCATATAGTATAAAAGGTTCAAACTACAATAAAGAAGGCTTGGTAACCGCACCAATTGTAGGTGGAAATTTAAGTTTACTGGCCAGTATGTTAGGTTCAGACACTAGTATTGACACTACCGGAAAAATCCTGTTTATTGAGGAAATTGGTGAATACAAATATCACATAGACCGCATGTTACAAAGTTTAAAACGTGCCGGATATTTTGACCATTGTGCCGGAGTGCTTATTGGTGATATGACCAGAGTAAAACGAAACACCACACCATGGGGCTCCTCTACAGAACAATTGATATTAGATGTGCTTAAAGACTACGATTTCCCAATCGCATTCAACATGCCTGCAGGCCACGAAAAAGATAATCGGGCGATTTATTTAGGGAAATCAGCTCAACTAATCGTTTCTAAACAAAAATCGACTCTTCAATTTTAACTAAATAAATCCGCGTTCCTTTTGCAACTGTTCGTATGCCCTTTGTACCTGACGAAACTTCTCTTCAGCACCTTTTTGGTGTTCCTCACCTAAATGAATCACACGATCTGGATGGTATTTTTTTGCCATTTTTCGGTAAGCCTTTTTTATATCGTCATTGGTTGCAGACTTATCAATTTCTAAAATTTTATAAGCATTATCAGCCGATTCGTAGAACATCGCCTTAATGCTTTGAAAATCGTAAGAACTTATTCCTAAATACCCCGCCATAGTTTGAATAACCGACACTTCACTTTCAGTAACCACACCATCAGCCTTCGCTACACCAAATAAAAAATGAATAAGTTGCAAACGCGACGGATGCTGCATCATTTGCCTAATTTGCATACACACCTGTCTTGTAGATATATTCTTCTGCTTATTTATTTCTTTAAACAACCTAAAAGCATGGTTCGCACGCTCCTTACCGTACATATTCGCGAAATGTGTACGCACATAATCCAACTCGCGCTGATCTTGCTTACCATCCGCTTTAATAACAATAGATGCTAAAATTAATAAGCTAACTTCAAAATCACCTGGCTGCGTTACCGGCCGTTGTCTGTAGCGCTGTTGTGTATCTTGATGTGTTTCCGAGCCATTTCCCATCGAGTCAACTATGCCTCCTAATGCCAATCCTATAATAGCTCCTATGGGGCCTCCAAACGACCATCCTAAGGCCGCTCCTATCCATTTTGAAAAATTCATGTAAGTATAAATATGGTTTAACGTCAAACCTACCAATCGTTTCTTTCATTTTAACAAGAAACATGTTAAAGCAGGTTCACACTCACTGTTTTAATGATTGTGAAAAAATGAGTGTAAATATAATATTTGTTAGTAGATTGAAAGTGCTAATTGTTACACAATTGGTATCTTTGCAGTCTAAATTTGTTAATTTTTAAAAATTAAAATATGTATCCAGCAGAATTAGTAAAACCAATGCGTGAAGATTTAACCAAAGTTGGTTTTGAAGAATTACATACTCCTGAGGCTGTAGATGCTGCCTTAGCAAAAGAAGGAACTACTCTAGTTGTAGTAAATTCTGTTTGTGGTTGTGCCGCTGCCAATGCGCGCCCAGGTGCTAGAATGAGTTTACAAAATGCTAAAAAACCAGATCATATCGTTACTGTTTTCGCAGGAGTTGATAAAGAAGCGGTTGCACAAGCAAGACAACATATGGTACCATTCCCTCCAAGCTCTCCAAGTATGGCTTTATTTAAAGATGGGGAATTAGTACACATGTTAGAACGTCATCACATTGAAGGTCGTCCTGCAGAATTAATTGCAGAAAACCTTGTTGATGCGTACAACGAACACTGCTAATACCACAAAATATTAGTTTTAAAAGCCACGAATGTATTCGTGGCTTTTTTGTTTATAAACTGTCATGATCCTAAAAATAACAACTGCATCGCTATTTATTAAGCATAGTTTTTACTTATTTTTGCGGCATGTTAAAATTATTATCATACCCACTAACGGCTATTTATTACCTGTGTTTTTTCTTAACACTGGTTATTTTCCATCCGATTCAATGGATTTGTTTCAACCTGTTCGGTTATCAGGCGCATAAATTAAGTGTAGATGCGTTACAGTATTGTTTAATGCTTTGTGGCTATGTATTAGGCACCCGTTTTTCGTGTATTAACGCGCATGATATTCCGAAAGATACGCCCATTATTTTCGTAGCTAACCATCAAAGTTTACACGATATTTATCCTCTAACCTGGTACATGCGTAAACACCATCCAAAATTCATTAGTAAAATTGAATTAGGAAAAGGGATTCCGAGTGTATCTTATAACTTACGCCACGGTGGTGCTGCCTTAATCGATCGTAAAAACCCGAGACAATCTTTGCCTGTACTAATGAAGTTTGGTGAATATATTGAAGCCAACAAACGCGCAGCCGTTATTTTCCCTGAAGGGACTCGAAGTAAAACGGGAAAACCTAAACCATTTCAAACAAAAGGTTTAGAAGTGTTATTAAAAAAAATACCCTCGGCTTACGTGGTTCCTGTAAGCATTAACAATTCATGGAAAATGTTAAAATATGGTAAATATCCAATGGGATTAGGGAATCATGTAACATTTACCATTCATAAGCCTTTAAAAGTTAGTACCTTTGCAAATAAAGAAGAGCTTATAAATAGTATAGAAACTACTATTACAAACAGTATTCACTAATAAAACCCTAGAAAAATGTCGTTAAAGAACGTGAGATTAGAAGTGATGCAGTTTTTGGAAAAAGACGTTGATGCTTTAATGGAAAAATATTTAATTCCGATTGAAAGCATATGGCAACCTACCGATTTTTTACCAAATTCAGAAACTACAGATGATGCCTTTTTTGAGGAGGTACGCGAAATAAGAGAATTAGCAAAAGAATTACCATACGATTTCTGGGTGGTTTTGGTTGGTGACATGATTACCGAAGAAGCCCTTCCAACGTACGAGTCCTGGCTTATGGACGTTGAAGGTGTTAACCAAGTGGATAATGGTGGAAACGGCTGGTCTAAATGGGTAAAACAGTGGACAGCCGAAGAAAACCGCCATGGCGATGTGCTTAACAAATACTTATACCTTTCGGGACGTGTAAATATGAAGGAAATTGAAAAAACCACGCAATACCTTATTGCCGATGGTTTCGATATTGGTACCGACCGCGATCCTTATAAAAACTTTGTGTATACCAGTTTCCAGGAATTAGCAACTTATATTTCACATAATCGTGTGGCAAAAATCGCTAAAAAGAATGGAAATAAGCGATTGGCTAAAATGTGTCAGATTATTTCAGGAGATGAAATGCGTCACCACCATGCGTATTCAGACTTTGTAGATCGTATATTTAAAGTCGATCCAAGCCAGATGATGATGGCGTTTCATTATATGATGAAACAAAAAATTACCATGCCGGCACACTTCTTACGTGAATCGGGAGATAAAATAAGTACTGCTTTCGAAGAATTCTCGAATACAGCACAACGTATTGGCGTATATACTTCAACAGATTACGTAGATATTCTTCAAAAACTAATCGATCGTTGGGAAATTGATAAAATTACCAACCTAACCGATGAAGCCGAAAAAGCAAGGGATTACTTAATGAAGCTTCCTTCGAGAATGTATCGATTAGCAGATAGAATGAAAGTTCCTGAAAACTCATACCAATTTAAGTGGGTTGAACCAGCAACTGTAAAATAATTACAACATATATGTTTATTTAAATTCCTTTCTTTACCGAAAGGAATTTTTATTTTTATGCTATTATGAACAACGACAATATCATCAATCTTACAAAAGCCTTTGTAAAAGACACTTTAGTGCACGCCGAAGGCGGACACGACTGGTTTCACACCTTACGCGTTTACAACAATGCCGTTCTTATAGCCAAACAAGAACCTGTAAATCTTTTTATTGTACAGCTTGGTGCTTTATTACATGATATTGCCGACAGTAAATTTCATGATGGCGATGAAACTATTGGTCCTAAAATAGCACGTGAATTTCTGTTTAAGCACAATGTAGACTCTACTATTATTGAACATGTGGTTCAAATCATTGAAAACATCTCCTTTAAAGGTGGTAATGAGGCCCAAAATTTTAAATCTCGCGAACTGGATGTGGTACAGGATGCTGACCGATTAGATGCTATTGGTGCTATTGGCATTGCACGTTGCTTTAATTATGGCGGATTTAAAAACCGTGCACTTTACGATCCTGAAATAAAGCCTAATTTAAATATGAGCAAAGAGGAATACAAAGCTTCCACAGCTCCTACCATCAATCATTTTTACGAAAAATTACTATTACTTAAGGATAGAATGCATACCAAAACAGCGCAAAAAGTAGCTACCGAGCGTCATATATATATGACTCAGTTTCTAAATCAATTTTATAACGAGTGGAACGGCCTAAAATAATAGGTTACCCTATCATCATTTTAATTTCCTTACGGTAATTCGAGGCACTTTTCCCCACAATCTCGTTAAACTGCTTATTGAAATGCGAAAAATTATTAAATCCGCATTCAAAACAAATATCTGCGATACTCATCTGGCTTTCGTTAAGCAATTTGGTTGCATGTACTACACGATACTCATTTACTAATTGCGTAAATGTTTTTCCCGTAGCTTTTTTAAAGTACCTACAAAAGGCAGGTACAGTCATGCTTACTTCTTCGGCAATTTCATCTAAGCTAATATGTCTCTGGAAGTTTTTATTCACATATTTATAAATCACATCTACCTTAGAACTATCCTGAGCCTCGGTCTCGAACGAAAAACCATCGGCGTTTAATATGGTATAATCATCAGTAGTTGCCAGGTAATCTAAAATCTCTAAAAATTTAAATACACGTTTAAGACCTTGATACTTTGTTAGCTTCTCTATTTTAGGACCAATTTTCTGTTTGGTTTCTACTTTAAAACGAATTCCTTTTTTAGCACGTTCAAAAAGCGATACAATATTCGCCATTTCGGGCACTTCAAGAAAATCGTTTCCTAAAAAGTTAGACTTAAACTGTATTGTAGTTTCTGTTCCGTTAGCGGTTAACCTATCTGTAAACCCGTTATGGGGTAAATTAGATCCGATTAATATTAACTGACTATTATTAAAATATGATAAATGGTTTCCTATATGTGTCTTTCCTTGCCCCTTATTTATATAAATAAGTTCTAATTCTGGATGAAAATGCCAGTAGGCAAAGCTCTTATCTACATTATCGACATGTTGCTTAACTAATATCGAACTACCAAAACTTGGAGTAAGCTTTCTGAATGTTGGCTTTTTATTAATCATAACAAATTGGGTTTAAAGCAAATTTACAACATATAACAGTGCAAACATATTTTTTATTATCTCAATTATGTGTTATTTTAACTTCACATTGATTTAACATTTAGTTAACAGTTAATATAGCATATAAATACGATAAATTAGTTGTTTTCTTAACACTTAACCTGTGGTATATTTGTATTGTTGATTTATGATAACAACGCGCTCTTAAAACCATTCGTAATTAAAGCGATATTTTTTAAGAACATTTAAATTTTGACATTAAGAATTTCTAAAAAAAGAAATTTCGATATACAAATAACTCGATACAAGAGTTTACAATATTCATTAATAATTAGTTTAATGTCTTATTTAGTTTAGTTGGTAAAGTGAGCTGTGGTGGCTCACTTTTTTTTGCACTATTTTAACTTCAATAATCCTATAAACTAAAATCTCATGTTAATTTCACACAGCTAAACAAACATTATATGCTTAATTAACCCTAATTTACACTAATTTTTCATATAAATAACAAAAAAGCATACTTATTGATAAAATAGCATATATATTCGTCAAAAATGTTGTTTTTCAACCTCTTACTCTACCCTATCTTTGTACCGTTGAACAATTTAAAACAACACATTATGAAAAACGCAGTAAAAATTTTAAAGAATAGTCTTTTAGCATTAGCATTATCTACTTCATTAATTAGTAGCGCTATCGAAGTTTCTGTGTCTACAATCAATGATGAAATTACAAATACAGCATTTACTCTTAATAATGTAGAGGCTGGAGATTTGTTATCTATAAAAGATGTTAATGGAGCTACCTTATATAGTGAATCTATTAAAAAAGCAGGAACGTATAAAAAAGGATTCGATTTATCTGCTTTACCAAACGGTAACTACTTTTTTGAAGTAGAAAAAGCATTAGAAATTAAAACCGTTCCTTTTACAGTAAACTTTGAAAATGTAACTTTTAACAAAAACCAAGAAACAATAACATACAAACCTTTCTTAAAGCAAGACAATGGCATGTTATTTATTTCTAAACTTGCTCCTCAGCACGAAACGTTAAAAATTAACATTTATGCAGATCATAATAGTGAGTACGAATTAATCCACTCTGAAAAAATAAAAGGAATACAATCTATAGAACGTGTTTACAGATTAGAGAAAGGTGGTAACTATAAGTTAGTCTTCATCTCTAACGATAAAGAATATACAAAATTCATTAATAATTAGTTTAATGTCTTATTTAGTTTAGTTGGTAAAGTGAGCTGTGGTGGCTCACTTTTTTTTGCCCTAATTTAATTTTAAGATCTAACCACTTATTCCATATTTAATTAATTGGCAAGCATTATTCTTCTATTCCAGACACAGGTTATTATAAATAACCTATATCACTCTTTAAATAGAACCTATTCTTCTAAACTTTACAGAGCACTATAATTACATCATCCAACCTTACTTCCATATAGTATTTTAACCTGTAGTCCGAAACAATCTAAATTCTATAAGATTTACCAGGTTAAAATAACACAGCAAAATCACGATTATATAAATATTTAACCTCAACATATGCTATTTTACCTTTACATTAATTTAACATAGGATTAATTGATAAAATAGCACACAAATACGTCAAATACGATGTTTTCTTAACCTGATATCCGTCATATCTTTGCCTTGTTGAACGTTGAAAAACACATTATTATGAAAAAGACAATTAACGTATTAAAGAAAAGTATTTTATTATTAGCTGTTTCTACATCTTTATTAAGTAACGCTAGTGATATTACCATTTCAACAAATGCAGACGCAATTTCTAAAACAGCCATTACATTAAACCATGTAAAAGCTGGTGATATTTTATCTATTAAAGATAACTACGGTGTTGTTCTTTACAAAGAACAAATTAAAGAAACCGGAACGTATAAAAAAGGATTCGATTTATCGGCTTTACCTAACGGCGAGTATATTTTCGAAATCGATAAAAACTTAGAGGTAAAAACGATTCCTTTCACTGTAAATTTTGAAGAAGTTTACTTTAACAAAGAAAAAGAAAGCACAAGCTACAAGCCTTATGTAAGACAAGACAATGGTATTGTTTATATTACAA
The DNA here is from genome assembly GCF_014596975.1 of Aestuariibaculum marinum. Classification (GTDB taxonomy): domain Bacteria; phylum Bacteroidota; class Bacteroidia; order Flavobacteriales; family Flavobacteriaceae; genus Aestuariibaculum; species Aestuariibaculum marinum. The sequence goes on along the minus strand of NZ_JACVXD010000002.1, from coordinate 322,362 downwards.
AATTAGCTCCAAAGCAAGAAGCTTTAACCATTCACATTTACACAAACAACAATAGCGAATACGAATTAGTTCATACAGAAAGAATTAAAGGTGTTCAATCTATTGAAAAAGCATACAAATTAGAGAAAGGTAACTATAAATTAGTTTTTGTCTCTGATAACAAGGAATACACGAAATTCATTAATAATTAGTTTAATGTCTTATTTAGTTTAGTTGGTAAAGTGAGCTGTGGTGGCTCACTTTTTTTTTTGTACTATATTTAAATTTCTACAATAAAATATTCAGATTAAAATGAAATTCCAGATAGGAGTTTCATCCTTTAAATAAAAACTCACATTAAGATCTTTGGATGTTCTATTCTCACCATATACTTAAAACAAACTGTTGCTACAACACTAAAAAGTGAGAATATTTTATGTAAATTCTTGTTTTTAATGTAGTTATATACTCAATTAACTACATTATAAACCAAATTGACTTAACCTAAATTTCACGATAAAATAACGGATAATTTAGTATATAAATTCATCAATTTCAGTGTTTTACCAACAGAATTCCCGAAGTATCTTTACACTGTGAAACGTTAAAAACACCAAATCATGAAAAACGTATTAAACAACACAAGAAAAAGATTCTTAATGGTAACAATGTTTGCTACCTTGTTAAGTTTCGCGAACGACGCAGCATTATTTACAATTAAAGATGATGCTAAGAAGACTTCTGTAACGTTAAGTGATGTTAAAGCAGGCAACCTATTGTCTATTAAAGATGATAACGGAATGATTTTATATAAAGAGCTAATTCAGAAAACCGGAACGTACACGAAAGGATTCGATTTAACTTCGCTTCCTGATGGTAGTTACTTTTTTGAATTAGATAAAGATGTAGAAATTACTACTATCCCATTTACTGTAAACGACAACACAGTAGACTTTCAAAAAGAAATGGAAAGCACTATGTTTAAACCGGTTACTAGAGTAAAAGGCGAGATGGTTTATATTTCTAGATTGTCTTTAAACAAAGCTCCTTTAGAAATCAATGTATATTTTACAAGTGAAGATGGTGCACCAGTTCCAGAATTAATGCATTCTGAAACTATTACAAACACCGAAAATGTTAGTAGAATATTCAGACTTTCAGGGTTAAACAAAGGTGACTATAAAATTGTTTACAAAACTGAAGGTAAAGTTTTTACTGAAGAAATCTCAAATTAAAACACTACAAGAAAACATTTAAAACAACTAAAAAGGTGAGCTAAATAGCTCACCTTTTTTTATTAAAAATAATTTTAAAGCCCTTCTTTATAAATATCATACAGGGTATGTAACTCGGGTATCTTGCCGTTTTTAAAATATAGAAGTTTACTCTCCGGTAAAATTGGCTTTACGCTTTTCTAAAAAGGCAGTAGTTCCTTCTGTAAAATCGGCTGTTCCAAAACATTTACCAAACCCTTCTACTTCAACATCGTAACCATTAACCCCTGATTTAAAATTAGCATTTACAGCATCAATAGCAGAACTAATGGCAACCGGAGAATTATTACAGATTTTATGAGCTATTTTTTCACAAAGCGGAAGTAGTTCCTCTTGCGTAGTTACATAATTAACCAAACCATAACTCAACGCTTTATTAGCATCAATCATACCTGCAGTCATAATCATTTCCATAGCACGTCCTTTCCCTATTAACTGAGGCAAACGCTGTGTACCACCATAGCCAGGAATTACACCAAGAGACACTTCTGGAAGTCCCATTTTAGCATTATCGCTAGCGAGTCTAAAATGACAGGCCATCGCCAATTCAAGTCCGCCTCCTAAAGCAAAACCATTAACAGCTGCAATAACAGGCTTCGATAAGTTTTCAATAAAATCAAATAAAATGGTTTGTCCATTAGCAGCCAACTGTGTGCCTTCTTCCACCGAAAAATCCGCGAATTCACTAATATCGGCCCCTGCAACAAAGGCCTTATCTCCACTACCGGTAATGATAAGTACCTTTATAGCCTTATCTACCTCTGCAGCTTTTATAGCTTTATGTAACTCTTCAATGGTCTCCTTATTAAGTGCATTGAGTTTTTTAGGACGATTAATAATGATGGTTGCAATGCTATTATCTGCTTCTAAAAGAATATTATTGAATTTCATAATGTTATTATATTTTAAAACTAAGCGATCTATTCTTTAGGGAAAATCACTTTGAAAGTCGTTCCTAGTTGTTTTTCTGATGTTACGGTTATTGTTCCCTTATAAGTTTCCACAATATTTTTAACCATCGCCAATCCTAGTCCCATACCACTGCTCTTTGTTGTAAACTTTGGTTCGAATACCTTATCTAAATTCTCTTCTGAAATCCCGGAACCATTATCGGAAACCGTCATAATTACATTTGTATCGGTCGCAGAGACTTCAATTTCAATTTTAGGTTCGCGGTCTTCAGGAATCGCCTGGATACCATTTTTCACTAAATTGGTAATCACCCGAATCAATTGAGTTCTATCAAATTTAGCGATAATTTCTTCGTCTTCGGCATAAAACTGAATATAGTCTTCAGTAAAAATATCAAGTGCTAGTTTTACAATTTTAACCACATTTAAAGTCTCATTTTGCTGTGCCGGCATTTTCGCAAAGTTTGAAAAAGCCGACGCAATAGCACTCATCGTATCTATTTGCTGAATCAGTGTTTTACTGTATTCATCGAGTTTTTCATTAATTTTTTCATCCTCTGGATTAAACTTTCGTTGGAAATTCTGAACCGTTAAACGCATTGGGGTTAACGGATTTTTAATTTCATGCGCTACTTGTTTTGCCATTTCTCGCCAAGCCTGTTCGCGTTCACTTCTGGCCAACTGAATAGCACTTTCTTCCAACTCATCCACCATACTATTATAGGAAGTTACCAATGTTGAAATCTCCTCACTGGTATCATCTATATCAATTCTTTCATTTCTTCGCTCTAATCGCGTGGCATTAATTTTTTCACTAATGGTTTGTAACGATTTTGTAATGTATTTTGATAAAAGGAAAGCAATACCAATGGCTAACAACAATACAAACATAAAGGCATAAGCGATGCGTTGTAGAAACTCTAAAATCTCATTAGTTAAAAAGTCATCTTTTGTTAAATAAGGTAAATTTAAAATAGCAATAGCCTTAGATTGTTGATCGAGCAAATAGGTATAAGAAGACTGAAAAATCTCCCCATTTTCCTTATGCACATCCATGTACATGTGCTCTGCAGTATTGGATATGGCGTTTAAAATTTCAGCCTTTAAGCAACTCTCTGCTTCCTGCCTTTGTATTCCGGCACGAGAAGATATTAATAAACCACCATCAAGATCATAAAGGTTAATTTGAAGTTTATGAATATCAGCAATATTAAAAATCTCTTCTTTAAAAATAATAGGAATATTTTCTGTTTTTACCTCCCAGGTATTTTGCCGACCATTTAAAACACGCTTTAAATGCGTTTGGATATTTCGTTCTTTATTCTCTAAATTTTCATTGTGATAATCCTCACTCTGCTCTTTATATTGATATATTGCTACAGCCGATATAAGCACCGACGCCAAAAATACCAACATAATCATGGCTAAGAAAATACGAGTTCGTAAAGACAGCTTCTTTAATTTCATTTGAAGTTTTAATTGACTAAATATAGCAATAATTGAGCCAATATTTCGCTAGCCTGAAGCAGGCTCTTATGCCTCCGGATTTTTATCGCGAATATTCTTGTAGATTTTAAATCCTAAGGTAATGAGAATACCTAAAACTATAATTCCAACGACTCCAAAAATCCAGTTTAAGGCACTTTGTAAGACCACCAAAAATACTACAGCAAACAAGATAAAGGTGGCACCTTCGTTCCATAACCTCATGAAGTTAGAGGTTTTTGTCACTATTCCGTTTTGCAATTGCTTATAATACTGATGTGTTTTTAAATGATAAATGATTAGCAACACCACAAAACCCAGCTTGACGCGCATCCATGGTTCCTGTAAAAAGTCCGGTCGAAGGAGTAGTAACCAAATAGCGAATATCACAGCTAAAATAGCCGAAGGCCAGGTAATAATATTCCACAATCGCTTTGCCATTAAGGCCAGTTGTTTTCCTAAAATCTCTTTTTCCGGCGAAGGTTTTTCTGAAGCTTCAATTTGATACACAAACAACCGAGGAATATAAAACAACCCGGCAAACCAGGTAATCACAAAAATAAGGTGTAACGATTTTATATAGTAGTAATATTCCATAACGCTTATTATACAGTTTTAGCAATTAACTCTCTTCGAATTTCACGGTTTAAAAAATACCCAGTAACCAAAGTTGATAGCACATCAGAAATCGGGAAAGACATCCAAACCCCTAATTCTCCATAAAATTTTGGTAAAATTAAAATTAATGGAATAAAGAAAAACCCTTGTCTGGATAAGGTTAATAATAAGGCTGGTGTTGCCTTACCTATTGCCTGAAAATACGCAGCTCCAATTAGTTGAAGCGCTATAATTGGTGTAACTGCAAATACCCAGCGCATATCACTTGGGGTTTGCTTAATCACCTCTACATCGGTGGTAAACATTTTGGTAATAGCTTCGGGGAACATCATCAATAAAATAAAAACTAAAGTCGCCAAAACTGCAGCATATTTAATGGCTGTATTGATACTTTCTCTAACGCGATCGTAGTTTCTGGCACCGTAATTAAAACCAGCAATTGGCAAAAATCCTTGGGTAATTCCAAATACCGGAAACAAAGCAAACATAAGCATCCTTCCTACAATAGCATATGCTGTTACCGATGTCTCTCCTCCTAAATCGAAGAGAATATTATTCATAAACAAATATGTAATACTTACAACAGCTTGCCTTGCTAAGGTTACAAAACCTAATGAACCAATCTCCTTTACAATAGATAAATTCAGTCCAAAATGAATGAAATTAAGTTTCAATTCAGAATGCTTAGACAAGAAAAACCAAAGAATAAAGATGAAACAGATAACATATGAAATGGTGGTTGCCCATGCCGCACCATACATTCCAAAATCGAGAAGATTAATTAAAATATAATCTAAAATCAAATTACTTACCGATGGAATCATCATGGCGTACATGGCAAACTTTGGCTTGCCTTCTGCACGGATTACCGTGTTTCCCAACATACACAATGCCAGAAACGGCACACCATAAAGCACAATTTGATAATAAATTTTGGCTGGATCGAAAATAGCACCTTTCCCTCCAAATGACATGATAATATTATCGGCATAAGCCAAACCTAAAACCACCATCGACACAGTAAAAAGTAATGCCAAGGTAATTTGATTTCCGAAAGTTTTTAGCGCCTTTTCATAATTAGAAGCACCTAAAGCTCTTGATATAATAGACGAACCACCAACCCCAATACTCATACCTAATGCCGCAATAAAAAATGACACCGGTAATACAATATTGATCGCTGCAATGGCAATAGATCCAATCCAATGGCCTACAAAAATGGTATCGACTAAAATATTAAGCGACATCACCAAAATACCAATCGATGCAGGTACGGCCTGTTTCACCAATAATTTACTTATAGGTTGCTCGCCTAAATCTTTTGCCGATACTTTTGCCATTAAGCTTTTACATTAGGAATCGCCCAGTTATTAATCCATTTTGCCAGTAACTCAACCCATTCCTTGTCGTCATTTAAACATGGTACCGTAGTATAATTTTTACCTCCCATTTCATGAAAAATTTCCTGACCTTCCATAGCAATCTCCTCTAAAGTCTCTAAACAATCACTCACAAAGGCAGGCGTTACAATGGCCATATTTTTTACTCCACTTTTACCTAAACGCTCAATAGTTCTGTCTGTATATGGCAGTAACCATGGATCAAACCCTAAACGCGATTGAAACGATGTAGAATATGAATCTTCTTTAAGCTGAAGTTTTTCGGCCACTAAACGCGTAACTTCCAAACATTGATGACGATAACAAAATTCGTGTGCTTTGCTTGGCGTTTTACAGCAGCTACCATCTATTTTACAATGCGATTTTGTCACGTCGCTTTTACGGATATGACGCTCTGGAACCCCATGATATGAAAACAGTAAATGTTCGTAGTTTTTACCTTCTAAATGCTTCTTAATACTTTCTGAAAGCACTTCTATATAATCAGGTTTGTTGTAGAAAGCTGGTACCGATTCAATCTTTAAATTCGGAAAATCTTTCTGACGTAATTCTTCAGCTAAAACCGTAATTGTTTCGGTTGTTGCCATCGCAAACTGAGGATATAAAGGAAATAACAACACTTCTTCCACCCCTTGATCTACCAATTCTTGTAGCCCTTTTTTAATCGTCATACTTCCATAACGCATAGCTAAAGCTACTGGTACATCAACTAAGTCTTGCACTTTCTTCTTAACACGTTCTGAAATAACAATTAAAGGAGACCCTTCTTCCCACCAAATTTTCTGATAAGCAGCTGCTGAAGCCTTAGGTCGTGTTTTTAAAATAATACCTTTTACCAGAGCTGTTCTAGCTACGAGCGGAATATCGATAACGCGCTCATCCATTAAAAACTCTCCTAAATATTTCTTGACATCTTTTGGTGACGGGCTGTCTGGCGACCCTAAATTAACGAGTAGAATACCTTTTTTCATCTGTTAATGCTAAATTTCTATTTTTTCGTCAGATGGAATTCGCCTGTAAACATTTTACTTTAAAAAATGGGTGACCAAGGCTCATCTCCTATTGCAAAAATACAATAGAAATTATAATCGTAGTACTATGTTGGTATAGTATTTTCTTATTAAGAATTAAACCAAATTGATAAGAAAAGAGATTAATTCTCGGTAAAATAAACTATACGTCGTTTTCTTCAATTTTTTTCTGAAAATAAGGTTTTGGTCGTTCTTCGTTGTAATCACAATCCTGAAAAATACCACAGGAGGTTGAGGGTCTTGCTAATGCTTTTGAATTAACACTTTTTGAAAGCGCTTCAATTTCTGGGGTTAAACATTTCATAAACAAGGATTTAGGTTTTTCTAATCTACTAAAAATCATCGGTTTAAGCAATAAAAAATTCCTCCAAGTAAATGTTTTCTAAATTTTTGATCGTTATAAGACTCAATTGTATGCCCTAATCCTGTATAAAAAGAACGTCCACCATCAAACTCATGATACCACGCGATGGGATGAAATGCACCGTTTTTCCCTCCTTGGTAAGAAGTCTCATCCAACATAAGTAAGACATTTGTACTTTTATTAATGGATTTAAAATTATACCATTCATCGTAATGCTTCCATTGGTTTGGTAAATGTGCAGTAGAAGGGTGCGATCTAATAATTCGTTTAATAATTGCCGTAGACTTATCTGGATGATCCAGAAAGTAAGCACCAACCAGTTTATTAAACCAAGGCCATTCGAATTCGGTATCGGTAGCGGCATGAACCCCCATAAAGCTACCACCTTTATTTATGTACTTTTCAAATGCTTGTTCCTGTTCAGAGTCTAAAACGTCACCTGTAGTGTTTAAAAAAATTACTAAATCAAACCGTTTTAATGTTTTGTAATTGAATAATTCGGCATTTTCAGTATGAGTGATATTAAAGCCATTTTCCGCTCCCAATTCTTTTAATGTTTCAACACCAACCGTAATAGATTTATGCCTATAACCCGCTGTTTTGGTAAATACTAACACCTCACTATCTTTAGGCGGCAAAGCAAAACCAGTGAGTAGCACCAAGGAAATCAATAGAAAAATTATTCGCATAACTTAGCTTATAGATTGAAGATATTTCTTAGGCGTTGTACCATACTTCTTTTTAAATGCTGCAATAAAGTGACTTGCTGTGCTATACCCCACTTTCAAACCGACTTCATTGACATTATTTTCACCAGATTCCAATAGCTTTCGAGAGACTTCCATTTTATAATCGAATAGAAAACTATACACTGTGTCACCATAAATCTGTTTAAATCCTTCCTTCAATTTTTTAAGACTTAAGCCTATTTCATCGGCTAATTCCTGTAAACTTGGTGGCTCGGCCATATTCGCTATAATAATATCCTTTGCCTTTCGAATTTTAATAACATTGGTTTCATCAACTAAAAACGGACATTGCTCAACATTGGCATCTTCACTTCTGTTGAAATACAAACTCAACAACTCATAAGCTTTACCTTTAAAATAAAGATTTTTAATAGACGAATTTAAATTGAAGTTGATTAACTGATTTAAAACAATAGCCATGGACGGCGAAATAATACCATCTTTATAATACTTTTTGTCTTTGTTTTCAGAATTTAAAAAGGAAATATAACCGGCTTCCTGAGAAAACAAGCCGTGGAATTTTTTAATGGAAATTAGAACTGAAACAATCCATGAATTTGCGCTTACCTCAAGATTAATGGGCAAATCGCGCTGGGGATTATAAAGCAACAACGAGTTTTCTTCATGAATATTCAAAGTGTAGCGACCTTCATTAAAAAGAAATTTACTGGATCCCTTCACACAAAAGTGAAATTGTATATAATCGCAGTTAATATCTTTCACAATACACTGTTCACTACTGGTATCGTTTTTAAACGTAAACACTAAAAAACCATCATCTATTTCAGTTTCATCAAAAGCACTTATAGCGTTATTTTTAAAATCTATTTTATTATTCATCATATCTAAATTATTTAGATTAGTTCTAAACAAAAAACTATAAACCTGCCTATTTCCCTATAAAAATATGACAAAAGCTAATTTATAACTAAAATTGGACATAAATAACCACAAACGTTATTAAAAGTTCTTTCAGCGTTATTTTTTTTATTTCTATCGACATACATTTGTCATGAAATTTCAAACCAAGCATGCACCAATACAATATATCTAAGACTAACTCCTTCTATGCCATAGGGTTAAGCTACAAAAAAGCTGACGCCGAAATACGAGGACACTTCAGTTTAGATGAAGACGCCAAACAAGCGCTAATTAATCAAGCGAAAGAAAATGGCGTTGAAAGTTTGCTTGTTACCTCCACCTGTAACAGAACCGAAATTTACGGTTTTGCACAACATCCTTACCAGCTTATCCAACTGCTTTGCGACAACACCAAAGGTACTGTTGACGAATTTCAAAAGGTTGCTTACATCTACAAAAACAACGAAGCCATTGCCCATATGTTTAAAGTAGGGTCTGGTCTTGACAGTCAGATTTTAGGTGACTTCGAAATTATTAGTCAGTTAAAAGCCAGTGCACGTGTTTCTAAAAAACACAAGTTATTAAATCATTTTACCGAACGCTTGCTAAACGCCGTAATTCAAGCAAGTAAACGCATTAAAACAGAGACAGAAATTTCTTCGGGAGCGACATCGGTATCCTTTGCTTCTGTTCAATATATCTTTAACACCGTTGAAGATATTTCAAGTAAAAATATTTTACTTTTTGGAACGGGTAAAATAGGAAGAAACACCTGTGAAAACTTAGTAAAGCACACCAAGAACGAGCATATTACTTTAATTAACAGAACCAAGACCAAAGCAGAACAAATTGCTGGTAAGTTCAATTTAGTAGTTAAAGATTATGCCAACCTTCAGGAAGAAATCAACAAATCTGATATTTTAATAGTGGCTACCGGCGCACAACGCCCAACGGTTGACAAACACTTGATTCAATCTAAAAAGCCATTACTAATTTTAGATTTATCGATTCCTAAAAACGTTGATTCTAATGTTGAAACCTTAGACAATGTGACTTTGGTACATTTAGATGATTTATCGAAAATAACAGATCAAACACTTGAGGAACGCAAAAAACATATTCCTTTAGCTGAAGCTATTATCGAAGAAGTAAAAGCAGAATTTAACGGTTGGCTGGAAACACGAAAGTTTGCCCCAACTATTAAAGCATTAAAACATAAATTAATGGATTTTGCGTCAACCGAATTAGAAACGCAACGCAAAAAAACCACTGATTTTAATGAAGCGCAAGCCGAATTAATCAGTAACAACCTTATTCAAAAAATAACAAATCATTTTGCACATCATTTAAAAGATGATGCTGTATCTACAGATGAGAGTCTGGAACTCATTAAAAAAGTGTTTCAGTTAGAAACCAAAACACATGTCTAAAATAATAAGAATTGGTACACGCGATAGCGAATTAGCGCTGTGGCAAGCCAAAATAGTACAAAGTCAACTTGAAGATTTAGGGTATAATACCGTGTTAGTTCCTGTAAAATCTACAGGCGATATAGTATTAGATAAACCCCTTTACGAATTAGGAATCACAGGAATTTTTACCCGTACACTTGATATTGCCATGCTTAATCATGATATCGATATTGCTGTACACTCGTTAAAAGATGTTCCTACGGTTTTACCTAATGGCATTGTACAAGCTGCGGTTTTAAAACGTGGTAATGTAAACGACACTTTGGTTTTTAAACACAATGAAGAATTTTTAGGCGCTAGAGAAGCTGTTATTGCAACAGGAAGTTTACGTCGTAGAGCACAGTGGCTAAACCGTTTCCCAACACATACCATTGTAGATTTACGCGGTAATGTAAACTCACGTTTACAAAAATTAGCCGATAACGAACACTGGAATGGTGCTATTTTCGCTGCTGCCGGTATTGGACGTATTGGCATTCGTCCGGAAGAAGCCATCAACTTAGACTGGATGATTCCTGCGCCAGCTCAAGGCGCCATTATGATTACTGCTTTAGGCGAGGATGATTATTCACTTACAGCCTGTTCACAACTTAATCACAGAGAAACTGAAATCTGTACTTCTATCGAGCGTGAGTTTTTAAACAAGCTCGAAGGGGGTTGCACTGCACCAATTGGCGCACTAGCCACCATAAAAAATGATGAAATACACTTTAAAGGTGTGCTTTTAAGTTTCGACGGAACCAAACGTATAGATGTAACTCGCGTTAAAAAGGTAGGTGAACACCACGATATGGCTAAATACTGTGCCGATTTCGTTATTGCACGTGGTGGAAAACGTTTAATGGATAACATTAAAAACGGCCATAAAAACACGAATGTGTATTCTACAAAAGCGTTTACCGAAGATCAACGTGTATTATTTCATGACAAGGCCATCGTTGAACATAGCGATTTTATAAAAATAAGTTTAAACCGTATTCATCCGCGTTTTGTAAAAAACGAAATTGAAAACGTTATCATTACCAGTAAAAATGCTGTAGAAAGTTTACTAACTAGTTTTTCTCCTTTAGAGCTTCAGTTTAAAAACATCTATTGCGTGGGTCGCCGAACCAAACGTATGGTAGAAAACAAGATTGGTAAAGTCACCCATTTTGAAAATAGTGCTAAAAAACTGGCTCATTATTTAGTTGAAAATATAGAAGGCAATGCAATTACTTATTTCTGCAGTAATTTAAGACTGGATGACCTTCCGACTATTTTAACCGACAATAACATTAACGTGACTGAAGTTGAGGCTTACCAGACCAAATACGATGGTATTCGTGTGAATGACTCCGTAGAAAGCGTTATGTTTTACAGCCCTTCAACGGTGCAAAGTTTTGTTGAGAAAAACAATTCAGAAGTGATTGCCTTTTGTATTGGAGATAGTACAGCTAAGGAAGCTAAAAAGCATTTTAGCGACGTTAGAGTTGCTAAAGTACCTACGGTAGAAAGCGTTATAGAATTAGTTAACGAGCATTATATATAAAAATTCTATTTTTGTTATAGAATTCCACGTTTTTTAACCTGCTTAAAATCAGTGTTATTTTATAAGCATAGAGAAAACTAAATTATAACAATGAAAAGAGAATCTTTACTAAATAACGTATATCGCTTTTTTGATATCATAGTATTGCTCTTTATTGTTTTTGATTTTGGTTACGACTTTGCTGACAACTTTAATACGCCTCATGTTTTAGGCTTACTTATTCTTTCAGGCTTTTTACTTGCCTTTAATGCTGCCAAATTCTTTGTATATAAATACAAGAAAAGTAAGAAAGTTGCTCTGGTAAACATTGTTATTATGGGATCTCTACTATTGACGTCCCTTATTATGACGATAGTCTATATCGACTATAACTACCATTACATCCTGCAAAAAATAAAACCGGTATTAGAAGGTGGTCTTATCGCCTATTTCTTTTTAAGATTACTCATTTTAGTACGTCACATTTACGATGTGTATTTTAATCCCGCCATAGTGTTTGTCGGGAGTTTTATAATTTTGGCGTTATCGGGTGCATTTTTATTAATTATGCCCAGTGCAACACCCCACGGCATTACTTTTACCAATGCCCTATTTACAGCAACCAGCGCCGTTTGCGTTACCGGATTAGCCGTAGTTGATACCAGTCTGGATTTTACGCTGGTTGGGCAAACGATTATTTTAGTATTAATACAACTAGGAGGTATTGGAATTTTAACGTTCACCTCGTTTTTCGCCTTTTTCTTTAGAGGGAGTTCCTCGTTTAAAGAAGGACTAAACACACGAGATTTTATAGCACAGGAAGGTTTACAGGACGTTTTTAAAGCCGCCCTTCATGTAGTAATCTTTACATTGTCTTTAGAAATTATTGGAGCTTTCTTTATTTATTATTCTATACTTGATGTTAGTACTATAAGTAACAAGTTTTTCTTTTCGGTATTCCACTCTATTTCTGCATTTTGTAATGCCGGATTCTCGATATTTTCAGCAGGATTATTCGACCAAAGTATTCGTTTCAACTATGGTTTTCAGTGGATAATCATGATACTGGTTGTATTTGGTGGTCTAGGTCACAATATTGTGTTCAACTTTGTACAATACATTAAAACCTATGTCCTGGAATTATTCAGCAAAAAACGTATCCATAAGCGTATTCCGGTCATAACTCTGAATACAAAAATTGTAATTTACACCACTTTTATTTTACTTTTTGGTGGCGCTGGATTTCTGTTTATTTCAGAATACAACAATACGCTATTAGACCATACCTCAACGTTTGGTAAATTTACCAATGTCGCCTTTGGGTCGGTTACGCCAAGAACCGCAGGGTTTAATGTGGTGGACTATTCATCAATGGCCGTACCATCATTACTATTGGTTATTTTTTTAATGTGGATTGGAGCCTCACCAGCATCTACCGGTGGTGGTATAAAAACCAGTACCTTTGCAATTGCAACGCTTAATATTATTGCTATAGCCAGAGGAAAAAGTAGGATAGAGCTTTTTGGAAGACGCCTTTCGGCAGAATCGACATTAAGAGCGTTTGCCATTTTATGTATTTCGTTAATTGTTATTGGTATTGCCATCATGGCTTTACTCATTTTTGAACCAAAAGACACGCCATTGCTTACCGTAGCATTCGAGTGTTTTTCAGCATATAGTACCGTTGGATTGAGTTTGAATTTTACACCTACACTTTCAGACCCAAGTAAATACGTCATCATTATTGTGATGTTTGTAGGGAGAATAGGTATGCTCAACTTAATGATTGGTTTACTGAGACAGTTAAATCATCAATTCTATGAGTATCCAAAAGAAAATATTTTAATCAACTAGAAACCGTTTCTAATAAAATAAATAACTCATGAAAATAATAGTTTTTGGACTTGGGAATTTCGGTACAGCCTTAGCACTAAGCCTTACCGAAACAGGAAATGAAGTTATTGCCATAGACAAACAAATGGATAAGATTAACTTGGTGAAAGACAAGATTTCTCATGCCATTTGTATGGACTCTACCAACGAGCTGGCCTACGATGCCGTACCTTTAAACGACGCCGACAAAGTGGTGGTTGCTATTGGTGAAAATGAAGGCGCCGCGATTATCACCACGGCTATCATTAAAAAATTGAGTACGGTAAAAATCATCAGTCGTGCCTTATCACCTATTCACGATACGGTATTGGAGGCGATGGGTATTCACAGTATCATTCACCCAGAGCAGGATTCGGCAGATCGATTAACAAAACAAATCAACTTTAAGTCTACACTGGAAAACTATCAGTTAGATAACAACTTTACCATTTCAGAAGTTAGAGCCAAAAAAGAATTCTACGGAAAGACTTTAAGAGAACTAGATTCTATAGACACCTATAGCTTAACGTTGATTACCATTATTCGCGAAAGAGAAAAGAAAAATTTAATAGGCAAAAAAACAATAGTTAAAGAAACTATTGGCCGCACCAACCCAGATACAGTTGTTTTAGATAACGATATTTTAGTGGTTTACGGAAACAACAAAGACATCGAAAATTACTGTATGGGTGAAGAAGAATACGATTTAAGAAACAAAAACATTTAAGATGATAAAAAACGATCTGTTTTTAAGAGCACTAAAAGGTGAAACTGTTAACCGTCCACCAGTATGGATGATGCGTCAGGCAGGGCGCTATTTACCAGAGTTTATGGCATTACGTGAGAAATATGATTTCTTTACCCGTTGCCAGACACCAGAATTAGCAAGTGAAATTACCGTACAACCTATTCGTCGTTACGGTATGGATGCTGCAATTTTATTTAGTGATATTTTAGTGATTCCGCAGGCTATGAATGTCGAGGTACAAATGAAACCAAATTTTGGTCCCTACCTTCCTAACCCGATTCGTACGACTAAAGATGTCGAGAATGTGATTGTTCCAGATGTAAAAGAAGCTTTAGACTACGTTTATCAGGCTATTAAAGCGACCAAAGAATTATTAAACGATGAAATTCCATTAATTGGTTTCGCAGGTTCACCATGGACTATTCTTTGCTACATGGTACAAGGTCAAGGTAGTAAAACCTTTGATAAAGCGAAAGAATTTTGTTTTACCAACCCAGTAGCGGCACACACCTTACTTCAAAAAATCACCGATACCACTATTGCTTACTTAAAAGAAAAAGTAAAAGCAGGTGTTAATGCCGTTCAGGTATTTGATTCTTGGGGAGGGATGTTATCTCCAACCGATTATCAGGAGTTTTCTTGGCAATACATCAACCAGATTATAGACGCTTTAAAAGACGATGCGCCTGTCATTGCCTTTGGTAAAGGTTGTTGGTTTGCGCTTCACGAAATGGCGCAAAGTAACGCTTCTGCACTTGGTATAGACTGGACATGTTCGGCAAGAAATGCACGTTATTTAACCGGAGGAAACATCACCCTTCAAGGTAATTTCGATCCATCAAGATTATTATCACCTCCTGCCGACATTAAACGCATGGTGCACCAAATGATTAACGAATTTGGTAAAGACAAATACATTGTAAACTTAGGTCACGGTATTTTGCCTAACATCCCATTAGAAAATGCACAAGCCTTTGTAGATGCTGTAAAAAACTATAGCGCATAAATATTTGGGCGTTACCAAAGGTCGCGCTTTCGGCAGTCGCTTCCCGGTTAAATATAACCGGGAGAGCTTCAACAAAGCCTCTATCGCTAACGCAAAACAACAGCCATGATAAAAAATATAGTTTCTGGAATTAAAGCCTATTTCGGAGCGTTTGGTTTAATCTCTAAACTAAAACTCTGGAAATACTTTGCCATTCCCATGCTTATTAGTTTCATAACTGCCATTGTGATTGGTATTTCAGCCTACGGACTTTCAGACAACATTGGTGCTTTTATTTCAAAACTATGGAGTTGGGAATGGGGTAAAGAAACGTTTACAACTATAGTAAATATTATTGGTGGACTCATCATTATTATTCTTGGGTTAATTCTTTACAAACATATTATTATGGCCTTATCGGCACCGTTTATGAGTCCGGTTTCCGAGAAAATTGAAACGCATCTTCTTGGTTCCGATAAAACCTATAGAATTACCTCTTTTACCGAACAGTTATGGCGCGCCATTCGTATTAACGTTAGAAATCTGTTTATGGAAGTGCTCATCACCATTCCGTTGTTAATCTTAAGTTTTATTCCTGTAATAGGCATCCTGTTCACCATACTTATTTTCTTTATTCAGGCCTATTACGCTGGCTTTGGTAACATGGATTATACCTTAGAACGCCACTATAAATACAACGAAAGCCTTAACTTTGTAAAACGAAATCGCGGATTGGCTATTGGTAACGGTATCATATTTATATTGTTTTTATTAATTCCGTTTATCGGAGTTATTTTGGTATTACCGCTATCGGTAACAGCAGCTTCAGTAAAAACCATTGAAGCCCTTCAATTAGAAAGTCATTATGAAAAATAAATTTTACGAATACATACAACAACTCCAAGACACCATCACTTCTAAACTGGAAGCTATTGATGGCAAAGCCACGTTTCAGCAAGATCTTTGGGAACGTCCTGAAGGCGGTGGTGGTAGAACCCGTGTGATTCAAAACGGCAATGTATTTGAAAAAGGTGGCGTAAATATCTCTGGTGTTCACGGTAAATTACCAGATACCATGCAGGCGTATTTTGGTGTTGAAGACGCCGATTTTTTTGCTTGTGGTTTAAGTTTAGTGCTTCACCCGAAGAGTCCAATGGTTCCAACAGTTCATGCCAACTGGCGCTATTTTGAAATGTATGATAAAGACGGAAAAATTGTAGACCAATGGTTTGGTGGCGGACAAGATTTAACGCCGTACTATTTATTCGACGAAGACGCCGTTCATTTTCATCAAATCTGTAAAACAGCCTGCGATAAGCACAATCCGGAATTTTACCCAACTTATAAAAAGCGTTGTGATGAGTATTTTTATAACGCACACCGAAATGAAGGTCGTGGCATAGGTGGTTTATTTTTCGATTATTGTAAAGAAACCAAAGAAACCAGTATGGAAGACTGGTATAACTTTGTAACCGAAGTTGGTGACAGTTTCCTTGAAGCCTACGTGCCAATAGTTAAAAAACGTAAAGATTTACCTTATACCGAAGCTAACCGTACCTGGCAGGAAATCCGTCGTGGGCGTTATGTAGAATTCAATTTAGTACACGATAAAGGCACCTTATTTGGTTTAAAAACCAACGGTCGAATAGAAAGTATTTTAATGAGTTTACCACCACATGTGCAATGGGTTTACGACCATCAACCTGAAGCTGGTAGCGAGGAAGAAAAACTAGTTAACGTTTTACAAAATCCTGTAGACTGGGTGTAACATGAATTGCTACTGCGGAAATAATAAACCCTATACTGAATGCTGCGAAGTATTTCATAAAAATAGCGGAAAAACAGAAACTGCCGAGCAACTCATGCGTTCACGTTACAGTGCTTTTGTTTTGGCTGATGGTGATTATTTAATGCTGACTCATCACAGCTCAACCAGGCCTATAAAAGAGAAAAAAGCGATTGTAAACTGGGCCAAATCAGTACAGTGGATAAAGCTAGAAGTACAAGAAACTTTAAAAGGTATGGCTACCGACAATGAAGGCACCGTAACCTTCGATGCTTATTTTTTTGAAAATGGCAAAGTAGATGTCATTCATGAAAAATCGGCATTTGTAAAAGAAAATAACATTTGGAAATACTTAGGATTAAGCCAGTAAACATCAATTAATCCGATAAAATTACAAACCTCGATTATCGAGTAAACAAAAAAGATTATGTATCCATTAAGAAGAAATAGACGATTAAGAGCTAACGAAGCTATTAGAAGCTTGGTAAGAGAGACCATAATTACACCGAACGACTTTTTAGTGCCTTTATTTGTTGTTGAAGGCAAAGGTATTAAAGAAGAAATTGCTTCGATGCCAAACTACTTCCGTTATAGCTTAGATTTACTTGAAAACGAAGTTAAAGAACTTTGGAGCCTAGGTTTAAAATCGGTATTATTATTTGTTAAAGTACCAGAAAATTTAAAAGACAATAAAGGAACTGAAGCTTTAAACCCTAACGGATTAATGCAACGCGCTATTAAAACCGTAAAAAATGCTTGCCCGGAGATGTTGGTGATGACCGATGTGGCTTTAGACCCATACTCAACTTACGGACACGATGGAATTGTTGAAAACGGTATCATTTTAAACGACCCTACGTCTCAAGTACTATCAGAAATGGCTTTATCTCATGCTCAAGCCGGTGCCGATTTTGTAGCACCAAGTGATATGATGGATGGTCGTATTATTCAAATGCGAGAGTTATTGGAAGACGAAGGTTTTACCAATACTGGAATTATGAGTTATTCAGCAAAATACGCTTCTGCATTTTACGGGCCGTTCCGTGATGCTTTAGACTCTGCCCCTGTTGATATGGCAGATGTTCCAAAGGATAAAAAAACCTACCAGATGGATTATGCAAATCGCATTGAAGCCATAAGAGAAACCGAAATGGATATTGATGAAGGTGCCGATATTGTTATGGTTAAACCAGGCTTATGTTATTTAGATATTGTGCGTGATATTAAAAATACTGTTGATGTTCCTGTTGCCGTGTATCAGGTGTCTGGTGAATACGCCATGATTAAAGCTGCTGCCGAAAAAGGCTGGTTAAACCACGACGCCGTTATATTAGAACAAACGTACGCCATTAAACGTGCTGGTGCAGATATTATAGCTTCATATTTTGCCAAAGATGTGGTTAAGTTAATTTCTTAAAAATTTTAATAACGTTCTTAAAAGCATATTCCAAGATTATTAAATTTCGGAATATGCTTTTTTACTATAGGAGTAAATCAGATTTCGTAACTTCGTAAAAAACGATATCATATTTTATGAGCGCACTTATTTTTTGGGCAACAATCTCCATATTCTTTTCCTTTTTATGTTCCATACTCGAAGCCGTATTACTTAGTGTAACACCAACGTTTATCAACTTAAAAAAACAGGAAGGTAAAGACTTTGCTTTTACTTTGGAAGCCTTAAAAAAGGACGTCGACAAACCGCTAATATCCATATTAACCCTAAACACTATCGCACACACTTTGGGAGCGATGATGGTGGGTATCCAGGCTGAAAAACTTCCGTATAAAATTGAACTATTCGGTATCAATACTGTAGGAGTGGTTTCAGCAATCATGACGTTATTGATTTTAATTGCCTCAGAAATTATTCCGAAAACCATTGGAGCAACCTACTGGAAAAACTTATCAGGGTTTACCGCTACAACCCTGACCATTTTAATTTTCCCTTTAAAATGGACCGGAATTCTTTGGTTGTTACAACTCACTACAAAACTTATTGGTGGCACAGAACATGGCAGTGTTTTAAGCAGAGAAAGTTTTATGGCTATGACCGATATCGCTCATGAGGAGGGCGTTTTTCATGAAAGCGAAAGTAAGGTGATTAAAAACCTACTCACATTTAAAGAAGTCTTCGCTAAAGATATCATGACGCCACGAACCGTGATGAAAATTGAAGATGAAGATATGACTGTGGAAGCTTTTTTCAAGAAAAATTTAAATCTTAGGTTTTCAAGAATTCCTATTTATTCTAAAGATCACGACAATATTATAGGCTTGGTATTAAAAGACGATGTTTACAAACAAATGGCTCTAGATAACAACACTAAAAAGCTATCTGAACTTAAAAGAAATATTATTGTTGTTACTAGAAATATGCCTATCCCATTATTATTTGACAAGCTTGTTGATAGTAGAAATCATATGGCTTTGGTGGTTGATGAATACGGTTCTGTGAGTGGTATTGTAACTGTTGAAGACGTTATTGAAACTTTACTTGGTTTGGAAATTATGGACGAAAGTGATAACGTATCCGATTTACAACATCTGGCTCGAAAAAGCTGGGAGACCAGAGCTAAACGCTTAGGTATTATTGACGATTCTAAACAGTAAACATGGATACCTGTATTATTAAATCACCATTAGGTTTTACTAAAATAACTGGAGACAACATGGGGATTTCATCGGTTACCGTTTTAAATTCTGAAGAAATAATCTCTGAAACTATTCCCGAAACTTTACAAGATTGTGTCACCCAGTTAAAAGAATATTTTGAAGGTTCACGCACAACATTCAATCTAAAACTAAGCCCTAAAGGCACCGATTTTCAAAAATCTGTCTGGACATTATTACAGCAAATTCCTTTCGGAAAGAGCATTTCCTATTTAGAACTTTCCAAACAACTTGGCGATCCAAAGGCCATTCGGGCCGTGGCTAATGCGAATGGCAAAAACCCGTTGTGGATTATTGTACCATGTCACCGCGTTATTGGTACCGATGGTAGTTTAACAGGGTATGCCGGTGGTTTATATCGCAAACAATGGCTTTTAGAACACGAAAGCCCGAATAAACAACAAAATTTATTTTTAAGTTCTTAAAAATTTAAAATGAGCCCTAAAGTCGAGCCCTTTATTCCTTAAAATATTTCCTATATTTAGTTCAACTAAACCTGTCAGCATGAAATTCCTCAAAAAACTACTTAAATGGATCGTAATCACCATTGCGCTGCTTATTGCTTTACTTTACCTTTTCGATTACGGTTACATTATTCGTGGTGCCAAAATCGTTTATTTCACTGGTCATAACACGGCTTTTATTGATGATTACCCATATTTCGAAAACGACACTATAAAAAAAGGAACGAATCCTCAACCTTGGCCTATTCACAAAAATTACAATTCAGTTGAACCCACCGAAAAACTAGCAAAAGTCAATAGCGACTGGGGAACCATAGCCTATCTCATTATTAAAAATGATAGCATTTGGTTTGAAAAATATTACGAAGATTTTGGCAAAGACTCAAAAACCAATTCGTTTTCTATGTCAAAAAGTATAACCACCACGTTGCTCGGAAAAGCTATTATGGATGGTTACATAGAGAACTTAGACCAACCTGTTAGTGATTTTTATCCGCAATATAACGATAACAAAACTACGGTTGGCGACCTGGCTTCTATGGCATCAGGATTAGATTGGGTCGAGCATTATACAAGTCCGTTTTCGGTAACCGCAAGAGCAAATTACGACGATGATTTAGCCGAAACCATACTCAACCAAAAAGTAATAGAGGAACCTGGAAAGTCATTTAAGTACCTCAGTGGCAACACTCAGCTACTGGGGATGATTATAGAAAAAGCATCCGGAAAATCTCTTTCAAGTTATTTATCAGAAAGCTTTTGGGAGCCTATGGGAGCTACCGACGATGCCCTTTGGCAATTAGATGATAGCAAACACAAATTAGCTAAAGCATTTTGCTGTATTTCAAGTAACGCTCGGGATTTTGCCCGTTTTGGAAAATTATATAAAGACTACGGAAAATGGAATGGCAAGCAACTTCTCGATTCTTCTTATGCTGTAAAAAGCGTGACCCCTCGTTTTCCTGAAAGCCCACAATACGGTTACGGGTGGTGGATGAAAGATGTTGGAAGCAAACACTTTTTTATGATGCGTGGCCATCTAGGGCAATATGTTATTGTAGAGCCCGAAGACAACCTTATCATTGTTCGTTTAGGACACCGAAAATCGCCCGACGAAGGCGTTGGACAGTTTACACAAGATATTACTGTCTATATTGAAGAAGCTTATAACATGTTAGGATATGATCTCTAAAATCAACTTAGAAAACATATTATTTTTAGATATTGAAACCGTACCCGAGGTTCAGCACTTCTCAGATTTAGACGAGACTAAGCAAGCCTTATGGGAACAAAAATCACAATACCAGCGCAAAGACGATTACACCGCCGAAGAGTTTTACGATCGTGCCGGTATCTGGGCAGAATTCGGTAAAATAGTTTGCATTTCGGTTGGGTATTTTGCTTTTAAAGGCGACATGCGCAACTTTAGAGTCACTTCTTTTTTTGGCGATGAAGCCAAACTTTTAAAGGATTTTAAAAATTTACTGAATACACATTTCAACCACCCAAATCATCTGCTTTGCGGACATAATGCCAAGGAATTCGACTTTCCCTATATCGCACGTCGTATGATTATAAACGGTATTGAACTTCCACATAAACTTAATTTGTTTGGTAAAAAACCATGGGAAGTACCTCATATCGATACTTTGGAACTTTGGAAGTTTGGGGATTTTAAAAGTTACACCTCTCTAAAATTGCTTACCAATGTTTTAGGTGTTCCTTCTCCTAAAGATGATATCGATGGCAGTGAAGTCTACCGCGTGTATTACGAAGAAAACGAAATCGATCGCATTGTTATATACTGCGAAAAAGATACCATTGCCGTAGCACAAATCTTTTTACGATTACGAGGCGACGAGCTATTAACCGACGATGAAATTTTTCATATATAAATGCAGAAGAACCCCATTTTAAACATAAAAGACTTAACCATTGCCTTTGGAAAAAATGAAGTGATTCATAACATTTCGTATGAGTTATTTGAAAATGAAATTCTGGGTATTGTTGGTGAATCTGGATCCGGGAAATCGGTGTCATCGTTAGCCATATTAGGATTACTACCAAAGAACATTTCAAAGATTACTTCAGGACAAATTCTGTTTAACAATGAAGATTTAACGACTCTATCTTCAAAAGCATTACAACAAATTCGTGGCAAAAAAATAGCCATGATTTTTCAGGAGCCCATGAGTTCCTTAAATCCATCCATGACCTGTGGAAAACAAGTTCAGGAAATTCTTTTGCAACATACCAATTTATCGAAGCAAGAAGCCAAAGCAGAAACCATTACGCTTTTTGAAAAGGTAAAACTTCCTAACCCATCTAGAGTTTATAATGCCTATCCGCATGAGATTTCCGGCGGACAAAAACAACGGGTTATGATTGCCATGGCTATAAGTTGTAAACCGGATGTTTTAATTGCCGATGAACCCACAACTGCCTTAGACGTTACCGTTCAAAAAGAGATTATCAAACTTTTGAAAGATCTTCAGATTGAAACAAAAATGAGTGTGATTTTCATCACGCATGATTTGTCGTTAATCTCAGAAATTGCAGACCGTGTTTTAGTGATGTATAAAGGTGATATTGTAGAACAAGGGAATGCGCATACCATATTTCACAATCCGCAACACACTTACACGAAAGCACTAATTAATGCTCGTCCATCGTTAGACACCCGACTAAAGGTATTACCAACCATAAAAGATTATTTAGACGGTACAACCAAACATACTATTATTACGACTGAAGACCGAAAACAAAAACATGAGATTATTTACGGCAAACCACCTTTACTGGAAGTGGTTAATGTTGAAAAGGAATACTTCTCGAAAAGCGGTTGGTTTAGTAAACCAAGTACCTTTAAAGCCGTAAACGATGTAAGTTTTAAATTGTACGAAGGCGAAACTTTAGGTTTGGTTGGTGAATCCGGCTGCGGAAAATCGACTCTAGGAAACGCCATTCTTCAGCTTGATAAGGCCACTGCAGGACAAATTCTGTATAAAGGCACCGACATTACCAAACTATCAAATAAAGCCATAAAAACACTTAGAAAAGAGATTCAGATTATATTTCAAGATCCGTATTCATCTTTAAACCCCAGAATTCCTGTTGGTGAAGCCATCATGGAACCCATGCAAGTACATAAACTTTACAATTCCAATAAAGAACGTAAAGCCAAAGTGATAGACATACTGGAGCGTGTAGGATTATCGGAAGACTATTTTAACCGTTATCCCCATGAGTTTTCAGGTGGACAACGCCAACGTATCGGGATTGCCAGAACCATTGCCTTACAACCTAAGTTGATTGTTTGCGACGAATCGGTTTCGGCATTAGACATTTCGGTTCAGGCACAGGTTTTAAATCTGTTAAATGAATTAAAAGAAAGTTTCGGGTTCACCTATATATTCATTTCCCACGATTTGGCCGTGGTGAAATATATGTCGGATCAATTACTGGTAATGAATCAGGGTAAAATAGAAGAATTGGGTGATGCTGATACCATTTACAGCACACCCAATTCTGCATACACTAAAAAATTAATAAAGGCTATCCCGAAGGGATTATAACATGAACACTTTTTTAGTTAAATAGAATAAACTCTTTAAAAACCTTAGGTTTTCACGCATAGTTTCTTTGAATTTATTCTCCGTCAATGTAGGTTGGTCAGGTAGATTTGTTGCAAAATTCATAAGCGTTAAGTTTATGATAGATTTAGGTAAATCTAGTTATTAATTTGGTTTCTTTGGGATTACTAAGATGCAACATTTTTTCAATATCATCGTCTAAAAACAAATAAATTCGATGAAATGCATTTATTTTTAACATTTCATCGAATTTATCATATAGAATAAATATGTTTTCCTACAACTAAAGTGTCATTTCTGGAATAACGCCTTCAACAATTAAAGTACCTTCAGTAGATTTTTGAATCTCTTCAACAGAAACGCTTGGTGCACGTTCTAATAATTTAAATCCTTTTGGAGTAACTTCTAATACGGCCAGATTAGTTACAATCTTTTTTACACAGCCTACACCAGTTAATGGCAATGAACATCTTTTTAATAGCTTTGACTCTCCTGCCCTATTCGTATGCATCATAGCTACAATTATATTTTCGGCACTAGCTACTAAATCCATAGCGCCTCCCATACCTTTAACCATTTTACCTGGAATTTTCCAATTCGCGATATCACCGCTTTCAGCGACTTCCATAGCGCCCAAAATAGTTAAGTCTACATGTTGCCCCCGAATCATAGAAAAACTTAAAGCGGAGTCAAAAAAACTAGCTCCAGGCAACGTCGTTATGGTTTGCTTTCCGGCATTAATCACGTCGGCATCTTCTTCCCCTTCATAAGGAAATGGCCCCATGCCTAAGACGCCATTTTCACTTTGAAACTCCACTTCTATATCGTTACGCACATAGTTGGCCACCAAAGTTGGAATACCAATTCCAAGATTTACATAATAGCCATCTTTAACTTCTTTAGCTATGCGCTGTGCTATTCCTGTTTTATCTAACATAATTAATCTCTTTGTCTTACAGTTCGTTGTTCTATTCGTTTTTCGTAATGTTCACCTTGAAAAATACGTTGCACAAAAATTCCCGGTATATGAATCTGGTTAGAATCCAATTCACCAAGCGGTACTAACTCCTCAACCTCAGCAACCGTGATTTTCGCAGCACCACACATGACCGGATTAAAATTTCGGGCGGTTCCTTTAAATATTAAATTACCGGCTGAATCCCCTTTCCAAGCTTTCACAAAAGAAAAATCGGCTTTAAAGGCTTCTTCCATAACATACATTTTACCATCGAATTCCCGCGTTTCTTTACCTTCAGCGACTTCAGTTCCGTAACCAGCAGGCGTATAAAATGCAGGAATACCAGCTTGTGCCGCACGACAACGTTCTGCTAAGGTACCTTGCGGAATGAGCTCAACGTCCAATTCTCCAGATAACATCTGGCGTTCAAACTCTTCGTTTTCTCCTACATATGAAGAAATCATCTTTTTAATTTGACGTTTTTGAAGTAATAATCCCAGACCAAAATCATCCACTCCGGCATTATTAGAAATACAGGTTAATCCTTTGACGCCTAAATTTACCAATTCAGCAATGGCATTTTCAGGAATACCGCTTAAACCGAAACCCCCAAGCATAAAGGTCATATTATTGCTAACACCTTGTAACGCTTCATTTATATTAGCTACTTTCTTATTTATCATTATTATTAGTTTTAGCAATATAAATTTACGAATAACTAAAGGATAACCACAAAATAATGAGAAATAAAAAACCCGTTCAATAATTGAACGGGTTTAACACTATTATTTCACCTAACAAATTTAAAACTCTAAATCATCTGGTGTTTCTTTTTCTTCCTGAATAACAGTCTCATTTTCTACAATATTATCGCAATCCACATTGATAGATAAGTTTTCGGGAGCCTCGAAATCTTCTTTTGAAATGTTCAAGGTTTCATCGGCATAACAACTCTTCATATACATCCCCCAAATTGGCAATGCCATAGTTGCCCCTTGCCCGTAAGTAATACTTCTAAAATGCACAGCGCGATCTTCACCGCCTACCCAAACTCCTGTTACCAGATTTGGTACCATCCCCATAAACCAGCCATCACTCTGGTTTTGTGTGGTTCCCGTTTTACCGGCAATAGGATTTTCAAACTCATACGGATATCCGGTAATCACTTCTTTATACACTTGATTATTCACCGCCCAATTACCGCGTAATCTGGTACCTGAACCTCCACGAGTAACCCCTTCAAGAAGCTTAACGGTTACATAAGCGGTTTCCTCGCCTACCACATCTCTTGTTTCCGGTTTAAACTGATATAAAATAGTTCCGTTTTTATCTTCAATAGTGGTTACCATAACGGGCTTTGTATACACTCCTTTATTGGCAAATGTAGAGTAAGCTCCAACCATTTCGTAAACGCTTAAATCCGGTGTTCCTAGAGCAATGGACGGCACTGGAGGAATTTCAGAATCTATCCCTAATTTGTCTACTAAATTAATCACAGTTTCAGGCCCTACTTTATCCATTAAACGTGCAGTAACCGTATTAACAGAATTTGCAAGTGCATTTTTTAAAGTACGCATACCTCCGTAATCACCTCCTGCATTTTTAGGACACCAGTCTTCCATATTACCATATTTACCTTTTTCTATACAGAATGGTGTATCTGGAAATTCATCACAAGGCGAATAATGCAACTGGTCGATAGCTGTGGCATAAACAAACGGTTTAAACGTTGAACCTACCTGACGCTTTCCTTGTTTAACCATATCGTATTGAAAATGACGATAATTCATACCTCCAACCCATGCTTTTACATGACCGGTTTGCGGATCCATAGACATCATACCCGTACGTAAAAACGATTTGTAATAACGCATAGAATCAATTGGTTTCATAATGGTATCAATCTCTGAAGGCTGACCATCTTTCCATGCAAAAACCGACATCTCAACAGGTTTTTGAAATGATTCTTCAATTTCTTTATTCGATTTTCTTAAATCGTATTTCATATGTCTCCAACGCTCCGACTGGCGCATAGCGTTTCGCATTAACGTATCGATAGCTCCTCTTGTTAAATCTAAAAATGGTGCCGTAGGATTACGTTTTGGTGTATTTTGAACAAAAAATTCCTTTTGCAATTTAGCCATATGCTTTTGTACCGCATCTTCGGCATATTTTTGCATTCTGGAATCTATGGTGGTGTAAATTTTCAAACCGTCGTTATACAAATTCCATTTGGTACCATCAGGTTTTGGATTATTTTTAATCCAATCTTTCATAAAGGTATCTAAATAGCCTCTAAAATAAGTAGCAATCCCATCGCGATGCGATTGCGGTGTATATTTGATATCTAAATCTGTTTTTTGAAGCGAGTCTTTAACCACATCTGTGATATAGCCATACTTAGCCATTTGAGACAATACCGTATTACGCCTTTTTCTTGTTAATTCTTCTCGTTTTCTTGGATTGTATAAAGATGAATTTTTAAACATCCCCACCAACATAGCCGATTCTTTCAAGTCTAATTCCATCGGCTCTTTGTCAAAGTAAATTTTAGCTGCACTACGAATACCATCTGCATTATTTAAGAAATCGTAGATATTAAAATACTGCGCAATAATCTCTTCTTTAGTGTATTGACGTTCTAAACGAATGGCGATAATCCACTCTTTTACTTTCTGAAGAATACGTTCT
Source organism: Aestuariibaculum marinum (assembly GCF_014596975.1). GTDB lineage: Bacteria > Bacteroidota > Bacteroidia > Flavobacteriales > Flavobacteriaceae > Aestuariibaculum > Aestuariibaculum marinum. The sequence goes on along the minus strand of NZ_JACVXD010000002.1, from coordinate 294,941 downwards.
ACTATGTTTTTAGAACCTTCTCCGTGAAACAGCTGCTTGGCTAACTGTTGCGAAATAGTACTGGCTCCGCCACCGCTTCCCATTTTAACTACGGCTCTTAAAGTCCCAAAAGCATCAATCCCTGAATGTTGTTCAAAACGTGCATCTTCAGTAGCTATTAAAGCATTGACTAAATCCTTAGGTAAATCGTCGTAACCTACCGGTGTTCTGTTATCATTTAGATAAAATTTCCCAATAGTTTCCCCATCTGAGGAAATAATTTCTGCCGCTAAATTTGTTTTAGGATTTTCTAAAACGGTATGATCGGGCATATCGCCAAAAGCGCCCCAAGATGCTAATAAAAATATGAAGACTACCGCCAGAACTCCAGCCGTAAACAGCATCCAAAACCAACGTATATATTTAGAGAAGTTTGTAGTAGGTTCTGCTTCTTGTTTTTTTGTTGCCATGTACTTTTATTTATAAATACGTTTTTAACAATGTCTATAGATCATTTTCTACAAATACTATAGTTACTTATTACTGTTTATATGCTCTATTCTAAAACCCACATCGGTAACTCCTTCAAGCTCTTCTACACCATTTACTTTTCCATTCTCTCGCATCGCCTGTTGAATATTAACCTGATACTCTCCTGCTTCCTGAAACACCACACCTTCTTTATACCAGAGTTTATTCTCTTTGGTATCGGTAACCCCGGTACCTAATAATTTTCCTGTAGGGTCTGCCATTCTATACTCTAAAGTATCTTTTATTGTTTTACCATGTGGAAAAACCATCTCAACAATTAAAAACAAATTGTTGTATTTATAGGCATTTGTATTCCTAAGGTTTACAAATAAATTATAGGCATTAGTAGAATCTGGAGGTGTTATATTAAAGCTAACAATAGAATCTTTATGCCATTTGTTAGGAACCGATTTATACTCATCGAAAACACGTTTTGAATCGCAAGACACAAACACTAATGAAAAGATTACTAAAAATAACAACGTATTACTTCGTAACATCTTTATTTTTTTGGCTTTGGTTTTGAGGTTTCTTCTTGCTTTTAGAACGGTTATTATTTCTGTTTCTACTCTTGTTTCCTCCAGAATTTTTAGTACTATCTGGATTGTTTCCGGTAGTTTTTGCTTTAGGATTTTTAGCTCCTGAATTCGAACTCTTATCCGCCGTTTTATTGCCTCCTTTTTTATTATTTGCGTTACCTCTGCCTTTGTTGTTTTGGTTTCTATTATTCCTGTTCCTATTGTTTTTACGTTTTTTATTAGGTTTTGGATTATCGAATCGTGTTAAACTATCCTGACCTACAACGTTTTCAAACTCGGCTTTAGTATCTGCAATGGTATCTGCTATTAAATCTGAAGCATATTCTTCAAGGCTGGCAATCTTTTTATTTTTCTTATTTAGAGCAATAATTTCGTTCGCCTGATCGGTAGTAATTTTGTGCCAGTTAATCCATTCGCCTTCGTAAGCATACCACATATGCCCTTTGAAAATATCGGTTTTCTGACAAACAGCAACACCTTTTTCTGTTTGAAGTTTTATATCTGATTTTGGAAAATCTTTGAGTGCATCTAAATACGTATCTAACTCATAATTTAAACAACACTTTAATTTCCCACATTGTCCTGCTAATTTTTGAGGATTTAATGATAACTGCTGATAGCGTGCTGCCGAGGTACTCACCGAACGGAAGTCGGTTAACCAAGTAGAACAACACAACTCACGACCACAAGACCCGATACCACCAAGTCTGGCTGCTTCCTGACGGAATCCAACCTGCTTCATCTCGATACGCGTTCTGAATTCGCGAGCAAACACTTTAATTAACTCACGAAAATCAACACGCTCTTCTGCAGTATAATAGAAAGTGGCTTTACTGGCGTCGCCTTGAAATTCAATATCGGAAATTTTCATTTCCAACTTTAAATCTATTGCAAACTGTCTCGCCTTAACCTTCATCGGTTCTTCACGATCGCGTGCGGTTTGCCAAATATCTATATCTTTTTGATTGGCTTTCCGGTAAATTTTAAGAACTTCATCGGGAGATTCGGAGATATTTTTACGATTCATTTGAATTCGTACCAGTTCCCCTGTTAGGGTAACCATACCAATATCGTGCCCTGCAGGTGCCTGTGTAGCCACAATATCACCTATGCTAAGCGTTAAATGCTCTGTATTTTTGTAGTAATCTTTTCTTCCGTTTTTAAAGCGAACCTCAACCCAGTCAAACGGTTTCTCACCACTTGGAAGAGACATATTAGACAACCAATCGAAAACGGTTAGTTTGTTACAACTATCTGTTCCACAAGTGCCATTATTTTTACATCCTTTTGGTTGACCGTCTTTACCAGTTGAACAACTGTTACAAGCCATAAATTTCTATATATTGAATTCGCTAATAATTAATCTATTGCGAATGAATGTTCATATTATTATCAAAAGGTAAAGATAAGATTATTATATAGACTATCTAAATTGATAAAAAATTAAATATTTTTTACATCTATTATCTTTACCGGGCATGCTTTTGCAGCATTTTCACAGTCTTCTAAAATATTGTAATCGTTAGACTTAATGGTAAAGAAGCCTTTTTTCTCAGCACTTTTCAACAACACCGATTTTCCATCTTTCTTCGACATTTGAAACTGATTGGGTGCTAATTCCACACAGTAATTGCACCCAATACATTTATTTCGTTGTAAGGTAACAACAACCATTACGCTTCTACTTTATTTTCTACGATTTTATATAATTTGTCTGAAGGACGTATTCTAAACCCTAAGGGAATCGTTACCATATCGCCTTTTGAAGCTTTAGTTAACTGCTCGTCGTTCACCAACATCTGAGCCACCTCAACTTCCTTAGCTCCTGTAGTTGGACCCGTTACCAAAATGGTATCACCTAACGATAAATCGAAGGCTTCAATTTTAAATTCTCCAATTTGCGCCTTTGGGAAATAATGCTGGCCTTTACCTATGTAAACTTTCTTTTGGGTAGCGTGAGATCCTGTGCCTTTACTCCACTCTCCTAATTTCTGCCCTAAATAATACCCATTCCAAAAACCTCGATTGTAAACTTTTTCCAGTTCCTGCATCCAGGAGATGGTTTTCTCTTTATCGAAGGTATTATTCTCTAAACTATCGATCGCCTCACGGTAGCATTTAATCACGTTAGCAACATATTCTGGTGCACGGCCACGACCTTCAATCTTTAACACTTTAATACCAGCATCTGCCACCTGATCTAAAATATCAATGGTGCACAAGTCTTTTGGCGACATCATATACTCGTTATCCAGTTCTATTTCAAAACCAGACTCCTGATCGATCACCGTGTATTTCTTTCTACAATTTTGCTTGCAAGCACCACGATTCGCCGATGAGTTATGCGAATGTAAACTCAAATAACACTTACCTGAAACCGCCATGCATAATGCACCATGACCAAAAATTTCAATTTCTACAAGATTTCCTGAAGGGCCTTTAACTTGTTCCTTCTCAATTTGCTCGGTAATTTTCTTTACCTGGCGTAAACTTAACTCACGACTTAACACCATGGTATCGGCAAACATAGCGTAGAACTTAACCGTTTCGATATTGGTGATGTTGATTTGTGTAGAAATATGCACTTCCATACCAATCTCACGAGCCGCCATAATGACCGCTTGATCCATAGCAATTACCGCTGTGATCTTGGAATCTTTAGCCTTTTGGATAAGGGTTTTTACAATCGATAAATCGTGATCGTAAATAATCGTATTTAAAGTTAAATAGGTTCTAACATTTTTTTCCTGACAACGTTGTGCAATTTCAGGTAAATCATCTAACGTAAAATTGATAGATGCTCGGGCACGCATGTTAAGCTGCTCTACACCAAAATAAACAGAATCCGCACCATTATCTAAGGCTGCTTGCAAAGACTCAAAGTTCCCCGCTGGCGCCATTAATTCAATCTTTTGCATAACTCAACTAAGCTTCTTCTTGTTTAAAATGATCGAAAATGTTTCTTAAATCCTTTTTGTAAGGCAAGTGGTCGGCGCGACCTTTTTTAAAAATGTCATTACTATTACCTTGTCCTTTACGTAATGCCTTTTGCTCTTCGTATGGTAATCTGTTAATCTCCATACAAGCCGTAGAACAACAGTTTTCCATTTCTTCCTGACATTTTGGGCATTGAATAAACAATAAATGACAGGCATCATTTGCACAATTAGTATGTAAATCGAACGGCTCGCCACACTGGTGACAATTAGCAATAACATCGTCGCTAATACGTTCGGCACGACGCTCGTCGAACACGAAATTCTGGCCTAAAAACTTATTTTCTAAGTTTTGTTCTTTTACCTGACGGGTATATTCTATAATACCGCCTTCAAGCTGAAATACATTTTTAAACCCTTTATGTTTAAAGTAAGCACTCGCCTTTTCACAACGAATACCTCCGGTACAGTACATTACCAGATTTTTATCTTCTTTATGCTCCTTTAAATCGTCTTCAATAATATCTAACGATTCTCTAAATGTATCCACATCTGGTGTCACGGCATTTTTAAAATGACCTATCTCACTCTCGTAATGGTTACGCATATCAACCAATACGGTATTCTCGTCTTCAATAAATCTATTGAAATCTTCCGCTTTTAAATGAACCCCTTTGTTTGTTACGTCGAAGGTTTCATCGTTTAATCCGTCGGCAACAATTTTTTCACGTACTTTAACTTTCAGTTTTAAGAACGATTTATTGTCTTGCTCTACTGCTACATTTAATCGAATGTCTTTTAAGAAATCAATCGTATCTAAATGTGTCTTAAACTCATTGAAACGATCGGCTGGCAACGATAATTGCCCATTAATGCCTTCATGAGCCACATAAATTCTACCCAAGACGTCTAATTTGTCCCAGACAATAAATAACTGATCTCTAAATTCTTGAGGATTTTGAATTTTCGCGTATTGGTAAAAAGAAAGCGTTAATCGATTTTTCCCTGCCTGATCGATTAATTCTGCTCTCTCTTTAGCACTTAATTTATTGTACAGTTGCATGCTATACTAATGTTTTAAGGTTAAAGATTATATTTTAATGCCGCAAAGGTAAACAATTTAAACACAACACCCAACAACATGAAAAAAGCGCCCACATGCAGTATGGAGCGCTTTTAAAATCATTTCGAGTTAGTCTACTTAAAATGTTTCATAGGTAAATTTCATAGCAATAATTTCCCTAGTTTTCTACTAGATGCAAAATGTTCAAAAAGGTTGCGTCATAAAATTGTAAGATGATAAAAGTTATAGTATTTTAGCATACAATTTCAGATAAAAATAGATTAGGAAATGAGCAACGAAAAAGAAGCGAAATTAAAAGCGCTAAAACTTACACTAGACAAATTAGATAAGGCCTACGGAAAAGGTACTGTAATGAAAATGAGCGATCAAGCAGTTGTAGATGTTGATGCTATCCCGTCGGGTTCATTAGGCTTAGATATTGCTTTAGGTGTTGGAGGTTATCCTCGCGGACGTATCATTGAAATTTACGGACCAGAATCTTCGGGTAAAACAACCCTTACATTACATGCTATTGCCGAAGCTCAAAAAGCGGGTGGTATTGCGGCTTTTATTGATGCCGAGCATGCCTTCGATAGATTTTATGCTGAAAAATTAGGTGTCGATTTAGAAAACTTAATCATATCGCAACCAGATAACGGTGAGCAGGCTTTAGAAATCGCCGATAACTTAATCCGTTCGGGAGCTATTGATATTGTAGTAATCGATTCGGTTGCTGCTTTAACGCCTAAAAGTGAGATTGAAGGTGAAATGGGAGATTCTAAAATGGGGTTACACGCCCGTTTAATGTCTCAGGCGTTAAGAAAACTTACAGCTTCAATCAGCAAAACAAACTGTACTGTTATTTTCATTAACCAGTTACGTGAAAAAATTGGAGTTATGTTTGGTAACCCAGAAACAACTACTGGTGGTAACGCTTTAAAATTCTACGCTTCTGTGCGTTTAGATATCCGTCGTTCAACACAAATTAAAGAGACCAACGGTGATGTTGCCGGAAACAAGACTCGTGTAAAAGTGGTTAAAAACAAAGTAGCACCTCCTTTTAAAACTGCCGAATTCGACATTATGTATGGGGAAGGTGTAAGTAAAGTAGGGGAAATTTTAGATATCGCTGTAGAAAACGAAATCGTTAAGAAAAGTGGTTCTTGGTTTAGCTACGAAGACACGAAACTTGGTCAAGGTCGAGATGCCGTTAAAACACTTATAAAAGACAATCCTGAACTCATGGAAGAGCTCGAAGCGAAAGTAAGAGCTGTTGCCAAAGCAGCGTCAGAAGATGAATAAATAAAAAAATCCCGATTTTATCGGGATTTTTTTATTTCTAGACGCAACCTTTTAAGCCGCTACGCATCTTAGTAACAAAAAGCATAAAAAGAAAAGTTATTTAATTTATTATGAAAAAGTTACTATTATTTAGTTTAAGCTTATTACTCTTTGTGTCGTGTAACACCGATGATGATTACGACAACTATTACTTTGAGATTCTACCCGTAAAAAGTGTAAACATCCCGGAAGAGTTTGTTATGGGAGAAACTTACCCGATTACGGTGAGTTACGAAAAACCTTCGTCTTGCTATGTTTACAGAAACTTGTACTATGCTAAAGACAACAACCAAAGAACAGTAGCACCTATCATGACGGTTTACGACAATAATAATTGTCAACCTTTGGTAGAATTTGAAGAAGATGTTACCTTTAACTTTATCGTGACAAGCAATGGTTCTTATGTGTTTAAATTTTGGCAGGGTGAAGATGAAAATGGAGAAGACTTATATTTAACCATTGAAGTTCCGGTAGTGGAATAAACTAAGTAAGTATAAACTAATTCGGCGAATTTGAGTTTAAGTCAACTCATAGAAAAGTGTAAGAACAACAACATTAAAGCACAAAGCGAACTATACACCCTCTTTTCGGGTAAGTTGTTTGCTTTGTGCTTAAAATACTCGCGTAATTACACGGAAGCCGAAGATAATTTACAGGATGCTTTTTTAACCATCTTTAAAAAAATTAGACAGTACGAAAACAAAGGATCGTTTGAAGGTTGGTTAAAACGCATCACCGTGAATACCGTATTGCAGCAATATCGAAAAGAAAAAGTTTTTGAAATTGCTTACGATGAGAATATTGATGATGTAGACATAGATATTGATGATGATCGTATATCCATCGACTATCTATTGCAGATCATTCAGGAATTACCCGATAGATACCGACTGGTTTTTAACCTTTACGTACTTGATGGGTATTCGCATAAAGATATAGCAGACATGCTCGATATAAATGTAGGAACTTCTAAATCTAATTTGGCCCGTGCCAGACAGATTTTAAAGCAAACTATAGAAGTATATCTGGCATCACAAAATTTACAATCATTATAATAATGAGTGATAAAAAACATATAGACCGCCTGTTTCAGGAGCGCTTTAAAGACTTTGAAGCGACTCCCAACGGTGCTGTTTGGAACAATATTGAGGCTCAACTTGGTAACAAGAAAAAGAAAAGAGTCATTCCTATCTGGTGGCGCTATGGCGGTGTAGCAGCTGCATTACTGCTGTTACTGACTTTAGGTAATCTATTTTTTAACAATAACAACACCACGCCTGTTGATGTCCCAACAATTGTGAACACAAATTCTACTTTGGAATCTTCAAACAACGATGAAAATGCTATCGCTTCAGAAAACAATGAAACAATAAATCCTGAAGAGCAGTTGAATGAAAATCCATCGGAAATAACAACTCCTGTTCAACAAAACAGCAAGCCTTCTGTTACTTTCACGAAAAATTCTGTTCCAAAAAATAAAAATTCAAAAGCCAGTATTAACTCAGCTAAAAATACTATCGCTAAAAACCATACCGAAAACAACAATAATACTATAATCGCAAATAGTTCTGTTTCCGATAAAATTGAAATTTCGAAATCTGAAATCCCTGGCAACACTGAAAACCCAAATGAACCAAAAACAGAAACCACAATTGCCAGTACTAGTATTCAAAAAGAACAAAAAGATAACTTATCTATTGAAGAGGCTATTAAAAACAACAATGCTATTGCAGATAATAAAAGTAAACCAAACCGCTGGACTATTACGCCTAATGTCGCTCCTGTTTACTTCAACTCTTTAGGGGAAGGCTCTTCATTAGATCAACAATTTGTAAAAAACTCGAAGACCGGAGAAGTTAATATGAGCTACGGTATAAACGCCAGCTATGCCATTAATAAAAAAGTACGTATTCGTTCTGGAATTAACCGTGTTAATCTAGGCTACAACACTAACGATGTTGTCGTTTACGAATCTACTGCCTTTAGCAGCAGCTCAAGAATGTTAAAAAATGTAAGCTCAAGCGGTTCTAAAGAAAGTAGCCTTGCTGTTATTAGTTCTAACAATATTGCTGATGCTAATAAAGCCCCCGAAACCTTTAAAAGTTTCAACACATCTTTAAACCAATCTTTCGGGTTTATTGAAGTTCCTTTAGAAATAGAGTACGCCATTACCAATAAGAAATTAGGTATTAATGTTATTGGCGGATTTAGCTCATTATTTTTAAACAACAATGAAGTTTACTCGCAACCCGTTAATGGTTCAAGAACCTATATCGGTGAAGCCATTAATATTAACAACGTAAGCTACAGTGCCAATTTCGGATTGGGCTTAAATTATAAAGTCACTAAAAAATTAGACCTGAACTTAGAACCTATGTTTAAGTACCAGATTAACACATTCGAAAACACGTCGGGAGACTTTAAACCTTATTTTATTGGGGTTTACAGCGGATTCTCGATTAAATTTTAGATTTTTTGGTTAGATCTGGATATTGATTTTATTGTGCCCTAAATCAATATCATACAAAGGCTGCTCCGTGCCCAGAGCAGCCTTTTACTTTTATATTCTAACCCTCTATCCGAAGTTTTTAAGCTGATTAAGAATTATAGATCTTGATGTTTCATTAAGCGTTTTGGTATGTTCAACCTGCAAGTGTTCTGTTGGTAAAAAACTATGTATCTTCACACGCATTATACCAGGACCACCGCTAAAAAAAGTATAGGAAAAGCGCTTTTTATTATCGGCAAAGGTAATGGGCACCACTGGGATATCGTGGTTAATCGCCAAACGAAATGCACCATCTTTAAAATCGTCTAATAGAATATCTTCCTCCGGCACGCCGCCTTCAGGAAATATACAGATACTTAATCCAGATTTCAATCGGCGTTGTGCTCTTAAAAAAACGGCCTGTCTGCTTTTTGCCGAATTTCGATCTACCAAAATACAGGTACGCTTATAGAAAAAACCAAATAACGGAATATTAGCCAACTCTTTCTTACCAACAAATACAAACGGATTACTAACCGTTACCAGCATGAGCATTATATCTGCCATAGAGGTATGGTTGGCGATTAACATATAGCTTTTACCATATTCGGGGGTTTGTTCCCGTTCAATCTTAAAATAAAAGCCCATACCTATCAATATAAACTTAGCCCAGATACGAGCCAGCTTAAAGAAAAACGGATACCATTTTTCCTTTAAAATAGAGAGTAATAGCAAAGGAAATAACAATACAATTGGTAACGCTACAAGCACATAAAACCAAATGCGGTATAAAATCCAGAACAGATATTTAAAGACTCTCATAAAAACAAAAATAGACTATTAAATTGATTCTATTTAATGTCGGTCGAATTTTAAAAAATTAACAATTGGGTTTCAGTTTAGTTAAAAATCAGATAATATTTCCGTTAAGCTTAAAGGGCGTTTTATAATTGCTTTTTTATGTTGTCAAGTATAATTACATTTGCTCTTTCGTTTAATTTAAAGCATTTCCGCCACAGCGGAAATAACAATTATGGCAAGAGTATTAACAGGTATACAAAGTACAGGAACACCACACTTAGGAAACATTTTAGGCGCAATTCTTCCAGCTATTAAAATGGCGGAACAACCTGAAAACGATTCTTTTTTATTTATCGCTAATTTGCACACCCTAACGCAAATTAAAAATGCAGAAGAGTTACGTTATAACACCTATTCTGTCGCTGCAACCTGGCTTGCCTTTGGTCTTGATATCGAAAAAACTGTTTTTTACAGACAAAGCGATATTCCACAGGTAACTGAATTATCTTGGTATTTAAGCTGCTTTTTTCCATATCAACGTTTAACCTTAGCGCACGGTTTTAAAGATAAAGCCGACCGATTAGAAGATGTAAACTCAGGATTATTTACTTACCCGATGTTAATGGCTGCCGATATTTTATTATACGATGCCGAAATTATACCGGTTGGAAAAGATCAGTTACAGCATATTGAAATGACACGTGACGTAGCATCTCGTTTTCATGCTAAAATGGGAGAGGTTTTTGTGTTACCTGAAGGAAAAATTCAGGAAAACACCATGCTTATTCCTGGTACCGATGGCGAGAAAATGAGTAAATCTCGCAATAACTTCATCAATATTTTTGAAACCGATAAGAAGCTGCGTAAGCAAATTATGGGAATTAAAACCGATAGTACCCCTTTAGAAGAACCTAAAGATTGGGCTACATGTAACTGTTTTGCACTTTACAACTTATTAGCTAATGACGACCAAATAGCAACCATGAAAGCCAACTACGAAAATGGTAATTATGGTTACGGCCATGCCAAACAAGCATTATTTGAGTTAATTGTTGAAAAATTCGCTACCGAGCGTGAACGCTACAGCTATTACATGAACAACTTAGAAGAACTAGACAAAGTTTTAGCTTTAGGCGCTGACAAAGCAAAACAAGTTGCTGATAAAGTGCTAAATAAAGTTCGCGAAAAAGTAGGATATTAAATATAATTGCTATTTTTAGATAGATGAAACACCTTATCTGTCTAAAAATAGCAATCCTTTTTTGTGGCAACCTCATCTTTTCTCAAGTTGGGTTAGAATTTCATCCCAACAAGCAATTTTATTTAAAAGGAAATTCTGCACTTACGGGTAATAGCATTTTGAGTATTGACGCTCAAAACCCGTACCACGATACAACCGAAATTAATGATAGTTTTAGTCTTGTTTATGTAGATATCGATCAGGACAGCACAACATTTAGTTCCAGTAGCGCCGATTTATTTATTGAAAAAAATGCAAAAATTACCTATGCAGCTCTCTACTGGAGTGCCACTTACCCTTTTGAATTTGGGAACAAAGAAAAATCAAGTCGCGAAACTCTATATGAAGGCAAAGGGGGAAGAGCACAAAATATTAATGAAGTTTTATTAAAAACACCTGCTTCCAGCACCTATATTCCTATCACTGGTGAAATTATTTTTGACAGTTACAAACAAGACCGTTTTCAATCGAACTCTCCTTATGTGTGTTCTGCCGATATCACTAATATAATTCAAGAATCAAACCAATCTGGCACATTTACCGTCGCTAATATAAAAGCTTCACAAGGCCATATTGCAGGTGGATCATCTGGCGGCTGGTTACTTTATGTGATTTACGAATCTGAAAACGAATCCCTTAGATATTTTACAACCTATAATGGTCTTGTAGGGGTAGAAAGTGAACCTGTCACCATTCATTTTAAGGATTTTAAAACACCTGAAACCGATACTATAAAAGCGAATTTAACTATTGCAACACTTGATGGCGACCCCCGTATTAAATCGGATTACTGCGGCATTTTAGATTCGGACACCCAAACCTTTACCATTCTGAAAAGTAACGATAGAGAAGAAAATAATTTTTTCAATAGCGGTATCGATTTACAAACCAATAGTTCAAGAACCCCAAACAGTAAAAATACACTTGGTTACGATTTAGTAAAAATAGATATACCGAACGAAAACAACTCCATATTAAAGCCAAGTAGCACGGAAACCGCTATTCAGCTTTCAACAAAAGTCGATCGTTTCTATCCTTTTTTTATAGCTTTTCAAACTGAAATCAGCAGCGATTATTACGAATCAAAACAAGGTCCGCTAATCGCCTCTATTACAACGACAACCACGAATACGTTCAATCCGAATTCCTCTGAAAATAATCTTTCTAAAACAGAAGAAGTAATTAAAAAATCAAGCGACATACCTGAAAAAACAAAACTTGAAATTGACAAAAAAGTAAATTCGCTGACACGAGTTTCTGTTCCTGAATTAGAAAAAGGATTTTATCTGGTTACCAATGTATTTAAAAACAAAGTACACACTACAAACTGGATGACCTTTTTAAATGAAAAAGGATACAATACAAACTACTACATAAACCCCGAAAACAATTGGTATTACGTTTACATAAAAAAAGACACTGACCCCTACTATATCTTCCTTGAAAAGGAAAAACTTTCGGAAAAAGAATATTTTAAAGGACTTTGGGTAGCGAAAATCAACTACTAAATAAGCTCGAAAAGTTTACCGGGTAACGGTCTCACAACACCTTTCAATTCCATATTCAATAAAATACTGGCGACCTTAAAAATGGGTAAATTACAGTTAATGGCAATCAAGTCTAATTGCTGCTTTTCTTCAACTTTCAAATAATTGTATATGAGTTTTTCTGTATCATCAAGCTCTACAAACAGCTGCTTTTGTATTACCGGCTTGGTTTCTTCTTCCAATTGCCAATTAAGAATATATGGCACATCTAAAGGAGTTGATAACATATGTGCACGTTGTTGTTTAATCAAGTTATTGCATCCTACGCTTTGTATATCTGTTGTTCGACCAGGCACTGCAAACACATCACGGTTATACGAATTGGCAATATCGGCTGTTACCAGACTTCCACCCTTCTCTGCAGATTCGATAACAATAGTGGCTTCACTAACACCGGCAATAATTCTATTTCGCTTTAAAAAATTGTTTCTATCAAAGGTATCGCTACTCCAGAAATCGGTAAAAAAACCACCGTTTTGTTCGACCTCAACCATATATTTTTTATGAACTTTAGGATAGATTTGATTCAAACCGTGTGCTAAACAACCAATGGTTTGTAAATTATGTTTTAAAGCAGCTTTGTGTGCGGTAATATCAGTTCCGTAGGCAAATCCGGAAACAATAACCGGGTTGTATATAGCCAATTCTTCAACCAATTGCTCACAAAAAGCAATACCACTGCTTGTAATCTTTCTGGTACCCACAATACTAATTACCCGTTGCTGCTTCAATTTAATGTTCCCTGTTTCAAACAACAAAATTGGAGCATCTATGCAATGCTTTAACTTTTGAGGGTATTCTTCACCATCAAAATAAGAGACTTTTATATCATTCTCTTTAATAAACATCAGTTCTTCTTCGGCTGCCTTTAAATGTTCCTTTTCAAATAAATGCTTTAAAGTCACTGCGCCAATGCCATCAATCTTGAGTAAATTTTGTTGTTTCTCCTTCAACACTGCTTCAGCACTACCACAATGCGCAATCAGTCGTTTAGCAATAATATCACCTATATTAGGCACATGTTGCAAGGCTAAAATGTACAATAACTCGTGTTCATTCATGATACTTAACTGATTTTCAATCTACAATAAAAGAATTTTCGTACTCTTAAAAAAAATATAAAAGTATATTTTCATCGAAAGCATAATTTTTTAACTTTGTTAATATGCAATTAGAAACTTACATAAGCGATTTACTATATAGATATGAATGTGTTACCGTTCCTGAGTTTGGTTCGTTTTTAACACAACGCGTATCTGCAACGATAGATGAAACTTCGAATGCGTTTTTTCCGCCGAAAAAAATCTTATCGTTTAATGAGCAAATTCAAAAAAATGATGGCTTGTTAGCGCATTATATTGCCGATGTAGAGCAGATTTCTTTTGAAGCTGCCAACAAAAAAATTGCAAAACGTGTAGACGTTTTAAAAGCAAACTTAACACAAGGTGAAACGCTTAACTTTAAAAACATTGGAACTCTTGTTTTTAATAGTGAAGACAAAATAATGTTCGAACCATCGTATCAGGTAAACTACTTAACCGATGCTTTTGGTTTATCTCAATTTGTTTCACCATCTGTTGCTCGCGAAACTTACAAAGAACAGGTTGAAGCGGTTGAAAACGTTATTCCTTTAACCATTACTGCGGAAAAACGCAAAAACAGACCTTACTTTAAGTATGCCGCTGTTGCCGTTATAGCTTTAACTCTTGGTGGTTACTTCGCTTCCAACATGTATATTAATCAAGTGGAAGAACACAATCAAATTGCTCAGCAAGAAGCTACTCAGCAGTTGGAAAATAAAATTCAGCAGGCCACATTTAGTTTAAACCCGCTTCCTGTAGCCAATTTAAAGGTCACTAAGCAAACCGGTAAATACCATATTGTAGCAGGTGCTTTTAGAGTTGAAGACAACTGTGATGCTAAAATAGCCGAATTAAAAGCCTTAGGGTTTAGCGCTCGAAAAATTGGTGTTAACCGTTTTGGTTTACACGAAGTGGTGTATGCTAGTTACGAAGACAGACTTGAAGCCTTAAGAGCCTTAAGAACCATTAAAAAAGAACACAATAAAGAGGCTTGGTTAGATGTAAGAGTCTTAGATTAAGCATTCTTTAACTTATTTATTCCTCTTGATTTCTAAAATCCTTTTACCTTTGCGGCAAAATTAAACTAAACGCAATGAAGGGAAAGACTCCTGAAGAATCAAAAACAATCATGACCGACTTGGTTTTACCTGGTGAAACCAATCCTTTAAACAATTTGTTTGGAGGTGAATTACTTGCCCGAATGGACCGCTGTGCGGCTATTGCTGCCAGACGCCATAGTGCTCGTTTTGTAGTAACGGCATCGGTTAACCATGTGGCATTTAATAAAGCGGTACCATTAGATAGCGTTGTTACTGTTGAAGCTAAGGTTTCTCGCGCCTTTAAAACGTCGATGGAAGTATTTATTGATGCTTGGATTGAAGATCGTCAGTCGGGAGATCGCACTAAAGCTAATGAAGGTATTTACACTTTTGTTGCTGTAGATGAAACCGGGCGTCCTGTAAAAATTCCTGAACTATTACCAGAAACCGAATTAGAAAAAGCACGTTACGATGCTGCTTTACGCCGAAAACAATTGAGTTTATTACTTTCAGGTAAGATGAAGCCAAGCGAAGCTACCGAATTAAAAGCCTTTTTTATGGAAGGAGAATAATACTTCTTTTTAAAAAATTAAACATATATGAAATCCTGACCTCGGTCGGGATTTTACATTTTATAAATCCACGACGCTGGATTCTCTACGGATGCTCCTTTTGAAATTAAAAACCTAAAGTTTGATTCTCCATTTGAAGGATTGGTAAAAACCTGTCCGATTTTTTGCTTTGTAGACACCTTATCACCTGTCTTTACATATACTTTACCCAGACCTGTATATGTGGTTATATAGTTACCATGCTTTATAATTACAAATGGATTAATGTTTTTCATAGTACCTATACCAATGACCTCGCCGTTAAAGACAGCTCTAATATCGGCGCCTTTCTCCGTCGCAATTTTAACTCCGTTTCTTACTACAACAATAGATTTGTCGATAGGAGATGGTTGCTTACCAAACCGCTCTATTACATAACCTCTTGCCACAGGCCAGGGTAATTTACCACGATTAGATACAAAACTGGCTGCTAGCACCTTTTCTTCGGCTGTAAGGGCAAAACTAGATGATGTTGTAGGTTTTCCTGCCTTTTTATTAGATTTAGCAATAGCTGCCTTAATAATACGATCTATCTCAGCATCAATTCTATCGACTTCTTGTTGTTTCTTTTTTATCTGGCTCGCATAAAGACTAAGGTTACTCTTTATGGTTTTCATTAGCTCGTGATGCTGCTTTCTTTCGGCCTCAAGCGAACGCTGAACTTCTTTATTCTCAGCAATTAGTTTTTTCTTTTCTTCCTGTTGCGCCAATAACTTCGTATTGGTTTCCTGCAACTCTACCGTTTTTAGCTTTATGGTTTCACCTTGTTGCTTCTGATGGTCGGCATATTGCTTCATGTATTGCAAACGCTTATAAGCCTGCTTAAAATTATTTGAAGACAGTAAAAACATTATCCGGCTTTGCTGGTTCTTACTTTTGTAAGACTTCACTATCATGGCAGCATAATCTTCTTTTAACACCTTTAATTCGTCTCGCAAATCGGTGATTTTTTTCTGATTGGAATTAATCTGACGGGTTAAATAATTGGCCTGCTGATTGGTAACTTTTATTAAGTTATCAAGCACATTAATCTTATAATTATACCCTTCAATTAATGACAACTCCGACTTTTCTTTTGACTTATTTTCAGCACGCAGTTGATTGATTTTTTGAATTTCACGACGTAACTCCTGTCTGCGCGTCTCCAGTTCTTTCTGTTTATTGCTTTGTGCCAATACCAATGTACTGCTTAAGGTTAAAGCCAGAATAAAAAGCAGTTTATATGCAGACGTTTTATAATTCATTAAAGTTGAATTTCTTTAAAACCCGATGGTATTTTAAATGGAAATCTTAAATTTTCATTCAGGCTTACATTTTTAAATTCCAAATTTACAATTAGCTCTTCATTAGCTTCAACAGCAATAACTTTTATGTTTTCCGGAAGTAATTGTTTATCGATATTTTGATACGACAAATAATCGATTTGTAAATGTCTGAACTCCTTAGGTTGCGATATTTGTTGCGATTGCACCTTAAATTTTACAGGATCTAATAAGAAGAAAATCTCGAACAATTCACGCTGATTTTTGGGTTGAACCACATACACATTATCACTTACTTCCGAGGTATAATCGTTATCCTTTAAACTGTAAATGGTTTCACCATAGAGAAGGTTCTGAACTTTTTGAAAGTCTAACTCGGTTCCTAATAAATTACTTAAATAAGTGAAATCACCCTCAAAATACGTGTTGTCCAACTTATTATAGAAACTAACTTTTTCTGGAGTAATTAGAACTTTTACCACCGAAAACGCAGCGCTCATCCAAATGACTTTATCCTTCTCTGCGCGGAAATTCACTGAATACGTTTGCGACTTATTTCCTTCCTGATAATTGATTTTAAGTTTAGATTGCAAGGTTTTAAAATCAGCTACCTGCTTGGCATTTTCTTTTATAAGCTGGCGTGTAGAAAGCCTTAAATTGGCGTCGGTGCCAGTAACATGTTTTGAAGACTTACAATTAAACATCAAACCCAAAGAAAGGGTTAAGATGATATATTTAAGTTTGTTCATTTAATTCGAGGTTTCTAATTGTTTCGCTTTATCACTAAACGTTTTTGCCTTAGCGGTATTGTTTAACATGGTGTAGGCTTTACTTAACTGACTGTAAAAATCGTGTTCCATTTTTGTATCATCGATAATATAGTCTAATCCCATTTCTAAACTACTAACTGCTTTTTTAGGTGCATTTAGTTCGTTTAATGCAACACCATTAACCAAATAAAACAAGGGCTGCGACGGATACCTTTGTAGTACCTCACTACTTTTTTGTTCTGCTTTAGTGTACTTTTGCAAATCTATATAAAGTAGCAACGTATTACGAATGACATTAAAGTTTTCTGAATTTATTTTTAAAGACGCTTCAAAATACTCCAAAGCTTTTGCCTTATCATTTTTTGACAAATAATATTGTCCCAGTTCTTCCAGTGTTTTGCTATTATTGGTATCTCCAACCAAAGCTGTAGCTTCAACCAAGTCATCTTCATATTCCGGATGCTCACCAACGAACTGAACAAAATCGGTTAGCACTTTAAGTTTAGCTTCCGGTTTTATCTCGCTACTTTTCACTACAATTTTCATCGACTCAATAGCTTTATCAGCATTATTATCATCTAAATAAAACTTGTATAACGCCAGGTGTACCAATTGCGAATTCGGATTCACTTTTAGCAGTTCCTTAGCCGTTTCAAACGCTTTTTCTTTTTCGTTATTCTCGCTATAGCGGAAGATTAATGCCAGATAGTTAGCTTCACGATCCGGATCGTTTTCAACACGTTCTTCTAAGTTTTTTATCTGATCTTTTTTCTTGCCAGTAGCACTGTAAATCTGATTACGCATGACGTCGCGACGTGCTGAAATACCAAGCTCAGCATCTAATTCATCAAGAATTTTAAGGGCTTCCTTATAGTCTTTATTTCTAACGTATAATGAGGCTAAATCTTCTTTATAATCCGTATGATATTTAACGAGTTGTTTAACCGTTTTTATGGCTTTATCGTAATCGTTTTGTACAATGTAATACCCATACAATTCATCTAAAAACCATTCGTTATCGGGGTCTTTACTTACGGCTTTTTTAAAAGCATCTTCGGCCGCACCAAAGTTTTTAAGCTGCATGTAATTTTTTCCCAACTCAAAATACAAAACCGGCACCGAATTATCTAAGTCAACACATTTTAAAAGCGCTTCAACAGATCGATCGTAGTTCTCGATACTTTTCTGTTTTAGAGCTTCATAAAAGTTTTCCTGAAATTTATCTTCAACATTCCCCAAATCGTCATCCGGTCGTTTATTAAAATCGACTTGAGCATAATGCACCTGCGGCAGCAGAGCAATGGCAAAAGCACAGATAACGTACCTTATGTTCTTGTTAAATTTACACATTTGGGGTTTGTTTTAATACATCTTTAACCACTTCCAGTTTTTGTAGCACCTCTATTTTTTCGCAAGATGTGCGCATAGCATCTCGGTATGCATCGGCCTCTTCTGGTAAATTACTCCCAGCTTTATCGAATACGAATTGTCTTGGCCATTGCGCATAAGCGATATACTGCTGTGTTTCACTTTTATGTAAACGTGATCCTAAACTACCTTCGTGCTTATAAATTAAGTCTGTTAAGTTTGTCCAGGCGTCAACAAATATGTCTTCCTGACCGGGCTTCACCACAAAATTATATAACACAATAAACATCTTTGTCGGCTACAATTAACTTTTTATTCTAAAACAGCATAATCACCAATACTCACACTTGTAAAGTTACCATTATATTTTACATGGTTACCTATCATCGCATCATCTAAGTTAGCATTTTTTATGCTTGTATGGTTTTGTATTAAGCTATTTTTAATAATTGAATTATCGATAATACAATCGTTTCCAATAGAAACATTAGGACCAATAATACAATCTCTTAATACCACATTTTCTCCTATAAAACACGGTTCAATAATTTCAGCATTATCAAGCGTGACAGAAGGTGCTACCATTTCTTCTTCACCATCGGTTTTCAAAAACTGAAGCATTTTTCCGTTAGTTTCAACTGTAATGGCTTTGTTCCCACAGTCCATCCATTCGTCAACAGTTCCTGTTTTGAATATTTTTCCTTCTGCCATCATGCGCTTAATACCATCGTTTATCTGATATTCACCACCATTGGTTACATTTTCATCTAAAACCTCTTGCAATTTATCCTTTAAAACAGCTACATCTTTAAAGTAATAAATACCGATAACCGCCTGATTACTCACAAAGGTTTGTGGTTTTTCAACCAACTCAACAATCTCTTGGTTTTCATTAAGCTTCACCACGCCATAAGCTTCTGGGTTTTCAACTTCTTTGGTCCAAATCACGCTATCGGCAGTAGGGTCTAAATCGAATTCTGCACGAATGAGCGTATCCGCGTAAGCAATAACTGCAGGACCAGATAATGATGGCTTTGCACACATAATGGCATGACCGGTTCCTAATGGTAAATCCTGACGATAAATGGATGCCTTAGCTCCTAAACTTTGGGCAAGCGCTTCTAAACTTTCTACAACATCGTCACCAAACCAAGCCGGATCACCCAAAACAAAGGCCACCTCTTCAATAGGTTGCTTCAATACTTTTGCGATATCTTTCACCAATCGGTGAACAATTGGCTGACCAGCAACGGGAATTAGCGGTTTAGGCACTGTTAAACTATGTGGACGCAGGCGAGAACCTCGACCTGCCATGGGTACTATAATTTTCATTCTTTCATGACCTGCAAAACAGGTATCTTTTTACATTAAACGTTTTATTTTACACCGGTGCTACCAAATCCACCTTCTCCTCTATCGGTTTCTGACAAAGCCTCAACTTCAACCCATTCCGCGCGCTCATGCTTAGCTATTACTAACTGCGCAATTCGTTCGCCATTGTTAATTACAAACTCTTCATTAGACAAGTTGACTAAAATCACGCCGATTTCTCCTCTGTAATCGGCATCAACAGTTCCTGGAGCATTTAAAACTGTTATTCCTTTTTTTGCTGCCAGACCACTTCTCGGACGTACCTGAGCTTCATAACCAATTGGTAATTCAATAAATAACCCCGTACCAACAATACTGCGCTCTAAAGGCTTTAATGTTCTAGGCTCTGATAAATTAGCTCGTAAATCCATTCCTGCCGAAGCTATGGTTTCGTAATTAGGTAAGTCGTGACTTGATTTATTAATGATTTTTATTTGCATATTATCTTTTTAAAAGCTGTTTGATTTGTTTTTTTTCTGAAATATAAATGATGCTCAAAAATACTAAAACTAACAAGGTATTGATATAATAATTGCCTCTTAATCCTTGCTGAAAAGAAATAAAGCATAAACCTGTTGAAAGTATTAAATACCCTCCTATACGTTTTAAATCATATGGTACAGGGTAATATTTTCTTCCCATAACATACGAAATTAACATCATGATACCATAGGCTGCTAATGTAGCCCAAGCCGAAGCCATAAATCCCATTTTTGGAATCATAATTAAATTAAAGACAATTGTAATTATGGCTCCTAAAATTGAAATATACATACCATAACGCGTTCTATCTGTAAGTTTGTACCAAATAGCCAGATTATTATAAATACCTAAACATAGGTTTGCGAGCAAAATAATGGGAACGATACTTAATGCCTCAAAATATTCCTTTTGACCAAGTAATAAACTTGAAAACAAATCAATAAAACAAACCACAACTAGCATAAAAATGGCTCCTAAAATAGTAAACCATTTAAGTATCGTTGCATAATTCTGTTTTGCATTTACCTCTTTTGAATGATTAAAAAAGAACGGCTCTGCTCCCAAACGGAAAGCAAAAATATAAAGCGTCATAAACACTCCCAATTTGTAACAGGCTGCATAAATTCCCATTTCCTTTTTACCAACAAGATCACCTAAAAACAATTTATCTACGTTTTCATTGGTAACATACGCTAAACTACCAACCATAATAGGAAGTCCATACGTTAATAACTTTTTTAATATTTTAGGGTCCAATTCTAATTTCATTTTGAATAAAACTGGAATTAAAATAATAAAGGTTAAAAAGCTAGCTATTACATTGGAAAAGAAAATATAAATCACCTGAGGCTCTCCTCCTTCATAGAAATTTAAGACTTTTGGTAAAAATCCTTCAGACAGAATTCCATTAGGAATTACCCATAAAAACAATACATTAAAAAGTGCTAAAATTAAAATATTCAACACCTTAACAGAAGTAAATTTAATTGGTTTATTAGTTACTCTTAAATAGGCAAATGGAATAACTACAATTGTATCGAAAAAAACTGTCCAAATTAATATTTTAACAAACAGTATATCCTCAAAACCAAACATATTGGTTATCGCTTCCACATTGGTTAAAGCGACAATTAAAAACAAAAGAGTTGTTATTAATAGTGACAAAAATGAGGTTGAAACCACCTTTCCTTTTTCCTTTTCTTTACTAAAGAATCTAAAAAACGCAGTCTCTAAGCCGTACGTTAAAAGCGCATTTAAATATGCTGCGTAAACATAATAATCTGTATTTATAGCATAACTTTCTGCGCCAAATACATTTGTATGCAAGCGAACTAAAAATATATTCACAGCCCTGGGTAAGATGGCTGCAATACCATAAATTATGGTGTCTTTAAAAAAACTTTTTAGTGTACTCAATCAATTTATTTTATGGCTAAAAATACGCTTTTACCCAACGCAAACCAAAGAAACCTATTTGATGCTTAATTTACTATTTCCTAATAACATTAGAATATTTAAAATACTGGTACTCATCATTCAGTTTATAGCCAATCATGCATTCATTTTCTATTAAATTGAAAGGTATCTTTTCTGGTAATACAGGTAGCTTATTGCCATATTCAGCAAAAGGTTTATCACTCATAATTACATCTTGTTTTGCTAATGGCAGCTTTTGGTAATGTCCTATATACAACATCGAATTATCTTGGGCTAAACTAATTTTACTACCTTGATAATAAACATGATCCAATGGCTGGGAATTGGGCTTAACAACAATGTATAGCTCTCGATTTATTGAATCTAACGCTTTATAATACACCTCTTCTACATCTAAAGACTTTTCAGAATTCGTCTGTTTAGCGCCTGCACATTGAAACAAACTTAAGCTCAGTGTACAAACTGCGATACCATACGATATATATTTTAATAGCTTCATGGGTTTTCGATTAATAACGTTCAAGATAGTATTTTCAAAATTGATGCCATATTTATTTATTAAGAAAATACTTTCATGTTATTAGTTTTGATTATATCTTCACCACTCCCAAATCTTTAACCTATGAAATTAATAATTAGAACCTTTATCTATTGTTTGTTTTGTGTTTCCTGTAGCAAAACAGATATCGAACTTACAACCTATTCTTTTGAGACTGATGAAAATGTTACATTTATGTTTCAGGACGACGAAAACATTGAATATCTGACTTCCGCCGATAGAATCTATGAAATAAGTCAACTTATTCGCGTAAAACCTATTGACAATTACACCATTGAAATTGCCAATTTTGCCCCTTTCGATTTTGAAGACATCACCATTACCACAACTGTTGCAGGTATTGAAACCCCCATTAAATTATTGCAAATCGACAAGATAAAAGCACATGCTGTTCATGTTATCTCTTACCCGTTTACAAATGGCACTTCAAAATTTTTAAACATCGATAACAAAGAAGTTAACTTGTCTCAATACAGAGAAACAGGTATAAGTCCGAATGATGTTACTTTCGATTTTACAGGTGAAGGTGAGATTTTTGATAAACTAAAAGACCTTGAAAAATTAAAATGGACAGTTAAATACCATGATTTCGATCCTGACAACAATCCCGATAACAACTGGGCCGAAGATATGTCTGCTCTTGATGTTCGACGCTATACAGGTTTAATGATAAATCTGGGCGTTGTCTTTGCGTCTGATACGTTTAAAGATGCCTTCTTAAAAGAACACATTGTAGGCAATGATGGCACTACGGTATTAACACTACAAGAAAAAGAAACCATCTATCAGAACTTATTAAACAAACCACGTTTCAATTGCGGCCGATCGGTTAATGTATCTGGTTTAGGTGGAGGTGCTACTTTTGGTGTTGCAAATCATGTTTTAAGGGATTATATAACAAAAGAAACCGGATTTGTTACCGCCCACGAGATTGGCCATATGATTGGATACAATCACAATTCTAACATGACTTACCCACATAAAATAGATGACAAGAATACCGGATTTAGTACTGTTACCAGTAGAATTATGAACGTATTTTTTGAAAACGACTGGTATCCTGTAACCTTAGAAAATTATTATACACCAACAGATTTTTAAAAATAAAAAAAGGATGTCTTATAAGACATCCTTTTTTAATTACTTTTCTTCACCTTGAATATATACTGTTAAAGGAATATATCCTTTTTGATCTTTAAATTCGGCTTCAGGCACATCTATTTTAAATTGATGTTTTCCAGCTATTAAATCGCCTAACTCATAAATTCTAATCGGAATTTTATTTCCTGGACACCAATTATTCCAACGTGCCCAATCTTCCAGCTTTTTAGGTCTTTTACCATAAATGCCATTTCCCTGCGTATTTACAACTCTAAATTCTTCACAGCTTTCACCTCCCGGAGTATATTTTGCCAATTCCTCACCATCAAAATACACCATATGTTCTCTACGTATGTACTCCTCTCCGCCTTTATTAGCACCATGATTTGAAGTTATAACATACAATCTAGCATTATTTACAGGCTTTTCTAAAGTAAAATCATTCACCTTAATCGTTTCTCCTTCCACATCGCTATGCTTATAGTTATCTAGTTTATCACGAGAATACAAATGCACTAGTTTTTCATCCTTGTTGCTGTATTTAGCACTTGATGAAACTAATTTCATACTTCCGCCATAAATATCACCTCGCCCTTCACATCCAGACACTTCTTTTTGAGCGGCATCCGGTGTACCAAACAAATCAAATTGTATCCAGAAATCATAGGTATTTCGCAACTCTTTATTGTTAAGTAATCGCCCTATATTATTGATTTCATACAAATAATCAACACTATTAGGCATCTTATTTTTGTTCATAAACGGACTTACAAAACGTGCAATTTCTTGTCTAACAACAACATTCTTGTCTGTATAAGGTTTTCCCTTTTTTACAAAATTAAGTCCTACATGGCCTAAACGATCGTAATTATCACAACGTGCATGCAGGGTAACTTGAAGGTTTAAACGATCGCTAATCGCATTTAAATCGTCTTGCGTTAGCTTTTTTACATAGCTGGAATTCTTTAACCTTATAACATTTTCTGGAACAGGCTCATCAACTGTTTTTCCATAGCCATTATAAAAAATAACATGATCGAAAATTTGTCGTTCTGTAGAATAACTTTCTTGCTTTGATGTTTTACATCCTAATGCTTGCAGACATAACAGGATGGCAAATAGTTTTTTCATTGATTGAGTTTTAATAATGTCGAAAATTATGAAAACAATGCGCCCTAATAAAGCTTTTAATATAGTTTTAGCACTTTACGTTAAGGCATAAAAAAACCTCCCATAGTTATGAGAGGTTTTAATATAATGATTTTAAGAAATCTAAATCAAATCTTAGTTATTTAAAGCTTCAGCTCCACCAACAATCTCAAGGATTTCATTAGTAATAGCTGCCTGACGAGCTTTATTGTAAGTTAATTTAAGCTGATCTCTTAACTCTTTTGCGTTATCTGTTGCCTTGTGCATTGCCGTCATACGAGCACCGTGTTCAGAAGCATAAGAATCTCTGATACCTTTATAAAGTTGTGTCTTTAATGACTTCGGAATTAAGGCTTCTACGATTTCTACTTTCGATGGTTCGAAAATATAATCTAACTTCACATTTTCATCAGTCGATACTGGTACGATTGGTAAAAACTGCTCTCTCGTAACAATTTGCGTAGCCGCATTTTTAAACTTGTTGTAAACGATTTCAATTTTATCAAACTCACCAGCGACAAATTTATCCATTAACATTTGTGCGATTTCAGCAACATTGTCAAAGGTTAAGTCATCAAAAACATGACTCTCATTAGCTATAATATTGTTGGTTTTCTTAAATGCATCGTTTGCCTTTTTACCAACAGCTACATAAGATACTTCTTGATTAGCATACGTTTCAGTAGTTAACTTATTTACAGCTTTAATGATGTTAGAGTTAAATGCCCCACACAAACCTCTGTTTGAAGTAATCGCTACGATAAGCACTTTGTTTACCTCGCGTTGTGTAGAATATTTGCTCCCTGTATTTTCATCTAAAGTAGCACTTAAGCCTTGTAACAGTTCAGTTAACTTATCTGCATAAGGACGCATTGCTGTAATAGCATCTTGTGCCTTCTTTAACTTTGCAGCAGATACCATTTTCATGGCACTGGTAATCTGCATCGTTGAAGATACTGATGTAATTCTATTACGTATTTCTTTTAAGTTTGCCATAGTCTCTTTTTTGTCATTCTGAATTTATTTCAGAATCTTCTTTAACTATAATTTGAGATCCTGAAACACGTTCAGGATGACAATGGATATTATGCTCTATATTTTCCTGATAATTCTTTTGCTACAGTTGCCAATGTATCTGTAACTTCATCAGTTAATTTACCTGCTTTTAAAGTCGCTAATACATCGCTGTGCTTCGCTTTTAAGAATTCTAAGTAATCTTTTTCGAATTCTTTTACTTTGTCTACAGGAACGTCTTTTAATAAGTTTTTAGAACCAGCATAGATAATAGCTACCTGATCTTCAACCGTAAACGGATCGTTTTGAGCTTGCTTTAAGATCTCTACGTTACGTTTACCTTTTTCAATTACGTTTAAAGTAACAGCATCTAAATCTGAACCGAATTTCGCGAATGCTTCTAACTCACGGAATTGCGCTTGATCTAATTTTAACGTACCAGATACTTTCTTCATCGATTTAATCTGTGCATTACCTCCAACACGAGATACAGAGATACCTACGTTAATTGCCGGACGTACACCAGAGTTGAATAAATCACCATCTAAGAAAATCTGTCCATCTGTAATCGAAATTACGTTTGTTGGGATATAAGCCGATACGTCACCCGCTTGAGTTTCAATAATTGGTAACGCTGTTAACGAACCTCCACCTTTTACTACTGGTTTTAATGACTCTGGTAAATCGTTCATTCCTTTTGCAATCTCATCATCGTTGATGATTTTTGCAGAACGCTCTAATAAACGAGAGTGTAAGTAGAAAACGTCTCCAGGGTACGCCTCACGTCCTGGTGGACGACGTAATAATAAAGACACCTCACGGTAAGCAACTGCTTGTTTAGATAAATCGTCAAATACGATTAAAGCAGGACGACCAGTATCTCTAAAGTACTCACCAATTGCAGCACCCGCCATAGGAGCATAAACCTGCATTGGAGCTGGATCTGAAGCGTTAGCAGCAACGATAGTTGTATACGCTAAAGCGCCTTTCTCTTCTAATGTTTTAGCAATGTTTGCTACAGTTGAAGCCTTTTGCCCAACAGCAACATATATACAGTATACTGGGTTACCAGCATCGTAGAATTCTTTTTGATTTAAGATAGCATCGATACAAACGGTAGTTTTACCAGTTTGACGGTCACCAATTACCAACTCACGTTGTCCTCTACCTACAGGAATCATCGCGTCGATAGATTTAATACCTGTTTGTAACGGCTCAGTTACCGGCTCACGGAAAACAACACCAGGCGCTTTACGCTCTAATGGCATTTCATAAGTTTCACCTGAGATAGCACCTTTACCATCGATAGGGTTACCTAAAGTATCAACAACACGTCCAACAATACCTTCACCTACATTAATAGATGCAATACGATTAGTACGTTTTACTGTAGAACCTTCACTAACTCCTACTGAAGGACCTAACAATACAATACCTACGTTATCTTCTTCAAGGTTTAATACGATTCCTTCTAATCCGCCTTCAAACTCTACTAACTCACCGTATTGTGCATTAGAAAGTCCGTAAGCACGAACAATACCGTCACCAACAGTTAATACTGTTCCTACTTCGTCTAATGAAGCTCCTGCTTCAAAACCTGAAAGTTGTTGTTTTAAGATTGCTGATATTTCAGCTGGTTTAACTTCTGCCATCTTATAATTTATTTAAGATAAAACTATCTTTAGTTTAATGTAAATTCTCTTTTTAACTTGTTTAATTTATTCGCGATGCTTGCATCGTACTGCATATCGCCAACACGTAATACGAAACCACCTAAAATGTTTTCGTCTATAATATTTTGAACCTCTACTTCTTTTCCTGTAAGTTCTTTAACTTTAGCTAATACCTTAGCATTTAATTCTGCTGTTAAAGGCACGGCCGTGGTTACTTTAGCAATTTGAGAACCTTTTAACTGGTCGAATAACACACTGTATTGTTTTGCTACTTCGCCAATTAAAGCTATTCTTTTGTTGCTAATTAAAGTATCTACTAAATTTCCAGTTAATGCATTAGTATTTTTAAACACTTCCTGAATTACTGATTTTTTAACAGATGATCTTACGATAGGATTTTGAAGCACACCGTTTAAGTCTTTGCTTTCTGCAATGGTGTTCGCAATTAAAGTCATATCAGCATTTACAGCCTCGGCTGCATTTTTATCTGATGCTAAACTTAAAACTGCTTTTGCGTAACGTATCGCTGCTCTCTCTCCTGCCATAGTAATATTAGTTTAAGGTAGCTTCTCCAATTAAAGAATCTACTAACTTTTGTTGTTTGCTATTATCAGACAGTTCTTCGCGTAATACTTTCTCTGCGATTTCGATAGATAAACCAGCAACGTGACTTTTCAATTCTGCAATAGCCGCTTTCTTTTCGCTTTCAATAGCAGCATGTGCTTGCTCTATAATGCTGTTTGCTTGTGTTTCAGCTTCTGTTTTAGCAGACTCAATCATTTTATCCTTCATCTCGCGTGCTTCTTTAAGCATCGCTTCTCTTTCCGCTCTAGCCTCGTTTAATAATTTCTTATTATCTGCTTGAAGATTTTGCATTTCTAATCTTGCTTTCTCTGCTGAATCTAATGCATTTTTAATCCCGTCTTCACGAGTTTGTAAAGACTCTAAAATAGGTTTCCAAGCAAATTTTCTCATTAATACAATTAAGATTAATAAGATGATGGCTTGCATAAAAAACAATCCTGGTGAAAAATCATTTAATAACTGATCCATATGTAACTATATAATAAGTTTCGTTTTTGTGTTTTGTTTAATCTTTTAAAAACAGCTTCTGCAACCAACCGTTACAGAATGCTGTTTCTATTTTGTTTCTTTTAGGAATTATTTTCCTAAGATTAATGCACCGAATGCTAAACCTTCTAATAAAGCTCCGATGATAATCATTGCTGTTTGGATTTTTCCAGCAGCTTCTGGTTGACGAGCGATAGCTTCCATAGCGCTACCACCAATTTTACCTAAACCTAATCCAGCTCCGATTACGATTAATCCTGCTCCAATTAAATTGTACATACTAATTGATTTTAAATATTAATTAAACAAATTCTTAATTAGTGATGGTCGTGTTCTTCAACAGCCATACCTATAAATAACGATGATAACATCGTGAAAATAAACGCTTGTAAAAAGGCTACCAGTATTTCGATAACCGAGATAAATAATGCTAGTGCTAAAGAAACACCTGTTGATGCTACCGGACCAAAGGCTTCTTTCATGGTAATCACTAATGCTATTAAGCTCATAACCACAAAGTGTCCTGCAGTCATGTTAGCAAATAAACGCACTAACAGAGAGAATGGCTTAATTAATACGAAACCAATTAATTCTATTACTGCTAAAATAGGTCTTAAGATATAAGGTACTCCTGGCATCCATAACGTGTGACCCCAAAAATCTTTACTTCCGCTAAATAAATAGATAACCACTGTGAAAATTGCTAAACATACAGTTACTGCAATTTGACCTGTTACGTTAAACCCAAGTGGCGTTAACCCCAATAAGTTTAAGATCCAGATAAAGAAGAATACCGTTAATAAGAAAGACATGAACTTTCTGTATTTTTTCTCACCAATATTAGGACGTGCAATTTCGTCACGCACATAAATTACTAAAGGCTCTAAAGCGCGACCAAAACCAGTTGGGATTGCTCCTTTTTTGTATCCTTTAGCTAAAGCTCCAAACCCTAAGATCATTAAAAGACCTGCTAATAACATACCAAATACACTTTTAGTGATAGAGAAGTCTAAAACTTTGTGTGCATTTTCAGCATGGTGGTGATCGTCAAAAACAACTTCATCAGCACCTGCCTCTAATTCGTAAATTTTACTGTGAATCTTTGTTAGTTTAACACCATCTTTTTCTACGATAACATGACCTGCATCGTCGTGGTGAAATTCCGAAGACATAAACGTTCTTAACCCTTCACTAGTCCATACAATAACAGGTAACGGGAAACTTACATGCGTTCCGGTTTCGTTATTAGTATATAAATGAAAATCGTGAGAATCTTTTAAGTGATGTGCAATGTATTCTTTAATCTCTTCTGGAGTGTCAACTTTATTTCCTCCTTCATGATGCTGATTATCATGCTCTCCTTCGTTTGCAAAGGCAAAAACCGAAGTCATCATTAAAACTAAAATTGCAATAAACTTGATAGATTTTGTTGCTACCATCATATTTTCTAAACTAATGAAATTACGCTCTCTAAAATTTTGTGCAAATGTACACAATAATTTAAAAACCCAAACCCTTTTTTTAGTTAGTTTTTTTTATGTTGCAGAATTATCATTTTTCAGGAAAAATATTCATTAACTATTTGTTGTTAAGCAACTTTCCTACTGCGATAGCTTCGGTTGTTAAAAACAAGAATAAAGGCAGTACTAAAGCGTATCGTTCCACCTGTGTTAAACTATCATTTTCGAATACGGCATTTTTAAAAATCAATAAGAACAAACCAATTTTTAAAAACATAAATGCCAGATACGCATACCCCGCATTGTTGGGCATAATACTGCAAATACCCTCAATACTGGCGTACACTACTAACGATGCTACGACATGAAATAAGTAGACCTGCCACAACGGAAACGACAGTGGTTGCGATAAAATGCTTTGATGTATTGCTAATGCTATTGCAAAAAGCAACACTACAACCAGTGTAAAAAGGAGTATTCTTTTAATCATTCTTATCGTTATTGGTAATATTAAGTACTTGCCTAATAACAGAAAACATTGCCAGGAAAACTGCTAGCAATGTTACTATTTTATAATATAATTGATTGGCGTTGCCAAATTTATGGTCTAACCACTCGCCTAATTTGCTCCCCAAATAAATGGTTAACCCCATTTGAAGCGCAATAGATGTAAACCTTACATACTTATTAAGCTGTCTTTTCGGCTGATTTCGATTGTTGTCCACCCTTCATTTCTTTTACAGCACCTTTCATTAAGCAGGTTACATTAAATGCTGCACCAGGTTCTACAGCTAATTTACCTACAGAAACCTCGCCTTCAATTTCTGCTGAATTTTTCAAGGTTAATGTTCCTGATAAGGTTAACTTACCTGAAAACTTACCTTCAAAATAAGCATCGGTACCTTGCAATGTTCCTTTTATAAATCCTGTTTTACCTACTACAATTTTTCCTTTGGTAATTACATTACCTTCTACGGTGCCTTCTATTCTAAAATCACCTTCACTTGTAAGGTCTCCAACTAATTTAGTGCCTTGCGAAATATTCTGACTGGTAGGTCCTTCTGTCATTTTTTTTTCTTTTTTGTTTTCGGTAAACATAATTGCTATTAATTTAATTTGTATCTACGTTTAAAAAATCATTTAGGTTCTTATGAATCTGAATAATTTGATAATTCTTAGACGATATTACGAAATGGGGTTCTTTTATTTTCTTTTTATCTTCTTTAGCAAATAACTGCTCGAAAGTGTTCGCCACTAACTTATTAGTTATGCCATGAACGACCACAAAATTAGTATTTGTATCGTAAACATCAACTGAAGATTGTAATTTATAATATTTAACATGACTTAACACCGTATCTAATTCGGTTTTAAAGCCTTCTAATTGCTCCTTTTTAGCGTCTTTAAACGTATATATCACCTTATATTGCTGCCTGATGCTATCGCTATCTTTTACAAAATCTTTATTTGCTAAAACAGGTAATACATTGCTTTCAATATGTTGTGCTTCTTTACCCTCTGGTTTGTTTGCGTAAGTGACACTTATAAAATTAATAGCCTTACTGTAAGCATCAAAACCATATAATCGACCAGTAGCTGTTGCTTTTAACAGCTCAAACTTTGGCACAATGGCATCGCCTTCAAATCTATTAATGTAATCTTCACTTTTCGAAATCACGTCGGCATATTCCTGATTCTCATATTGCGCATACAAAGCCTGATATAAATTCTCAGGACTGTTTTCATCTTCATCAGAAACCATATCCGGATTACTTAAAATCATCGCGTAGCGCGTATCTGGATAATTATTTATAATGTCATTTTTAGCAATGGCTGCTTCACCATTTTCACCAAGCAACTCATAAATTTTATACAGATTATATTTTGAAGGTAATATTAAGCGCTCTTCTGGATTACTCTCTAACAAATCCTGAAACTTATCTTTCGCCAATTCGTATTCCTTAAACTTCTCTTTATAGATTAACCCCAACTGATAATAAGCGTAGTTACGGTCTTTAGAAATACTATCAATTACCTTTTGCTCAGTTGGAATTTTAGAGATGTAATATTCCGGATCGTATAATTCTTCTTCGGTCGCAGCGGCTACAATATTTGTCCCTCCTGCTCCTCCAATATTTCCAATAACACCTCTACTGGACCAACGCCAGTTGTCTTCTAATGCTCTATTCCCCCATTTTTTAATAAACTCATTTTTACCATATGCCACAGTGGTTGGATTGTAAAAATAGAACGTCGCTTGTGCTGGAGCTCCCACACCTTGAAACGCCGGTGCCTGTCTGCCTCCCGCATTAACCGTAGCTAACCCTTGATTACGTTCTAAAGCTTCGGCTTTTTCTTTTTCTGCTTCAGCTTTGGCTTTTAAGTCATCTATAAAACCCTGAAAATAAGTTATACGCTCAGCGTCCGGTAAGCGCACCAATCGCAAAATACTGTCGTTAGTTATTGCGATACCTTCGTAGTAAATAACATCTTCTAAATTATCGCGCTTACGTTTAATAACACGATACGGTTTGGAGTTTAATTCAAGATTCGTTAGTGTGCTATCGTAATAATTTCCAGCTTCTTTATAAACCGAATTATCAAAATTGATATCACCTAAAATCTCGTAATTTTTAGCTTTTAATAAGCGATCTCTAGAATTGGTTCGTAACGATTTGTTGTAGTATTCAATCGCTAAAGCTTCGGCATTTGTATTTTGATAATATTGACCTTTTTGGAAATAAATTTTATCGAGATACGGACGGTTCTCACGATTCTCTTCTAAATCGGTTAACAATTCTAATAGCGCCATTCTATCTTCATTTTCGTAATCGAAATTCTTCATTTTTTCCAGATAGGCACTAATCATGTAAATTCTTGGCGTCTTTCTGTTTAGTTCGATAACCTTATCAAATGCGATATTAGCACTGTCTTTATAACCTAGCTCATTGTACAACTGCCCTTGTATAAAACGGTAACGTCCGCGTTCGTCGTTACTTTTCGTAACGTTTGATGCCACTTCAAGCTGGGTAATTGCACTGTCTATAGATTTGGTATTTAAATACGCTTGCGCTAACATAGAGGTTGCATCGGCTAAATCCTGATCTTCTAACTCCTCCTGTTCTAATAAACGCTTTAAGTTTTTAATCGCCAGCTCATTATTTTCTAAACGAATATTGGTTTTCTCTCGCCAAATTCTGGCTTGATTGATTTTGTCGCTGGCTGCATATTTGTAAAGAATGTAATTGAACGCTTCTAAAGCCGGCACAAAACGCTGATCGAAGTAACGCGCTTTTCCTAATAACAAGTAGGCTTCATCCATTTGCGGATTTTTCTCTTTCCCGCCAATGTTCATACTGTGCTTTTGAATGGCTTTTACCGCCTTTTCTTCTGCCGTTGAAAAACTCTCATTTTTTGATTGTCCTGGCAAAATAACCTCATCAAAAACCTCTAGGCGCTCGATTGGAAGAACATCCCAGTAATTATCGGTATAGCTTTCATTAAGACTCGCTCTACCCTGCTCTAAAGCGTTATACCCATTGTATAGCGTGTTGAATTCTGCCGTAACTGCATGAAAATTTCGGCTGATAAACTTGTCCTTTTTTCTAGAACAACTTACAACCAAAAGAATGGAACATGCAATAATAGATGGAACCTTATATGATGCTTTCAATGTTGGTATTTTTAGTCTAATTAAATAACTGTAAACTCTTACTTATATTATGTAAGCAGGTAAAAATAAACATCTTTTTTGATTATGCGATGAAATGCCAATGAAAACTCGACTTAAGAAGTCTGCAGACCTCTTTTTACATATATTTTTGAGCAATAGCTTGCACTTCCATGCCCCAGCTCTGTCCAAACATCATGGCTTTTTGTGCTAAACCGTATTGTTTTCCTGCAAGTTTCTTACCTAAATCAGTTTTATAAAAAGCCGTTAATTCTTTAATCTCCTCACGAGTGAATTCAGCCATGTATAACCCGGCCATTTTTTCATACAACCCACCTAAAGTCCCTTTAGCTTCCTTCATATAGGCCTCCTTTTTATCTTCAGAAACCATATTTCCTATTTGAGAAATAGCTGTTTCGAAAGCGGTAGTTGAACCCGTTAGTTTAATGAATTCAATAGTTTCTTTTTTGAATTCTGAATTGTCTTGTGCTTGAACATACATTGCTGTTCCCACAACTAATAAGCAAGCAAATAAAAGATTTTTCAATTTTATTGATTTTTAATTGGTTAATACTTAGCTTTATTCTTACACAATTCTACAAATTAATATTATTTTTAATCCAAATGTTTCTAACAAATTTAATTTTTCCACGCCAAGTTCACTATTTTTGTCAAAAATTTACACATGTCATCATTTCATAATCTTACCATTAAAAATATAAAGCGTGAGACATCAAAAGCCATTAGCATTACGTTTGATGTTCCGGAAGCTTTAACCGATACTTTTTCATTTAAATCAGGACAGTATATCACATTAAAAGCTACTGTTAACGGCAACGAAATACGTCGTGATTATTCGCTTTGCGCTTCTCCAAAAAGTGGCGAATTAAAAGTCGCTATTAAAGAAGTTAAAGACGGAACGTTTTCTGCTTATGCCAACCAAGAATTAAAAGAAGGTGATGTTTTAGAAGTTGCACCGCCAAAGGGGCGTTTTACCTTTGAACCTAATGATTCTATCACAAAAAACATTGCACTTTTTGCAGCTGGTAGTGGTATAACCCCAGTTTTAAGTATTATAAAATGTGCTTTAGAAGAAGAAGTGCACAGTCATGTTATTCTGGTTTACGGAAACAAAACTACCGAAGACACCATGTTCTTAAACGAACTTTTAGAGCTTCAACATGAATATAAAGAGCGTTTCTCTATTCAGTTTGTATTTAGCCAAGCTGATGAAGACGATGCTATTTTTGGTCGTATCGAGAAAAGCACGGTAAACTACGTGATGAAAAACAAGCACAAACATATTGATGTTGATGCCTATTACTTGTGTGGACCAGAAGCTATGATTCACACCGTGAAAGATGTTTTAACGGCTAACGGTGCCGATGCAGAACGTATTCATTACGAATTATTTAAAGCTGCAAAAGTTGAAGCCATTGAAACACCAGCCACTTCAGCAACAAACGGATCAACTAAAGCAACCATTATAGTTGACGATGAAGAAACGGTGATTGAAATGTCTCAAAAACAAACCATTTTGGAAGCAGCAATCGACGAAGATTTAGATGCACCGTATTCTTGTCAGGGTGGTATTTGTAGCAGCTGTTTAGCACGTGTAAAAGAAGGCGCTGCAACCATGCGTCAAAACAGTATTTTAACCGAGCAGGAAGTTGCAGAAGGTTTAATATTAACCTGTCAGGCGCAACCAACAACCCCAACCATTACCGTAGACTACGATGATGTTTAAATTAGATTTTTAGACTAGTTCGTTTTTAAAATAAAGAAGCGGTTATTTAATAAAAACTAAAAACTGTCATTCTGAATTTATTTCAGAATCGCATTGTGTCAAATCTCAAGTGTTATGAGAACCTGAAACAAGTTCAGGTTGATACGGTTCTTTATTAAATAACCGCTTTTATTTTTTCTATAATAGTTTGTGGAGAAATACTCGCTGAAGCTTTTTCGTAACCTTCAGGATATTTGTTTCCGTAAATGGAAGTCGGCACCAATGGAAACTGATTTATATCTGCAACCAAAGCATAATCTTCCGGTTGATTGAAAGGCGCAAAACCTGCAAACGGGTGTGTTACACCCCAAATAGTAATTACTTTTACACCTTGCATAGCAGCCATGTGTGCATTACCAGAATCCATAGCCAGCATGAGATCTAAATTAGAAATCACAGCTAATTCTTCGTCAAATTTTAATTGACCGGCGGTATTCGTCACATTATCAAAATTTTCAGAAATCCCTTCAAGAATTTGAGCTTCGTCTTTTCCACCACCAAATAAAATTACACGGTAATCTTCAGCCAATTTAGCTATCACCTCTTTCATCAATTCTAAAGGATACATTTTGCCTTCGTGAGCTGCAAAAGGCGCAATACCAATCCACTTTCCAGATTTATTTTCAAAACC
The DNA here is from genome assembly GCF_014596975.1 of Aestuariibaculum marinum. Taxonomy (GTDB): domain Bacteria; phylum Bacteroidota; class Bacteroidia; order Flavobacteriales; family Flavobacteriaceae; genus Aestuariibaculum; species Aestuariibaculum marinum. The sequence goes on along the minus strand of NZ_JACVXD010000002.1, from coordinate 258,938 downwards.
TTTTAAAGTTAACGAACTTGGTTTTGGAAATTCCGGCTGACTTAAATCAACTGGATATCCTAAAGCCTGAAACACGTCGGCATAACGCTGATGGGTTGTTTTTAATTGCTGAAATATGTCTCCCGAAACCAAAGCTTTCTTTTCAGTACGTCCTTTATCAATCTGAACCACTTTAGTTCCTAAAAATAAGGTTTTGAGAATGTTAGTCCGAAGCACGTTGTGTAAATCGGCCACCTGAGTAATGCCCAAAGCTTTTAATTCTTTAGATAATTTATATAACCCAAAAACACCTTTATGTTTTCCTTTTAAATCGGCTACAAACACAGAAACATTAGGAATATCTTTAAAAAAAGGCGTAAAAAAACCTCTGGTTAAAACCGTGACTTTAACCAGAGGATATTGTCTTGTAAAAGCCCGAAGTACAGGCACCGTCATTGCCACATCACCCATTGCAGAAAGGCGAATAACAAGAATATGTCCTGGTGATTTTGGCATGTATGTTTGATGAAATTATACGATTGACACTTCGACAAGCTCAGTGTGACAACATTAATATCATTGTTTTATCCTAAAACAAGTTCTGAATGACAATTATTATTTCTGACCTCTTAAAACAGGATTAAGCTCGTCGTCGTTGTACATTTTCATTTGCTTATACACTTTCATGTACTTATCGCCTTTTTCAATATCGCTTAATAAGGTATCGATAGCGGTGCTTAAATCCACTCGTTGTTCTAAAAGCACGTCTAATTTCTTTTGACATGCCGCTCTGTGCTCATCTGAAGCATCAGTACGCGTTGCTTCTTCATTCATGTGATAGATTTTTAAGGCAAGAATAGATAATCTATCTACACCCCACGCCGGACTTTCTGTATTGATTGTCGCATCGGCTTTAGCTTCAACGTCTTTGTATTTATCTAAAAAATAGCTATCAATATACTCCACCATATCGGTCCTGTCCTGATTTGAAGCATCAATCTGGCGTTTTAAGGTTAAAGCGGCCACTGGGTCGATTTGCGGATCACGAATAATATCTTCGTAATGCCATTGTACCGTATCAATCCAACACTTTCTATACAATAAATGTTCGATTAAATCGCTTTCTGGGTAAGCATTTTCGAACGGTTGATCTACTGAATCTATTTCGTGGTATTTTGCAATAACCTCTTGAAATATTTTATTGGCTTTATCTGTAAACATGATGTATTAATATTTAGGAGCACAAATATAAGTCTAATTAATTAACTTTATTGTTCAATTCTAAAATAGAAGGCATGAAAATTCACAATATCTCAACTGAAAATTCTATACTGAATAGCTTTATTGCAGAAATGCGTGATGTAAACATTCAAAAGGACAGTATGCGTTTTAGAAGAAATATTGAACGGATTGGTGAAATTTTAGGCTACGAAATGAGTAAAACATTAAGCTATTCAACCTCAGAAATCACCACGCCCTTAGGCGCCTGTAATATGAATTTAATTGACAACAACATTGTGTTATGTTCGATTTTAAGGGCCGGCGTGCCTTTGCATAACGGCTTATTAAATTATTTTGACAAAGCCGAAAATGCCTTTATTTCAGCTTACAGACATCACAAACACAACCCTGAAAGTTTTGAGATTATTGTTGAATATTTAGCCTGCCCTAGTTTAGAAGGAAAAACTCTAATTCTCGCGGACCCTATGCTAGCCACTGGCCAATCTATGATTGCAACCTACGAAGCTTTAAAGCCCTTTGGAACAGCAAAAGAAGTACATCTAGTAAGTTTAATTGGCGCGCCAGAAGGCGTAGAGTTAGTAAACAAACATTTTGATGCCAATGCTCATTTATGGATCGCAACCATTGACAAAAAGTTAGACAAAAACAGCTATATCGTTCCTGGATTGGGTGATGCTGGCGACTTAGCATTCGGACAAAAATTACAACAATAACAGAATAAAAGGAACTACTACCAAGATTGACAAAAAGACTTCTTTAAACCAGTTTTCCTCAATGGTTTCCAAATAATTGGTAATAATTATAGCCAATGGTGCAAAAGCAAATAAGAATTCGCTTCCTGTTTTATTAGGCGCCATAGCAATTACTAAAGCCGCAACCAGAAACGCAATAATAACAATTTGAAACGATGCTCTAAACGATTTCTTTTTACTTTTTAAATTCTTCAAATAAAATATTGAAGCCCAGATTCCGAAGGATAGTAGCATGGTAATCCCAACCAAATACTTTAATGAATTATACGATGTAAAATCAGCGCCAATAGTTGGATTAATATGCAGTAACTTAAAATAATCTCCTGTTACAATAATTGAGGTACAAACCGATAATATAAATACAGAAGCTACACCTGTATATGGTATAATCCAATGACGTAAATGATTGTCAGAATACAACAAAAGACTAACTATAATAAGTACGAAAAAAAGAATCGCCCAAAAGTAAAACAGTGACGCTATGGCAATCCAAAACGCAGCATCAAACAATTTTTTTTTGACGTTTTTTTCAGTTCTCAAACTCATAATCCGTCGTAACCCAAGTAAGAAAAAGAAGTTAGCAAATAGAATATTTATATCTCCTGTAGTTTGAACAAACGTGAGTAAAAACACGCTATACAACAACACATCGTAGTTATTCTTCTTGGTTAAATTATTCTTTGAAATAATAAAATTTACTACCAAAATGGTCAAGCAACATAATAAAAAAACCGATAACTGCTTAAAAATAAAAGCAATGGTTATCGGTTGATTTACCAACGGAATTCTAGCCATAGTAAAAGCTAAAAGCGTAATAAAAAGTACTACGACAAAATTTATTGGCTTAGATTTACTAAAAAGACTTGCTATCATTAACCGTTTTTGTATTTTTGCTACGTAAATATACTAACTATGAAACTGATATATTTATTTATTTCTCTTTTGAAATTTTAAATATTGAACGTGACATGAGCCTTAAAAAAATAATATAACACACTCATGAAAGACTTTTTTTACGCGATACAGGATTTATTCGTTAATGTTCTTTTTAAACCTTTAGATGCTTTACGTGCTTTAGAACTTGAAAACTGGTTCGCAGCAAGCATCATTTCTTGGATTTTTGTTGTTATCTGTCTAGTAGCTTTGGTTTACTGGATGTTACAACTTAAAAAGTTTAACGACAACAACGAAGAAGACAAAACTGTTTCTTCGCACTCGTTTTTATAAATCGAATCCTATATCTTTACGATAATACATCTTATCAAAGTTTAGTTTATCTATACTTTGGTAAGATTTTTTTATGGCCTCTTGGTACGTTTCTCCATAAGAGGTAATTGCAATAACGCGCCCTCCAGAAGTCACAACTTTACCTTCTTTTAATTGCGCTCCTGCGTGGAATGGAATAGACTCTTCAATGTCATCTAAACCTGTAATCTCTTTGCCTTTTTCATAAGCTTCAGGGTAACCTCCAGATACCATCATGATGGTTGTCGCTGCACGTTCGTCAATCTCGATGTCAATCTTATTAAGTGTTCCATTTGCCATTGCTTGTAACACTTCAACGAAATCATTCTTCAATCTTGGTAATACCACTTCTGTTTCTGGATCGCCCATACGCACGTTGTATTCAATTACTTTAGGGTCGTCTCCTACTTTGATTAATCCTATGAATACGAATCCTACGTAAGGTAATTTATCTTTCTTAAACCCTTCTATAGTTGGTTTAACAATACGGTCTTCAATTTTAGTTAAGAATTCTTCGGTTGCAAAAGGCACTGGAGAAACAGCTCCCATACCACCTGTATTTAATCCGGTATCGCCTTCACCAATTCGTTTGTAATCTTTAGCTGTTGGTAAGATTTTATAGTTTTCACCATCGGTTAATACAAAACAACTTAACTCGATACCATCTAAAAACTCTTCAATGACCACTTTAGTACTCGCCTGACCAAATTTAGCATCGACTAACATGCTTTTTAATTCGGCTTTAGCTTCGTCTAAGTCATTTAAAATAACAACACCTTTTCCGGCAGCTAAACCGTCTGCTTTAAGCACATACGGCGCATTAAGCGTTTCTAAAAAAGCATAACCTTTCTCAACTGTTTCAGCAGTAAAACTTTCATAAGCAGCCGTTGGAATGTTATGACGGTATAAAAATTCTTTAGCGAACTCTTTACTACCTTCTAATTCAGCAGCCTCTTTTTGTGGGCCTATAACTGAAATATGCTTAAGAGCATCATCATTTAAAAAGAAGTCATGAACCCCTTGTACTAAAGGATCTTCTGGCCCAACAACAACCATATCGATCTTCTTGTCTAATACTAATTCTTTAATGGCTTCAAAATCGGTTACGCCAATATTTACATTGGTCGCCACATTAGCAGTACCTGAATTTCCAGGCGCTACATATAATTCATTACATAACGGGCTTTGTGCAATTTTCCAAGCGAAAGCGTGTTCTCTTCCTCCTGAACCAAGAACTAATATATTCATTGTTTAGATGTTTTTAGATTTCCCCTTTCTCAGGGATTTCAATTTATTGTTATTTAATGCTAAGCACTAAACGTAATTTTTATGAGTGCAAAAATAAAATTAATGCCTCGAATTCACGACTTTTTTTTATTTACTTTACAAAAATAATGTGTCCTGTTGAATTTATTTAATCTATCGTTAGCTTTAAAAGGCTTTCCTGTTAAGGAAACCAATACCCTTTTGAAATCTATTCAAAATATTAGTGAGGAACATTACGCGGAATATTTAAACATACAAAAACAGACTATTGTTGCCTACCATTTAAAACATAACCCGTTTTACAAAATGTTTGCTAAAGATGCCAACCCAAACGATTGGAATAGTATTCCGGTCATGACCAAACGAGATTTACAACAACCGCTTTCAAATCGGATTTCAGAAGAATTTTCTAAAAAAAACACATTTGTAAATAAAACATCTGGTTCTTCTGGTGATCCCTTTATTTTTGCAAAAGACACCTTTTCTCATGCTTTAACATGGTCTGGCATTTTTGATCGCTATGGCTGGTATAATATTGATTTAAACACATCGAAACAAGCGCGATTTTATGGTATTCCTCTAGACAAAAAAAGCTATTACAAAGAACGTTTCAAAGATACTCTAGGGAACAGGTACAGATTCTCGGTTTTCAATTTAAGTGATTCTGAATTTGAAAAAACCCTTGATAAATTTAAAGCAACAAAATTCGACTACATAAACGGCTATACCAGTTCTATTGTTCAATTCGCAAAGTTTATTCAAAAGAAACATCTTGTTTTAAAAGATATTTGTCCGACATTAAAATTGTGTATTGTGACTTCGGAAATGCTATTTGAAGATGATCGAACACTTTTAGAAACGCAGTGTGGCATTCCTATTGTCAATGAATACGGTGCTGCAGAATTAGGAATAATCGCTTTTGAAAACCCAAGCAACCAATGGATTGTAAATAGTGACGATTTGTTTGTTGAGATTTTAGATAAAAACAACCAAGCGCTACCCTACGGCAAAGAGGGTCGCATAGTTGTTACATCTCTCTACAATAAAGCGCTCCCCTTTATTCGTTACGACTTAGGCGATATAGGAACTTTAGCAGAATCCAGCACCTTGAAAACCCCAATACTTAAACATTTAACCGGCCGCACCAACGATATTGTCAAGCTGCCAAGCGGAAAAACGGCAGCAGGCTTAACCTTCTATTATGTGACTAAAACCGTGATTGAAGATTCAGGCAATGTAAAAGAATTCATTATTGAACAAACTAAGATAAATACCTTTAAAATTAGTTATGTTAGCGATATTGCTCTTTCAGAAAAAGACAAAACAAATATTAAAACTGCTATTGAAACGTATCTGGAATCTGGACTAACAGTTCAATTTGAAAGGAAAGAACGCTTAAGTCGCGAAAAAAGCGGCAAATTAAACCAATTTAAGTCTTTAATTTAATTATTGTATTTTAAAAAACCTCTGTACATCCATTGAAACATATAATATGCAGAGCTTAATACACTTAAATTTTCAACTTCTCTATAAAATTCCCACTGATATTTAATTAATCCTTTTTTATTTCTGGAAAGCGAATGTTTCCGAATTCTATAAATAGCCTTAGGCTCTTGAATCCCGCAGGCATATGGAATATCCTTTAAATACTGAAGCCACAAACCCATATCCTGTCTTTTTTTTATTTCAGGCATATACTTTTTCCCTAAAATACTAATATCCAAAAATGCCGTTAAACAACTTATGGAATTGGATTTTAATATATCGGTATAGGTTACCTTTTCGGGAACAATAAAATCAGAATAAATAAAATTTAAATCTTCATCCGATCTTTTGTAAGATGAAAATACAAACGGAATTTTAGTACTATGAATCGTCTTGATGCTGTTTTCAAGAAAATCTGGAAACCATATATCATCGGCATCCAAAAAGGTCATGTACTGACCTTTAATTTGTTCTATGCCATTATTTCTGGCAACGGCCGGTCCTGAGTTTGTCTCTAACTCAATAAGTTTTATTCTTGAATCTTCAGCAATGTATTCTTTAATAATGTCAACTGTATGATCCAAAGAACTATCATCAACAATAATCCATTCCCAATTTTGGTAGGTTTGCTTTTGAACAGATTCAATAGTTTCAGTAATATATTTAGCCGAATTATAAGAAGGTGTTATTATTGAAACTAAACCTTCCATTAGTATGCTTTTTCTTCACCTTTAACAGCGTTTAAAAACGTTTGTATCACAATTTTTAGGTCTAATAACAGCGACCAGTTTTCTATATAGAATATATCGTATTTAACACGGTTAACAATATCTTTATCGGTTTCTATTTCACCCCTAAAGCCACTGGTTTGTGCTAAACCCGTTATACCAGGTTTTACAAAGTGACGTACCATAAACTTATCGATTCTTTCTGCATACATGTTGGTATGTTTTACCATATGCGGTCTTGGACCGACCACAGACATGTCTCCAAAAAGCACATTAAAAAACTGAGGTAATTCATCTATGCTTGTTTTTCGAATAAACGCTCCAACCTTAGTAATTCGCATATCGCCTTTAGTTGCTTGTTGCTCGTTGGCATCATCGTTAGGTGTCATAGAACGAAATTTATAGCAGTCGAATTCTTTATAATTGAACCCATTTCTGGACTGTTTAAAAAATATTGGCCCCTTTGATTCTAATCTTATAATTATTGCTAAAATTGGGGTTAACCAAGATAATAAGAAAATAATAACACACGATGAAAAAATAATATCGAAAGCTCGTTTTGCGAACTTATTAACCGGCTCCTGAATTGGTATATCTCTCATAGAGAGTATAGGTATATAGTCGTAATATTCATATTTCAATTTTCTTGAATAAATATCCTTATTATCTGGTATAAATTTTAATTCTTTCAAATTATTATCGGCAAAATCAATAAGTTTATTAATCTGCTTATTTGATAAAGCAGCTACTGAAAAATATATCTCATTTATTTCATTTTCAATAATATAATCGAAACATTTTTTTAAGGAAAATTCATCATCTTTTACTGTAAACTGCTTCTTAAACTTATAACCTAAATGAAGTTTGGTGTTAAAAATTTTGATTAATTGTCTTGCTTTTTCGGTATTTCCAAGAACAATTACATTTCTTAGATTCCCTCCTAAAACTGCTCTATACCTATTAAGCAGGAAAAAGGTCAAAATTTTAAAAAAAGACACCAAAAGAAACACCGAAATCAAATACTCACCCAAAGCCAATCTACTAATATTAGGTTGTTTAAAAAAACCTATATAAGCATACAACGCAAAAGCGAGTAACACAAATTGTCTCAGCAACAAAGCGACGATTTGGAATAAACGCGTATGTCTTTGTACCTCATAAAAATGATTATAGAACGCAATAGCTTCCCAAAAAATCACCAAATACAATAGAAAAAAATAAACATGATTGAAATTTATAGGAAACAAAAAAATAGCTCCTACCATGAGTCCTATATCAATACAGCGAGATATAGGATTAATAAATTTAGAAAATCGTCCTTTTTGGTTTGTACTCAATTTACTTTTTTATATGTTGTTTAAAATCTTTGTGTTCACTTTTAAATAACTCCTCTTCCGATAAAGTTTTAAAATAATCAAACGTCCATTTCATACCCTGTTCTCGAGTTACTTTCGGCTCCCAATGTAATAGTTTTTTAGCTAAACTTATATCTGGTTGTCGTTGTAATGGATCATCAATTGGTAGCTCTTTATAAATAACCTTCTGAGATGTATTTGTTAATTTAATGATTTCTTCAGCAAAATCTTTAATTGAAATTTCATGAGGATTTCCAATATTAACCGGATAGGCATAGTCACTAAATAATAATCGATAAATACCTTCAACCTGATCGTCTACATAGCAAAACGATCGGGTTTGCGAACCATCACCAAAAACGGTTAAGTCTTCCCCTCTTAAGGCCTGTCCCATAAATGCAGGTATAACACGACCATCATTCAATCGCATTCTTGGTCCATAAGTATTAAAAATACGCACTATGCGAGTTTCTAATCCATGAAAACGATGATAAGCCATAGTTATAGACTCTTGGAAACGTTTCGCCTCATCATAAACACCTCTTGGCCCTATGGTATTTACATTTCCATAATAATCCTCAGACTGTGGATGCACTAACGGATCACCGTATACCTCAGACGTTGAGGCAATTAATATTTTCGCATTTTTCGCTTTGGCTAAACCTAACAAATTATGCGTTCCTAAAGAACCTACCTTCAGTGTTTGAATAGGTATTTTTAGATAATCTATGGGACTCGCAGGCGATGCAAAATGAAGGATATAATCTAATTCACCTTCTATTTGAATAAACTCGGTAACATCGTGCTCTATAAACTTGAAATTCGGATGATTTATTAAATGAATAAGGTTCTTTTTGTCACCGGTAATGAAATTATCCATACCTATAACATGATATCCTTCATTTATGAAACGATCACATAAATGTGAACCCAAAAATCCAGCAGCACCTGTTATTAGAACCTTTTTCATTGATAGTTTTTTATTTAGAACCTTTTCCGATGGAGTAACACACAAATCCGATTTTTTCCAAAGCTTTTGTGTCTAAAATACCACGACCGTCAAAAACGAAAGCAGGCTTTAACATATTATTGTAAATACGTTGCCAGTCATAAGTTTTAAATTCATCCCATTCGGTTAATACCGCAATAGCATGGGACTCTTTACAAGCTTGGTAAGGATCTTTCAGCACTTTTAATAACGCTCTATTCTCTGCTTCAGTTCTGGTATTTAAATAATCCAAATCCGCATACATACGTTCTTCGCTCACCTTAGGATCGTACACCTCAATATGCGCTTGTTCGTTTAATAGATTATCGGCCACCTGAATCGCCGCAGACTCACGGGTATCGTTCGTATCTTTTTTAAACGCCCAACCTAAAAAGGTGATTTTCTTTCCGGAAACAGTATTATAGAGCGTAGAAACAATATTGTTTGAAAAACGATTCTTTTGATAATCGTTCATAATGATAACCTGCTCCCAATAATCAGCAACTTCATTTAAGCCGTAGGTTTTAGCGATATAAACAAGATTTAAGATATCCTTTTGAAAACAAGACCCTCCAAAGCCAACAGAAGATTTTAAAAACTTAGAACCTATCCTGGAATCTAATCCAATAGCTTTGGCTACTTCATTCACATCGGCACCCGTTTTTTCACAAAGCGCCGATATGGAATTTATGGATGATACCCGCTGTGCTAAAAAGGCATTAGCTGTTAATTTAGAAAGTTCAGATGACCAGACATTGGTTGTTAAAATACGTTCCTTAGGCACCCAATTGGCATATACATCAACTAAAGCTTGAATCGCCTCTTGTCCTTTATCCGAAGTATCACCTCCTATTAAAACACGATCTGGAGACAGTAAATCTTCAATAGCTGTTCCTTCTGCTAAAAATTCAGGATTTGATAGTATTTGAAACTCCACCCCATTGCCTGTATGATCTAAAATATTTTTTATGGCTGATGCTGTACGAACCGGCAATGTAGATTTCTCAACCACAATTTTATTGGATTTTGACACCGATGCAATCTGACGTGCACATAATTCAATATATTTTAAATCGGCTGCCATGCCTTTACCTTTACCATAGGTCTTAGTTGGTGTGTTCACGGATATAAAAATCATATCGGCTTCGTCAATGGCTTGGTCCACATCGGTAGAAAAAAACAAATTTCTTCCACGAGCTTCACCAACAACTTTGTCTAATCCTGGCTCAAACACCGGTAATTTATTCAAATCGGCATCATTCCATGCAGCAATTCTAGAGGCGTTAAGATCCACAACCGTTACTTTAATATGTGAACATTGTTGAGCAATCACAGCCATGGTTGGGCCACCTACGTAGCCTGCGCCGATGCAGCAAATGGTTTTAATTTTCATTTATTAAGACTATCTAACTAATTCTTTTACAAACTTATTTAAAACTTCCTGTTGAGAAAACTTTTCTTGAACATACTTTTTGGCATTTACCCCTAAAGTCTCCTTTAATTTTTTATCTTCTCTCAAGATTTTAACACAATCTATTATTTCTTTTACTGAATTACCCTCAAAATAATAGCCCCCATTAGATTCTTCAAGGACAGTTGCCACCTCACTTTTCATATTTCCTGTAACTATAGAAGGCTTACCACTAGCCATCATTCCCAATAGTTTAGAGGGCATAACGGTATCAATAACATCTGTTTTTTGAAATAACACATGCACATCTGCACTTGATAACAAAACAGGTAATTCTTCAAAAGGCACTAAATTATAATGCTTAATAAATTGAAAGTCTTGTAACGCTGAAACCACTTTGTTCTTTTCGGCACCTTCTCCAACAACAACAACCTCAAGGTTATCCATATTTTTCAATTGACTTACAAAATCAATAAAAAATTTCCAATCTTGTTTTGCCCCGATATTTCCTGAGTACAAAATTTTAAATTTAGCAGATTGTAAATACGGATGAACTTTATTCTGTAAATCATCAAATAATGAAACATCTATCCAATTGGTAAGATAATACGACTTCGTCTTAGATTTAGAATTAAGCTTATTTATCATCCCGTAACTTATGGTGGAAACTACATCGGCCTTATTAAGTAATTTTTTTTCAACCCATAACAGGGACTTAAAAATACGCTTTGCATTGCCTTTTAATAAGCCAGAATCTATTGCCGCATCAAACTCAAAATCCTGAATATGAACCCATAACTTGGATTTATAGCGAAACTTTAAAAACCAGCCTAATAAAACAGAAGTTGTAAAGGGTACTATAGCGATCACAACATCTGGTTTAGAGACTTTAAAAAGGTTTATAAAATTTCCAAAAGTAAAACTTAAAAGATGAATAATACGTTTTGAAAACGTAGGATTACTTGGTACATATTGCTTACTTCTAAAAACGGTTACGCCATTAATGGTTTCTTTAAGTAAATATGATTTCTTCTTATAATCTTCCCTAATTTCCCATTGTGGGTAATAAGGAAACCCTGTAATTACAGTGACATCAAATCCTTGACTTACTAAAAACTCTGCTTTTTGTGTTGTATACAAACCAATTGCGCTATCCTCAGGATAATAGTTTATACCTACAATGATAATTCTTTTATTCAATGTTTCTTTTCTTTAACAATTTAGCCGGAGATCCTGCATATACAGAAAAAGCCTTTAAATCTTTAAATACAGAACTTCTGGCTCCTACAACAGTTCCTTTTTCAATTAATACTCCCGGAGCAACAAAAACATCTGTGGCCAACCAACACCCCTCTTCTATGGTTATTTTCTTAGCATAAATTGGAAACTCTTTTTTTGCATAGTCATGAGACCCTGTACAAATATAACTTCTTTGAGATATAACAACATTTGAACCTATCTCAATCTCCCCAAGAGAATACAATACAACCTCATCGCCTATCCAGCTATAATCGCCAATAGATACTTTCCAGGGGTAGGTCATTTTTACTGAAGGTCTTATAACAACACCTTTTCCTATTTTAGCCCCGAAACAACGCAAAAGAAAGCGTCTCCACCCATATAAAAATTGTGGAGACCATTCAAATAAAGTGGATTGGATTAACCACCAAATCTGAACAAACCAACCTGGCTTGCCTCTAAAACCTGTAGGGTTTTTATATAAACTTAAATCCTGATTAATCACCATCCCGTATTTCCTTTTAAACTTTAATAATTCTTGTAAGATTTGATATAAAATTTCTTACTTGATAATTACGTTTGGCTACTTCGTAATTTTCATTCCTAATTTTATCAGCCACAATTAACTCATTTGATACCATCTTTATCTTTTCAACTATATCTAAAGGATTCTTTTTCTCAATATAATAACCATTTTTCCCGTTTTCGAAGATATCTGGAATTCCTGCATGATTTGTAACCAAAATTAAATTTCTAGTAGCCATAGCTTCCAAAATTGAAATAGGTTGCCCCTCCATTTCATAATACGTAGGAAGTATAAAAATATTTCCCCAATCAAGTAAACTCTTTTTATCAATACCTGAAACAACACCACAATATTCTACATTTTTTAATTTATTAAAATATTGTTCTATCACATCCTTATTTTTAACATCTATATTTCCTGCTATTCTAGCTTCATATTGAAAACCCTCATTTTCTAAAATTAAAAAAGCTTCCAAAAGATCTAAAATCCCCTTTTCTTGCATTAAATTACTTAAAAATATGATTTTAGGTTTTTCGATAGTTTCCTTTTCAGTTTCCTTTTGAGAAAACAAATAATCCTCAACAAAATTATATAATACAAAAATCTGTTTATTATCTATAAAGGGTAACATATTCCCTTTCAAGGATTCTGACAGCACAATGCCTTTTGAAGTTTTACCTAAAAGCCAACTAAATATTGCTTTTTTCACCCCTTTTAGCTGAGCATACTCTTTCACCAAATAATTTCCATGAACATGTATTATTAATTCTTTACCAAACATTTTTGTTAAAAGTATAAATATGGCATACTTCATTATCCCAAAAAACGTTTGGCCTGGGGTAATATAGACAGTATTAACTTTAAATATCTTATAAGCCTGAAAATTAAGTTTTAGAAAAAACAGAGCCTTGCTTAATGAAAACTTCCCTAAACTTTCCTCAAATTTATTATACGAAGTGTTAATAGTTTCTACCTTAAAACCATTAACTTCTAAACCATCATCAACAACTTTATTGGCTAGGGAAACACCAGTTGTAGGTTCTGGTAATGGTCCTATTAATAAAACTCTATTCATCAAATATTTTTTTTTCGGGGGTGGGGAGGGAATGATTCATGAATGCAAAATAATTAATAAATAGAGAAAATAAAATTACTCCATTCTGTCTATCTAAAATATTCTCAAACAACATAACCAACAAGAATAAAACTAAGACGGAACTTGCCATATAATCCTTTCTCCTATGAAATAATTTAAAATTTAAAACAATCGAATACATAAAAATAAACAATCCTGATACACCTGAAATTAATAATATTCCCAAGTATTGATTATGAGAATTATAATTACCATTATACAAAACCTCAGACTTGTTTTTATAACAACCTCTTAATGTTTCCTTTACATCACCAATACCATATCCAAAAAGTAAATTTTCCTTTATCAAAGCAAAATCACATTTATAAATATTATAGCGTATACTTGTTGATGAAAATTCTTGAACCTCTCCATAACTTTTGTTATCAAAAACTTCTTCAAACCTTTTTATTGTATCTAAAGAAAAAGCAAATATTATCCCCGCTATAATCCCGAAAAAAAACAAAGAATAAAACATAGTTTTTAACGATAATTTATACTTGTAAAGAAGCGTAATTAAAAAAGCAATAATAAGAGCTATTATAACTCCTTTTCTTGACATTATTATAATTGCAATTAATTGAATTATTGCCCCTGAATAAATTAAAAACTTAAATTTATTGTTATTATTATTTATTAGAAATAAAGATATTACTAATGATATAGATATAGCTAATGACAAATAGATAGGATGATCAGAAAACCAAAATAAATTTGTATCGAGTTCCTTTAAAAAAGGGTTAATTAAAACCTTATTAGTTTCAAATTTGAAAAAAAAAGTAGCCTTAAAAATTATAAAGCAGGCCAAAAAAACACAAGAACAAAAAAAAGAAATCGGAAAAAATTGACTATTCAAAAGCAACTTATATGAAATCTTTCTATTTCTAGAAATCAAAAAAAAACTTAAGGGTATTACAATTAAAGATAAATCAGTCGTTAAGAGCCCCAAACCAGATTTTAAATTAGAAGTGTATAACAGACTTAGTAAATAAGATAAAAACAGCAAAGAGTTAATTATAAATGGCTTCAAAACAAATTTATTCTCACCTCCATAGCCAGCTATTATACTAAACAATAAAAAAACAATAACCATTGCTCCTCTAAAATTAAAAGGTAATAGAGTAAACAAACCGAAAAAAATTAGTAAAACGTCAATTCCGTATGCAGTAATTATATTTGCAAGCTTTTTTAATTCCATAAAAAAACTAAATAATATTTCCTTTTATTAATTCCTGATAAATAATACTAGCATACAAATAATGACCAATCTGATTTGGGTGAATTCCATCCGGTATTATGCTTTTATAAAAATCTAAGTCTTCTGATCGAGCTAATAAACTTTTAGTAACATCAATAATTGGTAATCTATATTTATCGGCTACATTAAACCATAATTTTGAAGTTTCATCCAAAGAATCATGTTCAATTCTGTAACTAATTTGTTTTACATTATTTAACAAAATAAGAACAACTTGAGATCTAGAATTCTTTTCCTTAATTAGCTCAATCATTTGACTTAAATACAAATCAGGATTTTCTATATCATTATCATTTAGTCCAAATTCTAAAAAAACATAATCAAACGATTTATTTAAAACTTTAACATCCAAAGAGTCTAATCCATTCTTGGAATTCCAACTAGGGAAACCTAAATTAATATTCTTATATGAAATAGAATCTGAAGATTTACTCATAAAATCAGAAACAGTCCACATAAAAGCTCTCCATGGCTTATCTATAGGAACACCTGTACCTCTAGTTGTAGACTCTCCATACCATAAAATTTCATTAATTTGACTTTCTTCCTTTTGAGAGTAGCCTAAATTAACAAATAGTATTATTGTTATGTACAATATCAATCTCATATATAGTTTTTATTATTAATCATAGCCAAGCTAATCCAAAATAAAGGCATTGTCCATAAAAAAGAAGCGGCTGGCATTGAAAAGACAAACCAGGATAGAAAAAAAAGATTCCAAAAAACCTTTTGTAAATCTGAACTATCCAAAATGTTTTTAGCTGATTTTATAGCCATTATAATAAGTATGACAAATAAACATAATCCAAACAAACCGTACCTATATATTAAAGCCATTGGCAAAATATGAATATTATGAATTTTATCGGCTCCCAGTAAAGCTGAATTTAATACAGAAGAATCATTAAATACTTCCCTTCCATCAATTACACCACCTGATCCAGCACCAAAAATAAAAGTATATAAGTTAGTAGTCCAATAATCATAAACAGCTTGAGCTTCCAAAATTCTTTGAGAAATTGAAGTGAAAAAAGGATTAGAGAAATCTATACCTTCTTTAAAAACAAATAACAACTGATAAATTCGATAACCAACATTACTATGTTTATCTATAAAAAACAATAAACCTTCTAACAATTCTATCCTAAAAACAAAAAAAACAATTCCAAATATAAAAGAATACAAAAAAACTGTTTTTAAACTAAAAAATTTTCTAATGTATCTTAGAAATAGAAAAAAAACAACTAAAAGAAAAACTATTAATTGAGTTCTATTAGAAGACAACACTAAATACAAATAGGGCACTAACATAAAACATGCTAATATATAATTCTTAATTATAACATTTAAAAAAACTAAAACAATTAATATTATAGGCAACAAAGCCGGTGCATCAAGATTAAATAAAATGCACAAAAAAGTAACAAGCGAAAAAAAATAACTCAGTTTTTTAAATAAAATTCTATTATGTACTAATAACGGAACATTTATATCATTTAAAGAATTTCTTCTTTTCGTAATAAAGAATAAAAATGCTCCTAATAAAATATAAACAAAATCTGTAATAAAATAAACTATGGGATTTCTATTAAACAAACCAACAGGCAAAGAGATCAAAGCACTCAATATAAATAATTTGACAAAAAGATCTTGATACTTAATTGAACGTTTAAATCTTAAATTTAATTTTAAGTTGAGAAAGTCTTTCAAAAAAAATACAACAGTAAATAGCATTAGTCCCAGTCTAAGATATGGAACTCTTGAAAAACCAGACAAACCAATAAAGCTTAAGTTGTAAGCGAATACTATTTCGAAAATAATATAGTAAGTAAAAAAAATGTATTCTAAACTAGTGTCTTTAAAAATTTTCAATTTATACTTTTTATAAAATATTTAAAAGATAACAACTCTTTTTTTAATTACATATAACATTCTAATAAAACACATCAAAATGTCTCCGAAAACTCTAAGATAAACCAAATTCCAAAAAGTTATAGAATCAAAATAGTATAATACCATCAGAACAAAAAGATATAATACTGAAGTCCCTATCAGAGAAAAATTAAATTCTCTAAAATACCCAAAAGCAACTAACCCACAAGACCCCAAAATAAATGTTAATGCCACAAAAGGGGTTAAAAATGATAACACCTTTAGTGCAGATGTGTATTCTAACATATTATTTCCCCCAAACAAAGCTATAAAATCACTAGAAAAGAAAAATATTACAAAACCAATAACAGAACCAGCAAAAAAAGAAGCCAAAATTAATTTTTTAAGCATCCTCTTGTTTTTAGTTCTTGCTAAAGTGGGAAACACAGCTTGCTGAAGCATTTCAAAAGGTATTACGCTTACCATTATAATTTTTAAACTTAAATCAAATCCAGCTACTTGCTCTAACAAACAATACTTCCCTATTAGGAAAATTGTACCAAAATTAAAAACTAAAGACAAGAACCTACCTAAAAAGAAAGGAAATGTTTCTTTAGCATAATTAAGCAAAGTGGTTATTGATACTCTCCCAAAATTTACGTCATAATACTTAAACATATAGGATATCCCTAAAACTCCCATAATAATAGAAGAAATTGAAGTAACAATGATATAAATTAGGGCATCGCTTTCACTAACAACAAAAAACAATGTAGCTACTATTAAAAATAATCTTGAGAAAAATACAATTAATGTTGCCGGCTTTAAATTTTCCTTTCCTTGAAAGAACCAAACTGGAAACAAAACCTCTCCTATTCCTGTGAACATAAATAATAACAATAACTCCCTATATGCACGATACTCATGAAAAGCAGAAAGTATTAATATAAATAGTATAGATAAAACAAATAAAACAGTCTTAATTATCAAAATGGACGATACAATTTCATTAATTCTCAACTTATCTTCCTTATGGTCAACAATATACTTTGCAGCATAAACATTGAAACCAAAATTAATAATCATTAAAAAATATTGAATTATAGAATCTAACCACGTTACAAGTCCATAATTCTTATCACCCAATACTCTAATTAAATAAGCTACAATAAAAAATTTAAAACCTATATTGAAAAACTTCATCAAAGTTAGATAAGATAAGTTTTTCAAAATTAAAAGATGATCTCTATGAATATTTTTGAGCATTATCAAATATTTGGGTAAATAATTTTGCTGAAAAATCAGAATTTACGTTGTGAAATTTTTTCTTTATTTCATTTCGCCTTAAAATAAAATTATCATTTTTTTGGATAAACAATTCATCCATAAAACTCTTTAACTCCTTGATATCTGTGATAATCTCACCTGGCATATAGTCCAAAGGAGATTGAAAAACAAAGCCTCTAGAATTAAGATATTCTTCAAAATCGGAAAAAATAAAACCGATAGGTTTATCTAATAATAAAAAATCAACATAAATAGAAGAAAAATCTGTAAGCAATAAATCTACAGAATTTAATAAAGAATACATTGTAACCCCCTTCTTTCTAATCATTTCATCATTTATGAAATAGATATTTGAATAAGAATTAAAATCTTCAACCTTCATAAAATCCATCGGGTGTAGCTTAATAAAACATACTGTATTGATTGTTTGCAGATAGCTGTTAAGATAACTTAAACTATTATCCTCTAAAAAATCTTTAATCTTTCGTGTTTCCCCGTCATTCCTTATATCACCTATTACAGACTTTCTATAAGTAGGCATCCAAAGTATAGTATTTTTAAATTGACTATTGTCGGAAACAAGTAAATCTTTAAAACTATGTTTTAACTCAAATAAAAAATCATTTCTAGGTAATCCAGAAACTAATACACTTTTTTTATTAGTTTTAAATGCCTTAGCCATAATGTCTGCAAATAATTCGGAAGTTGCAATCAAAAAATCGGACTTTGGTATTCTTTTATTATCATCAAGATGACCTATCTTTTTTAAAGGCATTCCATGCCATAAATTAATGTTTGTTTGTTTACAAGATAATGTTACTTCATTAAATAATCCATGAGTATGCAATATGTATTTAGAAGATATAAATTCTTTTATTCCTTTAAAAGTTTTCTTTTTTATTATAACAAAATTTGTTCTAGTTGTATAATTAGAAATTAACGCTTTAAAATCTTCTTTACTATCATAACTATCAACTAACCATACATTTTCAAATGATGGATGATTATTTATTAAATAAACAAAAAACGCAAAACTATTATCTGAAACATCAGGGAAACTATAATATAAAATCTTCTTTTTGTTAATAGGTATAAAAACACGAAAAAGTTTTATAATAATAGGGATTATAAATTTCTTTAACATTATTTATCCAAAATAGATTTTAATTTAGTAGTAGAAATACCTAAAGTTCTTGGCAAATAAACAACATCGCAATATTCAGTTAAATAATCAAACTTGCCTTTCCAATCGTCACCCATAACAAATACATCAACTTCATTATTCTTGACATCTTGAACTTTTTGCTCCCATTCTGACTCAGGTATAACCAAATCAACGTATTCTACAGCTTCTAAAAATTCCTTTCGCTTCTCATATGAAATTTGACAGTTTTTTCCTTTTACTTGATTAAATTCATCCGTAGAAATTCCAACTACTAGTCTATCTCCCAATTCTTTCGCTCTTCTTAATATTTCTAAATGACCATAGTGTAATAAGTCAAACGTCCCATAAGTCAAAACCGTTTTCATTTTTTTGTTAATCAATGAATCAAAGTGAATTTCAAAAAAAGCCTCTTTATTTTCAAAAAAACTTGCTAATTTAGAAAACAATGGAAGTCTATTTTTGACTTCTTCGGACAACAAATTATTTATTAATTTAATGGTTTTTAAACCTTCTAAAACAACTTTATTCTTTTTATTACCGATTTTATAAAACCCCTTCCCTATCAACAAGCCGAGAGTCCTATTTCTACTTAAATCATTTAAAGATGTAATTCCTACATCACCATAACCACATGAAAGAAATAAAGAATCCTCTCTACCTCCAAGTTCCTTCAATAAAATTCTTATTTCCGAAAAAGACTTAGTTAAAATCATAAATCTAGTATTAGGCGAATTGTACTGAGCATCTGTAATACCAATCAGTATGGCGTAAATATTTTTGAGAACACTTAACAATTCAACACCAATAATATCTGTTGTATAATCTACATGTATATTGGTTTCTGAAATAATCTTCTCAATTCTGTTGTATTGCTCTCTGGTCTTATAACCAATTGTAAAAATTGAATGTGCTCCATTAATTAATTCAGAAGAAAAAGTAGGTCCTTTCATAGCTATCACATTATTCGTACTTAATTCCTTTTTGAGATAGTCAATTATTGTTAAACCTTCTTTTAAAATACCTTTAGATAAATTTACAATTAAGACATCCTTGCTAATAAAAAATTTTAAATTACTAATAATATCAACTATTTTTTTTGATGGAATAGCTAAAAAAATTATATCCGCCTCTGTTAAAGCTTTCCTATTCGTTGTAGCTTTTAAGCGTTTGCTTAATTTTTTATTCGGAAAATATCTTTTGTTCGTATGTAAATTGTTGACTTCCTTAGACTGTGACTCATTTCTAACGAATAATACTACATTATTGTTTAAATTTTCAGCTAACTGATTACCTATAGCGGTTCCAAACGCTCCACCTCCTAATATATAAATATCCATTTTACTCGTTTTTAAACTTAAATTTAATAAATAATATATTTAATAATTTTACTCTTTTATAAATGTCAAAATCTTGCAACATACCATTCATAAATTCTTTCTACCCCTTCACTTAGTGCCACCTTATACTTCCATCCCAAACCATTAAGTTTCGAAACATCAGTTAACTTACGCATGGTTCCATCGGGTTTTTCAGTATTAAATACTAAATTTCCTTTAAAACCAATTATTTCCCTAATCGTTTCAGCTAATTCTTTAATAGATACGTCAGTTCCTGTACCAATATTGATGTGCGTATTACGGATTTCTTTTTGGGTTGTTTCAACAGATTGCTTCATTGCATTCGCAATGATGATATCCTTAAAATCTCTCTTTTCCATCAAAAAAACACAGGCATCCGCCATGTCTTCACTCCACAAAAATTCTCGTTTTGGCTTGCCAGACCCCCAGATTTCCACACTTTGTTCGGAAACGCCAAATGTTGCCAAATAATCTTTTGCTTCCTCTATATCCGAAACACCCAAATCTTTGATTACGGCATCATATCTTGATTCAGATAACAACTTCGCTAAATGTATTTTACGAATTAAAGCCGGTAGAACATGTGATCTTTCCAAATCGAAATTATCGTTCGGCCCATACAGGTTTGTAGGCATTACCGAAATAAAATTCGTACCATACTGCAAATTATAGCTTTCGCACATCTTAATGCCGGCTATTTTTGCAATGGCATAAGGTTCGTTTGTGTATTCCAAAGTATCAGTCAACAGATATTCCTCTTTCATGGGTTGGGGCGCATGTTTAGGGTAAATACAGGTACTTCCTAAAAACAGTAACTTCTTTACATTATGAATATAACTTTGATGAATCACATTATTCTGAATCATCATGTTTTCATAGATAAAATCAGCTCTATATACATTATTAGCCACGATACCTCCTACTTTTGCTGCTGCCAAAAACACATATTCAGGCTGCTCTTCTTTAAAAAATGAAGCAACGTCCACCTGATTCGTTAAATCTAATTCCTTG
The DNA here is from genome assembly GCF_014596975.1 of Aestuariibaculum marinum. Lineage (GTDB taxonomy): Bacteria > Bacteroidota > Bacteroidia > Flavobacteriales > Flavobacteriaceae > Aestuariibaculum > Aestuariibaculum marinum. The sequence goes on along the minus strand of NZ_JACVXD010000002.1, from coordinate 237,636 downwards.
TGCGTACGAGTTACAATATTATTGTAGCCTTTAACCTGAAGATTTTTTAAAATTGCACTACCGACTAAACCGCGATGGCCAGCTACATAAATTTTAGAATTTTTATTCATAAATTCTACTCTTTTAAAGAGATTACTTCAGTCATTCTTCCTTCGTAATGACGAAATGTTTTACTCAAAATAGTTCATAATTTGATAACCGCCATCTTTAAGAAATTGCTCCTTTTTCATAAGCTTGATATCACCTTTCATCATATCTTTAACTAAAGCTGGTAAATCGTATTCTGGAACCCAACCCAGTTTTTCCTTAGCCTTTGTAGCATCTCCAATTAGTAAATCCACTTCAGTAGGTCTAAAATACTTAGGATCTACAGACAACACCTCTTTACCTATTGGTAATTGATATTCTGGATTATTACAGGCTTTAACGAGGGCTTTTTCATTGACACCTTCGCCTTTAAATTCTAACTCAATACCTACTTCGGCAAAACTCATCCTCACGAAATCGCGAACCGTAGTTGTTTTGTTAGTTGCAATAACCCAATCTTCAGCCTCATCAGCCTGAAGGATCATCCACATCATTCTCACGTAATCCTTAGCATGCCCCCAGTCTCGTTGTGCATCTAAATTTCCTAGATAAAACTTATCCTGTAATCCTAATGCAATTCTTGAAGTTGCTCTGGTAATTTTACGCGTTACAAAAGTTTCCCCTCGAATAGGCGATTCATGATTAAATAGAATACCGTTACAAGCGTATATTCCGTAAGCTTCTCTATAGTTTACGGTAATCCAATACGCATACATTTTAGCTACCGCATAAGGACTTCTTGGGTAAAACGGTGTTTTCTCGGTTTGAGGAACCTCTTGTACTTTACCATATAATTCTGAAGTAGACGCCTGATAAATTCGTGTCTTTTTCTCCAAACCTAATAAACGAATCGCTTCTAATAAACGTAAGGTCCCTAAACCATCGGCATTTCCTGTATATTCCGGCATTTCAAAAGATACATGTACATGACTCATAGCCGCCAAATTATAAATTTCATCTGGCTGTACTTCCTGAATTAAACGCGTTAAATTGGTACTATCGGTTAAATCACCATAATGAAGAAAAAAGTTACGGTCTTCAACATGGGGATCCTGATATAAATGATCTATTCTATCTGTATTAAACAAAGACGATCTTCTCTTAACACCATGAACTTCATAGCCTTTTTTCAGTAAGAACTCACTTAAATAGGCCCCATCCTGACCTGTTACACCTGTAATTAAAGCAACTTTTTTTTTCATTTATCATTAAAAATTTCTATGCAAAAATAGCCTTTTAACTCCCTTTTGCAAGATTATTCATATTATTTATATCACTTAAAACACGGTATTAACATATCCACAATAAAATAACTAATCATTGCTATTTTTCTCATTGTTTTAAGAAATATATTTTTTTATTTTACTCATAAACTAAAGTAAATTTAGATAAGCCTAATTTTTTTTGAAAGGGCTTTTTCTAAACTTAAATCCCAATCAGGGATTTCTATATTTAATTTACTTCTTATTTTTTCTTTATTCAAAACACTATATGCCGGTCGTTTTGCTTTTGTTGGAAATTGCTCTGTAGTAATGGCATTTACTTTTATATCAATTCTGGTTTGCTCAAAAATAGCTTTAGCAAAACCAAACCAGCTAACACTTCCCCCCTCATTACTATAATGATATATTCCGAAATCCTTTGATTTTTCAATAATTATTTCAAGTATTATCTTAGCCAAATCTCCAGCATAGGTTGGTGTACCCATTTGATCAGAAACGACTGAAATCTCATCTCTAATTTCTGCCAAGCGCAACATGGTTTTCATAAAATTATGACCATGCTCAGAATACAACCAAGACGTTCTAATAATAAAATGCTCCTCCAGTATATTTTGAATTTCAATTTCGCCTTGTAATTTAGATGCCCCATAAACACTTATCGCATTAGATTGATCCTCTTCAGTATAGGGTTCTGTTTTAGTTCCGTCAAACACAAAATCTGTCGACATATGAATTAAAACAACATGATGCTCCTTACAAGCTAAAGCTAAATTTTTGGCTCCTTCGGCGTTTACTTTAAATGCCAACTCCTTCTCCTCTTCAGCTTTATCGACCGCCGTATAAGCGGCACAATTGACGCAATAATCAATATCATGTGATTTAAAAAAAGATTGTACTTGGTTTATATCACAGATATCCAAGGCTTGTGAATCGGTATAAATAACGTTTAAATTTTCATATTTGACTTCAACATCCTTGATACAACATGCTAACTGCCCATTTCCTCCTGTTACTAAGACATTAATCATAGCTTAGCATCTTTTAATGTTGGTAGTACCAAGTCTTTCTCTGAAATCAGCAACTCTTCTTCTGGCAACTTCCAATCAATATTTAAATGGTTATCATTATAAATAATTCCGTCTTCAGACCCTTTATTATAAAAGTTATCACATTTATACGAGAATATAGCGGTATCACTTAGCACCACAAATCCATGTGCGAAACCTCTCGGGATAAACAACTGCATTTTATTGTCTTCTGTCATCTCTAAAGCTTCGTATTCTCCAAAGGTATCAGAACCTCTTCTAAGATCAACCGCAATATCTAAAACACGCCCTTTGATGACTCTTACCAATTTAGCCTGAGCGTCGTCTCCTGTTTGATAATGAAGTCCTCTAAGCACCCCTTTTGAAGAAAACGACTCATTATCCTGAACAAAATTCACCTTTTGATTCGTAAGTTTATTGAAGGTTTTTTGATTAAAACTCTCAAAAAAATAGCCTCTACTATCTTTAAAAACTGTAGGCTCAATAATAAAACAGCCTTTCAATTTTGTTTCTTTTACTATCATTGTGTTTTATTCAATAAGCCCAATAAATTCTTTCCGTAACCACTCTTCAATAAAGGTTCTGCCAAGGCTTCAAACTGCTCTTCATTAATATAACCCATTTCATAGGCAGCCCCCTCAATAGCCCCAATTTTCAGACCCTGACGTTCTTCTATCACTTCTACAAATTGAGACGCCTGCATCAACGATTGAAAGGTCCCTGTATCTAGCCAAGCGGTACCACGGTCTAAAATACTAACATGCAATTTCTTTTGTATAAGATAGGCTTTATTGATATCGGTTATTTCCAATTCTCCTCTTTGACTCGGTTTTATATTCTTAGCGATTTCGACTACCGAATTATCATAAAAATAAATACCCGGAACCGCATAATTGGACTTTGGCTGTTCCGGTTTTTCCTCAATGGAAATCGCCTGACCTGCATCATCAAATTCAACGACACCATAACGTTCCGGATCATGAACTCTATATGCGTAAATAATGCCGCCATCAGGATTATTATTCGCCTGTAACAGCTTTGTTAGACCTGTTCCATAAAATATATTATCTCCAAGAATTAACGCGACTTTATCATCTCCTATAAAGTCTTCTCCAATTAAGAATGCTTCAGCTAAGCCGTTGGGTTCTTCCTGCACAGCATAATCAAATTTACAACCATACTTTTCACCATCACCCAATAAGTCTTTAAAAAGTGGTAAATCTTTAGGTGTTGAAATAATCAATACTTCACGAATTCCAGCATACATAAGGGTCGATAGCGGATAATATATCATGGGCTTATCGTAAATAGGCATCAACTGCTTACTTACCGATAAAGTCAACGGATGTAATCTCGTACCAGAACCTCCTGCTAAAATTATCCCCTTCATTTAACTTTACTGCTTTTTATAGTAGTTCTTATATTCTCCACTAGTGACATTATTCAACCAATCTTCATTGTTTAAATACCAGTCAATAGTTATTTCCAAACCTTCCTCAAAAGTTACTGATGGTTTCCAGCCTAATTCGGTATTTATTTTAGAAGCGTCAATAGCATATCTTAAATCATGTCCAGGGCGATCTTTAACATAAGTTATCATTTGTTCTGAAGTCCCAACAGGTCTTTCCAATTTCTCGTCCATTTGTGCACATAACACCTTTACCAAATCGATATTTTTCCACTCGTTAAACCCTCCTATATTATAGGTTTCTCCATGCTCCCCTTTGTGAAACACCAAATCAATAGCTAAAGCATGATCCTTTACATAGATCCAGTCCCGCGTATAATTACCATCTCCATAAACGGGAAGCGGTTTGTTATTCATAATATTATTTATGAATAAGGGAATGAGCTTTTCAGGAAACTGATTTTGTCCATAATTATTCGAACAGTTTGTTATGATGTACGGCAGACCATAGGTTTCTCCATAAGCGCGAACAAAATGATCGGAGCTTGCTTTTGAAGCAGAATATGGTGAATTAGGATCGTAAGCCGTCGTTTCTTTGAACAGACCTGTTTCTCCTAATGTTCCATAGACTTCATCCGTACTGACGTGATAAAATAACTTATTATCCAGATTATTTACCCAAATCTCTTTAGCTGCATTTAGTAAATTCACCGTTCCGATAATATTGGTTTTCACGAATGCTAAAGGATCACTAATGGACCTATCGACATGTGACTCGGCTGCCAAATGAATCACCGCATCAAATTGATAGTCTTGAAAAAGTTGATTTATAAAACCGGAATCATTGATATCACCTTTAATAAATGTATAATTAGGAAATCCTTCAACATCTTTAAGATTCTCCAGATTACCAGCATAAGTTAATGCATCCAAATTATAAATATTATAATCCGGATACTTTTCAACAAATAACCGTACCACATGAGACCCTATAAATCCAGCACCTCCTGTTATTAATACATTCATTATCCTTTTTCTAAATTTTATTTTGTTTGCTCTTTTAAATATTGGCCCAAACCTAAGATTATAAAACTCAACAATGTTACCCCTAAGAAAATTAAAGGCAATAAAAATTTCATTTTATCTGTCCACTCTCTGATATCATACCCTGTCTTTGGAAACCCTGCTAACACGTTAACCACATTTTTTTGCTCTACCAAATCCTCATAAACGGCACGTCGTTGTGCTTCCAATTCCAAGCGTTTATCAACAAGTTTAGATTCATCAACAATCAATCCGTTAGACTCCGCATTACCCATATACAAATTAGTACCAGAACCTTGTACTGGTTCCTTATCAGATTCCTTCAAACGTATTTTTAGATATGCATCTACTAACGAATCATTCTTTTTAACCTGAGTTGATAGTGTCTGATCTTTTCGCTTTAAGTTTTGCGTATTAACCTCTAATAATTCCTCTAAATAAGCATTATTACTCAACTCATTTACAAAATGCTTTTCTATTTTTTGATATAAGCCTTTATCTGTGGATGCTACACCTATTCTGTGAATTTTAAAATTATAAGATGTTAATGACGATTTATATTGTTCATAGCTCATTTCAGTTCTTGACAATGAATCTAAATGCAAATAAAACTCAGAATACATTTCCACGACTTTATTCTCATCAATATCGGGCTCAATATAAAAGCCTTTAATTTTGGCAGCTTCCTGAGATGTAATTCCTAAACGACTCCCTAATTCAACCGAGTCTTGATCTATAAACGCTAATTCATGTAATTGCTTAATGTTTTCATACACCTGACGCGCAGAATTAAAATTCGTTTCAATAAACAAATTCGCCCCATAAAGCTTATCAGAATTCTTATCTATAATGAAACCAACAACAACGCCTACAACAACAGCGCCTACATACCAAACAAAACGCTTATAAAAGTGTATTAACAGCATCAAAACAACACGAAATAGACCTTTAAAAATAGAAGCTATAAACTTAAAAAAGCGGTCGAAAGCATTCCCGATTAACTTAAATAACTGCCCTAAATCGACTTCTTCCGATGATTGCTCTGGCTTTTGCAATTCTTTACTCATAAATTAAATTATTAATTGAAAATTTGTTCTAATATGTTCCTTGTAATTAAATATGTTGGCTTTACTCCGGACGTCCCTAAACCTCCGGATGCAAGTGTTGCTCCTGTTTCTAAAGGATTATCACTGGCGTAATAGGCATATCTCACCTTTACATCTTTACTTATGCTTCCGCGTACTTTTGAAGCTGCCTGAATGGCTTTTTGATAATGTGCGCCTTCCATTTCCAAACCTATAACTTTCCAGGTCGAATTATGGAAAAACTTTAAAATATCTTTATTCTGTAAAGATGTTCCTAAAACTGTAATCATAGCACCTTCATAAACATCAACACCTTGATTTTTCAAATCCTTCTTGTTGAGTTCATTTTCAAACGGATAATTATCTGCAGTCCCTTCAAAAATATGCGCCGATGGAATCATGATATCGCCTTTACCTCCTTGTAAGATTCCTGCTTTCCCCATAATAGAAATTGAATCGACATCTAAAAGCATATCTTGATCCTTAAAACTAAAGGGCTTTAAAAGTTCGTCTATGGTTTCATAAGCTTGCTCTCCAAACGCATAATCCATAACTAAAATCACAGGCTTATTATCTTTTAAATATTCTGATTTTAAAGGAATATCAATTTTCGAAACATCAATTTTACTAGTGTCAAAAATTTGAACATCTATATTTGTTCCGGAAGTATCTTTAACATAAATCATTCCTCGTTGTATAGCTTCTTTACTTACCTTGGTTCGAAGTGATTCGTTCTCTTTATTACTTAAATCTTCATAAACGCCAAATATATCCTTTTTAGGAACTAAAGACGCTAAAGCATTGGGAGCAAATAATGTGTTCATCACGCTATGCATATTAGCACTAATGATATGAATTGGACGCTCAATAAGTCCTTCTTTATAAAGAATCTCCTTAATATTATCAGACCAGATTTCTCCGTGGATATGATGCCCAATGCGTTCTCTAAGCATCGGACTAAAAGTTATGGTTCGCTTATTATTCGTCGTTTGCTCCTCGATAGCTAATTTACCCAGCCAATAAATGATATGTAAAAAACGTTCCGGTTGATTTTCAGTTGCGAATTGATTGTAAATCGTCATCAATTCGTTAAATGTTCTTCCTAAAATATTCGCTGTATGCGTTATGGCAACCTCACGCTCTTCTTGAGTTAACTTCTTATTTCCTAAAACCGCCTTTTCTAGTTTAATCCAATCACGTGTTGTTGCTCCCGATTCATTGATAACGACACGTCGACTAATTTTATGAGACTCGACAAACAAAAACGTTAAATGCGTTAAAATGTCATAGATCTCAGAACGACCTCGCGTAATTTCGATATTCATTTGTTCGGCATCTATTCGGTAACAATTACGACGTCGTTTTGAAGGAATTATAGGTTTAAAATGTGAATTCAAATACCCTTCATCGCTGGTTAAATTGATGAACATACATTCTTCAATTCCCATAGGAAGCCGATCAATCACATAAAGTAAGCCTTCCAACTCTGCTTTTTCATCACCAATAGAACCATAAATCTCAGGACGTAAAAGCAATAACGATTGCCTTAAGGTTTCACCAGAAACTCCCATAGGCTTATAAAACCCACGGTTAAATAAATGACGCATAGTAATATACATCCGCTCAATGGCGTTCGAACTCTCCTGAGCGCGCGTTCTTTCGTGATGTTTTCTATTACTCATACGTCTTAATATTCGGCCAAATATACTATTATTTCCATTAATCAACATGAGGGAAACCCTCAACAATGCTTCTGTCGTTCGATAATCTCGGTAACTTATTCTGCCCCCCTAATTTACCAATCGATTTCATATAATTTTTAAATCCATCTTTTTTAACTTTTCTAATAACAAGAGGTCTTAAAACTTTACCTTCTATTAAGTCAAAATAATAAACATTTTGCTTTTGAAGCGATTCATCTAACTTTTGTGCTAATAGTTCTAAATCATCTGGCTCATTCTCAAACTCTATAAACCATTCATGATACGGCAAGCCTTCTTCCGGATTAATTTGTGGTGCTACGGTAAACTCAGAAACCCTGATTTTTGTTTCCAAAATAGCCTCCTGCATGGCTTGCTCTACTTCTTTTCCAATAACATGCTCGCCAAATGCTGAAATAAAATGCTTAATCCGCCCGGAAACAATAACGCGATACGGTTTTGTAGATGTAAACTGAATCGTATCACCGATATTATACCCCCAAAGTCCGGCATTGGTTGAAATAATCATCACGTAATTTACTCCTATTTCAACATCTTTAATAGTAATACGCCTCGGGTTTTCATTAAAAAACTCATCTGTCTTGATGAACTCATAAAAGATTCCTGAATTCAACAGAAGGAGCATGCCTTTTTCATTCTGCCTGTCCTGATACGCAAAAAAGCCCTCACTGGCCGGATACAATTCTATACTATCAACTTTACGACCGATAAGATTTTCAAATTTCGCACGATAAGGTTCATAATTAACCCCTCCAAAAATGAATAAATTAAAATTCTTAAATACATCTCCAACCTTCTTGCCTGTTTTCTGCTGAAGTTTTTCAAAATACATCTGCACCCACGACGGGATTCCAGAAATCACTGTCATATTCTCAGGCAAGGTCTCTTCAACAATAGCATCCACCTTCGTTTCCCAGTCTTCAATACAATTGGTTTCCCATGAAGGCAATCTGTTTTTCTGAAGGTATTTAGGCACATAATGCGCCACAATACCAGATAACCTTCCCAACTGAATCCCGTTTTGTTCTTTTAAAATCGGACTTCCCTGAAGAAAGATCATTTTACCGTCGACAAACTTACTGTTTCCCGTTTCCTGAATGTATAGCAAAATGGCATTACGAGCAGCCTCGACATGATAGGGCATGCTTTCCTTGGTAATAGGAATATACTTCGCCCCTGAGGTTGTTCCTGAAGTTTTAGCAAAATATAAAGGCTTTCCTTTCCAAAGCACGTCGTCTTCGCCTGCAACAACACGTTCCACATAAGGCTTTAAACCTTCATAATCACGAATAGGGACACGTTTTACAAAATCTGAATGATTATTAATGCTTACAAAATCATGATCTTTACCAAAAGCTGTTTCCGCAGCATCAGCAATTAAATTCTGAAATACCTTTTCTTGAGTTTCAATAGGGTTATTAGCCCACTTTAAAACACTTTTATATATACGTTTGGCAAACGGTTTTGCCAATGCCGATTTTAATGAAATCATATACTAGTTAAAATCTATAAAATTTGTTGGATTAACAGGATACCCGTCATTCCAAAGCTCAAAATGTAAATGTGGTCCGGTAGACAACTCCCCTTCGTCACCAGACGTCGCAATAACTTCTCCAGCCTTAACCAAATCGCCTTGTGCCTTGGTTACCGAAGCATTATGTTTATACACCGAAATCAAACCGTAACTATGCTCTATAATTACAACGTACCCTGTGCCTGCCGTCCACTCGGCAAAAATTACTATACCATCGGCAACCGACTTTATTGGTGTATTTTTGGCCACTACAATATCTACTGCATAATGCCTGTCCTTAACATTATAAGCTTCACTTATTGTGCCATTAACCGGAGAAAACAAGATGAAATTTGAAGCAGATGTTGCCGACTCAAACAAATTATATTTATCCTCTTTATCTACTTTTTCTCTTAACAAAGAATCTTCGGCGCTTGGTGTAAAATCAACCTGACTGGCTTCTAACTTAACGGCTTGAATAATGGAATCTTTATTCACATCTGATACGCTAACATCTCCTTTTAGCACCTGTTTTATGGATTCAAAATAACGGTCATTCAAAGCTAATACGCGCTGCAATGAATCGGTTTTATAATTGAGTTCCGTAGCTTTCTTTTTTAAAGCAGCAGAGGAATACCCCGGAATATACTCCCTTAAAGGTGTGTAAGCTATAATTAAACAGGTTACAACCATTAAAAATATGGCAGATAACGACGCTATAACAAACACATTTAATCGCGTTAATTTTAAAGATAACCGCTCCTCAAACGTGTTTTCATTTAGAATAACTAAACGGTACTTATCGAGTAATTTGCGTTTTATTTTTTTAGGTCTTTTCTTTTTATCCTCCATGACAAAAACAAAAATAATTAAAATTATAGTGTAATAGCTTTGCTTTATTCTAAAGTTATTGTTAATAACGATTTTATTAAACTTTAATTATTAACTTTGCGAAACTAAATTTTTAATTATGATCTCATCAAGTATATTCTTAGGCGCTATTGGACCATTACAAATAGCTCTAATAGTTATAGTAGTTTTATTATTATTTGGAGGTAAAAAAATCCCTGAATTAATGAGAGGACTAGGAAGCGGAATTAAAGAATTTAAAGACGCTAGTAAAGACGAAGACAAAAAAGAAGATAAACAATAAGTATCATCTTTTATACATAAAAAAAAACCAGCTGAATCAGCTGGTTTTTTTTATGTATTTAAATATCGTTTTTACTCTATTTTAACCGATTTTATTATAGACTCTAATTCTAACATATAATCGCGTTTCTCAACCGATGGCGCAAACGCAAAGCCTTCAATCACCACCCACCGGTCATGCGTTTTATCTTCTATAGTATAACTTAAAAAGGGACCTCCCATAAAACCATTTTTCAAATCCCAAATACCTTTAACCTCAAAAGCTGGTTTATTGTCTAATATCGTTTCTTCAAAAAATGGTGTATAAGCGTTTTCGGTTACCATATACGTTCCTTCAACAGTTCCTTCTATATGAGTTTGACCAATTGAATCTCTAATTTTAATGATTTGCCCAACTACACTATCGTTTCTTTTAATAGCTGAATGCGGCAATTCGTAAATCATTAAGTTCGTGGTTCCTGTGGTAATATCTTTTCTAATCCAAAAGAAATTATCTGTTTCCTTGGCAATACGATAAGCTGAAGCAAATTTTAGAGTTAAGTCTAATTTCATTTCTATAGATTCAAAATTATGAGGTGATTTAGCCATTTGGCGTTGTCTTTCCTTTAACTCCATGGCTCTAAACGTTTGCACTATAGCATCACCATTTTCATGAATTAAACCTACAATCTCTTCTCTATCTTTCCCTGAAACAACGATTACTTTCTGAGGCTGAGCATAAACATTATCCTGAAAGGTTATACCCGGCTCCTTATTCATTTCAATTTTTAAAATCGTTCTGTTCTTGGTTACAAAGCCTGAAAACACCGATGGAGGTATCTGACTCAAAGTAAAAGTAGGTTCATCTTGAGGAAGTCCGTAAATAGGCGCGGCAAGTACATTTCTTATGGCGTCTCCAATTCTACCATCCCATAAATCATTTTCTAAAATCACTGAAACATTATTGATATTTCCAGATGAATCTAAAATGATTTTTTTATCCGACGACTTTTTATCGCCGCATGACACCATAAGTAATAGAGTTAAAATTGAAACAAAAAGAGTTCTCATAGTTCGATAAATTTAAGGAATTATCCTTTAGATATTTTAAGTTTCATTCCTGGTTTTAAAGTATTACCGCGAATACCGTTCCAATCTTTAATATTTTGAACAGAAACTCCAGGAAATTTTTGAGAAATACCCCAAAGTGTATCTCCACTTTTAACAACATAAGTCGTTGCGTTACCAGACACAACTTTTGTTGTAGCATTATTAGCAACAGCCATATTAGGGTTTCTAGGGTATATCGTTAATCGTTGACCTATTCTTAAATCGTTACTTCGCAATCCGTTCCATTGCTTAATCTGACTTACTCTAACACCATACTTTCTAGCAATCTTGCCTAAGAAATCACCCGATCGAACTCTGTAAATGGTTTTAGCATCAGCATCAAAAAACTGAGGTAAAGGCTTTTCTCGTTTATCAAATTCGGCTTTGGCAAACGCATAAATCTGCTCTTCGTTGGTAACGAAATCACCTATTACCGTTCTTGGTAAACGTAAGGTGTAATTTTCATCTTTAATAAACGGAATAATATCTAATTTATACGATGGGTTTAAAAACTGAAGCTCCTCAATAGCCACACCTGTTACTTCGGCAACCTGATCTAAAGTAATCATTTGCTTTACACGAATAGTGTCAGTTTCAAAGTACGCCACTTCCGGTTTGGGCTTGGTAAACCCATGTTCTTCGGCGTATTCAAAAATATACATATTGGCTAAAAATGCCGGAAGATATCCCGCTGTTTCACGTGGTAAATTATGTCTTATATTCCAATAATTCTGATAGCCTCCAGATCTTCTAATCGCTTTTGTTACGTTACCAGGGCCAGAATTATAAGCCGCCAAAGCTAAATCCCAATCACCAAAAATTTCATAAAGTTTAGATAAATATTTTGCAGCTGCCTCAGTAGACTTTATTGGGTCGCTACGTTCATCGACATAACTGCTTACATCTAAACCATACATTTTACCGGTACTAAACATAAACTGCCATAAACCAGTCGCTCCTACTCTAGATTTAGCCCTAGGTTTTAACGCTGATTCAACAACTGCTAAGTATTTTATCTCTAATGGCAAATTGTAATTATCCAATTCGCGTTCGAACATTGGAAAGTAAAAGGCGCTTAAATTAATTAAGCGTTGTAATAACTCTCTACGGTTTTTTAAATACCCTTTAATAACACTCTCCAAACTTGGATTGTATTCTACATTAAAAGGTGTTCTAGCATTTAATAAGGCTAACCTAGACTTTAGAGTATCGGTAGGTAATTCAGGATATTCGACTTCCTCAAAATTCATTTGAGCAACCGAATTGTAAACCGTATCGTAAAGCGAATTACTATATAATTCTTCTAACCATTTTTCATCGACACCAGCCGCTAAAAAATTATCTTCAAATTTTTGAATTAAAAGTGAGTCGTTTTGAAATAGAACTTGGGTTACTTTAGGCTTTTTTCCATCCACTAAAGAATCCTTTAAAACGACATTATTTTGAGAAACATCAGTCTTTTCTTCTACCTCAACACCATTTGTTTGCGAGAAAGCACTCGTAAACGACACAAAACATACAACTATAAAAAAGCGAAAAGCCATAAAATCAATTCATTACGTTATTGAACGATAATATGGCTAAAATCGTATTTTTTAAGCTAAATTAAAAACTTAATTAGGTTTATTCCTGAATTGCAGCGATCCCAGGCAACACAATTCCTTCTAAACTTTCAAGCATAGCACCACCTCCGGTACTTACGTAGCTTACTTTATCTTCAAAACCGAATTGCTTAACAGCAGCTACGGAATCACCTCCTCCAACTAATGAGAATGCTCCATTTCTAGTCGCTTCAGCAATTGAATTCCCTAACTCAATTGTTCCTTGGGCAAAGCTTTCCATTTCAAAAACACCTAATGGACCATTCCAAAGAATTGTTTTACACTGCATTACTACATCGTGGAATTGTTTTCTTGATTTAGGTCCGGCATCAACCCCTTCCCAACCATCAGGAATCGCATCAATATCTACTTCCTGAGTATTAGCATCGTTACTAAACGCATCGGCAGCAATAGTATCTACCGGAATATGAACCTGAACATTTTTCTCCTTCGCTTGCTTTAAGATATCTAAGGCTAAATCCATTTTATCATCCTCACAAATAGAATTCCCTATTTTCCCGCCTTGAGCTTTAACAAATGTAAAGGCCATACCACCACCTATGATCAAGTGGTCTACCTTATCTAAAATATTTTCTATGATAGTGATTTTTGAAGATACTTTAGCACCACCAAGAATAGCTAAAACAGGCTTTTCTCCCGTTTTCATCACTTTATCTATACTTTCAATTTCCTGAGCTAGTAAACTTCCGAAACATTTATCTTCAGGAAAAAACTGAGCTACAATAGTTGTTGAAGCATGCGCTCTGTGTGCCGTACCAAACGCATCGTTCACATAGATGTCTCCAAGTTTTGCCAATTGACCGGCAAAGTCTTTATCTCCTGCTGTTTCTTCTGCACGAAAACGTAAATTTTCAAGTAACAATACTTCTCCTGGTTGTAAATCTGCAGCGGCAGCTTCAGCTTTTGCTCCTACACATTCTGAAACAAATTTCACTTCAATTCCTAAAACTTCAGAAACCTTTGCTACAATATGCTTTAATGAAAACTCATCCTGTACCCCCTTTGGACGCCCTAAATGAGACATTAAAATACAACTCCCGCCATCTTCTAAAACCTTTATAATGGTTGGTTTTGCAGAAACAATTCGTGTCGCATCTGTTACATTAAAATTTTCATCTAAAGGCACATTAAAATCTACACGGATTAGTGCTTTTTTATCTTTGAAGTTAAAATCGTTTAGCGTTTTCATTCTTATTCTTAATTAATTTGTTTCACAAATGTAACTAATTAAATAGAGCTTTAAAACGCCTTTTTTTACGAAAACGATGTAACCGGCGTATAATTTTAAAAAAAATAAAATCCGAACCACTAATACAGTAATTCGGATTACATTTATTATTGAATTTAGGCTTATTTCTTAATTACTTTAATGCTTTTAGACGTATGTCCTGATGTCACTTTTGCAATGTAAATACCGTTAGGCAGATTCGATAAATCTAAATTAACTTCGTTTCTTTTAATACTCTTACTCAACACCTCTTTTCCTAAAACATTGTAAATTGACACCTCATCTAGAACAACATGAGCTTTAATTTTTAAATAATCTTTGGTTGGGTTTGGTCCAAAAGAAAATCCTTCCATACTTAAATTATCTGGGGACAAGGTTTTCATAGTTAACTCAAAATCATCAAAACCTAAGTAAGCATTTCCATTTTGGTAAATTACTAATCGCATGCGTACGTATTGATGCCCAGATGGCACATTATACATTAGATGTTTCCAACCGTTAGAATTAAACCTGCCTGACAGAGCCGTTTTAAATATATCTTCGTGAAAATCATATCTCGTCCACTCGGTTTCGTTATCGAAAGCTATTTCAAAGAAGATATAATCAGAAGATTTTAGATTAACATATTGTGCTCGAAACGAAATATCGGCAGGAACGCCATTCAATTCAATCGGATCAAACAACAACATATGCTCTGGAGAAGCTTTCCCTGTTGCTGCTTCAGAATATTCATTATCTAAATCACGCCCAGCAATATAACTTGTTCCTGAAAACGCTCTGGGAATCCTACCATTAGCCTGGGAAGTTCTTCCCCATACATCGGTTCCATTTTGTTCTGAATAAAACGGAATATTAGTTGTATATGCCCAATTGTCTTTATTACTGGCATCGAAACCCTGCTTATAAGCCTGAGCCCTAAG
This sequence comes from Aestuariibaculum marinum, assembly GCF_014596975.1. Taxonomy (GTDB): domain Bacteria; phylum Bacteroidota; class Bacteroidia; order Flavobacteriales; family Flavobacteriaceae; genus Aestuariibaculum; species Aestuariibaculum marinum. The sequence goes on along the minus strand of NZ_JACVXD010000002.1, from coordinate 222,498 downwards.
AATAAATGAACAGGCCACCAAAAATAGAAAAGCGATTGTAGTTTTGTTCATGACTCTTAATTTTAAACAACTAAAAATGAATAGATTAAAAGGGTTTTTCAAATCTAATAGAAAAATATAAAACCCTGTCACAATTTCGACAATCTGCCTGTTAATTAGTCTTATTGCAAGAGTTACTATGAATTCTTTTGTGAATTCGGTTATATTTGTCTCATGCTATTTTCAGAAATTTTAGGTCAAGACTATATTAAATCCCATTTAACACAAAGTGTTGATAATGGACGAATTCCGCATGCCCAATTATTCGTTGGACCAGAGGGGTCGGGCACTTTACCAATGGCCATTGCATACGCTCAGTATATACTTTGTAAAAATAATAACGGGGAAAATAACACTGGCAATGAATCTTGCAACCTAAAGTTTAACAACCTATCACATCCCGATTTACATTTTGCCTTTCCAGTAACAACTAGTGAAAAAGCCAAAAGTCATCCCGTTTCGAGTCATTATCTGGAAGAATGGCGTCAATTATTAAAAGAACAGCCTTACGGAAACCTTTTCGATTGGTATAAACTTTTAGGGGTAGATAACAAACAGGGTCAAATTGGTGTAGATGAAGCTCAGGATATTGTAAAAGCCCTTTCGTTAAAATCGTATGAAGGTGGTTATAAAGTGATGATTATATGGATGGCTGAAAAGATGAACATTGCAGCCGCTAATAAGCTTTTAAAGCTTATTGAAGAGCCACCAACTAAAACAATTTTCTTGCTTATCGCAGAAGATGAAGAGCAAATTATAAATACGATTCGCTCTCGCTGTCAAGTATTGCATTTTCCACCGTTAGCCGAAGAGGTTATTAAAGAAACACTTAAAAACAAATACGATTTAAACGATGCTGCAGCCACGAAAATTGCACATCAATCTAACGGAAACTATAATAAAGCTTGCGATTTAGTTTATCAGGATTCTGAAGATATTCAGTTTGAAACCTGGTTTATTCTCTGGGTACGTAGTGCATTTAAAGCTAAAGGAAATAAAGCAGCTATTCACGATTTAATTTCGTGGAGTGAAGACATCTCTAAAACTGGTAGAGAAACCCAAAAACAATTTCTTAAGTTTTGTTTAGATTTCTTCAGACAAGCCTTGTTGTTAAACTATAGCGCAGACAATTTAGTCTATTTAGAGCCAAAAATCGAAAAGTTTAAACTGGAAAATTTTGCGCCTTTTATTCACGGTAATAACATTATGGAAATTAGTGATGAGCTACAAGATGCTATTTACCATATTGAACGTAACGGGAATTCAAAAATCATTTTAACCGATTTATCGATTAAACTGACTCGTTTACTTCATAAAAAAGAATAACCATTTAAAAATCTATTCTAAACACAACATTAGGGGTAAATCCTAATGAATTCTTATTGATTTCGCGTAGCACAAGACTATCATCTTCTGTGCTTTGAGCAATTTCGTATTTTCTACTCAACACATTTTTTTGATTATAAACATTCAAAAACGATACACCGAGTTTTCCTTTCCAGCGTTCATTTTTAGAAAAATTAAAGCTATACGTGGCAGAAATATCTAACTTATGATAGTTTGGTAATCTTGCACCGTTAGTTTCTTCAAAATCAATTATGGGATCCCCCGAGGTTTCTATTAAGCCATTCGCTTTTGTATAAGGAATACCCGTCCTGATATTCCAGCCTAAAGAAAACTCTAAATGTTTCCATTCGTAAGTATGCGACCAAGTAAAATGATGTGTAATGTCTGAATTACCTGGAAAAGCATAACCATTGTTGATGGTATTAAACGTAAAATCATTATTCATTAGTGAATAACTCATCCAGGTCCGGTAATTGTGTATTTTCTTTTTTACCAATACATCAAGCCCTAAAACCTTACTTTTTCCTTTTGAGAAGAAGTCATCGATATTATCAAAACCTAAGGTAAACGATGTTAAACCATCGATGTCTTTATAATACCCTTCAACATCAAAATACCAGCCCGATTTATCAAAAACAAAACCGGAAGTCACCTGAAAACTTCTCAAAACAGGAATGTCTTCGCCATCAGATAATACCCATATTTGATTTTCCAAACCGAATTCCTGTGTGTTAAACTCAATAACCTGACTAACCGATTGGTGTAAATTTTCAATTGAACTTTTAAATTTTATATTTGGTAAAAGTCTAGTTTCTAACTGAAACCTCGGTTCAAAAAAGAGTTTATCTACTACCGAAAAATAGTTGGCTCTTACTCCGAAATTCAATAACCATTTATCCAAAACACAATACTTATAATCACCATAAACAGCATGGTTATTATTAGTTTTAAAATTAAACTCGGTATAATTATCCTCCGGACTTTCACTGTCTTCAAAACTCAGTGCGTAATTAACTTTATTAGACGAAAATTGATACCCAAAACCTAATGTCGAAGCACTATCCAAATTGTAATTACTATCGAAAGCTAGTCCCAAATCTTCTACTCTATTTTGTTTATTAAGTCGATTACTAAATTCTTCTGGAATAGAATTTATACCGGTATATTCAAAATCATAATTTGAATAATATGCACTAAATTCATGTGTAAAAACATCATTATAACAATGCTTCCATTTCACGCTTGACCCTTGATTTTTAATATCTAATTTATCTTGTGAAGCTTCGTCGTAGGCTTCTATTAAAAACCCATAGTCCAGTTTATTTTTTGTAAATAAATTACTAACCAAAAACGTGTTATTTTCATTAGGTTTAAGAATTGCCTTTACCGTGAAATCATTAAAATAAAATAAATCTTTAGTCGTAGTTACCTCATCATCTTCGGTCACTTTATTTCCCTCCGATATTTTGGTTTCCTGAAATACTCTATTAGACAAATTTCTAAAGGTTTCCGTTTCAAAAACATCAGCTAAGGAGCGCCTTGCAGACACCATAGCTGCAGCCTTTTCCCCTAATGGTAATTTTAAATTCGCATCGGTATGGGTCATATTAAAGCCTGTACTACCTGTTATTTTTTGAGGAATATCTTCATCTGATGTAATATCAATAACCCCTGAAATTCGATTACCAAATCGCGCTTTCGTTCCGTTTTTATACAACTTAATATCTTGCGTTATATAAGGATTTAACGCTGAAATGGTTCCGAAAAAATGTCCTGAATTATACATTTTAATACCATCCCAAAGCACTAAATTTTGATCGGGAGTCCCTCCTCTTATAAATAAACCTGAAGCCGTTTCTGTAGGACTTTGAACACCAGGTAATAATTGAATACTTTGTAACACATCGGGCTCAGTTAAACCAGGTAATATTCCCAATTTTTCTGGAGATAACATGATTGAAGTATCGTCATTATTTTCATTAATTCCAGAAGTAAGATATTCCCGAACTATCACCTGCTCCAGATGCTGCGTGTCGGTTACACTTCGGTTTTTAATTTTTTGAACCGTATAATAGCGTTCTGTTTCCTTTTTAAACCTAATATCAATTAATGCTTCAATATCAAACAAAACCTCTTCTAAAGTAATCTCTTTTGCCTCGAAGGTTAATAATTGCTCACCTATCAACTTTGAATTATACGAGAATTTAACATTGAATTTCGATTCTAAATCAAGAAAAACATGAGCTATTGGAATATTTAAATAACTTACCGATGCTCTCTCTTGTGAAAGCATAGAAAAGGAAACTAACAGAAAAAGTAACGTTAATTTATGTTTCATTTATGCGGTTAAGTTCATTCAAATAACACCTTAAATTTAAAATAATATTATTAATCTAATTTTAGTTACTTGATTCTAAAACTATAACGCGCTTTTCAGCATTAAAATTATAGGTAAGATCCATTGGTATTAAAACCGTTCTTAAAGCAAGATTTAAATCTTTATGGGTAAACCCACCGGTATATCTTTTGTTTAAATCTATCTGAGACGCATCAACTGTTATTTGATACTGATTCTCTAAGGCAATTAAAACCTGTTTAATGGGGGCGTCAAAAAATGTACTTTCACCAATAACCCAGCTTGGTTCTTTGGCATTAAATTCCCAGGGTTCCAGTTTATTATTTACAATACGCACGGCATTACCTGGAAGTAACACCGTTTGATTATTAGCAGGTTTACTTGTTACAAGCACTTTACCTTCACGGCATTGCACTTCAAAATAACCATCTCTGGCAATAACATTAAACTCCGTTCCAAGAACTTCTACTGTCCCTTGAGATGTTAGCACTGTAAACGTTTCTCCTTTTTCAACCTCAAAAAAAGCTTCCCCTTTAAGGTTTAAGGTTCTATTGTCTAACCAATTGTATTTTTTAAACTCTAACTCTGAATTAGCATTCATCTGTACTTTAGAATCATCAGGAAGTATAATAGCTAATTGCTCTGAAAAGTCAGTCGTATATTCATTTGTTGCTGATGTAAAATAAAATAAACCAAAAGCGATAACAATTGCTGCAGCGGCGGCATAACTCCAAAGCGGAACAAGTTGTTTAACTTTAGGATTTAAACCCGTGTTAATCGTGCTGGCTTGGATTTTATTAAACGTTTCGGTTTTATTAAACTCAGGAGTTTTTAAGGTTTGAGAGGCTTCGTTAATTTTACTGTACAGCGCATAGTCTTCAGAATTTCTGAAATTCTTAAGCTCCTCATTGGTTAATTCACCAGCAACCCAGCGCGCTAAAAATGATTCATCTTTATTAAACCCCTCCATGAAAAAATAAGTTATTATACTTCTAAAACAGTTAATTACGGTTTTACCCTACTTTAAATTTCAACTATTTGCTTTCGCAACAATTCCAAGGCCTGACTCATGCGTTTTTCTACGGCCTTTATAGAGATGCCTACAATCTCTGAGATCTCACTATATTTCTTCTTATCAATCCTGCTTAACAAAAAAACTTCACGTTGTTTTTCAGGCAAATTCGCTATCGCTCTTTTTAATTTTTCCATGAATTGCTGCTCTTCTAAAAGAAATTCTGGCGTTTCAATATTGTTTTGTTTTATTTGTTTAGACTGGTGATCTAAAACAATTTTTTGATGCGCCACTTCATTTAAAAAGAGATTACGTGATACCGTATAGAGATAAGATTTTGCTTTTTTAAAAAGTACTTTTGAACAATTATTCCAAAGTTTTATATAGGCTTCCTGGACAATGTCTTCGGCTTGGTTCTGATCACCACATTTATAATATATGAAGTTATACAGTGACTCCGAGTGTATATTGAAGATCATTTCATAGGTTTTCTCCTCACAAACAGATTGATTTTCATTGTCCATAATTTGCTAAAATTCTTAGGGCCTGACAACCAAATTTAAAAAAATTAAAATAAAAAGTAGGGTAAATCTACTTTCGACTGTTTTAATATAAACGAGAGATTTTAAATGAACTAGATAGAGCTAGTGAGTTAATCCTTTTTTTGTTCCCAAAATCTTAACCTCCAAGACTGGTTTAATAGCTAAAACTTATGCTGGGAGTATTTTAAGTGAGAAGAGTGAAAAGCGAATTTGTCACAACGTTTTCTGCTATTAGACACTGTTTCAAATTCGCAAACTTTTCACTATTTCTTTTATCTATTTATTCAAACGTATAGCTTGTTTTTACAACCTGTGTGGCTCTAAAATAGCCATATGGATAATTTTCTGCGTTCGTGGTATTGATACAATTTCCTTTTAATTGAACACCATTTGAAGAAAAAGGATTACCTCCTGAATAATACTGCTCTATTAAAATACGCATGTAATTATAGTAGCCTTCTGAAATACCATATAGATTAATATCGACAGTATCTCCCGGTTGAAATTCAGCTTGATCATTATCATCATCTTCTTGTTTTTCAAAGAAATCATGAATTTCGTTTCCGTTAGAAAACTCATCTGAATAATCTTCAAAATATGGAAATAAATCACCGTCTTCATAATATCTAAACAGGTAGAAATTATCTTCATCAGCGGGATCATCAAAATACACATTTACTTCCAATAAATCCGGATCTAAACCACCATCTTGGGACTGATTAACGGCATTGATATCTGGCACAGGAATTAAAGTCTCGATAGCGGTGTATGTTTCGTTATTATAAACCACATCTAATTGATATTGGTTATTTTCAACCGGTACAAAAACTGTAGTTGTATAAGTGCCATCGTTTTGATTTGTAAAATCAAAAACTTCGTTTGTATCTAAATTTGTTACCGTTACCGTCGCATTAGTTACAGCTGTATTGTTAGTGGTTTCAAAATACGGTGTTGATGTACTTAATTTTATAGTTTGATTGTTTCCTGAAGTTCCTTTTTCCCAATCTAAAGAAGCTTCAATTACTAATCTAATTTCCCCTGTTGGCACCTCTACTTCTATTACATCTTCGCAAGCTAATAACCCTAAACTCGCCATGATTAGTACCACTATGTTTTTTATATATCGTTTCATTCTGTTTAAAATTTAAAATTATAAGCTACTGAAGGAATGATTCCGAAAATCGAAATACGAGACGCCTCATTTAAGCCTGTTTGATCGTTTTGATTAAACGAAATAGAGGCTGCATTCTTTCGATTATAAACGTTATAAATACCAAATACCCATTCACCCTTCCAACGGTTGTCTGGCTTTCTATTTGGCTTATATGTTGCAGATACATCCAATCTATGATAACTTGGTAAACGATCTTCATTTCTATTGGCATAAGTGGCCACCGAAAGTCCCTCGTAATTGTACTGTCCGTTTGGATAGGTTACCGGTCTCCCGGTTTGAAATATTAAATTCGAGCTGAAATTCCATTTATCATTCAGTTTATAACTTCCAGTAACCGAAATATCATGTGTTCTGTCGTAAGGCGTATTATACCAATTCCCATTGTTTATGCCCGGCCCTCCTGCTTTTCCTCCTAAGGTACGTTGCTCTGACTTTGATAAAGTATAAGCAAACCAGCCTGTAAATTTTCCTTTGTTTTTTCTTAGTAACAATTCTAAACCGTAAGCACGGGCTTCCCCGTTTAAAATTTCGGTTTCTATGTTATTATTTCCTATTAAATCTGAACCGTCTATATAGTCAATTCGGTTATCGATAGTCTTGTAATAGGTTTCTAACTCTAATGCATAAGTATTATTCTTAAACTTTCTGAAATACCCCATCGCATACTGATTTGAAATTTGCGGTTTTATATACTGTCCACTAGGAGTCCATACATCTAAAGGCGTTACTGAAGAGGTGTTTGACAATAAATGCAAATACTGTGACGATTTGGTATAACTTGCTTTCAATGCCGCATTACTATTCAGTTGATAAGACAAGCCCAAACGCGGTTCGAAATTGCTGAAATTTTTAATGCTTTCCCCTTTTTTATAGTAAGTTTCATCTGAAGCCTCACCGCGCTCATAAATATCTAATTCCGGATTGTAAACTACTGGCTGGTCATTAACGTAATTCGTCATACTCTGTCCGCCTAATCTTGAAAAGGTACTAAAACGCAAACCGTATTGCGCCGATAGATTTTTAGTAATTTCATGCTCAGCACTTACGTATAAACCACCTTCAAACGCCCGTTTATCATCTAATTTTAAATAATTAATAGAGGAACTTTCGGAGCTTGGTTTGACTTCTCCCGGATTTAAATTATAAGTTATTCCGCTTACACCAAAATCCAAATTAATCTTATCGTTTAAATAGTACTTTAAATCGTACTTAAGGTTGTAGTTTTTAATATCGGCAATCCAATCTAACTCGATAAAATCAAGAATAATTTGATAGTCGTATTTACTGTATATAAGCGATAAATTAGAGAACAACTTATCGTTGAAAATATGATTCCACCTCACGTTTCCAGTGGCATTTCCGTAGTTATTTTCAATGATTGTAGACAAATTAAATACATCGCGACCAAAATATCCAGATAAATAAATTCGGTTATTATCATTAATCTGATAATTGGTCTTTAGGTTTAAATCGTAAAATGAAATTTTATCATCTTTTAAATCATCAATAGCTTTCATTAACAAATGCGCATAAGATGTTCTTCCTGCAATTAAAAAAGAACCTTTATCACCAAACACAGGTCCTTCAGCTGCCAGCCTACTTGATATTAACCCAACACCACCATTTAAACTAAAATCCTTACTGTTACCGTCCTTTTGTCGAACATCCAACACAGATGACACCCTTCCACCAAAATTGGCTGGAATATCGCCCTTATAAAGCTTAATATCTTTAATGGCATCGGCATTGAACACTGAAAAGAAACCAAAAAAGTGGGATGTATTATAAATAATAGCTTCATCAAGAAGTACTAAATTCTGATCGGCTGCACCACCACGAACATTAAAACCTGATGAGCCTTCGCCATTATTTGTAACCCCAGGCAATGTTTGAATGGACTTTAATACATCTACTTCACCCATAACCACCGGAATCTGTTTAATAGTCCCAGAATTTAATTTGGATACACTCATTTGTGGTTTTCTAATAGCAATCTGTTCAGATTCTTCAGCGGTAATAACAACTTCATTTAATGACATGGCAGATTCTTCCAATTCAAAATCTAAGGTCATGTCAGCCGTTAAACTGATGGTTTTTGTAATGGTGTTATATCCTAAATACGATACAGAAACCGTATAATCGCCTTCAGCCACCGTTAATGAATAAAAACCATATTCATTGGTTATGGCACCGTTAGAAGTACCTTTTAAAAAGACTGTAGCCCCTATAATGGTTTCGCCATTGGCTTTATCTTTTAATGTACCCCTAATGGTATATTTATCCTGCGCAAAAATCACACAGCTAAACAATATACATAAGCTAAACACAACGTGCTTCATAAAAATTAATTTACTTTAAGATTAAACGTTTTATATAAGTCCGATTTTAAAACTGAATTCAAAATCAATTTGGGTTAAAATTTTACTAGATAATCGAGAATAAAAACTCAATGTCATATCTCGAAATTAAATTATAATTTCATTTAATACCTCTTGGGCTTGCCTCGAGGCTGTTTACTCTGTCAACGAACGAGACTTAGAATTGTTTCTGATATCCTGTAATTTAATCGACAGAAATTTCTTATAATTAAATTACATTTTATAAAAAAAGCTCAGAAAATTAAATCTGAGCCTAAATTATATATAAAACTGAAACTATTTTTACTTTTTGTATGCTTCATTCAAAGCATCAGTAATCGTTTTAGTTAAATCATCTTCTTCAGAACCGTACATTACAGTGGCAGCAGCTTCACTGGTTCCTAAAATATACGTGTAGCCATTATTTTTTCCGTAATCTTTAACAAACGCTTTTACACGATTAATTACAGAATCAATATCTGTTTGAAATTCCTGTTGCATCATCTGTTGCTCCATTTGCATTTGCTGTTGCAACTGCTGCTGTTTTTTTTGCAACGTAGTCATTATTTCCTGAGCTTTTGCCTGAGAGGACTTTTGAGCTTCGGCTTGCTTAGACTGAACTTCCATTTGGAAGGCTTGACCTATACTGTCTGCTCTTTTTCTAAACGCCGCTTCTTTATCTTGATATTTTGTTTCTACATCTTTTTTCTCCTGGTAATCATTAATCACCACCCCATTATCTACAAATCCAATTTTTGCCTGTTGCTGGCAAGATGTTAAAGCCACTGCAAGAGCAGCGAAGTAAAATATTTTCTTCATGTTTTGTTCGTTAATTTAATTAAGCCAAATGTAGCAAAGTAATCTATAAATCGATAAAAATTAAGTTTTATTTAAATAATAAATAATTCTTATCTATAAAATAAATGATGATAAGAAAGACTTATAAAAAACAACCCGTTTTTAAGCGATTTAAGACACTTTAAAAATTAAGACAGGTGTTTTATCATCATAAAGGTATTAAAAAGCAAATAAAGCCTTAAAACTATTTTTTAGCGTTTTTAAGTATATAAATAAGTGACGACGCTTCTTTTGTGGTTAATGCTTTTATATTTGATTGTAGCCCCACAAAAAAACCTTTTATAAAATTCATTTTTCCTGATTTATATTTTTCAGAAAGTAAGCTTACATAAAACGCATCAAATAGCATGGGGTTAATTTTTTCAACTTCCATTGCAACGGTTGCAAATAACTTAGAAATAGAATTTGCATCAAAATGCCATAGATGTCTCGGGACATCGAAAGCAGCCCAAAACGATTTATAATATTTGGCATCATAACTTTTAAAATTTGGAACAGCAATTACCAAAGTCCCATTTGGTTTTAAAAGTGTTTTAAAAACAGAAACTTGTTCTTCTAAATTTGGCAAATGCTCTAAAACATGCCAAAGGGTAATCACATCGAAACTGTGCGGTTCAAATTTTAAAAGTTGATCGATATCAAAAACGGAATCGTTTGTTTTTTGATTTGCCACTCCCCTCGCCTCTTTGTTTGGTTCCACTCCAAAAATGGTCCAACCATTGTTTTGTGCAGTTTGCAAAAAATCGCCTGTTCCGCATCCAACATCTAAAATAGTTTTAGATTCCGATTGAAAGGAATTTATTAATTGTAATTTTTTATTTAACGCATACGAACGAACCAGATGGTATACTTTTTCAAAAGCATTTCGTTTGGCATCAGTATGTGAAATATAATCTTCACTTTTATAATAATCTGGTAATTTTTCTAAACTGGGTTGAGGCACGGTTTCTAAAAAACCGTATTCTGAATTTTGAACTAAACTAAATTCTTCTCCTGTAACGGAATGATCTTTTACTTTTAAATACACTTTAGTTTCGTTTTCTTTCACCACGAATGCTCAACTATTTTTAGAAAATTAATATTGAAATGAATATAACAAGATGTCTTTTTGAGTAAAAAAATAAACGTTCCACGTGGAACGTTTAAAAAATTATCTTCCCATGTAAACCAATAATACGGAAATATCGTTAGGAGAAACACCACTAATTCTTGACGCTTGCGACACCGTTGTTGGTTGAATCTTTTTTAGTTTTTCGCGTGCTTCAAAACTCATAGATTTAATTTTTGAATAATCGAAATTCTCTGGGATTTTCACATATTCTAATCGACTTAATTTATCGGCATTGTTTTTTTCTTTGGCTATATATCCAGAATATTTGACCTGAATTTCGGCCTGTTCGATAACCTCTCGATCTAAATTATTATCTTGAATATACTGTTCTACACTATCCACTTTTCGAACATCCTCCATCTCAATATTAGGACGTGCAAAAATTTTAAATAGCTTCCCAGACTGTTTAACCGCTGAGGAATTTTTACTCTCTAATATTGGGTTTATCTCCTCAGGCTTTACACTTGTTTCTTCAAAAAAGGTTACAAATTTTTCTGCAGCCTCGTGCTTTTCTTCCATACGTCTTAAACGCTTTTCAGAGGCTAAACCAATCTCGAAACCTTTTGGTGTTAATCTTAAATCAGCGTTATCCTGTCTTAGCAATGTACGATACTCAGCACGCGACGTAAACATACGATATGGTTCTTCGGTACCTTTGGTAATTAAATCATCAATTAACACCCCTATATAAGCTTCATCTCGTTTTAACGTAAAGGCTTCTTTCTCTTGTACCTTTAAACTGGCATTTATACCAGCCATTAAACCTTGAGACGCTGCCTCTTCATATCCAGTTGTTCCATTAATTTGTCCAGCAAAATACAACCCACTAATTAACTTCGTCTCTAAAGTATGCTTCAATTGCGTTGGTGGAAAATAATCATATTCTATAGCATAACCTGGTCTAAAGAATTTCACATTTTCAAATCCAGCGACTGAACGCAACGCTTTAAACTGAACATCTTCAGGTAAGGATGTTGAAAAACCATTTACATACACTTCACAGGTATTCCACCCTTCTGGCTCAATAAATAACTGATGACGATCTTTATCTGCAAAACGATTAATTTTATCTTCGATAGATGGACAGTAACGAGGTCCTAAACTTTTAATTCTACCATTAAACATAGGTGATCTATCGAAACCTTCACGAAGTAAATCGTGAACCAATTCACTGGTATAAGTCATATGACAAGATCGCTGTTTCGCCAACGGTTTTGTAACATCTAAATAAGAGAATTTCTCAGGATTCTCATCACCGGGTTGCTCAGTCATTTTAGTATAATCTAACGAACGACCATCAACACGTGGTGGTGTTCCAGTTTTCATTCTACCCGAATCAAAACCTAAATCAACCAACTGCTCAGTGATTCCTTTTGCAGCTTTTTCACCAGCTCTACCACCTCCGAAATTCTTATCTCCAATATGAATCAATCCATTTAAAAATGTTCCATTAGTAAGCACAACAGATTTAGCCTTCACTTCTACACCAAGTGATGTTTTTACACCTACAACCTGATTTCCTTCTATTAGTAGACCCGAAACCATTTCCTGGTAAAAATCCAGATTAGGAGTCCCCTCTAAAAGCATGCGCCAATCTTCTGCAAAACGCATACGATCACTCTGCACTCTCGGACTCCACATAGCAGGCCCTTTAGATTTATTTAGCATCTTGAACTGAATAGCCGAGGTATCGGAAACAATTCCACTATACCCTCCAAGCGCATCAATTTCACGAACAATTTGTCCTTTTGCTATTCCTCCCATTGCAGGATTACATGACATTTGCGCGATGTTTTGAAGGTTCATTGTAATAAGTAATGTTTTACTTCCCATGTTGGCAGCAGCAGCAGCAGCTTCACTCCCTGCATGACCAGCACCAACAACTATAACATCATATACATCACTAAACATAACTTTACTTTTTAAGATTGTTCCACGTGGAACACAATACAATTTTTAAATTTGAGTTTGCAAATATACACTGATTTCCTGAATATTAAACCAGCTGATTAATATAGAAGTCTTCCTTCTCTCTCATCAACTTAGACTCATCATCAGTTTTGTCTTTATAACCACAATAATGAAGCACACCATGAACAATAACCCGTTGTAATTCCTTATCAAAATTTTGTTCAAAATCTTTAGCATTATCCTTTACTCGCTCAACCGAAATAAAGATATCTCCTTGAATCAGTTTACCCACCGTATAATCAAAACTAATAATATCAGTAAGCGTATCGTGATCCAGAAACTCAACATTTAACTTATGTAAATATTCATCATCACAAAACACATAATTTATCTCTTCTAACTTAAATCCTTCATTAGAAATAACCCCGGTTAACCAGGTAGCCAATTGGTCTTCATTCTCGATATTGAAATCGGTTTCGTAATTGAAATTAATCATTGTTTTGCTTAAAATAAACTTGAACTTTCTTTTTATAATCCGGCTGCAAAGGTAAGGTTTGTTTATTCAATATTTCGGTAGTATTGAAATATTGTTTAGCGTTTGGTAATGGATTATTTGAAGTATTCTGAAACGTCTTATTATTAGATTCAGATTCACGCTTATTATTTTCTCCTTGCTGTAAGGTAGCGTTTTCTAATTTTAATAATTGATGTTTTAAATTCATCATCCTTTGAAGGGTTTGATTAGTAAACCCTTTATTTAATAATTCCATTTCAACACGCTCCATAGACCTAACTAAACGCTCTGTGTTAGCATCTTTACCTTCTTTAGCCATACGCTCTTCAAGCGCGTTTCTAAGCTCCTGCTGTCGTTGATAAATTTCATATAACATTCCATTAAGTTCTTCACTATTTCCTTCTCCATTTTCATTATTCTTCCCTTTCTCCCCAGGCTTACCTTGCTCACCTTTTTCATTTTCCTTATCCCCTTGTCCATCTTTAGGCTGCCCTTGTTCATTATCGTTTTTCGGCTTTCCTTCCTCACTTTGTTTCATGCCTTTTTCCATCATTTCATTCAATTGCTCCTGGCTCATAATAATATCAGGCAATTGCATTTCACCCTGTCCACTAGAACTCTGTGACATGTTTAATTGTTCCTCCATGTTATCTAAAACGGAACTTAAAAAATTAGCTAAATTATTAGCAGCTGTAACAGTGAAATGTTGGTTGGAAATCCCCTGATACAATTGTCCTTCCGCAAAATAATTTAAAGCCTTATCGACATTATAATACACTTCTGTAATTTCCTTATTGACCTGTTCTGATAATTTTGGTTGACGTAAAGACAAAGCAAACAAACTATCGTTAATATGCTCAAAGTGTTCTCTCAAATTATTCTGGGTTTTAAGATAATTAGCATATTTACTATGCCCTTCTTCAATTGCCTTAAACTGATTCATAAGCGCCTCTTCATCAAAAGAAAATAATATTAAATTATCTAAAATCTGACGAAGCATATCTACATCTTCCTGCATCTGCTCACCTCCACCCGCTTGCATAGAAGCCTGCATTTGTTCGCTCATTTGTTTCATTTTTTCAGCAGCTTTGTTTTGACTTTTCTGAGCATCTTGCATATTCTTATTTGGTTTAGAATCTTTTGGTGAATCATCAGTATTTTGTTCTTCCTGTTCTTGCTCCAACGCTTCAGATGCCGATTGCTGTTCCTTTTTAATTTCGTTTTCCTCCAATTTATCCTGAGGAATATCCATCGGTTTTTTTAATCCTTTACTTTCCTTTTGTAATTCTTCTAATTCCTGAGTAAAATCTTTAAACTCCTTATTTAATCTATCTTGTTTTTCTTTAGTGTTTTCTTCTGGTTTTTGTTTGGATAATTCATCCTGTTCAATGGCCATTTGCATTAAATCTTCTTTTAATTTATCCAATTTTTGTTGCACATAAAAACGTTTGGTTAATTCCAAAAGCTGCTCCAAACTACGTTTTTTATTTTTATTTTGTTTACCTAAATCTTCAAGGCGTTTAGCTAATTGCTCTTTGGTAATTTTATCCTTAAACTTTTCTAACTCTTCAAGTAATTGTTCGTCTTGTTTTAACTTTTCTTCGTTCTCATCTAACCGCTTTTTTAGATCCTCCTTAAACGGATCTTCTTTTTCATCTTGGGGAAAATTTTCAATATTATCTTTTAACTTTCTATTGAAGTTTTTCATCAACTGATCCTGCTGCTTTTGGCGTTCTAAAAAAGATTCAAGTTTCTTTTTATCATTAAAATTTAGAATCTCCTTTTCCTTTTGCGTATTGGATAATTGCTCTAATTGTTTTTCTTGTTCCTCAAAATTCTTTAAGGATTTATTCAGATCTTTTATAGTTTCCTTCTGCTCATTTAAATTTTTTTGAGCCTCTTCATCTAAAGTTCGTTTTCTATAACTAAACGTGTTGGATTTTACTGTTTTAAAACGGTTAACTACATCATTATCAGAGACTTGAAAATACAATTCATAAGATATACCATCCTGAATATCAATATTATAAGGGAAAGATGTAATAAATTCGTCGAAATTTGAACCGGACACTTTTATATCAACAGTTTTAACATCAGATACGTCATCAGCAGGATAGTACACCATCTCTAATTTACTAAATCCATAGTCATCACTAATCTGCCCGTAGAAATATAAAGTCTGCAAATCAAGACTATCTTTTTCCATTTTAATATTTAATTCAGGATAAGCATCTTTAATTACGTCGATTGTAAAACCAAGGTTTTCATAATTCTTTAAATTCTCATTACTTGTACTTAAACTATAATTCAAATTATTAAACACCTGCTTGGATGTTTGGAATGCATCATTATCTTTAGAAAATAAGATAGTATCTGTAGCATACAGATGCACCTGCGTGGTGGATTTTGCTTTTAATTTCCAACTCACATTAGTTCCTTCAGGAACAACAGCATTACCGGTACTCTTTAACACTTCATCCTGCTTTTTGGTATACGCAGGATAATCTAAAATCATTTGAAAATCTAACAAGGAAGGCACCTCTATAAGCTTTACGGTATAGGGTTTTGAAGTAACATCATTAGCTGCTAATCGAAATGTAATTTCATCCTTTGGTTTAGAAAATACATATTCAAACTCCCCTACTCCAGTTTGCTGTAAATAATACGTTTCGTCATTATAAACTATTTGCGCATTTTCTGGAACAATACTACCAGAGGTTCTAACTAAAAGCTTAAAATCCTTGTCCTCTAAAGCGTTTAAATTTTCATTAACCACAAAAAACTGAAACGGTGCTGGTGGTTCATAAGCTGTTTTATAATGCACAACACGTTTATAGCTATCACTAAACCAATTTATATTTCCGGTAAAAAAAACAACCAATAAAATTACAACAGGAATAGCAGCATATTTTAAATACTTGAGGTTGCTTTTAAAATTCACAGCCAACTTAAAAGGGATGGGTGAAAGTTCGAAAGATTTCTGATCTATACTCGCCAACAACAATTCACTTTTATCGCTGTTCTCATATAACTGAAGTACATTCAATAATTTGTCATTTACCTCCGGAAAATGTGTGCCAATAATTTTACTAGCCTGTTCGTAATTAATGCCATTCTGAAGTTTAAATAACTTACTTAACGGCCAAACTATAAACTTTATAAGTAACCCTAACTCAACAAGCACAAAGCCCCAGAATAAAGTTGTACGCGCCGTAGTATTTAACCACAACATATATTCAACCAACAAGGTGCCTAAAAAAAACAGTAATCCTATAGCAAAAAACAGGATAGCTCCTTTGAGTAATTCATTATAATAATACCGCTTTATAAACCCTTCAAGCTTTAATTGTATGTTCTTAAAATTCGTCACAGTTATTAGCTTTATAACTTATAAAGCTACAATTTTATTTTTTAGAGTCTTTATAATAATGTGTTAATTGTATCTTTGCAGCAAATTTTTCAAACATGACTAAAGATGTTCGTGTGCGTTTTGCACCAAGCCCAACCGGCCCACTTCACATAGGTGGAGTTCGTACTGCTTTATTTAACTATTTATTTGCCAAAAAACACAACGGTACTTTTATTTTAAGAATTGAAGACACCGATCAAAACCGTTATGTTGAAGGCGCAGAAAAATATATTATCGACGCTTTAAACTGGTGTGGTATCCCGTTTGATGAAGGGGTTGATAAAAACGAAAAATTTGGACCTTACAGACAAAGTGAACGCAAGCATTTATATAAGCAATACGCTGAAGAATTAATTGCTAAAGGCAAAGCCTACTATGCTTTTGATACTGCCGAAGCTTTAGATGCCCATAGAAAGGACCATGAGGAAAAAGGAAAAACCTTTATCTACAACTGGCATAACAGACTAAAATTAAGCAACTCATTATCGCTTAATGCGGAAGAGGTGAAAGCGAAATTAGATGCTGGCGAGGACTACGTGATTCGTTTTAAAAGTCCACAAGATGAAACCCTTCATTTAAAAGATATTATCCGTGGTGATATTAAAATAGACACGAACATTTTAGACGATAAAGTTCTATTTAAAAGCGATGGTATGCCAACATACCACCTCGCAAATATTGTGGACGACCATTTAATGGAAATCTCACATGTTATTCGTGGTGAAGAATGGTTACCAAGTTTAGCTTTGCACTATCAACTTTACGAAGCTTTTGGATGGGAAGCTCCGGAGTTCGCGCACTTGCCATTAATTCTAAAACCTACCGGAAAAGGAAAATTAAGTAAGCGTGACGGGGACAAATTAGGGTTTCCTGTATTTCCATTAAAATGGACCGATCCTAAAACCAACGAAGTATCTCGTGGTTATAAAGAAGATGGCTATTTCGCAGAATCAGTGGTGAACTTCTTAGCTTTCTTAGGATGGAATCCTGGTACGGAGCAGGAAATTTTTAGTTTAGATGCATTAATTGAAGCCTTCGATTTAGAACGCGTAAATAAAGCGGGAGCACGTTTCGATCCGGATAAAATAAAGTGGTTTAATCACCATTATATGCAAGAGCAATTTAATGAAGACTTAGCTGAAGCTTTTAAAGCACAACGTTGGGAATTAGCCGATATTGATGTGAATTATATTGCCATGGTTATTGACTTAGTAAAAGAACGCGCAACGTTTGTAAGCGACTTTTGGGACCTAAGCCACTACTTCTTTACAGCTCCAACAGAATACGACGCAAAAGCCTCTAAAAAAGCTTTTAAAGACGGTACTAAAGATATTTTAACTCAAGTGGCATCAATTATTGAAGCCAATGAAGATTTCACCGCAGAAGCGCTTCAAAACGAGATTAAAGGCTGGATTACGTCTAACGAAATTGGTTTTGGACAAGTCATGATGCCATTACGTTTAGCTTTAGTAGGCGCTTTACAAGGCCCTGATGTTTTCGATATCATTTATATGATTGGCAAAGAAGAAACTATTAAACGTATTCAAAACGTTATCGCAACACTGTAACAACAGATTTACCATCATAAAAAAGGTCTAAAAAGTAGTTTTTTGTGAACCTGAACTTGTTTCAGGTTCTCTTTATTTGAGAAATATAATATGAGATTCTGAACTAAATTCAGAATGACAGTTTTAAATGCCTTTTAGACCTTTCTATTTTATATCATTTCATTTTAGAAAGACACATTCAACCCTAAAACCAACATGGTTTGGTTGCCTTTAAATGTTGACTTCCCTCCTTCTGTATTTAAATCTTTAGAGTTTAAACGTTTCAAAATATTAGTAGCTCCATAAATGTATTGGGCCCGTAATTTCACATATTTATAACCTGCTGTTATACCAGCAACACCGTTCAAATTAAAGTTTGAAATACTTCCAATTTCAGAGGCTTGCAAATTGATATAATTATTTACATAATAACTTTCATAATCTTTATTCTTCATTTCCAAATCACTGTTGTATTGAAACATCGGACCTAAATCAATCGTCACATCCGGCGTACCTAATTTAATATGCCCCAACAAAGCAATTTGAGCAACAAACATTTTATAATCTACGAAGGTTTCCTCCGAAACAGTTTGAATTTCTCTAGCTGAAATCCCCATTTTACTTTCGGAAAGCTGCATACCAAAACTTACATTATACCAACGGTGTGGAATATCGACCGTAGCCCACATACCTCCAAGAAAACCCCATTCCTTACTGGTGGTAAAATTGTCTGTCGTGATATCTAACTGAGTCATTCCACCAAAAATGGAAAACCCATTAGTAATGCGATAATTTCGATGTTGAGAAAAACTTTTTGTAACAAAACATAGCATAAATGCTACTAATAGTAAAGATTGCTTAAAATTCATCGGTTAGTGGTTTGTAACCAAATATAACATATAATTTTAGTATCTTAATTTATTCTAACTTATTAAATAACACATTATGTCATTCTCATTGCCCATTATTCTGTTTTTAGGAATTGTCCTTCTGATATTTTCCTTCTTTACTGTAAAACAACAAACAGCAGCTATTGTTGAACGCTTTGGCAGGTTTAAAAGCATCCGACACTCTGGTTTGCAACTAAAAATTCCATTGGTAGATAAAATTGCTGGAAGACTCAGTTTAAAGATTCAACAACTCGATGTTATTATTGAAACCAAAACGTTAGATGATGTTTTTGTTCGTTTAAAAGTATCGGTACAGTACAAAGTCATTAAAGATAAAGTGTATGATGCTTTTTATAAACTCGATTATCCGCACGATCAAATTACCAGTTATGTTTTCGACGTGGTTCGTGCCGAAGTCCCTAAAATGAAATTGGATGACGTCTTCGTAAAAAAAGATGATATCGCTTTAGCTGTAAAAGCCGAATTAAACGACGCGATGCTGGATTATGGTTTCGATATTATTAAAACCCTGGTAACGGATATCGATCCAGACCCACAGGTAAAGGCAGCCATGAACCGTATTAATGCTGCCGACCGTGAAAAAACAGCCGCACAATACGAAGGGGATGCTCAACGTATTTTAATAGTTGAAAAAGCAAAGGCCGAAGCAGAAAGTAAGCGTTTACAAGGACAAGGTATTGCCGATCAGCGTCGTGAAATAGCGCGTGGTTTAGAAGAATCGGTAGACGTTTTAAATCGCGTTGGTATTAACAGTCAGGAGGCTTCTGCCTTAATTGTAGTCACTCAGCATTACGATACCTTGCAGGCCATTGGTAGCGAAACCAACAGCAACCTGATATTACTTCCAAACTCACCACAAGCCGGTAGCAACATGCTAAACGATATGGTAGCAAGTTTTACGGCCAGTAACCAGATTGGTGAGGCTATGAAAGAAAACAAAAAGAAAAAAGACTCATAAACTCAACATAGTTCTATAAAACAAAAAAAGCATTTCAAAATTGAAATGCTTTTTTTATCCTAATTAACTAAAAAATTATGACGCTGTTAATGCTCTCTATTCATTCGCAGCGACAATACTAACCTCTTTCTCTTTATTTGGCTTGTAGTTTTTATAAGCCGGCCCCATTAAGTTAGCCTTTTTATTTTCAACCACAACTTGAGTATAAGATGCCTCTTCAGACTTTTTCCATACTTTGCGGTTTTTATATTCTGGTCCTTTTAAATCTGTTTTTGTATTTGAAGTAAAAACAGGTTTAGCTTCTGTTTTGTGTTTCCAAGGCTTGTAATTCTTATATGCAGGTCCTTTTAGATCGCTTCTATCTTGTGAAAATGCACTAAATGAAACAAACACGAATGCTAGGATAAATAATAAATTTTTCATGATATATAAAATTTAATGTTCGCTACAAAGTTACAGGCAAACTCAAGGTTTTACATATATGAGAAATCACGTAATTTATATCCGTATAAATACGGATACGTTCACTTTATATTAAATTTAAAAGGGTGGCTTTTTTTATTAATTCGGCAGTGTTTTTTACTTCCAGTTTCTTTAAAACATTAGCTCTGTGGGTTTCAATAGTACGGCTACTTACAAATAATTGAGCTGCAATTTCTTTAGTGGTGAGCCCTTCTGCAATGAGCCCTAATACTTCCTTTTCTTTTTTAGAAAGAATATTTTCACTCACATTTTGTACCGACATAAAGTTGATCATCTTCTCTGTAATAGCAGGACTGAAATACTTTTTCCCCTGATGGACAATACGAATGACTTTAATCAGTTCTTCCTGGTCTGTATTCTTTAATAAATAACCATATGCGCCACTTTTAGCACACTTTGCAATATAATTACCATCGTTATGCATAGAAATGATTATAGGCTTTACATTGGTATTTAAATCCTTTATTTGCTTTAAAACCTCAAAACCATCCATATTAGGCATAGTAATGTCTAACAAGACAATATCTATATCATCATCTTCTTTAATAGCTTCAATAAATTCCTTTCCATCAGCTACACTTTTAACCACAGAAACATCGTCGTATTTCTTCAATAATTCTATTAAACCATTTCTAAATAGTTCGTGATCGTCGGCTATAATAAGTTTAATTTGTGTCATGATTAATGGGTAATTCTATTTCAAACGTTGTTCGGCCTGCTTTGGAATTTATATCAATTTCTCCATTACAAATTTCAACACGCTCTTTAATATTGATAATTCCTGAACCTAATTTTACGGTATTTAAATCGAAACCAATACCATCATCAAAATAAAAAAAGGAGATGAAATTTTCGAATTCTGATAAGGTTAACCTAATGTGTTTTGCTTGTGCGTGTTTTAAGGAATTATTGATGAGTTCCTGACCAATTCGAAAAATATTGATGGCCTGATTTTTTGTTATTTTACTTTGTTCCGGATTGGTTAAATCTTCAAATTCAATATCGATATCAGAGAATTGCTTTACACTATCAACAAAATTAGATAATGCCGCACCAACCCCAAAATCGTCTATGGTGGATGGCATTAACGCATTAGACATCGTTCGGATTTCGGTAATTGTCGTATCTAAAAGTTGTTTCATTTCAGTACGTTTCTTTTTACTTTCAATACGATTTTCAATGTAAAATTTTAAGGAGGTTAACAAAGGACCAATTCCATCGTGTAACTCTCGCGATAAGCGCTGCCTTTCGTTTTCTAAACCATCAACCAGTAAACGCTTAGTATTAATACGATTCTTATTTTCGTTATTCCTGAACTCAATAAGTTTATCTCGCATTTTTAATAAACTTTTTCCTAATAAATCATTATCACCTTTTGGAACATATTCTGAATTGAGATTCATCTCCCCCATTTCGTTAGAAAACTTAACAGCACCTTGAAGCGATTTTTTAAGATTATCTAAGGCATCAAACATTTCCTTAATTTCGTTTGAATTCTTACTAAAGGTGTTGGTTTTATTATAATCGCCAGCAGCCATAATTTTAAGGCTCTTCTGCATGTTTATAATCGGTCTGGTGATAATTTTAGTTAAAAACAAAGATAGAATAACAGCGATAAGCATGGTAATCACAATCAAACCGGTAAGCCTTACTTTTAACTTTTTTAATGGTGCATTTACTTCGCTGGTATCGATTTCTGAAAGTATAGCCAGATGAAGATTAGAAATTTCAATAGGGCTGAATAAACTGTACACATCAACCCCACGATAATCTTGTATAATCGCCCGACCTTCGTTTCCAGAAAGGGCATTTATCACACCTTTGGTTTCCACCTTTATCGTAGTTGGCCGCTTATCGGGATAAAAACGCGATGGCGATCGCATATAAAAATCCTCTCCCACCAAATACGATTCACCGGTATTCCCCATTCCTGTACGCTCCAATAAAATGGATTTTATTTTATTGTAATCTACAATCTTAAAAACAGGAGTACCATTTTTATTAAGAATTAACCCAATAGACGTTTTACCTGATGTGCTATAAGGAGTTAAATCGTAAATTCCGGACTTAAAATGCATCCCTTTTGGTAAAACAACGTCAGATGTATCGTTAGGGATATAACTTTCTACTTCATTATTAAAGACCAACCATTCGTCGTTAATTAATTTTTCAATCTGAACCTTTTTAAGGGTTTTTATAGAATTTAACTGCAGTAATATTCTATCATCTAAAACCTTTGAAAACTGATGATAAAAAGTAATAGATAACACCAGAACCACTAAAAAAATTAAGCTATTCATAATAACTAATATCAGGGTTCTAATACTCATTCTAAGGTTTTGTGGAATTAAAATCTAAAAATAGGAAAGCTTATTTACCTACGAAAGTTAATCCTTTAAAAAGACAATAAAAGGACATAAACGATTCCGCATGTTTTACTGAAGAAAAAACATGTTGCTTTTAAACAAAGTAACTATTACAAGTACAGAGAATAAAATAATGTTATGACGCAGCAATAATACCTTTTTCAAGCTTGTAATTATGTAATATACTTTTGAGGGTTTCTAAATAATTTTGCATCGAATCGGTATCCATCTGCGCTCCCATATGACTGGAAAGTGTTACTGGGGTTTCATCAAGATGCTGATACAATTCCGGATAATCGGTTTCAATATAACGGATAAGATGCGAAATTTTTGAAAGTGTTTTCGTTAAAGGTTTCATGACTCATAAATTAAAAATAAACTATAGCTATAAGTTATTAATTTTAAACCATTTAACAAAGCACTTTAACACTACCTGAACGGGTGTCTGGGCTGCCAGTCCTGCTTAGGGTTCATTAAACCGAAAATCTCTTTTAAAAGTGCATTTAAAACAGAATTAGTATGCTTTAAATACATGACCATAGGTTTAGCTTCTGCTCCTACCGAACTCTTAATTTCCATGGCTGTTCTGGCGTACACAATATTCTTAAAATGATTATTAATGCCGTATTCCGCCATATCGTAAAGCATATTTAAATACAATTGATTAGGATATTGATGTTCGCAGTCATAACCCAGAAAATAAGTCTCCAAATCGTTACCATTTAGTATTAACGTATAAAACCCGACCAACTCGTTATTTAAATAATACCCAAAAACTTTAAATCGTTCTTTAAGCTGAAGTTTTAATTGATAAAAATGATTTTGAGAAAGAATAAACGTATTGAACTTGGCATTATCTGAAACATTTAAATACAGTGCATAAAGTTGATTTTGATTGTTTTCAATAGCATCAAGATGTAATTCCTGACTTTTAATACCGTTAAACTTTTTTCTGGCACGTTTATAACGCGTTCTATATTTTTTATTTAACTCTGAAATATAATCCTGAAAGTTAGTCCATCCAGACCTTACCTCCATAATCATATTCGGTTGTACAGCGACTTGATATAACCCATGTGATTTAAAAAAATCAACTTCAGAATGTATCGTATCCTCTAAAAAGTAATCCTTAAACACGACCGCTCGAATGGTTTTATTTTCGTCTTGTTTAATTTGGTTTTCTATATCGTTTAAAGCCTCAAAAATTAATTTTAAATATTCTGATTGACTGATATTCTCTTTTATAAATAACATACCGTGTTGCCCGGTGTGCATCAAATTTCCAACCACAAGAATATTCCCTTTTAAAATCCTTGATACCTGATCCTTTAAAAAGTCTTTCACACAAGATACCTTTGAATTTCGAAACATATCTTTTAAATACAACTGAACCCGTTGTATTATCGCTATACCAACTAAGTTGTCGGCTTTAAAAATACCTACATAATAACACTTAATATTTTCCGGAGCAGAAACTTCTAAAGCTTTTAGATAATCCGACTGAAAAAAAACATCCTGTTTAACTAAACCATCCCAGGAATCGGGTAAATCGGAAACTGTATTATAGATGTGATACATATATCTCAAGGCAAAAAAAAGACTGAAGATTAAATCGCTTCAGTCTTTAAATATCTATAAAAATTACAACATTATTGCCATGCACAGATAATTCCTCCCATTAAAGCCAAGGTTACAATCCAATACCCAGAATTAATTAAAATGTATTTTCCGCTTTTGCGTTCAAAAAGTGCATTGGTACCAAGAATGGGAAGTGCTATAAAAATACCCGCTATAACACCATGTAACACACCATGTTTAAATGTTCTGAACGCAGTTCCATAATCATCCATAAAAGCGTGAAATGACGGTAAGGCATTCTCAACATCGCCACCAACCATACTTATGGCTCCGGTTTGATGAATAGTCAAAATCTGAAGTGCAAAAGCTAAAAAGAATGCAAACAACAAGGCTAATCCAAAGATTTTACCCATGTTAGCGCCTTTCATTTTTTCTTCGGTCATCTCTGCAGCCTGCATCCAGGCAGTGCCAAATACTTTTGGGTTATACCAAACAGCCCCGACAACCAAAGCTGAAATTGCGGCAACAATAATTGCTAATAAATTAAATTCCATAATTATTTTAGTTACAGTTAGATACTTTAAATATAGCTAAAATAATTATGGAATTTACAAGTTATAATCGAATAGCAAAATACCGATTATAAGGTCTGTGCCTCTGCTACTAGAATATCGTTTTTATCTTCTAAGGCTTTATCAATGAATTCCTCAACATCTGTATTCTTTTCTAAACCTTGTTCTAATAACACTCCTAAAACCAAAGCCACAGCAATTCGCGTTCCTACTTTTTTAACTGCCGTATTAAATAAGGGTTGAAGCTCTTCGTAACTTATTTCTTTAGCTAATTCTAAAATTTCAGCCTTTACCTTTTGCTGTTTAGCCTCAGGTAAATTGGTATATTTTTTACCTAATTGCTGAATCACATCAATCGCCTTTTTCTTAGGAGGTTGATTTTTTTGTTGTGGCTTCTGTGTAGTATTTTGTGTATTTACAGGCTTTTGCTTAGCCCAGGTATCACGTAAACCAACGGTTTTATTAAATACTAAATGATCTGAAGTTGCATCGTTATCGACATTAAAATAGCCCAAACGCTGAAACTGGAATCGGTCACCAACTTTGGCTTCAACCAGACTTGGCTCAACATAGGCTTCAATAATCTTTAATGAATCCGGATTTAAAAACTCCATGAAATCTTTATCCTGATGACTATCCGGAGCCTCGTCCATAAACAAGCGGTCGTACTCACGAACTTCAGCTTTAACGGCATGCTTAATCGATACCCAGTGTAAGGTACCTTTTACTTTTTTAGAGGTGTCTTCAGAATAGGTACAATGAATTTCTGTAATCTCT
Organism: Aestuariibaculum marinum; assembly: GCF_014596975.1. GTDB lineage: Bacteria > Bacteroidota > Bacteroidia > Flavobacteriales > Flavobacteriaceae > Aestuariibaculum > Aestuariibaculum marinum. Next base: position 196,676 of record NZ_JACVXD010000002.1, on the reverse strand, counting down.
CCGTTAGCATCTTTTATAACATCGTTGGCCTGAATAATGTATGCATTTTTTAGACGCACTTCGCCACCTAATTTTAAACGGAAAAACTTATTACCAGCTTCCTCTTTAAAGTCCTCTTTTTCAATATAAATTTCTCTTGAAAACGGTACTTTTCTTGAACCAGCCGTTTCATCTTCCGGATTATTCTCAGAATCAAACCACTCTTCTTTTCCTTCAGGGTAGTTTGTAATTACCACTTTTACCGGATCTAAAACCGCCATAACACGAGGCGCGGTTTTATTTAAATCTTCACGAATACAGAATTCTAAAAGCGATACATCTATCACATTATCGCGTTTAGCCACACCAACGGTTTCAACAAACTTTCTAAGGGCTGCAGGCGTATAACCACGACGACGTAAACCTGAAATTGTTGGCATACGCGGATCGTCCCAACCAGCAACAACCTTATCATTTACCAATTGTAACAACTTACGCTTACTCATGATAGTATAACTTAAGTTTAAACGGGCAAACTCACGTTGTTTTGGCAATAATGGATATTCAGTTTTACTGTAATCGTACACCTGATCTTTAAACCAGTTATATAGTTCACGGTGCGGTTTAAATTCTAATGAACATAAGGAGTGTGATACTTGTTCTAAATAATCACTTTCACCATGTGTCCAGTCGTACATTGGGTAAATACACCAATCGTCACCAGTACGGTGGTGGTGTTTTTTTAAAATACGATACATAATAGGGTCACGCATCAACATATTAGGATGTTGCATATCTATTTTAGCACGTAATATATGTTCGCCTTCATTGAACTCACCCGCCTTCATACGTTCGAATAAATCAAGATTTTCTTCTACCGTACGGTTTCTGTAAGGTCCATCAACACCAGGTTGCGTAGGTGTACCCTTTTGTTCGGCCATCGCTTCACTACTTTGCGAATCGACATAGGCTTTTCCATCTTTTATTAATTGAACAGCCCAATCGTAAAGCTGCTGAAAATAATCTGAAGAATATAATTCCTTATCCCATTTATACCCCAACCAAGCGACATCTTCTTTAATAGCATCAACATACTCCTGCTCTTCTTTAGCTGGGTTAGTATCGTCGAAACGAAGGTTTACAGGTGCATTATATTTTTCACCTAAACCAAAACTAATACCAATAGCTTTAGTATGACCAATGTGCAAATACCCATTTGGTTCTGGTGGAAAACGAAATCTTAAGTTTTCTTTTGGCATGCCATTAGCCAAATCCTCTTCTATAATTTGCTCTAAAAAATTGAGCGATTTTCTTTCTTCAGACATACGTGAAATTTATTTCAACTAAATAAGGCTCAAAATTACATAAAAACAAGTTATTATAGATGAATATACTTCTAGAAGCGTAACAAAATTTAAGGAAACGTTACTAATCATTTAAATCTTGTAAAACACCTTATAACAATGAAAAATACTAACTACATTTGCCCTAAATGTGCTAATACCACTTTTGAAGTTGGTGAAATACGTGCAACCGGCGGCACCTTATCGAAAATTTTTGATGTTCAAAACAAAAAATTTACCTCGGTAACCTGTTCCAATTGTACTTATACCGAATTCTATAAAGCCAGTACCAGCGCGTTGAGTAATATTTTTGATTTATTCACATAAACTATGGGCATTATTAAAGTTGAAAATATTCGGGTATTTGCTTACCACGGATGTTTAAAAGAAGAAACTAAAATTGGTAGCGATTACCGTGTAGATTTAGAAGTTAAAGCCGACTTACAACCATCGGCTAAATCTGATCATTTAAAAGATACGGTAGATTACGTGTTACTAAACCGAATTATAAAAGAAGAAATGGCTGTGCCTTCGCATCTATTAGAAACGGTAGCCCGTCGTATTTTAGATCGTATTTTTAATGAAGATCAACTGGTTAGAAAAGCAACAGTTTGGGTTAGTAAATTAAACCCGCCTATTGGTGGCGATGTGGAGAAAGTAACCATTAAAATGATGGACAGACGTAAAGACTATAAAGGTTAAACCAATAAGACGTTAATTAATAACTGATTTTTCATTCCGAGAAAGAAACTTAAATCTATAAATCTCGATTATCGCGTAAAAATTAATTTTAAGTTATTGTAAAGTCTTATTTTTTTTTACATTTGCAACCGCTTAACGGCAGTTGTCATATTTTTTGTAGATTTACTTTGAAATCGAAATTAATATAACTGTTATTAAAATTAATGGCGTCGTGGCCGAGGGGCTTAGGCACAGGTCTGCAAAACCTGCTACAGCGGTTCGAATCCGCTCGACGCCTCAAAAAAACCTTCAAGAAGTCTTGAAGGTTTTTTTATGCTTTTATTTTAGGTTGTAAGAAAAATGAGTAAATTGTTTAGTCTATTAAATAGACATAAAACAAAACTATTAAGGTCCATTTAAAAAAAGCCTAAAATATATGACTAGATCGGTTTTTAGGGAAAAGGAGTATTTTGATGAATACATTTCCGCAAAAATTAGAACATTCGAAAAACAACAACTAAAAATTCAAGAAGGTGAATTATCTGGTAATAAATTAGCTTATGCGAAAAAAGATCAGTTATATAATTTATATCATCAGTTAGTTGCAAAATATTCCAGAGGTGATAAAATTATTGAACTAAAACCAATTTTTGAAAAAATTGTTGATGGACTAACAGGTGAAAAATGGGAAGAAAATTTTGTAAAGTTTACTTATCCAAAACACAAAAAAGTAATAGTTACAAATCAATTAAGTCTTGATTTCCATAACTTAATGTTAAACATTCTATCAATTGGAGTTTTAATAAATGGAGATATAATATATTTTACATCTTTGAGTAAATTTCTGGAATTTTATAATATTGAATATAAATTATTTGATATTTTCTTAAACTTTAAAATTAAAAATCATTCAATTAAAGAATCAAAATATAGTCTAAAACAGTATAAAAAACTTGAAGATTTAATTAACTCAAAAAAAATAACAACCGACAATTTATCTACTTATCATAATAAGTGGTTTCAATCTTTAAGTCCTTCATATTTTAATATTATGTCAACAACTAAGAACGGTATGTTTGATGGTTATTGGTGTTTTGAATCTGCAGCATTAGCCAGAATAAATTTATTAAATATTGAACAATTATTTGATAACGTATACTTTCCAACTGATTTATTCAACAACGATGAAACTTTTTTTAAATACCAAATTAGTTTAGAAATTAAACTATTAAATAGTATCGATAAAACTATGCGAGATGTTGGGAAAAACTGGGGAATTAGAAACCCATCAAACGAGATTTTAATTTCAAGAAGAATTCTTCAGAGGTATAATAAAAAAAGATATACAGAACTTGAAGAACAAATAGGTAGTTATTTTAAACTATTAGAAAATTCTGCTTTATCAAAAAATAAAGAACAAATACTTTTAAACAAACCAATTGTCATCACAAATCTGATAAATCTTTTAAAACACTATAAAATTGAATTCTCAGTACTTGAATCAAAACTTCAATCAAATAATAACTCAGACAAAACAATAAGCTTTTGGTTTAAATTAAAAAATATTTGGTCGTCAAGTTAACCTTTACCTATTCACAGGATTTATCTGTTCCAGTTTTTCTTTAATGAGTTCCTTTTCTTTTGGGAAGAACCCTTGGGTAAGTAATAATACGCCAAATCCTAAAATAACTAAGGCAATAATTTTTTTGGTTTTGAATATTAAACGTGGTGTTAAGTGATGACGTAATTTTTTTGCCACCGCAATTTTTATTAAATCGATTAAAAAGTACACAATTAAAATCGTTGATAAGAAGACAATAACACCATCTTCAGAGGTGGTTAATGAATTTCCTAAAACTATAAACGCTACCCACCCCAAAAGCACACCTATATTTATAAAATTAAGAAGGAATCCTTTTAAAAATAATTTTCCGTAACCCTTTTTAATTTCCACTTTGTGATATTCGCGAACAATGTCTCTAAATGATTTGGAGGTTTTTACAAACGAAATAATTCCATAAGCCACTAATAGCACACCACCAAAAATTAAAAAGTTAGGATCGTCTTTAATTTTATCGAGTAATTTACTGGTACTAAAAAAAGCTACCAAAATAAAAATAACATCGGCAAGCATCACACCACAATCAAAAATTAAGGCACTTTTAAAGCCTTTGGTTATGCTGGTTTCAAGAAGTACAAAAAATACCGGACCTATTGTAAATGCCAATACAATGCCAAAAGGAATAGCCGCTAAAATATCATCAAACATAATCGTGCGAGAGTTTCAATACAAAGTAAAGGAATATTTTAAAATTAAATTATTACAATTAACAGTATAAAAACTAAAGTTTAATATAAATCATTAGCATTTTAATAAAAAAAGATGATTTCTTCGATTTAAAATAACAGATAAGCTAATATTTACCTGTTTATTTTTATAATTTACTATTTTAAGGTGCTTATCGGTTTTGCCTTACCCGAAAAACTATTATTAACTAAATTAAAATTAATCATGAAAAAAATTATTCCCTTATTTTTATTAGTACTAACTATTTTTGCGTGTGACAATAATGCGGAAGACACTTTTGATAATGAGGCTGCTTTTAAAATTAATCTTAATACAATTGAAATTATAGAAAATCAAGGTGTAGGAAATATTATTACCTTAGGCATGAGTAGAAATGATATTCATACTGCTCTAGGCGGTAATATTTGTGGCACTGCTTCTGAATGTTCTTTTAGGTTAACTCCAGAAACTGGTGTAATAACAGTTACTTTTAACAGTGACGACTTAGTAACAAATATAGATATCAATCAAAATAATATATTAGATGAAAATAAATGGTCTACTACTTCTGGTGCAACAGATAACATGACACCTAATGAAGTGGCTGCACTATATCCAGGGTCTGTAATAAAATCTGAATATCCTTATACATATGTTCTTGCTTCAAAAGATGGATATACTTTAGAATATTATGAATCTTGTACTTATGCAGGATGTACAACCAGTATTACCCATCATATTTATTCAGCAGGTAATACAAACACCGGAGATAATAGAATAATACTTGGAGACATTGTTGTAGAAAATCCTTCCAAAAAAACGGCTTCTTACACAGTTAACATTGATATAACCAATCCTGATAATCAAACAACATCAAACGCATTCCCTTTAACAATATCTGGTAGAAGCTCCTATACGATAGATCCTGCTACATTAGTAGATATCGATGGTACATTAGGTACTTACACCTATGTTGCAAAATTATTAAATAACAAGGGTCGTGTAAAAGGAAAATTTACCGGAACTTTTGAAATTACAACAGAATAATATTATTTAAAAACATAAAAAAGGGTTGTGTAAAATTTTACACAACCCCTTTTTATTAAATTACTTTACTTAATTCATTCGATGTACTTTCCCTCCAATAACAGTAGTTTCGTTAATGGTTGTTGGTTTTCCATAAACATACACATTTCCACCAGCACGCACTGTAGCATCAACCTGATCTGATGCTCTTACATAAGCTTCACCCCCTGCGTTAACCGTTACATCTGTATATTTTGTTTCTAAATTGGTGGCTTTACAAATACCACCAGTTCTAAGTGCAATAGTTTGCTCCTTTGCTGTTCCTTTAGTTTCAACAATACCACCGGTAACCGATTTTATATTTATTACTGAAACATTAACCGGTACATTAATAATACCTCCTTCCTGAGCTCGTAAATTAACTTCAAATTGTTTTATCTCGTCTTCACTCTCTACTTTAGCACCTTCATTAACGTCGATGATATCGAATGAGGTGTAATATAAAACCACTTCGGTAGCATCACCATCAAAGATCTTTTCGAATTCCATTTTAATTTTAAGCACGCCGTTTTTATTAGTCAGCACCACATTGTTTTTATTCTTTCCGGAAACAACTGCTTTATTCTCGTTAGACTTTACAAGTTTCACCTGAATTAAATCGTAAACTTTTAATTCGTTAAATTCTTCAAGATTTGTTTCTACTGGATCTTGTGCATAAATTATAGTAGTTATAAATAGAACACATATTTTTACTAAGCTTTTCATTTCTTAACTTTTTTGAATTTAAATGTAAAATTATCAATAATTATACCGTTGTAAATTTGCTTTTGGATTTTTTTAAGAGATAATAATTAAGAAATGTTTTTAGAAAATGAATTTAAAAACGTTCTCGATACAATTTTCTAATTCATCGAAAATCAATCGAACTGACGGGTTAAAAAAATAACGTCATTACGAATGAAACGTAGTGAAATGAAGTAATCTTAAATAAGGAACTCCTAGTAAAAAGATTACTTCGTCATACTTCCTCGTAATGACGTTAAATTAATATTTTAAATATACTATCCTTCGTATTTCCCAATCAGGTTAAAGTCGAGATGTTTTTTAACTAAATCGGTATTTTTAACTTTTACTACAACTTCGTCTCCTAACTGGTACATGTTTTTTGTGGAGCGACCAATCATGGCATATAAATCCTGATCGAACGCATAATGGTCGTCGTTCATATCGCGAACACTTACCATTCCTTCACATTTATTATCGATAATTTCGACATAAATACCCCAGTCGGTTACGCCTGAAATCACACCAACAAACTGTTCGTCTTTATGATCTTCCATAAAACGAATTTGCATGTACTTGATAGAATCACGTTCGGCTTTAGTGGCTAAATTTTCCATATCGCTGGAATGTTTACATTTATCTTCGTAAGCTTCTTCGTTTGCCGATTTTCCGCCATCGAGATAATGTTGCAACAATCGATGCGCCATCACATCAGGATAACGACGAATTGGTGAGGTAAAATGACTATAATAATCGAACGCTAATCCGTAATGACCAATATTGTGCGTGGTATATTCAGCTTTGCTCATACTTCGAATCGCTAAAGTATCTACAAGATTTTGTTCCTTTTTACCAACAACTTCGGTTAATAAATTATTTAATGACGCCGACGTTGTTTTTCGGTCTTTAAAATTCAGTTTGTATCCAAACTTCGAAACAATGCCTTGTAAATTGGCCAGCTTACTTACATCCGGTTCATCATGTACACGATATACAAATGTTTTTTTCGGTGATTGTTTTCCAATAAATTCAGACACTTTTCGGTTGGCTAATAACATAAATTCTTCAATGAGCTTATTAGCATCTTTACTGGTTTTAAAAAATACACCAATTGGATTTGCATTTTCATCCAAGTTAAATTTCACTTCAACTTTGTCAAAAGAAATCGCTCCAGACTTCATACGTTTGTTTCGCATTTTTTTCGCAAGTTCATCCATTTTTAAAATCGCATCTGCAATTTTTTGATCGGCTTGATACGCTTCACCAGTTAAAGAAACCTCTTGCGGAATGTCATTTGTTTTCGATTCGATAATCGATTGTGCTTCTTCGTAAGTAAAACGCGCATCACTGTAGGTTACGGTTCTACCAAACCATTCATTTTTAATTTCGCATTTATCGTTCATTTGAAAAACAGCAGAAAAGGTATACTTCTCTTCATGCGGGCGTAATGAACAAGCATTGTTAGATAAAACTTCCGGCAACATAGGCACCACACGATCCACTAAATACACCGATGTTGCACGCTCGTAAGCTTCATCATCTAAAACCGTACCTTCTTTAACGTAGTGCGACACGTCTGCAATGTGTATTCCAATCTCATATAAGCCATTTTTAAGCACAGTGAAGGATAACGCATCATCAAAATCTTTGGCGTCCTTAGGATCGATAGTAAAGGTTAAATCGTTACGCATGTCTCGACGCTTGGCAATTTCTTCAGCTGTAATCGACGTATCTAAATTATTAGCATACTTTTCAACTTCATATGGAAATTCAAACGGTAAACCATATTCGGCAAGAATGGCATGAATTTCAGTATTGTGTTCTCCTGGTTTACCTAAAACCTCAATCACTTTCCCGTAAGGTGAATCGGCTTTCTCTGGCCAGTCTTCTAAACGGACTAAAACTTTATCCCCATCTTCAGCTTTATTAACCTTGTTAATCGGGATAAAAATATCTTTATACATTTTATTGCTGTCGGCAATAACGAACGCATACTTCTCATGAAGCTGTATAACGCCCACGTATTCGTTTTTCTCTCGTTTTATGATATTGACTATCTCCCCTTCCATTTTACCGCGTTTACGGCGCTTATAAACGTAAAATTCAACTTGGTCTCCATTCAGGGCTTTGTTGATATTATTTGAGGCGATAAAAACATCGTCATCGAAGTCGTCGCAAATTACATATCCGGTACCTTTACCAGACAGATCTAAAATACCCGTGTGGTACTCGGTGTTAATAACAGCTTTGAATTTTCCGCGATCAACTTCTTCAATTTCATTCTTTCCTTGTAGGTCGCGTAATTTTTTTATAATTTGATTTCTGCTGCTCGCATCATTCACTCCTAACTTAGCAGCAATTTGTTTATAGTTAAAAGCCTGGTTTCTTTCTTTTTTTAAAATACTAAGAATTGTATTTGATAGGTTGGAAATGCCATTTCTTGATTTCCTTTTTTTCTTTTTACTCATGTAATTTCTGTGATCATTTTCATTTCCTAAGATACAGGAAAATCTGTTATAAAAATAGCTTGTGATAAAAGCGGAAGTGACAGCTATTTCTTTTTCAAAGTTACAATTAAAAATTGAAACAAGGTTTAGAGAATGTTAATTATCAAAAAGAACCTGTTTAAACCAAATGAAAACTTCTAATAACTAAAATATCAAAAGCCTTTTTAAAAACCGAACTTTAAACTTAGGTTCTTTGAAATTATGAATACGCCATAACCATCAAATCAAAAATTAAAGCAAGAAATGAAAAACAGAGTTATTCACAATAGATATAATTATCATTTATCTTCTTTTAAAAATTAAAAAAAAAATACTTGTTATTATAGTCTGTTAATATCTGGAATAACTTTTTTAGAGATGATTAGGAATATTCGTTCTTTACAAGCTATTAGATGGTTGTTAACAGATATAAACATTGTAAATGCTTAATATTTAATTGATTTTATAGGTCTATTAACAGCTGTTGATAACCAATACTAACAGCTATTTTTTGATATTTAATTTTAATATCTCTGTTTATATCCGTTATTTTTGTGTCTAATAATTTTGCTAAAAAAAGTAGAGTTATTTTTTGGAGATGTGCTTGCTGTTTTTGTTTGGAAAAAAAATTGAAAGAACAATGATTTTTTTTTGAGTTAGTATTAACACCTATTAACAAGTTGTTAATATACTAATCGACAACTCTTGTAAGTCATTTTTAGTTAGTACTTTTGCAGTATATTTTACTTTAATACATAAACAATGAATATTTCTATAGGAAACGATCACGCTGGAACTGATTATAAATTCGCTATCGTAAAGCATTTAGAATCAAAAGGCTATACTATAAAAAACTATGGTACAGATAGTAATGATAGTGTAGATTACGCCGATTTTGTTCACCCGGTAGCTACCGATGTTGAAAATAAAGATGCCGATTTTGGAATCTTAATCTGTGGTAGTGCTAATGGTGTGGCTATGACTGCTAATAAACACCAAAAAATACGTGCCGGTTTATGTTGGAATAAAGAGATTGTACATTTAATTCGTAGTCATAATAATGCCAACATATTATGTATACCAGCCAGATTTACAGCGATTCAGCAAGCTGTTGAAATGGTCGATGTTTTTTTAAGTACAGAATTTGAAGGTGGCAGACACCAGACTCGCATAGATAAAATTCCTGTATCTTGTTAAATGTCACACGAGCACTCGCATAACCACGCGCATGCGCACAACGATTTAAAGGGCCGTAATCTTTTAATATCTATAGTATTAAATATTGTTATTACGGCCTCTCAAATTATTGGTGGTTTAGTGTCTGGTAGTTTAGCATTACTTAGTGATGCACTTCATAATTTTAGTGATGTTCTTTCATTAATAGTTAGTTACGTTGCTAATAAACTTTCCAAAAAGCAAGCTTCTATTGACAGAACCTTCGGATATAAACGGGCTGAAATTCTTGCTGCTTTTATAAATGCTTCTACTTTAATAATTGTTGCTATTCTTTTAATTATTGAAGCTATTAAACGTTTTCAACACCCTGAAGAAATCAAAACCGGACTGGTAATTTGGTTATCGTTAATTGCTATTATCGCTAACGGTGCCAGTGTGTTACTATTAAAAAAAGATAGTGAATCTAACATGAATATGCGTAGTGCTTATTTACACTTATTAACAGACATGTTAGCAAGTGTTGCGGTGCTTATTGGTGGCTTGTTAATGAAGTATTACCAGATTTTCTGGGTAGATAGTGCTTTAACATTAGCGATTGCTATTTATTTGATTTATATGGGGTACGATTTATTAAAATCGTCTACTAAAGTGTTGATGCTCTTTACACCAGATCATGTGCCTATTCAAAAAATTGTAAATGAGATTTCTGCATTCGATGCTATTAAGAATGTACACCATGTGCATGTGTGGCAGCTTAACGAAGATGAAGTTCATTTAGAGGCTCACATCGATTTTCAAGAGGATATTACCCTGTCGCAGTTCGATGAAGTTTTGCACAATATAGAAGATTTAGTGTTAATAAGGTATCATATCAATCATGTTAATATTCAACCAGAATTCAGAAAATCAGATGATAAGCATATTATTGTGCAAGATTAAAAAATTTAGTATCTTGTTAATAAGTGTAGAGGTTAATTATTAATATCTGAAATATGCTGCAAATACAAGTCAAAGCTTTTGATGAATTATCAGTTGATGAGTTATACAATGTTTTACAATTACGCTCGGAAGTTTTTGTGGTTGAACAGGATTGTGTGTATCAGGATGTGGATGGAAAGGACCAAAAAGCACTTCATATTTTAGGGTTTAAAAATGGAAAAATAGTAGCTTATTCACGTATTTTTAAGCCTGGAGATTACTTTGAATTTTCGAGTATCGGGCGTGTAGTTGTACATTTAAATGAACGTGATTTTAAGTATGGATACGATATTATGAAGGCGGCAATTTCAGCTATCAAAACACATTTTAATGAAACTACTATTCGACTTTCAGCACAAGTTTATCTCAAGAATTTTTATAAAAATTTAGGTTTTGTAGAAGTGGGAGAAAGCTATCTGGAAGATGATATTCCGCATATTGCTATGGTAAAAGAGTAACTTGATTATTCTAAAATTTTACGTTTTTAACAACATAAATTAACAGTACAGTAAGAGCAGTGCTCACAGCTATAGCGGTAGTCCAATAATACATTTTAGAACCCCATTGTTTCCAAAGTGGTTTTCCGTATAGTTTTTTTACATAACCATTAGTTAATTTCCAGTATAAAAAAGTGATTAAAACAAAGGCTAAGAGGGTTATTAATACTGTTAGAAACGTATTCATTTTATGAAGTTTTAACTTATTATATTATTTACTTTCTTCTCGTCTGTTTGGTCTGTCATCAATATAATTAATGACAATTTCTACGCGACGATCGTATTTTGGGTCGCCGCCTAAAGGAAATTTTCGACGCATACCTAAGTAACGCATACGCTTTTTACTCACCCCTTTTTTTGCAAAATAATCATATACGTATTTGGCTCTGGCAACAGATAAATTACGTTGTTTCGTTTTACGATCTATGGCATCTCTGCTAAACTGTGTACAGCATACATGACCTTCAATAGTAAAGTAAATATCTTCACGTTCTACCAAGACATTCGCAATATCGTTAAGTATTTTTTTTGAGTCAGGATTAATCACACTATACCCTGTTTTAAATAGAATATTTTCAAAGCGAATTTTATCACCAACCTTTACTTCTCCTTTTAAAATTTCGGCAGTTTCTAAGGGTGTTTCTTCAACAGGAACTTCAATTTTTTTCTCTTCTTTTTTTGGAAGAATAGGTGGTTTAGGATTGATTATAATTTCTACTTTTCGGTTGAGACCTCTAATTTTTGCGACGTTGGTTTCGTTTACAATTTTTAGTAAAACCTCACCTTTTCCATCGACATTTGTGATGACATTTTCACTAATTTCATGATTAGAAAGAATACCTTTAATCGCTTCAGCGCGTTGTTTTGAAAGTTTTAAATTATAACTATCGGCGCCGACATCATCACAAAAACCAAAGATGGCAATAGACTCAATATCGATGTCTGCTAACCCTGAAATGAAAAGTAATAACCTGTTTTCTTCGGTTGGAATCACTTCATATTTATCTGTTTCAAAATAAACTTCGTGAGTAATATTATTTTGAGCATAGGTAAGGTTCCCTAAAAATATGAGTATAAAGGTTACTAGTTTATTCATAATCTGCGGCAAAAGACAGGATTATAAATATACTATTTTAAATGAATTTTTTTTAAAATTCCCTAAGAACTAATGTAAATAATCGTTGTAAGTTGAAGGATTACTAAGAATTTCGGTCGCCTTCTTAATTTTCGTATCGTGTGTTTTATAATAATCGTACAAGCCTTCACGGTATACATAACGTTTAACAATCTCTTCAGTTAATAACTCTAATAAATAATCTTTATTAGCGTCGATAATACTGGTTTTAGACTTATTTAAATTCGTTAGAAGGGTTTTATAATCCTTTTCTATATTATCGTTTAATTCTTCCTTTGTAGCGGTTTCGAAGGCTTTATTTAAAGCTTTTTCGGTTTCGGTTTCGAATGAGAAATTATTAGCCTTTAAATAGCTTTTAAAATCGTTAAAATCGGTATCTGTTAATTTAAAATTATCGACGTTATCTAATTTATGATTGTAGTAGTAGTCTGTTGCATAATCAAACACCAAATCGTTGTTTACAATAGCGCTGGTAATCGCAGAATTGTTCGAAGCATCGAAACTGGCATCTGGGAAAATGCCACCGCCATCAAATACTTTTCTACCGTTTTTAGTTTTGTATTCGTTATAGTTCTCCTGTTTTACTCTTACAGCTTCGCCTTTGTCGTTACGGTGCCAATAATCTAAGGCCTGAATGCAACGACCAGAAGGCGTGTAATACCTTGAAATGGTAATCTTAACCTGAGTCCCGTAAATAAGCTCTTTAGGGCGTTGTACCAGTCCTTTTCCAAAACTTCTGGAACCAACAATAACCGCACGATCTAAATCCTGTAAAGATCCAGAAACAATCTCACTTGCCGAGGCACTGCCACCATCAATTAAAACCACTAAAGGAATTTCTGTATCGATAGGATTGCCTTGTGTGTAATAAGTTTTATTATACTTTTTAACCTTCGATTTTGTAGTAACCACCAACTGCCCTTTAGGTACAAACAGGTTGACAATTTTAATGGCTTCGTTTAACAGTCCTCCAGGATTTCCTCTTAAATCTAGAATAATTTTTTGAGCGCCTTGTGCTTTTAAATCACGTAAGGCATAATTTGTTTCGGCTGCTGCTTTATTATTAAAACGCGATAAAACAATATACCCTGTCTTGTCATTTATTAATGAAAAATAAGGGACTGCTTTAATTTCTACTTCGGCGCGGTTTATAGTGGCTGTATTGGTTTTTCCCTGGCGTTTATAAGTCACTTCAACAGAACTTCCGGTAACACCTCTTAAGAGTTCTCCGGTATCTTCTTTATAATCTTCAATAAGGTTATTACCTACTTTTATAATTTCGTCGCCCGCTTTTAAACCCGCTTTATCTGCTGGATAATCTTTGTAGGGTTCAACAATAATTAACTTATCTTTTAAGGTTTTTACTTTAGCTCCAATACCCGTGTAATCGCCTGTATTATTAATTCTGACCGCTTCAACATCTTGCTCGTTCATGAAGTTGGTATACGGGTCTAAATCGGCTAACATGCTTTTTATAGCTGTATCCATTAAGTCCCCTGGATTGGTTTCGTCAACATAATTCATGTTGAGTTCTTTAAACAAGGTGGTAAAGATTTCCAGCTGTTTTGCAATCTCAAAAAAATCATTTTGAAAGGCCGTTGTGGTAAAAAATAAACCACAAGCCAGTATCGGAATAATAATGCGTTTTTTAAGTACTTTTTTCATCATGAGACTTGTTTTCAGTTTCAGAAACCTTGTTTAAAAACTTCTTAAACAAGTGTTGCATTCTGTTTTCAATTTGGGATAAAGTAGGTTTGTCTTTGCCAATGTACAAAATCATAAACGCATATTGTGTAGAAATGTTGTTAAAAAATACACCCTTATTCAGGCGGTAAGCTTCTCTTAACAAACGTTTTATTCGGTTACGATCTACGGCGGTTTTAAACTGACGTTTACTTACAGAAACTCCTGTTTTAGCAATAATATCTTCATTAAAAGCTGTAGGCATATACACTAAACGTAAAGGGTAAGCCGAAACAGATTGGCCTTCGCTAAAGAGCTGATCAATCAGTTTTTTACTTTTTAGTTTTTCGTTTTTATTGTAAGTAAATTTCAAGATGTGTCATTTAATTTTTCAAAGGTACGGAAATAAAAAAATCACTTAATAAATAAGTGATTCTTGTAAATTGATTTCTATGTTTTTCTGTATTATTGATTACTCTCTTTTTTGGCTTTCATTTTATCCACATAGTTTTTATACATTTTTCGCCAGTTACGACCATTATTGTTTAAAAACTGTTCGTTTTTAGTCTTATAGATTTCGAAAATAGCTGAAATCTGTTTCATACTTTTAAAATCAATTGCCATTTCGCGAGCTTCTTTTAGGTTTTTAATGAGCTCAGCTTCTTCGTAAGGCTTTAGATAAGGAACGATTTCACGATAGGCTTTCATAGTGAAATCGACTTTTCCAATGGTATATTTATCTAGAATAAATTCTACCTGATCTTCAGTTAAATTATTATTTAAACCTGTCATTAAATCGGTATGAACATTATCTGGCATGGCTGAATCAGCAATAATAGAACGGTCTAAATCTGATAGTTTTTCTCCGGTCCTTGGGTTTATTCCTGCTGGAACTTCTTCAAACGAATGACTGTTATGCCAGTTGCGAACGGCCGTTAAATGCGATGTAATTAAAGAGGTAACTGTGGTTTCCTTCGATTCGTCATTTAAGTTTAATTCCTTAACCCAACCACTTGCTTTATCCCATAAACTTTCGGTTTGTGCAAAACCTGAAGTTGAAGATAGAATAAGGGCAAGAATTAATGTTTTAAAGGTTTTTGTTTTAATTGAATTTAGCATGCTTTTAGGTTGAAAATTTTAAAAGTATAAAGGTACTTTAAATGTTATGCAATGTCAAAATTCTACTCGATAATCGAGATTAAAATACTATAATTTACCAATTGTTTTCCCAGTCTTTCCAAACAGGTTCCAAACCATTGTTCTGAAGCATTTTAGCAATAGTTTCGGTAGGGCGTTCATCTGAAATTTCAAATTGTTCTAAGGATTGTGGTTCTACAACATAACCACCCGGATTGGTTTTCGATTCGGCACTTAATGAAGTTACTCCAAGGTGCACAATGTTATTTCTAAAGGTTTCACTTTCTCGTGTACTCATCGATAATTCCACATCTTCATCTAACAATCTAAAGGCACAAATGGTTTGTACTAAGTCGCGATCGGTCATTTCTACTTTGGGTTCTAAGCCACCGCTATGCGGTCTTAATCTAGGAAAAGAAATTGAATATTTTGTTTTCCAATACGTCTTTTGAAGGTACTTTAAATGTAGTGCGGTAAAGAAACTATCGACACGCCAGTCTTCCAATCCGAACAAAGCGCCTAGTCCAATTTTATGAATTCCGGCACGACCTAAGCGGTCTGGTGTTTCTAGTCGGAAGTCGAAATTTGACTTTTTCCCTTTCGGGTGATGTTTTTTATATTCAGCTCTGTGATACGTTTCCTGATAGACTAAAACGGCATATAAATTAGCTTGAATTAGTTCTTCATATTCATCTTGGTGTAATGGCTGAACTTCAATAGTAATATTCGAAAATTGATCTTTAATCAATTCCATCGCATGTTTTATATACGGCACGCCAACCGTTTTATTGGCTTCACCAGTAACTAGTAAAATATGATCGTAACCTTTTTCTTTTAGGAAAGCGACTTCCTTTAAAATTTCGGCATCGGTTAAGGTGCGACGCGGAATTTTATTGGTCATACTAAAACCACAATAGGTACAAATGTTTTGGCATTCGTTAGATAAATACATAGGCACATACATTTGAATGGTATTTCCAAAACGCTTTTTAGTAATTAATCGGCTTTGTTGCGCCATTTGCTCTAAATACGGTTTAGCGGCAGGTGAAATAAGCGCTTTAAAATCTTCTAAATCACGCTTGGTTTTAGCCAGTGCAAATTCAACATCCTGTGATGTTTTAGCATTAATACTGGCTAAAGTATCATCCCAATTATACGTATCGAATAGGGTTTGAAATGAAGTATTCATAATGAGTTTTTAGTTTAAAAAACTGGTTAAAGGGCTGCTCGCTTCAGCATGGTGTTTCACAGAAGCCAATTTGGAATTGTAAGCCATACGGCCAGCTTCAACAGCCATTTTAAAGGCTTTAGCCATAATAACAGGATTTTGAGAAACGGCAATAGCGGTATTTACCAAAACTGCATCGGCACCAATTTCCATGGCATAAGCCGCATGCGATGGACTCCCAATTCCAGCATCGACAATAACAGGTACATTACTTTGTTCTATAATAATTTCTAAGAAATCAAGTGTCTTTAAGCCTT
Source organism: Aestuariibaculum marinum (assembly GCF_014596975.1). GTDB lineage: Bacteria > Bacteroidota > Bacteroidia > Flavobacteriales > Flavobacteriaceae > Aestuariibaculum > Aestuariibaculum marinum. The sequence goes on along the minus strand of NZ_JACVXD010000002.1, from coordinate 180,000 downwards.
TATTGGTTCCTATTGGAGCGCCTAATGGCATCACACATTGGGCGCCAACATCTTCTAATCGTTTGCATAAAACGGGATCGGCATGAATGTATGGCATCACCACAAATCCTAATTTTACTAATTCTTCAGCTGCTTTTAATGTCTCAATAGGATCAGGTAATAAGTATTTTGGATCTGGGTGAATTTCTAGTTTAATCCAGTTGGTCTCTAAAGCTTCACGAGCCAATTGGGCCGCGAAAATAGCTTCTTTAGCATCGCGAACACCTGACGTATTTGGCAGTAAATTAATGTGTGGACGCATAATACTTTTTAGCATTTTGTCTTGTTCATTATTCACGTCTACACGTTTTAAAGCAACGGTAATCAGTTCACTTTCGCTTTCTATTAAAGCATCAGACATGAGTTGGTTGGAACTGAATTTTCCCGTTCCGGTGAATAATCTGGATTGAAATGTTTTATCGGCTATGTGTAATAAATCGTTCATAATTAAAAAGTGTGTCGTTGTTCAAAAGTTGCTGATGCGTTTAGTAACTTGTTGAAGGTTGAAATGTTATTGAAATTTTCTGTAATAGCACCAGACATGGCAATACCGTAAATTCCGGTTTGTAAAAGTTGTGGAATATCCTGTTCAACAATACCACCAATGGCAATTATTGGAGTTGTAGATTTTAATTGCTTAACTATCGACTGATAGCCTTCAAAACCTAAAATCGGACTTAAATTGTCTTTGGTTTGAGTGAATCTAAAAGGACCTAAACCAATATAATCGACTTTTTTATTAATTAGATTTTGGCAATCTTCAAGGGTATTTGCGGTGCCTCCAATTATAAACCACTTACCTAAATGCTCACGAGCTTCTAAAGGACAAGCATCGGTTTTTCCTAAGTGAACCCCATCAGCATTCACTGTTTTTGCTATTTTATAATGGTCGTTTATGATTAATCGTGTTTGAAAATGTCCAGTAATTTCTCGTGCTTTTTCAGCAGTTTTTAGTAAGGTGTTTTGGTCTGTGTTTTTTAGACGAAGTTGTACCAGTTCGGCGCCATAAGTACAGGCTTTTTGGATATTATGCAGATGTTCTTCTGGCGTTTGTCCTTGTGATATATAATGTAATTTAGCGATGTTCATAATATTATGTTTTTGTTTGATAGGCATGTTCTCCAAGTAAACTAGAGTTAGAATTTAAGAATCGTTCTGTGTAATATTTAGCAAGTTTTGAGGCGTCTTCCAAAGGAATATCTAAAGTCAAATTAGAAGCTAAAGCCGACGATAATACACAACCACTACCATGTTTTTCAGAAATAGTTTCTGTATTTGGTGGAATGTTTACCATAACAATGCGGTTATAATATAGCTCGTCCCAGCCTTTTTTGTCTTTACGATGACCGCCTTTTAAATAGATATTTGTAAAAGCAGAAATGTGTTCTATAGTTTCCTCAATGTTTAATTCGGGGTATAAACGTTTAATTTCATCGTAATTTGGAGTGATGATATTGCAATATGTCCAGATAGCATCCAAAGTAGATTGATGGTCTTTAGAATGAAAATCGAAACCTGCACTAGCTTTTAAAATAGGGTCTAAAACAATTTTTATGTCAGGGTTTAGCTGTTTTAATTGTTTTAAAATATGGAGCAAAATCTCCCAGGATTCTACAATACCGATTTTAACAACTGATATTTCAAAACGTTGAAATAAGGTGTCAATTTGAGCTGAAATGATTTCAGGGTTTGTCCAGATACATTGTTTAAAATCCACATCATTCTGAACGGTTATAGCCGTAAAAACTGATAAGCCATAAAGTCCATGAGCCTCAAAAGTTTTAATATCCTGAGTAAGTCCTGCTCCGCTACTCGGATCAAATCCGGCTATTGATAATATGTAAGTATTGGTATCCAAATAATTAGTTTTTGTAATGCTTTTGCATGATTTTAAAATCTTCTACAGGCGTTTTACTTTGCCAAATGCCTCCTAAAACACCAACGCCCTTATAACCTAACTTATCAAATTCAGATAGGTTTTTGGTGGTAACACCACCCATGCCAATAATGGTTTTGTTAATATGATTTACCTTGAAGCCTTGCCCTTGATAGCCTTGTTTTGAAATTGATGAAAACACCGGACTCAACAAGTGATAATCAAAATTAAATTTGCAATCGGCAAGTTCTTCAGGTGAGTGAAATGAACTGCTTATTGAAATCTTATTTTCTTTTCTTAACTTTTGAAAAGCTTCCGTTGAAGTTTCTCGTCTTTTAGCTTCCTGAAAATGAATGCCTTTTAAGTTATAATGTTCTAAAAGCTCATGAAATTCATGAACCACTACTCTATTGTGATATTTTGTCTCTATTTGATTCAGGTAATCACTATAAAATTGAAAATCTTGATGCGGTTTACGTAAATGAAAGTATTGTAATCCTTCACGAAATAATTCATGAAGGATTATGATTTCATTATCAAGTATATGTTCAGGGGCAATTAGAACAATCATATTTTACTTTTACAGGTAAACTTCAGAACCTTTTTCTTTAAATTCTTGTGATTTCTCTTTCATCCCTTTTTTAATGACCTCGTTTTCTACAATGTCATTTTCTTTAGCAAAATCACGCACTTCCTGTGAAATCTTCATTGAGCAGAATTTTGGTCCGCACATCGAACAGAAATGAGCAATTTTAGCACCTTCAGCAGGTAAGGTTTCATCGTGGTATTCGCGCGCACGCTCAGGGTCTAAACCAAGATTAAACTGATCTTCCCAACGGAACTCGAAGCGCGCCATACTTAAAGCATTGTCACGATGTTGAGCACCCGGATGCCCTTTGGCTAAATCGGAAGCATGAGCAGCTAATTTATAGGTGACCACACCTACTCTAACATCTTCTTTATTTGGTAAGCCTAAATGCTCTTTAGGTGTTACATAACACAACATGGCACAGCCGTACCAGCCAATCATAGCAGCCCCAATACCAGAAGTAATATGGTCGTAACCCGGCGCAATATCTGTGGTTAAAGGTCCTAAGGTATAGAAAGGCGCTTCATCACAAACCTCGATTTGCTTTTCCATATTTTCTTTAATCATGTGCATTGGTACGTGACCTGGACCTTCAATAAAACATTGTACTTCGTGTTTTCTCGCTATTTGAGTTAATTCGCCTAGAGTTTCCAGTTCAGCAAACTGCGCTTCATCATTAGCATCGGCAATAGAACCCGGACGTAAGCCGTCACCTAAAGAGAACGCCACGTCGTATTGTTTTAATATTTCACAAATCTCTTCGAAATGAGTATATAAGAAACTCTCTTTGTGATGCGCCAAACACCATTTAGCCATAATGGAACCACCACGAGAAACTATACCAGTAACACGTTTAGCCGTCATAGGCACATAACGTAATAGTACACCAGCGTGAATTGTGAAATAATCGACACCTTGTTCGGCTTGTTCTATTAAGGTATCGCGGAAAATTTCCCAGGTTAAATCTTCGGCAACACCGTTTACTTTTTCTAAAGCTTGATAAATTGGTACGGTTCCAACAGGAACTGGTGAGTTACGAATAATCCATTCGCGTGTCTCGTGAATGTTTTGTCCAGTAGATAAATCCATGATATTATCGGCGCCCCAACGACAAGCCCAAACAGCTTTTTCAACCTCTTCTTCAATAGACGAAGTCGTGGCTGAGTTACCAATATTTGCATTAATTTTCACTAAGAAATTGCGACCTAAAATCATAGGTTCGGCTTCCGGGTGATTGATGTTTGATGGAATCACCGCACGACCGCGAGCCACTTCTTCTCGAACAAATTCTGGCGTAATTTTATTAGGAATAGCAGCTCCAAAATCTTGACCAGGATGTTGTTTTCTAATCTCAGTCATTTCATCGATACGCTGATTTTCACGAATCGCAATGTATTCCATTTCCGGCGTAATAATCCCCTGTTTAGCGTAATGTAATTGCGTTACATTCTTTCCTTTTTTGGCACGTAATGGCTTTTTTAAATGTGAAAAACGCATGTGATCCAAGCTTGAATCGTTTAAACGCTGGTTACAATATTCAGATGAAAATTCATTTAATTGTTCAACATCTCCGCGATCTAAAATCCATTGTTCACGAATGCGTTCAATACCATTGTGCACATTGATATCTTTATTTGGATCCGTATATGGTCCTGAAGTATCGTAAACTGTTACGGGTTCGTTTGGCATTAATTTTCCAGTGAAGGTATCTTTGGTATCACTCAAAGAAATTTCACGCATCGCCACTTTTATTTGAGGATGAATTTTTCCTGAAACGTAAATCTTTCTAGAGTTGGGAAATGGGTTTCTTGTAATTTGCTCTTGCTTTGGAGCGGTATCTTTATTTTTCATGAGTTGTGGTTTTTCAAAGTTTAATTATCCCCCTTGGGTTGCCTGAATAATGAGGATATTATCGCCATCCTGTAGCAATTGATTTGCCCAGTTGGTTTTGGAAATAATTTGTTGATTGATGGCTACAGCAATGCCAATTTGTGGATAGTTTTCCTGAATCAGTAATTGTGAAACATTGACATTGGCATCAATATTTAACTTACGTTCGTTAAGTTGAATGGTTATCATTTACAATACATTTTATATTGTAAACCATAGAGGAAAATAAAGACTTTGAAAAAAGACACTTCGCGATTTGAAGTGTGTTTATGAAAAGGTGTGCTAGTCTGTATTGCAACAGGCTATTCAACTTTTCCCTTCGACGGTACTAACCGTATCAGGTTCAAAGGGTATGTCTCAGTTCTAAATATTAGAACACCCCTAAAGTTTACAACACGAAGGTATTAAAAAATAAAGTGTTGGCACAATCATTTTAAAATTATTTGATTTTATAGGAAACAACAAAAGGCCTCTTTTAATAAAAAAGAAGCCTTTTGTTACTTAAAATAAAATGAGGAATGAATTTACATTTTATTGTTTTCTTTATTAATGTCTGCCATCAATTCTTTAGGGTCGATTTGTACAGATTTTACAGCTTTATTTGCTTTTAACGTGTAAACCGGGTATGCCCAGGCCCAATCTGGGGCAATAGTTGCTGTAGTTGGCTTTTCACCACGCATCATTTGTAACGGAATGTAGAAATCTTCAGTAGTTCCGTCGGTGTAGGTTACAGTTAAATCTAAAGGCATTGGCATTAGGCCAATACGCTCAAGGGTAATATTTTCACCATTTATAACTTTAACACCGTAATCTATGGTGTTTGTTGTTTGTGTAAAATCGATTAAATACCAATCTAACTCTAAACCAGATACTTTTTCGGCAGAGCGGATAATATCAATAGGTCTTGGGTGTTTAAATGAAAAATCATTAAAGTATTTCTTGATTGTTTTTTTCAAGTTTTCTTCGCCGATTACATACCCTAATTGAGATAAGAACACTTCACCTTTACTATATGCCGAAATGCTATACGCTTGATTAAACTGGTAGCGATCGGCTTGCGTAGAAAGTGGTTGTTCTTTGCCAGATTTAGCTAAATAAATATAGTTTTTGTATGCTGCCGCTGTCGGGTTTTCTTTTCCTTCATTCATGATCTCATTCATAGCGAAATCACTAATATAGCTGGTAAACCCTTCGTCCATCCATTCGTGTTTTGTTTCGTTAGTGGCTAATAAGAACTGAAACCAGGTATGTGCCATTTCGTGAGCAGTAACGCCTACCAGACTACCAAAACTTCTGTCTCCCGTAATTAATGTACACATGGCATATTCCATACCGCCATCGCCTCCTTGAATAACAGAGTATTGCTTATATGGATACGTTCCTACGTGCTCACTATAATACTGAATTAATTCTGCTGCTTTTGGCTGGAATTTTTTCCAATAATTAAGTTTTTCCTTATCTAAAGTCTTTTTGTATAAAAAGTGTAATGTAGGTCCATTTGACGATTTTAAAGTATCGTGAATATACTCTGGATCGGCAGCCCAGGTAAAGTCATGCACATTAGGCGCCACAAAATGCCAGGTTAGTTTTTCTCCATCAGGGCGATTTACAGTTGATGTTTCGTAACCATGACCTACTTCATTAGGGTTTTGAAGGTACCCTGTCCCTCCTACTACATAAGTTTTATCAATGTGAAGTGTTACATCGAAATTACCCCAAACACCGTGGAATTCACGACCAATATATGGGTCGGTATGCCAGCCTTCAAAATCGTATTCAGCTAATTTTGGGTACCACTGAGTCATAGAAAGTGCAACTCCCTCTTTATTATTTCTTCCCGAACGACGGATTTGTACCGGTACCTGAGCATCGAAAAGCATATCGAAGGTTACACGCTCTCCCGGTTGAATAGGTTTTGCAAGTTCGACTTCTAAAACAGTACCAACAGTATCGTAAGTTAGTGAAGTACCATTTTGTTTCAATGAGTTAATTTTAATATATCCGATTTCATCAGGACTAAGTTTACTTATGCGGTCGCCTACACGAGCGTCTGGGTCGGCAATAGTGCGCGAACGTACGTCCATTTCGCTACCCGGTTGGAAGGCATTAAAGTATAAATGGTAAAATACTTTGTTTAAAACATCCGGTGAATTGTTGGTGTAAACCAGCGTTTGTTTTCCTTGATATTGATAGTTGTTTACATTCATATCAATATCCATAGTGTAATCTACATGTTGTTGCCAGTAGGTTGATGCTGCCGGTGTATTAGGAATGACCGGAACTGTTGGCGTAATTGTAGTATATTCTTTAGAACCACCACAAGATGCCAATAATGACAGACTTAAAATAGAGATAAAAAATTGTTTCATCTAAGGGATTATTAGTTTTGTTAAACGTAACGCTCTTGGAGTAAAATACCAAAAGTCTATAATTAAAAAAAGAGGCATATGCCTCTTTTTTTAATAGAATATCATCTTTTATTTGGCTGAAGATTCTTTAGCAGCCATAATTAAAGCATTGTAAGCATTAACTATTCTACCTGAAGTAGTTAACTCGCTAAATGGTCTAACATCGTTAGTGTCACCAGCAACAACAACTTTAAGGTTTAAGGCTAGACCAGAATCTAAAATAATTTGTTTTACTTGACCAGCGCTTAAATCAGGGAAATAAGAACGAATTAAAGCGGCAACACCAGCTACAGCAGGAGCAGCCATAGATGTACCTCCTTTAGTATCGTACTCGTTTTCTGGAGTTGTTGAGTAAATTTTAGCTCCTGGAGCAAATACATCTACATTCTTTTTACCATAGTTAGAAAAACTAGCTAATAATCCTGAACCGTATTTAGGTTCTAAAGCACCTACTCTAATGTAGTTATTAGCGACTTCAACGTAGTTTACGTTATCGTCTGGGAAGTTAGGTTTCACATCAACATCTTTACTTTCGTTTCCAGCAGCGTGAACAAAAATCACATCGTTGTCAGCAGCATATTTAATTGCTTCACGTACCCAATCGCTGTGTGGAGAATAGCTTTTTCCAAAACTTCCGTTAATTACTTTTGCACCGTTATCTACAGCGTAACGAATAGCTAATGCAATATCTTTATCATACTCATCACCATTTGGTACCGCTCTTAAAGACATAATTTTAACGTTGTTAGCAACACCATCTACACCTTTTCCATTTCCACGTTCAGCAGCAATAATACCAGCTACGTGTGTACCGTGACTTTCTGATTTTTTTACTGGTTTAACGTTTCCGTTTCCGTAGTATTTAGTCGACATATCGTCTGGGTTATCTCCAGTTACACGACCATTAAAGTTCAAGTTTAGGTTGTAGTTTAAACGTTCAGCGAAGTGCTCTAAACCACTGTTAATTTCTTCTTTAGCATCTTGAAGAGAGTCTAAACCGTTGCTGAACATAAACTTAGCCATTTGCACCGCTTTGTTTAAATCTTCATCAGTCGTTGCTCCAATAGCGTTAATTTCTTCTTTGGTATAATCTGCTTTTCCGAAGTGTTTCGTAAATGTTTCATCGGCAGATTTTAATTGCGCATAGATTTGCTCGTAACGCATTTTTCTGTCATTCCATGTTTGAAACTCTTCATCGTATTCCGCTTTAGCAGCTGCATATTGAGGATTGCTTGTATCTCCTTTTGCAACAATACGAGTAAGCTCTAATTGCTCGTCGTAACCATCACCTAAGAAATTCCATCCGTGGACATCATCAACATAACCGTTTTTATCATCGTCAATACCGTTTCCTGGAATTTCATCTTCGTTTGTCCAAAGCACATCATTCAAATCTTCATGATCGATATCAATACCAGAATCGATTACAGCTACGATAACGCTAGCTCCTTTTTTGTTTTTAAGTAACTCTTCGTATGCTTTTTCAACACTCATTCCAGGAATGGTGTCTTTTACTAAATCTAAATGTCCCCAAGTTTGTTTTTCTCTCTCGGTTAATTCAGAAACTTTTAATGGCGAAGAATCGATATTTTCAACAGGTGTTGATATGAAACTAGAGCCACCGCAACCAGATAATAGGGCAGTTGCAGCCACTGTTAATGATAATCTTTGAATTGTTTTCATTTTGATTGTAATTATTTTAATCTAATTTTTATTTGAACATGTCCTCGGCAGTAAAAACGTCTTTTAATCGAACGCCTTTTTCGGTATGCTGAACCGTGATAATCTGGTTATGTGCATCGTGTTCTAAAAACAAATAGAAGTTTTGGTCTGCTGCGAGGTTTAAGAATTTTTCCTTTTCATCTAACGTTAATAATGGGCGGGTATCATAGCCCATAACGTATGGTAAGGGTAAATGTCCTGCTGTTGGCAATAAATCGGCCATAAAAGCTATGGTATTACCTTGATATTGAATCAGTGGAATCATTTGTTTTTCCGTGTGGCCATCGGCAAAAAAGATATCGAAACCTAATTCCGATTGTTTTAAAAGATCTCCTTTAGGAAGCGCCGTAAACTTTAATTGTCCACTTTCTTCCATTGGCAGTAAATTTTCCTTTAAAAAAGAAGCCTGTTCTCTACGATTAGGTTGTGTCGCCCATTGCCAGTGGTTTTCATTACTCCAATAATGCGCATTTTTAAAGGCAGGCTCGTAACCGGTACGGTCTTTATTCCATTGAATGGCGCCTCCACTATGGTCGAAATGTAAATGCGTTAAAAAGACATCGGTAATATCATCACGATGAAAACCGTATTGTTTTAACGATTTATCAATGCTATCATCACCCCACAAATGGTAATATCCAAAAAACTTATCTGATTGTTTATTACCCATGCCAGTATCAATTAAAGTTAATCGATCACCGTCTTCAATAAGTAAACAGCGAGCAGCAATATCAATCATATTGTTAGCATCGGCAGGGTTGGTTTTTTGCCATAATGATTTTGGAACAACGCCAAACATAGCACCACCATCCAGTTTAAAATTACCAGCGTTTATAGGGTATAACTTCATAAGTGGTGCAAATTACTAAAATTAGAGTAATTGCCTTAAAACGTTAAGAATATATTAAGAAGAAAATAACAATAGGTTATATTTACTAAAGTAGGTTTTTTAGTTTAGAATAGCTTCTTTTATTGTGTGTGTATTATTCAATATAAATAACTATTTCGTTAGCTTCTAAGGTATCATTATATCCAAATGGACGTTTGTTGCCGTTAATGTCTAAAATAACAAGCGGTAGAACTTGGTTGTTTTTTTGTAGTTGAGATTTCACCCATAATCGGGTAGTGGTTTCTTTGGTTATTTTGGTTTCCACTTCATTATAATTCGAAGATTGAATTTTTTCTATCCAAGGTTTTATGTCCGTTCGGCTTGCAAATAGGGTAGATGCTGCGCCTAAAAGGTTAACACCTGCCCCTTCGTTATTTTCATTTGGAGAGATAACTACATATTTTTCAGGGACGTAAAAATTGTCGTTTGCCAATTGAGAAGCTAATAGATTAATCTCTGTATTTTCGGTTAAAGCAATAAATGTTCTGAAATCTTTAGCAGAGGCCTCGAGTAATGTTGCTTCTTCCAAAACATTACCATGTATACATTTAAACCCTTTGCTTTCGGCTTGTTCAGATAAGGTTTTATTGGCGTCTATAAAGATTATTTTCTTTTAAATGTTTACCTACAAGAAGTCCTAATGGGTTTGCTCCTAATATAATGCATCCTTTTTTAGAAAATTGTTTAACCAGTTCGCCGCGTTTTTTTAACCAGTTAGTAGACCATGTTAATAATAGAGGCACAGAAAGTGTTGTTATAATAGCCATGAATACCAAGATTGAAAAAATTTCTTGGGTAATCACCCCTTTTTGTAAACCTATCCCGGCAATTACTATTTCTACAGCACCTCGACCATTCATTCCTGTTCCTACGGCTAACCCTTCTCGCCAGCCATGTCCACTAGGTAAATAAAATAGTATTGTACCAAATATTTTACCAATAAATGCAGCACCTAGTATTAGAATCAAAAGATTTAAATCGGATTGAAATACATCAAGGGAAACATGAAATCCGGCAGTAACAAAAAAGATAGGAGCCATAAAACCTACCGATACATCGTGAAAAACATTAGAAATATTTGTGCTTATTTTTTTAGGAAATAGATCATCTTTTATGAAAAGACCAGCCATAAAAGCACCTAAAATACCATGAAGTCCAACCAATTCTGATAATTCTGAGAGTCCAAAAACGATGATTAAAAGTAGAGAAAAATAAAATGTACGATTCTTAATGTTTTTGTCTTCAAACCATTTGATAAGTTTAGGGAGAAGGTAAAGTCCGAATACCGTTGCGAATAAAAAGAACAGAATTATTTTACCGCTAATCCATATGATTTCATTCAAATTTACAGAGCCAGCGTCTATAAAACTTGATAGTCCGGCAAAAATAATCAACGCCATAGTATCTGAAAATAGGGCGCCTGCCATTAAAACATAGGCAATACGGGTATCTAATAAGTTTAAATCTACTAAAATCCGACTTTTAGTAGCTAAGGAAGTAACGCCAACAGCAATACCAACAAAAAGCCCTGCTATACTTGTACCGCCAGATAATGTTACTACATAATACCCTAAAGCAAACGGCACCACAAAGCCACCAATAGCCGCAAGAAGTCCTGCCCAAGAGGCTTTTCCTAAATCTTTAAAATTAATTTCCATGCCAATGTAGGCCATAAGGAGGATAACACCGGCTTCAGATAGGATTGTTAAGGTGCTTGAGGTATCTACAAGACCTAGCAATGGCGGACCTATAATTATTCCAATAAGTAATTCTCCTAAAATGGCAGGGTATCCGAAACGTTTAATCAAGGCTCCAGCACCCCAAGCAGAGAGCAGGACGAGGAACAGGTTTAAAATATCAAATCCTTCCATAATAGCCTATTTAGTTTAAACGGTGTATTCTAAATATCTGAAATTTTTTTAAATATCCCTAATAAGATAGCCATTTAGTAGTCAATTTTTAATATTTTGCTATTATCTAAGTAAAAGAATTTGTACATGATTGAACTTTCGGGTATTGTTATTTTAGGAATATTGTCACAATGGGTTGCTTGGCGGATGAAACTCCCCGCAATTTTGCCGTTAATCCTTATAGGGCTTTTTGTAGGTCCTATTTCAACATTGTTTTCTGCAGATGGTAGTAAGTGGATTGAGCCTGTTTGGAATGGCGAAAAAGGATTATTTCCTGGAGACAGTCTTTATAGTTTTGTATCCTTAGCCATTGGTATTATTCTTTTTGAAGGAGGATTAACCTTAAAGCGAAATGAAATATCGAAGGTAGGCCCAGTTATAATGAAGCTAATCAGTATTGGCGGACTCATTACTTTTATAGGGGCTGGTTTAGCAGCACATTTTATATTTGACTTAAGTTGGAAAGTGTCCTTTTTGTTTTCGGCTCTCATTATAGTTACAGGGCCTACGGTTATAGCTCCTATTTTGAGAAATATTCCTTTAAAAAAGGAAATTTCAACCGTGCTTAAATGGGAAGGAATTTTAATCGACCCGATTGGTGCTTTAGCAGCCGTGTTAATGTTTGAGTTTATTAGTATTGACGAAACCAATGGGTATACTCTTCAGGCTATTATAGAATTTGGTAAAATTGTCGTGGTAGGTTTGTCTTTTGGTACTACGGCAGCGTTGGTGCTATATTTTTCAATTAAGAAAAAGCTCATACCACATTACCTGCTTAACGTAACGGCCTTGTCTGTAGTGTTATTAGTTTTTGTAGAATCGGACATCTTTGCACATGAATCCGGACTTTTGGCGGTTGTGGTGATGGGAATGGTATTAGGAAATAGTAAGTTGCCCAACTTAAAAGAGCTTTTATATTTTAAAGAATCGTTGAGTGTTTTACTAATATCAATATTATTCATTTTACTGTCGGCGAATATAAATCTTGAAGATCTACTAATTGTTTACAATTGGAAAACCGTTTTACTCATGGCTATTATCATATTTGTTTTAAGGCCATTGGGTGTTTTCTTAAGTTGTTCAAACTCGGGACTTAAGTTCAATGAAAAAGTATTTATAAGCTGGGTAGGACCAAGAGGTATTGTAGCAGCGGGAATCGCCTCTTTATTTGGTACAAAACTGGCATTTAGAGGCGAGCCTTATGCCGAATATATTACACCATTGGTTTTTACAACCGTTTTGGTAACAGTTCTTTTAAATGCAGCATCTGCACGTTATGTAGCCAAATGGATAGGGGTGTATCTTAAAGCAAGTAATGGTATTTTAATAATTGGTGCTTCTGAAGCATCGAGAATTATTGCAAGGTATTTGAAACAAAATGCGCGTCATGTGGTGTTAATCGATAATAACCTGGATAATATAAACAAAGCAAAAAACATAGATTTAGATGCCATGCAGGCGAATATTTATTCTGAAGACTTGACTAACGATGTCGAGTTAAGCGATATCGGTTATTTATTAGCGTTTACGGGGAGTGATGAGATTAACAAATACAGTATTAATAAGTTTAGAGATCATTTAGGAGAGCGAGGATCGTATAGGTTGATTTCGTCCCAAGAAATAAAAAACCAGGAAGATATGTCATTAGATACGATTTTCTCTACCAAAGATGATTTCATTAATTTTAGTGAAGTGGCCAGAGATTATCCTATTATCCATGAAGTAGATATCAATACAAAAGAGGAATACCTCAAGAAGATTGATAAACTTAACAGAGAGCAAAAGGCCATTCCTTTATTTGTTAAAGATCGCGACGGAGAGCTTCATATTATATGTACCCTTACCAAAGAGTTTAAAATTGAAAAAGAGTTTAAACTAGTGTATTTAGGAAAACCTTTCGATAGTATAGATGTTTAAATTGATTAATAAAAAAAGCGCTTGTTAAATACGAGCGCTTTTTTGTTCAACTTGTTTTTGTGTGGAGTTTATAAAATATGTAAGTCGGTAAAGTCTTTATTAATGATAAAAGAATTATTCCCGTTAAGCTGAATATCTTTAAATGAATATTCTACTTTATCGATAATCACTTTTTTAATTTTAAACGGTAAACCGTGTAACTGTAGTTTAAACGTATCATAAGGTGTGGTGTATTTACCAGATTTATGTTGTTGTATAACAAGTTCTGTTGTTTTACCGGTTAAGCTAAAGTTTCTTAGGCTATATCTACCTTTAATGTAATCGTAACCATCGTGGGCATCTTCATAAACTTCGGAGGTTTCTTTACCAATTTTAAAATAAACGTCCAGTTTTAACTCGTCAATTTCTTTTTCTCCTACAAACTGCTGTACAGGATATTTAGGTATTAATGCACCCGATTTAATGAATATAGGCATACTATCTAAATCGGCATCAACCCATAACTCCTGACCACCTTCAACAATTTCGTCGGTCCAGTAATTATACCATTCCCCAGTCGGGAAATACATGCGTCGTCCTTTAGCATTAGGCTCTAAAATAGGGCAGGCCAGTATTTTTTCACCACATATAAATTCATCACTTCTGTAATGGGTATGGGTATCTAACTGATCGTATAATACCAACGATTTTAAAATAGGAATACCTTCTTCGGCATAACGCCAAAAAGCAGTGTATAAATAGGGTAGGAGCTCATATCTTAACTCGATAAATTTACGAACCACATCCGTTATATTTTTTCCAAAAGTCCATGGTTCCTGATCGCCATGATCGCCGGAAGAGTGTGTTCTACAAAACGGATGAAAGATACCTAACTGAATCCAACGTGCGTAAAGTTCGCCGTTAGGTTGTTCTGCAAATCCACCAATATCCGATCCGATAAACGAGAATCCAGACATACACATACGCTGTGCCTGAATATTGGCAATCGATAGGTGTTCCCAGGACGCGACATTATCACCTGTCCAGCTCGATGTGTAACGCTGGGTTCCTGAATAAGCTGCACGTGTAATGACAAACGGACGCTTAGGGTAGGCAAACTTTTTCAAGCCTTGATAAGTGGCTCTTGCCATTTGCATACCGTATATATTGTGGGCTTTCCTATGTGAACAGGGGTTACCCTCGTAATCGTGTCTTACATCGTCTGGAAACGATTTTCCAGGTACATCCATTACAGCAGGCTCATTCATGTCATTCCAAACGCCTTTAACGCCTATTTCTTCAATTAATTCTTGAAAAAGGTTAGACCACCACTCGCGTACTTCCGGATTCGTAAAATCAGGGAAATAACACTCACCAGGCCATACTTTACCTTTCATATAAGGGCCATCTGCACGTTTACAGAAGTAATCGTTATCTAAGCCTTCCTTGAACACCGAGTATTCCTTGTCGATTTTAATTCCCGGGTCAATGATAACAATGGTCTTAAAGCCATCATCTGCCAATTCCTTAACCATACGCTTCGGATCTGGGAAATATTCTTTACTCCAGGTAAAACATCTAAATCCTTCCATATAATCGATGTCTAAATAAATAGCATCACATGGAATTTTTAGTTCTCTGAATTTATTGGTGATTTCTTTTACTTTCGCTTCCGGGTAATAACTCCATTTACACTGGTGATATCCTAAAGCCCAAAGCGGCGGTAATTGATGTGGTTTTCCGGTTAAATCGGTGTAGTTTGCAACCACTTCCGACATTTCTGGTCCGTAAATGAAATAATAATTCATTTCACCACCCTGCGCCCAGAAGCTGGAAATATTACGTCGCTCCTGACAAAAATCGAAATACGATCTGAAGGTATTATCAAAGAAAATACCGTAAGCTTTTTTATGATGAAGTGCCGTATAAAACGGAATGGTTTTGTAAATAGGGTCGGTATATTTTCCGTAGGCGTAAGAATCGGTTACCCAGTTTTCAAAGCGCTTGCCTTTTAGGTTTACATCGGCAGGTTTGTCGCCTAAGCCATAGTAGCTTTCACCTTCCTGTGCAACTTTAGACATCTTTACAATATCGCCACCAAACTCGTAACTTTCCTCCCAGTGAAAACCTAATTCATCTTCACAAATCAAGTCATTGGTCTGTGCATCATAAATAGCGGTTCTTAAATCGGCTTTATTAACGTGACATTTAAGTTTAGCTGTAATAATGATATATTTATCTTCTTCCTCTTCAACTTCTAAATGGTTATAACCTCGACTGGCGTATTTGGTAATAGCATATGAAAAATCGTTTTCAAAGATACCTGATGTTGTAAATCGAAAACGTAGTACACTATCGCGCTGTACGGTTATTTGTAAAATCACACCATTTTCTGTGGTGAAATTTAGAGTGTCAAGATTTTTTTCGTAGGAAATTATATGGGAAGGAAACAAGTTTCCTTTATACTCTAATTCTGTATTTAAAATCATAAAATTATAACTTTAGTATATGCATCATTAAAAGTACTAAAACAATTAATTTTTAATGCGCTATTATTGGCAAAAATACAAGAGACAAATTGCGTAAAGCGCAACATATCAGTTATATAATTGCGTAATGTATAACAAAGCCTTCTTGCTAGTTAAATTTGAAAATAGAAATGCCTAAAGGAGGTAAAGTAATTTCCGCCGAATAGTCTTTACCATTATAAGGCTTGTCTTTTATAGTGATAGCTCTTGAATTTAAAACGCCACTGCCACCAAAGGCTTCGTCATCACTATTAAAGATCTCCTTAATTTTTCCAGATACAGGTAAACCAATACAATATTTTTTATGAATGGTTGGTGTTAAATTACAAACAACAACGACGTTGTCTTCTGGGTTTTCGCCTTTTCGTATATATGAAATCACAGAATTTTCATGATCACCGTAGTTAATCCATTCGAACCCGTCATAAGAAAATCCTTTTTCAAATAGTGCTGGGGTAGTGGTGTATAATTTATTTAAGGCCTTATAATAATTTTGGAAATTTTTGTGCGGATCAAATTCTAACAGATTCCAGTTTAAACTCGCCTGAAAATCCCATTCGTTATACTGACCAAATTCGCCACCCATAAACAGTAGTTTAGTGCCTGGGTGAGTAAACATATAACCAAAAAGCACGCGCAGATTAGCAAAGCGCTGCCATTCGTCACCTGGCATACGCCCTAAAATAGAATTTTTACCATAAACGACTTCGTCATGCGATAGGGGTAACATGAAGTTTTCTGAGAAGGCATAAGCCAAACTAAAGGTAATATCGTTTTGATGGTATTTACGGTATACAGGATCTTTAGAAAAGTATTCTAAGGTATCATGCATCCAGCCCATCATCCATTTCATACCAAAGCCTAGTCCTCCCATAAAAACAGGTTTAGAGACGCCTGTAAATGCTGTTGATTCTTCAGCAATTGTTTGTACATCGGGGAAGGACGCATAAATTTCTTTATTGAGCTCTTTCATGAAGTCAATCGCTTCCAGATTCTCTCTTCCACCGTAAATATTTGGTTCCCATTCACCGTCTTCACGAGAATAATCTAAGAATAGCATTGAGGCTACGGCATCGACACGTAAGCCATCGGCATGGTATTGTTCTAGCCAGAAAATGGCATTACTAATCAGGAAAGATTTAACTTCATTACGACCGTAATTAAAGATTAAACTCTTCCAGTCCTGATGATAGCCTTTACGTTTGTCTGGGTGCTCATATAAATTTGAGCCATCGAAAAACCCTAGACCATGGGCGTCTTCAGGAAAATGTGAAGGCACCCAGTCTAAAATAATACCTATATCATTTTGATGTAATTTGTCTACTAAATATTTAAATTCTTCCGGATAGCCGTAACGTGAGGTAGGAGCGAAGTATCCTGTAATTTGATAACCCCAAGACGGATCGTAAGGAAACTCCATAACAGGCATTAACTCGACGTGTGTAAAGTTCATGTCCTTAACGTAGTTTACCAATTCATCTGCCAATTCAAAATAAGATAGCGATCGGTCTTCTTCAATGTTGCGTTTCCAGGAGCCTAAATGGACTTCGTAAACCGAATATGGTGCATTTAAAGCATTGTACTTTTTACGCTTTTTCATCCAATCGGTGTCTTTCCATTTGTAGGTGTCATCCCAAACTATCGATGCTGTTTTGGGAGGGTGTTCACATCGTCTGGCGTATGGATCGGCTTTTTCAGTTTTAATACCGTTATTATGACTTTCAATTTTGTATTTGTATAGGTTGCCTTTGCCAACAAAAGGAATAAAGCCTTCCCAAATACCACTGCTGTCCCAACGCACATTTAACTCATGTTCGCCTTCGGCCCAGTAGTTAAAGTCGCCAATAACCGAAACCCGTTTAGCACTTGGTGCCCATACAGCAAAGTATGTGCCTTCAATGCCATCGACGGTTACTATATGAGAGCCAAATTTTTCGTAAAGCCTATAGTGTTTACCTGCTTTAAATAAATTGATATCGAAGTCTGTGAACAGACTATAAACTTTAGTTTGAGCCATAAATTATATTACAAATCCGTTAGGTATAGTTGCACCGCTTTTTACTACTACAATGCCATCTCTTACTGCGTACATGTCATTTTCGGTGTCTTCTAAATGACTGCCACCATTAATTCTTACGTCGTCTCCAATGCGACAGTTTTTATCGAGAATAGCATTTTTAATAAAGCATCGTTCGCCAATACCCATTAATATTTTGATATGTTTTTCTTCTATTTCCTGAAGGGTTTCGTAAAAGTCGTTACCCATCATATAGGTTTTTATTACGGTGGATTCTTTACCAATGCGGGAACGAATACCAATAACCGATTCTTCAATCTTTGCTGCTGCGATAATACAACCTTCAGAAATAACGGCTTTATCTAAATTGGTTCCTGCCAGTTTGGTGGTTGGCAGCATTCGGGCATGCGTATAAATACGTCTGTTTTCGTCGTATAAATCGAATTTAGGAATGTTAGCTGTTAAACTAATATTGGCTTCAAAGAAGGATTCAATAGTTCCGATATCGGTCCAGTAACCTTCGTATTGATAACTTAAGGTTTTATGTTTGTTGATTGATTGCGGAATGATTTCTTTTCCAAAATCTATGGTCGATTCGTCATTCATTAATTCAACTAATAAATCCCGATTAAAGATATAAATCCCCATTGAAGCCAGATAGTTTCTACCTTCAGCTTTCATTTCATCACTTACTTCCGAGGTCCATTCAGGTAATAAACTAGCATCTGGTTTTTCAATGAACGAGGTAATGATACTTTCTTCGTCTGATTTTAAAATTCCAAAACCGGTAGCATCTTTTGCATTAACTGGAATGGTTGCAATAGAGATTTCGGCACCGCATTTTTCGTGGGCCTCAATCATTTTATCGTAATCCATTTGATAAAGCTGATCACCAGATAAAATTAAAATGTATTCACAATCGTGCCTTAATACGTGGTGCATACTTTGTCGCACGGCATCTGCTGTTCCTTGAAACCAACCTTTATTTTCAGGTGTTTGTTCTGCTGCCAATACATCGACAAAAGCACTACTAAAAAAACTAAAGTGGTACGTGTTTTTAATGTGGCGGTTTAACGAAGCAGAATTGAATTGTGTTAACACAAACATACGCTTAATGTCTGCGTTAATACAGTTAGAAATAGGAATATCGACCAACCTGTATTTTCCGGCAATTGGTACTGCTGGTTTTGAGCGTTGTTGCGTTAATGGGTGTAATCGAGATCCCTGTCCACCACCAAGTATGATGGCTAAAACCTTGTTGTTAATCATTGTTGGCTAGATTTTAATGTGTTATATAAATTAATGTATTCTCCAGCAGAAGCGTCCCAAGAATGGTCTATAGCCATAATCTGGCGCCTAATGCCTTTATAGGTTGGTTGGTCTTTATATAGGGTTATAGCTCTATCGATAGCTTCGGTTATTTCGGAAACGGCTGTATTTGGGTGGCAAATACCAAAGCCGCCTTCTTCATTAATATCAGTTACGGTATCTTTTAAACCGCCTATGCTTCGTACAATAGGAATAGTTCCATATCGCAGGGCATACATTTGATTTAAGCCACATGGCTCAACACGCGAGGGCATGAGTAAAAAATCCGCCCCGGCATAAATAATATGTGATAACTTTTCGTCGTAGCCTATAAAGGCATTATAGGTTCCAACAAAGTCTGATTTTAGATCTTGTAATTGGCCTTCAACCATTTTATTTCCTGATCCCAATAATAAAATGGAAA
Organism: Aestuariibaculum marinum; assembly: GCF_014596975.1. Lineage (GTDB taxonomy): Bacteria > Bacteroidota > Bacteroidia > Flavobacteriales > Flavobacteriaceae > Aestuariibaculum > Aestuariibaculum marinum. The sequence goes on along the minus strand of NZ_JACVXD010000002.1, from coordinate 160,504 downwards.
GGTTATCTTTTTCGAGTGCCAGTTTAAACACTTCGGGAAATAAATCCGATCCTTTTTCATCAACCAGTCTACCAATAAAAGCAAACAATGGTTTTTTAAAGTCCAGATTAAAAGTGTCGCATAGATATTTCTTGTTAGAACTAGCGCCTTTATCAACGGTTTCTATGTCATAGCTTTTTACGATATAGGTATCGGTTTCCGGATTCCATACTTTCCAGTCTATTCCATTTAAAATACCGGTGCATTTTTCACTTTCGGCACTTAACAAGCTTTCTAAACCATTGGCAGCCTGTTTAAGTTCTTCCATATAACTTGGCGAAACGGTAGTTACACTCCAAGCGCATTTTATACCTGCCGCTAAGGGGTTAATCTGGCTGCCCCAATCCAATAATCCAACATGGTCAAAATTAAACGGAGGAATTAAACCAACCTTTTCATGCGAAAACCAGCCTTGATATTGCGCATTATGAATGGTAATGATATTCGGAATATTTCTGAAGGCTTCATATTTATAACTTTCCTGAAGCATGAATGGGACCAACCCAGTATGGTGGTCGTGGCAATGGATAATATCCGGGTAATCATGCCAGGTTAGTAACCAGTCTAAAGCGCCTATTTGAAAGGCTAAAAAACGCTCGGTGTCATCGAAAGAATATACATAATCTTTAAATAACAAATCCGGAACATTTACGAAAAAGACATCAAAATCTAATGGCTTATCTTTTAATACTAAAATTTGAAAATCGTAAACGGAATCTCCTAATTTTAGCTGTGCATCGTAAACTGAAGAAAACGTGTTTTCCTGAGTAAATTTGTTATCATAAAATGGCATGATAACCTGAGATGTGGTGCTTGAGCTGTTTTGGTATTTTGGTAAAGCTCCAACGACATCAGCTAGCCCGCCTACTTTTGCTACGGGATAACATTCTGCACTTATATGTAAAATAGTCATTAAATATTTTTGCTTTGTTATAAACTTACAAAAATATTGTCCACTTTTTTAACATACGTTCATTTTTAAAGAAAAAATTACATTATCGAAATAATTCAAAAATATCAATAATAATTTCTTATAAAAACGCCTGCTGATTATAAAAATGTTAGTCGTTAAGCTTTAATACCGCCATAAACGCTTGCTGAGGGATTTCAACGTTACCAACTTGTCGCATACGTTTCTTACCTTTTTTCTGTTTTTCAAGTAATTTACGTTTACGAGAAATATCTCCACCATAACATTTTGCTGTTACGTCTTTACGTAAGGCCTTGATGGTTTCACGAGATACAATCTTGGCACCAATAGCTGCCTGAACAGGAATATCGAATTGCTGACGCGGAATAAGTTCTTTTAACTTCTCACACATTTTTCTACCAATAGTTTGTGCGTTATCGGCGTGAATTAATGCAGAAAGCGCATCGACAGGTTGTGCATTCAATAAAATGTCTAAACGTACCAGTTTAGATGGTTTCATTCCTATTGGGTGGTAATCGAAAGAAGCATACCCTTTAGAAACCGTTTTTAAACGATCGTAGAAGTCGAATACAATTTCCGCAAGAGGCATTTCAAACGATAATTCTACACGCTCAGGAGTTAAATACGTTTGATTGGTTACAATACCACGCTTTTCAATACAAAGCGACATGACATTACCAATAAAGTCCGATTTGGTAATAATGGTGGCTTTAATATATGGCTCTTCAACACGATTTAAAGTTGAAGGATCCGGTAAGTCGGATGGGTTGTTTACAATGATGGTTTCTTCAGTGTTTTTATTGGTGTAGGCATGGTACGATACGTTGGGTACGGTGGTAATTACCGTCATATCGAATTCACGCTCTAAACGTTCCTGAATGATTTCCATGTGAAGCATTCCTAAGAATCCACAACGGAACCCAAAACCTAATGCAGCCGAGCTTTCCGGCTGGAAAACCAGCGAAGCATCGTTTAACTGTAGTTTTTCCATAGAAGCACGAAGGTCTTCGTAATCTTCGGTGTCTACAGGGTAAATTCCGGCGAATACCATTGGTTTTACATCTTCGAAACCTTCTACAATGTTTTGTGTTGGCTTTTCAAAATCTGTAATGGTGTCACCAACTTTTACTTCTTTAGCCGTTTTAATACCGGTAATAAGATAGCCTACATCTCCGGTTTTAATATCTTTTTTTGCAACCTGAGTTAGTTTTAACGTTCCAACTTCATCGGCGTAATAATCTTTGCCTGTTGCTACGAATTTAATGTGCTGTCCTTTTTTAATTTCACCATTAAACACTCTAAAATAGGTTTCAATACCTCTAAAGGTGTTGTAAACTGAGTCGAAAATTAAGGCTTGTAATGGCGCATCCGGGTCACCTTTAGGGGCAGGAATACGCTCGATAATAGCTTTTAAGATGTTGTCTACACCAAAGCCTGTTTTTCCACTGGCGTGAATAACATCCTCAGGATCACAACCTAATAAATCAACAATATCATCGGTTACTTCTTCAGGGTTGGCACTCGGTAAATCTACTTTATTAAGAACAGGAATAATTTCCAGATCGTTCTCTAAAGCTAAATATAGGTTAGATATGGTTTGTGCCTGAATACTTTGCGCGGCATCAACAATAAGTAGGGCCCCTTCACATGCGGCGATAGATCGTGATACCTCATAAGAGAAATCAACGTGACCAGGAGTGTCAATAAGATTTAAAACGAAATGTTCACCTTCGTGAATGTAGTCCATCTGGATGGCGTGCGATTTAATAGTAATACCGCGCTCGCGCTCCAAATCCATATTATCTAATAGCTGATTTTGTTTTTCCCTTTCGGTAACCGAACCAGTATAGTCTAATAAGCGGTCTGCAAGTGTACTCTTCCCGTGATCTATATGTGCAATGATGCAAAAGTTTCTAATATTCTTCATAAAACTGATCTAAACCTAGATATAATTTGCAAATATAGATGTTTTCAAATTGTATCTCTCTAAAATATTACTTGGAGTTATAATTCAGATGAATAATTAGTTTTTTTAATAAGAAAAGTGACATGGAATGAAGCTTGCTAGCTTAAAACATTAAACTTTTACTTACATTTAGTGTCTATTGTTTTACTGCTAACTCATTACAAACTAAATATGCTAACCCGAATATCTACAGATTTTAAATGGTTTTTAACCGGTATTTTTGTTTTACTAATAGGAGGTCTACAGGCTCAGGAAAGTGGAACCGTTGCGAATATAGAAAAGGTTTACGTGCATACCGACAGGTCGTGTTATACTGTGGGAGAGTCGTTATGGTATAAAGCCTATTCGGTATTGGCATATAATCATTTGTTGTTCGATCAAAGCAAAATTCTTTATGTAGAGTTAATTTCACCAGACTCCAAAATTATTGCACGAAATAAAACCAAGTTAGATCAAGGTTTAGGACATGGCGATTTTAAATTGTCAGATTCTTTAGGTGTTAAGCAACCCGGAGTTTATCAGTTACGAGCTTATACCAATTGGGATCGAAATTTCGGGGATGACTTTGTGTTTGAAAAAGAGATTGAAATTATCGATGTTTTTAAAGATAACTCCAATGAATCTGAAGCTAAGAGAAAGTCAAATTCAAGAAAAAAGGAGAAAGAAGAAGCGGCAACAGAAGTTAAGCAGCCTTTTCAATTTCAGTTTTTTCCTGAAGGCGGAAATTTAGTTGATGGTGTTGTTAGTACAGTGGCTTTTAAAGCGTCAGATGAGAATGGAAACCCTGTAAAAGTTAAAGGAAGAATTGTGGAACCTAATGGTAATTTGGTGACACTTTTTGCCAGTTTGCACGATGGTATGGGGAAATTTCAAATTCAGCCCAATTTAAGTTCTAATTTAAGAGCAGAAATAACTTCAGAGCGCGGAAAAACTATAGATATCCCATTACCTAAGGTGAGTGAAACAGGGGTATTGATGGGGATTTCTAAGGTTCAAGGAAGAGATATTGTTACGGTTAAAACAAACGATAAAACATTTAAGGGACAAAAAGGTGATCCTGTGGCTATCGTTGCCAGAGTTCGAGGCATTTCTTATTTCCAAGGTGAAATTCCGTTTAACGCCAAAAAGGTGGCTTTTGAAATTCCTAAAAATCAAATTCCAGAAGGCATATGCCAAATAACCCTTTACGATAAAAATGCTGTTCCGCAAAGCGAACGGCTGTGGTATAATGATAAAGGTTCGGAAGATGATTTAGATATAAGACTAAAGACCAATAAGGCTAGTTACAAACCAGAGGAAAAAGTGGAAATTAGTGTGGTTTCAAAAAGTAAGTCAGGGCAACCATTACCTGCTAGTTTTTCTATGGCTAGTATTGATGTGAGTAGTGTGAGTGAGAATTCTAAATACGCAAGCAATATCTGTTCTTATTTTTTAATGGAATCCGATATTAAAGGACAGGTGTACAATCCCGGGTTTTATTTCGATAAGAGTAATTCGAAACGATTGGTCTGTTTAGATTTATTGCTATTAACCCAAGGATGGCGCGATTTCTTATGGAAAACACTACCTCAGGCGCCTAAATTACCAAAATATAATATCGAGACAGGTCTTCCGGTATCGGGCAGGGTTAAACAACTTTTTGGAAATAAACCAAAACCGGACAACAATATTACTTTGGCGTTATTAAACGATAAGGAAGGGATGCAGTTATTTACCGAGGTTACCGATTCGTTAGGGCGCTTTCGTTTTAAAGACATTAGTTATACTGGTAAAACCACGATGTTGGTAAATACTAAAAATGATAAAGGAAAGGGGAAAGGAGAGTTGTTACTCGATAGTTTATCATCTAAACCTATGCCAACAAACTTTAAATATAAACCGGTTATCGCTGATACGTTAAAACTGGAGTCTATTAAAAAACATGTCTATAATAAATTTATTGCTTACGGTGTTTCTCCGGAAAACGTTTTAGATGAAGTTGAAATTATAGCCAAGAAAAAGGATGAAACGCCTAGTTATTATGGCAATCCGGAATATAAATATTATGTAGATGAAGATACACCGCCTTACAGTAGTATTTATCAATTGATTCAATTTCTGGTTCCTGGAGTTTTGGTTACGAACGATACCATTAGGTTTATGAGGTTTAATGGCCCCGCACATATTATTCTAGATGGGTTTCCTGTGTTTTCTTCAGCAGATATTAGCTACATCATGCCTGAAAATGTCGATCGGGTGGAAGTATTTAAAGGGCCTAGCGCTGCTATTTTTGGACCAGATGGAGGTAACGGTGTCATTTTAATTTATACTAAGATAGGATCGGTGAATAATAAACCTAAAAAGGAATTCCATTCTATTTCTAAAACTGTTGAAGGGTATTATGATGCTCGTGTGTTTTATACAGGAAGTTATGGTGAAGATGCCGAGTTCGATTTAAATAATAACGATGCGATTCGAAATACCTTGTACTGGAACCCTTATGTGCATCCTGATACTAATGGTATAACAACTCTGGAATATAGTAATAGCAAGGTGGAGACCAAGGTAAAAGTCACTTTAGAAGGGCTAACCTTATCGGGTATTCCAGTAATTAGAACAACAGAATATTCCATTGAAAAGTAATAAACTTATCATTTCCCTAAATAACGATTCTAAAACATCCATAACTACAGGACGAACGTATAATGAAATAATTAAAAAATGGATGGGTATTTAAAAAGTAAAGCCTGCTAATAATACAGGCTTTGCTTTTTGTGGGTATTAAATCTTTTGTTTTTAAGTAAAAAGTTTGGTTAATAATCCTTTCTTTTTGGTTTGCAAACCATTTTTTGTTCTATACTTTCTGAATTCAATGAGTTGTTTGTCTAGTTTTTTTTCCAAACTTTCTAAAGACATCTTGTTTTTCATAGGTGGTAAATTTGGGTTTTCTTTTTGTAAATATAAATATATTAACCAAACAGGAAAAATTTAACAAAATACATAAAAATATAGGAGTTTTTATGTTAAAAAACATTTTGTAGTCAGTCTCGGACTCTTTATATTTGAAAACCCCTAATCTTAAAACCTACAACCTATGCCTAAACCAATAGATTTAGATGCGTTAATAGAAGATATTGACGTAGAGTGTGGATTTATCTTTGATTCAGATGGCGTTTTAGAGGAATCCATGTATTTAGATTTATCCGAAAATTTTGCTGCAATGTCAAGTATGATTACCACAATGTGCAGGGAGATCGCGGAAGACTTCGAATTAGGAGAAATAGACAACATCATTCTTAATGCCCAATCAGGACTATTTGTTGTTAAAAAGGTAGAGGAGGATAGGTACTTAGGCGTGGTCACTTACGACTCTAGTAAGTTAGCCCTTATTCATAGAAGATTACAAAGCTTATTTCAAGAAACCGAGGCATAATGCCTCACCTAATACAAACCCAAAATAATTATAAACTTAACCATTAAAAAACTATGGCAGATTTTTTGAACACATTCGTAAATGATTTAAAAAGTAACTTAAGCGGATTCGTAGCGGTTGCTGTAACAGAAGTAAAAACAGGAATGTCTTATGTTTCTAATACTTTAGATCCGAGTTTCGATCCTGAGTTAGCTTCAGCATATAACTTAGAAGTTGTAAAAGCAAAGTTAAACGCGATCCGCGCTTTAAAGTTAAACGAAAAAATAGACGATATCTTAATCACACTAAACTCTCAGATTCATATTATTAATTTAGCTGAAAACGGTGAGTACTTTGTGTATTTAGCTGTAGATTCTAACAAGGCAAACTTAGGTATGGCAAGAGCTACCCTAAGGAAATATACGGCCGATATTGCAGCTAAACTATAGAAAATTAGTATCTTTGCACCAAATAAAGCTGTATTTAATACAGCTTTATTTGTTTTTAGGATATTAATTTTTGAAGCATATGCCCAAAATTGGCGATATAGTTTTACCAGAGTTTCCATTGCTTTTAGCGCCAATGGAAGATGTGAGTGATCCACCATTTCGTGCCCTTTGTAAAGAACAAGGAGCCGATGTTGTGTATACTGAGTTTGTGTCGAGTGAAGGTTTAATTCGTAACGCTGCGAAAAGCGTTATGAAGCTGGATATCTATGAAAAGGAGCGCCCGGTAGGGATTCAAATTTTTGGTGCCAATCTGGATAGTATGCTGCAAACCATAGATATTGTAGCCGAATCGAAACCAGATATTATTGATATTAATTTTGGTTGTCCGGTTAAAAAAGTCGTGAGTAAGGGCGCCGGAGCGGGTATTTTAAAAGATGTGTGCTTAATGGAGCAACTTACTGCCGAAATGGTAAAGCGTACTAATATTCCGGTTACAGTAAAAACCCGTTTGGGCTGGGATCACGAGTCTATTCGCATCTTGGAAGTGGCCGAGCGTTTACAGGATGTAGGGTGTAAAGCTATTTCTATTCATGGTCGTACCAGAGCGCAGATGTATAAGGGTAATGCCGATTGGAAACCTATTGCTGAAGTAAAAAATAATCCAAGAATGCATATTCCAGTGTTTGGTAACGGCGATGTCGATACACCCGAAAAAGCTATGGAAATGCGTGATAGTTACGGACTTGATGGCGCTATGATTGGTCGGGCGAGTATTGGTAACCCATGGTTTTTTAAACAGGTAAAGCACTTCTTTAAAACAGGTGAACATTTGGCGCCTATTTCTATAGAAGAGCGTGTAGAAGCCGCTCGCAGACACCTGCAAATGTCTATCGACTGGAAAGGCGAAGTGCTTGGTGTTTTCGAAACCCGTCGCCACTATACTAACTATTTTAAAGGCATTCCACATTTCAAGGAATACCGCACTAAAATGGTAACCAGCGATGACCCGAAAGATGTATTTGCAGCTTTCGATGAGGTTTTAGAGAACTTCGGCGACTATCAGTTTACACATTAATTTTTAGGGCAAATGGCAAGCCACCGTGCTATACGCTGTAGTTTTGTAAAATTTGTCACTTCGAGTGGGGTTTCCAATTGAAATGAGGAAAATTTGTATCGAGAAGTTAATTTTACAAAAGCTGCCGCTGCTATCACTTTTGCGTATACTTTGTCATTCTAAGTGTACCAAGGAATCTCATCCTTAATTAAGCAGATGTTTTTATAAGTCTTAAAACTTAAGTGCAAAACTGGCTAATACCGCTTTATGGTCTGTAGGCCAGGCGTTAAGCGGTTCTATAAAAATATCTTCGGTGGGTTGTAAAACACGTTTGTTTTTGGAAACATCGCCTTTCGGTCCCAGAATTTTAGTGTCTATAAGTTGTAATTTTTCATCTGGATAATAAAAGATAAAATCAATACGATCTCTATCATCAGCTTCAGGGCTCCAGGCTAATTTATTAATAGGAACCAAAGGATTATCTGCCGGATAGGTAAACCCCGGATGCGTAACCGGATTTGGAAATATTTCCCGATAAGCATCTTTAAAACCGTGTTTTTCTAATTCAGCGGTGTTTCTCCAGTTTATTACAACCCCGTTATGGTCGTATAAATTCTTGTTAGCTTCAATCCAGTCTAAATGTGAAGGTTCATTGTTATCCCCTCCATAAATAACTAAGCGGCCTTGTTTGATTTCGTTTTCCGCGTCAGCGATAAAAGTATCGATAGCCTCATCACGCATCGATTCTAAGTTGTTTTTTTGAATCAGTTTAACATCTGTTACTACACTATCTAATTTTTTCCAAGTCGATCCGTCGTAACCGCGAGGTAGGTACAAAGCACAATTTAAATAATCTAAATGTCCGCTATAAAAGGCCACTTCAACTCCAAGGACATTAATGATGGCTTTGGTAATAGAACCATGATCGTTTTTAACAGGGTATAATGCGGTTTGTTCAATAATAGGGTATTTAGACAGTATTCCTGTATCCTGACTTGGTTGTGCGTAATAGGTATGCCCTTTGTCTTTTAAAGCTTCAACAATATGTTTGCTAAAATCAATATTGTTGTAATTTCTAACTTCACTAAAGGCAATTAAATCGGCATCGGTTCTAATAATTTCATTAACAACAGCATCAAATCCGTTTTTAACCACCGTGCCTTCCTGCCAGATATTAAACTGAAGGACTTTTAGTTTGATAATTCTTTCATTTTTGCAATTGAAAGCAATCAGGCAGCAGGATATGACACCTATAAAAAGCCATAACTTTTTAAGGTTTATTCGGTTTTTATTTAACATAGTTTAGTTGGGTTAGTTGGTTTTTACTAAAGATTCTGTAATACGTACGGAGGCAATTTTTGAGGCAATAACACCTAATACAGAAATGGTTAAAAAGGCAACAAAAAAGTTTTCCCATTTAATGGCTACCGGATAAGGTAACGATGGTGTAATCATAAGTAAGGCATAACGTTGCTGAATAATTACAACGATAACACTAATGATAAGTCCTAAAAGTCCGCCGATAATACTCATTAGGCTGCCTTGATAAAAGAAAATTCTACGAATGTCTTTTACTGTAGCTCCAATATTAAACAGGGTGTTTAAGCTTTGTTTTTTATCTAGCATCATCATGATTAATGAGCCTACAATATTGAAAAAGGCAATGATTAAAACCAGCGTGAAAATAAGGTATACTGCAAGATTTTCAGTGTTCAGCATTTTGTATAAGGCATCATTCAGCTGTTCACGATTTTTAATAATAACCTTATCACCTAAAATAGAACCAATTTCCTGTTTTACAGATTCGATATCTGCATTTGGTTTCAGTTTGAATTCAATTGCCGTAATTTGATTTTGCTGATAGTTTAAAAGGTTTTGAGCTAAATCTATAGGTGCAAAAATATAATTGTCGTTTAAATCTTCATTAATATAGAAAATACCAACATTATTTGCAGTTACGGTATTGAAGGCATTTTTGGTAGATGTTATTTGTCCTTTTCCTGGTTTAGGGACATAAATATTTAAGGGTTTGGTGTAATCTAAAAGCCCTAAAGAAAGCGTGTTTGAAAGTCCCCAGCCCACAACAATTTCTCTTGTGTTCTGGTCTAGCCAGCTTCCGGTATCTAAAATGGAATCGACCGCCACAATCTGTTCAAAATTTTGGTCAACACCTTTAATAGTAGCAATCGTATTTTTATTGTTTGATGAAATGATAACGCGTTCTTCAACTATTTTTGAATACGAAGCTACACCTTGAACAGTATCTAATTGAGATATTTCGGAGTCTGAAAGTTCAAAAGATTTACCATAAGTAGTTTCGGCTTTTAAATCGGGATCTACAATGCTTGAAAACTGAAGTGTAAAATCTTTAAGCCCCGCAAAGCCAGAGAGCACAATAAATAAAGAAGCGGCACCTAAAATAACGCCGATAATAGCAATATAGGTAATGAAATTAATAGCATTGTTGCTGCTTTTAGAGCGCAAGTAACGTTTAGCTATATATAACGGAAAACTCAATTACGATTTTTTTCTTTTATCTAAAATACTAGGATCTTTAATAGGGTTTTCTTCGCCTTTTAGTGAACGATCTATTTTTTCAATGTATTCTAAAGAGTCATCAATAAAGAACTCTAAATTAGGCATACGTCTCAACTGGTTTTTGGTACGTTGTGCTAATTCATGACGAATTAAAGGGGTGTTCGACTTGATGCCTTCTAATAATTCTTTGGCTTTAGCATTTGGGAAAATGCTTAAATATACTTTTGCAACACTTAAATCTACCGTTACCTTAACTTTAGATACCGATATAATCACACCCTGCATACCGCCTTGAGTAGCTGCTCCCTGTAATACTTCAACCAAATCGCGTTGTAAAACCGATCCTATTTTCTTCTGTCTTTGACTTTCCTCTACTATGCTCATGTTTATACCTGTTAAAGGTTACTCACTAAGTGAGTTTTAAATATACCGAGATTTATCTCGAAATTAAAATTTATGTCTACCAAAGTCTTGATTTATAAAACTTAGGTTGTTTACCGTGCAAAAATACAGGATATTTAAAGATAATCTTACTTTTGATTTACAAATTTTGTATCTTAATCTAAACTGATATTTAATGAATAAAGTAGAACATATAGGAATTGCGGTTAAAAACCTTGAGAGCTCTAACGAATTGTTCGCTAAATTACTTGGATCACCAAGTTATAAAACCGAAGAGGTAGAAAGTGAAGGGGTGAAAACGTCGTTTTTTAAAGTAGGAGAGAATAAAATTGAACTTTTAGAAGCTTTAAAGGTTGATAGCCCAATAGCAAAATTTATAGAAAAAAATGGAGAAGGTGTACATCACATCGCGTTTGATGTCGAGGATATAGAAAAAGAAATAAAAAGATTAAAAGCCGAAGGATTCACGGTTTTAAACGATATACCAAAGAAAGGTGCTGATAATAAGTTAGTTGTTTTTTTGCATCCTAAATCGACTAATGGTGTTTTAATAGAACTTTGTCAAGAAATGAATTTTAAAGAATAATTTTCTTGTGGGGTTATAAAAATAGTCTTAAATTCGCAGCCGATTTCGGTCCTATAACTCAGTTGGTTAGAGTATCTGACTCATAATCAGAAAGTCCCTGGTTCGAGCCCAGGTGGGACCACGATTTGAAATCGTAAAGCCTTGTAAACATTGAGTTTACGAGGCTTTTTCTTTTTAAGGGGGCAACATTGGGGGCAACGTGCGTTCATTGTGTTTTATGTTGCTGTAAATAAGCTGTTTACGATGTAAAATGTGAGCAAATTAAGTGAAATTAGCAATAATTTGGATATAATTTTTATTTTAACCCATCACTCTCTAATTTCTATATGAGCTAAATAAATTTAAAATATAGCTCAAAATTTAGTCATATTTGAGCTATAAACCATCATTTTATAGCTCATTATACGATAAATATGGAATTCCTTCAAGTTTCTAAATAGCCTTCCAAAACTTGTTTAGATTGCCTATGGACAACCAAAGCTTGCTCAAAAATTTCATTTATGAAATAGGTGTCTTGAGCTTTTGACTTCTCTTCAATTTTCAACAACAATTCACTCAAATTAGTCAATCCCATATAAGTTATCTGTGGTTTAAGAGAATGGACATTCGCACAAACCTTTTCCCAGTCTTCAGCGGCAATCCCTTCACCAATGGAATTGAATAGTACAGTTGCTGTATCTAGATAAAGCGCAATATACTTCTTCATCTTTAAACGATCTCCCCCTGTAAACTTCTCTAAAATAGATAAATCAATAGACATCATTTCTTTTTAAATATTCGCCTTAATAATACTATTTACCTTTTCAAACGCTTCTTCATCTTTTATCACATAGTGCAACGCTCCTAAACCAATAGCTTTAGCAGCCGTGTAGTAGCTTTCCTGGCCAGAAAGCATTAGAACTACAGGATTACTTTTCGTCTTCTTTATTTCACTCAACATATCCAATCCATTTAGATGCACTGAAGTATTGGAGCTTAAGTAATGATCCAAAATAATAAGAGCTGGATTTTCATATAGAGCCTCTAAACAAGCCTCTCCAGACATAAAACTCTTCACCTTCAACGAAGGATTATGCTGCATCAAATAGTCGCTAAGCATCGTAGAAAACAAAGGCTCGTCATCTACAATAAATATTTTGTTTTTGTATTGATTCATGATTTTAATACTTTATGTTCTTTCCCAGTTACTTTATATATTTTCTGAAGCAAATCTGCCACATCAAAAGGCTTGGGAACAAAATCATTCATTCCCGCTTCAAAACATCTTACCACTTCTTCCTTCAAGACATTTGCTGTCATAGCAATAATGGGAATATGGCCTACAGAATCCTTCAGTTGACGTATGGCTTTTGTACACTCAAAGCCATTCATAACAGGCATTTGAATATCCATTAAAACAACATCAAACAATTCATTTTGCAATTTATCCAAAGCCACTTCTCCATTTTCGGCAATCCTTACTTCAACACCTTGGATATTGTCCTCTAATTCTTCTTTTGCCACAACGGCATTAAAGGCATTATCTTCAACCAACAATACTTTAAGCCCCTTCAATTGATCTTTCAAAAGATCAAATTCATCTGTATGTGTCTTGCCATTTAAATTTGAAGGAATAATAAATGGCTCATATGGAATCACAAAATGAAATGTACTCCCCTTACCTTTTTTACTCTCCGCCCAAATTTTTCCTCCATGCAGTTTAACTATCTTCTTAGATATACTTAAACCTAATCCGGTGCCACCAAACTTTCTATTGGTATCTGTTTGGGCCTGTTCAAACGATTTAAAAACATTCACAAGTTTATCTTCTTCGATTCCAATACCAGTATCTAAAACAGAAAAATGAACTTCAAGATTTCCTCCACTTTCCTCTATTTTACGATCTAATTTTACAACAACTTGCCCAGCAGATGTAAACTTAATAGCATTCCCAACAAGATTTAAAAGCACCTGTCGTAACCTAACGGAATCCCCCTTTACCATTGGAATATGTTGATCAAAATCGACATTTAGGGACACTCCTTTCTCTTCCGCTTTATATTTCATTATTTGGACTACTTTATATACTTCTTCTGAAATTGAAAAGGGAATTTTCTCCAACTCGATTTTACCGGATTCAATTTTGGACAAATCCAATACATCATCAATAATTACCAAAAGGGAATTCAACGATTCTTTAATGGCATTTAAATAATCCAATTGTTCCTTTTTGGGGTTTCGTCTTAATAAAATATCCGTCATTCCCTTGATGGCATTCATTGGTGTCCTTATTTCATGACTCATATTGGCCAAAAATTGATGTTTTGCACGCTCTGAGGATTTTGCCTTTTCCTTTTCAGCTTCTATAACACGATTTTTTTCCTTTAAGACACGTTGGGTCTTTTTGATAAAATTCAAACGGTTATACAGGCCCAAAGCTACCAATAACGCTAAAATTGCAGCCCCAATAACTAAATTTCTAAAGGTTTGCTCCTTTCTCAATTGCTTCTCAAATTTCAACTCTTTTTCCAAGACTGTCTTTTCTACAACCAAGCTATCCCTAAACCGCTCCTGTCGAAAAGCATTTTCAAGCTCCAAACGTATTGTTTCCTGGCTATTTCTAAATTTTGTAATGGAATCATTTGCGGCAACAAACTTTTCATAAGCCTCAAGCGACTTTTGATAATTACCAAGCTCCTTATAAGATTTAGCTAATATTTCGTAATTCCGTTTATCATCAAGCAAGGTTACATGAGGATATGCCATTCCTTTTTCAATTGAAGAAATAGCTTGTTTAAACTCACCAAGTCCTACATAGGCCTTCCCTATTTCCTGATACAATAATGGTTGTACTCTACTAGCTAAATTATCTTTGTAAAAGGGCTCTAAATCCAACAACTGACTCAAAGCTTCCCGGTAGCGAGCAAGTCCATTAAACACTTTAGATTTCACCAATAATGCATAATTCATACATTGCTCACAAGTCTTATCTTCACTGGCTCTTGGAGCCATCAACACTACTGCAGAGTCTATGTATTTAAATGCCATTTCTGGCTCTTTCATTTCTGTTTTAACGGAAGCCATCGATAAGTAGATTCTGGCTAAGTTCCTACTTTCCTCTTTTTGCTTAGCTATTTCCAAGCCTTTTAGAGTGTACTTTTGTGCTTCTTCAAAATTTTCAATATTTGAATGAATTTCCCCCATAGACACCCAAACATTCTCCAAATTATCAATTTCAAAATGTAATTCCTCAGAAAGTTTCAATGCTTTTTGAAATGCCTTCAAAGCTTCCGGATATTTTTCATTCAACACATAAAATTCCCCTAAACTCAAGTACATCGGAGTCAATTTATCACGAGCCTCTGGCACATCCAATGCCGTCTCAATCCGATTAAAAAGAGGTCTTGCTATTTTGGAATCTAAATTTCTTAATACCTCTGAAAAGAACCCCTGCAATTTATAGTTTCTTACAGTTTTCGATTTTAACGTTGCGGGAAGATTCTTGAACAAAATGGATTTAATAGAATCATTTACTATAAATCGACTCATGGAACTATATAAATTCAATTGCTCCTCTGCCGTCAGATCTTTTGAATTTAAATCCAACATGAGTTGGATGGCTCGTTCTTTCGAAAGGTTTTTGCAATTAAAAGTCAATAAGCTTTCTAAAGCACCTCCTATAACCACATAATCCTGCTCCTCCATGCCTACCTCCAAGGCTTTCATCAAATAATCACAATCCATAGACTGATTATTATTGATAAAACTATAAGATCCTTTTAGCAGATATACTTTTCCTCTATTAAAAGTTTTGCTTGATTTATTACTTAAATCAAGAGCTGTATCGCTTCCAAAATTCAATTTATCCACAATATCGAATAAATCCTTAGGTGCCATTCCTTTATTTTTTTCAGGATCCACGAGGTAGCTATAAAGCTCGTCATAAGCCTTCAATCTCATTTCTGGAGTTTTGGAAGTGTCCTTAAAAACCTGAAAAAGAGAATCTATAGGAGCTACTTGTCCTTGTACTGAATTGGCAAAGAGAAAAGCAAAAAAGAATAATGTAATCAAATGTTTCATCTTAGTAAGTTACTAATTTTAACAATTAAAAGGTTAACATGACTGAGCTACTGCTGTTTAAGCTGCTCCAATTTTTCCCTGGTAAGTGGGTATTCCTTTAGTTCTAGAGCCTTTTGGTAGCTTTCAGCAGCCTTTTCCTTATTGTTTGTTGCCAAGTAGTAATCACCAAGGGAATCAAACACATTAAAACTATCCGAATGGATCTTTGCATTAAATGAGAAGAACTGCCTCGCCCTTTCATATAATTTACCATTCAACATACCATATCCCAATCTATTTATCAAGCTTTCATCTGGCTTAACTTCATAACCCATGTATCTTGAAACATTTTGATAATGCCCTGCAATTTGCGCCACCATATCAACATCCATATTTTCAAAATCCTTTTCATTAATTTCAATTCTATGGAATTCAAACAAAAACCGTAACCCATCATATTCCGTTATCAACGGTACGGATCCATGTGTATCATTTTCGTAAAATTGACTTTTGTATCTAAACTCTTCTATTAAATTATCCTTTAAATAGCTGTCAAGGGACAAAATAGATCGTATATGAAGCGTCTCCTCTGTTGTGTCTTTACTTACTGTTGAAATATCGTAACCTTCTACCAAAGTATTGGCGTAACCGAGGTAAAGAGATGTTCCTTTTAAATCATTTAAGTTTGGACGGTTTTGGATTTCTTTTAAGATTTCTTGATTGTTCCACCATATCGATGGGTCAATGGCAATATAACTTTGAAACATTTGAGGTCTTTGGAACATGGTGTAAATGGCCATCATTCCTCCAAGAGAATGCCCTACCAACATACTATAGGGAGCCGTAGGATACTTTGATTCTATATAAGGCTTCAGTTCCTTTTCAATAAAGTCCAAAAACAAATCACCTCCACCTGTATTTTTTCTCATATCATCTGGGGTATACCCTGATTTTTCAATCATTTGTGTTGGTGATAAATCTCTAAATCTATTTGTATTGTGTATTCCCACAATAATCATTTCAGGCAAAACCGTATTACCATTTGCAGTGCTTAATTGCTTTATCATACCTACAACGGAATGGAAATGTGTAGGACCATCCAACAGGTACAAAATAGGGTACACCTTATTAGATTGATAGATACCTGATTTCTTTTCTGGATTATATAACCAGACTTTTCTGTGCTCGTTCAACACTTTAGAGAATATACTATCCTCAACTCCAAAGTCTACTGTCTTTTGCTGTTGCGCACTCACCAACAAAGTAAAACATAACACAATTGATGTCATTAAAGTTTTCATAATTTGGAAGTATTATTAGTTATTTTTTTACTTAATGGAAAAATTTCTCATTTTTAAGGTTGTATAAATTTAGAAACCAGCTCTTTTTAATGATGCTTTTGAATTATCGAGCGGCCTTAATTATTATCAAATGGTAACTATTTTATGGTTTATGCATACCCCTATTGGGATAATTCCTGTTTAAAATGAGTATTAAAACCTTACTAATAGATGATAACCCCTTCATTTTGGAGCTACTGAAAGATCATTTAGCTGAAAACCATAAACATTTAAATGTGGTAGGTATAGCTACCAATGGCGTAGAAGGCATTGAAATGATACATTCTCTAAAACCCGAATTGCTATTCCTTGATGTAGAAATGCCAGACATGACAGGGTTTGAAATGCTTAACACTGTTACCAATATTGACTTTAGAACCATTTTCATTACGTCACATAGCCATTATGCCATAAAAGCCATACGGTTTAATGCATTGGACTATCTTTTAAAACCTTTTGATACCGAAGAACTAAAAAATGCCATCAATAGGTTTTCCAATCAAAAAAATGGAATCTTAAATCAAGAAAAGGTAAAAAATGCCTTATCGAACCAAAAGGTAAAACACATTAAAGACCAAACGCTATTATTGCCTACCCATTCGGGAACCTTACGTTTAAAATTAAAGTCTATTAAATACATTCAGGGCGATAGAAACTACAGCAAATTGATTTTACACAGCGGAAACCAAGAATTGTCATCGAAAAATTTAGGCTATTTTGAGGATATTTTAGGTGATTTTGGGTTCTTTAGATGTCACCGATCAATGTTGATCAACCAACATTTCATAGAAAAAATGGAAAATCAAACATTTTTTTTTCAGGACGGCACTTCAATTGAAATCTCTAGGAGAAAGCTTAAATCTGCAAAAGAATGGTTTCATCATTTTCGAGAAGACAGGCACTAAAGTACTCACCCTTAATGCAAATACAGGTCTTAAGGTGGGACCACGATTTTAAATCTTAAAGCCTTTCAAGAGATTGAAAGGCTTTTTGTATTGTAACTACCTGAATAATAAAGTTTTTTGTGTTTCTAGTCGAGTTTAATTTTGTTAAATCAACAAAACATTTAAATTTGTAAGCAATGAAAATACAAAACAAGAACATACTAGCCTCAATCTTATTTGTATTACTAATAAGTTTTGTTTGTGTCGCAGAAGAGAAATTGCCACCAGAACCAAGTGCGAGAGCTGTTTCTGCAATGGGAACGCCTCCTCCTGGGGCTTCAATTAATGGAGGTGCTGCAGTGGTTTTTATTTTAGGATTGTTTTTTGGTGTAAAGAAAATCCTATCTCAAAAAAACTAGATTATGTTATTTAAACTAACTAATCTAGAAACATACTTTCCTAAAACATCAAATTCTAGATTTACTGTAGTGCCTATTTTAAAGGTGTTAAAATTGGTGTGCTCGTATGTGTAAGGAATAATGGCTACGCTAAACGAATTTCTTTTCGAGTTTACTACTGTTAAACTGGTGCCATTTACTGTAATAGAACCTTTTTCAATGGTGATGTTATTTAGAGATGAGTCATAGCTAAATGTAAATATCCAACTACCATTAGATTCTTCTATATTTTCACAAGTCGCTGTTTGGTCTACATGGCCTTGAACAATATGCCCGTCTAATCTGTCCCCTAGTTTCATTGCACGTTCAAGGTTTACGTTGTCACCTATGTTTAAAGTGCTAAGGTTGGTTTTGTCTAGAGTTTCCTTTATTGCAGTTACAGTGTATTCCTTGTCATTAATATTAACAACAGTTAAACAAACACCATTATGAGCTACACTTTGATCTATTTTTAATTCAGAAGTAATATTACTTTTTACGGTAATATGAAGATTGTCAAATTCTTTTTTTAAGTCGGTAATCACTCCAATATCTTCAATAATTCCTGTAAACATATCTATGGTTTGTTTATTTAACTAAATTTGTAACGTCAAAATTACAAACAAAAGTTATCATTTTTAATGAAGAAATCAGAAAATATAGTAGTAGGAATCTCAATAGGGGATTTAAATGGTATTGGAGGCGAAATTGTTTTAAAAACATTTGAAGATTCCCGAGTATTAGATTTCTGCACGCCTGTAATTTTTGCTTCGGCTAAAGCGATGAATTTTTTCAAGTCGCATTTTAAATCTGAAATCAATTTCAATATTACCAACAATCTTAATCAAATAGTTCACGGAAAGGTAAATGTATTTAATAGCTGGAGTGAGCCTGTAAATATTGAATTCGGTAATGAAGACCTTAAAATAGGAGCTTACGCTATTAAGTCCCTTCAATCAGCAACCAAAGCTTTAAAACATGGGGATATCGATGTTTTGGTAACCGCACCAATTAATAAACATAACATACAGTCTAAGGATTTTAAATTTCCGGGCCACACCGATTATTTAGCTCAGCAACTGGAAGGTGAAAGTTTAATGTTTATGGTAACCGATGATTTACGAGTAGGCTTGTTAACAGATCATGTTCCAGTTAAAGATGTAGTGAATCATATTACTGAAGATTTAATTATTAATAAAATTAATACTGTTTATAATTCATTAAAAGTCGATTTTAATATAGTAAGGCCTCGTATTGCAGTGTTAGGAATTAATCCGCATACTGGAGATAATGGTGTGATTGGAAACGAAGACGATACCGTTTTAAGACCTACATTAAAAAAACTTAAAGAAGAAGGTAAGCTGGTTTATGGACCATATGCTGCCGACAGTTTCTTTGGGTCAAATAATTATAAAAGTTTTGATGCGGTTGTGGCATCATATCACGATCAGGGATTGATTCCGTTTAAAACCTTATCTTTTGGTCAGGGCGTTAATTTTACAGCTGGATTAAACAAGGTAAGAACATCTCCAGACCATGGTACGGCTTATGAAATAGCAGGAAAAGGTGTTGCAGACGAGAGTTCTTTCAAGGAAGCCGTGTTTACAGCAATACATATTTTTAGAAATAGAAATGAATATGAGGAACTTACAGCTAACCCATTAAAAAAATCCTCAAAAAAGATATAAACAAAAAAATGTTTATAAGTAATGCTGCTTAAATAAAAATTTATATATTTGCAGGCTCAAAATAGATTTGATAATGAAGCCATTAAAAGAGTATACAATTCCATTTGTAGGGCTAAAATTAGCAAAGCACCATTTTGAGTATGAAATTGAGCAAGCGTTCTTTGATTATTTTGAGTATCAGGAATTTAATGATGTGAAAGTAAAGGTCGATCTTCAGTTAGAGAAGAAAACAACTTTACTAGAGTTGCACTTTAAAATTTCAGGATTTGTTAATGTTAATTGCGATTTAACTAACGAACCTTACGATCAAAGCATCGAAAATGAGTTCGATTTAGTAGTTAAATTTGGTGACGAGTATAATGATGAAGACGTTAATATTTTAATTGTACCGCATGGTACTTACGAAATTAACGTTCAGCAGAATATATACGAGACCATTGTGTTAGCGGTGCCAATTAAGCGCGTGCATCCTGGAATTGAAGACGGAACATTAGATTCAGATATACTTAAAAAGTTAGAAGAATTAAGCCCGAAAGGAAAGAAAGAGAACAAAACCGAGGACGATATAGACCCTCGTTGGAATACATTAAAGAAACTATTAACGGATAAATAACGATAGAAAATGGCACATCCTAAGAGAAAAATCTCGAAAACAAGAAGAGATAAAAGAAGAACCCATTACAAAGCAACTGCGCCACAGATTGCTACATGTCCTACTACAGGAGAGGCTCACTTATATCACAGAGCTCACTGGCATGAAGGAAAACTTTATTACAGAGGTCAAGTATTAATTGACAATTCTGAAGCAGTAGAAAACATAGCATAATAGTTATGCGTGCATATAAAAAAACGCTCACATGTGAGCGTTTTTTTTATGATATGCTTTTTCTAAAGCGTAAAAACACGTAATTTGCGAGTTATTAAGCTAGTTTTTAGTAATTTTCACAAATTTTGACGTGTTTTTGATCAATTTTAGTGATTTTTCGGTCAATTTAACTATAAAGTTATGAGTAAAATCTCAGCGGCTATAACGGCTGTTGGCGCTTATGTGCCAGAATATGTATT
Source organism: Aestuariibaculum marinum (assembly GCF_014596975.1). Classification (GTDB taxonomy): domain Bacteria; phylum Bacteroidota; class Bacteroidia; order Flavobacteriales; family Flavobacteriaceae; genus Aestuariibaculum; species Aestuariibaculum marinum. The sequence continues at coordinate 139,696 of NZ_JACVXD010000002.1, read as the reverse complement.
AACCAATCAAATTCTTGAAACGATGGTTGATACAAATGATGAATGGATAACTTCACGAACAGGAATAAAGGAGCGTCGCATTCTTAAAGAAGAAGGAAAAGGGACGTCCTACTTAGCTATTAAAGCTGCGCAAGACCTTATCAATAAGAAAGGCATCGATCCAAAAACTATAGAACTTGTTATTGTTGCAACTGCAACACCAGATATGAAAGCTGCTTCTACAGCTGCTTACACTGCGTCTGAAATTGGAGCTATTAATGCATTCTCTTTCGATATGGATGCGGCTTGTTCTAGTTTCTTATATGGTATGTCGGTAGCAGCTAGTTATATTGAGTCAGGTCGATATAAAAACGTATTGTTAATTGGTGCCGATAAAATGTCATCAATTATTAATTACGAAGACAGAGCTACATGTATCATTTTTGGAGATGGTGCAGGAGCAGTGCTATTCGAACCTAATGAAGAAGGATTAGGATTCCAAGATGAATATTTAAGAAGTGACGGTACAGGTAGAGAGTTTTTACAAGCTACGTATGGTGGTTCGTCATTCCCAATCACCGAAGAGGCTATGGCCAAAGGTGGTCAGTATGCATTTCAAGAAGGAAGGACTGTATTTAAAAATGCAGTATCTAACATGGCAGATGCCACTGTAAAAATATTAGAACGTAATAATTTAGATAAAGATAGCGTTGATTGGTTAGTAGCACATCAAGCTAATAAACGTATTATTGATGCTACGGCGCAACGTATTGATTTAGCCGAAGAAAAAGTATTGGTAAATATCCATAGATACGGAAATACAACATCGGCTACATTACCTTTATTACTAAGTGATTTCGAGTCTAAACTTAAAAAAGGAGATAATTTAATTTTTGCCGCTTTTGGAGGCGGATTCAATTGGGGTTCTATTTATTTAAAATGGGCCTATAATTCATAACCCAATAATTAATTAATACAATTATGGACATTAAAGAGATTCAAAACTTAATCAAATTTGTAGCAAAATCAGGTGCAAGTGAGGTTAAATTAGAAATGGATGACATTAAAATCACCATTAAAACAGGATCAGACGAGGCAACTACAGTACAGTATGCCCCTATGCCAGCAGCACAAATTCCACAAGTAGCAGCGCCAGCTCCGGCAGCAGAAGCAGCACCAGCGGCTCCAGCAGCAGCTACACCAGCAGCTCCAGCAGCAGAGGAATCAAAATATATCACAATTAAGTCGCCAATCATTGGTACATTTTATAGAAAACCATCTCCAGATAAGCCATTATTTGTAGAGGTAGGTCAAACTATAGCTGAAGGTGATGTACTTTGTATCATTGAAGCGATGAAGCTTTTTAACGAAATTGAATCTGAAGTATCAGGTAAGATTGTTAAGATTTTAGTTGACGATTCTTCTCCGGTAGAATTCGATCAACCGTTATTTTTAGTAGATCCATCTTAATTTGAAGTTTAAAGTTTAAAGTTCAGTCGAACTTATAAACCCTAAACTCTTAAACTCATAAAGATATGTTTAAAAAAATACTGATTGCCAACAGAGGGGAAATAGCACTTCGTGTTATTAGAACCTGTAAAGAAATGGGCATCAAAACGGTTGCAGTATATTCTACAGCCGACGCAGAAAGTTTACACGTAAAGTTTGCTGATGAAGCGGTTTGTATTGGACCTGCTTTAAGTAGCGAATCGTACTTAAAAATGTCTAATATTATAGCGGCTGCTGAAATTACAAATGCAGATGCTATTCACCCAGGATACGGGTTCTTGTCAGAAAACGCTAAGTTTTCTAAAATCTGTGAAGAACACGGTATCAAGTTTATCGGTGCATCTCCCGAGATGATTGATAAAATGGGAGACAAAGCCAATGCGAAAGCAACTATGAAAGCCGCTGGAGTACCATGTGTACCTGGTAGTGATGGCGTTATTAACTCTTATGAAGAGTGCGAAAAAGTAGCGAAAGAGACAGGATTCCCTGTAATGCTTAAAGCTTCTGCCGGTGGTGGAGGTAAAGGTATGCGTGCAGTTTGGAAGAAAGAAGACTTAAAAGCAGCATGGGATTCAGCGCGTCAGGAAAGTAAAGCAGCTTTCGGAAATGACGATATGTACATGGAAAAACTTATTGAAGAGCCAAGACATATCGAAATCCAAATTGTTGGAGATGCAACAGGAAAAGCTTGTCACCTTTCAGAAAGAGACTGTTCAGTACAACGTCGCCACCAAAAGTTAACCGAAGAAACACCATCTCCGTTCATGACCGATGAGTTAAGAGAGGAAATGGGAGCTGCAGCGGTTAGAGCGGCAGAATACATTAAGTACGAAGGTGCTGGAACGATTGAGTTCTTAGTTGATAAGCACCGTAACTTCTACTTCATGGAAATGAACACACGTATTCAGGTGGAACACCCAATTACAGAGCAAGTGATTGATTTCGACTTGATTCGTGAGCAAATATTAGTAGCGGCAGGAGTGCCAATTTCTGGTAAAAATTATTTACCAAACTTACACTCTATCGAATGTCGTATTAACGCCGAGGATCCTTATAACGGATTCCGTCCGTCTCCAGGAAAAATTACGGTATTACATGCTCCGGGAGGACACGGTGTGCGTTTAGATACTCACGTTTACGCGGGGTATACTATTCCACCAAACTACGATTCTATGATTGCCAAGTTAATTACAACAGCGCAAACCAGAGAAGAAGCCATTAGTAAAATGAAACGTGCTTTAGATGAATTCGTAATCGAAGGTATTAAAACCACGATTCCTTTCCATCGTCAGCTTATGGATAATCCCGATTATGTTGCGGGTAATTATACCACCAAGTTCATGGAAGATTTCGTTATGGAAAAGCCCGTTGAAGAAGAATAAAACAGTAAAAGACTCCGGAAGTAATTTCGGAGTTTTTTTATGCTGTTACTTTTCCTTATTAAAGAAGGCGATGTTTGCTCTATTCGAGAGTTTATATTTTAAATTAATGAACTCATGAATATTAGTATTTCTCAAGTCGCTTTTTAGTTAAAGATAATTGCTCGACGTTTGTGTCGAGGTTTCCGTTAAAATTGTTATTCCCCTGTCAATGGGAATCATAATAAAAGAGCTCCAACAATGGCGTGATCCTAAACACGAAATCACTATTTTTACTAAAATCAAACCATCAAAAAATAGTGAACCTCTCCTATTGGGAAATAAAATCTTGGCTTTGTAATACCGACTTTACTATTGTGGGAAGTGGTATTGTAGGTTTAAGTTGTGCTTTGCAATTAAAAGAGCGATTTCCTAAATCAAACATTTTAATTTTAGAGCAAGGATTCTTGCCTCAGGGAGCTAGTACAAAGAATGCTGGGTTTGCGTGTTTTGGTAGTTTAAGTGAGGTTATAGAAGATTTAAAGACACATTCAGAAGAGGAAGTCTTGCAGCTTGTAAAAATGCGTGTAGATGGTTTAAATCTTTTAAAACAAACTTTAGGAGAAACATCCATAGGTTATAAAAATTACGGTGGTTACGAGTTGTTCTTGAAACATGATGATTTGTATGAATCGTGCTTGACTCAAATGAATTCAATTAACCAGCTGTTAAAACCGGTTTTTAATGCTCCGGTTTACAGTAAAAAATCAAATGTTTTTAAATTTGATAATATTAAAGAAGATTATGTATTCAATCCTTTTGAAGGACAAATAGATACAGGTCTTTTGATGGTAAGTTTGCTTAATAAAGTGCAGTCTAAAGGCATTAAAATTATAAATAGTTGTCGTGTTGAAAGTTTTACCGAAAGTGGGAATTCAGTAAAAATAAAAACCAATTTATTTGAGTTTTCAACTTCAAAACTGTTAATTGCTACCAATGGTTTTGCCTCACAGCTAATTGGTGAAGAGGTTAAACCAGCAAGAGCGCAAGTGCTTATTACCAAACCCATAAAAGATTTACATATTAAAGGCACATTTCATCTAGATAAAGGCTATTATTATTGTAGAAATATAGACAACCGAATTTTGTTTGGTGGCGGACGAAATTTAGATTTTAAAGGTGAAGAAACAACCGAATTTGGTGAGACAGAGCAAATTCAGAATAGGCTGGAAGAACTATTAAAAACGGTTATTTTGCCTAATAAGCCTTTTGAAATTGAACATCGTTGGAGTGGAATTATGGGTGTTGGTGGCCAAAAAAAAGCCATTGTAAAACAATTGTCTAATCACGTGTTTTTTGGTGTTCGTTTGGGAGGAATGGGAATCGATATGGGGAGCTTGGTAGGTAAAGAACTTGCCGATTTGTCTAGCTGTTAATTTCAAAATTAGATTTAATATTACATGAAAAAACTGTTTCGGTTTTTATTTAAAATAGTTGTGTGGTTTGTTGCCATCACGATGGGTTTTGTTGTTTTATTTAAATGGGTTCCGGTACCGGTTACGCCATTAATGGTTATACGCTATTTTGAACAGGATAGTGAACAAAGAACCTTTTGGAAACACGATTGGGTATCTATAAACGAGATTTCCAAAAACATGCAATTGGCGGTCATTTGTAGTGAAGACCAAAACTTTTTAAACCATAATGGTTTTGATATAAAAGCTATTGAAAAGGCTATAGAATACAACAAAAAAGGCAAACGCGTTAGAGGTGGTAGTACGATTACTCAGCAAACCGCAAAGAATGTGTTTTTATGGCCAGAACGCAGTTGGTTACGTAAAGGGTTAGAAACCTATTTTACGGGATTGATAGAGCTTATATGGAGTAAAGAGCGTATTATGGAAGTGTATTTAAACAGTATTGAAATGGGGAAAGGGGTTTATGGAGCAGAGGCTGCTGCTCAATATTGGTTTAAAAAGCCAGCAGCTAAATTAACGCAATATGAGGCTGCTGCAATTGCAGCAGTATTACCAAGTCCACAACGATATAAGGCTAATCCAGCATCGGCTTATATTCAGGGGAGAAAAGCTTGGATTGTTAAACAAATGCATTTTTATGGTCCGTTTTCCTATGACAAAAAATAGTATAGAAATAAAACAGGCGCTTTACAACCAGTGTGAGATTTTAGTGTCTAAACGTTTAGACGTGGTAAAACAACAAATTGCTCAAATTCAGGAATCGTTAACATCGGAAACAAAAAGTACGGCAGGCGATAAACATGAAACGGGAAGAGCCATGCTTCAATTAGAACGTGAAAAAGCCGGACAGCAATTAGCAGAAATCAATAAAATTAAGCAGGTGCTTTCTAAGATTGATATTAAAGCTTCAGCCACTAAAGTGAGCTTAGGAAGTGTTGTTTTTACTTCTCAAGCTAATTATTTTATAGCTGTTAGCTTAGGTGAGCTAAAAGTTGATGAAGATGTGTTTTATGCCATATCACCAAGTACACCAATAGGTCAATTACTATTGGGAAAAGCTGTACATGATGATATTAACTTTAGAGGAAATGGGTTTACCATCCTCAATATTCTGTAGACTTATTTTAAGACAGATAAAAGGATCTCTTCATCATTACTCAAAGCATGTTTGTGTTCAAACAGTATGGAATTTCCATTTAAATCGGCTTCTATCAAATACGAAGTTCCTCTGTAATAAGCTTGTTTTACAGTTGCTTTTAAAGTCCCTTTTTCACTGACTTGTAATTGGTGTGCGTATACAATACCATGATTTTCAATTTCATTATACTCTCCAAAAAAAGCAGCTATTAATTTGTTTTTCGGATTATTGAATAGGCTTTGTGGTGTGTCTTGAGCCATAATTTTCGCATCGTGTAACACAATAATCTCATCTGAAAAAGATAGCACATCATCTTTATCATGGGTCGCAACAATACAAGTAATTTGATGATCTTTTAAATATTTAAAAAGGCTACGTCTTAGCGATTGTTTTTTAAAGTTATCTATATGACTAAAGGGCTCATCTAACAATAAAATTTCGGGCTCCTTTGCTATAGCTCTGGCAATGGCTACACGTTGTTTTTGTCCGCCACTTAATTCTTTCACTTTTACATTTGCATAGGGTTCTAATTCTACTACTTTAAGAAGTTCATTAATGCGGTCCTGTTTTTCTTCAGGATAAAAATTAGATAAGAAAGCGCCTATATTTTCAGAAACAGAAATGTAAGGCATTAAGTCGAATTCCTGCGCCACGTATTTCATAAAATCATAGCCAACAACCAAATTATAATCCGGACCCAGAATTTGATTGTCCTTCCAGAAAATTTCACCTTCAGGTAAATCGTAATAGCCGTAAAGTAATTTTAAAAGTGTGCTTTTTCCAGAGCCACTTTCACCAATAATTGAGATGTGTTCTCCTGGTTTGGCGGAAAAAGAAATATTATCTAAAATAGCCTGTTTCTTATAGCGAAACGACAGGTTTTTTATCTGTAACATATTGTAAAAGTAGGTTAAAAAATGTTTGAAAAGAAAGGGTTTGGGGTTTATAATGTGCTTACATCTTCTAAATTTTCTTCAATCGAATTGGGAAGAATTTTAAAACCCATATTGTAAAGCGTAAAACCAAAAATATCGGCATATTCGTCTATAGTTTTGCTTATAGGGGTTCCGGCACCATGGCCAGCATTGGTTTCAATACGAATAAGTGTTGGGTTTATTCCTGACTGTTTACATTGTAATTCAGCCGCAAATTTAAAACTGTGGGCAGGCACCACACGATCGTCGTGGTCGCCTGTAGTAATTAAAGTTGCAGGATATTCAACATCCTGTTTTACATTGTGTAATGGCGAATAGTTTTTTAAGTATTGGAACATGACTTTGTTGTCTTCGGCAGTTCCGTAATCGTAGGCCCATCCCGCACCTGCGGTAAAGGTATGATAACGCAACATGTCTAAAACACCAACGGCAGGTAAAGCTACTTTGGCCAAATCAGGACGCTGAGTTATAACTGCACCAACTAAGAGCCCTCCATTAGATCCTCCTCGTAGTGCCAGATATTCAGAGGTTGTATATTGATTGTCGATAAGATATTCAGCGGCAGCGATAAAATCATCAAATACATTTTGTTTTTGTAGTTGAGTGCCCGCATCGTGCCATGCACGACCGTATTCTCCACCACCACGTATATTGGGCACAGCTAAAATGCCACCTTGTTCCAGCCAAATAGTGTTTGTGATGCTAAAAGCAGGAGTTAAACTAATGTTGAATCCGCCATAACCATAAAGAATAGTCGGGTTTTTTCCGGTAAGTTGAATATTCTTTTTATAGGTAATGAGCATGGGGACTTTTGTACCATCTTTTGAGGTATAAAAAACCTGTTTACTCTCGTAGTTTTCCGGATTAAAATCTATAGCAGGCTGCCAATAGGTTTTGGTATTTCCTGTTTCGGGATTCAATTCAAAAATACTAGTAGGTGTTTTATAATTCGTAAAACTAAAATATAATTTAGAGGCTTCTTTTTTACCTGAAAACCCACTGGCAGTGCCTAACCCTGGTAGTTCGATATCTCTAATGTGTTTTCCTGACCAATCGTACTGTTTAACCTGAGAAATGGCGTCAATCATATAATGTGTAAACAAATAACCGCTACCTTTTGTCGGGGTGAGTACGTGCTCTGTTTCAGGAATAAAATCTTCCCAATATTCCGGAGTTGGGTTTGAAGCATCTACTTTTACGATACGTCGGTTTGGTGCATCTAAATTAGTGACTAAAAATAGTGTTGAACCTTCATTATGTATCACAAAAGTATCACTGTAATCTTCATCTAAAATGGTAATGAAATCGCCGTCAGGAACATTTAAATCTTTAATTAAAAGTTTGTTTCCAGATGTTGATATTCTTGGAATAATAATTAAATATTGGTTGTCTCGAGTGACATGCGCATTGATATAGCGATGCTTTTGCTCTTTTGTTCCACCGTAAATAAGGATATCTTCCTTTTGAGAAGTTCCTAATTTGTGATAGTATACTTTATGTTGATCCGTTTTTGCTGAAAGCTCACTGCCCTCAGGCTTATCGTAACTTGAATAATAAAAGCCTTCGTCTTTGTACCAGGAAATGGCGCTGAATTTTATATTTACCAATGGAGCTTCTAAAAGACCTTTAGTTTCAGCATCTAGAACCTTGACTTTGCGCCAGTCACTACCACCTTCAGAAATAGAATAGGCTACAAGTTTACCACTTTTTGAAAAACTTAATTCGTCTAAAGAAATGGTACCGTCTTTTGAAAACGTATTCGGATCGAGGAAGATTTCAGGTTGTTCATCTCCCTTTTTTCTGTAAACGACACTTTGGTTTTGTAAACCATTATTTTTTGAGAAATACGTGTAATCCCCCTCGGTATAAGGCGCACCAATTTTTTCGTAATTCCATAAATGCGATAATCTATTTTTTAAGATATTTCGGAAAGGAATTTTCTCAAGGTAATCAAAAGTTGTTTTATTTTGTGCTTTTACCCAGGCTTCTGTTTCAGAACTTCTATCGTCTTCTAACCAACGATACGGATCTTTTACTTCAACATCAAAATAAGTATCTACAACATCAACAGTTTTTGTTTTCGGGTATTTCACAGGCTATAATTCTCGAGGGTTTACTTTGCTAAATATTGAAAAATCGTTTTGAAAAAACAACTAAAAATAACGAAAATACCCTGGTTTACGTTGTTCGTCTTAAAAGTTTATATTTTCGTTTTTAAAACCCTTACTTTATTTTTAATTACAATTGTTTTATGAAATGCCATTATCAAAATGTTTAATATCAATTGATATGTTAATTTGGGCATTTTATCTAACAACTAAATTTCAATAATATATTAGCAGATGAATAAATTCTTATTAGCGTTATTAGTTTCAGCCGGTTCGTTATCGGTGTTTGCTCAGGATGAGGTCACTGAAAAGGAAATTGAAAGCCATATTAAATTTTTAACCTTAGAGAAAAATGGCGGACGTTATCCAGGGACAAAGGCCAACAAACGAGTAGTGAAGTACATTATAAAAGATTTTAAATCTTCGGGCATACAGGCTTTCGAAACAGGATATAAGCAACCTTTTGAAGCTAAGTTACGTGTAGCCGAAGGAGAGCCAGAGAAGCCACTGGCGTCTACCTGTAATGTTATTGGTTTTATTGAAGGTAATGATCCTGAATTAAAGAATGAATATATTGTATTGGGTGCCCATTACGATCATTTAGGATTGGGTGGACCATCGTCGAAATCAGATAAAAAGAATGCCATTCATTTTGGTGCTGATGATAATGCCAGCGGTACAGCCGCTTTATTGGAGATATCTGAAAAACTGGCGGCCCATAAAGATGAATTAAAGCGCAGTGTTATTTTTATTGCCTTTGGTGCTGAAGAGCAAGGATTATTAGGAAGTAAATATTTTACAGAACATCCGTTAGTGCCACTCGAAAATATTAAGTTGATGATTAATATGGATATGGTTGGAAGGTTGAATGATAAAAAACAAGTGTATATGGGAGGCGCAGGAACCTTTCCTGGAGGTGTCGATTTTATGAAAGACCTGGGCGTTTCGTTAGGCTTAAATCCGGGAGTGCATGCCGGTGGTGTAGGTGGCTCAGATCACGTGTCGTTTTATAAAAAAGGGATTTCTGTTTTAGGAATGCATACCGGCGGACATCCGCAATATCATACTCCTGAAGATACTTTAGAATTCATTAATTTACCGGGAGAGAAAATGGTATGTGAATATATTTTTCAAACCATTTTAAAGAAGGCGTCTTCAGCAGAAGAGCTATATTTTATCAATCAGGATTAATAATATAATAGTTGGTCTATCGTAATTGTTATTTAAGTGACTTTAAATTAGTTGTTTGTTAAGGTCTCTAAAAGTTCCATAATTTTTTCTTTTTTGAGAATATGCATGCCTAATCTTTCATTGGATATTCCGTTTTTTAATTTATAATTATAATTTGGTATATCATTATTTAGTTCGGAATCAAAATATTTGAATTTAATGTTTTTATTGTTGATGAGTTTTTCGGCGACTTCAGTAACGTGTGTAGAGATAAAAAAAGTACTTTCGGAGATGTTGGCAAAGGATTTTGTTATTAATAAAGAGCCATCAAAAGCATCTTTAACGTTAGTTCCTCTAAACAATTCATCAAATATTATAAACAAGTTTTTTTTCTGTTTGATTTTTATGAGTGTTTCTTTAATACGGTTGACCTCGCTATAAAAATGACTATGTCCTAAATTTATATCATCTGATAAGTTTATGGTTGTAATAATTCCATTATAAATTGAGGTTGTCATTTTTGTTGCGGGAATAGGAAAACCTATATGAGCTAAATAAATAGATAAGCCAACTGACTTTAGAAATGTTGATTTACCTGCCATATTAGGACCTGTTAAAAAGCATAAGTTTGTTGGGCTTTTAATGTTAATTGTATTAGGGATTGCTTTTTCTAATAAAGGGTGATAAAGATCTTCAACGTATAGACAGGAAACTTTTGAATTTGAATAAGTTGGAAAAGCTAAATTTTTTAGTTTTGAAATTTTAGCAATTGAAACGAAGGCGTCTAAGGAATAAACAATTTCTATAATTTTACTTATTTCATTTTTATATTTTTTACGGAATAGATTATCTAACTTATTTGTTTTTAAGGGTTTTTTTATGGTGCTTTTGTTGTATATTGGTTTAAAGTCATGATTGTTTATTATCTCTAAAATGTATTCTTGGTAAGAATTGAGTTCATTAGGTAAGTTATTTTTATTTAATGAAACCATTTTCACTTTGAGTTCAACTAATAAATTTATTAAATGTTGAATTCCTGTTTTTATTATATAGTAGTCATTTGTTGGTTTGATACGATAAGATAAATCCTGAAAAAGAGCATCTAAGCGAGTGTTTGGTAAAGGAGCGATGCCTAATCTTTTATAGTGCTCAATATAGTCTAATTGACTATAATTAAGTTTTAAATCAAAATCTGTATCTGCTAAGAACTTAATTAGTTCGGTTCTTTGATTCAACTTATTGATATCCGCAATGGGATTATTCATAAGGTCAATTAAAAAATTCTTTCCGCCAAGTGTTTTAGTTTCATCATAAAAACTTAAAATCGAATTAGTATTTCTACTATTAGAAAAAATCCCTAAGTCTTTTTTTGTTTGTTTATCTAATTCGAATTCAGTCATCAAGAACATTTTTAATTTTACATAAATGTAAGATAATAATGTTTTGTAATAAATGCCTACAAGTTAATTTAAAATAAAAAGCTCCTGTAGAATTACAGGAGCTTAATATAATATCTGGTTATACTGTTATACCAGGTTGTTTTCAACTAAGTATTCAGCAATTTGAATTGTGTTTGTTGCAGCACCTTTACGTAAGTTATCGGCAACAATCCACATGTTTAATGTGTTTGGTTGAGATTCATCGCGTCTTAAACGACCAACAAAAACCTCATCTTTATCGTGTGCTAAAATTGGCATTGGGTACGTGTTTGTAGCTGTATTATCTTGTAAAACTACACCAGGTGTTTCGGTGATTAACTGTCTTACTTCAGCTAAGGTGAAATTATTCTCAAACTGTACGTTTACAGATTCACTGTGCCCACCAGCCGTAGGAATACGAACGGCAGTTGCAGTTACAGCGAAAGAACTGTCACTAAAGATTTTTTGTGGTTCTTTAGCTAATTTCATTTCTTCTTTAGTATAGCCATTTTCCATAAATACATCACAGTGTGGCAATGCATTTCTACCAATTGGGTAAGGATACGCCATTTCACCTTCAACTCCAGCAATCTCATTTTCTAATTGTTGTACTGCTTTAACCCCAGTACCAGAAACCGATTGGTAAGTTGAAACAACGATACGTTTCATTTTATAAGCTTCGTGAAGTTTCGATAAAGCTAATACCATTTGAATGGTAGAACAGTTAGGGTTCGCAATAATTTTATCGTCTTTGGTTAACTCATCAGCGTTAATTTCAGGAACGATTAATTTTTTTGATGGATCCATTCTCCAGGCAGAAGAGTTATCTACCACAGTAGTGCCTGCTTCAGCAAATTTGGGAGCCCATTCTAATGAAGTGTCTCCACCTGCTGAAAAGATAGCGATTTGCGGTTTTGCAGCAACGGCATCAGCTAAACCAATAACGGTTAATTCTTCGCCTTTAAATGCTATTTTCTTTCCTACAGAACGCTCTGAAGCGACTAATAATAATTCTGTAACAGGGAAGTTACGTTCTTCTAATACTTTTAGCATCACTTCGCCAACCATACCAGTGGCACCAACAACAGCTACTTTCATCTTTTATAATAGTTTAAATCTTGTACTTAAATTTTTCGAGTGACAAAACTAACTATTAATTCCATTTTAAAAATAAAAAAAAGCCTTAGATTCTTTAAAACCAAGGCTTTTTAACAACAAATAACACTTTGTTATTTATTTAACATGTAGTTATTTTTTAAGCAAATCTCTTATTTCTGCTAATAAATCTTCTTGTGACGGACCTTTTGGAGGCTCTGGAGCAGGTTCTTCTTTCTTCTTCATTTTGTTTACGCCTTTTACAATTAAGAACATTACAAAAGCTACAATAATGAAGTCGATAACATTGGTTAGGAATGCTCCCCAAAGTACTGATACTTCACCTTCTATAACGCCATCGGCATTGGCCACGCCTTCTGAGATGACCCATTTTAAATCTTTGAAGTCTGCATTGAAGATTAGACCAATTAACGGCGAAACAATACCACCGGTAAACGACGTAACTACTTCTTTAAATGCAGCACCCATTACAAAACCGACAGCAATGTCGACTAGGTTGCCTTTCATGGCAAATTCTTTAAACTCTTTTAACATATGAAGTTATTTTATAGTTAGTGAGTTACTAAAGTAGTTAAAATCTTTAAAAGATGTAAACGATTTATTTCAAAAAAACACGTTTTACACGTTGAGAAACAGAGGTTAACAATTCGTAGGAAATGGTGTTTGCAGTTTCGGCAAAATCTTCGGCAGTTGTATTAGCATCAAACAAGATAGCTTCATCTCCTTCTTTACAAGCTATATCGGTAACATTAACCATAATCATATCCATACACACATTACCAACAATAGGGGCTTTTTTACCATTGATAATGGCGTAGCCTTTACCATTGCCGTACTGTCTGCCAATACCATCGGCGTGACCCAAAGGTAAGGTGGCGGTTCTAACAGGAATTTTACTGGTGAAAGCTCTATTATAGCCTACCGATTCTCCTGGCTCAATATCGTGAATTTGAGAAATAACGGTTTTTAAAGTGCTAATAGGCTTAAAGTTTTTATTTTCCTTTTCAGAATTTCCATAGCCGTAAAGTCCGATGCCACTTCTTACCATATCGAAATGCGCCTCCGGGTAATTTAATATTCCCGACGTATTACACATATGCATTATGGGTTTAAACCCGATAGCTTTTGTCAAGGTTTCAGCAATACGTTTAAAGCTATTGATTTGATTTAAAGTGAATTCACGTTCGTTTAAATCTTCACTGGCTGCTAAATGTGAAAAAATAGATGTTAAATGAATAGCCTCAGTCGATTTTAAGGTTTCAGCTAAATAATCCACTTGATGTTCAGCAAATCCTAATCGGTTTAATCCGGTGTTAAACTTAACATGTATCGGATAGTTATTATAGTTTAAAGCAGAAGCCACTTCTATAAATTCCTCTAAAATTTTAGGACTGTATAAATTAGGTTCCAGTTGGTGTTTTATTAATGTTGTAAAGCTTACCGTTTGCGGGTGCAATACCAAAATGGGTTTGGTAATGCCTTCTTCACGAAGTTGAACGCCTTCATTGGTATAAGCTACAGCAAAGTAATCGACATTTAAGCTTTCCAGGTGTTTGGCAATTTCACAGGCATCGCTACCATAAGCAAAAGCTTTTACCACAGCCAAGAATTTGGTGTGTTTTGGTATTCTTGACTTTAAATGATTTAAGTTGTGTTCCAGCGCTTTTAAATCGACTTCTAAAATGGTCTCTTCCGCTTTAGGCATTGTTATCGGTATCTTTGGGTTTGGGAGTAAGTTGTTCAACATCGTTTACCTTAATATTTCGCACTTTATCGCGCATGGTAGCCTTGTAATAAGCAGCACGGCTTAATGGTTCGTACTCGTCGGTTTCACCTAAAAGTACCAGGCTGTCGTTGGTAGATTTTCTATAACTGTATTGGGCTAAATTTCCTGTTCGGGTGCAAACGGCGTGTACTTTGGTAACATATTCGGCTGTAGCCATAAGGTTTGGCATGGGGCCAAAAGGATTGCCTTTAAAGTCCATATCCAGACCAGCGACAATAACACGAACCCCTTTGTTGGCTAAATCGTTACAAATACGTACTATTTCATCATCGAAAAATTGTGCTTCATCAATACCTACAACATCGCAGCCGTCGGCAAGAATAGGAATATTTGCAGCCGCAGGAACAGGTGTCGATCGAATTTCATTATCGTCATGCGAGACTACCATTTCATCATTGTATCGCGTATCGATGGCCGGTTTAAAAATTTCGACTTTTTGTCTTGCAAACTGGGCACGCTTTAATCGGCGGATGAGTTCTTCGGTTTTACCGGAAAACATTGATCCACAGATCACTTCTATCCATCCAAATTGTTCTTTATGATTTACTGTATTTTCAAGAAACATTTCGTAAATTTAACACTAAAATAAAGCGATTATATGTTTGTATAAAGGTGAACTAAATTTATTAAAAATCAAAAACCTTAATCACATTAATTTTAATATTGTAGCTATGAAGAAGAAACTAGAATCTGAGTTGGTCAGTATTGCACATAGAATTTTAAAACTAAAAGGAAAGGAAGATGTACTTAAAATGCATGCCGAAGCAACACTTCTTCTTGAAAAGTTATCGGTGTTAAAGTTTTCGTATGAACATTTTGATGGTGAAATGCCTGTTATAGGTGAAGATGCTTCTTTTTATGGTGTAATTGATTCATCTTATAACGATAAGATTAGCGATAATCGCGAAATAGACGATAGGTTATTTGTTAACCTTGATGAAAAGGAAGATGATGGCATTATGGAACCTGCCATTGAAAAGATAAAAAATATGGTGGCATTTATGCCAGATATAGCTCAGGAGCCTAAACAAACCGTGGAGGATATTTTGCCAAAAACAGAATACCATAAAAACGATTTGGAAGATCTTACCGCAGATTATAAAGATATGCCTATTTTTGACCCCGTTCCTAAAGAACAGAATGGTCAATCTAACGATAAGAAATCGTTAAACGATAAGCTTAAAAATGGAGGCTTAGCCATAGGGTTGAACGATAAGTTGGCATTTATAAAACATCTGTTTGAAGGTAATGGCGCCGATTACGATCGTGTCATTTCACAAATCAATACTATTGGGTCTTTTGCCGAAGCTAAGGAGTTTATAGAAACCATGGTAAAGCCAGACCATCAGGGTTGGGCTAACAAAGAAGAGTATGAGGCACGATTTATGGAGATTATTGAAGGTAAATTTAATTAATGAGTAAACTTTACATAGTACCAACACCCATTGGGAATTTAAAAGACATGACCTTTAGAGCGATTGAAGTTTTAAAGGAGGTCGATTTAATATTAGCTGAAGATACCAGAACTTCAGGCAAACTATTAAAACACTTCGAAATTTCAACCCATATGCAGTCGCATCATATGCATAACGAGCATAAAACCGTTGAAACTATTATCGAGAAATTAAAAAGTGGTACTTCGGTGGCTTTAATTAGTGATGCCGGTACACCTGCTATTTCCGACCCCGGATTTTTATTAACCCGTGCCTGTATAGAACACAATATTGATGTGGAATGTTTACCTGGTGCCACAGCCTTTGTACCTGCTTTGGTGAATTCAGGAATGCCAAACGATAAGTTTGTATTCGAAGGGTTTTTGCCTGTAAAGAAAGGACGTCAGACGCGATTTTTATTGCTTGCCGAAGAAACCCGAACCATGATTTTTTACGAAAGTCCGCATAAACTGGTGAAAACTTTAGGGCATTTTTGTGAGTATTTTGGTGAGGACAGACAGGTGTCTGTATCTCGTGAGCTTACTAAGTTATATGAAGAAACCGTTCGTGGAACCGCAAAAGAGGTTTTAGAGCATTACACCAACAAACCACCAAAAGGTGAAATTGTAGTTGTAGTTGCAGGAAAAGGAAAATAAATTGAATTAAGAATAAAGAAAAATGACATTAGAAACGTTTAAAGCTAAATTACAAACAACACCTGAAACAGTGGCGTTTAATGATACTATGGCAACCATTGAAGCTAATTTTGAATTTACACCAACCGCATTCAAAAATGGAGAATTGCAAAATGAAGCCGGGCAAAATTCAGGGTCTTGTAAATTATTTGCTTTTGCAAAGCAACAGGGGTTTACAAAAGAAGAAACCTTAGCTTGCTTTGGTAAATTCTATTCAGAAGAGGTATTAAACGATCCAGAAGGCACAGGGCACCAAAATATTAGAAACTTTATGAAAACCGGTTTTGAAGGTTTATCTTTCGAAGGCGAGCCTTTAACAGCGAAATAAAAGGTTTTAAAATTTTATATATTTAAAACGTTTTAGTGTCTTAGTGATGCTAAAGCGTTTTTTTGTTTTAATTATTTATTATAAATGCAAGAGGTTTTACAAAATATAAAACAATGCACGATCTGTAAAGATGTTTTACCCTTAGGGCCAAGACCGGTTGTGGTAGCACACCCGGAGTCTAAAATTGTTATTGTAGGTCAGGCGCCAGGAACCAAAGTACATGAATCAGGCGTTCCTTGGGATGATGCCAGTGGTAAACAATTACGAAGCTGGTTGGGTGTGACTCCAGAAGTGTTTTATGATGCAAAGAAGTTTGCTATTATACCAATGGGGTTTTGTTATCCCGGAAAAGGAAAAACCGGTGATTTGCCTCCACGACCCGAATGTGCCCCGCAGTGGCATCAACCTGTATTTGATCATTTGAAACAAGTTGAGTTAGTACTGCTCATCGGTATGTATGCTCAAAATTATTATTTGAAAAATCAAGTCAAGAAAACCTTAACCGAAACGGTAAAAAACTATAGCGAATATCTGCCAAAATATTTACCCTTACCACATCCGTCACCACGAAATCGGTTTTGGTTAACCAAAAATCCGTGGTTTGAAGCCGAGGTAGTGCCAGTGCTTCGAGATCATGTTCAGAATATACTTTAAAGTTCTCTAAAAAGCATTTGGTATTTCATAACCTCTTGTGGATTCTCTTTAACATTAATACGTTTTAGTTCTTTACCATTTTCGTCTCTTTCAATAATAAAGGCTTCGTCACCTTGTGTCTTCATTTGTATAAATAGTTTCAACGAGCCATCTTCATTATAAAGTTTAGTCGCTTCAAAATTGTCGTAGGTTGATGATATTTGTTCGGAGAAAAGAATGCCATTTTTTAGATGTTGTGTTATTTTTTTGCCATCTTCAATAAACATCTGCGCTACCATTTCCCCAATACTGTTATAAGTTATAGACTCTATAACATTTCCGTTTTTTATTTTAAGTTCAGTTTGAATGTCTCCGTTTTCAAAGTATAAATAAGATTTACCATATTTTACATCGTTTCTGTAGTGGTTTAGGGTTGTTAAGTTTCCAGAAGGGGAATAGAGACGTTCTTCTCCGTGGCGCCTTCCGTTCTTGTATTCCGTTTTAGAAAATATATTACCATTATTATGGAAAACGATGTTTTCTCCGTTCAGTATGCCTTTTATAGTATTAAATTCTTCCCATTTCGATATTTTATTGCCAACAACAAAATAGCCGTCCAGAAACTCATGTGTTTCGCTATTTCTATAGTAGGAAATTCCGTCATAAGCATCAACGTAATAATCACTTCTTCCAATAAGTTTAAAATCTGATTCAGATGGGGTGTTTTTGCAATTAGTCAATGAGCTAAGAATAAGTAATGTTATTAATTTTAATGTGTAGTATGGTGTTTTCATGTAAATGAAGTTGCGATGCTTTATACGTGTTTTCCCTGATTCCAACCGTGTTTACCTAAATAGTGTGTGCCGCTTTCAATGGCACCGCTCTCAATGGTTGTGGACATACTATCATTCCAACGGTTTAAATAACCAAACAGAGAAATAACACCTAACATTTCAACAATTTCACCTTCATTCCAATATTCATATAATCGGGTTTTAATAGCATCGTCTACGGCATTCGGAATTTGTGATGCTGCTAAACTAAAATCTAAAGCCGCCCGTTCGGCTTCACTAAAAGCAGGATGAGTACGGTACTCCCAAATATTATCCAGTTGTTCTTGCTCGGCACCATAGCGTTCGGCAGCCCGAATGGCATGTGCCTGACAATATCTGCAACCTGCGGCATTGCTGCTAACCCAGGCAATCATGCGTTTAAGAGCCGATGTGAGACGTCCTTTATTTGCCATAACTGCTTTATTCAGGTTGATAAACGCCTGGCTTATTTCAGGGCGATGTTGCATCGTTAAAACCGAGTTTGGGCAAAAGCCAAGCGTTTCATTAAAGAACTCAGCCAGTTGTCTGGTTTCCGAATCGTGATTGGCAGATAAAGGCGAAACTAAAGGCATAAATTTATTTTTTAGTAGTATTTTTGATATCTACAAGTAACAAAAAATATTTCACAAACTATGACAAATCATATTACTACAACCTGGCTTGGAAACATGAAATTCGAGAGTACAAATCCGTCTGGACACAATTTGTTTATTGATGCAGGTCCTGAAAACGATGGTAATGGAGAAGGTTACCGTCCTAAGGCTTTGATGTTATCTGGATTGGCAGGTTGTTCAGGTTTAGATGTCGCTGCTTTAATTAAAAAGATGAAACTTGAGGTGGCCAATTTTAAAATTGAAATCAACGCAAATTTAACGGAAGAACACCCAAAATATTACGATAAGGTAGAGATGAATTTTCATTTTTTTGGTGATAATTTAGATGAGAAAAAGTTGCAAAGAGCGGTAGACTTATCGGTTGAAAAATATTGTGGTGTTATGGAAATGTTTCGCCAATTTGCCGATGTACAAGTCAACACGTTTTTTAACAACTAAAATTACCACCATTGAATACTATTAAACTCTTTTTCTGTATTGTTTTTATTGGCTTTTTAGGCCAGTCACAGGAGCAAACCCACGTTATATCTCATGATGAAGAAACGATAGTAACCGATCCATCTAAAGGAACCAATAGTTATAAACGCACTGCGGTATTCCCAAAAGCTTCAGAAGACATTCGAAGCATTATTTTAAATTTAAAATTCGAGTGTCCAGACAAAATGCGTTGTGCCGACTGGGATTATGTCGATCATATTAAAGCACGTCAAAAAAATGATACCACGGTTTACGAAATAGCAAGAATGCTAACACCTTATGGTGGGTTTTTTCAAAAAGACTGGGGTTTTGAATGGCGTGTAGATGTTACTGATTTCAGTTTAATTTTAAGAGATGAGGTTGAAATTGATTATATCCACACGGGTTATGAAGACAATAAAACCCGTGGTTGGAAAGTCACTGTAGATTTTGAAATTATTTACGGAACACCAGTGGCCAATCTGTTAGCGATTCATAAAGTATACGATGGAAATTTCAAATATGGTTATAAAGACGATCCTATTGAAAATTATTTGGTGCCGGTAACATTCAGTGCACATGCTAATGCTGGGTTTTCTAAAATGAAAATACTTCAAACTGGTCATGGTATGGATGCTAATGGTTGTGGTGAGTTTTGCAGTAAGTACCGCGACATTGTATTTAATGGTAAGGTTATAGATCATAAAGATTTATGGATGGAATGTGGCGATAATCCGTTATTTCCACAGGCAGGAACATGGATTTTCGATCGTGCCAATTGGTGTCCGGGATATTTACTACAACCCGATGAGATGATGCTAAATACCGAAGCAGGAAAACCATATACCGTTGATATAAATATGGAAGCATATGAAACCGAAAAACCAAGCGCCAACGAATTGCTATCGGCTGTCGTAGTAGAGTATGAAGCACCAAATGCAAAAAATGATGTCACACTTGTTGATATTGTGCAGCCGTCTAAACGATTAATTCATAGTCGAAAAAATCCGTTTGGAGGATTTCCGGTTATTCAGGTGAAAAATAATGGGAGTAACCCGTTAAAGAAAATGACCATTCAGTATTTTATAGAAGGTGAAAAACCGAAAAAATATGAGTGGACAGGACATATTAATTTTGGAGATGAAGCGGCGATTACTTTGCCAACAGAAGTGTTCAGTAAACAGAAATATGCCAAATTTCATGTAGAATTGTCAAAACCAAATGGTAAACGTGATGCTTTTAAAGCTGATAATGCATTAGAATCAGATTACGAACGTCCGGATATTTTTCCAGACACTATAGTGGTTCGTTATAAAAGCAACAACAAACCTTGGCAAAATACGTATAGCATTCAAAACAGTTTTGGAGATGTCGTTTTTACAAAAGATAGCATTAATGTGAAACCAAGTACAGTAATTCAAGATACGATTGCCTTAAAGCCGGGGAACTATAATTTTAAATTTGATGATACTGAAGGTGATGGATTGGAATTTTGGTATAAAGCTAAAGACGGTCGTGGTGAAGTTAAATTATTAGATGCCAACGGTAAAGCCATTAAGCAATTTGCCTCCGATTTTGGTAGTGGTATTAATTATTATTTCTCTGTTCAGACTGATATGTCTTACGAATTGGATAATGAACCTTCAGTAGGGGTGTTTCCTGCGCGTACTCAAGGACCTATCACTTTGGATTACTTCTGCAATACGCCATCGGAAGTGAAAGTGCTTCTTGTGGATCAGGAGAATGAATCTGATGTTGTAGAAAGCCATTCATATAAAAACTTCAGTAAAGGATCACTGTCCTACGATTTGTCATATTTACCTGCGAAACGTTATTATATTAAGGTGTATGTGAATGAGAAGGAAGTGTATAAAAACAGAATACGTTTAAAAGAATAAAAGAAATACATGCGCTGGACGATTAAGCCAAAGCCAGAAGCCGATAAACTAGCATCTTTAAAGGAAGCTTTACAAGTAGATGATATAACCGCCACGTTGTTATTGCAGCGTGGTATTGAAACGTTTGATGAAGCGAAAGCCTTTTTTCGCCCCGATTTAAACCAATTGCATAATCCATATTTAATGAAAGATATGGATAAAGCTGTTGCTCGAATAGAACAGGCCTTTGCTAATAACGAAAATATTCTGGTGTATGGCGATTATGATGTTGATGGAACAACCTCGGTAGCCTTGATGAGTTTATATCTTAAAACGCGAAGTGATTTGGTGGCCACTTATATTCCCGATCGTTATGATGAAGGTTACGGCGTTTCCTTTAAAGGTATCGATTTTGCCAGCGATAACGATTTTACGCTTATTGTCGCTTTAGACTGTGGTATTAAAGCGATTGATAAAGTGGCTTACGCAAAAGAAAAGGGCATCGATTTTATTATTTGCGACCATCACAGGCCTGGCGATACCATTCCGGAAGCCATTGCTGTTTTAGATCCAAAACGTAATGATTGTGAGTATCCGTATAAAGAGTTATGTGGTTGCGGTGTTGGTTTTAAACTCATTCAGGCTTTATCCGAACGGGAAGGAAAAACCATTAAAGATTTAGTCGGGTATTTAGATTTGGTAGCGACAGCTATTGGGGCTGATATTGTTCCGATTACGGGAGAAAACAGGATTCTTGCTTTTTACGGATTGAGAGTGATTAATGGGTTTCCGCGTCCGGGAATTAAGGCGTTGCTCAATCAGGTGAATAAGAAAAACGAATTGACTATTACTGATGTCGTCTTTACCGTAGCTCCTCGAATTAATGCTGCCGGACGTATGAAACACGGTAATTATGCGGTGACCTTATTAGCAGAAGAAGATGAAGATTTGGCTACCAAATATGCC
Organism: Aestuariibaculum marinum; assembly: GCF_014596975.1. Taxonomy (GTDB): domain Bacteria; phylum Bacteroidota; class Bacteroidia; order Flavobacteriales; family Flavobacteriaceae; genus Aestuariibaculum; species Aestuariibaculum marinum. The sequence goes on along the minus strand of NZ_JACVXD010000002.1, from coordinate 117,866 downwards.
GAAGAAATTAATGCTTACAATGAAGACAGACGTGAAACCGATAGGCGCATTACAGAAGAGGCTTTAGAGCAAATTAAAGAAAACAAGGAAGAAGACCGAATCACCTCGGTGGTATACCATGAAAGCTGGCACAAAGGAGTTATTGGTATTGTAGCTTCGCGTTTAACCGAAACGTATTATCGTCCAACATTGGTGTTTACTAAAAGTGGTGATAAACTAGCCGCATCTGCGCGCTCTGTTGTAGGCTTCGATGTGTATAATGCTTTAGAAGCCTGTAGCGAACATATTGAACAATTTGGAGGACATAAATACGCCGCTGGATTAACCCTTAAAAAAGAGAACTACGAAGCCTTTAAGCAAGCTTTTGAAGATGAGGTGACTAAAACCATAGACAGAAGTCTGTTGGTTCCTGAAATTAGGATAGATTCCCAAATTAATTTAAACGATATCACACCTAAATTTTATAGAATATTAAAGCAGTTTGCGCCATTTGGGCCAAGTAATATGACACCGGTTTTTATGACTAAAAATCTAATGGATACGGGTTGGGGAAAACGTGTTGGAGCCGATCAAACACATTTGCGTGTTACCGTAAAACAATCCGATTCTAATCCAATGGTTGGTATTGGTTTTGGCTTGGGCGATAAAATGGATATCATTTCAAGTCAGGCACCTTTTGATGCCGTGTATTCGGTTGATGAAAACGAGTGGCAAGGCAATGTATCTTTACAACTTAAGTTAAGGGATATTAAATAACCTCTTAATTTATTTGTTTACTGTGGAAACACCTTTTTAGCATTTGATACAAATCGGGATGCTTTACTTTCATACGTTCAGGTTGTTCAAAGAAGTATTCTGAAGCAACAGCTAAAAATTCAGCTTCGTTGGTACCACCATAATGCCTAATGTCAGACCTGTTGTTGTTTATGGCTTCCATTTCTTTATGAATGGTTTTTAACCAGGGAATAACATAAGGATATTGTATTAAGGCTTCTGGCACACCATCGGTTATACCGTCTGTATTATCTATTAAATGAATAAATTCATGGATGCCAGTGTTGAAATTATCACGTTTACTATCAAATCCTTCGTGAAGTGCTTTTCGTGATAAAATCATTTGGTTTTTTAAGCGGCCGTTGCCAACTACACCGGCAATTTGTCGTTTTTTATCGGTTTGTTTGTATCCAAAGTCTTCATTAAAATGATCGGGATAAATTAAAACGGTACTTAAATTATTATAATGCCATTCAGGAAAGTAAAATACGGGAATAACAGCGCTTGAAGCAACCAGAATTTTATCTAGGTCTTCCAGCTGAAAACCAACAGATTCAACAAAAACCTCACTTAAAAACAACATCATTCTGTTTTTAAATCGTTGTTGTTCGTTTGGTTTTAAAGCTTTATAAAATTGCACATTTTGAAGTAATAGATTGTGCCAGGATTTAGGAAACGGATTTGGCTTTTTTCGTCGTGTTGAAACAACAGCATAAATACCAAAAAGTACAATTAGGACAAATAGAATACCGAACATAAATTGTACTGTTTTGAACGTTTGTTTAATAATTATTTAGGATTGAAAACTTTTAATTCCAATTGATTTCCATCAAAAACACCATAGGTGTAATACGAAATCCAATCACCTAAATTAACGTATTTCGATTGCTCATTTAAATCAATTTCTAAAGGTAAATGGCGGTGACCAAAAATAAAATAATCGCGGTGTTCGGTTTCTAATTTACGTTTGCAGTATTGTACCAGCCATTCGTTGTCTTCACCAAGAAATTTAGCATCGTCGTCGCCAGAAATAAGTTTGTTTTTAACCGACATATATTGCGCTAACTTAACGCCTAAATCGGGGTGTAACCAGCGAAATAACCATTTTGAAAACGGATTTGTGAACACTTTTTTCATGCGTTTATAGCCCTTGTCCCCAGGACCTAAACCATCGCCATGACCAATAAAAAATATAGTGTCGTTAAAGGTGAATTCCTGTGGTTTGTGGTAAACCGGAATGTTAAGCTCTTCTTCGAAATAGCCGTTCATCCACAAATCGTGATTACCAACAAAAAAGTAAACCGGAATGCCGGAGTCTGTTATTTCGGCGAGTTTACCTAAAGTTCTTGTAAAGCCTTTAGGAACTACGGTTTTGTACTCAAACCAGAAGTCGAATAAATCGCCTAATAGAAAAATAGCCGCAGCATCTTGCTTTACGTCATCTAACCAGGCAACGAATTTTTTTTCGCGTGGTAATGAGTCTTTTGCAGTTGGTGCGCCTAAGTGATTATCGGAGGCGAAATATATTTTTTTTCCTTCTGGAATTTGCATGTTGTAAATATAATAATTCCTGCGACTGCAGAAATCTCATTATGTCGTATTTATTTGCGGTTTGCGTTAGCGATTGCAGCGGCATCCTTTTTTTAAAAAGATACAGCGTAAAGCGCGACCCGAAACGTAGTGAAGGGTGACGCCCTATAAATTATCGTTAGCATACCACTCGGCAAACGAACTATCGGTTTCCTGAAGTTTTAACGAGTGTAGGGTGATATGCTCTGGTAAACGTTTCATAATCTTTTTAGCAAAGTCGATAACCATCATTTCACTGGTTGGTTGATAGTCTACTAAAAGCACATTGTGACCGCGATCTTCAAGCTCTTTGGCAAGCTCGACATGAGGTGTGTTTTTGTTAAAAACTGTAGCGTGATCGAAGACATTTACAATCTCTTCCTTTACAATTTTTTTAAGGTCACCAAAGTCTATAACCATACCATATTTCACGTTATTTTTGTCTGAAATAGGTTTTCCAAATACCGTTACCGATAGTTTGTAGCTGTGTCCGTGTACGTTTTTACACTTACCGTCGTACCCGTAAAGGGCATGTCCAGTTTCGAAAGAAAACTGTTTCGTTATGCGGATATAGGTCATCAAAATGAAAATATTTTATACAAAGATATTCATTTTGTAAAAGCAATTGGATTTTAGTTTACATTTGCGCGCTTTTATCCACTCAGGATTAATAGTTTTTATCGCTTAGTTATTTATGAGTCAACTTTTTGAAGCTATTGATTTTGTTGAAAATCCGTTATACGAGCAAATTATTTCGGATATCTCAACCCAGCAATTTAGTATTGTTGAAAGCTTTTTCACTAATGAAGAAGTAGAACTTTTAAGACAGTCGTTAATCGATAAGCATGAAGACCATGCTTTTAAAAAGGCTGCCATTGGAAATCGTGTTAATGAAACCATTGAAAAATCGATTCGAGGTGATATGATTTTGTGGATAGACGAGGCCAAAGCAGATGTTGTTGAACAGGTGTTTTTTAATAAGATAAACGATTTGGTCGGGTATTTAAATAAAACCTGTTTTATGGGGATTTTGCATAAGGAGTTTCATTATGCTGTATACCCGCAGAATACGTTTTATCAGCGCCATATCGATACCTTTCAAAATGATGATCGCCGAAAATTATCGGTGGTGTGTTATTTAAACGAAGATGGCTGGCTACCTGAAAATGGAGGAGAGTTGGTGTTGTATTTAAATGAAAACGGACAGGAAACTAAAAAGGTGATTTACCCGTTTCCTGGTCGCGTGGTTATTTTTGAAAGCCAGATTATAGAACATGAAGTAAAAGTGGTTAATACCGAACGTTTAAGTATAACTGGCTGGTTAAAAACACGATAATTAGCGTCTTTTATTACGATTGTAAACGTAAATAATTACGAGTACTACGGCTAATATTAAGAAAAGTGTATTTCCTCCCATAATGTACGGTGTTTAAGATTAGAGGTTAAAGTTACATTTTTTGTAACAGAAGCGTGAGGGTTATTGATTCTTTTTTTTGTTGTAACGGTATATAGCGTAGGCAATAATTACCAGTACAATAAAAGGTAACATGGTACCAATAAACACCCCGATTTCGTAACCTTTGTCCGGGGCATTTTTTATTTTTTCTTCAATATCTACCTGAAGAAATAAAAGTGTGTTGAGTAAAGTCATTCGATATGCGCTTGTAAAACAAATTTAATGGTTTTGCGATAGCGTCAAGAATTTTTTTCTGAAAAATATAATTAGTGGCAAGCCTCTAGCTATCATCCAAAGCGTCATGGCAAAGAAAATAGCATGGAGTTTATAATCGAAACTATCTAGCAGAAAAAGTATGGGGATAAAGATTAAAAACGTTGAGAACAATAAAATGTTTCTCAAAAATTTCATCATACCGAGACCTTTAAACATACCATCAAAAATAAAAGCCAGTGCACAAATTGGTTGCATGACGAGGACTATCCAGAAGGTGTTGTAAAACAAGTTAAGAACTTCGGGGTCCTGAGAAAACAATCGCCCAAGCGGGAAATAGCCAATGCCTCCAATAATGGCTAAAGTAATACCAACAACAATACCGTATCTCATGAGTTTATTGCTTAATGCAATTAGCGCTTTATAATCTTTAGCTCCATAAAGTTTGCCCGATAATATATTACCAGCACTGGCATACCCATCGATAAAAAAGGCTCCAAAAAACCATAAATTAATGGCAATGGTGTAGGCAGCGATGTAAGCAGTTCCGTAACCTGTTGCAAATCGCGTAGCAAAATACAGGGTTGCATTAAGAGCTAGGGTTCTAACAAACAAATTTAGAATCATGATGATGAACCGGTTGATTTCTTTATTAAAGGGGAAACTTAATTTTAAAGGAATATCGGTTTTTTTTAAAAGGTAGTATGCCGAAAGGATAGCCATGATACATTGCGAAATGAGACTCGCCCAAGCAGCACCTTTAATATTCATAGCAGGAAGAAAGCCCTCGATACCAAATACCAAAACAATATCTAAAATAATATTGCTTAACGCCCCGATAATAGCAATAATCATGGGATAATAGGTGTTTTGTAATCCTCTGAACGTTCCAAATACAGCAATTGAAAATAAGGTAAACGGGAACCCAAAAACCCTGATTTTATAATATTCCGAAGTATAATTTAAAATTAACCCAGAAGCATTATACAGTTTGAATATGGTGTTTGTAAACGGAAAAGTAGTGATGATGATAATGATACTTAGCGATGTGATAATGAATATAGCCTGTGCCGGAAGGTTTTTAATTTTATCGACTTTATTAGCGCCAACATATTGTGAAACAATTGAAGAAATGGCGCTTCGCGTTTGTCCTAAAACCCAAATGAGCATGGAAATAAATGTGCCTACAATACCAACCGCAGCAAGCGATTCGGTGGCGTTAACCTCCATATTTCCAACTATAGCCGTATCGGTAATAGAAAGAATAGGTTCTGAGATTCCAGCAATTAAAGCGGGAATAGCTAATTTATTAATGTGTTTAAAGCTTAAGGTTCGATTCATAAATTTGCAGCTAAGCGAATGGCAAAGGTCGTAATTTTTAATGGTTTAGATTATTTGCATTTAAAACCTGTCTTAATGGAATGTTATAATTTTATCTACTATGGTGTAAAATGTTTTACATTTACACTCGTTTTTCAATAATTATCTTAAATTTAAGTTTCAAAAATCATCAATATGAAAAATATTTTGGTTCCCGTTGGGTCGTCATCAAATGCGTTGAGTAATTTACAATATGCTGTAGATTTTGCAGATGCTTTTGGGGCTAAACTTTACGTGGTCCAGGTGTATAACGTATATACCAAGGCGGGAACGATGCTTAAAGTTGATGATATTATTGAGCGTGAAAGTAAAGCGTATTTAAGCAATTTAGTGTCTCAATTAGATACTAAAAATGTTGAGGTTGTTATAAAAACCTTTAAAGGAAAATTAATAGATACCCTTGAGCTGGCTTGTAAAGTCGGAGATATCGATTTGATTATTGTTGAGCCAAGAACAACTTCTATAAGTGATGAGGTGTACTTAGGAAAAACATCGGGGAAAATTATTAAGCAAACACAAATACCAGCTTTAATTGTTCCTGAAGGTTATACATTCAAACCGCTGTCTAATGTATTGTTTGCGGTGAAATCAGCGATTATTAAAAAAGAAGATGTCTTAAATCCTTTAAAGTCGGTAAAAGAGCAATTTAAATCGGCCGTAAACTTACTATTAGTAAAAACGCCGTTTTACGGCGAAGGGGATTTTGTTGTAAACGAAGAGTTATCGGCTTTGGTCGATTCGACATCGGAAACGGTAAATGCAACAACGTACCAAGGTGTGTTAGAACATTTTCAGGCGAACCAACCAGATATGTTATGTGTGGTAAGACGCAAACGTGGATTTTTTGTAAAAGCCTGGGAAAAAAATATTATCTTGAAAAAAGAATTTTATAGCTCGATACCAGTATTGGTATTAAGTGGGTTAAAATAAATGTCGGGGGATTAGCTCAGTTGGCTAGAGCGTTTGGCTGGCAGCCAAAAGGCCACCGGTTCGAATCCGGTATTCTCCACGAAACTCCAAGGATCATTCTTTGGAGTTTTTTTTATGTTTGAAATTTAAATTTTATAGATAGTTAGCATTTTACTTATATTTGAAAGTGTTTAAAGAACACTTTATATTTTTTTGTCCCTAAATCAATTTTTTCAATATAACTTGGCTAACTTTAATAAAGTTGTATCAATAAGGGATTAATAGTTATGTAAATGCATAGTATTAGCTTAAAGGAATTTAAGGAGTATTTTGATAATCAGTACATGTCTTTGTGTTTGTTTGCTAATAAGTATATTGGTGATATGGAAATAGCAAAAGATATTGTACAGGATGTGTTTGTGAAAATATGGGAAGAAAAAATTACCTTTAAAAATGAAAGTAACATTAAGACGTATTTGTATACTTCTGTGAAAAATAAAAGTCTTGATTTTCTTAAAAGCAAAACTTATAAAGCTACCAATAAGCTTACCGATTTAGACATTCAAAAATTAGAAACAGAGCCCTTTTTCTTGCGAGAAGTGGTGGTTCAGGAAACTTCAAAAATAATACATGAGGCTATTGCTACTTTACCTAAAAAATGTGCAGAAATACTATTGTTAAGTATTCAGGATTATAGTAATCAGGATATTGCTAACGAGCTTCAAATTTCAATAAATACTGTTAAAGCACAAAAGAAAATAGCCTACAAAAAGCTTAAACCCATCCTTAAAGAGTATTTTCTGTTTATTGCTTTTGCTTTAGAATAAGCATTTTATAACAACGATAATTTCAAGGATTTTTTTATTGCAAATCAATAATTTATATAGCTTTTATAACTTCATATTTTAATATTTCTTAAAAAAAGTTAATTTTTTTTTAACCCCTAAAGCAAGTTTTGTCGTCTTATGGTTAAATAAGCATATAATAAGGTTAAAAAAACATATTTAAATGTCGGTTTTCAATAAAATATTTAAACTTTCAAAAAAGACAGCAAAATCTTTATTGAATAATAAGCCACCGAAAAAGTTGCTTAAAACAGAACTTTTTTCAGAAGAAGATAAGGCCTATATATTAAAAGAGTTAACCAATAAAGAAGCTATTGAGCGTCGTGAATCCTTAGCAAATCAAATAAATACTGAAGATGATTGGCAATTAGTTAAAAAGGAAATTACCAAGCCTGTTATAAAGCTAAATCGGTATTATGCTGCTGTAGCGGTGTTGGTTGCATGTTTAGCTGTAGGGTATTTAATAAAGCAAAATTATACTTCAGTTGACGCACCTCAAATTATTGTAAATAATATAGAAGTGGGGTCTGATAAGGCGACATTAACTCTGGAGGATGGTTCGCAAGTTGAATTAGGAGAAGGCACCTCCTTTGAAAGTGAGAATGCTAATAGCGATGGTGAAAATTTAATTTACAAGAAACCAAATCCTAAAAATTCGCAAATCGCTTACAATTATTTAACTATTCCTCGTGGCGGTCAGTTTTTTGTAGAACTTTCCGATGGTACTAAAGTGTGGTTAAATTCAGAATCTCAATTAAAATATCCGGTAAGTTTTGTTGAAGGCGATACCCGAAAAGTAGAGTTAATTTATGGCGAGGCTTATTTTGATGTGTCTCCAAGTACTGAGAATAAGGGATCTAAATTTAAAGTGTATAACAACAATCAGGAAATAAAGGTTTTAGGGACCGAGTTTAATGTAAAAGCCTATAAAGAAGAATTTAACGTATACACGACTTTGGTTGAAGGTAAAGTTGAGGTTGGTATAGACGACAAAAAAGAGGTTTTAAAGCCAAGTCAGCAGTCTAATCTTGATTTACAAACGAAAAAGTTTAAAGTGTATGAAATAGACGTGTATAATGAAATTTCATGGCGCGAAGGCATTTTTAGTTTTGAAAATAAAAACTTAAAAGATATTATGGCGGTACTGTCCAGATGGTATGATACCGATGTGATTTTCGAGAATAAATCTATTGAAAAAGAAGAATTTATTGGAGTTTTAGGTAAAGATCAGGATATTGTTGAGATTCTTAAAACCATCCAGAATTTCGGAATTATTTCCGATTACCAAATAAACGATAAGACCATCATTTTAAAATAAAAAAAGAGAGCGAAGTTTTGACATTTAGCGGTATCGAACTTCGTCTCTCCCTAACTAAATTAATTAAAACTAATGTTTAACTAATCCAACAACTAAATTATGAAAATTAAATTAATTACGGACCGTTCGCGTATGCGAAAAAGGCTGCTATTGTTTATTATGAGAACATTTATCTTCTTATTTTGTACGGCTGTATTCAGTTTGAATTCGGTAAACGTTTTTTCTCAAGAAGAAGTATTTATTACCAAGGACGAGGTGGTGAGTGTAGATCGGGTCTTCAAAATTATTAAGGAGCAAACCAGCTATCATTTTATTTATCCAAAGGACTTATTTAAGGATACCCCTAAAATTCATTTAAAAAAGGGAAATATTAAAATACAAGATTTGTTAAATGAAAGTCTAGAAACAAGTAATTTAAATTTTCAAGTATCGAAAAATAATACCATTGTTATTAAGAAGAAAGAGCAAACGGAATTAGATGACGATCAGGGTATTCAAATTTCTGGGTCTGTTGTTGATGGCGCTGGAATGCCACTTCCAGGGGCGAATATTATTGTTAAAGGAACCAATACTGGTGCTCAGGCCGATTTTGATGGAAAATTCTCTTTAACAGTAGCTAATGCCGATGCCGTATTGGTGGTGTCTTATGTAGGCTATACTACCAGAGAAGTTTCTTTAGAAGGAAAAACGTCTTTAACCATTATGCTAAGAGAAAATGCCGCTGCATTAGATGAAGTTGTGGTAGTAGGGTATGGAACTAAAAAGAAAGAAAACTTAACAGGATCGGTTAGTGTTGTAGATGTTGCTGATGCCAAAAAAACCATAACATACGATGTGGCTAAAATGCTTCAGGGGCAAGCACCAGGAGTAACCGTGCAATCATCGGGAGAACCAGGAGGGTTTGTAAATATTAAAATTAGAGGGATTACATCTTTTAGAAATAATAATCCGCTGTTTGTAATCGATGGTGTTATTGTAGACGATCCTTACGACTTTGCTACAGGTGATATCGAGTCAATTCAGGTTTTAAAAGATGCCTCTTCTGCTGCAATTTATGGAGCTCGTGGAGCTAATGGCGTGGTAATTATTACAACAAAAAAAGGAAAACAGGGAAAACTTGATATTAGTTATAAAACTACTATTGGTTTTCAAAACGTTGCTCAAAACAGATGGTATTCTTTAGCAAATAGAGAACAGTACCAAGAGCTTGTTAGAACTGCTGAAACTAATGCTAATAATCAAGGTTTAAATGTTCCGACCTCTCCAGGAGCGTACCCAAACAGCGATTTGTTTATAGATGATGTAGACACTAATTGGCAGGATGAAGCTTTTAGAACGGGAACTTTAGAGAATCATAGTTTAAGCTTTAACGGTGGTGCTGAATCCTTGAGTTATAATGTAAACTTAGATTATTTTAAAAACACGAGTTACTTCGAAACGCCTCAGGCTTACGAGAGATACTCTACAAACATTAATTTAAGTGGACACAAAGGGAAATTTAAATATGGAGCTAAAGTGGCGTATTCATTATCAGACAAGGAGAATTTTAATGAGTATTTAGCTGGAACAAGTTCTATAATTAATTTATTAACGGCAGTTCCTACAATGCCAGTTTATGATGAAAGTAGATTAGGTGGCTATGGAGGTACAGATGGAATTGCACAAAGAGTGATTTCGTTAAATGTAATTGGTTATAATAATTTAATTACCAACGAGAATAGACGAAATCGTTTTGTGGGTAATGTTTGGGGAGAATATGAAATTTTAGACGGTTTAAAATATAAATTAAATGTGAGTGGAGACCGCACCAATTGGGACACTAGATATTTTAACCCACCAAGCGATTTAGGTTGGTATTATGTTACTGAAGAAGCAGAATCTCGATTAGAGATTAATACAGGTAATACTACCAGAACAATAATCAATAATTTATTAACCTACGATTTTAATATTGGAGAAAAACATAACTTTAATTTATTAGGGGGTATGTTACAAGAGCGCTCAGATTACGCAAACTTGCTTGCCAGAGGAACAGGTTATGAAGTTGGAGAGATTGCTCAGTTACAATATGCCGATAATAGAGATGCTATTGAAAGAATGACTACCGAGACGTATAAATCTTATATCGGGCGTTTTAATTACTCTTTCGATGACACCTATTTAATGGAGTTTAATTTCAGACAAGATAAATCCTCGAAATTTGCTCCTAGAAATAATACAGGTAATTACTTTTCGGTGTCTGGAGCTTGGAAAGTACATAACGTTATAACCTTGCCCGAATGGTGGAATACTTTTAAAATACGTGGAGGTTATGGTCAGTTAGGAAATAATACCATCGGTGTATATGAATTTGCTTTAACTACAAATGATTTTGCGAGTTATCTTTTTGGAAATGAATTAGCACCAGGTTCTACCGTTGTTAAAATAGTAGATCCAGATATTAAGTGGGAGGATACAGAATCTTCAAACATTGCTGCTGAGTTAGGAATGTTTAATAACAGGTTGCTATTTACAGCAGAATACTTCAAAAAACAATCTACAGATTTATTAGCCGATGTGCCTATTCCTTATTCATCAGGATCTTTTCCTATTAGATTAACAACCAATGCTGGAACAGTACAAAATACAGGAATGGAATTCACCTTAAGTTATGGGGATATGAAGAAAGATTTTAGTTATAACGTTTCAGCCAATTTAGGAACTTTAAAAAATAAAGTATTAAAAATAGGTAACGACGATACTCCAATTCAAGAGGGGGTTGGAAGAACTGAAGTGGGACGATCTGCCGGAGAGATTTATGCTTACGAAGTAGAAGGAATTTTCCAAAATCAGGAAGAAATAGACAATCACGCCTATCAAACAGGACAGACGGCCCCAGGGGATGTTAAGTTTAAAGATATTAATGGAGATGGGTCTATTACAGATGATGACAGAACCTTCAAAGGAAGTGTTATTCCTAAAATTACATATGGATTAAATTTAAGTGCTTCTTATAAAAACTTTGACTTTTCATGTTTTTTCCAAGGTGCTGCTGGACATAAAATATACAATGGAACTTACCAAGCTTTAATGGTTGGTGATTTAGGTAACAGCCATACAGATATGTTGAATTATTGGTCACCAGAGAATACAAATACTAATGTTCCAAGACCTGTAATTGGAGATCCAAATGCAAATAATAGAGCTTCAGATAGATTTATAGAAGATGGAGACTTTGTTAAATTACAAAGTTTAGAGTTAGGGTTTAATATACCTCTTGAAACCAAGGTGTTTTCTAAAGCTAGAGTATTTGCTTCTGCTCAAAATCTATTTGTAATTACAAAGTATAAAGGGTATGATCCTGACTTTATAAGTGATGGACTTTTTAATAGAGGAACCGAATTTGGATCGTTTCCTAATCCAAGAACATTAGCGTTAGGTTTAAAGGTTGACTTTTAATACTCAAAATTTTAAAAATTATGAAAACTAAATATATAATATATTCAATAGCTGTAGTTACTTCTTTATTTGCATCAAGCTGTGTAAGCGATGATGATCTAGACCAGGTGTCTCCAAATTTTGAAACTGCAGATTCTTTTTGGCAAGATGAAACTGATGCGATAAAGGGAGTTAATGCGGCATACGCGAGTTTATTAACAGATGGTACTTATATGCGAAGTACTCCTTTATTGTTAGACTTAAAAGGAGATGGAACAAGAAGTAACTCTCCGTGGTCAGCTATGGCGAATGTAGGGAAGTTTAATACCAGTATCTCCGATGCGTCGATATATGGTTGGGCTTTTGAAACTTATTACCAAGGAATTTATAGAGCAAATCAGGTATTAGAGAATGTGCCAGGCATAGAAATAGAAGATGCTAATTTAAAAAATAGAATTATTGGTCAGGCTTATTTTTTGAGAGGCTTGTATTTATTTCATGCTGTAAATATGTTCAAAAACGTTCCTTTACCATTAACAAGTTTAGAAATATATCATGAACAAAAAACGCAGGAAGAAGGTTGGGCTCAGGTAAAGTCAGATTTTCAAATGGCGGTAGATTTATTGCCGGTATCTTATAATAACGTTTCAGGTCCTGATGCTGGTCAAAAAGGAAGGGCGACCAAAGGAGCGGCATTGTCATACTTAGGGAAAGCACACTTGTTTAATCACGAATATGCAGAGGCAAGAGCTGCTTTCGATGAAGTTATTGGCTTAGGAGTTTATGATTTAGTTCCTGATTATAGACAAAATTTTACTAAAGAAAATGAAAACAATATAGAGTCTATTTTCGAAGTTCAATTTAACAGAGAAGTTGGAGGAGTAGATCTGGGATGGGGAGGAGAACCCTCATCAGCCTGGGGTAAAACCTCTGCCAGAGCTATTACGTATGGCCCGCCAACCTTTGGCTTTTCAGATGTTCAACCAACTTGGGCATTGTTTAATGAATATCAAGAAGAACTTACTGTTTCTGGAGAAATTGATCCAAGATTAGATGCAACAATGTTTTATAACAAACCAGGAATGATGCTTTATGGTGTAGAGTTTTCTGCGCATTATGCTGGAAATGCCTCTTATTTAAATGAAATATTTTGTGCAAAATATCAAAATTCAGACGGAAGCCAGGCAAATGAATATGATTGGAGATCAGGTATCAATGAAAGAATCTTACGTTATGCAGATGTTTTGTTAATGTATGCAGAATGTTTAAACGAGTTAGGGCAAACAGCATCGGCTTATCCGTACATTCAGCAGGTTAGAGACCGAGTTAATTTACCGGATTTAGCTACGGTTAAACCGGGTATGACTCAGCAGGAAATGCGTGATCAAATTGCGCATGAACGTTTCTTAGAATTTTCATTAGAAGGCCATCGTTTTGATGATATTCGTCGTTGGGGATGGTTGCAAGACCCTGCAAAATTAGAATGGCTAAAATCTAGAGATCCTGAATTTAACAGTTATGTAGCAGGTAGAGAGTATTTCCCAATTCCACAATCAGAAATGGACAATAACCCATTGGTTACTGATCAAAATGATGGATACTAAAAAATTATAGGATTTATTATTTGAGTTAGAGTTTCTTCATATGGCAAGTTAGTATAAACTTGCCATATGATTTAAAAACGTGTTACATGATACAATGCTTTGTTGTTAAATGATGAAGGATTAATTTTTAAATGTTAATATTACAGTTATTTACCTTTCTGTCTTGGATATATTAACTTTTTTTAATTTATTTGTAAGTGTACATTGAACACTTATCGTGTTTGTAGAGATAAATGTATAAAATTTATACCAACAACTAATGACAACTATTAAAACTAAACTATTAAAACCCCTAGCCTTATTTGTAATGGTTACTTCGGGTTTAAATGCACAAGATAATACAACCTCAATAGACATTCAGGTAGATGAAAATGCCCCTGTAATTAGCAAACATATTTACGGGCATTTTGCAGAGCACTTAGGGCGCTCTGTTTACGATGGTTTTTATGTAGGAGAAGATAGCGAAATACCTAATACAAACGGTATTAGAAACGATATTGTTGAAGCACTTAAAGGATTAAAGATTCCTAATTTGCGTTGGCCAGGGGGCTGTTTTGCAGACGAATACCATTGGAAAGATGGTGTTGGGCCAAAAGCCGACAGACCTGTGATTGTTAATACCCATTGGGGCATGGTAGAAGAAGATAACAGCTTTGGAACTCATGAGTTTTTAGAACTTTGTGAGTTACTTGGTGCAGAGCCTTATCTGGCTGGAAATGTAGGTAGCGGAACCGTTGAAGAACTTAACGATTGGGTAGAGTATTGTAATTACGATGGTAATACAAGTATGGCGCAATGGAGAAAAGCCAACGGACAAGAAGAACCTTGGCGCGTGAAATACTGGGGTATTGGAAATGAAAGTTGGGGCTGCGGTGGTAACATGACACCAGAGTATTTTGCTAATTTGTACAGGCAATATGCTACGTATGCCAGAAACTATCCTGGAATAGATATTAAAAGAATAGCTTCGGGTGCCGATGCTGACAATTATCGCTGGACCGAAGTAATGATGAGAGATGTATCGCATCATATGATGTGGGGACTTTCGGTACATTATTATACGCGTACAGGATGGCCGCCTTCAGGTTCGGCGACAAAATTTGATGAGTCAGATTATTTCTCTATCATGAAAACCTGTCTAAAAACCAGTGAAATTTTAGATAATCATATTGCTATAATGGATAAATATGATCCTAAAAAACGAGTGGCTTTAGTGGTTGATGAATGGGGAAGTTGGTACGCTGTTGAAGAAGGAACAAATCCAGGGTTTGCCTATCAGCAAAATTCAATGCGCGATGCCATGATTGCTGGAATTACACTAAACATGCTTCATGAACGAGCAGACAGAATTAAAATGGCGAATTTGGCGCAGGCGGTTAATGTATTACAGGCAGTGATTTTAACGAAGGATGAAAAAATGTTGTTAACGCCTACCTATCACGTTATGAAAATGTATACAGCGCATCAGGATGCTAAATTGTTACCACTTTCATTCGAGTCGCCAAAGTACACTTTTAACGGAGAATCACTTCCGGCTATTTCTGCCTCAGCTTCAAAAGATAAAGAGGGATTAGTGCATATCTCTTTAGTAAATATCGATTCTAAAAAAGAAAATACAATTGAAATTGATTGTGCTAATTTAGATGTAAAAGATTTTACCGCAAATATCGTAGCATCTAAAAAACTTCAAGACCATAATACATTTGATAAGCCTTCAACAGTTAAAGTTGAGGCCTTCAAAGATTTTAAATTAAAAAAGAATAAGCTTACCGTAACCATTCCTCCGTTCTCTGTTGTGATGCTAGAGGGGAAATAATACCTAAAGCTTATGAAAAATAATGTATTGAAAATTAAAGCTCTAAGAATTTTAGTTTTAGTGGCTTTGACGTTATTGAGCTGTTCCAAAGATGATACTGAAAACTATGAAAAGGCAGGAACAGTGATTAGTAAAGAATGTAACGGAACGACTCAAATTATAACCTATGCCGATGGTAATGGAGGAATTTATACCACTTCTGTAGAAAATTCTGTTGAATGTGGTTACGAACCTCCTATAGTTGAAACGTTTGATGGACCTACTTATCCGGATAATTACACATCTATTGCGTCGTGGAGTAGCCGCTCGCAATGGAATTTGGCAAATGTGCATGACCCATCGGTGGTAAAAGATGGTGAGTATTATTACATGTACCAAACCGATGCGTCTTACGGTAATGCGCATGATGGTAACGGTCATTTTCATCACAGACGATCGAAAGATTTAATAAACTGGGAGTATCGAGGGAGTACAATGCCTTCCGCCCCAACTTGGGTAAAAGACACTTTGAATAGTATGCGTTCTAAAATGGATCCTGCTCTACCGCCTATCGAAAACCCACAGTATGGCTATTGGGCGCCTTGCGTTAGAAAAGTCGGCGATATATTCAGAATGTATTACAGTATTGTGGTTGTAGAGCCTATTGTTGGTTCCGATTTTGATACATCATGGACAGAGCGTGCGTTTATTGGTTTAATGGAAACCGACGATTTGGCCTCGAATAACTGGACTGATAAAGGTATGGTGGTTTGCTCTGTGGCAGATGGAATAGAAACCTATACAAGAACGAGCGGAAACGATTGGAGTGGGTATTTTAAATTCAATGCTATCGATCCAACATTTATTGAAACGCCTCAAAATGAACAGTACCTAATTTATGGGTCCTGGCATTCGGGTATAGCAGCTTTAAAGTTGAATTCTGAAACAGGTAAACCTGATAAATTAGAAACTTTAGATGATTACGGAGTTACTATCGCGAAACGAGGAAATAGCCGTTGGCAAGCTTCAGAAGGCCCTGAAATTCTATATAATCCAGATACCGATTATTACTATTTGTTTATGGCTTACGATGAATTGTCTGTTGCTTATAACACTCGTGTTGCGCGTTCTAAAACTATTACCGGACCTTATTTAGGTATTAATGGAGCAGATGTTTCAGCTGGTGCCGATTGTTACCCGATGTTGACACATCCGTACAGTTTTAAAAACCATACAGGTTGGGTTGGATTTTCACATAATGCTGTTTTCCAAAATCCAGATACACAAGAATGGTTTTATGCGTCGCAGGCGCGTTTACCAGAAAATGTTTCAGGTATTAATGTTTCTAATGCTATAATGATGGGACATGTACGTGAAATTCAATGGACAGACGATGGTTGGCCGGTTATTGCACCAGAGCGTTATGCTGGTGTACCAACAACAGAGATTACTGAAGCTTCTTTTATTGGAAATTGGGAACATATAGAAATGAATTATCAGTATAAAATCATTCAGACATCAAAAACCTTAAACCTCACAACCGATAAAAAAGTAACAGGAGGGGTTTCAGGAACATGGTCTTACGATAGTTCTGCGAAAACATTAACCATAAATGGCGTAAAATGTAAGGTGAAAGATGCCTGGGATTGGGAAGCAAGTACCAGAAAAGTAACTATTACTTATTCAGGTTTAACAGCAGGTGGATTGCCAGTTTGGGGTAAGAAAATATAATACTGAAGTATTGTTCTTTAAAAAATAAATATTTAAACATGAAATTAAGTTATGTATGCTTGGGAGGACTTTTAGTCTTTACAGTAGCTTGTAAATCAACAAAAATAAATACAGCTTTAAAGGCAGTAGAGCAATTTAATAACCCGATTATTACAGATAAATATACCGCCGATGCTGCAGCTATTGTACACGACGATAAAGTGTATTTGTATGCAGGACATGATCAGGCGCCAAACGATGTGAATGCCTATCGTATGCATGAATGGTTGGTATATTCATCTTCAGATATGGTACATTGGGAAGAGCATCCAGTACCATTAAAGCCTACAGATTTTAAGTGGGCGTCGGGTAGTGCATGGGCATCTCAGGTTATAGAACATAACGGCAAATTTTATTGGTATGTTACTGTAGAGCATGGCAGTATTCATGGTAAAGCCATTGGTGTTGCGGTCTCTGATAGTCCAACAGGACCTTTTAAAGATGCTATTGGAAAAGCCTTAATAACAAACGATATGACCACACAAACTAAAATTAGCTGGGATGATATTGATCCCACTGTTTGGGTGGATGATGATGGTCAGGCATATTTATTCTGGGGAAATACCGTTTGTAAATATGCCAAGCTTAAACCAAATATGATTGAGTTAGATGGCCCGATAATGACGGTCGATTTACCAAATTTTACCGAAGCGCCTTGGATTCATAAAAAAGGCGATTGGTATTATTTATCGTATGCGTATCAGTTCCCTGAAAAAATTGCTTATGCGATGAGCAAATCCATCACTGGTCCGTGGGAATTTAAAGGGATTTTGAATGAAGTCGCTGGAAATAGTAATACGAATCATCAGGCCATTATTGAGTTTAAAGGCAGGGATTATTTCATTTATCATAATGGAAGTATCCCAACACACGGCGGAAGTTTCAGACGTTCTGTTTGTGTAGATCGTTTGTATTATAATGAAGACGGCACGATGAAACGCGTAATAATGACTTCTGAAGGTATTCAGGAATAAAACAAATATTATGAAATCACTTATATCAAAATTAAGTCTAATGGCATTGTTCTTCGGAACGCTGGCGTTTGCGCAAGACATTCGCGTACACGACCCAGTGGTGATTCAGCAGGATGATACCTTTTATTTGTATTGTACAGGGCGTGGCATTAGCTGTTTTAGTTCTAAAGATTTAAAAGATTGGAAAAAGGAACCTTCGGTGTTTTCTGAAAAACCAGAGTGGACAGATGAGGTGGTTTCAGACTTTAAAAACCACATTTGGGCTCCGGATATTTCTTTTCACAACGGGATGTATTATTTGTATTATTCGGTATCAGCGTTTGCTAAAAATACTTCGGCTATTGGCGTGGCAACCAATAAAACATTAAACCCTTCCCATGAAAATTATAAATGGGTCGATCATGGTATTGTTATCCAATCGGTACCTAATCGTGATTTATGGAATGCTATTGATCCCAATTTAATTTTTGATGAGGAGAATACACCGTGGTTATCGTTCGGGTCTTTTTGGGATGGTTTAAAAATGGTGAAACTAAATCCGGATTTATTGTCTATTGCTGAACCTCAGGAATGGTATACCATTGCCAGACGAGAGCGTTCTTTCGATTTGGCGGATACGAATCCTGGTGATGCTGCTCTTGAAGCGCCTTTCATTTTTAAAAAGAATGACTATTATTATTTATTCTTGTCTTGGGATTTATGTTGTCGAGGTGAAAAAAGTACCTACAAAGTCGTGGTTGGCCGTTCTAAGAACGTCACAGGACCTTATGTAGATAAAACCGGAACATCTCTTTTTGAAGGTGGCGGAACGTTGCTCGTTGAAGGGAATAAAAATTGGTATGGTGCCGGGCATAATAGTACGTATACGTTTAACGGTAAGGATTATATGTTTTTCCATGCCTATGATGCAAACGATAATGGTGCACCAAAGCTTAAGATTGCAGAGTTAGTTTGGGACGAAGCTGGCTGGCCGAGTTTAAAAGAAAATATTTTGGATTAGTATATGAGAAGATTGGTTATAGGTTTATTTGCTTTAGGTAGTTTTTGTATTCATGCCCAACAACAAGTTGAGGTATTTCCTTTAGATCAGGTTTCTGTCACTACTGGGGTGTTTAAACAAGCTTCTGAAACCGATTTTAATTACATTCAAAAACTTAATGCAGACCGATTATTAGTGCCTTTTTTACGGGAAGCCGGATTAAAACCTAAAGCGGCGTCTTATACCAATTGGGAAAATACAGGGTTAGATGGTCATATTCTTGGGCATTATGTATCGGCATTGTCTATGTATTTGGCATCAACTAACGATGCTAAAGCCGAAGAGTTACTAGATTACACGCTTTCTGAATTACAAGGTGTTCAGGAAGCTAATGGTAATGGGTATATTGGAGGTATTCCAGGAAGTTCAGACTTATGGCAGGAAATTAAATCTGGAAAAATTGAAGCAGGAAGTTTTAGCTTAAATAGCAAATGGGTACCGCTTTATAATATTCATAAAACTTTTGCAGGATTGAAAGATGCCTGGGTGCATGCCGGAAAAGGAGACGCAAAGGATATGCTCATTAAATTAACCGATTGGTTTGTTGATGTTACAAAAGATTTATCCGATGCTCAGGTTCAGGATATGTTACGTTCAGAACACGGCGGATTAAACGAAGTCTTTGCTGAGGTTTATAAGATTACAGATGATAAAACCTATTTAGAATTGGCAAAGCGTTTTTCCGAAAAGGCATTGTTAAATCCGTTGTCTGAAAATAAAGATATTCTTACCGGTATGCATGCCAATACGCAAATTCCGAAGTTTATTGGTTTTGAAAGAATTAGTCAGTTAAGTCATGATTCAATTTATCACAATTCGGCATTACATTTTTATAATAATGTTACTCAACATCGTTCGCTAAGTATTGGTGGTAATAGCGTGCGTGAGCATTTCAACCCTATCGAAGATTTTAGTTCCGTTTTAGTAGGCGAGCAAGGTCCTGAGACCTGTAACACCTACAATATGCTTAAATTAAGTAAGCTGTTGTATGAAGACACAGGAGACAATAAATACATTGAATTTTACGAGCGAGGACTATATAACCATATTTTATCATCGCAAAATCCTAATGGTGGTTTTGTGTATTTCACACCGATGCGCCCGGGACATTACCGTGTGTATTCGCAACCTGAAACCAGTTTTTGGTGTTGTGTGGGTTCTGGTTTAGAAAATCATACTAAGTATAACGAACTTATTTATGCTAAGAAAGAAGATACGCTTTATGTGAATCTGTTTATTCCATCAAAAGTTAACTGGAAAGAAAAACAAGCAACATTAACTCAAAATACAAACTTCCCGGAAGAGGCTAAAACGGAACTGGTTTGGCAAAGTAAAAAGAAAACAAATGCCACTTTAAAATTGCGCTATCCCACATGGGTAAAACCGGATGAGTTAAAATTATTCATCAATAAAAAATTATTAACCATCGAAACCCAACCGGGACATTATATTTTCATAACACGTAAATGGAAAAAGGGTGATACCATTGAAATGCAATTGCCTATGCATTTAGGTGTAGAGCAAATTCCGGATAAGTCAGGTTATGTGTCGGTTAAGTATGGGCCTATTGTTTTGGCTGCTGTAACAGGAGAAGATAATCAGGTGGGTTTATTTGCCGATGATAGCCGTGGCGGACATATTGCAAATGGTCCGTTTTTACCATTAACCGAAGCGCCAATGTTTGTGTCTGAAAACCTTCAAAGTATCTTAAAAAATATAAAACCTGTTGAAGGAAAGCCGTTAACCTTTTCAACGGGAGATATGGTGTATCCAAATCAATTTAAAGGTTTGGTTCTTCAGCCATTTTATAAAATTCATGAGAAGCGATATGCTATTTATTTCAAAAATGAAACACCTAAAAGTTTAGCTAAAATGCAACAAGCTCTTGAAAAAAAACAAAAAGCCGAAGCGTATTTAAGAGCTATTACTATCGATTATGTTGCTCCAGGAGAACAGCAACCAGAATCTGATCATGGTATAGAATCAGAGCAATCAAATAATGGTGTGCATCAAAATCGTCATTGGCGTGATGCTTCAGGTTGGTTCAGTTATAACATGAAAAATAAAGAACATAAGGCAAAAGCGTTACGTGTCACTTATTTTGGTGGAGATACAGGGAGAACGTTCAATATTTTAATAAATGGAATGCAGATATCTGAAGTAACATTAGATGGTTCTAAAGGCAATGTGTTTTACGATGTAGACTATGAAATTCCTAGTGATTTAACTAAGGAGAAAGATATTTTAAACGTACGTTTTGAAGCCAAAGCAGGTTCTGTAGCGGGAGGCATTTATGGCGTACGATTAATTAGTGAAACTAAAAATTAATACAACAACTAAACTAAATATTATGATACAACAACGTTTAACAAAAGCTATTGGTTTATCCCTGATGCTAAATGCATTTTTGGCGGTTGGGCAAACCGATTTGGAGGTAGATATCAATAATAAAATAGCAGAGATTCAACCAACGATGTACGGTGTGTTTTTTGAAGATATCAATTTTGCTGCCGACGGTGGTTTGTATGCAGAAATGATAAAAAACAGATCGTTCGAGTTTACGGTCGATCCGTTTTTAGGTTGGATACAACCTAACAGTGACAGGCATTCCTTTAATAATAATTCCGGAATTGGATCTATCGTGAAATATGCAGATAACCCTGGAAACACTAATTTTATTAGAGTTAAAGTAAATAACGATCAAGGCTATCAATTGATTAATGAGGGCTTCCGTGGCATGGGAATCAAAGAAGGCGAAAGCTATAACTTGTATTTATCAGCAGCTAAGCATAGCGGAAATATCAGTAAAATTAATGTTCAGTTTATTGGTGAAAATAATGTGGTTTTAGGAGAAACTTCAGTAGATGTAACATCATCAGACTGGACCGATTATACCGCACAAATTACAGCTAACAAAACACTGGCAAAAGCGAAACTTAAATTCACGTTTGAAGGTACCGGAGAAATAGATTTAGATATGATTTCTTTATTTCCTGTTGATACCTGGAAAGGAAGAGAAAAAGGATTACGCAAAGATTTGGTGCAGTTATTATATGATTTAGATCCGGGGTTTTTAAGATTTCCTGGAGGTTGTATTGTAGAAGGTCGCACGCTGGCAAGACGTTACCAATGGAAAAAAACGGTAGGCCCAATCGAAAACAGAGAGGTTTTGGTAAACCGATGGAATACCGAGTTTAGTCATCGATTAACACCCGATTATTACCAGAGTTTTGGTTTAGGTTTTTTCGAGTATTTTCAGTTGTCAGAAGATTTAGGCGCAGAGCCGTTACCAATTTTGAGCTGTGGTATGGCTTGTCAGTTTAACTCTGGCGAATTAGTACCTATGGATGAGCTAGATCCTTATATTCAGGATGCCATAGATTTAATTGAATTTGCTAACGGGTCTATAGATACACCTTGGGGTAAATTAAGAAACGAGATGGGGCACTCGGAGCCATTTAATTTAAAATATATTGGAGTTGGTAATGAACAATGGGGACCAGATTATATTGATCGTTATAAAGTGTTTGGACAAGCTATAAAAGCTAAATATCCGGATATGATTATTGTATCTGGAAGTGGTCCGTTTCCGGATGGCGATTATTTCGAATATGGTATGGAAGAGCTTAAAAAATTAAATGCAGAAATTATTGATGAGCACTATTACCGTAGCCCAGAATGGTTTAGAGAGAATGCAACACGTTATGATAGTTACGACAGAAAAGGGCCTAAAATTTTTGCAGGTGAATATGCAGCTCAAAGTGTAGCTATTGCAAGTCCTGAAAATAAAAATAACTGGGAGTGTGCATTCTCCGAAGCTGCATTTATCACAGGTTTAGAGCGTAATGCTGAGGTAGTAAATTTAACCTCATATGCACCGCTTATGGCTCACGAAGAAGGCTGGCAATGGACACCAGATATGATTTGGTTTAACAACTTACAGTCATACGGAACAGCCAACTATCAGGTGCAAAAGTTGTTTTCAACCAACCGTGGAACCGATTTAATTTCGGTAACCAGCGCCGGTAAAGATCTAACAGGACAAAACGAATTATATGCTTCAGCAGTAACCGATTCAGGAACAAATGAAGTGATTGTAAAAGTGGTTAACACGTCAAATCAATCACAAGAGGTTGCTATAAATTTAAAAGGGAAAAAAGTTTATAAGAAAGGAGAGTTAATCGTTCTAAAAAGTGAACACTTAGAGGATGAAAATTCATTTGAAAACCCAGATAAAATTGTTCCTGTAACTGCTGAAATTCAAAATAGAGGAGGTAAGCTTAGTGTTGAGTTGCAGCCTTATTCAGTATCTGTTTTTAAATTTAAGATAAGATAAGTGTGAATTTAACAATTTTAAAGCTAATTTTATATCCTGTTTCAAGAATAACTAAATAAAGATAAAAATGAACAATACATTTAAAAAAGGCATTTACACGTTTGCTTTGCTAGGAGTAGCTTTACTAAGCGTGCAATGTAAAAGTGATAAAAAGAAAGCGGTAGAAGATGTGGTTGTTACAGAACCAACTCCGGTCGTTACCATATCAAAGAAACCGTTCGGAATGACTTCCGATAGTATTGCTGTAGATCAATATACTCTTAAGAATGAAAAGGGTATGGAAGTAAGCATTATCACTTTTGGTGGCATTATTACACACTGGACAGCGCCAGATAAAGACAACAATTATAAAGATATTGTTTTAGGGTACGAAACCTTAGCGCCTTACGAAACAAATCCAACCTTCTTTGGAGCATTAATTGGGCGTTATGGAAATCGCATAGCTAAAGGTAAATTTTCTTTAAACGGAGAAGAATATACCCTTGCTACTAACGACGGCCCAAATCACTTACATGGTGGTAAAAAAGGTTTCGATAAAGTAGTTTGGACAGCTTCTGAAACTCAAACCGATAGCACAGCTTCTTTAGTGCTAACCTATTTAAGTAAAGATATGGAAGAAGGTTACCCAGGGAATTTAGATACAAAAGTGTTTTACACACTTAATAATAATAATGAATTGGAAGTGGCTTATGAAGCAACAACCGATAAACCGACCATTGTAAACTTAACGCAACACTCCTATTTTAACTTAACAGGAGATGAGTCTCAGACTATTTTGGATCATGAATTAATGATTGATGCTGACCAATTAGTTCCAGTTGATGAAACCTTAATTCCAACAGGAGAGTTAACAGATGTTGCAGGAACACCGTTTGATTTTAGAACGGCGAAACCAATAGGTCAGGATATTAATGCAGAGGATACGCAGTTAAAGCGTGGGTTAGGTTACGACCACTGTTGGGTATTGAACAATCAGGATGAAGGTATGCGTTTAGCGGCATCAGCTTACGAAAAAACTAGCGGTAGAGTGTTAGAAGTTTACACTGATGAGCCAGGCATTCAGTTATACACTGGTAATTTTCTTGATGGAACATTACCTGCTAAAAATGGAGGAACCTATGGCCATAGAACAGGCTTTTGTTTAGAGACGGAACATTATCCGGATTCTCCAAACCAACCAGAGTTTCCATCGGTTACTTTGAACCCAGGCGAAACCTATAACACAACAACTATATTTAAATTTACTACTAAGTAATTTAAAGTTGTAACGAATCACAAATCCCGATAAGTACCAACTTATCGGGATTTTTTATGTTGAATTGTATTATTTGAATATGGAGAAATTAAAACCTTTTTCCTCTAGTTTTTTATACTTTTTATAATCGAATTTATAAAGGTAAGCGCCCTTTTTAGATCCAGATTTATCCTTTTTATTTAACGGAATAAGAAGTTTAAGCGATAATACCTTCTTCCTGAAATTCCTTGGATCTAATTCTTTTTGATGAATGACTTCGTATAACTTTTGAAGCTGTGGAATAGTAAATTGTTTCGGTAATAATTCGATACCTATTGGGTAGAATCTTGATTTCAATTTTAAACGTTCTAAAGCATCCTGAACCATATCGCCGTGGTCGTAAACGAGTTTAGGTAGTTTATCGACTTCAAACCAATGCGCACCATGTTTTTCAACCAGTTCTTTGTCGTATTCTCCGATGCGGATTAAAGCATATTGTGCTATAGAAATACAACGAGCACCATCATCTCTGCTGGTGTCAGAGTAACATTTAAGCTCTTCCATAAAAATGTTCTCCAGACCTGTAATTTCTTTTAAAACACGTTGTGCTGCTTCGGTAACACTTTCATCAGGGCTAACAAAACTTCCAATAAGAGATAATTCACCTTGCTTAGGTTTTACACGTCGTTCAAAAACTAAAAGTTTTAAAATACCATCGTCGAAACCGAATATGATACAATCGGTAGCAACATAGATTTTCTCTCCGTTTTCGTAAGTGTGTGTTTCTTGTGTGGTGGTCATGTTAATCATTTAAAAAGTTTAAAATCTCTTGAATTACGGTGTTTAGTTGAGGTGGTAGTTCGTTATGTTCCCAAGGGTGCTTAGCACCGAAAACGTGGTCGGCATTTTCGATGGTTACAAATTTACTGTTTGTATTCCAACTATGGATATGTTTAGATTCTTTTATAGAAACACTAGTGTCTGCATAGCCATGTATAATAAGATGTGGGATACGTATAAGTTTTGCTGCACGTTCAATATTAAAACGGTCTTGGTTAGCCATGAAATCTTCGTAAAACTGGTAGTAATGCTGCATTTGCTGTTTGGTTCTGCCGTTTTCTACAAATGTAACACCGGTTTCTTTCCATTGATTGGCATCGCAAAGATTCATCATTCGGCTTTCAAAATCGGATACACTTGCCAGACTAACAAGTTTTTTAACTCTTGAGTCTTCAGCGGCTTTTACTAAGGTAATGCCTCCCCCACGACTATGGCCTATTAACGTAAGGTTGTTCGGATCAGCAAACGATTGTATGTTGGAATTATTGAAAATCCAGTCCATAACGCTTTTTAAATCATCTAGCTCTTTCGAGTAGTTATTATTTCCGAAAGCTTCTAAATCTGGGAAATCTATAGGTTGTTCTATTGTTCCGCCGTTATGCGAGAAGTTAAATTTTAAGAAGTAAAATCCTTGTTGGGCGAAAGCTTCAGCCATTAAGTTCCAGGCGCCCCAGTCTTTAAAACCTTTATAGCCATGACAAAATATAATAACGGGCTGATTGGTTTTAGTTGATGTGTAAGTTGCATCAATTAAAATAGGTTTCTGGTGTTGACCATCAATAACGGTTTGCTTTCTGGTTAGCATTTAAACGTCTTTTTCTGTAAACGGAATGTTAGCGTTGCAAATCTCTAAAATAAGATTTTTTAACTCAACTTTAAAATTGTCAAGGGTTTCACTAGTAATTAAAACATCTTTTTTAGCGCCATATCCCGATTTATCTTTTTTAGCAAATTTTAAAACCCCTGCACTTAAGTTTTTAAAGGAAATGATACCGGCCTCAACAGGTAGATTTATTTGATTCATAAGTTGCATCATGTAGGCATAGGTTAATACTTGAAAACTTTTGCTGTACTTTTTGTAATCGGTGGTTAAATCTTCCCAATTTATAATTTCAACCTGGTTCTGGTCTACACGGCCAGTTTTATAATCTATAATTCGGGTAATGCCATTGTATTCATCCACGCGGTCTACTTTACCAACAAGCTTTACGGGGAAGTCTAATTCGGGAATGTCTGTTATCTCTACTTTGTTATCGGCTTCAATGGCTACTATTTTTATTTCATTTCCAGATTTTAGATCTTTAATTTCGAAATCTAAAAAGTTGGACACGTAGCGTTTGGCGATTTCGTAAATAATTAGGTTTTTACCTTTGGTTATATCTCCTTCTTTATATTCATTTTTAAAATGATATGTAACTCGCTCGTCAATTTTAGATTTTAAACCTTTAATAATTTCAACAGAAATAAACGTGCCTTCCAGAGGTTTGTAGAAATCTTCGAGGGTGTTATGTACCACGGTTCCTAATGTGTTGGCCGCAACGGTTTCCTCAACATCGTCATGTTCTTTGATTTTTAATATTTTCTGATAATAAAAATCCATCGGATTTCGAATGTACGAAGTTAATGATGACGGCGAGAAGCCTTTTTCAGCGACAGCTTTTATTTCATTAACCAGTTGTTCCGTTTTTTCAACAATATGTTCTTCCGATTTTAAAACAGGAACTTTTGGAGCCAGAATTTGATGGTTGATGTTATGAATATCTTCTAGTTCTAATTGGGTTATAAATCGGCTTTTTTCTCCTCCTGTCAGGACATCTGCTTCGGTATTGTAAAGGATGTATACGTTTTTAGCGCGTTGTAATAATCGGTAAAAGTGATAGGTATAAACCGCATCTTTTTCTTTATACGTTGGCAGTTTATTTTCAATTTTTAAATCGAAAGGAATAAACGAATTATTGCTCTTTCCGGAGGGTAGAACGCCTTCGTTAACCGAAGAAATAATCACAGTTTCAAAATCTAAAACACGCGATTCTAACATTCCCATAACCTGAAGTCCTTGTAATGGCTCTCCTTGAAAGTCTAAAGTTTCAGAACTTAGCAGTTCTTTGTATATACCAAAAAGGGTTGAAATATCGTTTATATGCTCGTATTTTGAATTTAGGTTCTCTAGTTCATTGAATAACTCATTAAAGCGATAGAGGTACTCTAAAGCCAATAAATTAGCATCTTTGTCCTGATCAAGATTGTTTTTAATGTGTAGAATTAAATCAGAACAATTTTTTAAAGCTAGATTTATAGATTTATGCCAGTTAGAAAATAATAAATCTATCAACTCAACAGATTTTGGTGCAATGGCCTTAAGGCGTTCCGTAGTCAGGTAAATAATATTATTGCCATCAATAGTTTCAATAAGTTTTGAAGCATAGTCTATATCATCAAAGAAAAACAATGGTCTGATGAACTGATGTGAAATAATGTTAATCACATCTTTGTAATAAAAGCTTTTAGCTGGAGTTTTATGAATGTAAAATAGCGATTCAAATAACCAGGCCAGTGGAATGGATTTTAAGGGAAATCCCATGGTTATATTCAAGGCATTAATTCCATCGGGAATGGAATTTAATACCGGAATTAATAAATCTTCATCGCCTAAAATAACCGCAGTGTTTTCAAGATTCGGATTGTCTTGTTGTAAATCTTTTAAAAGCGAACCTATGTATTTGGCTTGTCCGATATTTTTTGGAATACCAAAAGTGGCTATATTTTTCTTCTCGGTGTAATTATTAGTTATCCATTTAAAATTATGTGCTTTAAAATGAGGCCAGTTCTTTTTGTGTTGTCGCGTAAATAAAGACGCATCATGATAGGTGTTATTGAAAAACGACGCATCGATGTCCCAATAAATATCTGCTAATCCCTCTTTAAGTAAGGCTTGAATAATGGTTTCCTCACAGGTATTTAAGGCGTTAAACCCTAAGAACAAGTGTTGTTTATTAGGATTGGTTTCAATGTAATTTGAAATACTATTGGCAGCTTCACGATAAAGTAAACCTTGATATCCTATGTTTTTGTGTTTTAATGCGTCAGAAAAGTGATCGTAGTAGCTATGAAGTTTATTCCAGAACGCTAAATAGTTTTTAATAAACTCGGTTTGGTTTTCTTCTAGTGACCAATGATGATGTTCAATCTCTTTAATATCACTCAAATAATCGAAAATCTTTTTTTGAGGAATATAATATCTGTCTATCTCATTAAAGTCTTGTAACAGAATTTGTGCCCATTTAGTAAACACTTCAAAAGAATCGGTTTCTTCTTTGGGAGTTAATGCCAGATAGGTATCATAGAACTCAAAAAGTAATTCGGTATTAGATACGGTTTTTAACCCGGATAATTCTTCAACAAACTCTTCGATGCTGATGATTTCAGGAGCAAAAATAGTTTGATTGCACACCTTATGAAGTTGGTGTTTTAAGAAAAGCCCAGCTCTCTTACTGGGTAAAATAAAGGTTATATCTGAAAGATTTTTGTTAGTGTTCTGTAAATCTTTTAGAACATCGAAAATAAACGTCGTCATTGGATAAAAATAAAAAACGCTCCGGACATCCGAAGCGTTTTTACAAAACTTATTTATTAAAAACTAGTCTCTAGTTTTTTACTCTTTTACCAAGTTAATTTCAACACGTCTGTTGTTTGCTCTACCTTCTCTTGTAGAGTTAGTGTCAATTGGTTTAGACTCACCAAATCCTTCAGCAGAAAGTCTGAATTCATCTACACCATTTTGTACTAAGTAATCTTTAACAGAAAGTGCACGTGCATCTGATAATTTTTGGTTTAAAGATTCGCTGCCAACACTATCAGTATGTCCTTCAACTGTAAATTTAGCATTAGGGTATTCTTTTAAGATAGCAACAATATCGTCTAATACTTGAGCTGATTGAGATTTAATTGTTGATTTACCAGTATCGAATAAGATAGTTTTAGCGTAATCGTTAAGTGCTTTTTGTACTGCCTCAGTTACTTCTGGACAACCGTTATTAGCAACAGTTCCTACTTTGTCTGGACATAAATCATCTTTATCTAATACACCGTCACCGTCAGAATCAGCGTAAGGACAACCGTTGTTAGATGCAGGACCTGCTTCGTTAGGACAGTTATCTTCAGCATCTGTAACACCGTCACCATCAGCATCAGGACATCCGTTTAATGATGCTAAACCTGCTACTGTAGGACATTTATCGTCTTTATCAGCGATACCGTCACCGTCAGTATCAGGACAACCATTCATTTCAGCTGAACCAGCTTCGTTAGGACAATCGTCTTTGCTGTCTTCTATACCGTCACCGTCAGTATCAGGACATCCGTTAAATTCTTCTGTACCTGCAACTTCAGGACAAGCATCATCTTTATCGTAAACACCATCACCATCGCTATCAGCTCCACCAAACTTGATAGAGATACCAGCAGTATGTTGGAAGTGTGTTTGTAAATAATCTTCGAAAGCGTGTTTGTAAGAAGATTGGAAAGTTAAACCGATATTTTCGCTAAACCAAATGTTGAAACCAAGAGTTCCATTTAAAGTTCCAGCTCCGATTTCATCTATCCAAGTATAACCACCACCAACACCAAGGAATGGATCGATAGTTGTTCCTTCTAAGAAATTGTATTTAATTGTACCATCTACACCGTAGTATGATAAATCGTCAACATCATTTACTACCTCTGGGTCAGATCCAGGGACATCACCCCATTTTTCAATTTTGTTTAAAGATCCAGCAACACCAAAAGAGAATCCTCCTCCTATATGTTTCGATACCGAAATTGTAGATAATGAAGGTAAGATATTCCAGTGATCATCTACATTAAAAAATTCATCAAAAATGGTTTCACCAAATTGAGCACTGCCTACAACGCCATCTCCAGAAGGGTATGCGTCTACGCCATTTGCACCAATAGTAATCTGCCAAGGATTGTTTTTGTCTTGCGCATTCATGTTGCTGTAGCCTAGCACTAACAACATAGCGAACAATAATCTGCTAAGATTTTTCATATTCAAAAGTTTAATTTTTAAGTGTTAATCGTAAACAAATTTAAGTTGTTAAAATTTATTAACAAAATAAATATAATAAAAAAAGCCTCACAATATGAGGCTTTTAAAAAAAATATGTAAGATTTTTTATTTAGAAACAAGTTTGAATTTAACTTCACTTCTTCTGTTTTCAGCTCTACCTTCTTTAGTTTTGTTATCGGCAACTGGGTTAGTTTCTCCGAAACCTACAGTAGAAACTTGAGTAGGCGTTACTCCTGTTCTTGTTAAATAATCTGAAACAGCTTGAGCTCTTTGTTCAGATAATTTTTGGTTGTAAGCTTTAGGACCTACGCTATCAGCATAACCTTCAATAGTTAAGTGATAATCCATATCTGTTTTCTCAATTAAATCTGCAATCTTGTTTAAAGTAATTTGATTTTCAGTAGTTAATTTAGCACTGTCGAATTCAAAGAAAATAGTTTTAGCAAGCGCATCGATTAATTCTTGAGTGTTATCAACTTCAACTGGACATCCGTTGTTAGATGCAGGACCAGCTTCGTTTGGACACTTGTCATCGATATCAGCAACACCATCACCATCAGAATCAGGACAACCGTTTAATTCTTTAGAACCAGCTTCGTTAGGACATCTATCATCTTTATCAGCAACACCGTCACCATCAGAATCAGGACAACCATTGAACTCTTTTAAACCAGCAACTTCAGGACACTCGTCTTCGCTATCTTGAACACCATCGCCATCAGAATCAGGACAACCATTAAATTCTGGTAAACCAGGAACTTCTGGACAAGCATCTTCGTTGTCTTTGATACCATCTTTATCAGTGTCTTTAGATCCAAATTTGTAAGCGATACCTACGTTATGTTGGAAGTGTGGAATTAAATAATCTTCGAAAGCGTGCTTGTAAGTAGACTGGAAGTTTAAAGCAACATTTTTCTTTCTTGTAAACCACCAGTTAAAACCTAAACCTCCGTTTAAAGTTCCAGCTCCAATTTTATCAATCCAAGAGTAACCTCCACCAATTTTAATAAATGGCTCGAATTTACCTTCAGTAGCAAAGCTGTATTTGAAGAATCCGTCAAAACCATAGTATGAGAAATCGTCAATTTGTTTTCCTAAGTAAGTAGAAGCATCACCAACTTTAGTAATTTTGTTTACAGATCCAAAAACTCCGAAAGAGAAGTTACCACCTAAGTAACGAGAAACTGTTAAAGAAGATGGGTAAGGTGCTATATTCCAGTGGTCTGTAGCGTTAAAGTATTCGTCAGTCCACCAGCTTTGTCCTGGGAAATTAGAATCACCAACATTTGTTGGATAAGTATCCACTGCATTTACACCAATACCAATTAACCAAGGGTTATTAGCATCTTGTGCTTGTAGGTTGCTTAATCCTACAACAACTAAAGCGAAAAATAAAATAATTTTTTTCATGTGTCAGATTTGTTTGAACAATTTTTTAAGCTAACAAAAATAATGCTTTATAAAGTTTCTGAAACATGAATCGTTTTTTTTCGATAAAGTGCATAAAAATCGTTTAAAATGTGTTTTTTGTTCGTTATGTAGGAATTAAACTTCTTTTATTGTGATTTCTTTGTTAGTGTAAATTAGGATTTTTTTCATGACTGAAATGTCCATTTCGTTTAATACATCCTGATAAGTTTGTAATTGTTGGGCGTGTTTTTTGTCTTCCATTCCAGTTTTGTAATCAATAATTACGGCTTGATTATCAGGTAGTAAAATGATTCGGTCAGGGCGTAATATAATACCTTCTTTCGATATAATATCTCGTTCGTTATATACAGTTAGATTGTCTTGAAAATAAGGTTCAAGGCTTGGATGATTAACAATTTCAAAAATAGTGTCTTTTAACTGGCTAGCTTGAGTTTGATTGATTGTTCCTACAGATAAGAATTCTGATAGTGCAGAATTAATATCATTTTTAGAAATAATTTTAGACATGATATTGTGAACAAGGTTTCCTTTTTCAATGGCTTCCTCCTGATTAGTGTCCCAAAGCATCCCTGATTTTGTAACCACATTAATATTATGGTCTTCCTTGGCAGTAGATATAAAGTCGTTAACTGTTATTGTTTCTTTTGTTGCGCTGTCTTCATGTGTTGTTTTTTCAGGTGATCCGAAACTATAAGTGGTTTGGTCGTTATTCCAAAGTGCAATATGCTGAAGATAGTTTATAAACAGACCAGAATATTTATTACTGTTGGTTAGACCTTTTGCATTAAGGTCTTTAGTAGAAAGGATGTAAAGTTGATCTACCGGACGCGTTAAAGCAACGTATAAGAGGTTTATATTGTCTAATTCCTGCTCTGAACGATGATTATTATAAATGTCTAAGCCTATATCTCCAAAATATTCAAAGTCTTTGTTGAAATTTAACAAAGTGTGAGAGAAGCCTTGATACACCTCATTATTAATAGGAAACCATTCCTTAGGCTCAATTTCTCTGTAAATGTCTAAATCGGCATAGGGGAAAATAACTACCGGAAACTCTAACCCTTTAGATTTATGAATGGTCATAATTTGAACGGCATCTTGCCCTTTGGGAGATACAATGCTTAATGTCTCTTTTTTGGTATCGAAGTAGTCCAGAAAGCCACCTATGTCAGATCCTTTTTTGTGAGAAAAATCCAGAACAATATCTAAATAAAATTGAATATAAGCATTAGAGTTTTCAACTAGATTAAAACTTCTCACTAGTGTTTCAACTAAATCATATAAAGGCAATTGAAGCAAATAATTGCTATTCACGTAAACATTATAGTCTTCAAAGCTTTTAAAGAATTCTGGTAATTCGAATTTTAAATGTTGGCTAAAGAAGTCGTGTTTATTTTCAATATGAAATAAATCAACCAAATAGTTTAATACAGCAATTTTTACTTCGTTATTTTTGGGTTGAATGAGTAGTTTTAATACATTGTTTAAAAAGACGACTTCTGGTGCATTATGTATTAGTAAAGTTTCCGAAGATATTATAGGAATATTAAACTGACTTAGATAGTTAGCCACAGCCACACCTTCTTTTTTCTTTCTAACCAGAACACAAATATCTTCGAGTTTAAAATTGTTGTCTAAACATCGGTTAATGGTGTTTAAAACCTGTTCGCAAAAACGCTCGTCTCGATCGTCTTCTTTATCAAGGTCTAAAAAGGATAATTCAACATAACCATTTTCATTTTTACTAATATCCTGGTGTCCTTTTTCGTAAAGGTTTTTATAGGTGATGTTACTAAACACTTGATGTGCTAGAAATTCGAAAAAATTATTGTTGAAGTTTACCACTTCTCTAAAACTTCTGAAGTTCGCCGGTAGGTTTTTTAATGCTTTTTCAACATGAAACGGATTTTTATCAAGAAATAAATCTATAAACTGTTCGGCTTTTCCGCCGCGCCATCTGTAAATGGCTTGTTTCGCGTCTCCAACCAACATTGTGGTTCCTTTGTCTGCCGAAAGCGAGCTATCTAATAGCGGAATTAAATTCTGCCATTGCATAACCGAAGTGTCTTGAAATTCATCGATAAAATAATGGTTGAATCTTTCACCTAAGCGTTCGTAAACAAACGGTGTTGGCTGATTGCTTATTTCCTGACTAATTATGGTGTTAAACTCTGAAATAAGCATTTTGTTCTGATCTAATTTCAGTGATTTTAACTCTTTGTTAATGGCGTTTAAAACCGATAAAGGTGTAATGTTTTTATAAAATGCTTTTAAAAATTTCACATGAAAAATAGCTTGCTTCGTTAAATTAAAAGCAGAGGCTATTTGTGGTTGAATCGATTCTATGGTTGAAGCGATATCGCTACTTACCTTTTTAGGGTAAAGAGTTCTCGTTTCTATATCTTCCTGCCATTTCGAGGTAAAAGCAACATCAAAATTACCATCACTAATTTTTTTGAAGTGTTTGGGTAAATAACTCCCTGAAAAATCTCCAAACTCTAAGCCAGCACCTTCAATTAACTCTAATATGTTTTGAGCGCCTTCAATAATAGCTTCTTCGGTGCTTTTAATGTCTTTTTTAAGCTGAGATTTTAAAGTGTTGAAATCGGCTAACGTTTTATCTTTTAAGGTTTCTATATAAGGGATGTCGTTCTCGTTAACGAGTAATTTGGCGATTTTATTGAAATCGAAAGCAATGTCGAAGCTTTTATCATCGTCTGCTTTTTCTATGGCAAATTCAACCAAAATATTGGTTAGAGTTTTATCGTTTCCGGCTTTGGCAATTAAACTATCTACAGCCTGATTTAGTAGTGTATCCTGATCGAGTTCGACTTCAAAATTAATAGGTAGTTTTAAGTCGTAGGCAAAGGTTCTAATTAGTTTATGTGTAAACCCATCAATAGTCGAAATGTCGAATGCGGCATAGTTATGAATGATGGTGTTTAGTAGTTTAATCGATTTTTCATGAAGTGCTTCAGGTGCTATATTTAAATCTTCAGAAATTAGATTAAACATCGTATTCGGCTTTTCTAAAATTTTAGGTTCAGAAAATTGTTTTAACACCTCAATAATACGTTCTTTCATTTCAGCAACCGCTTTATTGGTAAAGGTGATGGCTAAAATGCGTTTGAATTGATCCGAAGTCTCGGATTTGAACAAGATTTTTAAATATTCCTTAACCAGTGTAAAGGTTTTTCCACTTCCTGCAGAGGCATTGTAAATTGTAAACGGCGGAGTTTGCAACATGAAATTGTAATTTGAACACAAGATAGAAACAATCAATCATTTCATAACGATTTATTATTTTTAATTGAGGTCATTTATCCGTAAATTTGAAAAACAAAATATTTATTAATAGTTAAAACAAAAAAATTATGGCTTTCGAATTACCTGAATTAGGTTATGCTTACGATGCTTTAGAGCCTCATATGGATGCTCGCACAATGGAGATTCATCATACTAAGCACCATCAAGGATATACAAACAATTTAAACGCTGCAATTGCAGGAACAGATTTAGAAGGAAAATCTATTGAAGATATCCTTACTAATTTAGATTCAAATAATACAGCTGTTAGAAATAACGGAGGTGGGTTTTATAACCACTCTTTATTCTGGACAGTAATGAATCCTGAAGATAGAGGGTATTTATCTGGAGAATTAAGAGATGCTATCGAAGCAGAATTTGGCTCTAAAGAGGCTTTTATTGAAGCGTTTAGTAAAGCTGCTGCAACACGTTTTGGATCTGGATGGGCATGGTTATGTGTTCATAAAGGAGGAAAATTAGAAATCTGTTCTACAGCAAACCAGGATAACCCTTTAATGCCTGGCATTGGTTGTGGAGGTACTCCAATTTTAGGTCTTGATGTTTGGGAACACGCATATTACTTAAATTACCAAAACCGTCGTCCTGATTACATTGAAGCTTTCTTTAAAGTGGTAAACTGGAACGAAGCTGAAAAACGTTACGCTGAAGCTAAATAATTAGCATTAAGCTTATTAAAATATAAAAGTCGTCTGGAGAGTTATTCAGGCGATTTTTTTATGTCTTAACGTTAGATGAGATGTGAATAAAAATGAAAAAGGTGGACGGAATGTCCACCTTTTTGCCCCAAATCTACCATAAACTTAACCTACTTATGTTATGGTAAGGGCAAATATATCGTGGTAAAAATTTGTGATAAAATATTTTGGGTGAACTACCAATAATTTGGCTTAACCGAATTCAGTTAAATTTAAGTTTTTGTAAAGGTTCTGATTTTTAAGGAACTAAAACGCATAAAAAAAGGCGAACAGATGTTCACCTTTTTTTGCCCCAAATCTACCATGAACTTAACCTACTTATGTTATGGTGATTCAAATATATATCAGTAAAATATTGTGGTAAAAAATTTTAGTTTAAAGTACAAAAAAATGGTTTAAAGGGGTTTAGGTAAGATTTTTACTCTTCTATGTTAATTTTTGTTTAAGAAACTAAAACGCATAAAAAAAGGCGAACAGACGTTCACCTTTTTTTGCCCCAAATCTACCATGAACTTAACCTACTTATGTTATGGTCTTACGAATGTAGGTGGTATTCAGGTAATTATAATATTTATTAGATAAAGTGCATTTTTTTCAGTTAAAATGTATTTTATCTGCGATGAAATGAGATTTATATATTTTTGGCTATCATCTTTTAAGAAGTGCTTAATTAATAAGCACGTTCTTTGTTGCCTTCGTAAAAATTAATAAACGCTCTATTCACAACACGGTTGCCTCCAACAGTTGGATAATCTCCTGTAAAATACCAGTCTCCTAAATTTTTTGGACATGCTTTATGTAAATTTTCTACCGGTTGGAAGATGATTTTTACATCGGCATTAATGCCTTCAGGACTTAATAGTTCGGCTATTTTATCAGAAATTTGTTCGTCTGTAAACGGATCGTAAATTTCTTTAACAAAATTTTGAACGTATTTATCGGCTAATTCTGTTTGTTCGATACACTTGTTGTAAACTTCTTCAACAATATGGTATTGACCATTATCCTTTAATAACTCTAAAGCTGCTCTAAAAGCTATTAAACTTTCTAGGTTAGCCATATCGATGCCGTAACAATCAGGGTATCTAATTTGTGGCGCCGACGAAACGACTACGATGCGTTTAGGACCTAAACGATCTAACATTCTTAAGATACTTTTCTTAAGTGTGGTGCCTCGTACAATACTATCGTCAATAATTACTAAATTATCTTCTGGTTTAATAACCCCATAAGTAATGTCGTAAACGTGCGCTA
Source organism: Aestuariibaculum marinum (assembly GCF_014596975.1). Lineage (GTDB taxonomy): Bacteria > Bacteroidota > Bacteroidia > Flavobacteriales > Flavobacteriaceae > Aestuariibaculum > Aestuariibaculum marinum. Next base: position 80,618 of record NZ_JACVXD010000002.1, on the reverse strand, counting down.
CTAAATCGTCTCGGCTGCTATCTTCAGTAATAAAGGTTCTTAATTTAGCGTCTTTAATGGCGATTTTTTCAACTCGAATATGTTCAGAAAGGATTTCTTTAATTTTATCTGAAGATAAAGAGTGCTGTCCTTCTAATATAGCGGCTGTTTTTCTTTCATTTAAATATAAATCCGCTGAATCTACCATACCGTAGAATGAGGTTTCAGCGGTATTAGGGATGAATGAAAAGACCGTATTTTTTACATCGTAATTAATAGACTCAAGAACTTTAGGCATGACCAGATTTCCTAGTTTTTTGCGTTCTTGGTAAATTTCGGCATCACCACCTCTCGAGAAATAAATACGCTCAAAAGAACATGATTTTCTTTCTAACGGTTCTAAAATTTGTTTGAAACGAACTTCTCCCGATTTTTTAATGATGATGGCTTTTCCTGGATCTAATTCATGAACATCATCAAATTTTACGTTGAAAGCAGTTTGAATAACCGGACGCTCTGAAGCGATAACTACCACCTCGTCGTCTTGGTAGTAATATGCCGGACGAATTCCTGCAGGATCACGTAAAACAAAGGCATCACCATGGCCTATTAACCCAGCCATAGCATAACCACCATCCCAGTTTTTAGCAGCACGTTTTAATATTTTACCAACTTTTAAGCGCTCTGCAATTTTAGGAGATGCATCTCTTTTGTTGTACCCTTCTTTTTTAAGGTCTTTGTATACTTTAGCAACGGCATCGTCTAAGAAATGACCGATTTTTTCCATAATAGTAATGGTATCGGTATATTCTTTAGGGTGCTGTCCTAACTCAATTAAATTTCCGAATAACTCCTTAACATTCGTCATGTTAAAGTTACCGGCCATAATTAAGTTTCTGTGCATCCAGTTGTTTTGTCTTAAAAATGGGTGAACACTTTCTACACTGTTTTTACCAAATGTTCCATAACGCACGTGACCTAATAAAACTTCACCTATGTAAGGAATATTTTTTTTCTGAGCTTCAACATCGTTTGCGTATTCCGGATGTGCCGTAAGTTCGGTGTTGATGCGATCGTTAATTTGAGCAAAGATGTCCTGAATAGGTTGTTGTGCAACAGAACGAACTCGACTAATATAACGTTCGCCAGGTTTCATGTCTAATTTAATACTTGCGAAACCAGCACCGTCTTGACCACGGTTGTGCTGTTTTTCCATCATCAGGTACATTTTGTTTACCCCGTAAAATGCACTTCCGTATTTTTCTTTGTAGTACTCAAGTGGTTTTAATAACCTAACCATGGCTATTCCACATTCGTGTTTTAAAGCATCACTCATTTTAGATCTATTGTGTTTGTCGCTTTTGCGTAAATAATAACGTTTATAATTTAAAAACGCGCTCTTTTTCGAGCGCGCGATTTTATGCTAATTCTATTTCAAATTGTGTTAACTGCTTAAACTGTAACAAGCGCTTATGGACTTCGCCTTCGCTTAAATTCTGCATGCGTTCTGTTCCGAATTTTTCAACACAGAAGGAGGCTAAAGTGGAACCGTAAATTACAGCATTCTTCATATTCTCGAATGAGGTGTCTCCAGTTTTTGCGATATATCCTGCAAAACCTCCGGCAAACGTATCGCCAGCTCCTGTTGGATCGAAAACCTCTTCCAGTGGTAAAGCCGGAGCATAGAATACGTTATCGTTATGAAACAATAAAGCTCCATGTTCTCCTTTTTTAATCACTACGTATTTAGGTCCCATTTCGTGAATTTTTCTGGCAGCAACTAACAACGAGTACTCTCCGGTTAATTGTCTAGCTTCTTCATCATTGATGGTAATCACATCAATTTTCTTAATCACTTTATGTAAATCGTCTAAAGCACAGTCCATCCAGAAATTCATCGTGTCCAGAATAACCAGCTTAGGCTTTTCTTCCATTTGTTCTAAAACACTTAGTTGGACGATAGGATGTAGATTTCCTAACATCACGACTTCTGCATTTCTGTAATCTTGAGGAACTACTGGATTGAAGTCTGCTAATGTGTTAAGTTCTGTTACTAACGTATCACGGCTATTCATGTCGTTGTGGTAACGACCACTCCAGAAAAATGTTTTTCCTTCTTTAACGATTTCAACACCTGAAATATCAATATTTTTATTAGACAATAGGTCTAAATATTCTTGAGGAAAATCGCCACCAACAACCGATACGGCTGCAGCGTCTACGTTAAAATGTGAAGCAGATAATCCAATAAAAGTGGCTGCACCACCAAGTATTTTGTCGGTTTTTCCGAACGGCGTTTCAATAGCATCAAAGGCTACTGTGCCAACAATTACTAATTTACCCATAAAGGTTTTTTAATTTTGGTGCAAATATACGTCTTTTAAGTGCTAAAAAACGAATTTATTTTCGTCCAAAATCTGCCGGGATTTCACCCCAAGCTTTTGTTTCCCATTTTACTATGGTTGTGGTGTAGTTGTTGGTCTTTAACCAGTTAACGGCACGGTCGACTAATTCAAAAAGAGCTTTGTTTTTTTCGTTACGCTGTAATTTGGTATTGCAGTTTTTTTTCTTCACCCAGCTTATGGCAGTCCGTGAATCGGTATAAATAATTCGGTTGCTGTTTTTCTTTTTAAGAAGCGCCAAGCCATGAACAATAGCTAAAAATTCACCTATGTTATTAGTACCTTCTTGAAAGGGACCTTGAATAAAAAGTTGTTGTTTGGTTTTTGTGTCGACACCTCGATATTCCATAACGCCAGGATTTCCGCTTGAGGCGGCATCTACCGAAATTGAGTTGTAATTAGGTTGCCCGATTTTTTTTAATTGTTCAGGAGATAACGAGCTTGAGAAAGATTTGTTTTTACCAATATAGTCTTTGTAATTTCCGTTTAAAGCGTTTTTAGCGGCATCAAAAGTTTCAAACGATTTGTATTGAGCACCTTCGTAATTGGTTATTTGAGCTTTGCAATCGTTCCATGTTTCAAAAACACCGGTTTTGTGGCCTTTCCAAACGGTATAGTATTTTTTCTTTTTTTTAGACATGGATTGTTGCTAAAGTATAACTATTTATATATTGTGCATTATTCTGTGATATCTCGATATTTTCCACAAACATTGTTTGTTCCGTTTAATTTCAAATGCTCGATATTATATTTTTATTTTAATAAATCTTCAACCACTTTAGGGAAATGCTCCATTTCCAGTTTATGAATTTTTGCAGCAACATCTTCGGCTGTATCAGTAGGAGTTACATCGCATTTGGCTTGAAAAATAATAGCGCCTTCGTCGTAGTTTTCGTTTACGTAGTGAATAGTAATTCCGGTTTCAGTTTCCTTATTATCAACCACGGCTTTATGTACGTTCATACCATACATGCCTTTACCACCAAATTTGGGTAATAGAGCCGGATGGACATTAATCACTTTATTCGGATATTCATTAATAATGGCTTCCGGGAATTTCCATAAAAACCCCGCTAAAACAATTAAATCAGGTTTGGTCGCATTTAACAGGTTTAAAACATCGTTTGTTTCGGTAAGTGCAACCTTGTTGAATGAAAGGGCGCTAACTTTTAATCGTTTCGCACGATCTAAAACTTTGGCTTGTGGGTTATTGGTAAGTATTTGAACAACCGAAGCAACATCGTTGTTATTAAAATATTCTACGAGATTCTCTGCGTTAGAACCGCTTCCGGAAGCAAAAATGACAATACGTTTCATTGAATGGCTGACGTTTTAAATTTGTATGGAATGTAATGTGCTTCCAAAAATATTAAAGTATTTCAAAATTAAATTTTTAAGCACAATTTAATCACACTCTTATAGAGTTGTGATTATTTGGGCAAAAAAAAGAATAATTATTAACAATTAATAGGTTAAATTTAAATTCTTAAAAGGAATTTAGTAAATTAGAAACACTTTTTTAACACTAAAGGTGTGTTATAAAATAAAGTTTTTTATTTTTGCCAACTAATTAAAACTTAAAATTAAAAGATTATGTCAGACATTGCATCAAGAGTAAAAGCGATTATCGTAGACAAATTAGGAGTTGATGAAAACGAAGTTGTAACTGAAGCAAGCTTCACTAACGATTTAGGAGCAGACTCTTTAGATACTGTAGAATTAATCATGGAGTTCGAAAAAGAATTCGATATCCAGATTCCAGATGACCAAGCAGAAAACATTGCGACAGTAGGTCAAGCTATATCATACATCGAAGAAGCAAAATAAGCCAAATACTTTATGGAATTAAAGCGAGTTGTAGTCACAGGATTGGGCGCTTTAACACCGATAGGTAATACCAAACAAGAGTATTGGGATGCCTTAATCAGTGGTAAAAGTGGTGCTGCGCCTATAACATATTTTGATACCGAAAAATTTAAAACCAAGTTTGCTTGTGAGTTGAAAAACTTTAAAGCAACAGACTTTATAGACCGTAAGTTAGCTGGTAGAATGGATAAGTTTACGCAGTATGCTATGGTTGCTTCAGACGAAGCTATTGCAGATGCGAATTTAAACTTAGACGAAGTAAACAAGCTACGTGTTGGGGTTATATGGGGTGCTGGTATTGGAGGTTTAGAGACCTTCCAAGACGAGGTTTTAAATTTTGCGAAAGGTGACGGTACGCCAAGATTCAATCCGTTCTTTATTCCTAAAATGATTGCAGATATTGCACCAGGAAATATTTCCATTAAACATGGATTTATGGGGCCTAACTATACAACGGTTTCAGCCTGTGCTTCTTCAGCTAATGCTATGTTCGATGCTTTAAACACGATTCGTTTAGGACATTGTGATGTAGTGGTTACAGGAGGAAGTGAAGCAGCAGTAACAATTGCAGGAATGGGAGGTTTCAATGCTATGCATGCCTTATCAACTAGAAACGAAAGCCCTGAAACAGCTTCTCGTCCGTTTGACGGTACAAGAGATGGTTTCGTATTGGGGGAAGGTGCAGGCGCACTTGTTCTAGAAGAATATGAGCACGCAAAAGCAAGAGGTGCGAAAATTTACGCAGAATTTATAGGTGGAGGTCTATCTTCTGATGCTTACCACATGACGGCACCACATCCGGATGGAAAAGGCGTAGTAGCCGTAATGAAAAATTGTTTAGAGAATGCAGGTCTAAACCCTGAAGACGTAGACCATATTAATACACATGGAACATCTACACCATTAGGAGACGTTGCAGAACTTAAAGCAATTTCAGAGGTGTTTGGCGATCACGCAAAACACATAAATATTAATTCAACAAAATCAATGACCGGGCATTTATTAGGTGCAGCCGGTGCTATTGAAGCGATTTCGTCTATTATGGCAATGGAAAACGGTATTATTCCGCCAACCATTAACCATACAACAGTAGATGAAAATATCGATCCTGAATTAAATTTAACTTTGAATAAGGCTCAAAAGCGAGACATTAAAGTGGCTATGAGTAATACATTTGGATTTGGCGGACATAACGCTTGTGTATTATTCAAGAAATTAGACTAAATCCCGAATGAAAAACATTCGTAACATATTAAATTCCCGTTTTAAACGTAACGGGAATTTTTTTATGCAATTACATAAGATTCTCGGGTTTAAACCTAAGAATTTAAAATACTTCAAAAAGGCATTTACACACCGCTCCATGAATATTAAAGACAGCAAAGGGAATGCTGTTAATTACGAGCGATTGGAATTTTTGGGTGATGCCATGTTAAGTGCTGTTATTGCTTCTCACCTATATTTAGAGGTTCCTAGTGGCGACGAAGGTTATCTTACAAAAATGCGATCTAAAGTTGTAAGTAGAGAGCATCTTAACGAATTGGGTAAGGAGCTTAAGTTAATCGATTTGGTAGAGAGTAAAATTCCACCGGGTCAGTTTGGAGATAATATTCACGGAAATTTATTCGAAGCCTTGGTAGGTGCAATCTTCTTAGACCGAGGGTATAAACACTGTGAAAAATTTATTTACAATCGAATTATTACACCTCATGTCGATATCGAGCGATTGGAAGGAAAGGTAATAAGCTATAAAAGTTTACTGATTGAATGGTGTCAAAAGGAGAAAAAAACATTTAATTATAATGTTTATGACGACACTGGAATTGATGAAGTAAAACACTTCTCGGTTAAGCTTTCTATAGACGACAAAGTCGTGGCTAAAGCCAGAGCAACATCTAAGAAGAAAGCCGAAGAAAAAGCATCAAAACGTGCATTTTTTGTATTCCAGAATAAAATATCAAAAATGCTGTAAAACTTATCAAACAAAGCTATTAACTACAACGTTTTAGTTAAAATTCTTCTAAATATTAATATAAAGTTATAACAATTGAACGTTTATAAATACTATATTTACAACGTTTAATATAAGTTATGGCTGTTCACAAACTTATTCTGGATGATGTTTTTAATGAAGTGTCACACACTTTAATTGCGATACATTGTTCTATTGACGATTACCGATTAGCCTATCTGTTAAACAAACACTTAGGAATAAGTCTGTCTCGAAAAAATGCCGATATCGATGTTAATGTAGACCAGTCAGCTTATTCTATTTTCGAGTGGAAGGACGAAAAACAGTTAACCACATGGAACTTGGTTTCCAATGCGTGTAAGACTGAAGTTTTTCAGCAAAATACAGGTAAATCATTGTTCGATTTACAGGAAAAAATAACAAGGGTATCACATTTAATACCAGAACACAAGGCCGTTAATTATTTTTTAAAAATAGATAACGAGTTTAGTACAAATAAGGAGAAATATATACTGCAAAGTATCTTAAGTATTCCTAAAGTAGCAACAGCCTTTAGTGTAGATATTAATAAATTGAAATCAAAAGAAAATTTAATTTTTTAGCTAATGCCATTAAATAAGAAAACCAAAATAGTAGCAACCTTAGGTCCTGCTACAAGTACAAAAGAAGTTCTAAAGGAGATGCTTGAAGAAGGAGCTAACGTATTTAGAATAAACTTTTCTCATGCCGATTATAAAGATGTTGCCGAGCGCATAAAAATGATACGTGAACTGAATGATGAATTTGGTTTTTCTGCAGCGATATTAGCCGATTTACAAGGACCTAAACTTCGCGTTGGGGTTATGAAGGAAGAAGTTGTTGTAAACCCTGGCGATGAAATTGTTTTTGCTACCGGAGAACGTTTTGAGGGAACTAAAGAGCGTGTTTACATGACTTATGAAAGATTTCCACAAGATGCAAAACCAGGTGAGCGCATTCTTTTAGATGACGGTAAATTAATTTTTGAAGTCGTATCTACAGACGGCGAGTCTGAAGTTAAAGCAAAAGTCATTCAAGGCGGACCGTTAAAATCTAAGAAAGGTGTTAATTTACCAAACACAAATATCTCACAACCAGCGTTAACAGAGAAAGATATTGAAGATGCTATTTTCGCGATTAGTCAGGATGTCGATTGGATTGCACTTTCATTCGTGCGTCACGCTGAAGACTTACAACAGTTACGCGATTTAATTGCTAAACATACAGAGCATAAAATTCCGATTGTAGCAAAAATTGAAAAGCCAGAGGCGGTTAAAAATATTGATGCTATTGTAGCCAATTGTGATGGTTTAATGGTGGCTCGTGGAGATCTAGGAGTTGAAGTTCCTGCTGAAGAAGTGCCAATAATACAAAAGCAATTAGTATTACGTGCTAAGAAGGCAAGAATACCAGTTATCATTGCAACCCAGATGATGGAGACCATGATTAGCAGTTTAACGCCTACACGTGCCGAAGTGAATGACGTTGCAAACTCTGTAATGGATGGCGCTGATGCTGTAATGCTTTCAGGAGAAACTTCTGTTGGTCAGTATCCGGTACAGGTTATTAAACAAATGGCGAACATTCTTAAAAATGTAGAAGATTCACCATTAATTCAAGTGCCTCAATTGCCACCACATGTGCGTACAAAACGTTATATAACAAAATCAATTTGTTATCATGCCGCATTAATGGCCAATGAGATTGATGCACAAGCAATTTCAACTTTAACAAACAGTGGGTATACGGCATTTCAGATTTCAGCCTGGAGACCGTCTTGTCATATTTTAGTGTTTACACCAAACAAGCGAATCTTAACGCAGTTAAGTTTATTATGGGGTGTTAAAGCTTTCCATTACGATAAGTTTGTGTCTACTGATGAAACTGTAGGTGATATTAATAGAATGGCTAAAGCCGAAGGTTTTGTTAAGAAAGGGGATTTTGTAGTGAGTTTAGCTTCAATGCCAATTGCTGAAAAAGGTATGGTAAATACCCTTCGTGTACGAGAGATTACGAAATAGTTTATAATATATTTAGATATAAAAAAAGGGAGAAATTTAAATTTCTCCCTTTTTTGTTAAATAGAAAGGTGTTGTTACCAGGCTCCAATAAAATGGCTTCCTGCTACATTGACTAACTCAGCACCTTTAGTTACTTCACCTGTTTCGGTATCAATAACGTAGATATTTCCATTTTGTCCCACAGGAGCTGCTGTTAAGTAAATCTCATTTCCTTCAACAGCGTACCCTTGGTATTGAAATAAATCTAAATCAACGGTATAAGGAATTTCATTTATTTTAGTAGCTGTTTGTGCTTCTAAATCTACTAAAGCAAAAAACGATTCTGGTCGTCCTGAAATTCCATCTTGAGATCCGGCATGACGGTATGCTAATACGGCTTTTCCGTTAGCTGCAGGTCTCCAGGCTAAAATATAAGCATCCTCGATACCTAAAGCATCGTCTAAGCTAAAAGTATAAGAATCATCGTATTGATTGTTGGCATCAATTTTTAAAATATGTGAACCGTTAGGGTCGCCTTGATTGGCCTGATAAACACTACCGTTATAAAGGAATGTATTAATACTGCGGTAACCATTGGTGTTTCCGTGCCCTACGGTAGAACTAATAATTGTTGGGTTTAATAATGATGGGTAATCCAAAACAATAGTTTTTGAACCTAAAATTTCATAGTCATTATCTCTTTCAGCTGTGGCAGGGTCTACTTTGCTTAAACGAGCACCAATATATAATTTGTCTCCTGCAGCATTTAATACCGGCATATCAATTCTTGAAATGTAATATCCTTGTGCCTCTTCTTCAGCAGTTAAAGGAATACTGGATTCTTCAAAGTTTTTAATCAATGAGTTTTCTAAGTCTAATGTCACAATACCCATAGTGGCTTCGGTACGTGTATAGGTGTCATCTGAAGTATCTTCCGGAGTTCCGTTATCATCAAATTGATGTTCTGTTGAAACATATACAGCGGCACCTGTTTTATCGCCATCAAATAATTTAATCCATCTTGGAGCAGACCCTACATAAGGTGCAATACTAACTTCAGATCCTGTTTGAACAAAATTTTGTCCGCCGTTAACAAGGTATTTAGAGTAGTTACCACCTGTATCTCCAGCATAGCTAATATTAAAAATAGTATTACCATCTTCTGAAGCTTGTAAACGCGCTGTTCTGTTGGAAGGAACGATAAAACCATTATCGAATGGTGCTATTGATTTTGTAGGGTCTTTAGCATCATCACTACTAATAGAATAAATTAAGGTTCCACCGTTGCCATCACCAGGGTTGTCTCCCATTTTTGCAGCAGCAACAGTTATCCATCGGCTGTTTTCTTCTTTTTCTTCGTCAATTATGTCGTTAGAATCATCACTACAACTTACAGTAAGTAATAATGCGCTTAGTGCGAGACTTAAAGTATTAAGGTTAAGAAATCGATTTGTCATTTGATTATATTTAAGATTTATTGATAAAATAATTTAGTTTTAAATAAAAGGCTCTCCCAGGTTTCTGTACTCTGAGGTTATCGTAAAGTGCTTCGTTGAAAATATTTTTGACATCGAAGCTCACCACAAATTTTTGGTTAGGAAAAGCATAACTGAACCCGAAGTCTTGAGCTAATTGTTGTGGTACATTAAAGAATTCGTTTCCCGTAGTATTGTTACCTTGTGGAGGGATGTATGAAAACTCGTCTGTAAAGTAAAGGGTATAAAAGAGGTTTAAAGCACTATGTTTTTGAAACATATTGTTTAATGAATACCTAAGGTTGCTATTCATTGTAAAAAACGGGGTGTTAGGTACATCTATTTCCACACCTCGGTTAACAACTTTTAAATCGAAACGTGATAGGTTAAAATTAAAAGCAAAGTTCTTGTTGTAGGTATAGTTGAATTGTGCGTCGATACCCTTAGAAGTTCCGTGTCCTTGATTCTCATATAAAATAAGAACTTCATCAGGTGTTCTTTCAATAGGTAAACCAATTCTATCTTTAATATTTCGGGTAAATAAATTGGTAGCAAAAGTGAAATCGTGTTTTTTCAGACTAAAGGTACCCAGTCGGAATCCGAAATTATAGTTTTTACTTTGTTCGGGATTAATGCTCGGATTTGCCACAACGTTGTCGCCGTCATTACCAAATACTTCTGTTTCGTTAGGTAAACGAATGGCTTTTTCAGCCGATGTTAGTATGGTAATATTTGGGTGAATGGCGTATGAAAAGGCAAAACCATAACCTTCATTTATTGTATTAGCGCGTGTTATGTCGTCTTGAATTTCGCCTGTGCTCTGGTCAACATAGGGGTCTATATTTATGGTTTTTTGTTGGTAATATTTTCCAAATACACTCGCTTTTAATTTGTTTTCAAAAGCACTTAGCTCATAAGTGGCAGAAAATATATTTTTACGTAACTCTCTTGTTCCTGTGAAGGTATTTTCTAAATCAGAGGCATAGTCATCGCGGTCTTTTCTATCAATACTACTATATACATGGTTTAATAAGACTTTATGATGTTTGTTTAAAGCATATGATGCACCAGTTCTAATAGAGGCAACATTTCTGTTAATATGATTTAAAATAGAGCCGTATTCTTCTTTTTCCTGCTGAGATCCCCAAGAGTATTGATATTCATTGCCTTCATAATCTATAGCTCGTTCTCCATTCCAGGCATAAGCCCAGGCTAAGGTGTCACTTACAACACGATTGCGTTTACCGTATAAACCGTTTATGCTAACATCTAAACCTTCAGTGAAAAGATTCTCTTTTTTATAAGTTAAATTCGATAGCATGGCATCAGATTCCATATACCTGTTTTTATATGGCATGATGGTCATAAAAGCCCCGTGTTGAATCTCCTTATAATCGTCTGAAGCTGTCATTCCAATAAAAAACTGGTCAGCCCATGTCACATTGGTAAAACCAACTTGAGCCATACCACCCGTAGACCGGTAAGCATCGTTAAATCGTCTCGCTGTTATTGGCGTTTGTACACCACCAAGTCCAGTCACTTTAACTTGTCCACCCCAAACTTTATAATCGTTATCTGAGTAATTATGAAACCCGGAAGCCTTAACCGTAAAACCGGATTTATCAAAACGGTATAGACCATTAACGCTGGTTTGTAGGGTATTGAAAGAGCCATAAGATACCGAAGCGTTAAAGTTGGTTTTTGTAGAATTATGAAGTACAATATTAATGGCACCTCCTAACGCATCATCGGCTAGATGACCAGGAACCACCCCTTTATAAACTTCAATACGTTTTATCATGGAAGGTGGAATACTGTTTAAACTAAAGGAAGAACCATATGTAGAAATGGGAATACCATCAATAAAAATACGTACGGCACTACCCGATAATCCATTTAGGCTATACTGTACATTTGATCCTAAACCACCGTTTTGTCTAATTTTTACACCAACCGTTGTGTTTAAAAGTTCGTTGGTTTGAATATTTCTAATACTGGCTTCTTTCGTTTCTATTACATTAACGGCAAAACCTTCATCTTCAATTTTTCGTTTTTTAGTTTTGGTTTGTACCAAAACCTCTTGCAAATCCTGATGATCTGTAAGCTCCAAAACGACATTTATGGTGTTTGTATTGGCATCGACTTTAGTATAAACTGTCTTGGGTTTTGCATTTAAAGAGTGTATTTCTAAAGTATAATCACCATAATCGAGGTTTTTAAAAATGAATTCACCACTTATACCTGTTGAGATATCTTTTTTCATGGTTTCATTTGATAGAACAATAGAAGCACCTAGGGCAGGGGTATTATTATCGAATAGAACATAACCAGAAAGGTTTCCATTTTGTCCTATAGCAGAAAAGCTTATAAGTAAACCAATAAGAAGAGGTAAAGTTGTTCTCAAAACATTAATTTTTTTGACAAAACTATATCTTATTTAGAATTAGTACAAATAAAAATAAGGGATTTATCAAAAATTCATCAATGCTTAAAATGTATTAATGAATTGTATTTTTTGTGAGGTAAATATTATTAAAGTGATATTTATTTATAATGATTATAAATAAAAAACAAATGGAGATAGGAGAGTGCGCCGCTAAAATCCGAATTTTAACTGTACGCTAACACTTTTTTGCTCCGGTTCTTTTTTGGTTTCGGTATTTAAATTAGACAGTGAAATACCCAAAAGGCGTACCGAGTTTTTTAGTTTTTCCTGATAGAGTAAGTCTTTAGCTGTATCCAGGATAAGGTGTTTGTCGTTAATAAAATAAGGTAGCGTTTTACTCCGTGTTTGAAGCGAAAAATCGCTGTATTTTATTTTTAAGGTTACCGTTTTTCCAGAGACTTTACTTTTTAATAAACGTCGTGAAACTTCATCGGCGATATGTTCCAGTTTTTCAAGCATGAAGACTTCACTAGACAGGTTTTCGCTAAAGGTACGTTCGGCTGCCAGGCTTTTTCTAATACGATTGGGTTTTACTTCGCTGGTATGAATCCCTCGAACCACATAATAATAGTACTTACCTGATTTTCCGAAGTGCTCTTCCAGATATTCTATAGATTTTTGTTTTAAATCCATGCCAGTAAAAATACCGAGTTGATACATTTTTTCAGCAGTAACTTTCCCAACACCGTAAAATTTTCGAATGTCCAGGTCTTCTAAAAATTCAATGACTTCTTCCGGGTTAACCGTTTTTTGTCCATTAGGTTTATTGTAATCACTCGCTACTTTGGCAATAAATTTATTGATGGAGATGCCTGCAGAAGCTGTTAACCCCACTTCATTTAAAATGCGCGCTCGAATTTCTTTAGCTATCAGAGAAGCACTGGGGTTTCCTTTTTTATTATTGGTCACATCTAAGTAAGCTTCATCTAAAGATAGAGGTTCTACCAAATCGGTATAATCGTAAAATATGTTACGAATTTGTTTAGAAATCTCGGCGTAGCGTTCAAAATTGTGTTTAACAAAAATTAAGTCCGGACACAGTTTAGCCGCTAATGTTCCAGACATAGCACTTTTAACACCAAATTTTCGTGCTTCATAACTGGCAGCACTAATAACGCCGCGTTTACCACCACCGCCAACAGCAATAGGTTGGCCTTTAAGTTCGGGGTTATCCATTTGTTCCACCGACGCGTAAAAGGCATCCATATCCACATGAATAATTTTTCGTATTGGTAAATCGCTAAACATAGTGTAAATTTAAGCATTAATAGCTGTAATTTTATTGTGCATTTAAGCGGAATTAATGATCGAAATAGAACGTAAATTTTTAGTAACATCGGAAAGTTTTAAGGCTGAAGCTTTTAAGGATACCAGAATCATTCAGGGCTTTTTAAATACGGATAAGTGCAGAACTGTTAGGGTACGATTAAAAGGAACACAAGGGTTTTTAACCGTTAAAGGACCGTCATCTCAAGATGGTTTGGAACGTTTTGAATGGGAAAAGGAAATTTCTAAAACTGAAGCGGAGGCCCTTTTAAAGTTATGTGAAGAAGGGGTAATTGATAAAACACGTTACGAGGTAAAAGTTGGAGAACATGTTTATGAGATTGATGAGTTTTATGGTGATAATGACGGGCTTGTTGTTGCAGAAGTCGAGTTACAAACTAAAGAAGAAGATTTTGAAAAGCCGGAATGGCTTGGTGCCGAAGTTACCGGCGATATAAAATATTATAATTCACAACTAAGTAAATACCCATTTAAATTATGGAAATAGTAAAAAAAATAGCATTGGTTTTGGTTTTAGCACTTGCATTTGTAGCATGTAAAAACGAAACAAAGGAATCTGAACAAATAACAACAGAAGTTGTTGAGGAAATTGTTGATACTATTGAAGTTGTCGATAAACCTGAGGTTAAAACCACAAAACAAATTAAAGAAGAATTGACGGCCAAAGGTTTTAAGACTTTTGATTATGTTGACGAAAAGACTCAGGATACCATTTTAATGCAGCAGTATTTTATGGCCTTTTTAAAAAGCGGACCAATCCGTTCGCAAAACGAAGAAGAAGCCGAAATGTTGCAGGAAGCACATCTAGCCCATTTGAAAAAAATGTATGAATTAGGTTATGCAGATATTTCAGGTCCTTTTGGTGACGATGGCGATATTCGAGGCATCACCATTTATAATGTACCAACTCAAAAAATGGCCGATAGTTTAGCAAATTCAGACCCCATGGTTAAAGCCGGACGTTTAATTATCGAAATCCATCCGTGGTGGGCTGCTAAAGGGTTCTCGTTAAGATAATATCTATTTTACAACGGTAATGAGGTAGTTGCCGTTGTAATCTTCAATGGTAACTGTATTACCATTGTAAGTAGCTGAGTTGGGAGTTGCTATTTTAATTCCGCAAGCGCCTTCCTGAAATGATACATTTAAATTTAAAATATCAGTTTCTGTTTCAGATAAGTTGATTTTATATTCTCTTTCTATTTCGAAGCCGTAAAGCGGAATATTTATAAGATTCTTTAAATTTTCAACTTTTTGATTTACAACATTATTATATAAATCATTATTAAATTCTATTGTAATATCATTACTAATAAAAGTTTCGTTTTCGATTAAATTATCACCAGTTACATTTGTTATTTTCAATAATATAGATGGAGGTACAATAGTTATAGACGAACAGTCAATTCCGTTTTCATCAGAATCTGAATTACAAGATAATAAAATAAACAGGCTTAATAGAAGACTTGAAATTTTCATAACGTTTGTATTTTATAAGTAGATACAAAAAGTAAGAAAAGGTTGTGTTTAATTTCCGTAAATTCCAATATATAATTCGCCGTTATCATTCATAGTGGCTCTGTACATGCCAGCTGTATTGAATTCCATAGCAATATTGCCGTGTCTGTC
Organism: Aestuariibaculum marinum; assembly: GCF_014596975.1. Taxonomy (GTDB): domain Bacteria; phylum Bacteroidota; class Bacteroidia; order Flavobacteriales; family Flavobacteriaceae; genus Aestuariibaculum; species Aestuariibaculum marinum. The sequence goes on along the minus strand of NZ_JACVXD010000002.1, from coordinate 65,544 downwards.
AACGCCAATAATACCGCCATCGCCACCTAAAGCCGGTACTTTATTTTGAATAACTTCTTTGGCAGCTTCTTCAATTGATAAGCCTTTATATTCCATAAGCGCAGAGATATCGTGTGCTACCACCGAACGGATAAAAAATTCACCCCATCCGGTGCATGAAATAGCACAGGTATTATTGTTAGCATACGTGCCCGCACCAATAATTGGGGAGTCGCCAATACGTCCCCAGCGTTTGTTAGTCATGCCACCCGTAGAAGTTCCTGCTGCCAGATTACCGTTTTTATCGAGCGCAGCACAACCTACAGTCCCGAATTTAGAATCCTTAATAGTGTCATCGTAAAATGCAACCTGTTCAGAAGCTTTTACTTTTTGAAGGGAATTAAATCTGTTTTCCGTGTAAAAGTAAGTTGAGTCTACAATATGTAAACCTTGCTCGGTTGCGAATTGTTCTGCTCCGTTTCCGGAAAGCATCACATGAGGTGAATGTTCCATAATAGCTCTGGCTAAATTTATAGGGTTTTTAATGGTTTTTGTTCCTGCTGATGCTCCGGCATTTAAGGTTTTACCATCCATTATGGAGGCGTCGTGTTCATTGGTGCCGGCATTGGTAAACACGGCGCCTTTTCCAGCGTTAAAGAGGGGAGAATCCTCTAAAACATTAATTGTTTTTTGCACAGCATCTAAACTGCTTCCACCATCTTTTAAAATATGATAACCAACTTTAATAGCTTCTTCAAGCTTGGCTTTATAATGTGCTTCTTTTTCAGGCGACATGTTTTTTTTCAAAATAGTACCTGCACCGCCATGAATAACAATGCTAAAAGTAGGCGCTTCGGGTAATGACGGTTTGATATTGTTCGTTTCGTTTTTGCATGAAAAACAAAGGATGATAATAAATAAATTGGAAAGAAATTTAGCCATGTTAAAAGAATTTATGGTTTTAAAGGTAGTTGTTTTTTATAAATTTTAGTTTTGCTATAACTGTTTCGTTCTAAACTTGATAATTGTCATATTATGCAGGGCGTGTAATTTGTATCTTGACCATCAAAACAACTAATTATTACAATGAATAAGATTATAGACCCTATTAACCGTTTTATAAAATCTTCAAATTCAGGAAGTTTTTTATTGTTGTTCACAACGGCGTTGGCATTAATTATAGCGAACTCCCCTTGGAGTTCTATGTATCATGATTTATTAAAAAGTGAATTTACTTTCGGGTTTATTCATAATGGTTTTGAGCTTACAGAACCTTTTTACCTTTGGATTAATGATGGCTTAATGGCCATTTTCTTTTTTCACGTTGGGCTAGAAATTAAACGTGAAATCTTAGATGGTGAATTGTCATCTATCAGAAAAGCCTCTTTACCCGTCGTCGCAGCGTTGGGTGGTGTTATTATACCAATAATCATATATTTTAGTATGATTTCAAATCCCGAATTAAAATCTGGTTGGGGGGTGCCTATGGCTACCGATATCGCATTCTCATTAGGAGTTTTAAAGTTATTTGGTAAGCGTGTTCCTTTGGGGTTAAAAGTTTTTTTAACAGCCTTTGCCATTGTCGACGATTTAGCAGCAGTAGTGGTTATTGGCTTATTTTATGTAACTGATATTAATTTAATGCTCATTTTATATTCAGCTATTATACTATTATTAATGGTGATTTTGGGTATGAAAAAATACTTTTCTAAGTTTATCTTTTTTCCATTAAGTGTTGTAGTTTGGATCCTGTTTTTAAAATCAGGAATACACCCAACAATAGCTGGGGTATTATTGGCGTTTACCATCCCTGCAACAAGAACGACAACTTTAGATCGTTTTTTTGAAAAGATAAAAACTTCTTTAAAACGATTTTCTGAAGAGCGTGAGCATATTTCGGAGCACCATATTTTAAAAGAAGAGCACGTGCATGCAGCGATAGATATAAGAACAGCTTCAGAAAATATCAATTCACCATTACAAAAAATCGAGCACGATTTACACCCGTGGATAATGTTTTTTATCATGCCTGTGTTTGCCTTTGCTAATGCAGGGGTTACCTTAACCAGTGATTCAGAGATTGATTTCGGATTGGCCGTTCCAATTGCCGTGGCCTTAATTTTAGGTAAATTTATTGGTATAAGTTTGGCGTCTTGGTTAGCTGTTAAAGCACGAATTGCAAATTTGCCCGAAGGGGTGAATTTTAAACATATTCTAGGTGCTGCTTTACTTGGAGGGCTTGGTTTTACCATGTCGCTGTTTATTGCCAATTTAGCATTTACAGATGAGGTGTTATTAAATTCAGCTAAAGTCGGAATTTTAGGAGGGTCCTTGCTTTCAGGTGTTCTAGGGTATTTGGTGATTAGAAGTTTGGTAGGCAAAAAACGTGCAGATTAATCATTTTAATTTGACGAGTTGTTTATGGATGAATAATCGGTTATGCCGCTTTTTATTGTTATATTCGTAAGGAATTTTAAAAATAATAATAAATCGATAATATATGCAGGCAGAAACTGTAAGTTTTGGTATAGACAAAGCTCTTGAAGTTTTAGGGGTTAAAGATATAAACGAAGGAACATCGACAGGCTCGAATAATTTTGGTTCGGGAGACTTAATTGAGAGTCGTTCTCCTGTTGATGGTCAACTTATTGCTCAAGTAAAAACAACAACAAAAGCAGATTATAATCAGGTATTAGAAACAGCAACTTCAGCATTTAAAAACTGGAGATTAGTGCCAGCACCACAACGTGGCGAAATTGTTCGACAGTTTGCTGAAAAGCTTCGTGAGAAGAAAGAAGCGCTGGGTAAGCTGGTATCTTACGAAATGGGAAAATCGTACCAGGAAGGTTTAGGCGAGGTTCAGGAGATGATAGATATCTGTGATTTCGCCGTGGGGTTATCACGTCAGCTTCATGGTTTGACTATGCATTCCGAACGTCCGGGGCATCGCATGTATGAACAATACCATCCGCTTGGTGTTGTGGGAATTATTTCAGCATTTAATTTTCCGGTGGCTGTCTGGTCTTGGAATACGGCTTTAGCCTGGGTTTGTGGCGATGTTTGTATTTGGAAACCTAGCGAAAAAACACCGCTTTGCGGAATTGCCTGTCAGAATATCGCAGCCGAAGTATTTAAAGCTAATAACTTGCCGGAAGGCATTTCGTGTTTAGTAAATGGCGATTATCAGGTTGGTGAATTTATCACTAAAGATAAGCGCATACCATTAGTTTCGGCTACAGGTTCAATACGAATGGGTAAGATTGTAGCTCAGGAAGTCGCGGCGCGTTTAGGAAAAAGTTTATTAGAACTCGGTGGAAATAACGCGATTATTGTAACTCCAGATGCCGATATAAAAATGACGGTAATCGGTGCAGTTTTCGGAGCTGTTGGAACAGCGGGACAACGTTGTACCAGTACACGCCGATTAATTATTCATGAAAGTATTTACGATAAGGTAAAAACAGCTATTGTTGATGCTTATAAACAATTACGTATTGGTAATCCGTTAGATGAAACCAATCATGTTGGGCCGTTAATTGATACCGATGCGGTTAAAAATTACCAGAATGCATTAGTGAAAGTGGTTGAAGAAGGAGGAAACATAGTTGTTGAAGGTGGTGTGTTAACAGGTGAAGGATATGAAAGTGCTTGTTATGTAAAACCGGCTATTGCTGAAGCGCAACCTGAGTTTGAAATTGTTCAGCATGAAACTTTTGCACCGGTACTTTATTTATTGAAGTATTCCGGTGATGTAGAAAATGCTATTGATATTCAAAATAGTGTGGTTCAAGGGTTGTCATCTGCGATAATGACTAACAATTTACGAGAAGCAGAACGCTTTTTATCCGTTGCCGGCTCAGATTGTGGTATTGCCAATGTGAATATCGGAACCTCGGGAGCAGAAATAGGTGGTGCTTTTGGTGGTGAAAAAGAAACTGGTGGCGGACGAGAATCTGGTTCTGATGCGTGGAAAGTATATATGCGCCGTCAAACTAATACCATTAACTACACGACCGAGTTGCCGTTGGCTCAAGGTATAAAATTCGATTTGTAATATTTTTCTTTTAAATAAACGCAACCTTTTAGCAAAACACGTATCTTAGATTAAAATGCTTATGCATATGAAGAGATACGTGTTTTTGTTGTTAGGGCTTATGGCTTTTGTTAATTGTAAACCTCCCGAATTTGAGAGGAATACAAGGGTTTTAATTAAAGGAAAGATGATTGATGAAAATAATCAGCCTATTTCAGAAGTCGATATTAGTGTATATACTTATAGGTTTAGTGGTTATATTTTTGATGCCATCGAGGATGAGTATCTCTTGGGTTTAGGTAAAAGTAAAACTGATGGCTCCTTTGAAATTATTTCCCTTTTCGATAAGGATGAGGATTTTGCAATTGTAATAAATGGAAATGAAAAATATACTAATTATACATATCTATCAAGTACAACAGATCATACTCCTGAAGATTTAGTTTTCGACTTAGAAGATAAACAGTTAAAAAGCGTCTCAAAAGTTAATTACTCCATTAACAGAACAAGCCCGGAGGGAACCACTTTTCGGTTTTCATTTCAATACAGCGATATAAATTGTATAGAGTATTTTAATGAAGGCGTATTAGAGCCCGAGTTAAGTCGTTGCTTTTTCGAAATCAATTCGGGATCATTTTTAAACGATACTTACCCGGATTATTCCAATTCATTTTTAACTCCAATAGGAACTGTGGTTGAATTTCATTATTCAATAAATGATCAATCCGAAATTATAGAAACCTTCACTGTAGATCAAGAAAATTATGAATTTGAATTCTCGTATTAAGTTTTATTTTTTCTTTTTATTTATTGTTTTTACTAATGTTTGTTTGTCTCAAAACAGCGATATAACAAAAGAACAAGATAGTGTTATTAATAAACAAAGTCTTGGGTATTATGCATACGAATTTTCTTTGCCTATTACTACTGGCGATAAATTTGCAGGACAGGGACTAACGGGGAAAGCTGGATTTAATATGAAACTGCATGCGTTTGTTTACAAAGGGCTTTTTGTTTCAGGAACGTTTGGAGCCAATTATTTTAAGGTTAAAAATAGGGAGGTAGTTGGTAATTACGATAAAACCACTTCAACTCATCAGTATTTAAGTTTAGGTTATGAAATTTCTCCCTGGAACAAATTAAGAATGGGATTAAGCGCTTCTGTTTTGGGGGCTTCCTATTTTAAGAATAAAAGTGGGTATGATTATGATGAAGCCATTCAAAGGGATAGCGGACGAATTAGAAGTTACGATTTCTATGTGAATTATATGCTTACTAACGAGCTAGCTCTCTTTTTAAATTATGCCTATCGTAACGATAAAATGAATATTAAAGTTCCAACTGAAATTCAGGAACAGTTTAGCAACGCTAATTTTCATAATATTGGTTTTGGAATTAGAGTCTGTTTTGGGAAAAAAGATATAATTTCAGCTATGTAAGTATAGAGCTATAATCTTATAATTTTGCAGATCATTGAAAGTTAAATTTAATTTGAAAACCCCTGTAAACTAAAAGACCTCGTTCCAGTTTGAGCAAGCTCATTTAGAAACAAGGTCATATCTTAAAAAGATTAATAGCAGTTCAAATATAATGAATTTTCTTATACGATGTGAATTTTTTAAATTAAATTAAAATTAAGAAAGTTTTTATTAACTATATTTTACTTTTCTTAAAATTTTAAAGGTTGTTTGATAAATATGAAAAGCTATTATTCTTTTGTTTTCATAATCCTGTTATAGGTTAGTAGTAGGTTTAATTTAATGTTACTAAAAATTCACCGGCTATAGCTCCTTCTACTGCGCCTTCACCATAGTACCAATCTCCTTCATAAGTTGCACTATTTGTACTTTGCGTAATTGTCCCTAAAGTTGAATAATAATAAGAATTGTCATAAGAATAATCAATAGATAATTCGTTACCATCTAAAGTATAGGTGCCAGTGCCGACATTAGGAGAGGTTTCATCACCGGATCTTACTTCAACTGTGCCATCTGTCGAAAATTCCATTTCATAAAAATAAGAGTCGGAATAAGTTCCAGTAAATGTACCTTGAAATGAGTTGTTTATAGTGTGGTTTACAACAGTTTGTCCTGCACTATTTGAAACAATAACTTGAAAGGTTTGAGAACCTGGTTTAAGCATGTTTGTCCAGCTTATAACTCCAGTGGTACTATTTATATTTAATCCTTGCACGGTTGAAGCTAAAGAAAAAGAGCCCTGATTACCGTTCCAGTTAATAGTTGGTCCTGTAGAATTTCCAGATTCAAAGAAAATAGCTTCTAATATAGCGTCAGGATAAGAGACACTTGGAGCTTCTACATTGTCGTCGTCACTACTACAAGAGAAGAAAGTTAGCAGAAAAAAAATACTTAAAATGGGTAAGTTGATAGTTTTCATAATAACATGGTTTTAGAATTTGGTTATTACAAATGTATAGGAAAATTTTCAATAAAAAAAACCTAATGTATTCTATTTCAACATTTTATGTGTTTTTTGTGGTCATCAACTATATTTTACTTTTCTTAAAATTCTAATGGTTTCTTTGTAAAGTTGGTATAACGATTCACTATAATTTCTCAAATAAGGTTTAGCTTCATTAAGTTTATCAATGGCGTCATGAAATGAATTAAAATAGCAAATTAAGTACGTAACAGGTAAATTGTTTAAATCGGCTTCTTCATTTTTTGTAAAGGACAGTCCTTTTTTTAATTTCTCTAAAATGGTGTTATTGGTGTTGTAAATATGGTAGAGTACTTTTTTATCATATTGAGGTGGTTCAAAAAGTAATTTCGTATCGATTGTATAGCTGGCACTATTATCAAAATGAATTATGGTTTCTTCCAGTTGATAATACTTGTTTGCATTTTGAAACCCAAGGTTTACATACTCAACAATTTTAAAAGAGTCTTCGCTTATGGTTATGGCAACTTCATCTAAAGCAGAGAAAAAGAGTAATACCTGTTCGTTGATGAGTTTAATGTCTACTCTCGAATAGAAGATTTCATCCTTAACGATTTTCTTTTGTCCGGACCAGCAGACAACAAAATACTCTTTAAAAACTTTATACTGCGGATTGTAGTCCTTATGAAGATTCATAAAGTCGATTACCCCATTTAAAGTGTGCTCAATATTGTTTTGTGCGTTGTTTTCAATGGCTTCAACAATTTTAGAGTTGATATCTTTTATTTCAATATCGAACACTTTAGGCATACTCATGCTACCGTCTCTAAAAAAGACCGAACCGCCATAATATTTCCAGATATTTTTTCTTAGTGAGGTTATTTTGCCTGTAGGTCGAATGGTAACCAGTCCAACTACCTTATCATCAGGAAGGTGTGGAAATGAAATGTTTTCGTATTGTACAATTGGCGGGTTGGTTAAATACGCATTAATTAAATTCTGAATTTTACTATCATCAAAAAAATCGACACCAACAATTTTGTTATCATGGTCTTCAACGCCAATTAAGATATAAGAATTGTTTTTAGGATTACTGTTCGATAGGGCACAAATATGCTTTAAAAACTTCGCCTTACCTTCTTTAAAGCTAATATTAACCTTGCGCTTTTTGTCGTAAAAGCTGTTTTCATCATTGTGGGCTAATAAATGCTTAATAAGCAGGCGTTTGTTAATCATAAATTAAAAATTTTTTTTAACGGTCACGCTATTGGCTTGTGCTTTTGGAAAGATAAGCATATCTGCAATATTTACATGGTCGGGTCTTGAGACTACAAAATAGATAATTTCGGCAATGTCTTGGGCTTGTAAGGCTTTAAATCCTTTGTAAACCTCGTTGGCTTTTTTATCACCTTTAAAACGAACCTGAGAAAACTCGGTTTCTACCAGTCCTGGGTTTATGGCACTGACCTTTATACCAAACGGATTTAAATCAATACGCATCCCTTCGGTAACCGCTAAAACAGCATGTTTACTGGCGCAATACACATTGCCTTTTGGGTATACTTCTTTTCCTGCTGAGGAACCTATATTAATAATATGCCCAGACTGGCGTTCTGTCATTTGAGGAATTATGGCCTTACTCACATAAAGTAGTCCTTTTACGTTAATATCCATCATGGCATCCCAATCGTCAATACTTCCATCTTGAATGGGGTCTAGACCGTGCGCATTTCCGGCGTTATTTATTAAAATATCGATAACCTTAAAGTCTTCCGGAAGACTTTCTATGGCTTTAGAAGTTTCTGTTTTATGACTTACGTCAAAGTTTAAAATGTAAACATCGGTTAGCAAGCTTAATTCGTTTTGTATAGTTTTTAAGCGTTCAAGACGTCGTCCGCATAAAATTAAATTAATGCCGTGTTTTGCAAATTCACGCGCGGTTGCAAGTCCAATACCGCTGGTAGCTCCGGTTATTAAGGCTGTTTTTGTCATTATTTATTCTTAGTGTAATATAGGGTGCAGTTTATATCAATTTATCTGTAATTCATATATAAAAGTACTCAAAAACAACTTCAAATGCTTAAATTGATGATCCGAATTTTAAAAATGAAAAAGAAATAAAACCTTATTTTCTCGAGGCATATTATTACTTGTAAAGTGGTTTTGGATTCAGGAAATGTGGTTTGTATATAGTCCGTATTCAATTTTGCTACGTATATATACAATAGTTAATCTAAAAAAATTACCCTTATGAAAACTTTAAAACAGCTAAAATTTATTTTACCACTGTTACTATTAACTTTCGTGTTTGGATGTAAAGACTCTGATTCTGATGGAGTAAGCACCGAAGCACCAAAAATTTCAGTTAGACTTGTTGATGCCCCTGGTGATTATGCAGGCGTTAACGTAGAGATTGTTGACGTTATGATTAAAATGAATGACGACAGCGATAGCGAAGAAGGTTGGATGTCACTAGATGCCGAAGGCGGTATGGTTGATTTGTTAGACTTTACAGGAGGTTTCAGTAAAGTATTGGTAGATCGTTTCCCAATTCCGGCAGGAACTTTAAGCCAAATGCGTTTGGTTTTAGGTGACGGAAACACCATCGATATTGAGGTGGATGAAGAAGGAACCGTTGAAAATTACCCACTAAAGACGCCTAGTGCACAACAATCAGGATTAAAAATTAAAATTGATGCTGTTATTGAAGAAGGTTTTACTTATGATTATGTCTTAGATTTTGATGTAGAGAAATCTATTGTAATGGCTGGGAATTCAGGTAATATTATTTTAAAACCTGTTATCTACGCCAGTGCAGAAGTGAGTTCAGGTATTATTGAAGGAATGGTTGAGCCAATGGATGTACCAGCAATGGCATCTGTATTGGTAGACGACATGGGAACAGAAGAAACAGATGATGATTTTGTGATTTCTGCATATACCGATGAAAATGGAGCATTTGCATTATGGGGTGTTCCAGCAGGAACTTACGAAGTTATGGTGGCTCCAGTGGATGAAGCATCAGTTTACGGTATGGCTAGCGCTATGGATGTTGTAGTTGTTAATGGTGAAATTACTACTATTGAAGCTCCAATCGTAATGATGTTAAAACCAGGTTCTATTTCAGGAACAGTTTCTGGTTTAGCTGAAGGTATGGAGGCAACAATTTCTGCTTTAAATGATATGGGAACAGAAGATACAGAAGATGATATTGAGTTTACTGGAGCTTCAGTAGATGGCGCTTTCTTATTAGAAGGAGTTACTCCAGGAGACTATGTAGTTACAGCTTCAGCTGAAGGTTATACCTCAGGCGCTGTGAATGCTACAGTTAATCCGGATGCAGATACAGCAGTTGGCGATATTGTATTTACAGCAGCTGAGTAAATCTTAATAAAATCCTTAAAAATTTAAAAGCAATGCAATTCGCATTGCTTTTTTTTGTTTTAACCTATTATTAACTTCTTAAAATATTTATTTTAACCAATTGTTAACAGGCTTCCAAGAAAAAAATTAACAATTTGCATTGCTCGAATATGCGTATTATATTCGGCTTTTAAAAATTCTAATAATGATGGAAGATACAGGTACAATTGATATTAAGACAATTAACGAAAAAATAGAAAAAGAAAGTGCTTTTGTAGACTTGCTAATGCTTGAGATGAACAAGGTCATTGTCGGACAAAAACACATGGTCGAAAGATTGCTTATCGGATTACTTGGTCAAGGGCATATTTTATTAGAAGGGGTGCCTGGTCTGGCAAAAACCTTAGCTATTAATACCTTGTCACAAGCCGTTCACGGTACGTTTAGCAGAATTCAGTTTACACCAGATTTATTACCTGCCGATGTTACAGGTACATTAATCTACAATATGAAAGAGAACGATTTCTCTATTAAAAAGGGACCTATTTTTGCGAATTTCGTATTAGCTGATGAGATTAACCGTGCACCGGCAAAAGTTCAGGCAGCCTTGCTTGAAGCGATGCAGGAAAAGCAAGTAACTATTGGCGACGATACCTTCCCGTTAGATAAACCTTTCTTAGTAATGGCAACCCAAAACCCGGTAGAGCAGGAAGGAACCTATCCATTACCAGAAGCTCAGGTAGACCGTTTTATGCTTAAAACGGTTATCGATTATCCAAAAATTGCTGAAGAGCAGTTAATCATGCGTGCCAACTTAAAAGGCGCTTGGGAAAAGGTAAATCCTGTAGTTAGCTTAGATCAAATATTAAAAGCACAAAAAGTGGTGCGTGAAGTATATATGGATGAAAAAATTGAGAAGTATATTCTTGATATCATCTTCGCCACACGTTACCCGGAAAAATATAAATTAGCCGATTTAAAACCATTAATTTCCTTTGGTGCATCACCTCGTGGTAGTATCAGTTTAGCAACTGCCGCTAAATGTTATGCATTTATCAAACGTCGTGGTTATGTCATTCCAGAAGATGTTCGTGCCGTGGTTTACGATGTGTTAAGACACAGAATTGGTATTACTTACGAAGCTGAGGCAGAAAATATAACTTCAGTAGATATCATCAATAAGATTGTAAACGAAATCGAAGTGCCATAATTGTCATTCCTGTGTAGGCAGGCAGGAATCGCATTGTTATTTGATAGGAATTTAATCAGATAGATTCCGCATCAAGTGCGGAATGACAAATTAAAAAATGGATACAAAAGATTTACTAAAAAAAGTACGGAAAATAGAGATTAAGACACGCCGGTTGTCTGATCATATCTTCGGAGGAGAATACCATTCTACCTTTAAGGGGCGTGGTATGACGTTTAGTGAAGTTCGTCAGTATCATTTTGGTGATGATGTTCGTAATATCGATTGGAATGTTACCGCGCGTTATAACGAGCCTTATGTAAAGGTTTTTGAAGAAGAACGCGAACTCACCATGATGCTAATGGTTGATGTTTCAGGTTCAGAACTATTTGGTACCGACCAGCAGTTTAAAAACGAAGTGGTTACCGAAATCGCGGCGACCTTAGCTTTTTCGGCAACGCAGAATAACGATAAAATCGGATTGATTTTATTTTCTGATAAGGTTGAACTTTATATTCCGCCTAAAAAAGGGCGTTCTCATGTGCTGCGTATTATTCGTGAATTAATCGAGTTTGAGCCGGAAAGCAAACAGACGAATTTAGCTGAAGCTTTAAAGTTCATGCAGAACGTCATGAAGAAAAAAGCAATTGTGTTCGTATTGTCTGATTTTATCGCTGACGATTATCATCAAACTATGAAAATTGTAGCGGGTAAACATGATGTAACCGGAATACGTGTGTATGATAAACGCGAGGAAGAGATTCCTAATCTGGGTGTCGTGCAAATGCAGGATGAAGAAACCGGTGAATTTATGCTGGTAAATACATCCTCAAAAAAAGTACGACTTAACTATGCGAAATACTATCGTGAGAAAGTAGGTTATTATAAAGAAAGCTTTAACAAAGCAGGAGCAGGAACTATAGATTGTCGCGTTGATGAAAGCTATGTTAAAAAAATGTTGGGCTATTTTAAAAGAAGAGGATAAACAATATATGAATTACAAAAAGAACATTATGAATCCTAAATCTAAAGGACCATACCTTCCGATTTCAATCTTGTTTTCTGTATGTTTTGTATTGTTTTCATTTGTTGCCAGTGCGCAGGTTAAATCTGCAATAGATTCAACGTCTGTAAAAATCGGGCAACAAATAACGTATACGGTTTCGGTGGAAACCGATTCTACAAACTTGGTGGTATTCCCGGAAGGGCAAACGTTTAATCCTTTAGAGGTTATCGATTCTTACGATGTTGATACCTTAAAGAATAAGGATAAATTCAACCTGATTAAAAAATACGGATTAACGCAATTCGATTCAGGGAGCTACACCATTCCACGACAAAAAATACTTATTGGAGATAAAACCTTTTTTACCGATTCGTTACAAGTTGAGGTAAGAAATGTGGTTATCGATACAACAAAGCAAGGCCTTTACGATATTAAACCTATTATCGAGGTTGAAAAACCAGCAAGCAATTGGTGGAAATATGTATTGATTGCTTTAGTGATTATTGGAGCCGTTGCCTTTTTAATTTATTGGTTTATCTGGAGAAAAAAACCATTAACCGAAGAAGAGGAAATTGCTTTATTGCCACCATACGATCGTGCGAAACTGGCATTAAAGAAATTAGATGAAAGTCATTATTTAGAAAATGATGAAATTAAAGATTATTATTCAGAGTTAACGTTTATCATCAGAAAATACCTTGACGAAAAAGTTTACGATCGTGCTTTAGAAAGTACCACAGATGAATTAATTAGTCGTCTAAAATTACTGAAAGAAGGCAATCAGGTTGATCTTAGTCAGGAGGATATTAAAAACCTTGAAAGTATTTTAAAGCGTGCCGATTTGGTGAAATTTGCGAAGTCTGCTGTCGATGTCGAGTTGGCAAAATTAGACCGAAATACTATCGATGTAGAAATAGATCACGTAAAAGAAGCACTTCCGGAACCAACCGAAGAAGAAAAGCTTTTAGATGAGCAATACAGAGCCGAGCAGGAGCGCAAAAAGAAACGAAACAAAATTATACTAACTGTAGCGATAAGTTTGTTCTTATTAACAGCTACGTTTGTAGGTTTCGGTATTAAATATGGTTTCGGATATGTTAAGGATACCATTGTCGGTCATGAGAGCAAAGAACTTTTAGAAGGCGAATGGGTAACCAGCGATTATGGTGTGCCACCGGTTACAATTTCAACACCTAAAGTGTTAAAACGAACCACCCCGGAATTACCAGAGCAACTGGCTCAACAAATTGAGCTGACTCAGTTTACTTATGGTAGTTTAATCGATCGTTTTTATGTTGTAGTAACTACGACTAAGCTTAAAAATTTAGGTCAAAACCAAGGCCAAGAAAATAAAATTGACTTACAAAAAGCTTTAGATAATAGTTTGAAAGTTTTAGAACAAGCTGGAGCGCAAAATATAGTCACAAAAAGCGAAAAGTTTACTACACCTAATGGTGCTGAAGGATTGAAAGTATTTGGTACGTTAGATATGCCAGTACAAAATACTGACAGATACGAAACAGCAAATTATGCTATTTTAGGTTTCACGACAGGAAGTGTGATACAGCAAATAAGCTTAACGTGGAAACAAAATGATACTTATGCCGATGAAATGGTAGAGCGTATTTTAAACTCAGTTGAACTTAAAAAATCAGAAGAATAATGTTTGAAGGAATAGAGTTTTTAAACAAAGAATTTTTCTGGTTACTATTAGTGTTACCGCTAGTCATATTGTGGTATGTTTTTAAGCATAATAAACAAACGGCGGAATTAAAAATATCGAGTATTAAAGGGTTTAAAGTCACAAATTCGGTGCTGCCGAAATTAAAACACGTGCTTTTTGCATTGCGATTATTGGCTTTAGGGTTATTAATTATGGCTTTAGCGAGACCACGAACCGTTGATGTGTCGACAAAAACAAAAACAACGCGTGGTATCGATATTGTTATGGCAATTGACGTTTCGGCGAGTATGTTGGCTAAAGATTTACGTCCTAACCGTTTGGAAGCACTTAAAAATGTAGCTGCCGAATTCATTAAAGGGCGCCCAAATGATCGTATTGGTTTGGTGGAATACGCCGGAGAAAGTTATACCAAAACACCAATTACCAGCGATAAATCTATTGTATTGCGTTCCTTAAAGGAGATAAAGTACAATACGGTTATTGAGGGTGGAACCGCCATTGGTATGGGGTTAGCCACTTCGGTCAATCGTTTAAAAGATAGTAAAGCGAAGAGTAAAGTTATTATCCTGTTAACCGATGGGGTGAATAATTCCGGGTTTATAGACCCTAAAATAGCTAGTGAATTAGCCGTTGAATATGGCATTAAAGTGTACACCATTGGGTTAGGAACAAATGGTATGGCATTATCTCCTGTGGCAATAGATCCAAGAACGGGAGATTTTCAATATGGACGTATTCAGGTGGAAATAGATGAAGTATTGTTAAAGGAAATTGCTAAGGTAACCGGAGGGGAATATTTTAGAGCAACGAATAATAAAAAGCTTGAAGATATTTACGAAGAAATTAATAAGCTGGAGAAAACAGAAATAGAAGAATTCAAGTATTATAACTACGATGAAAAGTATCGTCCGTTAGTTATTTTAGCAGGATTAATGTTGCTTTTAGAATTTCTGTTACGTAACACTATTTTTAGAAGTTTTGTTTAATTCGTCGAAACAATTCCTAGAAAAATAAACAGAGAATATGTATCAATTAGAAGAAAAAATATGGTTTTGGGTATTAGGTATTATTCCGGTAATAATCCTATTCTTTTTGGTGCTTCAAATATGGAAACACAAGGCACAGCGCAAATTTGCGGATAAAGCATTGCTTAAGCGTTTAAGTCCGAATACATCATTATTTAAATCCGTTTTAAAAGTCATTGTTTTAAGTTTGGCTTTTGCCTGTTTGGCCATTGCTTTAGTAAACCCAAAAGTAGGATCTAAATTAGAAACCGTAAAGCGTGAAGGCGTAGATGTGGTGTTTGCAGTCGATGTGTCTAAAAGTATGTTAGCTGAAGACATTGTGCCCAACCGATTGGAAAAAGCAAAGCAATTAGTAACGCAAATCATTAATAACTTAGCAAGTGACCGTGTTGGTATTATTGCTTATGCAGGAAAAGCGTTTCCTCAGTTGCCAATTACTACCGATTATGCTTCGGCAAAAATGTTTTTGCAAGGCATGAATACCGATATGTTATCGTCGCAAGGAACAGCCATTAACGAAGCTATTAAATTGGCAACCACTTATTTCGATGACGAAGAGCAAACCAACCGTGTCTTAATCATTATTTCCGATGGGGAAGATCACAGTGAGCAAGCCGCTGCCGTAGCCGAGCAAGCTAACGAACAGGGCATTCGTATTTTTACCATTGGTGTTGGAGATGTTAAAGGTGGTCCGATTCCTGAAAAGCGAAATGGTGTGCTTTTAAACTACAAGAAGGACAGTAGTGGTGAAACAGTAATTACAAAATTAAACGAAGAAACCCTTAAAACCATTGCCAGCGAGGCGAATGGGGTGTATATAAATGGAAGGAATACCAACGATGTAGTAGAAAGTATTCGAGACATTTTAAACAACATGGATAAAAAGGAATTTGAAACCAAACAGTTTGCCGATTTTAAAGATCAGTTTCAATGGTTTTTAGGTTTTGCAATTTTCTTTTTATTACTTGATATTTTCTTATTAGACCGTAAAACCGCTTGGTTAAAGAAATTGAATTTATTTAACGAAAACCTTTAAAAACTTAGGGTTTCACAAAAGGTAGATGAATATTTTATATAATTTTTAACTAACAAAAACATAGGGTTTTATATCTTAGAAATTATAAAATTGAAGATGAAGAACGTATTATTAATCATATTATCATTATTTGTAGGTAATGTTTTTGCTCAGGATGAAGACGCGCAAAAGCAGGCTTTGTTGGCTCAAAAAAAAGCAGATGGCTATGTGTATGAAGCCAATAATTTACTTCAGGATGACGATTTTGTTTCAGCGGAGATGGCGTATAGAAAAGCAGTCTCTGAACAACCGTCGTCGGTTGCTGGGATTTATAATTTAGGAAGCTCATATATTAAAAAAGGAAGTTTTGATGAAGCCCTTTATCGTTTAGAACAGGCGGCTAAAACGGCAACTTCAAAATCTGAAAAGCATAAAGCATTTCATAATATTGGAAATGTGTTAATGGAGAATAAGAAGTGTAAGGAAGCTGTTGAAGCTTACAAAAATGCACTAAGAAATGACCCTTCCGACGAAGAAACACGTTATAATTTAGGATTGGCCAAGGTATGTGCTGAGCAACAAAAAGATCAGGATCAACAAGACCAAAACGAAGACGATCAGGAGAATAAGGATAATCAAGATCAGCAGAAAGATAAAGATCAGGAGAATAAAGAAGATCAACAAAACAAGGACGATCAGGACCAAGGCGACGATAAAGACGACCAGAATCAAGATAATAAAGACGAAGGCGATCAGGATCAAAAAGACGGCGACGATAAAGAGAATGAAGATGGTAAGCCTAAGGATGAGAAAAAAGATCAAGGCGAAGGTGATGAAAAAGAACAACCACAACAGCCTAGAAAGGGGCAAATGTCTCCGCAACAAATAAAGAACTTATTAGAAGCCATGAATAACCAAGAGCAAAAAGTTCAGGAAAAAATGAATGCTGAAAAGGTTAAGGGCGTAAAAGTTAAAACAGAAAAAGACTGGTAAACGAGTAGACGATTTTCGGTTTACAAATTGAAATTTCAAACGAAATCCTATGGGTAAACAAAAGATCTAATATCGTATTTATGATGAAACTGATAAAGCACATAACCTTACTGTTAGTTATACTTAGCACAAGTGTATTAACAGCTCAAGTTAAATTCGAAGCAAAAGTTAGTAAGCAAACTTTAGGAGTTAATGAGCGTCTGCGTATCGATTTTGAAATGA
Source organism: Aestuariibaculum marinum (assembly GCF_014596975.1). GTDB lineage: Bacteria > Bacteroidota > Bacteroidia > Flavobacteriales > Flavobacteriaceae > Aestuariibaculum > Aestuariibaculum marinum. Next base: position 48,635 of record NZ_JACVXD010000002.1, on the reverse strand, counting down.
ATCAGGACGGCGATAATTTCAACCCTCCCGATTTTTCAAATTTTACGGTTGTTGGCGGACCAAATCAGTCGGTAAGTAATTCCTGGATCAATGGGGTGCGTACTTACAAAAAAACATATAGTTACTTTTTAGCGCCAAAAAAACGCGGCACATTTACCATAAATCAAGCATCGATTACTATAGATGATGAGGTGTATAAAACTGTGCCGATTAAAGTTGAAGTTACAGCGGCTGTTGATATTCCAAAGGACCCCAATAACCCGGATTATATTGCTTCCGAAAGTGTGCATTTGGTAGCCGAGATATCTAAAGAAAATCCGTATTTAAATGAAGCTATTACGGTGGTGTATAAGCTTTATGTATCCCCTACAGTGTCTGTCGTTAACTGGAATGAAATTGATACCCCACGTTTTAATGATTTCTGGAGTCAGAATATCGATACCCAAGGGCAAAAAGTTCAAAACGGAACCTATAAAGGTGAGAATTATCGTTTTTTAGTGCTGCGTAAAACGGTATTGTATCCGCAGAAGACAGGCGAATTAACCATAGAACCTTTAACACTGGATATTGCTTTGCGCGTGCCAACAAACCGACGTGATATTTTTGGTGGTATGTTAATGACGCGCACAAACAGAACCGTGTCGGCAGGAAACAGAACCATTAATGTAAAAGCACTGCCAGAAGCTGGTAAGCCATCGGATTTTACCGGTGCAGTTGGGGATTTTAGTTTTGATGTTACAGCATCGAAAAAGGAGTTAAGTGCTTCAGAATCACTTCAATTAAAAGTAGCGGTTCGCGGTAGCGGTAACCTGAAATTATTTAAACTGCCTAAGGTGTCTTTACCGAGTTCGCTTGAGGTTTATGAACCAGAATACAACGAAGATGTTAGAACCAATTTATCGGGTATGCAGGGAAGTATTTCCGATAGTTATACGGTGGTACCACAATACAAAGGTAAATACCCGATTCCAAGCATTTCATTTTCATATTTCGATTTAAAGACTAAAAGCTATAAGCGCTTGTCATCAGAGGAAATCGTGATTGATGTCTTGGAAGGCCCGACAAATAATGCTTCAGCCAATACTGAAGGTCCTGCAAGTACAGTTAAACAAGCAGTGACTTTAAACAACGATCAGTTTGCGTTTATAAAAACCGATACGACGTTTGAAAGTATGAAGCGCACTCAGTTTTTCAAAACCAATTTATTCTGGAGTTTATTATTGTTGCCATTTTTAGCGATTCCTATTGCTATTGTTATTAGAAAGCAGAAAGCCGTTCGAGATGCTGATGTTTACGGTAATAAAATACGTAAGGCCGATAAGCTGGCAAGGAAATATTTAAGTCATGCTAAGAAATCTTTAGGTAAAAAAGAAGAGTTCTACATTGCTTTAGAAAAAGCGTTACATAACTACCTTAAAGCTAAATTACACATTGAAACCAGTGAGTTGAGTAAAGAGAATATTACGGAGTTACTTACAGAAAAACAGGTAGAGCAGGATGTGGTTAAAGACTTTAATAGCATTTTAGAAAGTTGTGAATTAGCGCGTTACACCCCAATCGATATTGTAACCATGCAGGAAGATTACGATAAGGCAGCGAAGACCATTTCTTTAATTGATAAACAGGCACGATAAGATGAAAAAGTTATTAGTTACACTTTTGGTATTGATGAGTTTTGGAGTGTTTGCGCAAAATCAGGCGCTGTTCGAACAGGCAAACGCTTTATATAATGACGGAAAATATGCCGAAGCAATTGATAAATATGAAGCTATTTTAGCAACAAAAAACGAATCGGCAGAGTTGTATTTCAATTTAGGAAATGCCAATTATAAACTTAATAATATTGCGCCAAGTATATATTATTACGAGAAGGCTTTACAATTGTCGCCAAATGATAGTGATATTCAGAACAATTTAAGTTTCGCCAGAAACATGACCATCGATGCTATTGATGTGTTGCCAGAAGGAGGTGTTTCAAAATTAGTTAAAAAAATTACGAACACGATGAGTTTCGATGGATGGGCGAAATTAGCTATTGTTTTTGTATTGTGTTTTGTGGTATTGTTTTTAGCTTATTATTTTGCTTATTCCACTATGAGAAAGCGCCTTGCTTTTGTAGGTAGCTTAACGGTGCTCGCTTTTATTTGCATTAGTGTGTCCTTGGCATTTCATAAATATACTTTAGATAAAAAGGACCGACCAGCGATTGTGTTTGTTCAGGAGAGTAAAGTAAAGAGCGAACCCAACAACAGAAGTGAAGAGTCTTTCAGACTACATGAAGGGACTAAAGTACAAATTTTAGATACCGTTGAAGACTGGAAAAAAATAAAACTCGCCGATGGTAAATCTGGTTGGATAGCTAACCAAGATATTAAAGCCTTGTAACGTTTTTTAGATTACCTTTAATCTGTAATTATTGTGATATGAATTTAGAACGTGTTTTTAATAACAATAAGAAATGGATTGAAAGTAAACTAGAGGTCGACCCTCATTATTTCGAAGCCTTAGGTGAAGGGCAGAATCCTGAATTATTATTTATTGGGTGTTCCGATAGTCGTGTAACAGCAGAAGAACTTATGGGCTTAGGGCCTGGTGAAGCTTTTGTACATCGCAACATTGCTAATATGGTTACGGCGACCGATTTAAATGTCATGTCGGTAGTGGAATACGCTGTGGTGCATCTTAAAGTAAATCATGTGGTGGTTTGTGGTCATTATGCTTGTGGCGGTGTAAAAGCGGCTATGCAATCGGCCGATTTAGGGATTTTAAATCCCTGGCTTCGCAATATACGTGACGTATACCGGATTCATAAAAAGGAGTTGAATTCTATTGATAATGAAGAGAAAAAATACGAACGACTTGTAGAGCTAAATGTTCAGGAGCAGTGTGTTAATCTTATTAAAACTGCAGCCGTTCAAAAGGCGGCACGTGAACGAGGTTTAAAAGTACATGGTTGGGTATTCGATATTCACACAGGAGAACTTATTGATCTAAAGATAGATTTCGAAGCCATTCTTGAAAAAATACGAGAAATATATCACTTAGATTAATTTTAAGTGGTTTCGGTTTTCATTGCAGGTTCTTCTTCAGTTTCGTCATCATCCAAAATATTCTTTTTATTTAAAATGCTTGGGAAAATCATTGGTGCAAGGGATTTTACGGGCTCATAAAGAACAGAATCTTCTAAATTTTCTTCACTGGCAAAGGGTAGTGTCTTATTCATAGTATCAAAAACAATAAGAATAACACTTAAAATTAATCCAATTTTTAAAGCGCCAAAAATACCACCAAGTACTTTGTTAATAATCCCTAATGCAGCAAAATCGGCAAGTCGTGTTAAGGCTTTTCCAGCCAAGGCTATCACGAGAACAATCACTATAAAGGTAATAGCAAACGACACGATGTTGACGTATTTTTCATCCCAGTCTACGTTGTCTTCAACAAAAGACCCGGCATAATCACTAAAGTGAATGGCACCGTAAACTCCAGCAATTAATGCAACTAAAGAGGCAATTTCAACAAATAAACCTTTCATAAACCCTCTAATTAGTCCAAATAACAGCAAGGCTAGTAAAACGATGTCTAATACACTCATAATCTATAAGATTTTTAACAAATATAAATTAACTTTGCGACTTCGTAGTATAGACTACAAAACACAATACAAATGGCGAGAGACGAACAATTAAAAGAACGATGGGATTTAGTGGTAGATAAGCTTTCTAATCAATTTGCCGATGGTGATCGGTTAGATTTAGATTCCATTATCTACCTTATTGGTGTTCAGGAATTAGGGCAACCGCACCTAAAATTTAAAAAAGACCACAAGTTAGATTTAATGCATATTGCTATTTGTCGACTGTTAGAGCCTTATGGGTATTACGAGTTCGATTATTTCGACGACGATAAATGGCCTCACTATAAAGTAAAAACACAGTTACCACATTTAAAAGCCGGTGAGCAAAGTGTACTGATGAAAGAGGCTATTGTAAACTATTTTCTTGAAGCCGAATATATCGATTAGTTTTTGTGTGTTACCTTGTGGGGCGAGCTTGCAATTTATCTTGAGCGTAGTTGAAAGGTTTTAATCTTTTGTAAAAACAAAAGGATTTACACTGCAATCCCTAACGCAACTAAACAAAAAATAGTAAATTTGCCATCATTTTAAGGATGTTATGATAGATAAGATAAAAGAACTTATAGCCGAAGCCGAAGCGTTTAAAGCGCAAACTAAAGAAGAAGTAGAGGCATTTAGAATTCAATATTTAGGAAAAAAAGGATTATTAAACCAGTATTTTGCAGAGTTTAAAAATGTAGCAAACGAGCAAAAAAAAGAGTTTGGTCAAGCCGTTAATGCCCTAAAGAAAACAGCCGAAGATAAAGTAAACGCCTTAAAGGAGGAGTTAGAGAGTAAAGAAGAAGTAAAAGGTGTTTACGGTGATTTATCACGTCCGGGATCACCTATTAATTTGGGAGCACGTCACCCGATATCTATTGTAAAAAATCAAATTATCGATATCTTTTCAAACATTGGATTCAACGTAAGTGAAGGTCCAGAAATTGAAGATGACTGGCATAACTTTACGGCATTAAACTTACCGGAATATCATCCGGCTCGCGATATGCAGGATACGTTCTTCATTCAAACCAATCCAGATGTGTTGTTGCGTACACATACCAGTTCGGTACAGGTGCGTTATATGGAAAAGAATCAGCCGCCTATTCGTACTATTTCACCAGGTCGTGTGTATAGAAATGAAGCGATTTCGGCACGTTCTCATTGTTTCTTTCATCAGATTGAAGGATTATATATTGATAAAGAAGTGAGTTTTGCTGATTTAAAACAAACCTTACAATATTTTACTACGCAGTTATTCGGAAAATCGAAAATCCGTTTACGTCCGTCGTATTTTCCTTTTACTGAGCCAAGTGCAGAGATTGATGTGTACTGGGGGTTAGAAACCGAATCTGATTACCGAATTACTAAAGGAACCGGTTGGTTAGAAATTGGCGGATGTGGTATGGTAGACCCAAATGTACTTGAAAACTGTAATATCGATTCTAAAGAATATTCAGGTTTTGCATTTGGTGTGGGTATCGATCGTATTGCGATGTTATTGCACCAAATTAACGATATTCGTTTATTAAGTGAAAACGATGTGCGTTTTTTAGAGCAGTTTAAATCTGCTTTATAAATTTAGTTAACTTTTAGAATAAACCTGTCTGAAGCCAAAGGACGCCAAGCTTGTGCGTGAGGGTATTCAGATAGGTTTGTTGCTATATAAAAGGCTTTTCCTATTTTATGCAAGTCGTAAACCTTAGCGGTGATGTTAAAAATATGATAACCTTTGCCTTTATTAATTACTTTCGAGACTTCAGTTACCAACCTATGTGAATTAGGTTTTGTAGCGTTATTGTAGCCTATATTTAATATGCCTTCTTCAGTAGTTACAAGATTGTAAACTACAGCTATCGTAAAAGTATAACTATTCTCATGTTTTAGGTCTTCAATAGGTGAAACAAAACCAATTTTTAAATTGTCTCTTTCAGACCGATCTATGTTTTCTAATTCTTTTATGAGTTTGTTTTTTAGTTCTAATTCCAAGTTATTAGCAGGAACAGAATCAATATTAAAGTCATTATTTATAGTGTTTTTTTGAGCAAAAAGGCTTGATGCAAAAGTTAAAAAGAAAACAAAAATAAGAAGTCTATTCATTGGTTTAGTGGTTTGATTATTGAAAAATAGCTAATTTTTCTTTCAAAAAAATGCTTTTAATAAATTTTAACTTCGTTTAGTTCGGTTTGTTCCGAACTAAACTATATCTTTGCACAAATTTTTAAAAGAAATGATGACGTGTAAAGAAAGAAGTACCCTAATTGAAAAGTTAGGCGTATTTTTAGAGAACAAAGAACAGCTTGCGCCGGTTGCTGCCCGCATTATGGCTTATGCTATTCTTAAAGGAAAGGCAGGAACAACTTTTGAAGATTTGGTGGTAGATTTATGCGCTAGCAAAAGTACCATCTCGACGCACTTAAATCATCTACAGGATTTAAAGAAGATAGAATATTTTACGAAGCTAGGCGATAGAAAGAAATACTTTATAATAAAAAAGGATACCATTTTAATTAGCATTGATCAAATGGTAGAGAGTTGGAATACTGAGAAAGAAGTACATCTGGAAATTCGAGATTATAAAGAAAAGGTGAATAAATCGGGAAGTTTAAATGAAGATGAGGAGTTTGATTTAGATTTTCACGACGATTACCTTCAGTATTTAGAAGAAGCAACCAATTCCATATTAAGACTAAAAACAAAAATAATAGAGAGAACCAATTAGAAAAATCAATACACTGAAAATGATAAAACATAATTATTTTATACTATCGTTGATAGCATCAACGATGTTATTCGTAGCCTGCGGAAAAGATAAAGGTCAGGCTGCTCAAGGGCAATCACAGGCATTACCATTTACGGTAACAACCTTACCTCAAAAGGACGTTACTTCATTTATAAAGTATCCAACTACCATTGAAGGAACTATAAGTAGTGAAGTTCGAGCAAAAGTGTCGGGGTACATTCAAAAAGTATTAATTGACGAAGGGCAAAAAGTAAAAAAAGGGCAGGCCCTTTTTAAATTAGAAACGCAATCGTTAAGTCAGGATGCCGAAGCAGCTAAAGCTAATGTTAATGCAGCTCAGGTTGAGGTTGATAAATTAGTACCACTGGTTGAAAAAAACATCATTAGCGAAGTCCAGTTAGAAACGGCTAAAGCTCAATTGTTACAAGCCAAAAGTAACTACAATAGTATTGTAGCAAATATTGGTTACGCAACAGTAACTAGTCCGGTTGACGGGTATGTGGGAGCTATCCCTTATAGAGAAGGAGCGCTGGTTAGTGCTACCAGTGCAAAACCGTTAACTACGGTGGCAAGCATAGATAAAATGTACGCGTTCTTTGCGATGAATGAAACCGAGTATTTAAACTTCATTCAAAAGACTGAAGGAAAAACACTTCAGGATAAAGTAAATAACTTTCCTAAAGTGAGTTTATTGTTGGCTAACGGACAGGAATATGACGAGCAAGGAACAATTCAAACAGTTACTGGTCAAATTGATCCAACTACAGGAACGGTAAGTTTTAGAGCGCTTTTCGAAAATCCTAATTTATTACTCGCTAACGGTAATAGTGGAACTATAGAAATTCCTACTAATTATAAAGATGCTGTGGTAGTGCCACAATCGGCAACCTACGAGCAACAAGGTCAAACTTTTGTTTATAAGGTTAATGAAGACAATACAGTGTCTGCAACGTTAATTACAATTAAAGATAAGACCAATGAGCTTTATGTGGTAACATCTGGTGTAAGTACAGGAGATAAAATTGTAGTGAAAGGTATTGGTAAATTAAGAAATCAAATGCCTATTGTGCCACAAGAAGTTGCATTCGATAGTGTTGTAGAGCCTATTAAACCATTATTCCAGTAAGAGTTAGAAACAAAAAATATTATGTTAAAAACATTTATAGAAAGACCGGTTTTATCAACCGTAATTTCCATTATCATAGTTATTTTGGGGATTTTAGGCTATGCGGCCTTACCGGTTGAGCAGTATCCAGATATTGCTCCGCCAACCATTCAGGTAACGGCTACTTATCCAGGGGCCAGTGCCGAAACCATTTTAGAGAGTGTTATCATTCCTATTGAAGAACAGATTAATGGGGTAGAAGGGATGACGTATATGACCTCTTCTGCAGATAACAATGGTACTGCAAACGTAACAGTATACTTTAATCAAAATATTGATCCGGATATTGCTGCGGTAAACGTACAAAACCGTGTGGCGAGAGCTAATCCGCTTTTACCTCAAGAGGTGAAACAAACCGGTGTATTAACCAAAAAACAACAAACATCAGCATTGATGTTCTTCTCGGTGTATTCTGAAAATGAAGATTACAATGCGACCTATGTTCAGAATTATTTAAAAATTAACGTGATTCCTGCCATTCAACGTATTGACGGGGTAGGGGATGTAAACGTATTTTCTAATCAGGATTATGCGATGCGTATTTGGTTGAAACCAGAAAAGTTAGCAGCATATAATTTAATTCCGGCTGAAGTAACTGCAGCTTTAAATGAGCAGAGTTTAGAGGCTTCGGCGGGTTCATTAGGTCAGAATGACGGTCAGGCATTTACCTATAATATTAAGTATAGCGGACGTTTTAAAACTGAAGAGCAATATGAAGATATCATCATTAAAGCTTTAGATAATGGTGAGTATTTACGCTTGAAAGATGTGGCGACTGTGCAAATGGATGCGCAGGGTTATGAATCTTACGGATTTACAGAGGGCTTCCCGAGTGTGAATATGGGGATTTATCAAACAGCAGGATCTAACGCTCAGGAAATTATTACTGCTATTAAAGCAGAGTTAGAGCGTTTATCAGCTGATTTCCCTGATGGTGTTAAGTATGTTATTAATTATGATACTAACGATTTCTTAACGGCATCGATGAATAAAGTAAAACACACCTTAATTGAAGCCTTTTTATTGGTATTCTTAGTGGTGTTTATCTTCCTTCAGGATTTCCGCTCTACGCTAATTCCAGCTATTGCCGTACCAGTAGCGATTGTCGGTACCTTCTTTTTCCTGAATTTATTCGGGTACTCGATTAACTTATTAACCTTATTTGCATTAGTACTAGCGATTGGTATTGTGGTAGATGATGCGATTGTGGTAGTTGAAGCGGTTCACGCAAAAATAGATCAAGGAGAAAAGAATGCGAAGAAAGCGACATTAGGAGCGATGCATGAAATATCGGGTGCGATTATTTCTATTACCTTAGTTATGGCGGCGGTATTTATTCCGGTAACCTTTATTCAAGGGCCAACGGGGGTATTTTACGAGCAGTTTGGTGTAACCTTAATTGTAGCCATTTTAATTTCGGCGGTTAATGCCTTAACGTTGAGCCCTGCATTATGTGCACTTTTCTTAAAATCTCACGACGAAGAACATAAAAGTAAAAGCTTTTTACAACGTTTTTATGATGCCTTTAATGCAGCTTTCGAAGCGACTACAGAGCGTTATGGAAAATCATTAAAATTCTTATCGCATAATAAATGGGTGACTGTTTTTGTGCTTATTTTATCGGGTGTGGGTATTTATTGGGCAGCCAATTCTACCCCTACAGGATTTGTGCCTTCAGAAGATAGAGGTATTATATTTATGAATGTTGAGTTGCCAGCAGGTGCTTCTATGGACCGTACCAATATGGTGACGCAAGAGCTTTATAATAAAGCAAAACAAATTCCAGGCGTTAGAGGAGTTACTGTAATTAACGGTAGAAGTTTAATTAGTGGAGCAGGATCTAACTACGGTTTAGGATTTGTTAAATTAAATGATTGGGAAGAGCGTGAAGACGAAAGTCAATCGGCAAATGCAATTATTGGACAATTGTTTGGTATTGCTGCGACTATTCCAGATGCGAATATTATTTTCTTTGCGCCGCCAAGTATACCTGGTTTCGGTTTGTCTGGAGGTTTTGAGGTCAACTTATTAGATAAATCAGGAGGAAGTTTTGAGGAGTTAGATAAAACTACTCAGGAGTTTATTGGTAGTTTAATGAAGCATCCTGAAATTCAATATGGACAGTCATCTTTCAATACAAAGTATCCTCAATATGAATTGGAAATCAATGTGCCGTTAGCTAAGAAATATGGCGTTTCGGTAAGTAGCATTTTCTCCACCATGCAAGGATATATTGGAGGGGTTTACGCGGCAGACTTTTCTAGATTCGGAAAACAATATCGTGTGTATGTTCAAGCGCTTCCAGAAGATCGTTCAGATAAAAGTTCACTTAACGAATTGTACATAAAAACAGGAAGTGGAGAGATGACACCAATTACACAATTCGTTAACTTAAAGCGTGTGTATGGTCCTCAGTCGGTAACCCGTTTTAACTTATATAACTCTGCAAAAATTAGTGGGGCTTCAAATCCAGGATTCAGTACCGGTGATGCGATTGCCATTGTAAATGATGAGATTAAAAATCTACCAAGTAATTATGAGGTAGCTTACTCAGGTTTATCACGTGAAGAGGTAAATGCTGGGAACCAAACGGTAATGATTTTCTTGTTAGTAATTGTTTTCGTTTACTTCCTGTTATCGGCTCAATACGAGAGTTACTTATTACCACTTTCGGTAATATTCTCGCTGCCATTAGGGGTATTCGGAGCCTTTTTCTCCACAAAAATGATGGGGCTTGAAAATAACATTTACTTCCAGATTGCATTAATTATGCTTGTAGGGTTATTGGCGAAGAATGCCATCTTAATCGTAGAGTTCGCATTACAGCGTAGACGAAATGGCGAAAGTTTAATTGATGCAGCAATCCATGGAGCTAAGGCGCGTTTAAGACCAATTTTAATGACGTCGTTTGCCTTTATTTTAGGGTTGATGCCATTGGTATTAGCCAAAGGTGTGGGTGCTGAAGGAAATAATTCTATTGGTACAGGTGCTGCAGGAGGTATGTTAATAGGGACCATTTTAGGGGTATTTATTATTCCGGTGTTGTTTATCGTATTCCAGTGGTTACAGGAAAAAGTATCGAGTAAACCTGTTGTTATAGAAACTAAAGTAGACTAATTATGAAATTACATATAAAAAATACTATGGTACAAAAAGCTTTGGTTTTAGCTGTAGCAGCAACATTTTTACAGAGTTGTTTTGTAGCTAAAAATTATGACAGACCAGAGTTTGAAGAAACCGAGAATTTATATAGAACCGATGCGCTGCCAACCGATAGTTTATCGATGGCAGATGTATCGTGGACGGATATGTTTACCGACTCTTACCTGAATCAATATATTCAGGAAGGTTTGGAGAATAATATTGATATTCGAGTGGCTATTCAGCAAATGGCTGCCGCCGAAGCGTATTACAAACAAGGTAAAGCCGGTTATTTTCCAACTTTGGGAGCTACGGCTTCCATGACGCATCAGGAATTGGCTGGTAACAGTCAGTTCGGGTCGTTCTTTAATGGTTCGATAGAACAGTTTGAAATCTCAGGTAATTTATCTTGGGAAGCTGATATTTGGGGTAAAATTAGAAGTAACAAACGTGCAAGTGAAGCCAGTTATTTACAAAGTGTAGCGGCTCATCAGGCAGTGAAAACACAACTCGTATCTAGTATTGCTTCGGTTTATTATCAGTTGTTAGCTTTAGATGCACAGTTAAATGTAACAAGAAAAACAATTGAAACCAGAGAAAGCAGTGTAGAAACTATTCAGGCTTTAAAAGATGCTGGTCAGGTAACTCAGGTAGCGGTAGATCAAAATATAGCACAGTACAACAATGCCAAAGCACTTGAAGTCGATTTAAGAGCGGCTATTTTTACAACTGAAAACACTCTGAATTTACTCTTAGGTCGTACTTCGGTTGTTATTGAGCGCAGCGATTTAGAGAGTCAGCATTTAGACTCTGAAATTAAACTAGGTATACCATCTTTATTGTTAAGTAACAGACCAGATGTAATGGCGGCAGAATATGGTTTAATTAATGCTTTTGAAATGACTAATGTGGCACGTAGTAATTTTTATCCGTCTTTAACCATAACAGGTTCCGGAGGGTTGCAGAGTTTACAGCTAGATCAGTTAATCGATACGAATTCATTGTTTGCAAATATCGTGGGAGGCTTAACACAGCCAATCTTCAATCAGCGTAGAATTAGAACGCAAAAAGAAGTAGCCGATGCCCAGCAAGAACAAGCGTTGTTAAACTTTAAGAAAACGTTACTGACAGCAGGAAACGAGGTGTCTAATGCGCTTTATACATATAACGCTGAGACCGAAAAGTTTCAATACAGACAAAAGGAAGTAGAAGCTTTGCGTAATGCAGAAACTAATTCTGAAGAGTTACTACAAAACGGTTATGCTACGTATTTAGACCTGCTAACAGCTAGGGAAAGTGCGTTAAATGCCGAACTTAATGTTATCGATAATAAGTTACAACAGTTGTTAAGTGTAGTAAATATTTACGAAGCTTTAGGTGGCGGTTGGAAATAATACAATGAAAAAGAAGAACAATAAGTACCGATTGACGTTGGCAGAAGTATCTTTAAAAGATGCTTCTGCTCCAACCCAATCTTTAGATTTTGAATTCGAAAACCACGATAATATTTTCAATATTATTGAAAAAGTAGAGTCGAAAAATATCTTTGAAAATGCTAAAGATGCGAAGAAGTTTGCTGTAGGTTTAAAATTATTTGGTGAAGTTCTTCTTAGAAATAGGAATCATGAAATTTTTTCAGATTTACAGACTCATTTTAAGGGTTTTATGGTCAAATTAAAATCTTATAATGGTTAATTAATATGACTACAAAAAAGGAGGTTTTAGAGTGTTCGGTTGCTAATTTCACTAAGTTTGGAAGTAAGCGCTTTACTATGGATGAGCTAGCGTCATCGTTAGGAGTTTCTAAAAAAACCATTTATAAATTCTTCGAAAATAAAGAAGATTTGGTTATCCAATGTGTAGAATTATTGATTCAAAATTACAAAGACGAAATAAAAAGTATAGACGAGGACCCTATAACTTCTATTATTTTAATCTATAAAAAGGCTTTTCAGCACGTTTCACATTTTAAGCCATCATTCATTTTCGGACTTAAAAAATACTACCCAAAAGCCAATTTGGTTTTCGATGAGTTTAGAGATTATACCTTAAACACGCTTATTTTTCCACTTTTAGTTGTAGCGCAAACCGATGGCATTATAAGGCCAGAGGTAAATTTAAGACTGTTCTGCGATCTTTATTTTGTGCGGTTTGAAGAAATTGCTTTAAAGAATAACATATTTTTTGATAATTATACTAACGAAGAACTTTTAAGGCATTTCATTATTTACAATTTAAAAGGAATTACTAAAGAAGGTTATAAAATAGATTTTGAATAGTTTATTACTTTTGCAGCACAAATTAAGTTAGGAGATAAATCAAATATGAAAAAAGATATTGAAATTCCAAAGGTAGAGGATGTCTATGTAGCAATTGTAAATGAGTATAATGACATTTATAAAACTCAGGATTGGAATGCATATATTATTAATGATAAGGAGGTTGATTTAGACGTGGTTCTTATTGTTACTAATGGATACAATGATGAAAAAATAACATCTGTCTTTAGAAAGAAATTAGATAAGTTACCAGCAAAAAGTTATGCTAAAATTGAATTGATGCAGGAGGCTTTATTCGCATTAAATAACCAGTTTAAGGTGACGTTTTTTGAAGGAAACCAAATGTTTGAAAAAACATATCTGTTTAGAAAAAACACCATTAACCTAAAGGCTTTGCAACCGGTACCTTTAATGAAGGTTAAAGGGGTTGTTGTAAAATAGAATTGCGTAATCTATAATTTTATAAAAAGGGCATCAATTATTTGATGCCCTTTTTTTTTGTTACATAAAAATTAACCTTGAATTGGTTCTATTTTATAATTATTTTTTGAGTAACTCCTTCAGATCTTAAAATATATAATCCAGAGGAAAGGTTTGAGATGTTTAATTCATCTTTAAGTCCAACGGTTATATGCTTTTTAGTAATTAAGGAACCTGTTAGGCTGTAGATTTCTACTAACACTTCGCTTTTGTTTATTTTGTTATCTATTAAAACATTTAAAGTGTTTGAGGCTGGGTTAGGATAGAATTTAAAATATTCTGCATTGGTTTGTAATGGGGTGTTTGTTGAAAGGGTTTCATCTACAAGTGTAAATGTAAATTGTTGGCTTGTAGTACCCGAATAACTATTTAAAGTAATGTCTGAACCACTGATTGTTCCTGTAGCTTTTAATCCTTTATTAGCGTTACTGTTAATTATGCTATATTTATTTTCGCCTACTAAAGAAATGGTCCATTGTTGTCCTTCTAAACCATGAGTTCCGTATGTGCCAATACTTGTATCTTCGTTTACGCCATAGCGATCTAGGGCATCACCATTTTCAACGTTTGTTAAAATAAAAGTATTGGTGGTGTTTTCTTTAAGAGTAATTGCCCATTGCTGATTTTTATTTGTACTTGGTGTAGCTAATTCAACATTACTACCATTAGCCGATACAGCTAAGTCGCTTTCAACTGAAGTTATGGTGTAAGTACCTTCGTCTAGAGGCTTAATGACATCAAAAGTAAATAATTCGCTGGCATGACCACTAAAATTACTCAGGTCAACATCAGCCCCGTCTGTAATTCCTGCTGCTTTAGCTACTTTACCTCCTTGACCTACACTAGCTAATTTGTATTTGCCATCTCCCGCATGGGTAATGTACCACTGCTGGTTAGGTTGGCCATGATAGCCGTAAATACCTACTTTATTTACGCCAGCAAAGGCATCCATAGGTTGGTTGTATCCTGTGTTAATGAGTTCATATTTACCATCACCAATACTTGTTATTGACCATTGGTGGTAAGGCGAATAATTATAGGTGGCTAAATTGGTTTTAGTGTTGGTTGTGGTAGGCGCAATAACCTTACCGCTTTCAACACCTGTAATTTTATAGGTTCCGTTGGCTAAAGTATAATCAATAGCAACAGGGTCGTCAATAGTTCCTGCTGAAATTGTAGAGCTAACAGTTGAAGTTCTACCTAAAATATCTTCAAGAATAACTTCTACGCTATCGCCTTCAGACGCCGATAAATTAAAATGTCTAACTTCTGGTTCAATTTCAGAGCCTACAGTAATATTATTTATTTTTACTGTAAATTTAAATTGAGGTGTAGATGAGGTTGGTACTTCCCAAATTACGTTATTGGTTGCTGCGCCTGTAATAGAAAAACTAATAGCAGCATTTTGTGGTTCGGAAGCGTAAGTAGATGTTGTTAATGTTTTAGAAGTACCAGCAAACGATGGAGATGTATTTCCTCCTATTTGCATAGCAAATACACCATTGTTTTCATCGGCATCATATGCAGTTGCATAGTTTTCGGAACGACCTCCAGAATTAATATCACCACTGTTTACACTAAAATTTCCTTGAGTCATTGGTAGCCAGGTGCCATCAAGTTTTCTTTTAAAGGCATCTTTCATTTCAAAACGACGGGTATTTGCACCAGACGACAACCAGTCTTCTAAAAAGGCGTTTGTGCTACCATTAAAAGTAACGTTGGCAACTGGATAATCCATGGTTACCATATGGTACCATTTGTTTTGGGAATCACGACGAATCCAGAATCCGAAAAAGGTATGGTCGCCTACATCCCAGCGGCGGGTTACTACAGTATTCCATTCATTTAAATCCCAGCCTATAATCTGGTTTTCAGATTTTAGTCCCGTGCCTTCTCCTCCAAAATTTTGTACAATTGTGCCATCCGGTCTGTAGGCAGCTGTAATGGTTTCGTCGTTACTTGGATCCCAAATAGAGTAAATAAATTGATGCCCTTTGTCTGGTGAATCTTGAAATCCGCAATAGGCACCGCCTTCACCTCCGGCATTCCATTGCATGGTACAATAATAAGTTGCATTTGTAGTTATTGTAGATCGAACGGTTTTCATGATGATGTCTCCACTACTGTTGTCGTTCGATCCCATATGAGTAGATGGTGCAGCATCTTGTCCAAATGAAATCAGGCATATAAAAAATGCCCAAAAGTTTAGTAAAACTTTTTTCATAATTGTTAAAAAATTGAGTTATTGAATAGTTTTGAT
Source organism: Aestuariibaculum marinum (assembly GCF_014596975.1). Classification (GTDB taxonomy): domain Bacteria; phylum Bacteroidota; class Bacteroidia; order Flavobacteriales; family Flavobacteriaceae; genus Aestuariibaculum; species Aestuariibaculum marinum. The sequence goes on along the minus strand of NZ_JACVXD010000002.1, from coordinate 32,951 downwards.
TAAAACTAGTACTTATAAGTCAAAACAAAGGGTGATAAATTGGTCTATTAGGTTGATTTAATAGTCAGTGTAAGTGATGTGAAAATTGTTGTTATAAAACTTGAAACCTAATAAAATAGGATGTTTAAAATTTTTAATTATAAAATATGTTCTTTGTTAATATCTGTAGTCTAATTGAGAATTTTTATTTTTTAGAAAGTTTTGTTTTGAGTTTATTACAAAAAAAACTCTTGAAATTTCAAGAGTTTTTAATGCTATGTTTTTCTAAAAATTAGTCCAATTTTTCGGTTAGCTTTTTAAAGACTTTTTTAGGGTCTTTGTTTTCATAAAGCACTTCATAAACGGCGTTGATAATCGGGAGTTTTGTTTTTCGTTTATTTTTTTCATTCAGTAGGTGAGCACTTTTAGTGGCGTAATATCCCTCTGCAACCATGCTCATTTCCATTTGTGCCGATTTCACAGTATACCCTTTCCCAATCATATTACCAAACATGCGGTTTCTAGAGAAGATGGAATATCCTGTAACCAGTAAATCTCCTAAATAAGCCGAATTATTAATATTACGTTTCATCTTATGCATTTTTTTAATGAAACGTTTCATCTCTCTAATCGAGTTACTCATCAAAACCGATTGGAAGTTATCGCCATACCCTAAACCATGGGCAATACCGGCAGCAATGGCGTAAATGTTTTTCAGCATAACGGCATATTCAACCCCAACAACATCATCATTAACTTTAGTTTTTATGTAGTCGCTGGATAAGTTTTTAGCAATAGCTTTGGCTTTACTAAGGTCAAAACATGAAATGGTTAAATATGATAAACGCTCTAAAGCGACTTCTTCGGCGTGACATGGACCAGCAATAACGGCTATGTTTTCAAAAGGAATATTATAAAAATCATGAAAATGTTCACCAACCAGTAAGCCACTTTCAGGCATAATACCTTTAACTGCCGAAACAATAATTTTATTTGAAATATCGATGTTTAATTTTTCAAGTTCACTGTGCATAAATGCCGAAGGAATGGCGAAGATTAAAACGTCGGCATAATCGGCAATGTCGTTAATATCATTACTGATGTTTAACTGCTCTAAATGAAACTCAACCGAACTTAAATAATTAGGGTTATGTTGCTCTTTTAGTAAGTGTTCTTTGGTGTACACGCTACGCATATACCAACCAATTTCATCTAAATTTTCGCAAAGCATTTTAACAATAGCCGTTGCCCAGCTTCCAGCGCCAAACACCGCATATTTTAAAGGTTTTTCCATGAAAAGTTTAAATGTTTAATACTGAGCAAAAGTACATAAAATATTCATTGTAGTGGTGTGAAGAAATTATTAAACAATTTTTTTGGCACGCGTTTTGAAACTCTTAAGTCAGTAACTCAAAAAACGAATGACTATGAAGACTGTAAAATTACTTTTAAGCGTGTCGCTAATAGCAACCCTTTTCACATCGTGTTATCAGGAAACTGTAATTGTTGAAGAAGAACCTGGAATATCATTAAATCAGCTACTGCGTTCTTATGAGATTTGGTATGTAGATATAAATAGTACGGTTGGTTACGGAACAACACCATTTTTACAAAAAGCTTTTACTATGTCGTTTTTAAATGGTGTGGTGTATGCCAATAATAATATTGTGGGTTTAGGAGACAGCGGCAATGGTTTTGGAATTGATATCGGGGAATACGATGCTTATGAGATGATTTTAGATGTGTATCACGATATTGATGGATTTTCAACTTTTGATGTATATCAAATAGATAACAATACCATTGAATTGTATAACCCAAAAAATGATACATCCTATTTCTTAGATGGGTACCAACGCAACAATTTCGATTACGATTTTGTGTTTTACGATAACATTCATTATTTCTTACAGGAATACGATGCCTGGGAAAAGACCTATACCAGTGATTTCGGCGCTTTAAATGAATTTGATAATGAAAACTTTTTACAGTTTTTAGCTGGTGGTAATGATTCTGAATTTAGAAGCTCTCAAGATTATTCAGGCACCAGTGTTAATAATTTAATCTGGGATTACACAGGTGTATATGGTGTAGGTGATGTTGCCGGTGATATGTATCTGAAAACTTTAACATTAGATTATGATTATTTCGACAATGAATATTTCGAATTGAGCGTTATAAATGACAGTAAGATAGAATTGTATCACCCGTCGTCGCAATCGGTTTACCAGTTTACAGGGCGTGGATACATTCAATATTTAAAAACAGCAGATACAAAAGGCAAAACAGCAACGTCTGATACGACAGATAAAATGCGTAAGCCCAGAAAAGATAAAGTAGAAAACCCGAGAACAAGTATAAGGGTATAACGATTTTTTGGTTGGTTATTTAGTAGTTAAGAGACCGCTTTAAAGAGACTTCTTTAAGCGGTTTCTTTTGTTTTAATATTGAAAAAGTTTAGGAATTAAACGCCGAACAATCTTATGTTTTCTAAGGTGGCTTTTATTGTACATTGACTTAAAATTAAATAAGATGATAAAAACAAAACAACAATTAATAAAAAAAGCTATGCTGTTTGGCTTTTTAATGGCATCAAATTTCACAATGTTTTCTCAAACCAATCTTCCTGAACAAGGGCAAATTCCACCACATCCAGCCCGATTACCTGAAGGAGTAATACCTGCATTTCCAGGTGCTTGGGGAGGCGGTATGTTTACCTCAGGAGGTCGTGGAGGTAAAGTTTTAACGGTAACGAATTTAAATGATAAAGGAGAAGGAAGTTTAAGAGAAGCTTTAGAAGCTGAAGGTGCTAGAATAGTTGTCTTTAAAGTTGCAGGAACCATAAAGATTAATGAAGATATTAATATTAATCATCCAGATATTACTATTGCTGGGCAATCGGCTCCTGGAGATGGTATTTGTCTTGCAGGAACATTAAATATAAATACGCACAATGTAATTATAAGGCATTTAAGGGTGCGTCGAGGTGTTCCTGCTGGAGGTCAGGGAGATGATAATATAGGAGGAAACCCAAGTCACCATATTATTATAGATCACTGTTCAACTAGTTGGGGAATGGATGAAAATATATCATTGTATAGACATATGAGGAATTCTTTGGATGGAACCACAAGAATTAAAGATCCAGCTGAAAATATAACTATACAATGGTCTATTTCCAGTGAAGCTTTAGATGCTAAAGGACATGCTTTTGGCGGTACTTGGGGAGGCAATCCATCTACTTTTCATCATAATCTTTTTGCATGTAATACAGCAAGAAATCCCTCTATTGGTATGTCGGGACCATTTGATTTTAGAAATAATGTGATATTTAATTGGCGTCACAGAACTATGGATGGGGGCGATGAAACCTCGACAATAAATGTTATTAATAATTATTACAAATCAGGCCCTGCAACTAACGAGAATATGTTGGCTGTTTTTGCCCGAGTAGAAGAACGCAGTATGTATTCGCCTGGAAGTGCATGGGCAGATGGGGGTTGGTATCCAAAGGAGAAAAACAGACCTGGAAAATGGTATGTCGCAGGTAACGTTATGTTTGGTAATGATGAGATTACAAATAATAACTGGGCAGGTATAAAGGGACCAGAAAATTTGGCACGAGTTAACACCCCTTTTGTGGGTTGGCCAGTTGCTCCGCATCAAACTGCTAACGAAGCTTATAAATCTGTTTTAAATAAAGTAGGAGCTACATTGCCAAAGCGAGACGCTGTAGATTCGAGAGTTGTAAATATGGTACAAACAGGAATACCAACAACAAAAACAGGAATTTTAAAAGACATAGCTGAAGTAGGAGGTTATCCTAATTTAACGTTTAAAGCTACAGATGTTGAAAAAGACTCAGATAACGATGGTATGCCGGATACCTGGGAAAATAGGCATGGTTTAAACCCTAACAATGCTAATGATGCAGCTCAAGATAAGGATGGAGATGGATATACCAATATTGAAGAATTTCTCAATGGAACAAATCCTACAGAGAAAATTAATTACAGAAATTTGGGAAACAATATAGATACAATAAGTTAATTTAAAGATTCTTAATTAAATGTATGAATGGTTTTTTGTATAGGATATTACAAAAAACCATTTTTGTTTTTTCTGGGATGAAATTTATCATTTATAAAAAAGCATATCATCAATATGTTCCCAAACGTGTGCCGGTAACATGGGTTTTACATTTTTTCCTGCTTTAATAGATTTTCTAATAAAGGTTGAAGATAATTCCATTATAGGCGCATCGATATGATGAATTTTAGGATGGTTATCGAAAATCGTTGTTTGCTGTTCTCCCGAAATTCTTGGATACACATAAATATGATGATGCTCTAAAATCACCTGATAGTTTTTCCACTTATGGAAGCTTTTTAAATTGTCTTCACCCATAAGTAATGCAAATTCATGACCAGGATATTTTTCCTGTAAATGTACCAGTGTATTAATCGTATAATTTGGCTGTGGTAAGTTAAACTCAATATCGCAAGGCTTAAGCTTGTCGTAATCTTTTGTGGCACGGTGTACCAGTTCTAGCCGGTCGAAGTTATCGAGTAAAGTACTTTTCTTTTTAAACGGGTTATGCGGTGTTACCACAAACCAGACTTCATCTAAATCACTGTATTCTGCTATATGATTGGCAATAATTAAATGCCCAACATGTATGGGGTTAAAAGAGCCAAAATACAATCCGATTTTCATGAGTTATGTACAGTGTTTATAAGTTTTAAAAACGCCATAACTACTAAGTAATTATGGCGCACTATTTTATTTTTAAGAGTTTATAAAATCTCTTACCAGGGTTTCAGCTTCTTCTAAAGCATGTTCTAAGGTGTCGTTCACTACTATTTTATCGAAAAGCGGTGCCGTTGCCAATTCGGCTGATGCTTTCGATACACGCATGCTTATTTTTTCTTCGCTTTCCGTTTTACGGTTTTTCAAGCGAATTTTAAGTTCGTCAATACTTGGGGGTTTTACGAAAAGCGCCAGCGTTTGCTCTGGGAATTTTCGTTTAATGCGTAACCCGCCAGACACATCGATATCGAAAATAACATGTTTACCCATCGCCCAGATGCGTTCTACTTCACTTTTTAAAGTACCGTAGAAATTATCTCGATATACTTCTTCCCATTCTAAAAAATCTTCATTTTTAATGTGTTTTTTAAAATCTTCAAGTGATAAAAAGTAGTAGTCTTTACCGTCTACTTCCGTGCCGCGTTTTTCACGTGATGTCGCCGATATTGAAAATTCTAAATTTAAATCCTCAATACCTAATAAATGTCTTACTATGGTTGTTTTTCCTGAGCCCGATGGTGCAGAAAATACAATAAGCTTACCTTGATTCAATGTTATAAGGTTTTTGGTATTATTATAATACGTTTAATAATTGTTCTTTAATTTTTTCCAGCTCGTCTTTCATCTGTACGACTAACTGTTGCATTGGTGCATAGTTGCTTTTAGAACCAATGGTATTTATTTCACGGCCCATTTCCTGAGAGATGAAGCCTAATTTTTTTCCGTTGGAGTCTTCAGAATTGATAGATTCCATAAAGTAGTTTAAATGATTTTTTAAACGCACTTTTTCTTCGGTAATGTCGAATTTCTCGATGTAATAGACTAATTCCTGTTCGAAACGGTTTTCGTCGTATTTCTCCTTTAGTTCTTCAACGCCCTTAAGTAAACGCTCGCGAACCCCTTGAATACGCTCTGGATCCATAGCAATGACTTGCTCAAGAATGTTATCGATAGTTGAAACTCTGGCGTTAAAATCTTGTTCTAAAACTTTACCTTCGTCTAATCTGTGATTGTTTAGGTCGTTTACAGCTTTGTGAATTTCAGCCTCAATAAGTTGCCATTCGTTTTCGTCGATTTCTTCACGAACGGTGTTTAAAGCATCAGGAAAACGCACCGCCATTTTTAATAACTCAATGTCATTACCGTCAACCACTTGACGTAATTGTTCAATATATTGTTTAACAACAGGTGTATTAATTTGCGTTGAGGTGTCTTCTGCAGTGGCTTCTACATAAATTGAAAAATCGACTTTACCTCTTACCAGTTTATCGGCAAGAAGTTTTCTAATGGCCAATTCTTTTTCTCTGTATATAGACGGCATTCTCGCATTTAAATCTAAATTTTTGCTGTTAAGTGACTTTAACTCTATGGTCACTTTCTTAGTAGGCAATTGCAAAACCGATTTACCGTAGCCTGTCATTGAATATATCATAAACAAAGTGTTTTAAAGGGTACAAAGGTAATATTAAAACCTAAAGTATAGAAAAACAGGATATAAATACGTGTATAAATCTTTACAATAAGGTTTATGAGCAGATTAAAATGGAAAAAGCTTCACAAATGTGAAGCTTTTCATGTACTCAAGGTGGGAATCGAACCCACACTTCCGAGGAAATCGGATTTTGAATTTAATAGAAAGTTTTATTTCGTTGCAACTAATTGATTTTCAGGTGTTTAAAATTGTTGAATTGCTATATTTTGTTGTTTTTTTACACTGTTTCTTACACTGTTTTTTGCTTTAATGTGCTGATTTTTATGGTATTGGATGGTGTCTTTTTGAGGCTTTTTTGTCATAGACAGAACGAAGCAGTTGGCAATAATTCGAAACACTATAACATCGGAAGCATAATGAATAGTTTTATTTATTTATCAACTATTATATTTTGTAAGATAAATATGTATATTTATGCAATAAAGGAATGATGAAGAATGTCATTTAATTAATTTAGTAATTATCAATAATCAAGAAAATAAATAATAGATGACACAAAATCCTAAAATATACAGGATTGATAAATCTCATAGGCTTTTAAAAAGTTATCTACTTGCGAGCAAGTTATTGAAAAGATAATAAATACTTCTTTTTCTAAATTGGGTTTTAGAGGTATTTTTAACTCTGCAACTTTAAAGGAAATTACAAAAGATCAAATAACATACTTTCTTTATGTCTATAATTCAGATGAAACTGTCTCTGATTGGAAGGAATTTTTACCATCTGAATTAACAAAAGGAGAAGGTTTTATACAGCAAAATTGTCTTTAGTATTATTTGCAGAAACTGAGTTTGATATTTTTTGTGTTATTGGAGGAAATGCATTTCAAATTATTCTTCCATTTATAGATAAGTCTTTTGGTTTAAATATCTATTCTAGAATTATTCAACCAGAATATGATGAATTGCCTCTATAAAGTCAAGAGGGATAACTGGCTCTAGAGCTGGTATGAGTGAACAGTTTAGAGAGAACTATAAAATTATTGATTACATTTGTTTGGTTAGCTAGGAAGAACCTAAGGCTGCTATAATCGGATTAAACTTTAATAGAAGACATGAAAAACTTAGTATTGCCCATTTTTGCCATTGGAATTTTTATCAGCTTCTGTAAATCGGGTCAAAACACTACCGAAGAGTTGAATGCCCAATCACACTATGGGGAATTGAGTACACTTCCCTTTGGAGCCATAAAGCCAATCGGTTGGATACATGACCAAATTCAACGAGATTTGGAAATAGGTATCCTCGGCCATTTTGATGAGTACGGCGAAACCGTTACCCACAATCTATTTGTAAGCAAGAATCGTGAGTCAACAAAAAAATACGGTGGTCTAAAAGGTTGGTGGAGCGGAGAGCACGAAGGATATTGGAAAGATGCCGTGCTAAGGTCTGCTTATTTGGTAGATGACCCAGAATTTAAAAAAAGGGCCGCCCAATGGATGAACGATATTCTAAAAAGTACCGATGACTCAGGGTACATTGGTATTTATGCTAAGAACAACCGGTTTCAACACACAGGCGAAAACGGGGAATTATGGACGCAGAGCCGTATACTCCTGCCCATGATCGCCTATTATGAAATTACGGATAACGCTACAATATTGGAGGCCGTGGAAAAATCAGTTCAGCTTACCATGACAGCCTATAAGGACAAAACCCCTTGGGTAAAGGGCGAAGGCGGTGTGGCACATGGTGTTGGGTATTTTGAAATCCTAGAATGGCTATATGCAAAAACGGGCAAAGAGGGATATGCCGATTTTTCAAAACGATTGTACGATGAGCTTGATGATCACGAAATTCGCGATGATGACCTGATCCAGTCCAACCTACTTGATCCCGAAAAAAAATTCACCAAACATGGGGCACACGTGGCCGAAGGGTTTTTAATCCCAGAATACATATTTGAAATTACGAAAAAGGATACTATGAAACGTGCCGCCAAGCTGGCCATGGATAAACTTAATTACGCTTCCACACCAAGTGGAGCTATGGTCTGTGACGAAAACGTTAGAGGCTTAAAAGGATCCGCCAATGGACATTATGAATATTGTACTACTACGGAATTCATCAATCCTTTAGGAATTGTCCTATCCCTTAACGGTAACCTCAGTATCGCCGACCGTATTGAAAAAATGGTTTTCAATGCATTGCAGGGAGCCAGACTACCCAATTTAAAAGCTTTGGCATACCTCAGCCTGGACAATCGTACGCATATGGATCCGACAGCACATGGTGCTCGCGAAACGTATGACGCCTGTCATGATGCCGCTGCCTGTTGTACCCTCAATGGAGGCCGTGTCATGCCCTATTATATCCAGCATAGTTGGAAAGTGGACGCTGATGACAATACGCTTTTAGCGGTCTTATATGGGCCGAACGCTTTAAACACTGAAATAGCAGGTACAAAAATCAGCATTCTGGAAAAAACGGAATATCCGTTTTCGGACCTCATCAATTTTGAAATGAAATTGGAAAAAAGCACGCCTTTCAGCTTGGTACTGCGCAAGCCTTTTGGTTGTAAAAAAATTGATATTAAAGGGATAAGCCCAAAAGATATCCAGGACAAGGGAGACAGGTTGGTCATTTACCGTACCTGGGAACCCGAAAGTGAATTTAGCGTACAATTCAATTTTGATGTACTGGAGAAAAAAGATAACGGTAACTACTATTTTCAGAGGGGAGCGTTGGTCTATGCCAAGTCTTTTACGTTTGAATCGGATACTCTAAGAACATTCAAAAATCTAGATTTCCATCAGTTGACCATGAAGGTAACTGACTCCACTGGGTTTAATTACAAACTACCTTCCAACAGCAACTTCACTTTTGAGACGACTGAGAATGTTAATTTCGATTTTCCATTTGACAAACCCTTGGTCAAACTTGTGGGTACCATGGTAGACGAAAGTGGGGCTAACAAGGAGGTAGAGTTGATTCCCGTGGGAAATACCGTGATGCGAAAAGTATCATTTTCAAAACTGCCATGATTTAGAAAATCATGAAATCCTAAACTTACTATCAATAAACATTTTACAATGAAATTCATAAATCCTTATAATTAGTATCAGAATTGAACTTTTTTTAATGGTGTTTGACTTCAGCAAAAAGTGAACTTTTAGAGGTATACTGCGGGTTTTGCGGTGTGCGTCGGATTTTAGTATAGAGTGCGTCGGACTGTAAACTTAAATCAAGTTTCATTTAAAACATAAACAACTTAAAATCATATGCTTATGTTTTTGTGAAAAATTGGTTTTACCCTTTTGTTTACCCTATTGGAAAGTTTTTCCTACTTATTAAAAAAAATAAGGCTTCCCAAAACGCTGGGAAGCCTTGTATTTACTGGGTTTGTACTCAAGGCGGGAATCGAACCCGCACTCCGAAGAATCGGATTTTGAATCCGACGCGTCTACCAATTCCGCCACTTGAGCGTTTTATCGAAAGCAAAAATATATAAATTTTTCATAATTATGATAAAAATACGGTGTAATATACTTTTTAGGTGAAAATAAATGTCTAAATTTGCACCTCGTTAAAAACAAGCCGCGCTTTTGCGCTAAAAAACAACAAGTTAGCTATGCCGACAATTGTAACCGAAGCCAAGATTTTTGCATGTACCCAAAGTCAGGTACTGGGAGAGAAAATTGCTAAGGCTTTTGGAACAGAATTAGGAAAAGTAATTATGTCGACTTACAGCGATGGAGAGTTTCAACCATCGTATGAAGAATCGATTAGAGGGACTCGTATTTTTATCATTGGATCTACCAATCCTGGACCGGAAAACTTAATGGAAATGTTATTAATGATTGATGCTGCTAAACGTGCATCAGCAAGACACATTACCGCGGTTTTACCATATTTTGGATGGGCAAGACAAGATAGAAAAGATAAGCCTAGAGTGCCAATTGCAGCAAAACTTGTTGCTAAAACCTTAGAAGCTGCGGGAGCAACAAGAATTATCACCATGGATTTACATGCTGATCAAATTCAAGGGTTTTTCGAGAAACCAGTTGACCACTTATTCGCATCAACTATTTTCTTACCATATTTAAAGAGTTTAGGTCTGGATAACTTAACAATCGCTTCTCCAGATATGGGAGGTTCTAAACGTGCTTATGCTTATGCAAAAGCTTCAGGAAGTGATGTGGTTATTTGTTACAAGCAACGTGCTAAAGCCAATGTTATTTCTCATATGGAATTAATTGGTGATGTAACCGGGAAAAATGTAGTATTAGTTGATGATATGGTAGATACTGCAGGAACCTTAACTAAGGCAGCCGATTTAATGATGGAGCGAGGAGCATTAAGCGTTAGAGCGATTTGTACGCATGCTTTATTATCTGGTAAGGCTTACGATAATTTAAATAATTCAAAACTAGAAGAACTTATAGTAACAGACTCTATTCCTGTTAAGCCATTAAGCGATAAGATTAGAGTGTTAAGTTGTGCCGATTTATTTGCTGAGGTAATGGAAAAGGTACACAACAACCAATCTATAGCTTCTAAATTTGTAATGTAAAAAGACATGAAAGCACATATGTGCTTCCATTATAAACAAGTATTAATAAATAAATAATTATGAAATCAATTACAATCAACGGATCTCAAAGAGAAAGCGTGGGCAAAAAAGCAACAAAAGCCTTACGTAATGCTGGTCAGGTTCCTTGCGTATTATACGGAGGAGATAAACCAGTTCATTTCTCTGCAGATGAAATTGCATTCTCTAAACTTGTATACACGCCTAATGCGCATACAGTTGTGATTGCTTTAGAAAATGGTGAAACTTACAATGCGGTATTACAAGATATCCAATTTCACCCAGTAACAGATGCTATCTTACACATCGATTTCTACCAGTTATTCGAAGATAAAGAAATTACTATGGAAATTCCTGTAGTATTAATTGGTAACTCTCGTGGTGTTAAGAATGGTGGTGTTTTACGTAAAAACAAACGTAGCTTAAGAGTAAAAGCTCTTCCAGCTAACTTACCAGATTTTATTGAAGCAGATATCACTCCTTTAAAAATTGGTGGTAAATTATACATCACTACTTTAGAAAACGATGCTTACAAATTTATGCACCCAGATAACACGGTTGTATGTCAAGTAAGACGTTCTAGAACTTCAGTAGATGTTGAAGACGAAGATGAAGAAGAAGAAGTAGAAGCAGCTGCTGCAGAATAAGACTTTATTCTAAATTGAATACGAAAGCATCCTGAATTCAGGATGCTTTTTTATTTTTACAAAAGATTTTAAGACGACACATATTTTATGAAGAAATACTTAATCGTAGGTTTAGGAAATATTGGAGATAAGTATGAGAATACGCGCCATAATATAGGGTTTAAGATTTTAGATTTTTTCGCTAAAAAGGAAGAGCTAACATTCGAAACTCAAAAATTAGGTGACGTAACGGAGTATAAATTAAAAGGAAGGACTTTTATTTTTTTAAAGCCAAGCACTTATATGAATTTAAGTGGTAAGGCAGTGCTGTATTGGTTGACGAAAGAGAAAATTCCCTTAGAAAACCTTTTAGTAATTACCGACGATTTGAACTTGCCCTTTGGAAGTATTCGTGTTAAAGCTAAAGGAAGTGATGGAGGTCACAACGGTTTAAAAGATATTCAGGATAAATTGAATACCACCAAATATAACCGTTACCGATTCGGAATTAGTGATGCCTTTAGTAAAGGACGTCAAGTCGATTATGTGCTTGGCGAGTGGACGGAAGAAGAAAATGATAAATTAAACGAGCGTTTAGAAAAATCGGTAGAACTAATAAAATCATTTGGTTTGGCTGGACTATCAAATACCATGAATATTTTTAATGGGAAGTAAAAAAAGCAGAACTCAATTCTGCTTTTTTTATTTATTTAATGATAATTTTTTTACTCGATTTTCGCATACCATCACTAACAGTTAAAAGGTAAAGCCCGGTTTGAACTAGATTTAAATTAATGTCCTGTTCAAAGTCACCAGGGTTTTTATACCTGTTTTTAAAAATCGTTCTACCTCTTAAGTCAACAATATCTACAGTAATTTTGCCTTCCAGTGATCCATTTAATTTAATAGTAAAAGTTCCATTATTAGGATTAGGGAAGACATTGAAGTTGTCAAAACCAAATTGCTCAACGCTAAGTGTAGGAATGATATTTAAGCTGTAATCTTCAACTTCTCCATCAAAACCATTTTCGCAAAGTATTGGAGAACCTTCACCCGCAAACTTAGTAGCTATTCTCATAGTGGTATTGCCTAATACGGCATTACTCGGAACTGTAATAGAAAACGGAGAATTACTTGTAGGACCATTAACAACATTGGTTGCCGACCCTAAGATATAAGTTTCACCATCATCATCAAAACTACAATTTTGATTCCAGTCAATCCAAACAACTGTATTGGTGCTGTAATCACCATCTGTATTTACATTAACCGTTAAGTCAAATGTGTTAGATCGATTGACATCTGTAGAAAGATTGGTGTAATCTGAATAGCCAGAGGGTTTTTCATTATTTAGATTATTGATGGTGTTAAAAATAACTCCTGTGATACTGGTTTCGTAGTTGTCGTTTGCAATAGATTTACAAACACCATTGTAAAATGGAAATTCAAATACTTTATCTTTGGTTAGGGAGTTAGAGGTTCCGGTAACAGTGATGGTATAGTCATCATTAGGGATGTTGTCTAGGTCGTTAATCGTCATTGTTACAATTCCATCTGAATCTAAGCTTGTTGGAGAAAATGATACCGATGATCCTGCTGGGATGCCTGTTGCGCTAAATGTTGTATTGTCTGTATAACCGTTAGCAGTGGCATAGTTAAAATGAAAAACAGCAGAAGTGCTCTTACAAGCTATTGGATCCAGAGTTTCATCTACCATAAAGAATTCTGGGTCATTTGATATCGAGAAATCGAAGTCTGAAACATCATAAAAAATATTGTCGGCAGCTTCAATTAGTATTCTAGCAGTTGTTGTATTGGGTAGGTTGGGTACAGTGTAATTGTATGACCCATTATTCAGTACATTGGAGGCTATAGTTGTATTAAATGTAAGTCCGCTATCGGTAGATAACTTTATGTTTACATTTTGACAATTAATAGTACCATTATTAGTTTCACCGACTTCCCATGTTATTTCCTGTGAAGTTCCCTGTGCCCAGGATATAGGATTGGTAACAGTAAATGGAGTAACATCTTCAACGGTTATTTCCATTGTGTCGTAACTGGACTGTCCAATGCTGCCATCTCCAGGCGATCTGTCGCGCACAGTTAGAGCCCAGTTTAGCGTTCTGCCTACATTAGAAACTGTTTCCCAGTCGCTAAAAATATTGGGGTCCGTTTGAGCAATTTTTCCTTCTAAAACACTACTGAAATTAGGGATATACCGATCACTTGAATTTGAAGGTGGCAATGAGCGATTCATAGAACCCGTAGCTAAATCGGGCCCGAAATTTAAATAGTTTGTTGTGCCGCTATCTATTTGTTCCCAGCAATAGGTTAAGTTATCTGCCCTATTGGAATCTGTCGCATTTCCTTTTAAAACATAAGCGGTACCCGCAGGTATAGTATAATCAGGACCGGCATCGGCAGCAGGTGGAAGGTTATTAATGTTTTCAGTAGTTTGGCATTTACCAACAATATTGTCTAGAATTTGTTTTATACTGTGATAGTGAAAATAAGCATCACTGCTATTTTCTACATTGTCTGGACCTACAATTCCAGCATATCCCATTATTGTGGACCCACTACCTGGTTCAGAGTTTACTCCAGTACTCTCAGATTCAAATGCGAAGGTGTGGTTTGCTCCCATTTGGTGACCAATTTCGTGAACAACAAAATCTATATCAAAAGTATCGCCTTCAGGTATTCCGTTAGAGGGAGAGGTAAAGCCACTACCTTTATGCATATCGTTTGATGCAGGAGTGTCGTCTTCACAAACGCAACCTATGCAACCTGCATTTCCGCCCCCACCACTAGCACCAAACAGATGTCCTATATCATAGGCGCTGTTTTCTATTACAGATGTTAAAGTGTTTTGTAACTGTAAATTCCAACCTTCTGGTTCACCGGCATAATCTTCACTTGCCCCTATATTGGCATCCGAATAAGGATCGGTGGTTGCATTGGTATAAATAAGTTGGGGCGCATCAACCAATTCGAAAGTAATAGCCATATCGGTTTCAAAAATTTCATTAACACGGCCAATAGTTGTGTTTATGGCTGCTAAGGCATCGGCAACGGCATTTCCGTTACCTGCAATGCCATCGTTATGGTAAGCGGTATATTCAGCGGTGGTAGAAATAGCTATTCTAAATTTTTGAAGGGTTTGATTATTAGCGCCGCCTTCGTCTACGGTTGTTTTTAAAGATGAAGTGCTTTTAAAAGATGATTTATCGAGGTTCTCAAGTGTTTTACATAGAAATTCATATTTCAAATCATTTTTATCAGCTTTATGGTAAAGAACATACTCGTCTGAGTTTTTCTCTACCGGCTGCATAAAAATCATTCCTTTGTTCATGGATGTAACCATGGTGTATACACCCTGTGGAGAAATAGACATTCTTAGTTTTTTACCGGAATTAGTCAAGGAATAGCCTACATAGGTTTTTATATCAGGGTATTTATTTGCTAACGATGGAGCAAAAACAGAAGATTCATAAATTTTGAATGTTTCAATGGTTCCATTATGTGATGGAATGTCTAATAAGGTTTCCGTTTTTTTAGATTTAGCGTATCTCGATGTTGCTCGACCTATATTCTTTTTAAGAGATGTTATGTCTAGTTTAAAAAAATGAACTTTAGATCTATCTAAATGCAGTTTCGATAGTTTTTTAGAATCTTTAACACGTTCTAGTTTTTTCCATGAAGAATTTTGACCAAAAGCTGAAAAGATAAATAAAAGCATTGTTATTGATAAAACATAATGTAGTTTTGCTTTCATAAAACTGATTTAGAACGAGATTATTAAAACGCTAATAACAAATCTAACTTTTTTAAATCAAATTAGCAATTAATAGCTTTTATGTGCAAGATTGAAAATATTACGGCTTACAGCTCTGATACGCCATCAGTTGTTACCATAGGAACTTTCGACGGAGTTCATATTGGGCATCAAAAAATAATTAACCGTTTAATTAATACAGGGAAGCTATCGCACTTAAAATCGGTAATCCTTACGTTCTTTCCGCATCCGCGAATGGTGTTGCAAAAGGATTCTAATATTAAGTTGATTAATACCATAAATGAACGCCGTGCCATTTTAGATGGCTTAGGTTTAGATTATTTACTTATTAAAAAATTTACCAAAGAATTTTCACGTTTAACTGCTGAAGAGTTTGTTAAAGAAATTCTAGTTGATACGCTTCACGCTAAAAAAGTTATTATTGGTTATGATCATCGATTTGGCAGAAACCGAAATGCCGATATAAACGACTTGAAAAAGTATGGCGAGCTTTACGGATTTGATGTTGAAGAAATTTCTGCTCAGGATATAGATGATGTTTCGGTAAGTTCTACGAAAATAAGAGTGGCTTTAGGTGAGGGAGATATCGACAAGGCAAATGCTTATTTGGGGTATAATTTTATGCTCACAGGAACGGTAGTTGAAGGGAAAGCCTTAGGGAGACAAATAGATTACCCAACAGCCAATATTAAAATAGAAGAAGATTATAAATTAATACCTAAACAAGGTGCTTACGTAGTAAAATCGATTATTGATGGAGCAACAGTGTTTGGTATGATGAACATCGGAACGAATCCAACGGTTAAAGGAAACAAAGAAACGATTGAAGTGCACTTTTTCGACTTCAATGAAGATATCTACGGAAAACAAATTCAAATAGACTTACTACACCGTATTCGAGATGAGAAAACCTTCGAATCTATAGAGGCTTTAAAAGAGCAATTACAAAAAGATAAAGAAACCTCACTAACTTATATAGCCTCGCACTTTTAATTGGATTTTTAGTTTTAAAAAGCCAACTAAATATCGTGCAATTCATTAAATTTGTCGCTTAAATTTTATATTCATGTTACAAGTTCCTTTTATTAGAGAAAACAAAGATTTGGTAATTAATCGCTTAGCAAAACGTAATATTGATGCTGCTGAGATGATTAATAATGTTATTGCATTTGATGAAGACAGACGTCGAATTCAAACAGAATTAGATAACACTTTAGCTGAATCCAATGCCTTATCCAAGGAAATAGGAAACTTGTACAAATCTGGTAAGGCACAAGAGGCAAATGCGTTAAAGGAAAAAACGGGTCAGTTAAAAGAATTATCTAAAGAACTTACCGAAGCTTTAAACACAAAGTCAACCGAGTTGAGTGAGTTACTTTATAAAATTCCTAATGTGCCAAACGATATTGTTCCGACTGGTTCAACAGATGAGGATAATGAGGAAGTTTACAGAGAAGGCGACATTCCTAAATTACATGAAGGGGCCTTGCCACACTGGGAACTGGCTAAGAAATACGATATTATCGATTTCGAATTAGGGAATAAAATTACTGGAGCAGGTTTTCCGGTGTATAAAGGCAAAGGTGCTCGATTACAACGTGCCTTAATTGCTTACTTTTTAGATAAAAATACAGCAGCAGGTTACACCGAATTTCAGTTGCCGCATTTAGTAAATGAGGCATCAGGGTTTGGTACTGGACAGTTGCCTGATAAAGAAGGGCAAATGTACCATGTAACAGCCGATAACTTATATTTAATTCCAACAGCTGAGGTTCCGGGAACTAACATTTTTAGAGATGTGGTGCTTAACGAAAGTGAATTGCCAATAGGTATCACAGGATACACACCATGTTTCCGTCGTGAGGCGGGAAGTTACGGTGCCCACGTTAGAGGTTTAAATCGTTTACACCAGTTCGATAAAGTTGAAATTTTACGTGTAGAACATCCAAGCAAATCTTATGAGGCTTTAGACGGTATGGTAGAACATGTAAAAGGAATTTTACAGGAACTTAAATTACCATACAGAATTCTTAGATTATGTGGAGGCGATTTAGGGTTTACATCTGCGTTAACTTACGATTTTGAAGTGTTCTCTACAGCACAAGACCGTTGGTTAGAAATCTCATCGGTGTCTAACTTTGAAACTTTCCAGGCTAACCGATTAAAACTGCGTTTTAAAAACAGTGATGGTAAAAACGAATTGGCTCATACTTTAAATGGAAGTTCGTTAGCCTTACCTCGTGTTTTAGCGGGAATTTTAGAAAATTGCCAGACGGAAGAGGGTATTGTTATCCCTGAAGTTTTACAGCCATATACAGGATTTAAAATCATTGATTAACAGAACAATAAAAATCGGGTAAAAAACTTACAAATTACCCGATTTTTAAATTTTAAAATCGACAAAGTGTTAATTAACAGCGTTTTTAGTCGATTTGTTGCCTTATTATTTTGCGTTTTTAAATAATTTTTCGAAGTTAGGAGCTCCAAAACTGAAAAACCTGACCTACCATGAAAAATGTTAAACGCCTACTCATTCTTATCACGTTAATTTTTGTAGCATCGAAAGTTTTATTTTCAGATTTCGATATTTTTCATTCTGAACATAAAACTGAAAATGTAATTACTGCAGAATAACATTTTACAGCAAGAATTTAAATTCTAATTTTTATAATTAAGTGTTCAATCTAAACTGTCTGTTATCGCTTATGCGGTGCAATTAAGACTGTCCCCAATCGAGTGTTACTTTCATTTTAGGAGGTAGTTAATAGAACATTAATTTTGGTTGGTTATGCCCGGATGTTATTCGGGCATTTTTTATTTCAGTAAGATGCTACATCTACACATGGCATTTATTATATTTACGGTATGAGACGTTTATTTGTTATTTTTCTATTGGTGAGTTCAGCTGCATTTGCGCAAAGCGATATGCTAGCTCGCGAATATTTTAATAATGGTGATTTCGAGAAAGCCTTGTTCGAGTACAAAAAACTATATGCCGAATCACCTTCCAACGTCAATTATATAAATCAGATTGTTTCAGCACATCAGGAACTGGAGCAGTACACCGAGGCAGAAACTTTGCTATTGAAACTAATTCAACGTGTTAATTACCCCGCATTTAAAGTGGATTTGGGTTATAATTACCAGCTTAAAGGAGATTTGGAACAAGCCACTTTATATTATAATGAAGCCCTTAATAGCATAGAAGAGCGCCCAAGTAATGTGTTTGCAGTTGCTAAGAGTTTTCAAGGTCATACACTTTTAAATGAAACCATACAGGCCTATGAAAAGGCTATGGCATTAAAACCTGATTTTAATTTCAATTTGCAATTGGCACAATTAAATGGAGAATTGGGGAATATTGAAGAGATGTTTATTGGTTATGTCGATTTCGCCGAAGCCAATCCTATAGCCTTAAGTAATGTAAAGCGATTTATAAGCGACTTTATAAGTGAGAATGGAGAGAATGAAAATAATATTCTGTTCAGAAAGATTTTACTTAAAAAAATGCAACAAGAACCTCAGGTCTTGTGGAACCAGTTGTTGAGTTGGTTATTTATTCAGCAGAAAGATTACAATAAAGCCTTTGTGCAGGAGAAAGCTATTTTTATGCGCCAACCAGAAAGCCTTGATAGTATTGAAGACCTTGCAGAAATAGCGATGAATGAAGGTGAACTTGATATAGCAAAAGATATTTTAACTTTCGTAACCGAAACGGCTCAGGATACCGAAATGTTGCTTAACGCCCATTATAATCTAATTCAGATTGAAACGCGACAAACACCCAAGAAAGAATACGCAATCATAAATGAAAAGTATCAGGAGTTGTTTTCTGAATTCGGTCTGTCCTCATTAACATTTAAATTGCAATTGGGGTATGCCCACTTTTTAGCGTTTTCAAATGACCAACCGGATAAGGCGACAAAGTTTCTAGAGGATACCTTAAAATTACCTTTAAATCAAATGCAGCAGGCGGAGGTAAAGCTTGAGCTTGGCGATATTTTAGTCTTACAGGAAAAATTTAATAATGCCTTAATTTACTATACACAAATTCAGCGGAACTTAAAGAATAGTACCATTTCTCAGGAAGCGCGCTTTAAAGTGGCGAAAACAAGTTATTACAAAGGAGATTTTAAATGGGCAGAATCTCAATTAAATATCTTAAAAGCCTCAACATCGCAATTAATAGCTAATGATGCTTTAGATTTAAAACTCCTGATAACGGATAATAAATATGATGGCGATTCTTTGCAAACCGCTTTAAAAATGTATGCAAAGGCCGATTTGTTGGCATTTCAAAATAAGGAAGAAGCAGCTATAGATTTGCTTAATAAAATATTGAGTGAACATAAAACCGAAGCGATTATTCCTCAGGCCTTATTCAAACAAGCACAATTATTTGAAGCCCGTGAACAGTTTGACCAGGCAAAAGCCAATTATGAGAGTATAATAGAAAATTTTAGTGATGGCATTTTGGTTGATGACGCATTATTTAGTCTGGCTGATATTTATGAAAATATCCTGAATCAGCCGGAAAAAGCTAAGCCTTTATACGAGCAAATTATTTTTAATCATGCCGATAGTATTTACTTTGTAGATGCCAGAAAGCGCTATCGTGCTTTGCGTGGCGATTTTATAAATTAGCCTCAAATATACCGAAAACATTAGGTTTTGACACTTATGACGTAAACATGTCGTTCTAAAGACGTTATCAAAATGAAGCTCTGAGACATAATTTTAGTCAAAATTAAAACCTATAAAAAATGAGTGAATTGAATTTAGCACAACGTGTAAAAGAATTAAGAAACAGAAAAGGATTATCTCAGGAAGATCTAGCTGAAGCCTCCAGTTTAAGCCTGCGAACCATTCAAAGAATTGAGAATAGCGAAACCGAACCTAGAGGTGATTCCTTAAGAAAATTGGCTAATGCTTTAGATTGTACTCCTGAAGATATCATTGATTGGAAAATTCAGGAAGATAAAGGGTATTTAACTTTTATGAGTATATCATCCTTAAGCTTTTTGTTCTTTCCCATTTTAGGAATCATCATCCCTCTTGTTTTATGGATATTGAAGAAGGATAAATTAAAAGGCGTAGATAAATTAGGAAAGTCAATTATGAACTTTCAAATCACTTGGGTTCTGGTATTGTTTACTTTTTATTTATTAATAATGTCAAGCTTTTTAGGTTTTTTTAGAACATCAGGCAGCTTAGGAATATCTGTAGGCCCCTTTGGGATAATTAAATTTATATTTATCACCTACGGTTTTAATATTTTAGTTACTGTTATTAATACCATTAGGGTTTATCAAAATAAATCGTATAAATATGTTCCAGCTATTCCAATTTTACGCTAAAATACTTTGATGCTGTTGCAGAACTACGGTACTTTGCAAAAACACTTTCATTATGTATATATATAACGTTACTTCAAATGTAGAGGAGTCAATTCACGAGCAGTGGTTAGTATGGATAAAAGATCACATTCCGCAGGTGTTATCTACAGGAAAGTTTAAAACAGCGACTTTAACACGTGTGTTGGTAGAGGAAGATATGGGAGGCGTTACCTATTCGGTGCAGTACAGAGCAACATCTCGTGAGGCTTTAGACGACTATTTAAGAGATCATGCCGGTATTTTAAGAGAAGATGTGGTGAAGCGTTTTGGTGATAAAGTGTTGTCGTTTAGAACCGAACTTCAAATAGTAGACGAGTACACGGTAAACTTTAAGTAGGTGTCGTTTTATTGAATAAGTTGCGAATCCTTGAGAAATGCAGCTATTCCAAATTATAAAACTTACTTTTGCATTTAAAATATTCAATATTCTGTGGCAAATAATTCCAATCAACATCAGGTAAAGGCAAAAAAACATTTAGGACAGCATTTCTTAAATGATGAAAGTGTAGCACAAGATATTGCAGATACACTTACTTTAAACGGTTACAAATCGGTTTTAGAGATTGGGCCTGGTATGGGTGTGCTTACCAAATATCTTCTTAAAAAGGATATTACTACATATGTGATTGAAATAGATACGGAGTCGGTAGAGTATTTGCAGTCTAATTATCTGAATTTAGCACCGCGAATTATTGAAAAAGATTTTTTAAAGTACGATTTAAACGAGGTTTTTAAAGGAGAGCCTTTTGCAATCATCGGGAACTTTCCTTATAATATTTCAACGCAGATTGTTTTTAAAATGCTGGAGATGCGTGACCAGATTCCTGAATTTTCAGGGATGTTTCAAAAGGAAGTTGCCGAGCGTATTTGTTCAAAAGAAGGCAGCAAGGTGTACGGTATTTTGTCCGTTTTGGCTCAGGCGTATTACGATGCCGAATATTTATTTACAGTACCGCCAGATGTGTTTAACCCGCCACCAAAGGTCGACTCTGGAGTGATGCGATTAATTCGTAAAGCCGATTACAGTTTGCCTTGTGACGATGCCTTATTCTTTAAAGTAGTCAAGGCGGCTTTTCAGCAACGTCGAAAAACTATTCGTAACAGCTTAAAAACATTTAATTTAAGCGATAGTTTAAAAGCAAATAGTATATTTGATAAACGCCCGGAACAACTCAATGTTCAGCAGTTTATAGAACTTACACAATTAATAGAAAACGATATTAAAGCATAACATTTGGCAGAAGAAACAGAAAACATACAATTTGAGTTGACAGACGATTTAGTTAATCAGGTAGAAAGTCTTATCCGCTTAAACCGTGATAAAGATCTTAAAAACCTGTTAGACGATTTTCATTACGCCGATATTGCCGAGATTCTTGATGAGCTGGATCTTGAAGAGGCCATGTATGTGATTAAACTTCTGGATTCTGAAACGACGGCCGATATTTTAATGGAGCTCGATGAGGACAATCGAGAAAAAGTCCTGAGAAATTTATCGACCAAAGAAATTGCCGAAGAGATTGGTGAATTAGATACCGATGATGCTGCCGATATTATTGCTGAGTTACCACAGGAACGCCGCCAAGAGGTTATCTCTCAAATTGAGGATGAAGAGCACAAGGCTGAAATTACCGAGTTACTTAAATACGACGAAGATTCTGCTGGTGGATTGATGGCTAAAGAGTTGGTTAAGGTTTACGATACCTGGACGGTAGCTGGGTGTTTACGTCGTATTCGTGGGCAAGCCAAAGAAGTTACCCGCGTACATTCGGTTTATGTGGTCGATAAACAGGAAAAGTTAGTGGGGCGCCTATCTTTAAAAGATTTAGTTGTTGCTAAAAATGAACAAAAAATTTCAGATATTTATATTTCAAGTGTCGATTATGTTCATGTAAAAGATCATGCTGAAGATGTGGCAAGAGTCATGCAAAAATATGATTTAGAGGCCATTCCTGTTGTAGACGACGATATGAAATTGTTAGGTAGAATTACCATCGATGATATTGTCGATGTGATGAAAGAAGAGGCTGAACGCGACTATCAGTTAGCGGCCGGTATTTCTCAAGATGTTGAAGCCGATGATAGCATCTGGAAGTTAACCAAAGCCCGCTTACCATGGTTACTTATTGGTATGTTTGGAGGTATTGGTGCTGCCAGTATTATTAACGGATTTAGTGATGCTATGGAAAAATTTCCAGCATTATTAATGTTTATTCCATTAATTCAGGCAACTGCAGGTAATGTTGGCGTGCAATCTTCAGCAATTGTGGTACAAGGTTTAGCAAACGATACAATAGATGGTAAAATTTTTAGTCGTTTACTTAAAGAGTTCGCATTAGGATTGGTTAACGGATTGGCTATAGCTGCTATTGTGTTGTTAATAAGTCATTTTGCTTTTAAAACAAGTTATTACGAGTCGTTAACCATATGTGTTGCGCTCATTTCGGTTATAATTATGGCTGCTCTTATAGGTACTTTTATTCCAATTTTCCTTGATAAACGCGGCATCGATGCTGCGGTGGCTACAGGGCCTTTTATTACCACCAGCAACGATGTGTTTGGGATTTTTATCTATTTTTTAATAGCAAAACTTATTTTAGGGTTTTAAAGGTATTGTTATGTCCTCTAACCCGAAACTTCGTAAATTTGCAGTCTAATTTTTTACCATGAAAATTCTTCATTTAGACACCAATCACGAGCTCATGCTAAATCAGTTAAACGATTTAGGATTTACTAATCATGAAGATTATACATCATCGAAAGAAGCTGTCGAGGCAAAAATTTCAGATTATGATGGAATTATTCTTCGTAGCCGATTTACCATCGATAAACCCTTTCTGGATGCTGCTACAAATCTTAAGTTTATTGGACGCGTGGGTGCCGGTTTAGAAAATATTGATTGTGAGTATGCCGAACAAAAAGGTATAACACTTATTGCTGCCCCAGAGGGGAACAGAAATGCAGTTGGTGAACATGCCTTAGGGATGTTGTTATCGCTATTTAATAAATTGAATAAAGCAGACAAAGAAGTACGACATGGACAATGGCTTCGTGAAGCCAATCGTGGTATTGAATTAGATGGCAGAACGGTAGGTATTATTGGTTATGGTAATATGGGAAAAGCCTTTGCAAAAAAGTTAAGAGGCTTTGATGTTGAGGTATTGTGTTACGATATTAAAGAAGGGGTTGGTGATGCGAATGCCAAACAAGTAAGTTTAGAAGAGTTTCAAGAAAAAGTGGAAGTAGTGAGTTTGCACACGCCACAAACCCCGTTAACTTTGGGGATGATTAACACCGATTTTATTAACGGTTTTAAAAGCCCGTTTTGGTTTATTAATACCGCACGTGGTAAAAGTGTGGTAACTCAGGATTTGGTTGATGCTTTAAAATCAGGTAAAATTCTTGGTGCAGGTCTTGATGTGTTAGAATACGAAAAAGCTTCCTTCGAAACATTATTTTCTTCAGAATTACCCGAAGCGTTTCAGTATCTAATCGATTCGGAACATGTGTTACTCACACCTCATGTTGCAGGCTGGACGGTAGAGAGCAAGGAAAAATTAGCACAAACTATTGTCGATAAAATAAAAGCTAAATTTTGTTAAACCGTGTAAAGCTTAATTTATAGCTGGGTTGCCTACTTTACCCATAAAACAAATAGAACCAGTTTCTTTTTCAGTAATTGTAAATAAAAAGGTTTTATTTAGCACAAGTTGTTTGGGTTGATTTCCAACAGAAGTTGTTTCAATTTCAATAACCGTTACCGCCGCAGCTTCGGTTCCTTCTTCGTTAACCTCAATAAATGTTTTTTGTAACACAGAAGATATCTTCGTTGGTATATCGCTAATGCCACTAAAATCAGCATAATCAGAAAAAGCTATACCAAGTCCAAGATTAGTAAGCGAATTATTTAATTTTTTTCCGTAACTAAATTTAAATTTTGGAATCGAGAGTTTTATCTCTTGCGGTTGGTAATTATTTTGCCATGTTTCCCAGTTTTGGCTATTCATTTCTATTATTACATCATTTATCTGTTTATCCGTGTTTGGAAGTATTAGGGTCATAATGTATTTGTCATTTTTATAGGGAAGTTGAACAGCAGAAAATAAATCGTTAGTTAGGTATTTTAAGTCATGTTGAGTAGTCATCATGTCTACTAACGTTTCTGTATTATCGTTTAAATAAAATGCTTCTGGTTTGGTGTTTTCTTTTTTAAATTCATGTTTCCATGTGCTTTTAAAATAAAGGGCATTTATGGCATACATAGCTGCTTGCGGAGAAATGACATCTAAGGCGTTAGGGATTTTACCATTAGTTTTATTAGAACACCAGTCGCTTATAGCTTCAAGTGTTTTTGGGTTATTAAAATCTTTGTTTTGTACTTCGGCATAGTAAAAGGTTTTGTTTACATCTATAAAGGAAGCATGTACAGGAAATGTATTGTTTACCCATAATGAATTGGCAATGTTAAATGTAGAGCTAGAGGTTGTTTCGGTAATGTAGTTTATAATATTTTGATTAACAACGTTTGTTTCTTCAAGAGTGGTATTACCATAATTAAAAATATTCGAAAATGCTTGTTTAGTATCTCCATTGGCTCCGTTGTAAACCATGCCCAAGGCTAATGATGCACTTACCGGTGAAATCATTACATTCGCTTTTTCTTCATCTTGTAAAACTTCTTTAAATAAAGAAAATGCAAAAGCGTTATTTGATGAAACAACTTCTTTGCTCTTTGTAATAGAGTTAAATGGCTCAAGATTATTTTCATCGTTAGTACTACATGAAATGCATAGCATAGTTATAGTTAAAATGGATGGTAAGGCGAGCAAGTTGGATAATAATTTCATGATCTAACAATTTATAATTTAAAATTCTTACACATTATAGATGTGTAAACTTTCAGAAGGTTGCGTTGAATTATATAAAATCTATTTCGAAGTTAATATCATTTAAATTCTTAATTTTAGGAAACTAAAGCAAACAAAATGCAATATCAAGCCGAAACGCCTGAAGATTATATTACACAAGTTCCTGAAGAACGTCAGGAGGCGTTGACTAAACTTCGTGAAGTCATTAAAGAAAATCTTCCGGAAGGGTTTCAGGAAGGCATTCAATATGGGATGATTGGCTATTTTGTACCTCATAGTTTATATCCCGACGGATATCATTGTAACCCAATAGAGCCTTTGCCGTTTATGAGTTTTGCATCCCATAAAAATTCTGTCAACCTTTACCATATGGGTATTTATGCAGTTTCCGAGATTTACGATTGGTTTGTTGCTGAATACCCAAAGTACTGTAAGCGTAAACTTGACATAGGTAAAAGTTGTATTCGTTTTAAGAAAGTAGAAGAGATCCCTTATCAACTCATTGCAGAATTATGCAGGAAACTTACCCCTGAGCAATGGATTACTATTTACGAAACTAATATTAAAAAGAAATAATTATGAAGAAACGGGTTACAGGTATTGGCGGTTTGTTTTTTAAGTCGAAAGACCCCAAGGCGTCGAAAGACTGGTATAAAAAGTATTTAGGCTTCAATACCGATGATTACGGTTGTACGTTTTGGTGGAAGGATGCAGACGGGAATGATTGTTCTACACAATGGAGTCCGTTTCCAGAGGATACCAAATATTACCAGCCTTCTAAAAAAGACTTCATGTTTAATTACCGTGTGGAAAATCTCCCCGTATTGTTAGAAATCTTAAAGCAGGAAGGGGTTACTGTAGTTGGTGAAATGGAGGAGTATGAATACGGAAAATTTGGTTGGATTTTAGATAATGATGGGAATAAAATAGAACTTTGGGAACCCGTAGACAAAGCTTTTTTGTAACTTCATCTTAAATTTTAAAATCATTTCTATTGGGGTATTTAGAGAGTCTTTATGCATATCAATTAAGTTTGTTTCAATGGATGGCTATTGCTTTTGCGGCTTTTGTTTTAGGGCTTTCAAAATCCGGTATTAAAGGCATCGGCATTATTATTATTTTGGTTCTGGCCTTTGTCTTTGGCGAAAAAGCATCGACAGGTATTTTACTTCCCATGCTTATTGTTGCCGACATTTTTGCGGTGGTGTATTATAACAAACATGCTAAATGGAATTATATCTGGAAACTGATGCCAGCCATGGTGGTTGGAGTATTGGTAGGCGTTTGGGTAGGTAATGATATTTCCGAAGAATTGTTTAAGTGCATTATGGCCATTATTATTATAGGTTCGGTAATTATCATGTTTTATACCGAAAGAAAACCGCTTAACGATGTCCCAAATAATGTAGGGTTTGCAATTTCAACAGGATTTTTAGCAGGCTTTTCTACCATGGTTGGTAATTTGGCAGGACCAATTGCTAATATTTATTTTCTGGCTACCCGATTACCAAAGAATGAATTTATAGGTACTGCCGCTTGGTTATTTTTCATCATTAATCTTTTTAAATTACCGTTTCATTTTTTTGTCTGGCATACGGTTAGTTTCCAATCGCTGGCACTAAACTCTGTTTTGGTTCCTTTTGTAATTATTGGTTTTTTTCTGGGGGCGTTTATGGTTAAACGAATTTCGAATTTGAACTACAGACGTTTTATACTTATCGTAACGGCTATTGGTGGGGTTGTGATGTTATTCAGGTAATATATTTGTTTCAGTTGAATAGAATTTTATTAAATTTAGAGAGACTAATCAATTTATAACGTTTTACCTATGTCAGAAGATAAAAATTTAAACGACGATTTTAAAGAAAAAGCAAAGGAGTTTGCTGAAGAAGCTAAGGAAACTGCTAAAGAATTTACCGAAGGCGCACAAGAAACTTTTGAAAGTGACAACAAAAAGGTGTTGGCTGGTATTTTAGCAATACTGTTGGGTTATTTGGGGATACATAAGTTTGTTTTGGGCTATACCAAAGAAGGTATTATTCAATTAATTGCTAGTGTGGTGACGTGTGGTATTGCCAGCATTATCCCTTTTATAGAAGGGATTATTTACTTAACAAAATCGGATGATGATTTTTACAATACCTATCAGGTTGGAAAGAAACCTTGGTTTTAATTAAGCCAAAGAGAGATATAAAAAAAAAGAGAGCAATTATTCGTTGCTCTCTTCTTCGTTATTACCATTCATAAACTTGCGTTCCAGTTCCGCCTGAAATTCTTCCATAACCGGTTTTACGGTGCTTTCGGGTAAATCGGCTATTTTAATGTACATCAGCCCATCAACGGAATTGTTAAACAGCGGGTCGACATTAAAGGCGACCAGACGCGCATTTTGTTTAATGTATTTTTTAAGGAGTACAGGTAAGCGTAAGGCCCCTGGTTCTACTTCATCAATAATTTTATCGAATTTATTTAAATCGGCTTCGGTTTCATCAAAGACAAAGTCTTTATCGGCATCTTTCAGCTTCACTTTAAATTCCTTTTTCGGGCGTACATATTGCGCGATATACGGATCGTAGTAATGAGATTTCATAAACTCAATCATCAACGATTTCGAGAAATTTGAAAATTGATTACTAATACTTACACCACCAATCAGGTATTTGTGTTCCGGATAACGCAATGTAATATGTACAATACCTTTCCACAATAGGAACAAAGGCATGGGCTTTTGCTGGTATTCTTTAATAATGAAGGCGCGCCCCATTTCTATAGACTGGCTCATCATTTTATATAATTCCGGCTCGAATCTGAACAGGTCCTGTAAATAGAATCCGTTGATACCGTATTTTTCAAAGATTTGAGCCCCTAATCCCATACGGTAAGCGCCTACGATTACTTTAGCATCATTATCCCACAAGAACATATGATGGTAATAGGTATCGAAATTATCCAAATCGATAGATTCGTTTGTACCTTCTCCAACTTCTCTAAAGGTAATTTCGCGTAGACGACCAATCTCCCTAAGTATGTTTGGTATTTTAATAGGCTCGGCCAAAAACACCTCGTAATTTTTACTTTGTAGCAGTCGGCCGTCATTTTCCCGCAGTGTATCAACCTCTGCAGTCATTAACGCTTTATCTACAGGTGTTACAATGTTTTTAGGAAGTTTTGCCGTTTTTAATGTTGATGATAAATTATCTAATATTTTCGATTTATGTTCGAATGCATTAGATAGGATATAGGTTTTTCGTCTTAAAAATTCTGAGAAATCATCAAGAGAGGTATATTCTTTTTGATCGGCAACCGATATAGGTCTACCAATACGCACCTTAATAGTACGGCGTTTTTGAGTTAATAGTTCTGAAGGTAATTTTGCCGTTCTTAAAGTGTCGCTAATTTTTGAAAGTTTGTAAAAAAGTTTACTGTTCTTGGCATGGAAATATATTGGTACGACCGGAACTTCGGCTTTTTTAACCAGTTTCATGGCAGCTTCTTCCCAAGGGCGGTCTACAACCAGTTTACCATCGCGATAAGTTGAAACTTCACCGGCGGGGAAAATACCAAGCGGATGCCCTTCTCTTAAATGTAGAATGGCATTTTTAAAGCCTGCAATGCTTGATTTAGCGTCTTTTCGGTTTTCAAAAGGATTTACCGGCATAATAAAGGGTACTAACGGCTCAATTCTATGCAGTAAAAAGTTGGCGATAATTTTAAAATCTTTGCGTTGTTCGAGCATTAATTTTAAAAGTAAAATACCATCAATCCCACCAAGCGGATGATTAGACACCGTAATATAAGCACCGTCTTTTGGTAAGCGCTTTAAATCCTCTTCTGGAATTTCGAATTTTATTTTAAAATCGTCTAAAATAGCATCCAAAAAGGGGAGTTCTTCCAGGTGCTTATTTCTGTTGTATATTTTATTAAGTGTTGAAATTTTTAAAACTTTCATAAGTAGCCACCCTAAAAAGGTGCCTATAAAACCGTATTTCGCTACATGAATTACTTTAGCGACTTCTTTGGCAGTTACCAGCCCTGTATTTTGCTGTTTAGTCATGAGTGTAAATGTACTAAATTGTTTAGTTACTTCTTAGTGAGATTTAATAGCCAACAATTTGTACAGTTTCTTGAGTTAATTGTTTTAATAATACCGTTTTACCTTTTTCAATTTGATTTATTGCCGATTGATTATAATGTCTAATCGTGTAAAGCGAAACGTTTTCGTGGCATGTTACCTTAAATTTTGCTTTTAAATGAAGCAGTAATTTTTCCAGATTATTGTAATTATCGTCTATACAAACCGAAAAACTAATTGCTGAATTTTGAATAACATCTACCTTCATCTTGTGCAAATGCAGTAAATTAAAAATCTCGCTAATGTTTTCCTCTACGATATACGAGAAATCCAGAGATGATAGCGATATCAACACCTGATTTTTTTTAACAATAAAGCAGGGAATAATAGGGTCGAGGGTAATGTTTTTACCAATTCGTGTTCCCGGAGCTTCCGGATGCAAAAACGATTTAACGTACAACGGAATTTCCTTAGCTTGCAGTGGCTGTAAGGTTTTAGGGTGAATTACAGAAGCCCCGTAAAAAGCTAGTTCGATAGCTTCGCGATAACTAATTTTGTTTAGTAACTGCGCATTTTCAAAATATCGAGGATCAGCATTTAATACGCCGGGCACATCTTTCCAGATGGTGACACTGTTGGCATTTAAACAGTAGGCATAAATGGCAGCCGTATAATCACTGCCTTCTCTGCCTAATGTGGTTGTAAAGTTGTTGGCATCGCTTCCTAAAAAGCCTTGCGTAATATTTAAAATTTGAGTGTTGAATTGTTTTGAAATGTGTTCCTGAGTAATGCTCCAGTTTACGTGAGCACGCCGGTAATAATTATCGGTTTTTATTTGATTGCGAACATCAATCCAATTATTGTATATGCCAATAGAGTTTAAATATTCGGTAACAATAGTTGTGGAAATGAGTTCTCCAAAACCAATAACTTGGTCGTAAACAAAATTGTAATCTGGCGATTTGTTACTTTTTAAAATGCTTTTAAGTTCGTCGAAAAACGATGTTACTTTGGTATAAACCTGGTGCGAATCATCTTCAAAAAGTGTTAGTAATATTTGGTTATGATATTTTATAACCTCCTGAAGCGAGCTTTGTAATTCGGCCTTGTTATCAAAATAGTTTTTAATAACAAGTTCTAAGGCGTTGGTTGTTTTACCCATGGCCGATACCACAATTAGGGTATTTTTATACCCCGTTTTTTGGAGTACCGATGCCATATTTTTTACACCTTCGGCATCTTTAACCGATGCGCCACCAAATTTAAATACTTGCATATTATAAGTTCGCTATATAATCCTTTATACCTTGTTCGCTTAAATGTACAACATTCCAATCTCTTAACACATTGGCACCTTTTTTCTCATATAAATTAATAGCAGGCGTATTCCAGTCAAGTACTTCCCAATTGATGCGTCTGACGCCTAAGTCGTATCCGAATTTAACCACTTCGTCAAGTAAAGCTGTTCCGATACCAGCACCGCGCATGTCTTCGCTAACTACTAAATCTTCAAGGTGTAAAATGCGACCTTTCCAGGTGGAGTAACGGTGAAACATAATGGCAGTACCTTGTACTTTTCCGTTAACTTCGGCAACCAAACACTCAAAGGCTGGACGATTTCCAAAGCCATCTTTTTCAAGGTCTTCAAGGGTAACTTCTACAGCATCGGGTTCTTTTTCAAATACAGCGAGCTGGTTTATCAGTTCCAGAACGCGTGTCATATCTGCTTTTTCAGCTTTTCTAATTGTGAAATTCATAATACTTTAATAATTATTTCAAAGATAGTTTAAACTGGAATATTTAAATTGTTTTCTTACTCGAAAACGTTGTAGTTATTTAAAAAATAACGGATATTTGTATAAACTAAACCTTCATTTCATGGCGCATAAAAAGCAAACCTTAGGAGAATTTATAATCGAAAATCAAGCATCTTTTAAATATTCTTCTGGTGAATTATCCAGTCTTCTTAATTCATTACGTTTGGCGGCTAAAATAGTAAATCACGAAGTTAATAAAGCCGGATTGGTTGATATTATTGGGGCTGCTGGAGATACAAATATTCAAGGAGAAGATCAACAAAAGTTAGATGTATACGCTAACGATAAATTTATTCAAACGCTTACCAAGCGTAATATTGTTTGTGGTATTGCGAGTGAAGAGGAAGACGATTTTATTACTATTAATAGTATTGATGAAAGTCATGGTAATAAATATGTGGTATTGATTGATCCTTTAGACGGGTCTTCAAATATTGATGTTAACGTGTCGGTGGGGACTATCTTTTCTATTTATCGTCGTGTGACTCCTGTAGGAACGCCTGTGAAGATTGAAGATTTTTTACAAAAGGGAAGTAAGCAGGTTGCGGCCGGTTATATTGTTTACGGAACATCAACCATGTTGGTTTACACTACCGGAGATGGCGTAAATGGTTTTACACTTAACCCGGCCATTGGGTCATTTTATTTATCGCACCCTAAAATGGAGTTTCCTGAAGATGGTAATATTTATTCGGTGAATGAAGGAAATTATATTCAGTTTCCTCAAGGTATAAAGGATTATATCAAGTACTGCCAAAAAGATGAAGGCGACAGACCTTATACGTCAAGGTATATTGGCTCTTTAGTTTCCGATTTCCATAGAAATATGATTAAGGGAGGGATTTATATGTATCCGCAAAGTTCTAAAAACCCTAAAGGTAAATTACGTTTGCTATATGAATGTAATCCTATGGCATTTTTGGCTGAACAGGCCAATGGAAAAGCGAGTGACGGATTTACACGAATTATGGATATTCAACCAACCGAGTTGCATGAGCGTGTACCGTTTATTTGTGGTAGTAGAAATATGGTAGATAAGTGTGAAGAGTTTATGAAGAATGCTTAGAATAACATTTTTTAAATATTGAAAAAGCGAGCTGAAAAGTTCGCTTTTTTTGTGGGTCATTATTTTTATTTGGGCGTTCCCCTTCGTTTTTCTTCGGGTTGGGCTATCCATTATATCTTTTTATGCTACTATATATAATAGAGTAATAAGTGGTATTTAATTATACATATATATAACAAAGAAAGTAGGATGCAAGCATAAAAAGGATGTCATTACTCTCCCTAACGCAGAAATCAACTTTAATATAGTATATGGTAGAGACGTTATTATATAATAGATACTATAAAGCTGAAGGTTTTGCATTTAAATAGGGCATTTAAAAAGCATAACTTAAAAATAATTCGGTTATAACCTCTTGATAATAAGCTTATGGAATAAAACTTCAAAAAAAAGGTTTAAAAAAGTTTGTTAGTTAGAGAGAAAGGGTGGTATATTTGCAGCCCGTTAGCGGCGAAGCTGCTAGGGTAAGTTCATAAAAAGATAGCGATACGAGGTTT
>NZ_JACVXD010000029.1 GCF_014596975.1 Aestuariibaculum marinum | reverse complement strand
GATTCGGGGAAATTCAACATAAGTGCCAAACATTTTAAAATGAGCGAACAAAGTTATTTGTATATAAAACCCATGACTCCTGAAAAACCGAAATATATCATCAACATAAACGATAATAATTTTGAAACCCTAAATGAAAAAAGAACAACTTTAAGCTTTAATTACCCTATTTCAAAAAATACAGAACAAAATACAGAGCCACAAGGTTTTGATTTTGTTTCATCTGAAAAAGTCAATAAGCTAGAGGAAATACAAATTAATACTAAAAAGGAAAAGGTCTTTAGAGATAAATATCTTGGTGTTTTGGATAGTTTGGCTAATATAGATTTTAATGCTGATTTTGTCTGTAATGAACACACCGGAATACAAGTGCTAAACTGCTTCGAACACGGAAGAACCAACAAAAGCACTAAGCCCGTTCAAGGAAAAGAATATGAGGTTTTATTAGGAAAGAATAAAGAAGAATTGGATGAAACTTATAATCAAAACAGATTTTATGGTTCGATTCAAAAAGTTTATGAATATCCTCAATTATCTGAAGAAGAAATTCTTAAAAAATTCAACTTAATAATGCTCAAGGGCTATTACGGAAAACGTGAATTTTACAATCCTGTTTACGATGAAGTTACCGTAAACGATCCTTTTCCCGATTATAGAAATACGCTGTTTTGGAAACCAGATATTATTACCAACACCAACGGAGAAGTTGTAATTGAATTTCACTGTTCAGATATTAATTCAAATTTTCTAGGAGTTGTAGAAGGTGTAAGTGGTAATAGTCTACTTGGAAATAGA
Organism: Aestuariibaculum marinum; assembly: GCF_014596975.1. Classification (GTDB taxonomy): domain Bacteria; phylum Bacteroidota; class Bacteroidia; order Flavobacteriales; family Flavobacteriaceae; genus Aestuariibaculum; species Aestuariibaculum marinum. Next base: position 1,057 of record NZ_JACVXD010000029.1, on the reverse strand, counting down.
CGTTTTGAGTTTAACGTAAAAAAGTAATAATGAAAACCAATCAACTACATTTACTCATTTGTATTCACACTATTCTCTGCTCTTTTATATGCAGTGGTCAATCTCAAGACAGCATAGCAAATATTATTACTGCGCAATTTGATACATTTGTAAATCAGGGCGATTCCAACAATATTTATCTTCAAACTAATAAAGGCATTTATGAAACCGAAGAAGATTTGTGGTTTAAAGCCTATGTTCTGGATGCAAAAACCTTATCGCCTTCTTTTTTAGATAAAACACTGTTTATCCAATTAATAGAAGACAGTACTAACCAAACAGTTATTGAAGAAAAACACGCCATAGAAAACGGTTTTGTAAATGGCCATATATTTTTGAATGATTCCTTAAAAAACGGCACATATTCGTTAATTGCTTATTCTGCTAATACCATAAAAACGAACACGAAAAACTACTATGCTATTCGCAAAATTCAATTATTTAAAATTGCTAAAGAAAAACAGGAAACAGTTTCAACTATTCAGGACAGCCTCTTACAGTTTTCTATATTTCCTGAAAGCGGTTATTTAATATCTGGAATTCCTAACAGAGTTGCCTTTAAGGCTACAAATTCAAAAGGAAAACCTTTAAATGTGAGTGGTTTTCTTTATAAAAATAATGTACCAATCATAAATTTTAAAAGTCTTCATGCAGGCATGGGTAATTTTCAGTTTATACCTCAATTGAAAAATAACTATCATATCAAACTTTCAGAACCTTACAGTGATAAAACATTTTCTTTACCTGAAATACTTCCTAAAGGGAATTTACTACAGTTACTAAGTCAAAACGATAAATATATTACTTTTAAAATTTCTCAATCGCAAGCACAAGAAAAACAAACCGTTTACTTGAGGGCACAACTTCGCGGCACAGTTTATAGCCTTGCTATTGGAGACATAGAAAAGGAACTGATTTTTAAAATCCCTATAAACGATATGCCACAAGGCATTGCAGAATTCACCTTATTTAACAGTGAATTAAAACCACTTGCCGAGCGCTTGGTTTATGTTAATCC
>NZ_JACVXD010000028.1 GCF_014596975.1 Aestuariibaculum marinum | reverse complement strand
TTACTTTGTCATTTTTGTACATAATTATTAAAATTATGTAGCCTTATTTCCGGACGGGTCAATATTGTGGGCAACGGCTTCGTATAACCGTCAGTTACGGGTTATATACGTTAATTTTTGGTTTAAAACTGGCGTTAGCAATTCCGAGTGGATTCGGACGTAGTCGAATCCGCCGTAATTGCGGTTATACATTGTTGTAAACAGTTTTTTAGTATTTAGAAATCCTGTATTCATCATTTTGTTCTACACATAGGTAATTACCTCCAAAATCTCCACTACCTTTAATTTTTTTAAATGTCAGCTCGTTAAAATATCCCGTATTAAAATTGCTTGTAAATTCTATTTCTCCAATTTCTGAAGAATGATGAGGATATCTGTACTCTTTGTTATTGGTCAGTCTCGCGATATGTGATTTTTGAATTATTTTTTGAGGCATATTTGTATTTTATCCTTGCCAAACTGAAAAATCAGTTGCGATTCCATTTTCGTTAAAACTAATTGTCAAACTTCCCGTATTAATTCCGTGTTTTGACATTCCTAAATAATATCTAAAATCCGAATTTGTTTCTGAATCGGGTTTTCCTAATAATTCAATTATTTCCGTTTTCGATTTTCCTTTCAGTTCGTGGCTATTCCGTAAACTATTCATCATATCCCAACGCAACGACCATTCAGCTTCTGATTCCGTCCAATTTTTCCACTTTTCAGAGTCAAATTGCTCGTGAGTGATATTTCCTTTCAGAGCAAATCCGATAAGAACTAGCATTCCGATAATTAAAAATCCATATTTAAATACTTTGCTCAATGTTCGTTTTAAATTGTTTACAACGTGTTTGTATATGGTTTGTTGCGTGGTTTTGCACGTAATTTAGCAAATAAAAACCGAATAGAAAATCCGCGAGGATTTTCGTAAGTAGGCTTGAACTAGCAATAAATTATATACGGTGTTGGCAACTGGCTTTATTTTTTTGTCGTTTTTTTCCGTTTCTCAAAAATTCAATGATTAGTATTGAAATGCTATTCATACTTTTCCGATTTCTGAATTTCCGCTCTTTCATTCAGTCCGTCAGTCATTTTTATTGCGGTTGCTTTTCGTTTTTTAAAATCCAAGCTTTATTTCCGACATCACTACTTTGAAGAACTATTGTATATCCAGATTTAGTTCAACCAATTAATATTATGTCTTAATGCAAATACCATTAATATATTTAGCACTATTATCGTAACCATAAATAAAGATGATAATATGCGGTATTTTATTTTTGTCTTTTTACTATAATTCAAATAGTTGTCCCAAATTTTTATATATCGGTTATTATGGGAAAAGTAAGTGTAATTAGCAACGATAAGAAGTGAAATTAATATAATTCCATAAGTTTTATCTCTTTCCATTATTAAATCTCGTCTCCTTAAAATTTGGAATGTTATAAAATCATTGATAAATAAAATTGTAAAGAATTGGTACATAACCAACGAAAGAATTGTTGAAAAAAAAGGATAATCTCTGTTCCTAAATAATTTCGCAGTAATCTCGAAATTGACGCAAAAAAATTTATAGAGCATATTCATTAGGTTTATTTTTCAGCTTGTTGCCAACGGTTTGTGTATAGTTTCGTTGCGTGAAAATCCGCAGGATTTTCGTGTTAAGAAACTAAGATAGCAAACTTGCGAGGATTTTCCGTGAGGAAAATCAGAAGCAATGAATTATACACTGTGTTGTAGTGCGTTTTTATTGGTTTCAAATTAGGGTCTAAAACCCTGCAATTTCATTGCAGCACTTTAGTGATATAAAAATTATATCTTTATGATATGTCAGAATATCAGCGAAGAGGATCTCATACAGTTAGTCATTTGAGTTGTCATATAGTTT
>NZ_JACVXD010000027.1 GCF_014596975.1 Aestuariibaculum marinum | reverse complement strand
AAGTGGATTGCCTTATGATGAGAACTTTATGTCTAAATTAGCTTAAAATTGTTTGCTTTTTAACTCAGTTCTTTGTTAGCTATAGTTTTATTTCCATTTTTTCTGAAGCTAATCCTTTTGGGTTTGATTTTAAGTAAATGTATAGCTGCTCAATTGTCCCGTTGGTTTCATACATTAATATCTGAGGTTTTTCATTCAAGTCTTCCAGTGTTAGGTTATCTATTAAAGATTTAGTTTTAGCGTCAGTTATATCTTTTCCTATTCCGTAATTAAATATAATTTCAGGTATTTGCATTTTAGCATTTTCTCCATATTCTTTACCTTTTTTATTTACAGAAGAAATTTTGATGTTATCTATTGATTTTGGTAAATAAAAATATGCTTTATTATTTTCTATTTTTATAAGCTTTAGTTTCTTTTCGTTTCCTAAATCAAAAACCTCATTTTCACTACTTGAATTAAACTCTTTGTAACTAATTGTCTGGTATTCTGTTAAGGTTAGCTTAATGTTTCCAGAGATATTTTCATATTCTTTTTTTAAAGGAAAACTACATTGAATGCCACCAGTTTGAAAATTTAATTCTCTAGATTGATTGATTTGAATTTTTCTTTCTTCTGTTTCTATAATTGATGTTTTATTTTTATCAATAAGTTCAACATTTGATATAGCTACAAACATATTCGCTAATTGAGCATTACTATTGTAAACATCTTTTATTTCTCTATTTGTATTTATTTGAGAAGAAAAATTTAAATTCCATTTTTCCCTGTAATCTTTTTCTATAATATAACTTTTGTTCTCAATAATCGAGTTTAGTATTTCTTCAGCGGTTTCTTTTTTTATTTTTTTTATGAGCCAAGGTTTTTCAAATAATCCAACTGTTCTTTGATCTATTTTTTCAGTCGCATAATTTTTATTAGTTTCTTTAAGGCCTTTAATTATGTAAGGTAAAAATTGCTTGTATTGCTTTAGTTCTTTTTCGCTTTTTTGTCCAAATATTAAATTTGAAAATGTTAATAATGTAATTAGAAGTATTATCTGTTTTCTCATTGTTTTTGTAATTATAGCTAACGGTTAGTATAACCGTCAGTTATCGGTTTAGTTTACTTTGTTTTTCGGTTTAGCACAGGTCTTAGCAATTCCGAGTGGATTCGGACGTAGTCGAATCCGCCGTAATTGCGGTTATATGTTGTTGTAAAACGTTTTTTAATTATTTAAATATTTATTGTTTTTGGAATATAATTCAGTCCCTTTTAGGTTTTCAAATTTAAGGTTGATTGTCGTATCCAATTTGGTGCGTTTAATAATTATTGAGTTAGTTTGTGGTCTTTTTATTAAGGTATCTCCGATTTCTAAAAACTCATAAAGTTTAGGGTTTTGATAAACATAGTCTAACCGCTTTGTTATTCCATCTTGGTCTAAAACAAAAATGTTACGACCACCTTCTTTGAGGTAGAATTTTTCCCTTATAATTCCATTATAAGATTCGTTATATGAGTCAAAAACCGCTTTATTAAAAAAGTCTTCTTGAGAAAACTCATTCGTTTTTAAAAACCATATAGTATTTATAATTCCGATTAAAATTAAAATCAGAAATACTAAGGGTTTATATTTTGTCCAGAATTGTTTCAAAATGTTTTACAACGGTAAGTATATGATTTGTGCGGCTAAAATCCGATAGGATTTTCAGTCGTATCAAATCGGTTAATTAATAGATTAAACTTTATATCATGAAAAAATTTAAGCATAAATTATATACATTGTTGGCAAATCGTTTTTTTATTAAAATGACATTTCAGGATAAATTGCATAAGCAACAAGACTCACAACAGAACATATTAGAGATACGAAAAAACAGAATCTTAAAATATAGAAGATTTTTCTTCTTTCGACAAATGTTGCTTTTAATCCGTTTGATCCGCCCAAATCATATTCTTTTTCTATTACCTTCTTCACAAGACGATGTTCTGTATCAGAATCAGCATATAAGAAGATTAATCCACAAAGGATACAAAGTCCGAAGAATATAATTGTTGTTATGAATAATTTTGATTCAATATCAGAGTGTATTTTAGAATTATCTTTTAATGAAATTAAAACACCTAGTAGTATAGCAGAAACTGAAACTACATTTTTCACCCACGCGTATTCTTTATCATTAGCGGATACTCTAACATTTAAAAGTCTTTCAGTATCTTTTATATTCATATTTAAGTGTTATCAAATGTTTGCCAACGGTTTGGCTATGATTTCGGCGTGGATAAATCCGCAGGATTTGTCCGCAGAGAAATCAGCTTGGTTAAATTAAT
>NZ_JACVXD010000026.1 GCF_014596975.1 Aestuariibaculum marinum | reverse complement strand
TCATATTAGAGTAAGAAAGAGGGACTTTAGTCCCTCGTGTAACAAACCTATGGACTTCAAGTCCATAGTGGTTTAGTTTAAGCTTCCAACCATGTCTTCTGGTTTTACCCAGGCATCGTAATCTTCGGCAGTTACATAGCCTAAATTAACGGCTTCCTCTTTTAAAGTGGTTCCATTTTTGTGGGCTGTATTAGCTATCTCAGCTGCTTTGTAATATCCAATTTTTGTATTTAAAGCAGTAACAAGCATTAAAGAGTTATTAAGTAATTTTGTAATAACTTCTTGGTTTGGTTCGATACCTACTGCACAATTTTCATCAAAACTTACACAAGCATTACCAATTAGCTCCGCCGATTGCAATACATTTGCAGCCATAACAGGTTTAAATACATTAAGCTCGTAGTGTCCTTGTAAACCACCAACAGAAACCGCAACATCGTTACCCATAACCTGAGCACAAACCATAGTTAAAGCTTCACACTGGGTAGGGTTTACTTTTCCTGGCATAATAGAACTTCCTGGCTCGTTAGCAGGAATAATGATTTCTCCAATTCCACTTCTTGGACCTGAAGCCATTAATCTAATATCATTAGCGATTTTATTTAAAGAAACCGCCAATTGCTTTAACGCCCCGTGAGTTTCAACTAAAGCATCGTGAGCAGCAAGCGCCTCAAATTTATTAGGAGCTGTTACAAACGGTAATTTTGTAAACTGAGCAATATATTCAGCCACACGTTTACTGTATCCTTTAGGCGTATTTAACCCGGTACCTACAGCAGTACCACCTAAAGCTAGTTCACTTAAGTGCGGTAAAGTGTTTTCTAATGCTTTAATACCGTAATTTAATTGCGCTACATATCCAGAAAGCTCTTGCCCTAAAGTTAATGGTGTTGCATCCATAAGGTGCGTACGTCCAATTTTAACAACATTTTTAAACGCATCAGATTTCTTTTGAAGTGTATCGCGTAATTGTTTTACACCTGGTAATGTTACCTCTACAATTTTTTTGTAGGCAGCAATGTGCATCCCCGTAGGGAACGTGTCGTTAGACGATTGCGATTTGTTAACGTCGTCGTTTGGTTGAATAACCTTATCGCCTTCACCAATAACTTTGCCTGCTAATTGTTGAGCACGGTTAGCGATAACTTCGTTAACATTCATATTACTTTGGGTTCCTGAACCGGTCTGCCAAATAACTAAAGGAAATTGGTTATCGTGCTTTCCTTCTAAAATTTCATCACAAACAGCAGCGATTAAATCGCGCTTTTCAATTGGTAAAACGCCTAATTCGCAGTTGGTGTAAGCGGCTGCTTTTTTTAGGTAAGCAAATCCGTAAACAATTTCTAAAGGCATAGACGCTGCAGGTCCTATTTTAAAATTGTTTCTTGAACGCTCGGTTTGTGCGCCCCAAAGTTTATCGGCAGGTACTTTAACCTCGCCCATGGTATCTTTTTCTATTCTAAAACTCATCGTAATAATGATTTGATTAAAGTAACAAAGTTAAGTTTTTTAGAAGGTTTAAAGGCATGATAAAAGTTAGTTTTATTAAATTTTTTCATCTTGAAAATTTAAAGTTAAAATCTCTTTTTTAATTCTATTAAATTGATTAGTTTAGTAGGAATTAAAATTTATAAAATATATTAATTATGGCAACAATTAGATTAGGAGATACAGCCCCTAATTTTACAGCAAAATCAACCGAAGGTGATATTAATTTTCATGAATGGTTAGGAGATAGTTGGGGTATTTTATTTTCGCATCCGGCAGATTACACACCTGTGTGTACAACAGAATTAGGTACGGTGGCAAAATATAAGGATGAATTTGCGAAGCGTAATGTTAAAGTTGTAGCCTTAAGTGTAGATGGTTTAGCGTCGCACGAAGGGTGGGTAAACGATATAAACGAGACACAAAATACAACGGTAAACTTTCCGATTATTGCAGATGAAGACCGAAAAGTGTCTGAGTTATACGATATGATTCATCCTAATGCGAGCGAAAAATTTACTGTGCGTTCGGTGTTTGTTATTGGGGATGATAAAAAAGTTAAATTAATTATTACTTACCCGGCTTCAACGGGAAGAAATTTTGAAGAATTGTTACGAGTTATAGATAGTTTGCAATTAACTGCTTATCATAAAGTAGCAACACCTGCTAACTGGAAAAGTGGCGAAGACGTTGTGATTTCACCAGCGATTACCAATGACCAAATTCCGAGTTTATTCCCAAAAGGACATAAAGAAATTAAGCCTTATTTAAGGATGACACCACAACCCAATTTAGATTAACACTTAAATTGTAAAGCATCGACAGTTAAAGTCGGTGCTTTTTTTATTGGTTTCAAATTAGGGTCTAAAACCCTGCAATTTCATTGCAGCACTTTAGTGATATAAAAATTATATCTTTATGATATGTCAGAATATCAGCGAAGAGGATCTCATACAGTTAGTCATTTGAGTTGTCATATAGTTT
>NZ_JACVXD010000025.1 GCF_014596975.1 Aestuariibaculum marinum | reverse complement strand
TGCAACTACTTAAAGCCCCCTAAAACTCTTTAAAATGGCGTTTTTTGACTACAATCGTCATCTACACCACACTACTTTTATTTTTGTGATAATTTTTTATCACAAATTTATCACATGAAATATCACAAGAAATTTAGTTATAATTTTGATTGGTTTACTATGTAGTTTACCCCTATTTGTTAGTCTCTTCTAATACAAATCCTCTTAATGATTCATCATCTAAAAGAAACTGCTCTAACAGCTTTAAATTAAACTTGTCCTTTTCCAGACTGGTCTCTAAAAACCAAAAATAAGGTGTTGAATATTTACTCTCATCATACCTTACCTTCATAACATCTTGTAGTACTTTGTCAAACTCTCTAACAAGATAATCCGGAACATGAGTATGAACTTGTTTTAAGGTGGCGATATACCTATCTAGCTCTTGATTAGACTCTGTTTTTTCTCTTTTATAGCGTTTGCTATAAATCCAGACAACAAGCTGTATGAAGTCTTTGGAAAACAAAAAGTTTTCAACCTTATCTTTTAGGGTTTCATACCTGCAATAATCACCGCTATAAATATTCTCAAGTAATTCTCTTAAGTACTTTGAAACAGTTGTATTCCTTTTAGCTGCTTCCGCTTGTATGGTATCTTTTAATTCTTGCGACAGACGTAAATTTACTGATGGATCAGTATTTTTTACTGGGTATTTTTTGCTCATGATATCTCTGGGTAGTTATGTGGGATTTTATTCCTTGAAATTGACATTAAATACGGTTTCTAAAAGATAGGCATCAACCTCTTGTTCACTGGGTAAATTTGCCTTATTTGACCTTTTAACTTTAGTAGGTTTATCTTTTGATAAGTTCTCCTTCTTTAAAATATCGTTATAGACTTTGTTATTGAAAACAGATGGAGGCAGTTCTGATAATTCTTCTGGAGTTTCTTCTGTTTGTTTTCTATCTAAACAGAAAATAGCCTGAATTTTATCAATATGACTACCAATCCAATCCAGTTGTAGTTTAAGCAAACCAAATTCTTCCTTTGTAACTTCATTAATCGCTTCATTGGTATTGTTTAATAACCAATCATAAACATACTTGCAGGTAAGTATATGTTTTTGATATTCCCCAAGTAAATAATCAAATGTCTCTTTTGAAAGTTCGTCTCTTAGCTTCTGTAACTGATATACATTATTTTCAAGCTGGGTTGGTTTGCTTAAGAGCTCAACCGTTGGTGAGCATTTATCGGAATATGTTGTGTCTCCATTTACTTTTAAAACTCCTACAGCATTTATTACTCTATAGTCGTTAAATTCCTTTTCCTGTTCTTCGGTTAAATCCGGAAATATATTATTTGGAATATAAAACAGGCTTGGTCGGTATATACCTTGCACCAACACTTCTAAATCATTGCCTTGGGTCATGCTTTAGTATTTAACAATTGTGAATAATCCTCTGGTAGTTCGGCATCAATATCTCGCAAATACTTTTCAAGAGCTCCCATAGTGGTGTGTCCTGTAATTTGCATCAGTTTACTCTTAGCTGCAAATGGTGACGATTCTTTTACTAGTGCTCTGTAGACTTTCGTGATATAGGTATGTCTAAAGCTATATAAACCATAATCCTGATTAAAACCAAAATGATCTTTAACGACAGCTTTAAATCGTTTACTGAAATAATCACGTCTGGCCTCTAAGGAAGCTTCCCATTCGCCTCCCAGCGCTTTAGGTGTAAATAGATAACTATCCTTGTCTAATCCCTCTAGAACCTCTTCTAGTTCCTTAAGCAATATTTCAGGTACAATTTTAGTTTTTAATGTCTTGGTTTTAACTTTTATCTTCAGAATATTTTCATCGAAATCAATATCACCAACCTTAAGTCTACAGACCTCTTTAGGTCTTAAAAAAACATAGGCTATAAACTTGATAAAAAGTAATAGTACTGGGTCCTTATCTTCTAAATGCTCAAAAATGTCATTTTCCTGTTTCTGAGTAAAGGTTTTATGTCGCTCTGGATTGGACTGTAATTTCGGAATATTTTTAACGAAGTTCTTATTGATGATTTCATTTCCTTCTAAAGTTTGGAATATAGTACTTAAACAGGTTCTGTAATTGTTTCTATTCCGTGGAGAAGTATTGAGCTGCACGTCATTTAGAAATGCTACAACCATCATTTTAGATACCTGGTCAATTCCTTTAACATCTGCATGATGCTCATTCATCCAAGTTTCAAAAAGTTTGCAACGGTTAGTGTAATCAACTAAAGTACGCTCACTCACCAAATTCTTTTTAAGCTTTAAAGCATAGTCTAAGGCATCTTTTAAACTCATAGAAGACTTTTGTACTTCCTTAGGTTCTTCTTCCTTTAAAACCACTTTATTTTCAGTTGGTTTTGTAGGCGCATTAACCTGCTTGACTTTTTGATCCTTTTGCTGTTGGGATTTATAATGTTCCGTATTATCAACAAACGGATTATAGCCTTCCTTTAATAATTTTAATAAACGCTTTTTATAAAGTGCTAATAATGCATAACGAGCTTCCTTTGTTTTATGACGATTAACTTGGCCATAGATGTTTTTCTGACGTTTCATCTTTCCTGTTTTTGGATCTAAATAGGAAAAATAAACATACCATCGTTTCGTTAAATCGCCATCGGCATCGTAAATTTTTGGGATTGAAAATGGGGTTTTGTGTTCCAAATCGTGTTCTAAATCGTGTTCAGTTTTAGAACCAAATGTAAGTAATTCATTAATTAAATGCATAAAAAAACGGTTTAGAGTGAACTAAACCGTTGATTTTGAAAGAATTTAATCTTAGTAGCGGGAACAGGACTCGAACCTGTGACCTTCGGGTTATGAGCCC
>NZ_JACVXD010000024.1 GCF_014596975.1 Aestuariibaculum marinum | reverse complement strand
AAACTATATGACAACTCAAATGACTAACTGTATGAGATCCTCTTCGCTGATATTCTGACATATCATAAAGATATAATTTTTATATCACTAAAGTGCTGCAATGAAATTGCAGGGTTTTAGACCCTAATTTGAAACCAATAAAAAAAAAGCCAAAACATCAATTGATATTTTGACTTTTTTGTCGGGGTGGCAGACCTAACTTAGACCTCTCTTATCCCCTATTATTACTGTTATTATCTAATTTCCATGCTTTCATGCACACCGAATTGCACACTCAAACTACAAAAAGAACATTAGAAATATAATTTACTTCTATTTAACACTACAAAGATACAATTATATCTAAATACTATTAGAAACCAGCTAATGAAAAAGGAAAAAACCTTATTCATCAGGCCAGTGAATTAGCAAACACTTAGCCATTACTTTTTAGTCTTAAAATAAATTTCCTTTCAATGCGCTCCTCAAAAGGTCTCCGGAGTGTATTGAAAGGAAATTGTTTTAACAACAAAGTCTAGAAACACCATCAAAACTCATTTTTTCGTAAAAAATTCGCTGATTTTACTGGGCTGAGCGCATTTTTTACGAAAAAATGAAGTGATTACAAATAAGTCGTTTTTATAAATCTCAGTATTTATAGGGGGTTCAAGATCAAAACAAACAGTAACATCGCTTTAGCGTGTTACCCTCTTGCTTTACTTTTATTCGTTTGCCGTGCAAACAAAAAAACTAAGCATCTCTATCTTATTTTAGTTACCTGGATACCCCAAGGATTAAAACTTGAATCAGACATATAATGTTGCTTTTGAACAATAAGCATCTTCTCCTCTCCTTTTTCGATAATAGGTAAATAGCCATAGTCGTAGCAAAAATAATAAACACCAGTACTAAAGGGAAAGATATTTGTAAATACTTCAAAATTATAACCCAACTTAGTTAACACCTCTTTAAAAACGGTATGCAAGTTATGGATTGATCAACTGAGTTAAGTAGGTAAGGTGTTATGGTTATACACTCTGATAGGGATGTTAATTATGCTCACCGTTTTATTAATTTTTTTGATAAAAAAATAACAGAAATTCGGATAGATTCTGTTTTTACAATAAAATTTAAGAATGTTAAATTTTTAATTAACACAAAAAATCTTACTATTTTTTATAACGAAGTATTATATTTAAATCATAATATTATGATTAGCAAGTAATTTTAATTATGAAATACAATTTTGAATATAAAATTTTAGCTCAAGAAACATTTTCTAAAATGAATTTATTTCTATTTATGATAATAGTATTAATAATTACTTCATGCCGAAATCAAATGCAATATAAAAGTGGATTTGAAATTAATGCTAGAGTAACAAACATGGTAGACAGTACCAAAGTTTATCTTTCTAACAATAGTACTTTAGTTGATTCTACATTTATAATTAAGGAAAAGTTTCAATTCATTGGTTACGTTGAAAAACCTACGAAAATGTATTTAACAATAAAAAATGGTAATGATTATAAATTATTATGGGTTGAAAATACAAACATGAGCTTAAAAGGTGAAAAAGATAATTTTAAAAACAGTAGTGTTAAAGGCTCGAAAACGCAAAAAGAACAAGAACTTTTAACCCAACGCCTAGAAAACACTAAAGAAGCATTTAATGCCGTTGAAGATTATTTTTTAAAACATCCATCGAAAAAAGATTCACTGTTAATTATATTTGAAACATTGAGAGATAAAGAAGCTGGTATTTATCAGAATTTCATAAAAGATTTCCCTAATTCTGCTGTAAGCTTAAATGCTTTAAATGTTTATAAAACATACTGGAAAAAAACTATAACACAAACGTTATTTTATAAATTTCATACTAAAAATAAAAATACCGACGAAGGTAAAGCTATTGCTCGCTTTTTAAAATTAAATAAAAACATTCAAATTGGAGACCATTTTATTGATTTTGAGCAAAAAACCTTAACAGGTAAAAGCATTAAGCTATCAACTATCGCATCAAAATACACGCTTGTTCAATTTTGGGCTTCGGGTTGCGGTTTTTGTCGAAAAGCAAACCCTAAATTAGTAAAACTATACCAAACCTATCACGATAAAGGTTTTGAAATTTTAGGTGTATCGCTAGATAAAAACAAAACGGCTTGGGAAAACGCTATTAAAAAAGATAAGCTACCTTGGACTAATGTTAGCGATTTAAAAGGTAGTGAAAATAAAGCAGCATTAATTTATGGTGTTTTTGGTGTTCCTGATAATTTTTTAATTGATAACCACGGAAAAATTATTGCTCGAGACTTAAAAGACGATGTCTTAGAAAATAAACTAAAAACTGTGTTTAATGACTTACGCTAAACAAAATTATAACAAACACTTATCTGTTTTTTTGTTGTTTTTTATATTGTTTACATTTAACACACACACACAAGCTCGTACAAAAATAACTGATGCTATTGTTAGCGAAACACATAAACAATCTCACGTATTAGCGTCTAATAATATTTATCTTCAAACCAATAAAGGTATTTATGAAACCGAAGAAGATTTGTGGTTTAAAGCCTATGTTCTGGATGCTAAAACCTTATCGCCTTCTTTTCTAGATAAAACGCTATTTATTCAATTAATAGAAGACTGCACTAACCAAACAGTTATTGAAGAAAAATACGAAATAGAAAACGGTTTTGTAACTGGCCATATATTTTTGAATGATTCCTTAAAAAACGGCACCTATTCGTTAATTGCTTTTTCTGCCAATACCATAAAAACGAACACGAAAAACTACCATGCTATTCGCAAAATTCAACTGCTAAAAACTATTAAAGAAAAATCAATTAATCATCAAACACTAAAAGACAGTTTAATTCATTTTTCAATTTTTCCCGAAAGCGGAAATTTAGTTTATAGCATACCCAATCGGGTAGCTTTTAAGGCTGTGAACACAAACGGCGAACCCGTTGATATTTCTGGCTCTCTTTACGAAAACAACACCTTGGTTTTTAACTTTAAAAGCCAATACGCCGGAATGGGTAGTTTTATTTTCAGTACAAACCCAAACAAAACCTATCATATAAAGCTCGAAAAGCCTTACGATAATCAAACCTATTCGCTACCTAAAATTTACAATAATGCCACTTCGTTACAACTAATTGGCGATCGCAACGAATATTTAATTTTTAAAGTAAATCGTACCGAAAACCTCAATAAAGAAACCGTGTATTTAAGCGCACAACTACGCGGTACGGTTTACAATATTGCTGTTGGCGATTTAGAAACAGAATTAATTTTTAAAATTCCTATAAACGATATACCACAAGGCATTGCAGAATTCACCTTATTTAACAGTGAATTAAAACCACTTGCCGAGCGCTTGGTTTATGTTAATCC
>NZ_JACVXD010000023.1 GCF_014596975.1 Aestuariibaculum marinum | reverse complement strand
CTTTTTCTCATAATTACTGTTTAAAGTTAATATTATTTTTACACTTTTAAACAGTTCGGTTTTAAGGGAAGCTTACAGTTAACTTACCTGTTTTAGGATTTCTAAATGTATAGTATACATACCACTCCTTTTCTAAAGCTTCTTTCTGTTCTTTTTTTGACAACTTAGACCATTGATTGACATCAACACCCCCAGTGTAAAATTTAGGTTCAGAATAATTGATTTTCATTGGCAAAACGTGTACGGAATTGTGTACGTTCTGTAAAAGTAAAAAAATTGAAGACATAAAAAAACGGATTGTGAGTACACAATCCGTTGATTTTATTAGCATATCGCTTCGTAGCGGGAACAGGACTCGAACCTGTGACCTTCGGGTTATGAGCTTGAAGCCACAACCTCCCAAAACCCTTTTTACTGGGGCTTTCAGCCGCTCAATTTACAAAAACGTATTCGTTTCCGTATTCAAATCGTATTCAGTTTGATGTCTGGATTAGACATTTAATTTTCAATAAAAATAGCACAATTAATTCATATAATCTTGCCACTGAATTAAAATATATTTTTCAAGGTTTTGCTCTTTCTTTTTCAAGAAACCATATTCGTAAACAAAGAAATAAACATCTCCTTTTTGATTCTTCCAGTAATGGGTAAAAAATTTAGGATTAAATCCTTCTGATTCCAAAACCCCCATTCTAACTGTTGCCTTTCCTGCTTTATTATACGCTTTTAAAATGCGTCTATTCTGTTTTAATTGATTATCTACTTTATTATAAAATCTAGGCGCTTCTTCAAGAGATCTTCTATAGTGATATGAACTCTTACAGTGTAAATCACAAAACACTTTATCTGATCTTCCTGTTAATTCCTTTCCACAAGACTTACATACTTTTTTATTCATTTTTACTAATTAATCGAATGTTATACGAATACTATTCGTTTAAGATACAGATAATTAAAATTTTAGGTTTAATTTTAAGAAAAAACTTATGATAACTATTTCACTTAAACCACTTTGGCACAAAAAAACAAGATACATCGCCATAGAGTTTCAGGATAATGCAGAGGTTACATCCTATGTTAAATCGTATCCTAATATGAAATGGAGTGATACTTATAAAACGTTTTACACAACATTCTATAAAGGTGCTATCTCTGACCTATTTAATTACTTCAGACAAAAAAAATGGTATGTAAATTACAGTGATTTTAATACTCAAACAAACGAAAATAAAGAACCTAAAAATAAGCACACTTCCGTTATCCATAAACTACCACCTTTAAATGATGAACAAATTACAGAAATGAATAAATTCAAAAGATGGCTAGAACAAAAACGCTTTAGTACTAATACTGTAGATACATATGTTGAAGTTACCAGCTTGTTTATTCGCTATATTAATTTAAAGAATATCTCCGACATTTCTGCTAGATCTATTGAGCAGTTTAATTATGATTTTATCTTTAAGGCTAATAAGTCCGTTTCCTACCAAAATCAGTGCATTAGCGGTATTAAACATTACTTCAATTTTAAAAACATTAGTGTAGCACCTTTTGAGATAAAACGCCCTGATAAAGACAAAAAACTGCCAAATGTTCTAAGCAAAAGTGAGATTAAAAACATTATCGACAACACACAAAACCTTAAACACAAAACCCTTCTAAGTCTTGTTTACTCAGCTGGTCTACGTATAGGTGAAGCGCTCTTACTAAAACCGAACGACATAGATTACGAACGTAGATTAATACATATTAAAGCAGCTAAAGGCAGAAAAGACAGGTACACCCTTCTTTCCAGTAGTATAATTCCATTACTTCATACTTACATCAACCATTACAATCCAAAAAACTTACTATTTGAAGGAAGAAATGGAGAACCATATACACAAGTTAGTGCCAGACAAGTTTTAAAACAAGCATTGCATAGAGCTAGCATTACCAAATATGCTACTCTGCATACTTTACGGCACAGCTTTGCAACTCATTTACTTGAAAGCGGTACAGACATAAGGTATATCCAAGAGCTTTTAGGTCACAATAGCCCAAAAACAACCATGATATACACACATGTATCTTCAACTAATTTAATTGACATTAAAAATCCTTTTGACACATTGTAAGAAAGTTATTATATTGCAGCTAAAACATTATAAAGCTAAAATTATATGAATGATAAAAAAACTAAAAAATCATCGTTATCCCTCCCGATTAGGTGTAATATGTAGTTTTCAATCATTCATATAAACAAGTTGTGTACAATTATGAAAAACATCACGCTGACAATAATAATCGGACTTTTAACTCTGTCTTGTTCAAAAAATGAGACCGAATTTAAGGGAGATTTATATTTCAAATTAATTGATTTTGGAAGTTTTTATGGAGCTGATGACAAAACAATTGAGAATTTCGAGAAATCTTTTGACAGTATTCGCTGGAGCAAAAATGCGGGAAAAGATGAATTAGAAATTATCCGCGTTTTTGACATTCTAAAAGCAAATGATTTACTTAAATCGCCTTGGATAAATTTAAAAACGGAATCTGACATTAAGAAAGTTTATCTATCTGAATCAGAATACAAAAAACTAAAAAAGTTTGACCGAAATAAATTAATTACCGACAATAAAAAAGTGGAGTTAAAAATCAAAGTGACTGAATTGGACAGCGGAATTTATTACTCGGACAAAATATCGGAAATAAAATTAGCCGACGGAAAAACATATTGGAGAAAATAACTGTACACAACAACGGCTATAGTTCATTGCTTCTGACTTTCCTCTCGGAAAGTCCTCGCAAATTTACTATCTTCGGTTTACGGCGGAAAATCCTAGCGGATTTTCACGCAACGAAACCATAGCCAAACCGTTGTAGTGCATTTGAGAAAATCGAAATGAAGAAGAAAACTATTCTTTCAAAGAAAATAATAAGAGACATAAATAACTCAATTAATGACTCTGATTCCAAGTTAGATGTAAATTTCTTGAATGAAGAAAAATACTATAACTACGAAATTGAAGAATGGTATGGAGAAGAATTTGGAATAAAAGGAGAGTTGAGAAAAAAAATTATTGAGACTCTTATAAAAACGTATTTTGAGTGGAAAAAAGAACTTGATGAATTAAATAAGGAATATTATTTAGCAATTTGGCTTTATAATCCGAGAATGCTGAAATCAGAAATTGTGTGTGCAATAGATGAAAAAGCAAAATATTACGAAAATGAAAGTTTTTTAGCTTCTAATAAAAATAGTGAATTTGACCTAAATCAATTTGGAGTATTATCGACTGAATTACAAAAATTTACTTGGGACAGAAAAATTGATTTGGACTCAGTTCACGAATGGGAAATAAATTTTCCAAAAGAACAATATGAATCGGAAAAGAAATATAATCAAGACCAAAAATTTTATAATAAACTAATTAGAGAAAAATTTCACGTAGTAGAAAAAGATAAGGAAAAGATTTATTTTCATCCAAAAGGAGATGTTTGGATTGGAAAACTGAACTAAACCACTATGGACTTGAAGTCCATAGGTTTGTTACACGAGGGACTAAAGTCCCTCTTTCTTACTCTAATATGA
>NZ_JACVXD010000022.1 GCF_014596975.1 Aestuariibaculum marinum | reverse complement strand
CAAAATAAGCTAATTCACGTTTGTTTAAAGATTTTAGAAAGGTTCTTACTCTGCTCATTTTGATATTGTGGGCAACGTGTTTGGCTATGGTTTCGTTGCGGAAAAATCCGCTAGGATTTTCCGCCGTAAACCGAAGATAGCAAATTTGCGAGGACTTTCCGAGAGGAAAGTCGGAAGCAATGAACTATAGCCGGTGTTGTAGCCAGTTTTTATTCTAAAATTTTAACAAGTCTAATTTTGTATTCCAATTCGCTAATTTTTCTATTCAAATACTGTTCTTGTGTTAAATTACTATCAATAAGTTCAAAATCAGGATTCTTAAAGTCAGGAGGAAGAGCTTTTTCTTTAGCTTTTTTTAAAATTCTAGATGTTGTATAAATTCCATTTATTATTTGGTCTTTATTTAGTTTATTTTCAAATCGAGTCAAATTTTCAATCAATGAGAAAATGGTTTCTGCGAATCTCAATAAATTATATTTATTAGTATTTCGGTCAATTTTTCTTTCTATTTTTTCAATAAAGCGGTTGAAATAATCTATTTTATTATGATGCTCAATTAAGTAGCCTAATGATGTTACTGAATGTAAATCTTCTGAACTAACTTTTAAAAAGCCATTTTCAAACATTTCATTTATCCATTTTTGTTCTTGGTCTTTTGAGACAGAGAATTTTTTATAGGTCGAAATTATTCCATCTCTTGTCATATGGAAATTACTCCCAATATATTTAAAAAAAATGTCCTTAGCTTGTTTCATTTAAATTGGCTACAACGGTGTGTATAAGAATAGTGCGGTTTTGTGTCCGAGGATTTTCCGTAGGAAAATCAGAGTGACCAAAGAAGCACGAACTTTCGATATAGGATTAAACTTAAGCATTATTTTTATATGGTGTTGGCTGTAGTTTTTTTAGTTACTTAGCTCTTTTTTTATTCTTGTTTCAAGTATTTCAAGTTCAGCTAACATTTCTTTTTGGGGTACATTTAGAAATTTTGTCCATTCCTCCGAAAATTTTTCTACGAAAATCACATCCTGTTTAGCTAAATCTTCTAAATCAATATTTTCTGAACCAACTGTCCGCAAACTATCAATCCGCGTTTCTAATTTTCTACGGTAAACCTCGCAGAGATCAAATCTTGTATTGGCAATGCGTAAAGCTAACGGATTAGTTGTATCCGATACGAAAGATTTACTCGGTACAAAGACAGTATTTGACCTATAGTGAATTTTGTTATTAATCCGATATCTTGCAGATATACCAATATTTGCGTCAATATTATCAGTCAAATCTAAATTTTCATCATAAACAAAATCGCTCCAAACCAACTCTTTGCTTTTAGTCCATATTATTTTATTTCTCAATGTCCAACACTCCTTAAAATCATAATAATACCTATTAGCTAATAAACCTATTGCTAAGAAGGAAACGAAAATTATTATTACCTTAAAAACTCTTCTCAATATTAATTTTTTAAATTACTGCCAACGTGTTTGTGTAAGCGTCAGTAATGGGAAAGTGCGCGAGTGCTTTCCGCTGACGCCACCAAGTTAATAAAAAGGCGAGAATTTTCTACCGAAAATTCCGCCGTTATTGCGCTTACACGGTGTTGTGGCTAGTTTTAATTTTTACATATTGCGACTAAACTGTCAGTTATCTTTTCTAATTCTCTAGAGCGTTTAAATTCACTCCATTTGGCTAAACTATCTTTTGAACTGATTACATATTCTCTGAATGAGTAATTAATTCTGCCATTCGGATTGTATTTAGTTCCTCCACCACTTAACCAAATTCCAACTTCACTTTCGTCCGGTTTATTTTCTGAATCCTCCCAAAACATATGATTAGCTCGAAATGGGATTTCTGTTTTATTTCCGTTATTGTCAATTTTGAAATAACGATTATTAATATATCCGCTTTTTAAATTTCCCTTGTAAAGCAAAATTCCGTTTTCAGGAATTCTTAATTGTTCTCGGTTGTCAATAATTTCGATTTCCTCTCCGCAAGGCATATCAGAAACCACAATTGCTTTTCCTTTAAAGTTCTCTGGAAATATTAAATCAAGTTTTTGTGCAGTTGCTGTTCCGATTGTTCCCATTAAGTAGAAATACAAATACATACTCGGATACCATAAAATTATTGGTGTCAAAATCCAAATCAGTTTTGTTTTTAATTTTTTATCGGAAAGCAGAAGTGTTATAATTCCGATTAAGAACAGAGGAACTCCGAAAATCAGTAAGTACGGATTTAAGCAAACCAAAAAGGCTATTATTATAATTCCGATTCCAATTTTTGCTTTCATTTCAGATTTGGGTCAAATTAGCCACAACGGTTCGTATAACCGTCAGTTATCGGTTTGGTTTACTTTGTTTTTCGGTTTAGCACTGGCTTTAGCAATTCCGAGTGGATTCGGACGTAGTCGAATCCGCCGTAATTGCGGTTATATAATGTTGTGTGTAGTTTTTTATTCCGCATTTTCATTTTTGAGTTTTTTTTCGACAATAAGTTTTATTAAATTCAATATTCCTAATGCAGGTAAATACATAAAAAGTCCGATTACTAAATAGGTGTAGGTTGTTCCTGTTATTAAGCTGTCAAATTTAAAATCCGCTGAATTCCATAACCAAGTCAGTGGTATTAAAACCAGTCCGATTATTCCCTGAATTATTAGAGATTTATTGATTGTTTTTATCAGTCCGATTAAGTTGAGTGATTTCCAAAGTCCATTTTTTTTAGCATTCCATAATATTGGAAGTCCAAATAATAGAATGACTAAAACAGTCACAGTTCCAATATCAGATACAATCATTTTTTAATTCCTTTTGAGTTTGTGATAATCCTCAAATTATTAGGGTTTCTCAAATTACACACAACGTGTTTGGCTATGGTTTCGTTGCGTGAAAATCCGCTAGGATTTTCCGCCGTAAACCGAAGATAGCAAATTTGCGAGGACTTTCCGCGAGGAAAGTCAGAAGCAATGAACTATAGCCGGTGTTAGCTGCTGTAATTTTTTTCTTTTATTTCATTAACTATTTCGTTCATATATTCAATAGATAAAGCGCAAAAGTCCTCTAGAAATTTTATGTTTTTTACACGAATCATTTTTTCGCTAGGGCCAAAATATAAATCGTATTTTTTAATCAGATTTACTTTTTTATCCATTACCCCATATTTATGAATTATTGAATTTCTAATGGCTTTAAATTCCGAAATTTGATTCCAATTCTTAGAATCATTTTTTGCTGCTTTAATTTCTCCAATTTTGTTTATATATTTTCGATAGCAGTCTAAATCTCCTTTTCCTCTAATGTCATTTAGTTTTATTTCCGATTCGGTTTTTTTCTCAATTTGTCTAGCGATTGAAAACATAAAATTCTCAAAATATGAATAAGCAGAAATGAAGAGAGAATGTATTAATAGCCATTCAAAATGAAATTCATAGTGAGAAAATTGTTCAAATTCAGAATTTGTCCAATTAGCATCTTTTTCTAATTTTTCAAGCAACTGATTTTTATTTTCCAATCTTATTTTTTCAGAATCTTGGTATATGGAAAGTACAGAGGAAATATTGCTTGAAAAAACGCTTAAAGTGACATCCATAATTTTGTTTCATTATTGCAGCTAACGGTTCGTATATGGAAAGTTGCGGTTTTGTGTGCGAGGATTTTCCGTAGGAAAATCAGAGTTAGCAAAACAAGCAACCTCTATCGGTTTAGAACTAAAGTAGCAATTTTTTATATACATTGTTACCTTTAGTTGTTTCTTTTAAATTCAATAGTTTATATAGGTTGAACTTTGTATTTTGGTTTGTAAGCAATCTGAAAAACCATGTCCAAAATATCGGTTCAAATATGTCATATCAGAATCATAATCAAGGAAAATCCACTCTTTTGCTTTTTTGTCAAATAGCAATATAGTTTCTTTATTTTCTCTTACTTGAAGAGTTTTTAACTTAGGATTAAAGTGAACATGTTCAAACCCATATTTTTCTTGGTTTAATTTCAGGGCTGTAGAATCTAGATATGGTGTGTGTTGTATTCTATCAATAATATATTTTACTTTGTAATAATAGGTTGAATTGCATTTGCTTCTATCTTGGACACTTAATTCCCCTATGGAATTGTAAAGTTCTGGATACTCTCTATTATCATACATTTGGTGGAGTTTTTTCTTTACTCCATCTTCTCCATATTCCTTAACAAATTTAGTTGGTGTATTTTTCAGGAAGTATTCAATATCACCTTCGCTAGATGCAGTATAATGTTTATTTATCCTTTTTTCTAAATCGGTAATATTTAACGTTGGTGAACAACCAAAAAAGGCAGAAAAGAGTAAACCGCAAATAAGAAACCTTTTAACTTCTTTTATTGTCATTAAATTCTTTATTTCTGTCATTCGCAATTAAAGGTAACGGTCTTGTATTACCGTCAGTTATCGGTTTGGTTTACTTTGTTTTTCGGTTTAGCATAGACGTTAGCAATTCCGAGTGGATTCGGACGTAGTCGAATCCGCCGTAATTGCGGTTATATGGTGTTGCCCACAGTATTTTTTTATTCTCCACAAAATTTGTCAGTCACAAGTAATGTAATTGGGTCAAAATAAATTCTCATATTATCAGAACCAGCAAAAACCAAAGGGTATTCCAAACTATAGTTTAGTTTACCATTAGATTCAGAAATTATTATTTCTCCAGATTTTTTATCTTGTGTCCAATATTGATATTTTAAATCGCCGATTATTCCTCTCGCTTGCTCTAAAGTCATTCCGATTTCCACTTTTTCACAATTTTTATAATATTGATTAATCAGTTTTTCAGTCCGATAAAATCCAATAATTTTTGTTATCAAACATATAATTCCGACAAATGCAGAAAAGTAGAGCAGGAGTTTTTTCATATGTCTCGTCCTGAAATATGGCTACAGGTTAAACATGAATTTAAGCAGTTAATTTGTATACCATATTTGGTGTTTTA
>NZ_JACVXD010000021.1:2500-5649 GCF_014596975.1 Aestuariibaculum marinum | reverse complement strand
CAAAAAAGGCAACGACCTACTCTCCCACGGATGCAGTACCATCGGCGCTAACGGGCTTAACTACTCTGTTCGGAATGGTAAGAGGTGAGCCCCGTCGCTATAATCACCTTAAATTTTAGGTTGGTGTATCTTAAACATCAACCGCGCATCACGCGCTTATATTTTAACATATTGAAAAAACATACATGTATTACTTTTAAAAAAACTGTACTCTTTAAAAAAACAGGCGTACAATAAGCCTATGGGTTATTAGTACTACTCGGCTATGACATTACTGCCTTTACACCTGTAGCCTATCAACGTAGTCATCTCCTACGACCCTTTAAAGAAATCTCATCTTGTGGTGGGTTTCGCGCTTATATGCTTTCAGCGCTTATCCCTTCCCAACGTAGCTACTCTGCAATGCCGCTGGCGCGACAACAGATACACCAGAGGTTAGTCCAACTCGGTCCTCTCGTACTAGAGTCAGATCCACTCAAATTTCTAACGCCCACTGTAGATAGAGACCGAACTGTCTCACGACGTTCTGAACCCAGCTCGCGTGCCACTTTAATGGGCGAACAGCCCAACCCTTGGGACCTTCTCCAGCCCCAGGATGTGACGAGCCGACATCGAGGTGCCAAACCCCCCCGTCGATATGAGCTCTTGGGGGAGATCAGCCTGTTATCCCCGGCGTACCTTTTATCCTTTGAGCGATGGCCCTTCCATGCGGAACCACCGGATCACTATGCTCTTGTTTCCAACCTGATCGACTTGTAGGTCTCTCAGTCAAGCACCCTTATGCCATTGCACTCTACGCACGGTTACCAAGCGTGCTGAGGGTACCTTTAGAAGCCTCCGTTACTCTTTTGGAGGCGACCACCCCAGTCAAACTACCCACCAAGCACTGTCCCCTGAACCAGGGTTAGACTCTAGATAAGCAAAGGGTGGTATTTCAACAATGACTCCACAACGCCTGGCGACGCTGCTTCGAAGTCTCCCACCTATCCTACACATTACTTATCCAAAACCAATACTAAGCTATAGTAAAGGTGCACGGGGTCTTTTCGTCCCACAGCGGGTAATCGGCATCTTCACCGATACTACAATTTCACCGAGCTCATGGCTGAGACAGTGTCCAGATCGTTGCACCATTCGTGCAGGTCGGAACTTACCCGACAAGGAATTTCGCTACCTTAGGACCGTTATAGTTACGGCCGCCGTTTACTGGGGCTTCATTTAAGATCTTCGCCGAAGCTAAACCCTCCACTTAACCTTCCAGCACCGGGCAGGTGTCAGGCCATATACGTCATCTTTCAATTTAGCATAGCCCTGTGTTTTTGATAAACAGTCGCCTGGACCTTTTCACTGCGGCCCCACCGGAGTGGGGCGACCCTTCTCCCGAAGTTACGGGTCTATTTTGCCTAATTCCTTAGCCATGAATCTCTCGAGCTCCTTAGAATACTCATCCCAACTACCTGTGTCGGTTTAGGGTACGGGCTGCTTCTATCGCTTTTCTTGGAAGTCGCTACTCTGGATTATCACCGCAGCCGAAGCCTTAGTGTACTATCGCCGTGTTACCACTGGCTTCAACGAACTATTCCGTCAGTTCGCACCAAATTTACGCCTCCGTCACTTTTAATTAGAGCAGGTACAGGAATATTAACCTGTTGTCCATCCACTACCCCTTTCGGGTTCGCGTTAGGTCCCGACTAACCCTCAGCTGATTAGCATAGCTGAGGAAACCTTAGTCTTTCGGAGTGCGGGTTTCTCGCCCGCATTATCGTTACTTATGCCTACATTTTCTTTTCTAACCAGTCCAGCATGACTCACATCACACCTTCAACCCTGTTAGAATGCTCCCCTACCACAATAAATTGTCCATAGCTTCGGTAGTATACTTATGCCCGATTATTATCCATGCCGAACCGCTCGACTAGTGAGCTGTTACGCACTCTTTAAATGAATGGCTGCTTCCAAGCCAACATCCTAGCTGTCAAAGCAGTTCAACCGCGTTTTTTCAACTTAGCATACATTTGGGGACCTTAGCTGATGGTCTGGGTTCTTTCCCTCTCGGACATGGACCTTAGCACCCATGCCCTCACTGCTGATAAACATTTTATAGCATTCGGAGTTTGTCAGGAATTGGTAGGCGGTGAAGCCCCCGCATCCAATCAGTAGCTCTACCTCTATAAAACTATTAATCAACGCTGCACCTAAATGCATTTCGGGGAGTACGAGCTATTTCCGAGTTTGATTGGCCTTTCACCCCTACCCACAGGTCATCCGAAGACTTTTCAACGTCAACCGGTTCGGTCCTCCACTGTATGTTACTACAGCTTCAACCTGCCCATGGGTAGATCACACGGTTTCGCGTCTACCACTACTAACTATAGCGCCCTATTCAGACTCGCTTTCGCTACGGATCCGGTACTTAATACCTTAACCTTGCTAGCAACGGTAACTCGTAGGCTCATTATGCAAAAGGCACGCCGTCACCACCGAAATGGCTCCGACCGCTTGTAAGCGTATGGTTTCAGGTTCTATTTCACTCCCTTATTCAGGGTTCTTTTCACCTTTCCCTCACGGTACTAGTTCACTATCGGTCTCTCAGGAGTATTTAGCCTTATGGGATGGTCCCCACAGATTCATACAGGGTTTCACGTGCCCCGCACTACTCAGGATACTGCTATCTTATTACTTTTTACTCTTACGGGACTATCACCCTCTGTGGTTTGTCTTTCCAAACAATTCTGATTCAGCATAACTCGAATATTGCAGTCCTACAACCCCAGTATTGCCGTAACAACACTGGTTTGGGCTAATCCGCGTTCGCTCGCCACTACTAACGGAATCACTTTTGTTTTCTTCTCCTCCGGGTACTTAGATGTTTCAGTTCTCCGGGTTCACCTCCTTGCGGATACTATATCTTCAATATAGTGGGTTGCCCCATTCGGATATCTGCGGATCAATTTGTATGTGCCAATCCCCGCAGCTTTTCGCAGCTTATCACGTCCTTCATCGCCTCTGAGAGCCTAGGCATTCCCCATACGCCCTTATTTAGCTTATTGTACTTTTTGCTTTTTTATGAGTTTCATTCACTAGATTATTATCTTGTGAATTTCGACTATTTATATCGCTCGTAATTGATATAAATAATCACATTTTTT
>NZ_JACVXD010000020.1 GCF_014596975.1 Aestuariibaculum marinum | reverse complement strand
AAGTGGATTGCCTTATGATGAGAACTTTATGTCTAAATTAGCTTAAAATTGTTTGCTTTTTAACTCAGTTCTTTGTTGGTTAGTGGTTAATTATGTGAAAATTAAAAGTAAGAAAATTTTTCTAAATTATGTAATTTAGTGTGTTGATATTTAGAGTGTTAGTCTTTTTTTTGTAAATGATAGTTAGTCAGGATTGGAAATTTCTAGCTTTATAGTGTAATCCTCCAAGTTAGATGAAGGCGTCCGTTCCGGGTAAGGTAGAACATCAACTAACGAAAATTTTAGGTTATTAATAATAGTGTCTTGTTTAAAATTCTTGAATGTATTTAAAGTAAAGGAAATGTCTTCATGATTTGAAGTTAGGATAAAGTATACAGTCGCATTGCCTTGCCATAAACAATTCATATTTAAAGGACACCTGCCATCTTCTATGGTAGTGATACATAGTTTATATCCGTTGTTTTGAATATCAATACAGGCACCCGGTTTGAATGAAAAGTTGTTTTCTTTTTTTAAATTACCACTGGAGCAACTAAAGATAAAAAGACAGAGTAGAGAAATTAACAAATATTTCATCATTTCGACATGTTTATAGTTAGATGCGAATTTTCCTAAATGGTTGCGTCTATAAAAAGTTTCAGATGTAGTTAATCTAAAACTAGTGATTGTTTAGTTGTTTTTAGATTTTCAAAAAGTTTTGTGTAATCCATCACATTTTGGCTATCGTCCAATTTACATAATAGTTCAATGACTGCTTGAAGCCCGTTGAATAAGACATCTTTGTCGGTAGGTTTTTTAGGCTTTTTATTTTTAAAATGTAATGGTAATTGGTAGCCACAGGCATTTAAAAATGTAGCTTCAATAAGAAGTAATTCTGAAGGTGTATACCCATTAAACCGTTTTCCGAAGGTCTCATTAATCTTACCAATATAATTTAGGTTGGTTGAGCCGTGATTATCAGAAAAATGTTTCCAAGTATCTGAATTATCTAAAATGTTACCCACAGCACATTGTTTACAACATTCTGGATGAAGTCTGTCATCGTGAAATGCCGTATATAATTTGTTTATGGCAGTATCTAAGCGGTTAATGGGTGTTTTCATAATTACAGAAACTTCCTTCTAAATTATTGAAAAACAATTTCTTTCCCAAAATTTTAGTGTTAAAATATTAAGGGTAACCCTATTTGAAACAGAAGAATAAGTAGTGCAATAGAGATAAGATTTAAAATAAAACCAACTTTGGCCATGTCGCTTACTTTAATATAACCGCTGGCAAAAACAATGGCATTAGGCGGGGTTGCCATAGGTAACATAAAGGCACAACTACTGGCAAGGGTTACTGGAATAAGAAGATGTAACATGGGAACATCTAAACCTAACGCTATTCCTGCTACTACTGGAGCAAGAACGGCGGTTAATGCCACATTGCTCATTAATTCGGTCATAAATAACATAAGAATAATAAGTAATGAGGCCATAACTAAAATACTTATTTGACTGGTAGCAATATGGTTAGCGACCACATCGACAATACCGGTTGCAGACATGCCTTTGGCCAAAGCCAAACCACCACCAAATAGCATGAGAATGCCCCAAGCTAATTTCTGGGTATCTTGCCATTCTAAAATGAATTCACCGCGTTTTAGGTTATGAGGTATCGTAAATAACATCAAAGCGCCAAACATACTTATCATTGTATCCGATAATTCCAAATCTGGAATCAGCTTGTTAATCACTGTTCTGAAAATCCATAAAAAAACGGTAATCGCAAAAATGATAAGGACCTGTCTTTCGCTAGAACTGGTTTTGCCAAGTTTTTTCAATTCATTATCTATAAAGTCTTTTTCGGTGTTAAATACCAATCCCTCACAAGGGAAAAACCATTTAACCATCACCAAGTAAATGACACTAATTAAAATGATTGAAAACGGTAACCCCATTATCATCCATTTTAAAAAGGAAATTTCAATATGGTATTCATTTTCCAGTAAGCCAATTAAAACCGAATTGGGAGGTGTGCCAATTACCGTGGCTATGCCACCTGCATTTGCCGAGAAAGCAATACCTAACATCACGCTTAAAGCAAAATTTTTATCCTGTTTGGTAAATCCATCATCGTCTTTAATGAGTAATTTTATAACCGAAAGAGCAATAGGAAGCATTACCACTGTGCTTGCGGTATTACTAATCCACATGCTCATAAATCCGGTGGCTATCATAAAACCAAGAATAACACGATTAGGGGTTGAACCTGTTTTCTTTATAATAGTTAAGGCAATACGTTTGTGCAGATTTACTTTTTCTAAGGCCAAAGCCAAAACAAAACCACCAAAGAATAGGAAAATGATTGGACTTCCATAATTAGCGCCTACATCGGCTATGGGCATAATTTTAAACAGAGGAAATAAAAGTAGTGGTAATAGGGCTGTGACCGAAATAGAAACAGCTTCGGTAATCCACCAGCAAATCATCCAGCCGGCTATTGCAATTACTGTACAGGCCTGTTCTGAAATAGATTCAAAAGTTATAGATTGAAGACAAATAAAAATAATGGGGCCTAAAAAAAGTCCGACTTTTTTAGAAAGAGGATGTGGTGTCATATATTGATTTTAATTACAAAAATGAACCCTCAATATGGTAAGGATTGATAAGTAAGAGCTTTAAAGTTAAACATTTTTTAATTTTAGGGTAGGCGAAATTTTAATATTATTTTTGCAGTATGAGTAAACCACTTACAGAACAGGAATTACATAATTTGGCTATGAATCACGTTGGAAAGGATTTAGAACAACGCGGTTTTGAATTTATAGCGGTTAATAGTAAACTTAAAAAGCATCCGCAATTTGTGTGTATCGATAAGAATAGTCAATACTATTTTGTGATTGTTAGAGCAGTTATTTTACCCGATAATCCGAACAATTATGATGTGGTTTGGATGGAAACCTTTAAAAAACACGCCAGAGAAAAAAATGCTAAAGTACTTTATGCAGGCGTAGGTATTGGTAATGTGGAAGGTGAAAAAATGCCTATTTACTTAAATCAGGAATATTTAATGGAATATAACGGCATTCAGGTTATTGAAACAAATCTTAATTAAGATGAAAATTGTTCTAGTATCAGCTTTAGTGCTGTTAATGGTTTCTTGTGAAACAGTAGTGAAAAATACCAAGTTGTCAGGCCCTGTTTTCGGAACCAGTTATTCCGTGCTGTATGACTCGGAAGTGAATTATCAACCACAATTTGATAGTTTGTTTGCAGTTATTAACAAGTCGATGTCAACCTATATTCCAACCTCTGATATTTCAAGAATTAATAGAAATGAAGACAGCTTGGTCGATACGCATTTCGAAACTGTTTTTAATACCTCAAAGAATATTTATAAAGCAACACAAGGTGCTTTCGATCCAACCATTGGTGCTTTAGTGAATGCCTGGGATTTTGGTCCGGGAGGAAAAATAGTAAATCTCGATAGCCTTAAAATAGATAGTTTAATGCTGTCGGTTGGTTTCGATAAAGTCCAACTGAATAACCATGTTTTAAAGAAGCCGGCAGGCGCTTTTATCGATTTTAATGCCATAGCCAAGGGTTATGGTGTTGATGTTATTGGTCAGTTTTTAGAAAGTAAAAACATCAAAAATTATTTGGTTGAAATAGGAGGGGAGATTAGAACACGAGGGATCAATACTGAAAAACAATCGCCATGGAAAGTTGGAGTAGAGCAACCACATTTTGACGGTACGCAATCTATTTTAAAAGGTATTACTGTTAAAGATGAAGCCATGGCAACATCTGGCACGTACAGAAAGTTTAAAGTAGATGAAAATGGAAATAAGTACGCTCATATTATTAATACCCAAACCGGATATCCAAGTAAAACCAATCTGTTAAGCATTTCGGTGATTGCGTCAGATTGTATGACAGCCGATGCTTATGCCACAGCGTTTAAAGCTATGGGCGTTGAAAAGATAAAAATGTTTTTAAAATCGCATCCCGAACTAAAAGTGTTTTTAATTTTTGAAAACGAACAGCATGAATTTGAAACCCTAAGTCTGAACGGGTTTCCTGAAGCTTAGTTTATAATACTTCCAAAAGGATAAAGAACCAACCTGCAATTAAAAGCAAACCTCCAAGAGGAGTGATAGGGCCTAGAAACTTTAGTTTTTTTCCTTTCACACTACTTAAAACCAGACCATAAATACTGAAAGAAAACAGGAATATGCCTATGGTAAAACACCAGTAAATGGTTGAATTATTAAAGTTGTTTAGACCTAAAATTAGAAGAACTATGGCGTGATACATTTGATATTTAACACCTGTTTCAAAACTTTTTAATAGTTCGCTGTCTGATATTATTTTTTTTAGAGCATGGGCGCCAAAAGCTCCAAATATTACTGATAGCATGCCATACAAAGCGCCTGTAATTATAAAATATTGCTGTGCCATTTTATTTCGTTTTACTTTCTAACCACAGGGATAATTTCGCCTTTGGCTAAGCAGTAGGTTTCAATATCTTGTTCTGAGAAATTTTTCGTGTAATCAGTTTTTTCAACCGTAAAACCGATAGAACGTAATTTGTTGAAATAATCACGACCATACACCCGAACATGGTCGTATTGTCCGAAAATTTTAGCACGTTCTTTTTTGTCTGTAATGGTATCGTCTTCAAATGTTACCTCACGACTTAAATCCTGTGGAATCTGAAATATACCCCAGCCGCCAGGTTTCATCACGCGATATAATTCCTGCATGGCCTTGGTGTCGTCTGGAATATGCTCTAAAACATGATTGCATAAAATAACATCAAATTCATTATCATTAAACGGTAAATCGCAGATATCAGCTTTTACATCAGCAATAGGGGATAATAAATCGGTAGTGGTATAATCTAAATTCTTTAAGCTTTTAAAGCGTTTTAAAAAACACTGCTCTGGAGCAAAGTGTAGCACTTTTAAATTATCGGTAAAGAAATTGGTTTCCTTATTCAAGTAAAGCCACAATAATCGATGACGTTCTAAACTTAATGTTGAAGGCGACAAAACGTTGTTGCGTTGCGTGCCGTAACCATAGGGTAAAAAAGTTCTGAAGCCTTTTCCATCTATGGGATCAATAAAGTTTTTCCCTTTTAAAAAGAAAGCCAGAACAGGACGAATAATATAACTTAACCTGATTAATAAAGGCCTCGGGATAACATTCAGAATTATTTTAAAAAGCTTTTTCAAAGGCGTTAGGCTTCAACTAAACGATTCGATTGAATTAAGGATGCGATACTATCCCAAAGAGCGATGCGGTGTTCTAAAGCTTGTTTTGCCGTTGTTAAAGCTTCCTCCCACTTTTTATCATCTTCCTTACATAATTCTTCAATCATTTTTAAAGATAACGGACCGTGCTCATCACCATCTAATTCAATATGACGATTTAAATAATACGTGAGCTTACTGTAGGTATTATCTTCAGTTTTCGACTGATTTATAATTTGAAAGAACATATCAGGAATGACATCTTCACGACCAAAAGTAAATGCCGAAGCAATAACATGCGGTTTTTTAGTATCAATCACATCGAATGAAAACTGAATGAAATTTAATGTTTCGGCTTCCAATTTAGCTTTTAAGCCTGCATCGGTAATTGAAAGTCCTTCTTTTATGAAATCGATAAATATATTTATCTGTTTTGTGCTGGCACCAACCTGAAGCATGGCATCTAAGTACATTTCGTAATGACTCTTAGGCTCGCCAAGTTCGTTAACATCACTTTCTTCACCTAATACAATCTCATTTATAAACCTTGAGGTTGCTGGATTAGCCACGGGTACCCAAGGCAGGGTAGTAGTGGTTAATTGATTTTGAAGTGACTTTAGTAACGACATAAAATCCCAAACCGCAAAAACATGTTGCTCCATAAAGGTTTGAACATCATCGATGGTATTTAGGGAACTATATAATTTATGATTGTTTAACTGAGCTCTTAAAGGTTCAAGCTCCTGTTCAATACGTTCAATTTGGTTCATGTTAAAGAACTAATGCGTTTTGTCTGAATTCGTCTTCTTCGTTCGATGTGATACCTAAAGCATCATAGATATAAGCAAAAGTTGAAAGTAATTCAGGTTTACCGTCAACAAGCGCTACATCGTGCTCGAAGTGCGCACTTGGTTTATTGTCTAAAGTAGTAATGGTCCATCCGTCTCTGTGTTGTTGAATACGGTGTGTTCCCATGTTAATCATAGGTTCGATGGCTACAACCATACCTTCCGCAAATTTTTTACCGCGACCACGTTTACCGTAGTTAGGCATTTCTGGGTCTTCGTGCATTTTTTTGCCTAATCCGTGACCTACTAATTCACGAACAACACCATAACCATGATCTTCGCAGTATTTTTGAATGGCATAGCCTACATCACCAACACGATTATTTTTTTTGAATTCGCGAATACCTACATAAAGCGATTCTTTGGTAACCTTAAGTAATTTTTCAGTTTCAGGGTCAATCTCTCCAACCGCAAAGGTATAGGCATGATCACCGTAAAATCCATTTTTTAAAGCCCCACAGTCAATCGAAATAATATCGCCTTCCTGAAGTGGATCGTTATTAGGAATACCGTGAACCACTTGTGAGTTAGGGCTCATACAAAGGGTGTTCGGAAAATCGTACAGCCCTAAAAACCCAGGAATAGCCCCGTTATCTCTAATGCATTCTTCTGCAATTTTATCAAGTTGCAAGGTTGTTACGCCCGGTTTTACGGCTTTAGCAACTTCTCCTAAAGTTTTAGATACGATTAAAGCACTTTCGCGCATTAATTCAATTTCTTCTCTGGTTTTAATATGAATCATGTGTCAAAAAAATATGGGCAAAGATACTTAAAATAGTGGGAATGCCTTTTGAATGAAAGGAATAATTAACAGTTTGAATTATGCTAGATTATTTGAAAATCCTGAAAAAGCCTTTCTTTTTTTCTTGTTCCTGAGGTTTGGTGTTGGTTACCATTTGATAAATTTCTCCCCAACCCGGAAAGCCTCCAATATTTCGGTCGTCGATAAATAAATCGGCGTGAATTTTACGGCTTGAATTATTACTGAAATCTTCTTCTGGATAACTGCTGTTTACGGCATAAAATGTAATGCCATGTTCTTTGCAAAAATTAACAGCATCATCTAATTTACTACCATGGCGGTAAGTCCATAAAATAAGCCGATGGCCTTTGTTTTGAAGCATTTTTAAGGTTTCAAAAGCAAAAAGCATCGGCTTTCCTATATTTGGATAAGCATCTTCAACTATGGTGCCGTCAAAATCGACAGCGATTATAAGTTGTTCGTTTAAATTCATTAAGATTATAGACTTGTTGTTTAAAACAAATGTACAATTTTAATTAAAGAATTTAAACTAAGGCATGCTGTGTCATTGCAGCTGGCTGCTTAACACCCATAAGTTTTAAAATGGTAGGAGCAACATCTCCTAAAATACCATCTTTAATAGATTTTAATTCATCATCTATTAAAATTACAGGAACCGGGTTGGTGGTGTGCGCTGTATTTGGCGTACCGTCTGGGTTAATCATCGTTTCACAGTTTCCGTGATCGGCAATTAAAATAGTGGTGTAACCGTTATCAAGCGCGGTTGTAACCACATCTTTAACACATTCGTCAACCGCTTCACAAGCTTTAATGGCAGCTTCCATAACACCGGTATGTCCAACCATATCGCCATTAGCAAAGTTTAAACAAACGAAATCTACATCGCCTTTTTGTAATTCCGGAACTAAGGCATCTCGTAATTCATAAGCACTCATTTCCGGCTGTAAATCGTAAGTCGCTACTTTAGGGGAATTTCTTAAAATACGTGTTTCACCTTCAAATTCTTTTTCCTGACCACCAGAGAAGAAAAAGGTAACGTGCGGATATTTTTCAGTCTCAGCAATACGAATTTGCTTCTTACCATTCTTAGCTAAAACTTCACCTAAAGTTTCCGATAAATTGTCTTTGTTGAAGATGACGTTAACGTTTTTATAGGTGTCGTCATAATTAGTAAGCGTTACATAATGCAAGTTTAATTTGTGCATGTTTTGTTCGTGGAAATCGGTTTGCGACAACGCTTCGGTTAATTCACGACCACGATCAGTTCTAAAGTTAAAGAAGATCACGACATCGCCATCTTTTATTTTTGTAACAGGCTCACCATCTGTCCCAGTCATAATAATTGGCTTAATGAACTCATCGGTAATATCGTCGTTATAATTTTTCTGAACTGTCTCGGTAACATTAGTCGATTTCTCACCAACACCATTTACCATAGCATCGTAAGCTAATTTTACACGTTCCCAACGTTTATCTCTATCCATC
This sequence comes from Aestuariibaculum marinum, assembly GCF_014596975.1. Classification (GTDB taxonomy): domain Bacteria; phylum Bacteroidota; class Bacteroidia; order Flavobacteriales; family Flavobacteriaceae; genus Aestuariibaculum; species Aestuariibaculum marinum. The sequence goes on along the minus strand of NZ_JACVXD010000020.1, from coordinate 3,197 downwards.
GCATAATACCTTCCTGTTACGGTAGCTAATTTTGCTTTAGATTTTTCAAGATGAGATTCTAATTCGGTTAAAAAGCCGAAACCAGATTTAGGGTCTACATCACGACCATCGGTAAAGGCGTGGATGTAGGTGTGCTCTAAACCGTATTCATCGGCGGCATCAATTAATCCGAAAAGGTGCTTTATGTGAGAGTGCACACCACCATCACTTAATAAGCCTAAAAAGTGAACGTCTTTATTATTTGTTTTAGCATATTCGAAAGCATCGACCAATACTTTTTCGGTATTTAAGGTTTTGTTTTCAACTGCTAAATTAACTTTTACTAAATCTTGATATACAATGCGTCCGGCACCTAAATTCATGTGTCCAACCTCACTATTTCCCATCTGCCCTTCAGGTAAACCCACGTGTAAACCATCGGTACGTAAGGTCGCGTAAGGGTATTTTGTATAAAGAGAATCTATAAAAGGTGTATTGGCATTGTCGATTGCAGAAACTTTAGGATCTGGAGAATTTCCCCATCCGTCAAGTATCATTAAGATAACTTTTTTGTTCATTATATGTGTAATTTTTTCAGCTATCAAATATACTGAAGTTTGTGAAAAAAAAGAAGGTGAAATGGCTTAAAAACATCCTGTTTTAGAGCTTTTTTGAAGGATATTTAAAAAAAATGGATTCCGTTAAAGAAATGTGAATTATATGTTAAAAATGCAGAAAAGAATGGTTTTAATGTAACATATGTTACTTACCGTCGTCTATTAGATATAATCAAAAAACAAAATCATTAATCAAATCAAAATTCTTTCATCATGAAAAAAACAATCATTCTTTCAGCAATTGCATTATGTTTATCAGTAGTATCAGTAAATGCAAAAACAATCGAACCTAACGTTGCAACAAACAAAGTAACGTATTTTAAAGTAAACTCTTTTTGTGTATCGATCGCTAAAGGCGATATTGTTACCGTTAAAAAATTAATAGCCAGAGGCGAAGACGTTAACCAAAAATCTAACGGTATGACGCCGGCTATGTATGCTGCTAAATATAACCGTGTTGAAATTTTACAACTTTTAATTACTGAAGGCGCAGACCTAAAAGCAAAATGTGGAAAAGGTTATACAGCAAAAAAATATGCCGAATTACACGGCGCTAAAGATGCGCAACAAGTTATTGATATGGCATTATCAAAAAAATAATTATAGCACTTAATTATTTGAGTTAGTCACTCAAAAAAGCCCTGTTTTTACAGGGCTTTTTTTATTACTGGTTTTTATATTTTTTGATGGCTTCTTGTATTTTCTCAATGCGATTATCGGGATCGGGATGTGTGCTTTGAAATTCAGGAACCCGGTTTGGGCCCGCAGCAGCTTTTAAAATTTCCATTACACCAATCATTTCTTCAGGGTTGTAGCCGGCATCTATCATAAATTTGACACCCAAGTCGTCACTTTCTAGTTCATCGCCTCGACCGTTGGTGAGTAAGGTGTTTTGACCAATACTACCAACCATGTCTCCAATATCGGCGCCAACCGAACCCGCGGTTGCTAAGCCTTGCCAGTATTCGGTTTCGGCAATGCGTTCGGCACTATGACGACCAAGAACATGGCCTATTTCATGACCAAGTACACCCGCCAACTGGTCTTCATTTTCCAATTTAGAAAACAAAGCGTAAGTAATAAATATTTGTCCACCGGGTAAAGCAAAGGCGTTAATGGTGTTCTGGTCGTTAAGCAAATGAAATTCGTATTGGTATGGTGTTTTTTTGGCAATGCTATTATTCACAAGTTTATTACCAACATTATCCACCAAAGCCTGGAATTGGTTGTTGGGATGCAACCCTCCGTATTGTTGGGCCATTTGCGGAGCGCTTTGTAAACCTATAGCTATTTCTTTATCGGCAGACATTGATATGGTTTGTGTGCGACCAGTATAGGGGTTCACTTCTTGTTGGCTACAACGTTTAACGACAAAAAACAAGGCAATTGCTACGCCAATTAGTAATCGCAATTTAAAATTTCTACTTCTCATTTTTAAGTAAATTGTAGATGATTAAAGTTACAAAAATTAAGTTTAGGTCAATGTTTTGTACATCACATAGTGGAGACCGATGTCTTTGATGTTGAACGGTTCTCCAATAATAGTAAAGTTATTCTTTTGGTAAAACGTAGTAGCAACTTCACGAGCATTACACCAGAGTGTTTTTATCTTCTTCTCTCTTAATAAGGTATCTCCTTGCTGAACTAATAAATTACCGAGGCCTTTGCCTTGAAAATCTTCTAAAACAGCCATACCTCTAAGTTGGTACTGCGAGCTCTCGGTTAGTAAATCGTTACAATTTTTAAAATATGATACCACGCCAACAATTTGATTGTTTAAAAAAATTCCAAGATGAAATGTAGTTTCCAGGTTGTCTCCATCAAAATTACAGGATTCAATTGGTTTGCCCGGTCTTAAAACAGGGTGGCGAACCGGAATTGTTTCAGAGGCATCAATAATTCTAGTGTTATAATTCAGTTGCTCAGTCATGGATTGCAATTATCTGTTCAGTCAAACTTAAACAAAATAAAAACTCAGAACCTTTTCTAAGATTGAAATTATTTAAATCGCGAGAAATATTGAGAGAGATTTGTTAATATAAACATTGAATGATGATTTTTCGGGCAATATTTAAGTTTTAAAAGGCCATTGAAACCTCGAATTTACTCAGATGAAGGGCTGTGATGAACTTTTTTTATTTCAAAAAGAATTCAAAATCAAGGGCTTAATTTTTTAATTGAAAAATTTTTAAAAAAGTTACATTTTTTATTTGTGAAATACTCAATGGTTTTTATATATTTGCAACCGCAATGCGGGAGTAGCTCAGTTGGTAGAGCGTCAGCCTTCCAAGCTGAATGTCGCCGGTTCGAACCCGGTCTCCCGCTCAAAAAAAGAAAAGCCTCATCGGTATAGACGAGGCTTTTTTTGTTGTTAAAATTTAAAGGAAGAAGTTTAATTTTTAAGTGTTAATCAAAAATAAGAATAACTTCCTGTGAAAGCATCCCAAACGGGATGCTTTTTTATTGGTTTCAAATTAGGGTCTAAAACCCTGCAATTTCATTGCAGCACTTTAGTGATATAAAAATTATATCTTTATGATATGTCAGAATATCAGCGAAGAGGATCTCATACAGTTAGTCATTTGAGTTGTCATATAGTTT
>NZ_JACVXD010000001.1:244927-862100 GCF_014596975.1 Aestuariibaculum marinum | reverse complement strand
CATTCCGAACAGAGTAGTTAAGCCCGTTAGCGCCGATGGTACTGCATCCGTGGGAGAGTAGGTCGTTGCCTTTTTTGATCCTCAGTCTTATAGAATAGACTGAGGATTTTTTATTATATGGCTTGTGTAAGCCAGAGATATAAAATTAAAGACTAGGTAGCTCAGTTGGTAGAGCATTTCACTTTTAATGAAAGGGTCCTGGGTTCGAGCCCCAGCCTGGTCACAACAAACATAACAAAAGCCTTTATCAAACCAGATAAAGGCTTTTTGGTTCTTCATAATATTATTTTTATTCTATAATTATGAATTGTTTGGTTATTTTAGATTGATCTGTTTGAAGCGTTACAAAATAAATACCTTTAGTAAAACTTTTTGGAATATCAAATTTTTGTGAATTTGGTGTTATAATGGTTGTATGATATAGCAAAGTGCCTTGAATACTGTTAATTGATAAAGAAACACTTTTTTTGTCTGTTTTGGTTAAAATAGAGATGTGTTTAGACGATGGATTTGGATAAATCAAAAATTCTATGTCACTACTGCTGTCTTCAGTAATTATTATATCATCTTCATATATTATTTGAGATATATTAACATCTGAACACGCTCCTAAACTATCACCATGATCTAAATGTCGTTGTGCTTGCCCTGAAGATACGCATAGGGTTGATTGTTCTCCTTTATTGTTTATATGACAAATAACTACTTTGTCTCCACGGCAATATGGATTAGTATCACAACCATCTGGAATTTTATCGTTGTCTTCATCTAAATTGTCATCAAAGCCTTCACATAAATCGTCACAATCAGGAACACCATCAAGATCGGAATCTAAAGAGACACCATCTTCATCAACTAATAAAGGACAAAGAGAATTAATTTCTAAGTCATTACAATCTGCTACACCATCACCATCACGGTCGGTATCTTTTACATTACAACCACAGTCTCCGGCTGTGGTTTTATTTCTATCGGTAGGACACTCATCCTGGCAATCGGGTGTTCCATCTCCATCGGTATCGCTGGTTATTAATGAGGTTATCGAGGCGTTGTTATCATCACAATCTTCTGTTGCCAGTACACCATCGCAATCATTATCTATTTCTTGGTTCGGGTTAAATCGATCAGGGCAATTATCAGTAGAATCACAAATACCATCACCATCTGAGTCGTTTGAGGCATCAACTGGACACGGGTCTAAATCATTACAAATACCATCATTATCGGCATCTCCTGTAGCATCATCACCTTGGCAAAGGTCACAACCATCAGGCACGGTATCAGCATCTGCATCAGCGTGGTCATTATAACCAGGACAAATATCATCGGCATCACATACAGTATCTCCATCTGAGTCTATACATTGGCATACATCATCATCCATTCCATTACAGTTCTCATCTATATTGTTTCCACAAATTTCAGGGGCTCCAGGGTAAATCTTAGAGTCTTGATCGTCGCAATCTACATCTGCGGAGTAACTGTCATTATCATTATCTAGTTCAGAACAAGATTCAATCGTATAAAAATCAGAACTTCCTGTACAAGTGTTAAACGTGTTATCACTTATATAAAGCTCTACTGTTTCCCCCACGTTAAAATCACATAATAAATAGCCACTATTATTTGAATCAGCAGGATGATATATTATTGAATTTTCAGTTTTAACAGTTAAATACATTGGGTATATATTATCAGTATTTTCTGCAAAATAAAAAATTTGAAGACAAGGTTCTCCGTTTTTACATTGTTGGTGTATTGATGTAATTTCACCAAAACATTCTGATTGCGCAAAGCTGTTTGCGGAAATAAACAGAATTACTAGTATTAGTTTTTTCATAATAAATGATTTAATTGGTTAATAGTTTATTCTATTGTAGATAATAAGTTCATTTATATGATTTTAATGGGGCTGTTATTATTTTACTATTACTTTTTTTGTAATTGTACCTAGGTTTGTTTCTATTTTAATTAAATCCAAATACATAAATCATAGATACTGTATTACAATCTAGTGTAGGAGTTCCAAACTCAAGTCCATAAAAAAATGGTACTAATTATGGAAGAGAACAATCTTGGGCTTGTGTTGTTTGGTTGGAATAAAGAATGAAGATTAATAGAGTTATTATTTTTTTCATGGTATTTTTTATTTGATTAATAGACTTCAAGAAGTTTCATTCTAATTTTTATTCATCATTGAAGCTCCGGAAAAGAAGTTCATAACTTGGTACTCGTTCTTTGAGATTTTTGTTGGTTGTTTACTTAGAGATTTAGCAGTAATATTCATATTATTTTTAGACTTCTTTTTGTCAACCATATCCATTTCCATGATGAGTCCGTTAGAGAATTGCTCTAGTATTCTAGAATCGATATCCGGTAAATTCATCTTTTGTGAGCCACCAAAGTTTAAGAAGTTTCCTAAGCTAATAGATTCGTGTTTTGTATGGTAAACCTTAATAATGTACTTATCGTTTTCCATTTGAAGTCCGTTACACGTGTAGTTTAGAATGGTTTTTGAGGGCAGATCGGTTATTTTGTAGTCTGTTTTAACATCTTGATTTTTAACTTCTGGTATAGGATATAATTGAAGCATTTTATTGCCTTGGGCTTCCATAAACATGACCATAGTGTTTAATTCTGAATCGAATAACATAGTGGCATTGCCCATATCTTTATTTTTTTCATCGATCATTTTTGTGGCCTGGTAATTAGCACCTTCTTTTATTAAGAATTCCATATCCATTTTTTCCTTTTTTTTGTCTCCCATAAGCATTTCAGTTTGGTAAATCCAATCAAAATCGTACGATTCCGGTAAGTCGTTTGCTGTAACTTTATAATTTTTTAAAGAGGTTTTGATGGATTTAGTCATGCCCTTAGTATCGCTCGTATCGTAATCATCGTCGTCAATATTTTTATTACCTGAATTACCGCCTTTTACGACTCCTCCCATAACAGCTTCCATAAGACCTTGACCTTGAGCTTTAACTTCTCTGGCTTCGGGTAATTGCACGTCGACAGGTTGGTAATCGTAAAGCAATAAACTCTCTCCAGGAGGTAAGACACTCATTTCAAACATATCTGCAGACTGACCGGTATCGGCTTTATTGGTGTAGATTTCTATTAATCTATCTTGGTCGTCGAAAAGTACGTAGCTGTCTTCGTAGCCGGGGTCGTTAAGAAACTCGAATTTGGTATAGGTGTTTCCTCTTAGTGTTTGTTTCGTTTCTTTAAAATCTTTGTATCTAAAATCATCGGGTTTGTAAATAAATGCGAATTCTACAATACCGTTAAACGGATTGGCTGTCATGCCTAAATCATGTTGTTTTTGAAGCTGAGCCATAAAGGGTTCTGGAGGAAGTTTATAAGCTTCAAGCATCATGGTTGGTACCATCATACCTTGACTTTGTAGTGCTACAATTGAAGATTTGGTATATTCACCATCTTTATAACCATAGATAAAGCCTTCACTATCTATAAACATAGGTTTGGGCTGGTTAGGTACATTCGTTCTTACAGCTACGGCATCGGCATCGAAATACTGGGTTTGATTTAAATTACCGTTTTCATGCATTTTTATAATAACATCTTCTTTGAAAAATTTCTTTTTGTCTTCTGCATTTATTGTTAGCGCTTCATTGCTTGAGAAGGTTGTGGTTGAATTATTATCATTATTAGATTTATTACCGCCAGTAATACCATCGATGGTGCTTTCTGTTGTTTCTGTAACGACTTCGTCTGTTTTTTTTAATACTGTACGTTCTACGGCCTGTTGCGCTTTTTCTTTTAATTTTTTTAGCAGTTGGGCTTCAGCTGAAAAGCCTACACAAAAGACCAAACCAGTTAGAACAATATATTTAGATTTCATGATTTAGTGTTTTATTATTTTATAAGTTTTGGTATTATCATTAGTTTGTATGTTCAGTATATAAATACCCGAATTTTGCTGTTGTATTGGAAGGCTAACAGATTGTTCGCCTGCATTTAAGTTCCTTTGTTTTATAATTTGTCCCTGTATGTTATAAAGCGTTAATTTCTGATTTGATGAGATTGGTGTTTTAAAGGTAATATTGATGGTTTTGGTTGTGGGATTGGGGTAAATAGATAGTTGTTTGTTGTTACTAAAGCTCACACTTAAAGCTGTAGCTTCTTCCCAGTATTTTATGGTTTTAGACGTATTTACTAAGTCTTCGGTTTGAAAGAACAAATCGACTCTTTGGAGGATTGTTTCGGTATTGTTATGATTAGCATCATATTGGTAGGTATAAAGATTCCAATCTCTCCATATACCATTTTCAGGATCCCATGTTTCAGATTTTGAAGATTGTAAATCGCCATTAGAATCATAATTAGTAAGGGTTCGTTGAACATCTGTGCAAGTACCACTTTCGCAATCTTGAAATAGTTTTATAAGTTTGGGGTTGGTTTGAGATCTGGTGTAAGTTACTTTAGAATTCATAGCCCATTCTTCAGGTGTAATGTCAATATTCCAGTAGTATATTTCTTCACTTTCTAAATTGCCGTCTATATTATAAATGGCATTATATTTACCATCAAATACCCAATCTGGAATGCTTTCGTCCCAAATCCATATGATTTGTTCTGAGATTTTATCATTTTCAAAAATAGATTCGAATTTTTCACTATTAGTTAATACATCATCAACTAAGGTTTTGGTAATTTGTATATAACCCGAGGCCGTTGCAGTTATGGTTTCCTCGTTAATTCTTACCCAAGCATTTGTTTTATATTCATATTCATTTTTTATAATAGTTTCATTATCTGGATATTCGTATTCGGTTTTTTCTTCATCAAACCAATTAGTACCGTCTGATACTTGATATAAGCTAAGAATAATACGGTCTTCCTCATCATAAGTTGTAAGGTTTCTGTTAGAATTAACCCAATCACTACCAACTTTAGTTTGCACTTTATCTTCCGTAATGGAGTTGTTAGAATTATAGGTTTTAAGGTGCCTGTAAATTTGTGTTTGGCCGTTTGTTATACTTTCATTTAATAAAAGGGTTTCTTTTGTGCCTTCATTTTCGTAGGTATAGGTTTCGGTTTCATCTAATACCCAAGCGGTATTATCCCAATCGTAGTATTCAATTTTTTGCAGTCGGTAAACTGTTTGACTCATAGCCGAAACAGACAAGCAAAGTGTTAGAAGAAGTGTAATTTTTTTCATAATTGTGAAGTTTAAAAAGACACCTCCTAAGCATTTCAATAAAAAAAGAGAATAAATCCAATTTTTATATTTTCATTATTCTCTTTTTACCCTGATTAATAGCTTCTTTATATATTTTTAAGTGTCCTTATCGATTTCTATAGATTTTAAAACCTTGTTGTCTAACATAATATTTAGCAGGTATTGTCCTTTTTTTAGGTGGTCAATACTTAAGTAGATATTTTGATTATCTTCTTTTTTTATGTCATCAGTTTTAAACATTTGGTTTCTTAGGGAAGGGGTATATTAACTGATTGCTATTTTATTACTTTGGTGTAAAGGTACGCGGGAAGGTTGAAGAAGCATAGCAAGTATGTAACAGAAGATACTTTAAATGTAACAAGACTAAAAAAACAGAAGTTTTATTTAGAATGGTATTCTGATGGGGTTTTTTTGTATTGTTCCTTGAAGCATTTAATAAAATAGGAAGGCGTATTGAAGCCTACTTGAAACGCAATTTCAGAAACCGTTAAATCAGAAGATTTTAAAAGTTTTTCTGCTAGTTTTAAACGTTCAGACCTAATAAATTCCGTGGTAGTTAAACCCGTTAGCGCTTTTAGTTTTCTATGTAACTGCATCCGGCTCATCAACATTTTTTTACTAAAATCGGCTGAGTTAAATTGACTGTCTGTAATATTTTGGTCTAAAACTTCTTTTACTTTGTTAAAAAATTGTTGTTCAGTGCTTGTCACGGCAATATCAGTCAGCTCAAAATTTTGACTGTAGCGTTGTTGAAGTTTTCGTCTGGATTCAATTAAATTTTGAATTTTAATTTTTAGTTTTTGGGTGTGGAAGGGTTTTTCAATATAATCGTCGGCACCGGTTTTTAAACCTTCAATCTCATTAGGCGTTCCGCTTTTGGCAGTTAGCAGTATGATAGGAATATGACTGGTACGTTCATCATGTTTTAAGGTGTTACATAATATGATTCCGTCGGTTTTTGGCATCATAACATCACTAATAATAATATCCGGAATGAGTTTTACCGCCTTTTTAATGCCTATATCACCATTTTCGGCTTCTTCAATGTTGTAGTCTTCTCTAAAAATGGCATTTAAGAAGATTCGAATATCTTCGTCATCTTCAACAATAAGCATTAGCGGTTGTTCTTTATGTGCAATAACATTTTCTGATTGTTCTTGTTTCGTATTATCAGTGGTATTAGGAGTAGAAATTTCCGTAATTTCATTAGGATTAAAGAATGATCGTTCAATAGGAAGAGTGACTGTAAATTGAATTTCATCTTTATTTAATGTATGAGCCACGATATTACCATGAGATAAAACGGTTAGTTCTTTAACGAGCGATAACCCTATTCCAACACCATCGGCAGATTTATTATCTTGATAATAGCGTTGAAAAAGTTTACTTATATTATCGTTAGGAATTGTGTTGCCATTATTAATGATGGCAATGATAATTTCCCCCTGTTGCTTATTAACCTGAAAGGATACTTTACCATTATTAGGAGCATATTTAACGGCATTGGCTAATAGATTTGTAACTATTTTTTCAACAACATCTTTGTCAAACCATGCCTCTTGAATTTTAGGAATATTATATCTGAAATCAATATTTTTTTCTTCAGCTTTAAATTGAAAACTTTTCACTAACTGGGTTAAAAATAAACCTAAATCACCCTGAACAACCGATAAAGTTAGGTTGCCTGTTTCTAGCTTAGATAAATCCAGCAACTGATTCACTAAGTTTAAAAGGCGTTTTGAGTTACGTTGTACCAATTTAAGTTCTTTTCGGTCGGTATTTGAAAGTTTCGGATTGTTGAGTTGTTTTTCAACCGGACCAGATATTAAAGTTAATGGTGTTCTGAATTCGTGTGAAATATTAGTGTACAGTTTCGTTTTAAAACTATCTAATTGTTTTAAGCGTTCGGTTTCTTCATGTTCAAATTGTAATTGCATTTTAATATGCCAACGCCATTTTAGGTAGCTGTAAACCAAGTAACTTATGATAAGAAATAATAAAAGGTATAAAACAATGGCCATCGTACTGAAATACCAGGGCTGCCGAATCGTAAAGGTGTAGGTTGTTGGGGTATTATTCCAAACACCGTCGTAGTTGCAGGATATAACTTTAAAAGTATAGGTGTTTGGAGGAAGGTTTGTATAATGGGCAGTATTGTTATTTCCTGATGCTATCCAGGATTCATCATGATTTACCAATTGATATTTATATAAATTTCGTTTGGGTTGAGAAAAATGAAGACTTGAAAAACTGAAAGTAATGGTATTTTCTTTATAGTTTAAACTTAACTTCGGTTCTAAGTTTCGAGGTTTAGAAAATACTTCGAATTTTGAAATTATAGTTTTTGGTTTTTCTTTATTAAAACTTAATTGTTCTGGATGAAACCAGTTAATGCCTTCTAATCCACCAAAATATAACGTATTGTATTGATCTTTATAGTAAGCACCAGTATTGAACTCTTTGGCTTGCAGGCCGTCATAAACGCTAAAGTTTTCAAAATTTATATGATTGAATTTACTAATTCCATTATTAGTACTCAGCCAAAGGTTATTTTCATTGTCAGGGAGTATTCCGTAAACTACATCATTGGGTAACCCATTTTTTGTTGTAAAGGTTTCGATGGTATTTTTTTCAATATCATAAGCTTTAAGTCCATTACCATTGGTGCCAACCCATAAGGTGTTTTTACTGTAGTACAGCGACTTAATTTTATCATTAATATTATTTATTTTTTCAATTTGATTTGTGGTTTTATTTAGTTTAAAAAGTCCGTTATCATCTGTTCCAATCCACATATCGTTATCAATTCCATAAACTAAAGCCCTTATATTGTTAGAAGAAAATTTTGAATTATTGGTGTTATATGTTTTTAAAATACCTTTGTATTTATCAAATAAAATGATACCGTGACGTTCTGTACATAGCCAGACTTGATGATTTGATGCTTTTATAATCCGCCAAATGGTATGATTTTTTAATTCAGGATAGTACTTATAGTTACCTGAGGCCTCCAGAATATTTAGTCCATAACCCTGATGTCCAATCCACAGTTCATCATTAAGGAAGCAAGTACTTATAATACGATTACTGGCTATATAGCTATTTTCAGTCGTGTACGTTTTGTAGGTTTCTTTTTTTAAATCAACAACCGTAAGTCCTTTGCCCGAAGTACCAATCCAAATATTATTTTGTTTGTCGGTTGTAATGCACCTTACCATATCTACATTTACCGATTTAGGCACCTGATTATTAGTTAGAATATTAAACTTAATTAGATGGGCATCGTAGTAACTGGCTCCGGTACCATCTGAGCCAAACCATATAGTTCCGGTTATATCTTCGTATAATGAAAGCATGTCATTATAGTGAATGGCAAAGGGGTTGTTTTTATTGGCTTTAAAGTTTTTTACAATATTCGATTTCTTATCTATTAAATAAACACCATTACCATAGGTAGCAATCCATAATCGAGACTTGCTATCAATCAATAAATCTTCAATATTTAAATCGGGCGGAATGTTTTTATTCTCATATTTAATAAAGTATTTGCTTCCTTGAGCTTTGTAAAAAAGCCCATGACCGTAAGTGCCTAACCAAAGTGTGTTATCGGATCCTTTTTCAAGGGAACTATAATTGGTAGTTACTGAATTTTGAACCGGAATAGTATTATAATCCCTGTTTTCATAAATACTGAAAACAGATTCAGAACAGGCTGCTATTAATGTATTATCATCTTCCATAAGATGATAAACAGTTTTACTTTTATCAGCATCTTTTAATACCTGAATAGTGTCTTTTGTGCGGGAGTCGACTTTAAATAATCCGTTATTGAAAGTGCCAATGTATAGGTTTTGGTGTTTGTCTTGGAATATGGTACTAACATCAAACTTAAATTTGATGTGTTTAAAATCATCGGTTTGAGGTTGATACAATTCTAATTTCCCGGAATGTGTAATGATCCAAAGTCTATTTTGTTTATCGATATATACCTTACCCAATTTACTAAATGTAGCCCGGGTAATGTCTTCAAACTGTTTGTCGTAATGCTTAAAATCACGTCCGTTGTATTTGTTTAACCCATCCTGAGTAGCCAGCCATAAATAACCAATACTATCTTGAGCGATACTAATTACACTGTTTTGAGATAAACCATCGTTTATAGTTAGGGTTTTAAATGAAAATTGTTTTTGAGGGGCAAATGTATCTGAATCAACTTCTACAAGTTCCTGGCCATTTAATGGTATGCAGCAGCAAATTGTAAAAATTAGTTGTAAGGTATTTGTAATTATTTTGTTCAAGTACACCACCTAACGTATATGAGAGTTTTATGAAATAAGACTTACACCAATATAAGGAATTTTACTAACTAATTTAATTTTAGTGGTTTATAATGAATAATATAATGTTTTGTATTGTAAGTATTTTATTATTTGAATTATTTGATTAAATTGGAGACAATGAATAAACTTATAGAATCTACTTTACAAACACTGACCAAAACAGAAATTCTTCTGAATAGTTTAACCAATGAACAATTACGAGATGCTTCAGTGCCTCCTTATTTTTCATCTATAGGAACACATATCAGGCATATATTGGATTTTTACAACTGTATTTTTAATTTGAATGATGAAAATAAAATAGATTTAACAGCACGAAGTAGAAATAGAGAAGTAGAGCAGGATTGTGCTAAGGCCAGAACCTATTTGGTGTTATTGATCAATAAGTTGAATGCATTTAACCAAAAAATAGATAAAACGGTTTTAGTAATAGAGGATTTAGGTCAGGGAAAAGTAGAGATCCCTTACACTATTGGGGCATTGCTATCACAGGCCAATAGCCACACTATTCACCATTATGCTATTATAAATTATATTTTAAGCGGATTAAAAATAACTATTGTTGATTTAGAGTTTGGATATAACCCAACAACACCTAAACCAACAACATGGTCCTAACTTTGGGCTTTATTTTTTAAACATACTAGCCATAATAATTTTGATGCCTTTAAAAATTAAAAAAACAGCAAAAGCACAAATAAGACTGGCAACTATTAATAACGGAAGATAAAGTGAGTTCTCTTTATCAGATAACGCTAAATGCATTAAAATTGGTCCCATAAAAAGACTTAATAAGGCAAATACTAAAGTTTTAATACCCTTAAAAAGGAGTTGTTTGTCGGTTCTATTAGTTTGTTCCATTGTTATAGTTTTTTATAGCTGTACGTACGTTTTTGTATGTGTGTAATAAGGCTTTAGCTTCGGATTCAGAAATGTTAAGCTCCGACATAATCATCTTTGTTCCGCGATCAACCAATTTATTATTACTTAGTTGCATATCGACCATTTTGTTGCCTTTAATATGACCAAGCTGAATCATTGTAGATGTTGTAATCATGTTTAAAACAAGTTTCTGAGCGGTACCTGCTTTCATTCTGGAACTACCTGTTACAAATTCAGGACCAACAATAACCTCTATTGGAAATTGAGCGGTTTTCGATAACGGACTGTTGGCATTACAGGTAATACAACCCGTAACAATATTGTTGGTATTGCAGGTTTCCAATGCTGAAATCACATAAGGCGTAGTACCTGAAGCAGCAATACCTACCACAACGTCTTTATTCGAGATATGATAAGCTTGCAAATCTTCCCAACCCTGAGTTTTAGAATCTTCAGCGAACTCAACAGCTTTTCGAATAGCAGTATCACCGCCTGCAATAAGTCCGATAACTAAGTCGTGAGAAACACCAAATGTGGGAGGACATTCCGAAGCATCTAAAATTCCTAATCGTCCACTAGTTCCTGCTCCAATATAAAATAAACGACCTCCTTGCTTTAGTTTTTCAACGATTACATTAACCAGGTTTTCAATTTCAGCAAGTGCTTTTTCAACAGTATCAGGAACGGTTTTATCCTCTTTATTTATGTTGCTTAACAGTTCTTTTACACTCATTCTCTCTAAATGATTGTAATTTGAATCCTGTTCGGTTGTTTTTGTAAAACTCATGCACCAAAAATAGAAATTAATTGGTGGTTTTAATCATAAATTACATCTTCAACAGTTATTTTTTCATTATTGATAAAATCGTATAAGGTTAATTGTCTAAGAACGTAGTAATCTCTCCAAAATTTTTCAAGTGAATTTAAATATTGCAGGACAGCTTTATCTTTTTCCTGTAGAGCGATATTTAAGTCGGTAATAGTTATTTTACCTAAAACATACCTTTTATTTGAAATGTCGTAACGTTTGGTAGCAACTTCTTTGGCTTTTTCTGCGGTGAACAAAAAATCTCTTTGGTTACTCCAGTTTAAAACATGAAGATAGATCTCTTGTTCGAAGGCTTGTGTTTCCTGTTCTACATTATTATTTACCAAATCTAAATCGGCTTCAGCCATTTTACGCCTTGATTTAGATACACCCCAATCGAAAATTGGCACAGAAACCGATAGTGATACATTTTGCTGTTTATTAAAATTGTTAAATAAAGCATTAAAATCGTTAGCGTTATTGGAGATACCGAAATTTGCATTCAGTCTCATGTCAACAGAGTTAGTCCCTTTGGCACGCGCTACTTCTCTTTCTGCTTCTAAACGTTGTCTTCTAAATTCGATAACAGCTTTTCTGTTAGATTGTGCCTCTCGCAGTGCAGTTGTAACCTCGACATCAAATAAGGGAAGCTTTTCCGGTATATCTAATTTTAAGTTTTCATTATCCATTTCTAAATAACGCGCAAGATTTTGAGAGGTTCTTTTTAGTTCTACTTTATTAGTTGTCACGTTATTTTTAGAATTTAATAGCGTAAGTTCCATTTGAAGTAATTCGTTCTCGGCAATTTTCCCCATTTTATAACGTCCTAATGAAATCTGATATAAGGTATCTTGATTGGATAGATTTTTTTCGGCTATTTCCAGTTGCATTTGTGCCTTTAGTAAACTAAAATAATGCTGACAGGTGGTTATTGAAATTTGTTCCATTTTTTCAATAAAATCACGTTTAGATTCTTCGTAAATCAGAGGTTCAATTTTTTTGTCCCATTTAAACTGATTAAAAAACAAAGAATTCTGATAATAACTTATAGAAAAAGGTATAACCGAATAACCAATATTATCGTTTAGACCAAACAGTTCTACGCGCTCTAAATTGGAGTTCAAAGACAGTGTACCTCCAGTGTAGGGGATATTTTGATTCAGTGATAAACCACCTTGAACAATAAGTTGATCCTGATTTACAAAAACGTCCTGACCTTCATCGTTTGTTATTCTTCTAATGGCGTTATTATATTCAGGAATGGTGGCGTTTAATCTAAGTTGAGGCAAAAAGCGTGCTTTATAATTTCTAAAACGCCAATAGCTCCCCTGATTTCGGTTTAGGGTTGTTTTATAATCCGGAGATTTTTTTTGAGCAATATCTATAGCCTCTGTTAGAGATATAGTTTTTGACTGAGAAAATACATTTACAGATAAAAATGAAAAGAAAATTAGTGTGAATAATTTTTTCATGTATTTAGTTGTTTTGATTGATGAATTTTGATTGCGATAACAAAATATTATTCTGTTCGTAAGGCTTCAATTGGTCGTTTTCTGGCTGCCGATTTAGCAGGGAATATTCCAAAAAATAATCCAACTAAAACAGCAATAAAGAAGGAAACGAGCACAGAGGTTAACGAGAGCACGGTTTCTATTCCTGAGAATATCTCAATGGTGTAGGCGCCAATAATTCCTAACAAAATACCTGCAACACCACCACCAACACTAATAAGTACCGATTCTGATAAAAACTGAAGAATAACATCTTCTTCCGTAGCCCCTATGGCACGAATAATACCAATTTCTTTAGTACGCTCTAGCACCGATGCCAGCATGATATTCATAATACCAATGCCTCCGATAAGGAGTGATATTCCGGCGATAATACTTAATACAATATTAAAAATTTGCTTGGTTTTTTGTTGTTGCTTAAGTAGTTGAATAGGGATGGTAATTTCAAAATCCAGGACATCATTATGTCTTCGCTTTAGCATTTTACTCAATACTTCGGCAGTGGCTTTTAATTCGTTAGAATTTGAAACCTGAACCGTGAGTTTATCAATTTGGTGATAATTGCCACGGGGAATACGCTTTTTAGGACCATTTTGTTGTCCACCAACAATAATTATATTTCCGCCACCTCCAGAAATGGAAGGACCTGTGCTACTGATAATTTTACGGTCTTTATAACGTATTAAAAAGGTTTTTATAGGAATGTAGATATCCTGATTTAAATCTCGAATACCTAAATTTTCCTGTGCCTGATCTGAAATAAGTTTTTCTTCTATAACGCCTATAACTTGAAGCCAGACATCTTTCACTTTAATCTGTCTGCCTAAGGCACTTTCTCCAGTAAATAATTTTTTCTCGACTTTTTTTCCAATGATGCATACCGGTAAGGCATTTAAAAGTTGGTGTTTTGAAAAATCTTTACCTTTTTCTATGTGAATATTTGAAGATTCGAAAAAAGAGGAGGAGACACCAATAAGCTTTACCGGATTTTGTCGACCGTTATTGATTACATAGGTGTCCATAATAATTTCAGGGCTTACCAGTTTAACACTTGGAATGTTGTTTTTTATACTTTCGGCATCTAGGATGTCTAAGCCTTTAGAATAGCGTTTGGTTTCATTACTTTTATTGTTTCCATCGTTTCCTTCTTCGTTTGAATTTTCATCTTTTTCATCTGGAATAGGAGTCACCACAATATTATTTACACCAACCAATTCCAGTTGCGATAAAATTTCCTTTTCAGCACCATTACCAATCGCAAGCATCGTAATTACTGAAGCTACACCGAAAATAATACCAAGAGCTGTTAAAAAGGTTCTGACTTTATTGGTTTTAATGAACCAGAAGGCTTCAGTAAAATTGGACTTAAGTTTTTCAAAAAGTATTTTATCTATCATCTTACTTTAATAGTTTAATACTTTTCTCTTCAAGGTCTTCAGGTTTGTTTAGGTAAACCACATCATTTTCTTTAAGTCCGTTTTTGATTATAACTACCTCGTTATTGGAACTCCCTAGCTCTACTTCTTGCTTCTCGATAGATAAACCGGATTTAACATAAGAATAGCTAATGGAATCTTTTGAAAAAATGGCTTCCAAAGGAATCATTAAAACGTCTTCTTTCTGTTTTGTAAGAATTCGATTTGAGGTGGTCATTCCAGGTCTGATGTTTTCGTTTGTTCCGTTAAGCTTTATTAAGACTTGAAAAAGTTTAATGTCTGACCCAGATTTGGTTTCACCCACATTAGCAACCTCGGTAACAATTCCTTCTAATTCTATATCAGGAAAGGCATCAAAGCCTACCTTCACGGTAAGTCCTTGTTTTATTTTACGAACGTCGACTTCGTTACTATAGGTTTTAGATTCCATTTTGGTTAAATCTGGAAGGCTGGCAATAGCTGGTTCCCAAGGAGAAATGGTTGAGCCGACTTGCTTTTTTGAGCCATTCCACTCTTTAATATAGGTAACCATGCCATCTTCATCAGAATAAATTGTAAATTGTTTTTGAAGTTCTAACAATTCATCAATGCGCTTTTTGTTTTTAGATACGTTATTGCTGGCAATAATCATCTTGGCATTAGATTGTTGTTTCTTTATAGAATAATCTTCCTTTTTACTTTTTAAATTTCGCTCCGATTTTTCAAGTTTTATTTCTAGCTGTCTGATAACAGCTGGAGCTTCATATTTTGATTGATTTAACTCCAGTTTTGTTTCTTCAATTTCGAAAAGTAAATCTTTAATAGCATTGCGCTCTTGCTTTAAAGTAAGTGTTGTATCAAGTTGCTGTTGTGTATACGCTGATTGCGCATTGTCTAAATTTATTTCAGCATCCAGAATTTTCCCGTTAAGTTCAGAAACATCTAATTTCCCAATGTAGTCGCCTTTTTTTACAACGGTACCTTCTGGAACCAAATCTTGAATTTTAATATTATAAAGTCCGAAGCGCCTTGCGTTGCTGGGGCCATTAATTTGTTTCGAGCTGGTAGATTGTGCTTCTCCCGATATAATGACTTCATCATTAAAAGTGCCCCTTACCACTTTTGTAGTTAATGATGCGCTCTCACTGTCGTCACTATTATAGAAGGAGAATATTAAAATGGGGGTTAAAGCTATTGCTGTCCAAAGCACAATTTTTTTTATTTTCATAGTTAATTGATAGATGAAATAGGTTTGATGTTAAATATATAATCTAAAACTTAAGAATTTGTTAAAATTTTTGTAAAATTCTTACAAGATGTATTTTTATAACTTAAACAAAGAACTAATATTGTTTGGTTTGAATAAAATTGGGCAAAAAAAAAGCTCCTATTTCTAGGAGCTCTTTGTGATATAAAGTTATTTTTTTAAGCTAAAATACTGTTAAGTGTAGCACTTGGACGCATTACTTGATTTGTTAAATCTTCGCTTGGCTCATAATATCCACCAATGCTTACCGGTTTTCCTTGAATATCGGTTAGCTCTTTAATGATAGCTTCTTCGTTTTCTGCTAATTGTTTTGCAATTGGCTCGAATTCAGCTTTTAAATCGGCATCCTTATTTTGTTTAGCTAATTCCTGAGCCCAGTACATCGCTAAGTAGAAGTGGCTACCTCTGTTATCTAATTCACCAGCACTTCTAGAAGGTCCTTTTTTGTTTTCTAATAAAGAACTTGTAGCGTCATCTAAAGTTTCACCTAAAACTTTAGCTTTCTCATTACTGTTCACTTCGCTAAAGTGCTCTAAAGAAACAGCAAGCGCTAAGAATTCTCCTAAAGAATCCCAACGTAGGTGATTTTCTTCTAATAACTGTTGTACGTGTTTAGGAGCAGATCCACCAGCACCAGTTTCAAATAAACCACCACCATTCATTAAAGGAACGATAGACAACATTTTCGCACTGGTACCTACTTCTAAAATAGGGAATAAATCGGTTAAATAATCACGTAATACGTTTCCTGAAACAGAAATAGTATCTAAACCTTCTTTAAGTCTTTGACAAGTAAAGATGGTTGCATCAACAGGCGATAAGATTCTTAAATCTAATCCTGTTGTATCGTGATCTTTTAAGTATGTGTTTACTTTTTTAATTAACTCGGCATCATGAGCTCTGTTTTCATCTAACCAGAATACAGCAGGCGTTTCTGAAGCTCTGGCACGCGTAACTGCTAATTTAACCCAGTCTTGAATAGGTGCATCTTTAGTTTGACACATTCTCCAGATATCTCCTTCTTCAACAGTGTGTTCTAATAAGGTATTTCCGTGAGCATCAATAGCCGTAACTTTTCCGTTAGATGCCATTTCGAATGTCTTATCGTGCGATCCGTATTCTTCTGCTTTTTGAGCCATTAATCCAACATTAGGAACAGTTCCCATTGTTGTTGGATCGAATGCTCCATTTTCTTTACAAAAATCGATAGTCGCAGCGTACACACCAGCATAGCTACTATCTGGAATAACAGCTTTAGTATCTTGTAATTTACCTTCAGCATTCCACATTTGTCCAGAAGTACGAATCATAGCAGGCATAGAAGCATCAATAATTACATCACTTGGTACGTGTAAATTCGTTATACCTTTATCACTGTTAACCATTGCTAAAGCAGGTCCGTTAGCAAATACAGCATCGATATCGGCTTGAATTTCGTTGCGTTTTGCTTCTGGTAATTCTTGTAATTTCTCAACTAAGTTTCCGAAACCACTATTTACGTCAACACCAATTTGCTCTAAAGTTTCACCGTGTTTAGCAAATACATCCTTAAAGAAGATTTTTACAGCGTGACCAAAAATAATTGGGTCACTTACTTTCATCATAGTGGCTTTCATGTGTAATGAGAACAATACACCGTTGGCTTTTGCATCGGCTACTTGTTTTTCAAAAAAGCTGATTAAGGCTTTTTTATTCATTACCGTAGCATCAATAATTTCTCCTTTTTGAATAGCAAAACTATCTTTTAAAACGGTTTCAGTTCCGTTATCATCTGTATGAACAATTTTGATAGTAGTGGCTTCCGCTAAGGTTAATGATTTTTCGTTGTGTGCAAAATCACCAGCCTCCATAGTTGCTACGTGCGTTTTAGAATCTTTTGTCCAGGCACCCATAGAGTGCGGATTGTTTTTTGCGTAATTTTTAACGGCTTTAGGTGCACGTCTGTCTGAGTTACCTTCGCGTAACACAGGGTTTACCGCACTACCTTTAACTTTATCGTAACGCGATTTAATATCTTTTTCAGCATCGTTTGCAGGCTCATCAGGGTAGTTAGGAATAGAAAACCCTTGAGACTGTAATTCTTTTATAGCGGCTTTTAACTGTGGAATAGAAGCACTAATATTAGGTAATTTAATAATATTGGCTTCTGGCTTCTTTGCTAATTCACCTAGTAGTGCTAAGTCATCTGAAACTTTTTGATCTTCATTTAAAAAATCAGGAAATACAGCTAAGATTCTAGCAGCTAAAGAAATATCTTTAGTTTCTATATTAATTCCTGAAGATTTAACGAAAGCTTTAACAATAGGTAAAAATGAATGCGTAGCTAAAGCTGGAGCTTCATCAGTTTTTGTATAAATTATGTTAGACATTACTTTAGTGATTTTTTTTATTTTTTTACTTAGTTTAATGAATATGAAAAAAGAAAGGATTTTTTTTCGAGTTGCGAATATACAAAAATAGATGATTATAAATGCTTAATCGTTTAAACAAAAAGCCTTTAGTTGGTAAGTTTTTAGAGAACGCTAAAAAAGGGGAGTAGCACTACGAATTTTTTAAAGAAAATGGGCTCGGAGTTAAAAAAACAAAAGCCATATCACTGCAGAACTTAATCTACTCTGACATGGCTTTCTTAAAATAGCAGAACTTAATCAATTAGATTTCACTAAATCAGTTCAAATTTTCATTAAACCTTTACAATTTAAGTGTTGCTATTTTAAATGAAACATTTCATGTAATTTTCAAAATGTATTGACCTATTACAAAATGCTTCAGAAAATTGTTTTTCTTGATGCATTTATTTGTTTCTATCCGCTGTTAACGATTAGTTTAATAAAGCATTGTCTTTGTTCAGCCTCATGGTTGTGATAAAACCGTGGTTCTGTTTAGACTTTCAATTATCTAGTGTCTGTTTATTGCTAAACAGTCTTTTATAATATCATGGTTTTTAAATACATGCTTACACATGATACGTTTAAAACCTCAAAAAACAATTAAAAATGTGAACGTTATCTTATTTAGTTTATAATGTTCAACAGGTGTTTCGCAAAGCAACCTGCTGATTTATTATTAACTTATGCTAATATACATCAAAAAATGAAGATTTGCAATTTTTTTTAACCATTTAATTATCAACTTGTTATAAACCGAAGTTATTAACATTTGTTAATAAAAAAAGCCTTGATGATAATCAAGGCTTTTTTATGCTTTTTAAAGAGGTTTAGACTAGTGTCTGCTCTCTTTAATTCTTGCTTTTTTACCAGTAAGTCCTCTAAAGTAGAAAATTCTAGCTCTACGAACTTTACCACGTTTATTAACTTCAATTTTTTGTAATGCTGGTAAGTTGATAGGGAAGATACGCTCTACACCAATAGTTCCAGACATTTTTCTAATTGTGAAAGTTTCAGATGAACCTGAACCTCTTCTTTGAATAACAACACCTCTAAAGAACTGAGTACGTGTTTTGTTACCCTCTTTAATTTCGTAATACACAGTAATTGTGTCTCCAGCTCCAAACTCTGGAAAGTCTTTTTTTGCTACAAATTCGTCTTGTACAAATTTTACTAAAGATTCCATATCTTTATTTTTTTAAATAGTTAATTCAGAATAACATACACGATTTTCGCCAGAGGTTAACCCGAAACAGGGTGCAAAGATAATTAATAATTAATAACCTACAATCTTTAACTGTAAATTTTATAGTGTTCCCTTCCTGGTCAGGTTATTCACTATATCTTTTGTTTTGAAAAAGGGTGCCGCTACTATCCTTAACACAAAATAGCTTATTCGTCCAGTAAATCCGGACGTCGTTCTTTTGTTCTTTGGTAAGCCTGATCTTCACGCCATTTTTCAATCTCAGGGAAATTACCACTAAATAACAATTCCGGTACTTTCCATCCTTTATATTCTCTCGGCTTAGTGTAAATAGGAGGCGCTAACATGTTATCCTGAAACGAATCGGTTAGGGCAGAGGTCTCATTTCCTAAAACACCCGGAATTAATCGGATAACTGCGTCGCATAATACGGCTGCTCCCAGTTCGCCACCAGATAAAACGTAATCGCCAATAGAGATTTCCCGAGTTATAAAATGATCGCGGACGCGTTGGTCCACGCCTTTATAATGTCCGCAAAGAATAATAATGTTTTCTTTCAACGATAATTGATTTGCTATGCCTTGTTTTAAGGTTTCACCATCAGGCGTCATATAAATCACCTCGTCGTAATCACGTTCTGCTTTTAATCCAGAAATGCATTTGTCTATTGGCTCAATCATCATCACCATTCCTGCACCACCACCAAACTGATAATCGTCTATACTTTTATAATTATCGGTCGCATAATCGCGTAAATTATGAAAGTGGACTTCAACTAAATTAGCTTCGATAGCACGTTTTAGAATAGAGGCTTCAAACGGACTTCTTAATAATTCAGGTAAAACAGTTATAATATCTATGCGCATGATCTTTTTTTAAGAAGTGCAAAGATAATTGAATTAAAAATATATTTACTATGTCTTTTTGTATTGAGGTTGGAAAAACAAAAAGCCGGAGTGGAAACTCCGGCTTTTTTTCAATTATAAATAAAGCATTAAATCTTTTTATGCTTATTAATTTCGTCTTGAAGTTGACGCCTTACTTTTTGTTCACGCTCAAGCGCAATTTTTCTGTGCTCTTCAAACTCTTCTTCAATTTCAGACAGGGCTTTTCTGGCTTCAGTAGTAATGACATTACTGTTTTTAAATTTGTAAATGAATAACAATAGTAAGGCAAGTAATCCGCCAATGATTGACCACATTAAAAAATTGTAGCTTCCTTTACTCATTTGTATTCCGAATAAAGACATGCTGTCTTTTTCTAAATTTGTAGCATCCAAAGTGTCTTGCGTTTCGGTAAGACTGGCTTTTAAATTGTCGATTTCTTTAGCCTGTGTATTAACAACAGCCTTGGTGTCGTTAAGGTTTTTATGAACAGCATTTAACGAATCCATAGTATGCGCTTTTAAGGCATAAAGCCATACTTTTTTAATTACTTTATAATCTTGGTAATTGTTGGAACGTTGAATAACATATTCAAATTGGTTATCAATGGTACCGCTGTTTAAAGATAACTTCTCTTCATCATTCTCTGTTTGCGCAAATACTGTCGCAGTAAATAAAAAGCTAAAAACAGCTAAATACTTGATTTTGTTCATTTTAGGAAAATTTTTGAATATTGGGTTACTAAATTATAAAATATTGTTTACTGTAAAAGATAAAATTGTGAAAAAGCCTCACGTGGTGAGGCTTTTCGTTATATACGTTAATAAATATAATTTAGATGTTTTAAGCGAAAATAGCGTATTTATTTCACTAATCTTAACTTATTAATAGTAAGTGTAACGTCTTACTTTTGCAATATATTTTGCTAACCTAATAACTTGTTGGCTGTATCCATATTCATTATCGTACCATACATATAGAACAGCATTCTTACCATCAGAGCGAACAATGGTAGCTTTACTATCAAAAATTGATGGTGCCGAACATCCAACAATATCACTAGAAACTAACTCGTCGCTTAGTTCGTACTTTATTTGTTCAACTAAATCACCTTCTAAAGCATATTTCTTTAAGGTAGCATTCATTTGTTCTACCGAAGTTTTATTCTTTAGTTCAAGATTTAAAATAGCTAAGGATCCGTTTGGCACGGGAACACGAATCGCATTCGAGGTTAATTTACCTTCTAATTTAGGTAAAGCTTTTGCAACGGCACTTCCGGCACCAGTTTCGGTAATAACCATGTTTAATCCGGCAGCACGTCCGCGACGGTATTTGTTGTGGTAATTGTCTACTAAATTCTGATCGTTAGTATATGCGTGAATCGTTTCAAGATGACCGTGTTTAATACCGTAAGTGTCTTCAATGGCTTTTAATACAGGTGTAATGGCATTGGTTGTACATGATGCCGCCGAGAATATATTTACATTACTCGGATCATACTCTAAATGGTTTACTCCGTGCACAATATTAGGAACGCCTTTTCCTGGAGCGGTTAATAATACTTTGGCAACACCTCGAGATTTTAAGTGTCTGCTTAAAGCCTCCTGATCTCTAAAAGCACCAGTATTGTCTATTACTAAAGCATTGTTGATACCGTATTTAGTATAATCAATTTCTTCCGGATTATTTGCTGAAATAATATTTACGGTTGTTCCGTTAATGTTTAAAGCCTTGTTAGCGATATCGACCGATACCGTTCCGGAAAATTCGCCGTGTACCGAATCGTTACGTAAAAGCGCTGCGCGTTTTTCTAAAACCTGAGCGTCAATAGCGCCACGGGTTACAATAGCTCGTAATCTTAATTGACTACCTTTTCCTGTTCGAGCCATAATTTCACGAGCCACCAAACGACCAATTCTACCAAAACCATAAAGAACAACATCTTTAGGAAGTAAGGCTCCATTTTTTTTGGCATCCTTTAGTTTATCTGCAATAAAACTACTGGCATTATTGTATTTCGTGTCTTCTAAATGATATTCATAGGTTAGTTTTCCTATGTCCAATTTAGAAGGGGCAATGTCTAATGATTTAATCGCTTGAGCAATTTCAACAGAGTCGAAAATAGAAATAGGCTTTTGAACAAATTTACCTGCGTATTCATGCAGATTTAAAATTTGACTAACATTTCTGTCGATTAGTTGATTGCGAAAAAGAACAAGTTCTATGGACTTGTCGTACCATAAGTCACTTACAATTTTAATAAATTCTACAGTGGCTCTTCTACGGTCTGCTTGAAAGGCTAATTCCTTTTCATAGTTTTTGTTAAAAGACATTCTTTTGAGATAGTTTAGTTTTATAAATATTTGGCAAAAATATCATATTTCAAACGTTTTCGTAAGCTATTTTAACAAAAAAATAACCTCTTAAAAATTGGGTTTTTAAGAGGCTAAATGACAATTATTATTTAAGTGTTTTTATCTGAAGTTGTAACGTTCTTTTTCACCTTTAGAATTGATGAGTTCAATTCGAAGTGGCTCATAAGTCGATTTGTTTTTAATCGCTTGTTGTGCATCGTCAACCGAATTAATTTTTACATCGTTAATAGAAGTAATGATGGCACCTTCGTCAACACCATTTTTCTTCCAGTAAGATTCATATTCTTTATTCAACTCGATAATTTTAACACCATTTGATGCATTTAACGATTTTAAATCTTCTTTTTTGGCATTTTTAACCATACCTACAAGAGGCAGATTTAATGTTTCGTTTCGGGTTAACTTAACTTTAAGAGTTTTAAGGTCTCCATCTCTAGATATTTTAAGCTCTACGATATCATCGACACGTTTAGCTCCAATATGTCCAGTTAAATCAGAGAATTTAGAAACTTTAATACGGTCAATCTCTTTAATAATATCGCCTTCCAGAATACCGGCAAGGTCTGCCCCTGAATCTTCAACCACACTAGCCACATAAATACCTTCGGTATCATTAACACCTAATTCATCGGCAGCGGCACTATTTAAAGCACCACCTGTAATCCCTAAAATACCATTTTGCACATAGCCATATTCCATAATATCTTCAATAACACGTCTGGCGATATTACTTGGTACGGCAAACGAATACCCAATGTACGACCCGGTTTGTGAAGAAATTGCTGTATTAATACCAATTAACTCTCCGTTTGTGTTCACTAAGGCGCCTCCGGAATTTCCTGGGTTTACAGCAGCATCGGTTTGAATGAATGACTGTGTTGAATTACCCGATAAATCTCTTGCTTTAGCACTAATAATCCCGGCGGTAACTGTTGAGGTTAAATTAAACGGATTACCAACAGCCAGCACCCATTCACCAATTCGTGCTTGATCGGAATCTGCAAAGGTGACATAAGGTAAATCTTCGTCAGCATCTATTTTTAATAATGCGATATCCGTTTTAGGGTCGGTGCCCACAATCTCAGCATCGTAAGTTTTATTGTTATTTAAGGTAATTGTAAGCTTATCTGAATTATTAATAACATGATTATTTGTAATGATGTATCCATCTGAGTTGATAATAACCCCTGACCCGGTACCCATCTGCGCACGTTGGGGACTTCTTCCTAAAAGCAAATCCTGAAAGGTCATTTGTCCGGTGCTAATCGTTACGTTTTTTACGTGTACAACGGCATTAACTGCATTTTCTGCCGCGATAGTTAAATCGGGCGCTTCGGCAGCACTGTTGAATACATTACTAATATTACTGGTAGGTAAAAATGATGGATTAGAGTCTGCTGTGATTTCAATTTTGTTTTCAGGCTCTAAAAAAAGTTTGTAAGCACCAAGAGTTAATGCGCCCCCTAATGCAGAAACTAGTACTAATGAGAAAATCTTCTTCATAATTATCATCTATTTTAGTTAATATATTTAATAATTGCTAAAATGTTCGTCAGGTCTTTTTTGAGAGATTGACCTTGTGAGGACAAAGATTTTAGCGATTAAAATCTTGTTTAAGAACGATTAAAATTAATTATTTATTGAGTTACTTTTCTTGTTTTAACGATTTTTAACGTCAATTTTAACTCCGGTTTAACACGTGAAAAAACGGTTAATTATTCCTATATTTGCGCTCTATTATGGAACAGACTTTTTATAAATATCAAGGAACAGGAAACGATTTTGTCATGATTGACAATCGTCAGCAAACGTTCGACAAAAACGATACCAAACGTGTTGCTTTTTTATGTGACCGACGTTTTGGCATAGGAGCAGACGGATTAATTTTATTAGAGAACCATCCCGATTTGGATTTTAGAATGGTGTATTACAATGCCGATGGAAACGAAAGTACTATGTGTGGGAACGGCGGGCGTTGTTTAGTGGCTTTTGCTAAAGACTTGGGTGTTATAAAAGAACATGCGGTTTTTGAAGCGATCGATGGTTTGCACCATGCCGAAATCAATAACGGTATTGTTAAACTTCAAATGTTAGATGTTGATTCGGTTCAGGAGTTTGAAAACCATGTATTTTTAAACACAGGGTCGCCTCACCATGTTCAGTTTGAAGAAAAAATAGAAGACTTCGATATTAAAACTAAAGGAGCTCAAATTCGTTATGGAGCGCCTTATAATCAAGAAGGAACCAATGTTAACTTTGTAAGTAAGGTTAACGATGATACGTTTAGAGTAAGAACTTACGAGCGTGGTGTAGAAGATGAGACTTTATCTTGTGGTACAGGTGTAACAGCTGTAGCTATAGCTATGAATAGGTTAAAAGAAACCGATAAAACTTTAATTAACTTAAATGTTGAAGGTGGTAAGCTTCAGGTAAGTTTCGATATAGATAATGGTGTCTATAAAAACGTTTGGCTTATTGGGCCAGCAACCTATGTTTTTAAAGGGACCATATGATTACCTTAAAAGGCGAACATATTTATTTACGTGCTCTGGAACCTGAAGATTTAGAGTTTATTCATGCGATTGAAAACGATGAGTCTATCTGGGAAATCAGTTGTACACAAACGCCGTATTCAAAGTATTTAATCAAACAGTATTTAGAGCAGGCTCATAAAGATATTTTTGAGGTTAAACAATTGCGACTTGTAATCTGTAATTACAATCACGAGACTTTAGGGTTGATTGATTTGTTTGATTTCGATTTTAAAAATAAACGCGCCGGTATTGGAATTTTGGTTAAAGAACCAATTAACCGATTAAAAGGGGTAGGGAGTGAAGCTTTAAAGTTACTCGTAGATTATAGTTTTATTCATTTAGATTTACATCAGTTATACTGTAATATTTCGGAAGATAATCATGCCAGTATTAAACTTTTTACCAAACAGGGATTTCAGGAAGTCGGACTTAAAAAAGACTGGATTCGTTTTAACGGATCTTTTAAAAACGAATATTTATTTCAGCTTATAAATAATTAAATGTATATAAAGAAAATACTTGTTGCCATTGCTTTACTTGGTTTAGTTGGCGCTGCATACTTTGCTTATTTCGTTTATAATGCCATGTTAAAACCCAATACGGCATTTAATAATGATACTGCTTATATTTACGTAAGGACCAATGCAAACTATCAGGAGATTAGAGAGCAATTGGAGCCTTTATTAAAAGATATAGAATCTTTTGATGTTTTAGCAAAACAGAAAAAGTACATGACTAATTTAAGAGCGGGACGTTTTGCTATTAAAAAAGGAATGAATAATAATGATATTATTAATTCCATTCGAAGCAAAAATTTACCAATCACCTTGTCTTTTAATAATCAGGAAAGTTTAGAAAAGTTAGCAGGTCGAATAAGTACTCAAATTGAAGCCGATAGTATATCGTTAATAGAAGCTATGACAGAGGCTTCCTTTTTAACTAAGAATAAGTTTAACGAGAAAACGGCTTTAGGCATGTATATTCCTAATAGTTATGAGTTTTTCTGGAATACGTCTTCAGAGTTATTTAGAGAACGCATGCTTACGGAGTATAATCGTTTTTGGAACGATTCTCGAAAAGCCAAAGCTAAAACTATTGGTTTATCGCAAGACGAAGTCATGACCTTAGCATCTATTGTTTACGAAGAATCGAAGCAAGCTAGCGAGCAACCCAGAATTGCAGGTGTTTATATGAATAGATTAAGAATAGGAATGCCTTTGCAAGCTGATCCTACCTTAAAATTTGCTGCCTATCAATTACCAGAATATAAAAATACGGTGATTAAACGTGTGCTTAATGTTCACAAGGAGATTGATTCGCCCTATAATACCTATAAAAATGCAGGTTTGCCTCCTGGACTAATTGCAATGCCGGATATTTCGGCCATCGATGCTGTGCTAAACTATGAGAAGCATAATTATTTATATTTTGCGGCTAATGCTCAAAAATTAGGATTCCATAAGTTTGCAAAAAATTTATCACAGCACAATGCCAACGCCAGAGAATACCAACGTTATTTATCATCTCAAGGCATCAATAAATAACATATAAATATTAGATGATACACAAAAGGCTAACATATATAATACTTTTTTTATTTGTTAGCCTTTTTTCTTTTGCGCAATCTGAGACAGAACGGTTTTTAACCCCAAGCGATACACTTCACAAGTCAAGAAGAAATGCCGTAATTATTAGCGAAGCATCTTTAGCAGGTATTACATTAATTGGTTTAAATCAATTATGGTATGCCGATTACGAGCGTTCTAATTTTCATACCATTAATGATAATAAGGAATGGCTCCAAATGGATAAAATGGGGCATGTGTTTACCTCTTACCAAATGGGAAAGTTTGGTGCCGACCTTTTAAACTGGAGTGGGGTAAGTGAAAAAAATCAGCTAATTTATGGTTCTACTTTAGGTTTTGGTTTTTTAACAGCGGTTGAGGTGCTTGATGGCTTTTCGGAAGAATGGGGCTTCTCGTGGGGAGATATTATCGCTAATGCATCCGGAACCGGGTTGTATGTTGGTCAGCAACTGCTTTGGAATGAGCAACGTATACTGTTAAAGTTTTCTTATCATGAAACAATGTATGCTCCTCAACGTTCAGATAAACTGGGAACGGGGTTTTTTGAGCGTGTTTTAAAAGATTATAACGGACAAACATATTGGCTAAGTCTTAATTTAAGTTCTTTTTTTAGAGGAAAACATATTCCAAAATGGTTAAATGTAGCCTTTGGATATGGCGCCGATGGGATGCTTTCGGGTATTTCTGATGAAAATAACATGGATTTACCAAGCTATGATAGGTACCGTCAATTCTATTTTAGTCTTGATGTAGACCTAAGTAAGATAAAAACAAACTCACGACTGTTAAGGTCTGTTTTTGAAGTTTTTAACACAATAAAAATACCTTTTCCTACACTTGAAATTAACAAAAACAGGTGTGTATTTCATCTATTCTACATCTAAAAAAAGTAGATAATCGATTAATTTTGAAATAATTAAAAAAATTTATAATTTTGCACGCTGAAATTTTCAAGCTCGCTAAAGTAGAAATACTGAGCTGAAGAAATTTAAGTTTATGAGAAAAAGTATTGCAACTTTTATTGCCCTAAGCGTTACAATATGTATTCTATTGTCGGTATCGTTTACAACAGATGAAACGGTAAATTTAGGTAAATACTCAACAGAAGGCTTAGAGTTAAATTATACTGTAAGTCCAGACGAAAACATTAAAGATAATGTTTTGGCGTCGAATGATGTGAACAAAACGTTTTCTCCTTTTTTGGGGAAATCTTTTGTAGGATTTAAAGAAGCCGTTGGTTTTAAAGAGTCTGGCGGCGATTATTTTACTGTGAATACTTTAGGGTATTTAGGTAAATATCAATTTGGAAAAGGTACATTAAGATTATTAGGAATTAAAAACCCTAAGAAGTTTTTAAAGAATCCAGAGCTTCAGGAGCGAGCGTTTATAGCAAATGCAGAGCGAAACAAATGGGTACTTCGTAGAGACATCAAAAACTTTGTTGGAAAACGAATTAATGGTGTGTTGGTTACAGAGTCAGGTATTTTAGCAGCGGCACATTTAGCCGGACCTGGAAGTGTAAAGAAGTATTTGAGAAGCTACGGTTTAGATAACTTTGAAGACAGTTATGGTACAAATGTGGAGTACTATATGAAAAAGTTTTCGGGTTACGATACCTCTTCATTAAAACCGAATAAGAAAGCAAAAGCAATTTAAGACTATAATTAGCTTTTATGAATTATGAATATCGTAGGTCTTTTATGAAGGTCTACGATATTTTTTTTCCAGCTGGCTGCAGACTGTGTTTTTATAAATTCGGTATCTAAAGTAATATCACAGGCGACACAAATTTGTGTGTTTCTATCCAGAACATTACATAAATCTTCCAGCATTTTATTGTTTCGGTAAGGCGTTTCTATAAAAAGTTGTGACTGATTATACTCGAACGATAAACGTTCAAGGCGTTTAATTTCACTTTTACGTTCGCCTTTATCGATAGGGAGGTAGCCATTAAAAGTGAAACTTTGCCCATTCATTCCCGAAGCCATAACCGACATTAATATAGAAGAAGGGCCTACCAAGGGCACTACTTTAATATTGTTTCTGTGTGCTAAACTCACAATATCTGCACCTGGGTCGGCGACACCAGGGCACCCTGCTTCAGATAGTAAACCTACATTGGTTCCGTTAAGACAAGGTTCTATAAAGGTTGGCAAATCGGCAGGGTCGGTAAATTTGTTTAAGTGAAACATCTTTAAACCAGGCTGCGATTTTTCGGGCGTTATTTTTTTAATGAAGCGTCTTGCAGTTTTATCATTTTCGACAATAAACGTATCGGTTTGTTCAATAACGCGTTTCACAAAAGCCGGTAAAACATCCATAGGATCGTTATCGCCTAATGTGGTTGGAATTAAATATAAAACGCCTTTGGTATTCATTAAATAAGTTTTTGTGCGATTATAGTGCAGGCTTCGTCTAACATTTTATAAACGTTTTCAAATCCTTCGTCACCTCCGTAATAAGGGTCCGGAACCGGATAATTCTGGTTGGGGTATGTTTCATTTAAAATGAATTCAACCTTAGTTTTATCGGCTTCATTACGAGCTAACGATAATACATTTTGGTAGTTCGATTCGTCCATCACATAGATATAATCAAATTGGTCGAAATCTGAAACTACAAATTGTCGTGCTTTTAAATTTGAAATATTTAATCCGTATTTTCTAGCAACAGAGATGGAGCGGTGATCAGGTTGACTGCCGGAATGGTAATTAGCCGTTCCGGCGGAGTCTACTGTAAAGGTGTTTTGAGGTAATTTAGATTTTAAAATTCCCTCGGCTAATGGTGAACGGCAAATGTTGCCTAAACAAACCATTAATATTTTAGTCATTTAAAAAAGGTTTTAAACAGACAGCTTTTTTGTAATATCATCAACATACTTTTTAAATTGTTTGTCTGTCGATGTTAAATTATCTACGGTTTTACAAGCGTGTAATACAGTTGCGTGGTCTCGTTTTCCTATTTGAGAACCAATACTTGCTAACGATGCCTTCGTGAATTTCTTCGCGAAAAACATGGCTAGTTGTCTTGCTTGTACAATGTGACGCTTTCTCGTTTTAGACTGCAAGGTGTTTACATCCATCTGAAAGTAATCTGAAACAACTTTTTGGATATAATCGATAGAAACTTCACGTTTGGTGTTTTTAACAAATTTTTCAACTACAATACGAGCCAAATCTATGGTTACTTCTTTTTTGTTAAAAGAAGATTGAGCTATTAAAGAGATGATAGCACCTTCAAGCTCACGTACGTTAGATTTAATGTTTTTTGCAACGTAATTAATTATTTCTTCAGGCATATCCACGCCATCACGATATAACTTATTCTTTACAATAGAAACACGTGTTTCAAAATCTGGAGTCTGTAATTCAGCCGAAAGCCCCCATTTAAAACGAGATAACAAACGTTGCTCGATATCTTGCATATCTACCGGTGCTTTATCACTGGTTAAGATAACCTGCTTGCCATTTTGGTGTAAGTGATTAAAGATATGGAAGAATACATCCTGTGTTCCCGTTTTACCAGAAAGGAATTGCACGTCGTCAATAATTAACACGTCAATAATTTGATAGAAGTGAATAAAATCATTTCTATTATTCTTCTTAACCGAATCAATATACTGTTGTGTAAACTTTTCAGCCGAAATATATAAAACGGTCTTTTCTGGGTACTTATCTTTAATATCAACACCAATAGCGTGTACAAGGTGGGTTTTACCTAATCCAACACCTCCAAAAATAAGTAGTGGGTTAAACGAAGTTCCACCAGGTTTAGCTGCTACCGCTAATCCGGCACTTCTTGCTAAACGGTTAGAATCTCCTTCTAAAAAGTTTTCAAAACTGTAATTAGGATTTAATTGCGATTCAATCTTAACATTTCTAATCCCAGGAATAACGAATGGATTTCGTAATTCAGGATTTTTGTTCTTTAATGGAATGTCAACTTCCTGTGATTTTACAGCACTTCTGTTTGAACTCGGAATCTTCTCAGTAAACGGTTGCTTGTTGCCATACGTGTTTTCCATTTTAATAATGTAAACCAATTTGGCTTTTTCTCCCAACTCTTTTGTTAAAGATACTTTTAAAATCTTTACATAATGTTCTTCAAGCCATTCGTAGAAAAATTTACTTGGAACTTGAATACTTAGGGCATTGTCAGTGAGTTTAACTGCGATGATAGGTTCAAACCAAGTTTTGTAAGCTTGCGGCTGGATGTTATCCTTTATGAATTCAAGACAATTATTCCATACCGTTTGCGCAGTTTTACTCATTGTTTATTTCGTGGGTTTTAGTAGTTTTGTGATCGAGAAAAAAGTTTCTCGTTGTTGTTCTTTGGCTTGGCAAATATGTGAACAAAAATCTTAAAAAAAAAATCAAAAGGGTATTGAATTTTTCCAAAAAATTACTCATGTAATAGCCTTTGCCGAAACTACAAAAAAATATTTAATAATCCTTATGAAAATCGACGAAATACAAATTAGAGTACGTTATGGCGAAACCGATCAAATGGGAGTGGTTTATCACGGAAATTACGCATTATATCTGGAGATGGGACGCATTGAATGGCTTAGAAAACTTGGGGTTTCTTATAAATCTATGGAGGAAAATGGCGTGATGTTGCCTGTTGTTTCTATGACTGTAAATTATAAAAAATCAGCGTGTTACGATGATGTAATTAATGTAAAAACTCAAGTAGTTAAGACGCCTACGGCTAAAATTGAATTCGAATATGAAATAACTAACGAAGCGGGTGAAATTTTAACAACGGCCAGTACAACTTTGGTGTTTATAGATATGAAAACTAACCGACCAATGCGGGCTCCTCAATACATTTTAGATGCTATTAAGAAGTAGTCTAAATTTCCTTAATTTTTATTTCAAAAAGGTGATCGAAGGCATTAAAAACAGATTCGGCTTCCGTCTTCCTTACTGAGATGGTAATTTGACAATCTAACTCCAATTTTTGATGCGTAATATTTAAGTTTTTTTCCTTGATAACACGCATCACGGTATTCATGTTTTTGTAATCAAAAGTTATTAAAAAATCTTTGTTAATGGTCTTCTCAATAATTTTAGCTTCATCAAGCGTTAATTGTGCCGTTGTTTTGTAGGCGCTAATTAATCCGCCAACGCCTAATTTAACACCCCCAAAGTAACGAACCACTATTATTAGCGTATTTGTAACTTCGAAAGATTGAATTTGTCCATATATAGGCATGCCAGCCGAATTGCTAGGTTCGCCATCGTCATTGGCTCTGTAACTTATATTTTCTGTTCCTATCTGGTATGCGTAGCACCAGTGTCTTGCTGAATGGTGTTCTTTTTTTAAGTTTTCTATATGCGCTTTAATGTCTTCTTCTGTAGAAACAGGGTAAGCATAACCAAAAAACTTACTGTTTTTGTCTTTGTATAATATGCCTTCTACGGGCGCCTTTATGGTTTTGTATAAATCTGAGTTGTCCAAATCAATTATAGTATATCGGCTTTTGTTTCGAATAAAGTGGTTACATCATCGGTTTTTGGGTTGATGTTCCATGATTTAATTCCCATTGTTTCTGCGGTATTGCAGTTATCTGTATTATCATCAATAAAGAAGCATTCATTGGCATTAAGATGATTTTCACCTAATACAAACTCGAAGATATCTTTATTGGGTTTTCTCAGTTGAATTTCATGAGATAAATAAAATTTATGAAAGCAGGCTTTGAAGTCTTCAAAAAACGGAACTTGTTCTTTAATCCAGTCGATATGTAAATCGTTGGTATTACTTAATAATATGAGTTTGTAGTTGTCTTCTTTTTTTAATTCCTGAATAAAGTCTAATCGGTGTTTTGGGAAATCTTTCAGCATAAAATTCCAAATGCTAATTAATTCTTCATTTGACAGATGTGGAAAATTATCGCTGTAAAATCCAAGAAGTTCTTCAGTAGAAATTAAGCCTTGCTCATAAAAACTGTTGAAAGCTATCATTTCCTTTGAAAATGAATCGATTTTGAACTTTTCGAAGGCATAGTTTAAATTACCTTCAATATCTAGGTTAATGAATACATTCCCGAAATCGAAAATCAGGGTATTAATCATTGGTATAAACTTTTAATGTGTCGTTAATAATTTGTTTTTCAGAAATTAATCGTCCTGAAAATTCTGGTGCTTTGGTACCATTTTTAAAAGTTGCATTTCCTGTGAAAATTCGAGCTTCGTCCCATAAATTTTCATCAATAAATGTTTGAAGTGTTTTTTCGCCACCTTCAATAATAATGGAGGTGATATTTTCTTGATACAACAACTCACAAATTTGTTGTGCTACTTGTTCTGAAAAATAAATATCGCTTTTTGTTATAGAAATGGTTCTGGCTTCATTGTTAAAAACAGCAAGGTCTTTAGAGAGTTTGTTTTTAGCATCTAACACTACACGGATAGGGTGTTTACCGGTCCAGTTTCTTGTCGTTAAACTCGGGTTGTCTTGTAAAACGGTATTTGTGCCAACTAAAATAGCCTGTTCTTCGGCGCGCCATTTATGAACCAGTTGTCTGGAAAAAGTGTTTGTAATCCAAACCGGTTTTTGTTTGTCTTTTGTTTCTGGAGCTATAAAACCATCGCCGGTCTCAGCCCATTTTAAAATAATATATGGGCGTTTTTTGTTGTGAAATGTAAAGAATCGCTTGTGGTGCGTTTTGCATTCATCTTCTAAAACGCCTACAGTAACCTGGCATCCGGCATTTTTTAGCTTTTCGATGCCTTTTCCGGCAACTAAAATATTATCGTCTAAGCACCCAATCACCACGTTGGGAATTTGGTGTTTGATAATCAAATCGCTGCAAGGTGGAGTTTTTCCATAATGTGAACAAGGTTCCAATGTTACATATATGGTGGCTTCTTTTAAAAGGTTTTTGTGTTTTACCGAATTAATAGCGTTAACCTCGGCATGATTGCCTCCATAGCTACTTGTAAATCCTTCTCCAATTATTTTATTGTTATGCACAATAACACTCCCAACCATAGGGTTCGGTCTGGTTGCGCCCAACCCGTTTTTAGCAATTTCTATACAGCGCTTTATGTAGAATTCGTGCGTTTTCAAAGCAGCCTATTTTATTTTTATGTCTTCTGTTTTGTCTAAAGTGTAAGTATACGAAAATCCAAATACTCTATAGGTGATATCTCCTTTATACTGTACTTTTATTTTTCTGCTGAATAAGCTTCCTAGTAAACCACTTAAACTTTTGTCGCTAAAAATACTATCGGTTGGAATTTCAGCTCGTAATGGAATAGCAAATTCTTTTTCGGCCGGCACATCAAAACGTTCGGCAGATACTTTTCCCATTTCGTTATCGTTAACAAAGATTTTTATTTCATCGGTTTCTAAAGAGCCGCCAATAACATTCGGGTTTAAAAATAAGGCATTGGCAGATACAATAATTTGTTTTGAGTTCGAATCTGTAACATGTATGTTTTCAACGCCTAAGAATTCTGGTTTTTCTTTTACTGAGCAACTTAAAAAAGTGGTAAATATTGTTGATAAGATTATAAGGCGTTTCATGGTCTTTTTTTTGAGATTTAAGTATCTTCACTTGCGCAAAATTAACATTTTAAAGTTAGTAAAAGACTATTGTTGCAGGTTTAAATAATCACTTGATGTTTATCGGTTTAACCTGTTAAGTGTTGAATTTAGAGCTAATGTTGTGAACACGCAAACTATGAAATTAAAGGATATACAACAGCAGTTTCATCTGGAATTGGATGATATTTACGGAAAAGAAGAAGTCGATAGTTTCTTTTTTTTGTTGATAGAGTCGTTTTATAATCTGACAAGAATTAAACTGGCGATGGATCCGGAAACATTAGTTAATGATAGCTCGAAGTTGAAAGAGGCTTTAGAGTTATTGAAGGAAGAGCAGCCTATACAATATATATTGGGAGAGACCGAATTTTACGGTCTGCCGTTTAAGGTCAATCCGTATACCTTGATACCGCGGCCTGAAACTGAAGAGTTGGTAGAGTGGATTATTAAGCATCAGCCAAAATTAAATCATGAAACTTTAAATATTTTAGATATTGGCACAGGCAGCGGCTGCATAGCTATTTCTCTAGCCAAAAATATCCCAAATGCTAAAGTGTACGCTCTTGATGTAAGTCCTGAGGCTTTAAAAATGGCAAGGCAAAATGCTGAATTAAATAATGTTTCTATCGAATTTATTGAAGCTAATATTTTAAATCCTGATACCTGGAGTGATGCATTTAAAAGCATGAGCTTTAGCGTTATTGTATCGAACCCTCCATACGTGCGTGAGCAGGAGAAACAATTGATGAAGCCTAATGTGTTAAACAACGAACCGCATTTGGCTTTGTTTGTGAAAGATGAAAACCCGTTACTGTTTTATAAAGCCATAGCACAATACGCAAGTTCAAATTTAGAAAAGCAAGGCGCATTATTTTTTGAGATTAATGAATTCTTAGGACGAGAAATGATTCATTTATTAACCTCAAATCATTTTGTGAATATTCAATTAAAACAGGATATCTTCAAGAAAGATAGAATGATAAAAGGAGAAAAGAATTAGAGAATTACCCATGAATACAGAACAACAGATAAAAAAACTTAGAGACGAATTAAATCAGCATAATTATAACTATTATGTTTTAGATACTCCGGTAATTTCAGATTATGATTTCGATTTAAAGTTGAAAGAATTGCAAGATCTAGAAGCAAAACACCCTGAGTTTTTTGATGCTAATTCGCCAACGCAGCGTGTTGGTGGTGCTGTGACTAAAAATTTTGAAACGGTTGCGCATGAGTATCGTATGTATTCTCTAGATAATTCATATTCTAAAGAAGATTTGCAGGATTGGGAAACGCGTATTAAAAAAATGGTCGATGGAGACATTCAATATACTTGCGAGTTAAAATACGATGGTGCTTCAATAAGTTTAACTTATGAAAATGGTAAGCTTGTAAAAGCCGTTACTCGAGGTGATGGTTTTCAAGGTGATAATGTAACAGCTAATGTGCGTACCATAAAATCAGTTCCACTAGAATTAAAAGGTGATTTTCCTGAGAAATTTGATATTCGTGGTGAAATTATTTTGCCTTTTGACGGTTTCAATAAAATGAATGAAGAGCGTATTGAAATAGGTGAGGAGCCTTATAGAAATCCAAGAAATACGGCTTCAGGAAGTTTAAAGCTTCAGGATAGTGCAGAGGTGGCTAAGCGTCCGTTAGAATGTTTGTTATATAATTTAACGGGAACCAATTTAGGAGTTAATTCACAATTTGAGAGTTTAGATAAAGCCAGGCAATGGGGATTTAAAGTGCCAAGTGCAGCGAAACTAACCAATTCGATTGATGAAGTTCTGGAATTTATTGATTATTGGAATGAAGAACGCCATAATCTCCCTTACGAAACCGATGGAGTGGTTATAAAGGTGAATAATCTGCAACAACAGGAAGAATTAGGTTATACAGCCAAAGCGCCACGATGGGCAATGGCTTATAAGTTTAAAGCAGAGCAGGTGTCTACGCGATTAAATAGTATCACCTATCAAGTGGGGCGTACCGGAGCTATAACGCCTGTTGCTAATTTAGAACCTGTGGAATTGGCAGGAACTACTGTTAAACGTGCGTCGTTACACAATGCCGATCAGATTGTAAAATTAGATATTCGAGTAGGAGATGAAGTGTATGTTGAAAAGGGAGGAGAGATAATTCCAAAAATTTTAGGTGTTGACTTATCTCTGCGTCCATTGGATTCTGTTCCTACAGAATACATCACGCGTTGTCCGGAATGTCAAACCGAGTTGGTGAGGCAAGAGGGAGAAGCGCAGCATTATTGTCCTAATTATAATGGTTGTGAACCTCAAATTATTGGTCGTATTCAGCATTATATTTCTCGTAAAGCGATGGATATAGAAGGTTTAGGGGGTGAAACAGTGACTTTACTTGTAAAAGCGGGTCTTATTAGTAATTATTCCGATTTATATGAATTAACTAAAGAGCAGGTTGTTCCGTTAGAGCGTATGGCGGAAAAAAGTGCAGAGAACTTAGTTAAGGGTATAGAGGCTTCTAAAAGCATTCCTTTTGAACGCGTACTGTATGCGTTGGGAATTCGTTATGTGGGGGAAACGGTAGCAAAAAAGTTGGCTAAGCATTATAAAAGTATTGATGCTATTGCTCAGGCCACCCAAGATGAATTAGTGAATGTGGATGAGATTGGTGTAAAAATAGCAGAAAGTGTTCTGGCGTTTTTTGCTTCTGAAGAAAACCTAAATATCATTGAAAGGTTAAAATCTTTTGGAGTACAGTTAGAAATCTCGGCAGAAGAGCTTCAGGGACAAACCGATATTTTAAAAGGGCAGAGTATTGTGGTTTCTGGGGTGTTCGAAATAGTCTCAAGAGGAGAACTTAAAAAGCTAATCGAAGATAACGGAGGTAAAGTAAGTAGTTCAATATCGTCGAAAACAAGCTTTTTGGTTGCGGGTGATAAAATGGGGCCAAGTAAGTTAAAAAAGGCGGAAAGCTTGAATATTGCTATAAAATCCGAATCTGAATTCTTACAAATGATAAGCTTCGGATAATTTTTTATCGATAAAAAGCACTTTTTTACCGTTTAATTACATTATTTGTTTATATTTGCCCTTAAGAATTAGATTGCTATTATGCTTAAATCGAAAATAATAGAGGGTTTGGTTATATTAATTTACATATTATTTGTACTGTTTCAGTTTACGGGGCATGATGATTTGGCTTATTATTCCAGTTCGTTAATTCTACCAGTTATCACACTTATTTACTTTATTAAAGTGAAAGATAAGTCGTTGTTTTTTACGCTGTTTTTAGTATTGTTTTCAGTTTCAGATATATTGGTGTTTTTTGAGAGTTTTGACGTTTATAAGCATATTGACTATTATTTTGGAAATGCTTTGTACATTATGTCGTACGTCTGTTTGCTTATCGAAATTTGTAAGTCAATTAAAATAAGGTTTTTAGTGAAGAATTTTTATATCCACTTAGTGGTGTTGTCTGTTTTGAGTGTGTATATTGTGTATGTATTGCAAAATATAGTTAAACCTTTTGTGGTTACAACAGATGAATATTATGTAGAGTTGATTTATAATATCGTGCTTTTATCACTTCTCTCTGTAGCGCTTCTTGGGTATTTTTATAAAGACAACGTAAAAGCCTTGTATTTGTTTATAGGTGTTCTTTGTGTTGTTTTTGCTGAGGTCATGTGGGTGGCTTATACCTATATTGCTGAGCGTAACTTACTGAATTTGCTGTCGACAACTTTATATCTTGTTGGCTTTTATTTCTTCTACAAGCAGTCTAAACTGTTAGATGAAAAAAATGAAGGAATAGAGATGGTGTCACAGGAAATTTAATCAACCTCATTTTTAAAAACATGGTATTTCATCGATTAACGGTTTGTTTTTTCGTGTGAAACGTAAAATTTTATTAAGTTTGATTAACCTACTTATGAAATTACCATGAAAAACTGGATCGCCAATACAGACGATAGAGTCTTTGTATTAGCTTTGTGGTTGCTTGTTGCTGTAAGTTTTATTGCAGCTTTAACCTCAAATGCTTCTCTTGTAACGTATAGTTTATTGTTATATGTGCCGTTATTTTCGGTAGCATATTTTTTCAAATACAAGTCTTTACAATTTAGTTTTATAGCCTATTTGTTGTTTTCTTTTTTAGGAGATGCTTCAAATCTCTTCTTTTCAGAAAATATGCTCACCAAAGCTTCAAGCGTTTTTTACTTTTTGGGGTTTATGTATTTGTTGATTATGATTTTGCCTAAATTTAAAGTATCAGAAATTCGTGCTTTGGTGGGGTCTTATTTAGTAGGTGTGTTTTGTATCATCATGTTCTTTTTGTTTCAGATTTATTCAATACTGAATGTGGTATTAAATAGCGCTACGGAAGTACAACTATTTGCTGTGAAAAGTTTAAGCCTTGTGGTTTTGGGGTTGATATCGTTTGGGGTGTATTTAAATACGCAAACAAAAGTGTCTGTCTGGTTTTTAATAGGAGTGGGCAGTTTGTTTGTTTCTGTTGTGTTAAACTATGTAAACCTCTATTATTTTTATCATTTAGGTTTTGTTGCTGTAGAGCGTATTTTGTATGCTTCGGCTTTGTATTTCTTGTTTAAATATGCGATTTCAGATAAGATGCAAATTCAGGATTCAAAGGAAATAAATACTAATAATGTTCTGGCTTAAACTATAATTGAAGTTCCGTTGGCTGACTTGTTTTTGTCTGAATCAAAATAAAAATCAATTCTTCCTAAGTTGATGCCGTGCCATCCCACCTGATTAACAAGCATGCTTTTTTCTTCACTGTTTTTAACTACTGTTGGTTTGGGTAAAAACGTATGGGTGTGGCCGCCAATAATTAAATCGATGTCTTTGGTTAGGCTTGCCACTTTTAAATCACATAATTTATTAGGTTCCTTTTTGTAATGGTACCCTAAATGAGACAGGCATATAATTAAATCGCATGCGTTTTCGGTTTTTAAAATACGCGTCATTTCCTGTGCAGTTTCAATAGGGTCTAGGTAGGTGGTCTCTTTGTAATTGTCGCTGTCAACCAATCCTTTTAATTTAATTCCTAATCCGAAAATTCCAATTTTAATTCCATCTACAGTGAATACCTTATAGGGTTTAGTATGAGTGTCCATTATGGTATTTGAAAAATCGTAATTAGAACAAATGAAATCAAATTTAGCATGAGGTAGCTGCGCATATAAACCGTCAATTCCGGCATCGAAGTCATGATTTCCTAATGTTGCAGCATCATATTTGAGCATGCTCATTAGTTTGAATTCTAATTCACCTCCGTAATAGTTAAAATAAGGAGTGCCTTGAAAAATATCACCAGCATCAAGAAGAAGTGTATTTGGGTTTTCTCGTCGTATGGATTCTATTAAACTAGCACGTCTGGCTACACCGCCCATATTCGGGTATTTACCATCATCTGGACCAAACGGATCGATATGGCTATGCACGTCGTTGGTATGAAGTATGGTGATTTGCTTGGCACTAGGTTTGTTAGAAAACGAATGTAGCCCGATACCACCTAATGAAATTAATGCTGTTGTAGCAGAAGCCTGCTGAATAAAATCTCGTCGTTTCATAGTGTTTATTTTCGGGGAATTTGAATGTAGCGGTCATCCATAACGGGATTAATAGTATCTGCTTTTTTCAGGTAGTCTATTAAAGCATTTCTAACTTTGTAATTAAGCTTGTAAAGGCTGTCGTTTGGTTGAAAAAAGGTCATGTTATCTCCGCCATTATAGAGGTAATCATGGGTTGCTACATAGTAGGTTTTGTTGTTGTCTATAGGTTTGCCGCTGATAGTTGCATTTACTAAATCGTAATTTTTATCAAT
This sequence comes from Aestuariibaculum marinum, assembly GCF_014596975.1. Classification (GTDB taxonomy): domain Bacteria; phylum Bacteroidota; class Bacteroidia; order Flavobacteriales; family Flavobacteriaceae; genus Aestuariibaculum; species Aestuariibaculum marinum. The sequence continues at coordinate 822,318 of NZ_JACVXD010000001.1, read as the reverse complement.
TGTTAATTTTAGTTTTGAAAACGGATTTGCTTTTTTTGTTTTACACAAATACTGCAACATGCTATCTATTTGCGGTTGTTTTAATGCGACTACAACAATGTTGTTTTCAAAAGGCATGAGTTCATAAACCGTTCTAATGGTAATATCACCTTTAGAGATTATGGTGCGTACTGTCCCGTAGGTAAATAAAACCATATCTATATCATGTCCGGTGCGGCGTTTAAAAATAGGGTTCGCTTGCTCATGAACTGCATCGACCATAAAATTTCCTATGGCGGTATTAAATTCGCCATCATCTCTAGAATAGGTGCCCACGGAATAAGCTAGAACGCTATCCATGTCCTTCTTAAGATGGGCACGATAGGGTTGAATAAAACTGTCTATTTCAGAGATTGCTTTTAAGCTGTCTGTAACTCCAATTTGCTTGCCTTCAATTTTTGTTAGGTGATATTCAGGTTGTTTACAATTGGTAAAAAGTGATATATATAACAAATAAATTAAAAATGTAAACCTCATATTTTTAGTAGATTTTTTGAATCTAGTTTTGTTACCTTTGCGCAAATTATAAAGATAAATGATTTTAAAGGGTTTTAAAGAAAAATCTAATAAAAAGTACTTAAACAAAGTGTTAGCTGAACGACAGGGAACTGTTGATGATAGTGAAATAGAAAGTTTAGGCGTTATCTTTAATTATGATGAAACGGAAAACTTTGAACAATTTAAAAAGTTAGCCGACCTAATAAAAGCACTTCCTAATAGAGTAAAAATAATTGCTTTTTCTGAACGAGAAATAGATTTGCAAAGTGCTTGGGATGTGTGTTATAATGTTAAAGATTTAGGTTGGAAAGGTTCTATAAATAATTCAGAATTGAAAGCTTTTTTAAAAACAGAGTTTGATGCTTTAATAAGTTATTACAGCAAAGATGTTTTAGAATTAAAATTACTGACCGCCTTGTCTAAAGCGAAATTTAAAATTGGTGTTTTGGAAGAAGATGAGCGTTTAAACGATTTAATTATTAAAACCAAATTGAATGAATTTGATGTATTTAAAAACGAACTTTTTAAATACTTAACTATATTAAATAAAATTAAAAATGAATAGTAAGTTTCTAGGAACTGGAGTTGCTTTGGTTACACCTTTTAAATCAGATTTAAGTGTGGACCATGAGGCTTTGACTAATATTGTAAATTTCAATATAGAAAATGGAGTTGAGTATCTTGTAATTTGCGGAACAACAGGAGAAGTTGTTACCTTAACAAAGCAGGAGAAAAAGGAAGTTGTTGAAACTGTAGTTAAAGCAAACAATGGTCGCGTACCTATGGTTTTAGGTATTGGAGGTAACAATACGGCTCTAGTTGTAGAAGAAATAAAATCAACCGATTTAAGTCAAATGGATGCTGTTTTATCGGTAGTCCCTTATTATAGTAAACCAACACAAGAAGGTATTTATCAACACTTCAAAGCTATTTCAGAGGCTTGTCCGGTGGATATTATATTATACAATGTACCAGGCCGTACTGCTAAAAATATGGAAGTATCGACAACTTTGCGTTTAGCAAACGATTTTGCTAATGTAGTTGGGGTGAAGGAAGCAGGAAATAATGTGGCTCAGTATTTAGACCTATTAAAGGATAGCCCTGAAGATTTTGCCATTATTTCTGGTGATGATGACTTAGCTTTAGGAGTTGTTTTAGCTGGAGGTGCTGGTGTAATCTCAGTAATTGGTCAAGGGTTCCCTAAAGAATTTTCAGAGATGATTCGTTTAGGATTGTCCGGAAATGCTAAAGATGCACATAAAATCTATTTCAAATTAATAGATGTGATTGGGTATATATTTGAAGAAAACAATCCAGCGGGAATTAAAGGTGTTTTCGAAGCTTTAGGACTTTGTCAAGATACGGTTAGATTACCATTAGTGCCTGCATCTAATGAGTTAAAAGCAAAAATTAAATCGTTTGTAGCAAACTTTTAATGTGATAAATAAAATAAAAGATCCGGGAGTAGGGAATGCCTCTGCGCAGTACGCTAAGCGAATGCTTAAACCTGATGGGTCTTTTAATTTAAAATATCAGAATAAACCACGAAAATTTACCGAAGCTTATCACTTTTTAGTAAATATTTCGTGGTTTTATTTTTTTGGTCTTTCATTTTTGGTAGGCTTCATAATTAATGCTGTATTTGCGTTAATTTATCTGTTAATTGGTATTGAAGAAATCACGGCGTTGTCGGGTAGTGTGGTTCAGGATTTTTTTAATGCTTTTTTCTTTAGTACTCAAACCTTTACTACAGTTGGGTATGGAGCCTTAGCGCCACAGGGCTGGTTAAGTGGTATGGTAGCGTCTATTGAATCTTTTCTCGGCTTAATGTTGTTTGCCTTTGTTACCGGTTTAATTTACGGCCGATTTTCTAAACCACGATCGGCAGTCAGGTTTAGCGAGCATCTTATTTTAAGAGACTTTAAAGAACATCGCGCCGTTATGTTTAGGTTGGTTAACGATAGGAAATCAGTAATGATTCAGCCAAAAATATCAGTAACTTTAATGCTGTCGCAGCCCAATGATTCCGGAGAATATCAGAATAATTTTTATTTGCTGAATCTGGAACGTGATGCCATCGATTATTTACCAACAACCTGGACTGTTGTTCATGAATTGGATGAAGAAAGTCCGTTATCGGGTTATTCCAATGAAGCCATTAAAAAACTTCATGGCGAGTTAATTATCATGATGAGTTATTACGACGAATCCTTTAATCAGGAAGTGCATAAAATTCACTCTTATGTTTTAAAAGAAGCTCAGGTTGACTTCAAGTTTGTTAAGGCGCAGAATTTTAATCCTGAAGGAACTTTAATTCTGGACTACGATCTTTTCGATGCTATCGAACCTCATAAAAGTTAAATATTACTTAATCCTTACGGTTCCTATAATCCTTCAAGTATTTTAGCGTGAAATAATATTTTTAAAATCCATATTATTAACTTAATTTTGCATCTTGTTTTAAAGCAATGAAATGTGCATATTTACAATAAATTAAATATGTTTATGTTATGCATATTACAATTGATAATAGAAACAGGTAATAACAACAAATGAAAAGATTTCTTTATTTAGTATTAACAATCACAGTTTTAAACTCTTGTAGCGAATATCAGAAAACCTTAAAGTCTGAAGATATTGCTGCAAAGTATAAAATGGGAGAAGAACTTTATAACGAAGGTAAATACGCCAAGGCAAACCGATTGTTCGAGCCGCTTATTGCCAGTTATAGAGGGAAACCTCAGGCCGAAAAGCTAATGTATTTGTATTCTAAGTCGTTATACGAAATAGGAGATTATTATACAGCTGGTTATCAGTTAGAGCGTTTTGCAACAAGTTATCCTAAGAGTGAGAAGTTAGAGGAAACCTCTTTTTTAGCAGCAAAAAGTTATTACATGAGATCGCCAATTTATTCTAAAGACCAAACGGAAACTAAAGAGGCGATAGATAAGTTACAAGGGTTTATTAACCAGTTTCCAAAGTCGGAGTATTTATCGGCAGCTAACGAATTGGTTAATGAATTAGACTTTAAGTTAGAAAAGAAAGCGTTTGAAATTGCAAAGCAATACAATACAATTTCAGATTTCGAAGCATCTATAAAGTCATTCGATAACTTTGTAATTGATTTTCCTGGATCATCTTTAAGAGAGGAAGCGCTGTTTTACAGATTGGATTCAGCATACAAATTGGCGGTAAATAGTTTCGATTATAAAAGAGGAACTTTAATTCCGTTAAAAAAGCCTCGATTAGAGCAGGCAAAAGAATATTGTGAATCCTTTAAGCAATCGTATGCCTCTTCAGAACATATTGAAGAAGTTAACGAAATTGGAGGTGTAATAGACGAAGAGATAAAAAAGTTATAGCATAAAAGTTAAATATAAAGACGATGGATTTAAAGAAAACCACAGCTCCTGTTAATACCATTACGTACGACAGAAACCAAATTGACGAGCCAACAGGCAATATTTATGAGTCAATTTCTATCATTGCAAGACGTGCTGAGCAGATTAACACAGAGATTAAAAAAGAGCTTATCGATAAGTTAGAAGAGTTCGCTACTTACAACGATAGCTTAGAAGAAATCTTTGAAAACAAAGAGCAAATTGAGGTGTCTAAATTTTACGAAAAATTACCTAAACCTCATGCTTTAGCTGTTCAAGAATGGTTAACAGATAAAGTTTATTTTAGAAACACTGAGGAAGATAATCAGTAAACGTTTTTAAAATGTCAATATTAAGCGGCAAGAACATACTATTAGGAATTAGTGGTGGTATTGCCGCTTACAAAACAGCTTCATTAGTAAGGTTATTTATTAAGTCTGGTGCGAACGTAAAGGTTGTTATGACACCCGCTTCAAAAGAGTTTATTACCCCGTTAACCTTATCTACACTTTCAAAACATCCGGTACATTCATCGTTCACTCATGAAGATGATGACAATGCGGTTTGGACCAATCATGTCGATTTAGGGCTTTGGGCCGATCTTTTTATTGTGGCGCCCGCAACAGCTAATACCATGTCTAAAATGGCCAATGGTGTTTGTGATAATCTATTATTAGCCGTTTATTTATCAGCTAAATGTCCGGTGTATTTTGCGCCTGCTATGGACTTAGATATGTACAAACATGAAAGTACCTTACGTTCTTTTAAAGTCCTGAAATCGTATGGCAATATCATGATTCCTGCTACGAGCGGCGAATTAGCCAGCGGGTTGGTAGGCGAAGGCCGTATGGCAGAACCGGAAGATATTGTAACTTTTATTGAAAATGATATCCTTGATAAGTTGCCACTTCGAGGAAAGAAAGTTTTAATTACTGCTGGCCCTACCTATGAAGCTATCGATCCCGTGCGTTTTATAGGGAATCATTCCAGTGGAAAAATGGGCTTCGAAATTGCTAAAGCTGCAGCAAACCTGGGGGCAGAGGTGATTTTAGTTTCAGGACCAACCAGTCAATCTGTGACACATAGTTTAATTCACGTTATTCCGGTTGTAAGTGCACAGGATATGTACAATGCAGTTCACGAATATTATGCAAGTGTTGATGTGGCCATATGTTCCGCAGCTGTGGCCGATTATAAACCAAAAGAAGTTGCTTCGCAGAAAATAAAAAAGAGCGATGCAACGTTAACTTTAGAGTTAGAAAAAACTCAGGATATCTTAGCGTCTTTAGGAACAGCTAAATCTCATCAGTTTTTAGTAGGCTTTGCTTTAGAAACCAATAACGAATTGGATAATGCAAAAGACAAGCTAAAAAGAAAGAATTTAAATTTAATTGTTTTAAATTCGTTAAACGATAAAGGCGCCGGTTTTAAAGGCGATACAAATAAAGTAACCTTTATTGATGATGAAAATAATATTGATGTACATCAGTTAAAATCTAAAGCAGACGTTGCTAAGGATTTGATAAATAAAATTTTAGAACAAATTAATGCGTAACATTCTAGTCGTTTTATTATTCAGTTTAAGTATTTTTGGTTTTGCCCAGGAATTAAATTGTAATGTGGTAGTTAACGCCCAGCAAACCGGAAACGAGAACTTTCCTATTTTTAAGACCTTAGAAAAGCAGCTTAATGAGTTTATCAACAATACTAAGTGGACCGATAAAACTTTTGCTTTACAGGAGCGTATTGATTGTAGTTTTATTGTTAATGTAACGAACTATAGTGGTGAGTCATTTCAAGCATCATTACAGGTGCAATCGTCCAGACCGGTTTACGGGTCTTCGTTTAGTACACCTATTTATAATTTTAACGACAAGGATTTTAACTTTCGATATTTAGAATATCAAAATCTTATTTTTAATCCTACACAGTATCAATCTAACTTAGTGTCTGTAATTGCGTTTCACGTGTATATGGTTTTAGGTTTAGATGCCGATTCTTTTGCTGAAAACGGAGGTGATCCTTATTTCAAACAAGCTCAAATTATTACCAACTATTCTCAACAGGAGAACTACAAAGGTTGGAAGGTTGAAGATGGTTTACAAAGTCGATTTGCATTAATCGATAATGTTTTATCACCTACTTTCAAAGAATACCGTCAGGTCATGTATGATTACCATAGACAAGGTTTAGATGTTATGAGTGATGATGCGAAGTCAGGTAAAGGGGAAATAGCTACGAGTTTAACTAAGTTCAGAGCTATGAATTCACGCCGACCAAATTCGTTTTTACTACGTACATTTTTCGATGCAAAGGCCGATGAGATTGAACAAATTTTTAGCGACGGCCCCAATGTAAATATTGCCAGTGTTAAAGAGACCCTTCAAAAAGTGGCCCCAACCTACAATAGTAAGTGGCAAAATATTAAGTTTTAATGCTGCGCTAGTTATTGGCATTTCATTATCTTTAATTTCATAATTTTAATCTTATTTAAAAGTTTTGCTAACATCACTTTCAATAAAAAATTACGCATTAATCGATCAATTAAACGTTAATTTTAACGATGGTTTTTCAATTATCACAGGTGAAACCGGTGCCGGTAAATCCATACTTTTAGGAGGTTTATCATTAATTCTTGGGAAGCGTGCCGATTTAAGCAGTTTGAAAGACACGTCAACAAAATGCGTTATTGAAGCGGTTTTCAATATTTCAAATTATAATTTAAAAGCGCTTTTTGAGTCTGAAGATTTTGATTACGATGAGCAGACTATTATTCGTCGTGAGATTTTACCATCAGGGAAATCCAGAGCCTTTGTAAATGATTCTCCAGTAAATCTAAGTAGTTTGCAGTTGTTAGGCGAACGCTTAATCGATATCCATTCGCAACACCAAACTATGGCGTTAACAACTGATGAATTTCAGTTTCAGGTGATTGATGCTTTAGCGAATAATGAAGAAATCCTTCAACAGTATACTTCAGAATTAAAAGTCTACAAAACCTTAAAAAAGGAACTAAAATCGCTTTTAGAATTTCAGGCCGATGCTATAAAAGAACACGATTACAATAGCTTTTTGTTGAATGAGCTGGTTGAAGCTAATTTAATAGATGGAGAGTTGGAAGCATTGGAAGAAGAGTATGAAAGCCTGAATAATGTAGAAAGCATAAAAGACAAACTAGGAGAGGCATATCAGTTACTTACCGATGAACAAATAGGAGCGATTTCAACCTTAACGGCTTTAAAAAATACACTTCAAAAATTAAGTTCCTATGCTTCAAAATATGACGATTTATTTAATAGAGTAAATAGTAGCTTAATTGAATTAGATGATGTTTACAGAGAGGTTGATGAACTTCAGGATTCCTTAGAAGCAGATCCAAACCGACTGGAAGTAGTCGATGCCAAATTGCGTTTGCTTCATAATTTAATGCAAAAGCATGTTGTGGAAACCGTTGCTGAGCTTATTGAAATTAAAAATCAATTAGAAGAAAAAGTTTCGGTTACCGAGAACTTAGACGAAACTATTCAAAATAAGCAGAAGGAAATTGAAGAGCAAGCTAAAACCTTAAATGGTATTGCTAAAACCATACACGATAACCGCTCTAAAGTTATACCAGAATTAAAAGCGCAGTTAGAATCCATTTTGGTTGGTTTAGGGATGCCTAATGCGCAGTTTAATATCGAAGTGAGCCTTCAAAAGGAGTATTTAGCCAACGGAAAAGACAATTTATCATTTTTATTTTCTGCAAATAAAGGTGGAAATTATAACGAATTGAAAAAGGCAGCATCAGGCGGAGAGTTATCCAGAATTATGCTGGCTATTAAATCGGTGTTGGCAAAATACATTCAGTTACCAACCATCATGTTCGATGAAATTGATACTGGAGTTTCAGGAGAGATTTCAAATAAAATGGGAGATATTATGCTGGAAATGAGTAAGTCTATGCAGGTATTTGCCATTACGCATTTACCACAGGTGGCTGCCAAAGGACACTCACATTTTAAAGTGTATAAAGAAGATAAAGACGAAGTAACACACTCTAATTTAGTAAAGTTAAATCACGACGAACGTATTGTAGAAATCGCACAAATGTTAGGCGGTGTAGAAATGTCTTCATCTGCTATTGCACATGCCAAAGAATTATTGAATTAATTAGTATCTTTGTCCACCAAATAGAAAAAAAGAAAACAATATAATAACCAAGAAAATGTCTTATAATTTATTAAAAGGAAAAAAAGGAATCATTTTTGGAGCATTAGACTCAAATTCGATTGCATGGAAAACTGCAGAACGTGTTCATGAAGAAGGTGGACAATTCGTTTTAACTAATGCCCCTGTAGCTATGCGTATGGGACAAATTAACGAGTTAGCTGAAAAAACTGGTTCTCAAGTAATTCCTGCCGATGCAACTTCGGTTGAAGACTTACAAAAGTTGGTAGAGCAATCTATGGAGATTTTAGGCGGAAAAATCGATTTCGTTCTTCACTCTATAGGAATGTCAATTAACGTACGTAAAGGTAACCACTATACAAATCAAAACTACGACTGGACACAAAAAGGAACCGATGTTTCTGCCATGTCTTTTCACAAAGTAATGCAAACACTTTACAAAGCAGACGCTATGAACGAGTGGGGTAGTATTGTGGCGTTAAGTTATATGGCTGCACAACGTGTATTCCCAGATTATAACGATATGGCCGATAATAAAGCGTACTTAGAAAGTATTGCTCGTAGCTTTGGATATTTCTTTGGTCGCGATAAAAAAGTACGTGTAAACACCATTTCTCAGTCGCCAACGCCAACTACTGCTGGTAGTGGGGTTAAAGGATTCGACGGATTTATTGCTTACGCCGATAAAATGTCGCCACTTGGTAACGCAACAGCATTAGACTGTGCAAACTATGCAGTAACCTTATTTAGTGACCTTACAAAACGTGTAACCTTACAAAACCTTTACAACGATGGAGGTTTCAGTAACATGGGTGTAAGTGATGCGGTTATGAGCACCTTTGTAGGAGAAGAATAAAATAGATTTCTTATATATCAAGAGCCACCTTATTTAGGGTGGCTTTTTTGTTAGGATTAGTTACATTTGTTAAAAATAATATGGGCGTTACCACGCTAAGGCGTGGTCGGGCTTTCGGTAGTCGCTCTCCAAGAGGAGCTCCAACAATACCTTAATCCCTAACGCAAAACACAACTATTGATGCAATTACAGTTTTCATTTATCATACCTGTCTATAATCGTCCCGATGAGACGCAGGAACTTTTACAAAGTTTCGAAAATTTAAACACAAAAACTCCATTCGAAATTGTAATTGTAGAAGACGGTTCGTCTATCACTTCTAAAGCCGTTGTGGATAGCTTTAAAGGTAAGCTGAATATCTCTTATTTTTTTAAAAAGAATTCTGGTCCAGGAGATTCCCGTAATTACGGGATGCACAAAGCCAAAGGGAACTATTTTATCATTTTAGATTCCGATTGTATTTTACCACCGCAATATTTAAATGAAGTAGAAAAAAGCTTAACAGAAAACTATGTCGATTGTTTTGGTGGCCCCGATGCGGCACATGAGTCGTTTACTAATCTACAAAAAGCGATAAATTTTTCTATGACCTCATTTATCACCACAGGAGGCATTAGAGGTAATAAAAAAAGTGTCGATACGTTTGAGCCGCGAAGTTTCAATATGGGGATTTCTAAACAAGCTTTTGAAGCTTCAAAAGGCTTTGGATATATTCACCCTGGCGAAGACCCGGATTTATCCATCCGTCTGTGGAATTTAGGTTATAAAACCAAATTGATTCCTGAAGCCTATGTTTATCACAAACGCAGGATTTCATGGAGAAAGTTTTATATTCAGGTGAATAAATTCGGAATGGTTCGTCCCATTCTAAATGTATGGCACCCTCAAACCAAAAAACTAATGTATTGGTTTCCTACCGTGTTCAGTCTAGGGTTTTTATTAAGTATAATATTACTTTTATTTCAAGTAGATGCTTTTTTTAAACTTTATGTGTTGTATTTTAGTATAGCATTTATTACGGCTTTAATATCAACAAAAAGTATAGTCGTATCCGTATTGAGTTTAATTGCTATTTCTGTGCAGTTTTTTGGCTATGGTTATGGCTTTTTAAAATCGACTTGGGTAGTAAGTGTATTAAAGAGAAATCCGGAATCTCAGTTTCCTAAATTATTTTTTAAATAAGTATGCTAAAAGCACTAAAATCAAAAATATTAGCTTCAGTTAAAAGTAAAAGGCTAAATGTGTTTGTTTTGTTCTTGTTATCGGCTTTTCTTATTTTACTATTTAATAAATTATCCAAGGAGTATACCAATACTTTGACGTTTAATATCAAAAAGATTAATGTGCCAGATGAAGATGTAATTTTAAACGATTCACTTAGTTTAGATGTTACATTAAAAACCCATGGGTTTAAGTGGTTGAAGTATTATTTTTCGAAACCTGAAATTAGGGTTGATTTTAATAAGGACGTCTATAAAAAGGATTCACTTTTTATTTGGCATAAAACGTCTGCTTATTTACAAAACACGCAGTTTAGTAGTCAGGTAAAGGTGTTGAACATCTCTCCGGATACGCTATTTTTTCAGTTTGATGAAAATATGGTAAAAAAAGTGCCTATTGTATTGCAGTCCGATATTAAATTCAGCCCAGGTTATGACCGAGCTTCGGCATTTAATTTAAAACCAGATTCCATTACAGTTATTGGACCCGAAGTTAAAGTGTCTAAAATTCACCATATCGAAACAGAATCTTTAGCTTTAAAGGAAGTGCGAACCGATGTGTTGAAAACCGTAAGATTAAAGTTACCGCAGCAAAATCAAAAGCATAAGGATTTAAAGTTTTCCGCTGTGCAAACGGTTTTAAATGCTAAAGTTGATAAATTCACAGAGGGCATTTTAAAAATACCTGTACAGCTTATTAATGTACCAGAAAATGTAATGTTAAAGTATTTTCCAAAGGAAGTTAATGTGACGTACTACGTAAGTTTAAGTGATTTTAATGCGATTACAGCGAAAGATTTTAAAGTGGTTTGCGACTTTAGTAAAACAGTAAATAATCAGTATTTTTTAGTGCCAGAAGTAGCAGAGTACCCTGAAAAGGTGAAAAATGTAAAGATTAATCAGAAACGGATAGAGTTTATAATAACAAAATGATGGTAGTCGGACTTACAGGCGGTATTGGTAGTGGTAAAACAACTGTAGCCAAACAATTTGAAGCTTTGGGTATTCCAGTATATATTGCGGATATTGAAGCTAAAGAACTGATGTTGACTTCCAGTGTTATTAAAACTGAACTAATTGAATTGTTTGGAAAGGAAGTGTATGTAGATGGCGAATTAAATAAACCATTTATAGCCAATATCATTTTTAATGATAAAACCTACCTTCAAAAAATGAATGCCATTGTACACCCCGAAGTTGGTAAACATTTTGAGGCCTGGAAGTTAAAACAAAACGCACCTTATGTTATAAAAGAGGTAGCTATTTTGTTTGAAAACGACGGAAATAAGCAGTGCGATTTGGTGATTACCGTAACCGCACCAATGGACTTGCGTATTCAACGTTTACTGAAACGAGATGATACAACAGAAGAAAAAATTCAGGCCATTATAAAGAATCAATGGAGTGATGAAGATAAAATTGCGTTATCAGATTTTGTAGTGAATAATGTAAATTTAGAAGAAACTAAAGAGCAAGTTGAGAGAATACATGAGCAAATTGTGAAAACCTTATAATTTTAACATTTTTGTTAATGTAAGGTTAAAACCAATTCTGCTAAATGTTAAAATGTTAAATTTGAATAATGAGCAAGAGAACATTTGTCCTGTTAATCCTTTTAATGACCCTGTCTTTAGTAGGTATTATTTTCGTTCAGGTCTACTATATTAACGGATCCTTAAAAACAGAAAAGGCACGCTTTAGAGCGACTGTTAATGCAGATTTAAATTACGTATCTAATGAGCTAGGGAAGAGAGAGGTAGACAAATATTACAATGAATATCAAAACTTAGATACTGAAAAAAAGGCGGATTCTGCTACGGTATCTCAGTTGTTAATTTATCAGCAAAATAATAATACCAAAGAGACACTTATTTTTACAAGCAGTGTTTTAGAAGAAAATTATAAGTTAACATCGACGCTCTTTGACATTGGTTTAGATAGTATTGGTATTAAAAGTATCATTGGAACTTCATCTACAGAGGTCTATAAAAATGAAGATCTAACCGATAGAGATTTGGGCGAAAGTCCAATAACTAGAATAATTAGTAGTGGTACAATATCACAAGCACAGCGTAGTGCGTTTGAGAATGCGTTTAAAGCATTAAGGAAAACGGCACCCATTCATCAAAGAGTTTCTGAAAATGAAATAAGAGATTTATTAAAAAGTACTTTTGCTAAAGACGGTATTAATCTTGATTTTGAGTTTGCCATTTTTGCTAACGATTTAAGAACAAAGGTTGAAAGTGATGGGTTTGAGTATGATAAAGATTCAAATTATTCAATTCCCGTTTTTACAGATGAGAATAAGCAGACCCCTTATAAACTTCTTGTAAATTTTACGAATGATAAGGAATTTATCTTATCTTCTATTTTGTGGATGATTTTATTATCTTTTCTCTTTACGTTAATTATTATGATTACTTACGGAGGTGCTTTGTATCAGTTAATCAAACAACGTAAAATATCAGAAATAAAATCCGATTTCATCAATAATATGACGCATGAGTTTAAAACACCAATTGCGACGATAAACTTGGCTTTAGATGCCATTAGAAACCCAAAGATTATTGAAGATAAAGAGAAAGTAGTACGTTATCTGGGCATGATTAAAGAAGAGAACAAACGTATGCATGCACAGGTAGAAAATGTGCTAAGAATATCTAAACTAGAAAAAAATGAACTGAATATTAGTAAAGAAAGATTAAATTTACATGATTTAATAGAAGATGCTATTACCCATGTAGAGTTAATTGTAGAGGATAGAAAAGGCTATATTAAAACCTTTTTAAACGCCGAACAAACGTCGGTGTTAGCCAATGAGTCACACTTTACTAATGTTATTGTTAATATGCTGGATAATGCCGTTAAGTATTCTCCAGAAGCACCAGAAATTGAGGTGTACACTGAAAATGTGGGCACCAACATTTTATTGAAAATAAAAGATCACGGTAGCGGAATGAGTAAAGCTGCAGTGAAGCGCGTGTTCGAAAAGTTTTATAGAGAACACACCGGAAACATACATAATGTTAAAGGTCACGGGTTAGGTTTAGCTTATGTGAAACGTATTGTAGAAGACCATCAAGGTTATGTTTCTGTAGAAAGTGAAAAAGACAAGGGAAGCACATTTACCATTAAGCTTCCGCTAATATCATAAATATGGAAGAGCAAAAGAAAAAAATATTACTAGTAGAAGACGATCCCAATTTCGGAACTGTTCTGAAAGATTATTTAATGATGAATGACTACGATGTCACTCATGCTAAAAATGGTATGGAAGGCTTCGAAAAGTTCAAAAAAGACGATTTCGATTTATGTATTTTAGATGTAATGATGCCTTACAAAGATGGGTTTACATTAGCTAAAGAAATACGAGAAAAGAATGACGATGTTCCTATTGTATTCTTAACAGCTAAAACCATGAAGGAAGACGTTTTAAAAGGGTATAAAGTAGGAGCAGACGACTATTTAAATAAACCTTTTGATAGCGAAGTGCTTTTAATGAAGATTAAAGCTATTATGCAACGTAAAGCTACAGAAACCATTTCTGATAGTAAACAATTTGAGTTTAAAATCGGAAAATTCGATTTAAATTCTAAATTACGTTTCTTACGCTATAATGGAGGAGATCCGGTTAAATTATCTCCAAAAGAAAACGAATTATTACGTTTGTTAGCCTTACATGAAAACGATTTAATGCCTCGTGAGTTGGCGTTAACAAAAATTTGGAGAGACGATAATTATTTTACTTCTCGAAGTATGGATGTGTATATTGCGAAGTTGCGTAAGTATTTAAAGCAAGACGAAAAAGTAGAAATTCTAAATATTCATGGTGAAGGGTTCCGTTTAGTAATAAACGAATAAGTATTTAGGAACTTTATGATATAAAAAAATCCAGCATTATGCTGGATTTTTTATTTGTATTATATACGGTCTTTTAACCAGTCTTTAAATTCAAAAAAGTTTTGTGGTGCGACACCATGTCCAACTGGAAACTCTGAATATTTATGCTTAATGTTTAAAGCATTTAAGAATGAAGGTGTTTGTCGAGCCCATTCCACAGGAATTACCTGATCGACACTACCATGAGAGCAGTAGAAGTTCAGATTTGAATAATCGGTTTCATTTATTGATTTCGGTAAGATATCTTGGTTTATATATCCACTTAAGGCAATAATATTTTTTATTTTTTCAGGATAGGTTAGCGCTACGGCATAACTTAAAATACTCCCTTGACTGAAACCTAAAAGCGTTACATTGTTTTTATCAACTGGATAAGCTTCAATAGCTTCATCTATAAATTTTGCGATTAAATCTCTCGATTGTGCGGCTTGCACGTTATCGTTCCATTTTCCTTTTTCTGCATCAAAATTAATAGCATACCAGGCATTGCCGTAAGGTTGTAATTCGTAAGGCGCTTTTACTGATATGATAAATAATTCCTCTGGCAATTCAGAAGCAAAAGAAAATAAATCGTTTTCATCACTACCATAACCATGCATCATAATTAGTAATGGCGCATTGGCTTTTAGAGTCGAAGGTCTGGTAATATGGTATAAAGAAAGGTCTGTATTCGTCATATTAATTACCTATGTTAGCAAACCATTCCTGGAACTTCTCTCCAACATAAGGTAATAATTTTACCTTACCTTGTAAGATATGAATAAATGAATATAACCAAGATACAGCAGAGATCAGCCAGAAAACATATCCAAGTGTACCGTTAAGGTATTTATCTGTGATTTGTGCAATAAACAGCATAATGATAAGTCCTAACATTTGTCGGTTGTAGAATGCCGTAAACGCATTTTTTTTATCAGCATTCATAATAATGGCGATAATTAATCCAACGAATGTTATATGACTGATAATTGCCATTGTTTTTCCGTTTTGTATAGTTGTGCTATCCATAGTCTTATTATTTTAAAGCGATAATGTTATTGGCGATAATACCATAAACCTGTCCTTTTAAATTTTCGTTTTCAAAAATGGCATTTGCTGATTTTGAAACTATATTTGATTTAGAAAACACATATTCGGTATTTGGGTTGAATAAGGTTACATCTAACGTGTTTCCAACTGAAATTGAACTTTCAGACACACCAAATCGGTCTTTCCCTTGTGTTAACAGTTTAATTGTTTGCTCTGTACCAAATAAGGTTTGTAATGCACCAAAAGCTGATTCTAAACCAATGGTTCCGTAAGCAGCGTGATCAAACTCTACTTTTTTATGTTCTACATCTAGAGGGTTGTGATCGCTGGTTACCATATCAATCGTTCCGTCTTTTAGTCCTGTTTTAAGGGCATCAATATCGGTTTGTGTACGAAGAGGCGGCAATACTTTAAAGTTTGTATTGAAGTCGATTAATGAATCATCGGTAAAATATAGGTTATGTATAGCCACACTACAAGTAACATCTAAACCTTTGGCTTTTGCATCACGAATCAATTCCACCGATTTTTTAGTGGAAATAGTAGGAATATGTAATTTTCCGCCTGTGTATTCCAATAAAAATAGATCGCGAGCTATGTGTAGTTCTTCAGCTAAAGCTGGAATTCCTTTTAAACCTAATCGTGTACTTGTTACATGCTCGTTCATCACTCCCTGACCAACAACTTTGTCTTCCTGAGGGAACGAAAGAACTAATCCGTTGAAATTCGATGCATACTGCAAAGCAATTTTCATTAAGTTCGGATTAGCAATCGATTTTTTATAATCGTAAAATGCTACGGCTCCGGCCGTGTTCATATCGTATAATTCAGCAAGATCCACACCTTTACTTTCTACCGTTAACGCACCAACTGGTAATAAGGCTGTAGCGTGGTTTGCACCTTTTGCTTTTGCAAAAGTAATGTCGGCATTACAGTCTATTACGGGATGGGTGTTGGCGTTCATGGCTACCGAGGTAAACCCTGAAGCCGCAGCTGTTTTTAGTCCGTTTTCAATGGTATCGCGCTCTTCAAAACCAGGCTCGCCAAAACACACGCTACTATCAAACCAACCTTGTGAAATATGAAGGTTCTCTAGCGCTATTTCTTGGTAATTTCCGGGATTTGTAAGGTTACTTTCAATCTTGGTAATGACACCATTTTCAACTAATATATCCTGAGTTGTATTGTGAAACTCACTTCGAGGATCTATAATGGTGGCAGATTTTATAAGTATGTTCATTTAAAGTATTTTAAGATGCCCATTTCGATAATCAAAAATGCTAGTGCAAAAATAACAAACCATTTCCATAAGGCATTAACTTTTGTGTCACTTTTTATGCTATCGAATATTTCTGTAATCGAATCGCTTACCGTTATGTTAGTTGATGGGGTTAAGGGCATGTAAGTCAGGTTACTTTCATTTCGATCGTAGTTGTAGCTTACATTTTTCAATAACTCTTTTTTATTCATAACCCCATAAATATTTGCTGTCTCTGGTGTTTCGGAGGTGCTGATTGTGACCTTCGAGTTAAAATATTGCTGTCTTGGAATGATGTTAATATCGTTCTTTACTAAAGATAAAATCGCATCTTGTTGAAGAGTGGTTGCTACATCAAACGTATTTTCTTGCCCAATGGTGTAATAGATTTTTGGAAGTTGTAAACTGAATTTTCCAATATTATACAAGGTTGGAACAATGAGTGGTGAATTTTTAAAATTCGAGATATCACTATTTAGAGCCGAAGTAAATATATAAGCTGTTTTGTTTTGAAGAAGAAACGGTTTGCCATCTTCAAATTGAAGAGCCGCCGATCCATTATTTAATGAGATATCAAAAAAACGTTCTGTTTTAGGATATTGAAAATTATTCACCTGTTTCTCGAAAACGCCATTATTATATAGAGGATGCGCATAGTTTATGGAGGTTATGCTTTTTTCAGATTTAATTTCTGAATTAAACTGAGATCCGTAATTAACCAATAAAGCGTTGTAAGAATTTAGGTTGGCTTCTTCTGATGGGATAATTAATAAAGCCCCACCCTGGTTAGTGAATGATTTTAAAGCCGCTACCAAAGCATTGGGAATGTCTTTTATTTCATTTAAAACAATGAGTTGTTGTTGCTCAATGTCGTTATAATTCAGTTGATTTTCTAAAACTGAAGTGTAAGTAAATTCATCTTCGGTATAGATGCGTTTTAAAAAATTGTCGTCTCCTGAATTAATTGCCAGAACTTTAATTTTATCGGTTTCATTAATGTTGAAGTATAGCGTATTGTCGAATTGCAAACTGGCATCATCAATGGTTAGTTTACCATTTACAATTTCATTTACGGGAAGTGAAAATGTAGTTTCAGCTTTGTCATTAATCGCAACCGAAGTTTTCGCTATCAATTTGTCATCATTAAATAAAGAAATCGGTAAGTTGTCAATAGTGTCACCACTATTTGATAAAGTCACCTTTAATGAAATTGCAGTAGCGCTGCTTTCCGAGATGTAAGCACTGTCAATTGCTATATTATTAGTATTCACCGGGTTTAATTTCACCAGATGGATATTGGTTAAACTATCCGATTCAGGACTGAAAGTAGATTCGTTTTGCTGAAAATCAGAAATAAAAACCAGATTTTTTAACACATCGTTTTGTTTGCTAAATAAGGTTTTACTTTTTAGTAAAGCCGCATCCGGGGTTAAACTATTTGCGCTGTAACTTAGCTTTAGTAAATCGTTTTTAACGGTTTTAATCGTTGTATTTCTAAACGTATTATCGTTGGTTAAAATGGATATGGTTTCATCTTCAGGAACATTGCTAATCACATCCTGAACGGCGCGCTTTAAAAGTTCACCATTACTACCTTTAGCTTGCATGCTAAATGAGTTATCTAAATAAATAACAGTTTCTTTTTTCGTTTTAAAATTATCGTAGTTTGAAGTAAATGGTTGGGCAAAAGCCAACACAATACAGGCTAAAAGCAAAAGCCGGGTAAGTAATACCAGCCATTTTTTTATTTGTGAACTTTTACGGGTTTCAATGGTAACACGTTTTAAAAAGGCCACATTAGTAAATTCAACTTTTTGAAACTTTCGAAGTTGAAATAAATGAATAATAATAGGGATGAGCAGTAAAAATAAAGCGTAAAGAAGTTCGGGGTGTTTAAACTGCATACTTTTCTATATAGATTCAAAAGTACATAAAAGTACAGGAATTTTTTGTAATTGAAAATTCAAGATGATAAAACTGAATTAACAAAAGAAAAAATAGTCGCTCATGGGATACATCTGTTGATTTTCAAAATACGTTTTTATCTTGATTTGCGCTTTGGGGTTCGCCACCGTAATAATACTTTGCGGTTGTTTAATATGTTCTAAATGCCGGAATGGTTTCATTTCCTGATCGTAGATGTGCTTTCCTATTTTTTGAGGATTATTACAAATCCACTCAAAAGGGATATTTTTTTTAAGCAATGTTTTGGCAATGGTTTTACCTTTCCATCCGGCGCCCCAAACCACTAAAGTTCTGTTTTTATCGTAATCTAATTCTAGAAAATAATGCATTTTAATATCTAAAAAGGTATTCTCAGCATAGTTGTCGTGTGTTCTGGAAGTACGTGTTTGATAATCGCGCCAGTAATGCAGGAGTTTATTGCAGG
Organism: Aestuariibaculum marinum; assembly: GCF_014596975.1. Classification (GTDB taxonomy): domain Bacteria; phylum Bacteroidota; class Bacteroidia; order Flavobacteriales; family Flavobacteriaceae; genus Aestuariibaculum; species Aestuariibaculum marinum. Next base: position 803,579 of record NZ_JACVXD010000001.1, on the reverse strand, counting down.
GAATAATTTTATAGCTGTGTTTATAAAACCGAAAGGTTAAATCGTAATCTTCAGGGTAGCGATTTGGGTTAAACCCATCGCAATTAATAAAATCTTCACGATGAATCATCCAACAAGGCGAAGGAATCACACATTCCTTATAAATTTCACTATAATTATCTCCAGTTTTAGTTAAACCGTTAAGCCAGGTTTCATATTTACTATAGCCATCACTAATGCCATCTTTTGAAAAGTAATTAACCAAGCCCGTGGCCACATGTTGTTTTCCATGTTCTAAAAGATTGTTTAATAACACTTCAAGCTTGTTTTGGGGCATTAAATCATCACTGTCCATACGGGTGATGTAATCTCCCGAACTTTCATTAAATCCCAATCTTAAGGCATCAATAATACCACTTCCTGTGTTTTTAAAGAGTTTTATTCGGGAATCCTTTTCGGCAAATGACCTTACCAGAGAATAACTGCCATCAGTAGAATTGTCGTCTACAATAAGTAGTTCCCAGTTGGTGTAACTCTGATTTATTATAGATTCAATGCAGTTTGTAAGGTATTGTTCTGTATTTTTGAAAGGCGTTAATATACTTATCAGTGGATTATGCATGCGGCGAATATACGTAAATCATCATTTTAACAAAACCTTATGAGCCTATTGTGTAACAGAAATTGTAATTTGGTCGTCACTTATAAAAATTAAATAAAAATCAACTTTAATGAATACCAAACCTATAACCGCCCTATTAGCGGCTATTTTGATGGCTAGTTGTGGGACATCAAAAAAATCAAGTAGCGATTTAGCTGTAAATGCCCCGATTGAAACCTTTATTAATTTATCGCATGTTGTTAACGATAAGGCTCCGGTAACCATAAATCCAGGACGTTTTACCACACAAACTGTAACGTATAGATTGCCAAGAGTTATACAAGGCACTTATTCAGTAAGCGACTTTGGGAAGTATGTAGATGATTTTAAAGCTTTCGATTATGATGGTAATGAAATGCCTGTAGTAAAAACAGATGAAAATACCTGGACCATCGATAACGCCAAGAAGTTGGATAAAATTACGTATTTGGTTAACGATACCTTTGATATTGAAGAAGTAGGAGGCATTGGAAACGAACAGCCTTTTTCACCTGCAGGTACCAACATAGAGCAAACCAATGATGTATTGAATTTACATGGTTTTATAGGGTATTTTGATTCGTTAAAAAGTAACCAATACAAATTAGATGTTACGGCGCCTTCTAATTTTACCAGAAGCTCAGCCTTAGAGCAAGTAGCCACTAAAACCAGTGAAGATGGTCGTTTTGTAACAACGAGTTATTTTGCTTCTCGTTATTTTGATATTACTGATAACCCAATGTTTTATGGAAACCTGAGTGTTGAAGAATTTCAGGTCGGTGATATTAAAATTGTTTTAAGTGTGTATTCGCCAAACAAAGTGCATTCAGCCCAATCGTTAAAGGAGACCATATTTAAAATGATGAAAGCTCAAAAAACGTTTTTAGGAGATATTAACTCCACACCACGTTACGATATTTTCTTGTATTTATCTGAAGGCTTGCCAGAATCACCAAAAGGTTATGGCGCTTTAGAGCATCATACATCAACTGTTGTGGTGCTGCCAGAAGCTTCAAGTGATGAAGAATTAGCCGAGAGTATGATTGATGTGGTTTCTCATGAATTTTTTCATATTGTAACACCATTAAGCGTACACTCTGAAGATGTACATTATTTCGATTATAATAACCCAACCTTTTCTAAACATTTATGGATGTATGAAGGGGTAACCGAATATTTTGCAACCTTATTTCAGGTGAATCAGGATTTAGTTAGTGAAGCCGATTTTTACAATAAAATCATTCAAAAAATTCAAATGTCTAAAACTATGGATGACGCCATGAGTTTTACCATTATGAGTGAGAATGTGTTAAAGGATCCATACAAAGACCAATATTTAAACGTCTACCAAAAAGGTGCCTTAATAGGCATGTGTATAGATATTATGTTACGCGAAGAGAGTAATGGCGAGCGTGGCATTTTATGGTTAATGAAAGAGTTATCAAACAAGTACGGAAAAGACAAACCTTTTGAGGATGATAAGTTAATTGACGAAATTGTAGCTATGACTTATCCGTCGTTAGGTGAATTTTTTAATAGTCATGTTATTGGAGATATACCAATTGATTATAATATGTTTTTAAATAAAGTAGGATTAGAATTAGGTGAAGGCGAAATCCCAACTAACTATGTGTTTAATGGTGGAGCTTTAATTTTTTCTGCAGACCCACAAGCAGGAAAAATATTCTTTAGTGAAGCGGTGAAAGACAATAGTTTCTGGAATGATAATGGTGTACAACCTGGTGATGTTTTAAAAACTGTAAACGGAACAGAATTAACCATGCAAAACGCTAATCAGATATTACAATTAATGTTTAGCTGGAATCCAGGGCAAGAGATTGAAGTCATTCTGGATAGAAATGGAGAAGATGTGGTTTTAAAAACTACAACAATACAATCTTATACTACGGGGGAAGGTATTATGGAGAAAGAAGACGCTACAGCCCAACAGGTAAAACTTCGTGAAGCCTGGTTAAAGGGTTAGAAACAAAATAAGTGAATAAAAAATCCCGTTAGATGTCTAACGGGATTTTTTTATGATTTAACGAGTCAGTTTATAGCTCGTCAGTTAAACTTTCCATAAAAGCAATCAAATCTGTAATCTCTTGCTGATTCAGGTTTAAGGGATCAGGAGGAAGTGTTTGGTGCTCGATATTCATTCCTAAACCTATGCCGCCTCCACGGTTATAAAAATCAACTACGTCGTTTAATGTTGTATAAACGCCATTATGCATATAAGGTGCTGTTTTAGCGACATTACGTACGGTTGAAGTTTTAAAGAAGTGCTTTTTTTCTTCTGTATTAAATACCGTAAAGCGGCCTAAATCATCATCAATTTCAGCATTAATAGTATCGTTAGTTTGTGGGACACCAATCAATTCCATTTCACTTTCTTTGTATAAAACAGGTACGGTTCCATTAAATGTTGGAGGAAAATGGCAAGTGGCACATTTAGCTTTGCCGGTAAACAAATTAAATCCGCGCTGTTCGGAGGCTGTTAAGGTGTTTTCTTTACCGTTAATATTGTTGTCAAACTTTGAATTAAACGGTGTTAAACTGCGTATATAAGTGGCAATGGCGTTACGAACATAATCTTGCGAAACACTATCGTTATAAACCTCTTTAAAGGCTTCAACGTATTTCTGATTATTGCTTACAGTTTGTTCTAAGTGTTGTAAATCGCTATGGAATTCATTTTTATTATTTACTACCGCAACAATTTGTCCTTCTAAACTTCCTGCTCTGTTATCGTAAAAAAAGCTTTTTTGTAATGCAGAATATAGAAGCGTAGGGCTGTTTCTTGTAACCCCCTTAGAAATAGTTAATCCATCGGTAAAGTATTTATCTTTTTGATGGCAGGTAGCACAACTAATCGCATTGTTTTTAGAAAGTGCTTTTTCGTTAAAAAGCTTCTGTCCCAATTCAATTTTAGCTTTAGGAAGAGAATCGAATTGTTCTGAAGAAAAATAACTTAAATTGAACGTGTTCTTTGAAAATAACGAGGTCATATCGTTATTAAAAGCCAGCTCGTAAGGAAATTCTAAGTTCCAGTCTTTTTTTGTTTTTACTATTAATTCCAGTTGTTTGTGAGTGTGGTATTTTATGAAATTATATCTGTTGAAACTTGAAAATGAAGCATCAAGATTTTGTTGTGTAGCTTGTAGTTCAGATTGCCAGGAGGTCATTAATTCTTCAGAAGTGAAATGACTTTCGTATATTTTTAATATTTCAGCAATAGTTTGATAAGCAAATTCAGATTCTTTTAGGGATTGTTCTAAAACAGGGGAGTCGAAACCGGTAATTCCTGTTAGTGCAATACGAGCAATTTCATCGCGAACTAACCAAAGAACATGATAATCTTTAAATCTTAATTGAGAGTTGTTAGAAACCAATTCCAAACGACTTTTAGTTTTTGAAGCTATGTTTTGTAGTGTATGAATATCAAAGTTGTCATCGTAAAGGGTTTCTTCGAGTACTTGAAACCCAAATGGATTCATGATTTTTATGTCGGTAGCATCTTCTTCTTCTACTTTTAAAATATTTGGCTGATTTAATGCTTTGTAATTTTCAGCATCGGCAAAAGCAAGAATAGGTTCGCATATTTTAAAGTATTTACGAGCTTGTAAATAGTTTTTTTCAGCACTTTCTTTATTCTGTGACTTGGCTAAAGTATCTACATATGAGATACACCGTCTTAAATTTTTTGAGTAATACTGGTTTAAAGCTTCAAGTGGTGCTATATGATTAGAATTAGTTGTGTTTTCCTTTTTACAGGAAAATATAAAAACGATAAAAAGACACACGCTAAATACGTGTGCCTTTGTTATAAATAACTTGATATTTTGCATTGGTTATCTGTCTAAACCTTGAATTAAATAAAGCATACTACCTTCGTTAGAGGCTGGTGTAGGGTTGGCATTAGGATCGGTAAATGAAGACCCATCAGCTGGTACCCAACCATGATTTTGAGTGATTAATAAGAAGGTCCCTTCTTTATCTACTACATCAGATACATCTATCATACCTGTAAGCTCCCAGGTTCTGTTTGTAGCTCCATAGCCTTGAGCTGCCGCAGCATCTTGATCACATTCTAAAACAGTTTTTAATTCACCTGTATTTAAATTGTACTGATATAATTGTGCATAGTGTTGTCTGTTTGGACCATCAAAATACCCGTTAGGATCTTCTTGAATATAGATGAAGTTTTCTGTTGCTACAATATTATCTGGACTGTGGAACATTTTCGCTTTTCCTTCGTCTAAGTCTCCGTCTAGAATACAAGTAATCGTTCCTGCTTTTGTAGGATCGATTTCGTTTAATACCACTTTGTACACACGACCATATAGAGAACCTTTTCCTCTTAAGCCATCTTTAATTCTACCAGTAACACAGAAGTAGATTTCTCTGTTGTTTGCTGAAGAACCACGTCTCCAGTCAATATCTTCTAACCTAGAGAATCCCATAACACCTTTAGCTTTACACTCAGCATCTAATAAATCGATGTTGGTTTCGTCTAACTGAACAAACTCCATAGGGTAAGCTTGTCCTTCAACCATTTCAGCTTCAAAATTGATGTTCTCATCAGTTACTTTTAAGCCGTATAACTGGCCACCAAATAAATCACCATGATTACCAACATACATACCTAACTGACCAGAAGGAATACTGTTATCTGAATGATCATCTCCAATAAAAGCAACGGTTTTTCCTGGGTAAGCATCTTTACCAATTACAACCGCATTTTCGGTAGACCACTGTCCGAAAGCTTGTAACATTTCAAAAGAGCTGGCATCTTTTTCTTTTTTATAAGGATCGGTTAAAAACACTCCTTTAGAAGAGCCTCCCCACTCACCACCAGATAAGTATAAAGGACCAAAACCATGTTCTTCAGGAGTAATAAGCGAACCAGAACATTGAGCTGTATTAGCTGTAGCTTCAGCATTTAAGATATATTCCCCACGAACAGGTTTAAATGTTTTGTCCAGAGTAATTCTAGCAATGGAGTAATCGGCTTCTATATTGTTAATTAAGGTGTACTTACCGTTGTTTTCTTTAATAAGACCAGCTCCATCAGCCATACTTCCGTAAACGAATTCAGGAGACTGTTGTAAAACGTCTTCAGATGACAATAAAGTTGTCACCGAGATATTACTAAACTCCGGTTTTAAAGCTAAAAAGTTAGGTGTAACCGAACGGTCTACAAATTTAATGTCTTCTTTGTCTTTTACTTTAAAAGAACTATTTACGGCAAAGTCTTCGGTAACATCGTTATTACATGATGTTAAAAGCGCTAAAGAGGAAAGCGTTAATGCAATGGTTTTTTTCATTTTGAAAATGATTTAGTGGATTAATTTTCTCCAAAATTATCCTGATTTTCATGCAATAGTGTTATTAGAATATTGGCTTTAAATGAAGAATTAGTTACTCTAATGTTACCAATGTAAATTAAAGTTCAATATTTAAAATCATTCTATTTAATAATTTGTAATTGTTCGTTTTATAGAGTTTTTAGATAAAAAAAACGATTGATAAGTTATAAATCATCAATCGCTTTTTATATTTCTTTTAAAGTTAGCTTTTACTAATCTACTTCATATTTAGCAGCTTTTCCGTTGGATAATGAGTTGCTAATAAACTCACGCAAATCATCGTTAGCTGTTTTTAAATCTTCATTTCTAATATACATCATATGTCCGCTACGATACCCTTTAAACGCAAAACGATCTTTCATTTTACCGCTAGGGTCAATCTGCCACATGGTATATTTCGCTCCAAAATATGTGGTCGCACCATCGTAATATCCTGATTGTACTAAAACTTTTAAATACGGGTTTTGTGCCATAGCTTGTCTTAAGCCATCTCTTGTGTTATCGTTGCTATCGTCCCAAGGGTGTACATTACCAAACATATTGTATTTAATGTCGGTTTTAAATTTAAGATGCTCTCTGATATAATAGTTAATAGCCGGGGTGAAGGCATGATTCCAAGTCGTTAATTCCGGGCTATAATCAGGTTTTACTCCAATATCTTTTTTATCTAACCCTAGATATCTGGAATCTAAACGACCAATAATATGTCCATTTTCATCACGTAATAGATCTTTCCAGAAGAAATTTGTAGGTACATCTAAGTTATTTTGAAGAATCGCTGTTTTACTTAACCCTGAGTATTTTGCATATTGTTCAGCAATACTGTTTTTTTCAGCCTCAGAGATAAATCCGCCTTTTGCAATGGCCGGCATTAATTTGTTAATAGCAAAATTTTCAACCTCAGGTAAAACTTCTAATAAATCTTTTTGTTGTAAATCTGAAGGTAATTTGTCGTGATACCAGGCTGTTGCTGCGTAATACGGTAAATTCAAAGCCGAGTATTCCGGTTGCCCGGTGTTGTATTGCTTGTAATCGGCAGGAGAGACCATAATAACACCATTTAAGTACATCCATTGGCTGTTTTGTAAAGCATTCGCTAAGCCCATCACGCGCGTGCCACCATAGCTTTCTCCAATAAGGTATTTAGGGGATTCCCAGCGGTTTTTTCGAGTCACAAAGGTGTTAATCCATTCAGCCAAGTATTTAATATCGGCATTAATTCCAAAGAAGGTATCTCTGTTGGGGAGTTTTCCATCTTTGTTTTTAATCATCCTTGAATACCCTGTATTTACTGGGTTTACATAAACAATATCGGCCACATCTAAAATAGAATGCGGGTTGTTTTTTATACCATAAGGTTGCACCGGATATCCCTCTTCGTCAAGATTTAAAACTTTAGGACCGGTATAAGCAATATGCATCCAAACCGAAGCAGATCCTGGTCCGCCATTAAAAGAAATGACTAATGGTCTGTTCGCTTTGTCTTTTACATCTTTTCGCTCGTAATAGGTGTAGAATAAAGTTGCGATTGGTTCGTCGTCGGCATTCCAAACCGGTTGTGTTCCTGTTGTAGCCGTATACTGAAAGCTTTTTCCGTTAATGGTTGCTGTATCGGTTGTAACGACTGTAGTGTCTGTTGGGATTTTTCTGTTTTGTGCGAACGCAGTAACCACAGAAACAGAAAGGAGCAGGGTAAAGAGTTTTGTCATAGAATTGTGAGTTTTATTATGATTTATAGTTTTAAAAGCCTTCAAATACACCTAAGCCAAATAAGGCAAAATCGTATTTTACAGGGTCGTTAGGATCTAATTTTCGTAATGCCGTGTCTAATTCCAGTAGCGCTTTGGCATCATTTTGTTTTCTATTTAATATTCCTAATTTTCGAGCCACATTACCAGAATGCACGTCTAACGGACAAGATAATTGAGCGGGTGTAATGCTTTTCCAAATACCTAAATCTACTCCTGTAGTGTTTGGTCTAACCATCCATCTTAAATACATGTTTATGCGCTTTGCGGCCGAGTTCTTCAATGGATCACTTACGTGCTTTTGTGTACGTTGTAAATGGTCTATTTCAAAAAAGGATTTTTTAAATTCAGATATAGATGATTGCATAGAATTATGCTCAGCATGTTTGGCAAACAGAGCTTCCAGTCCATTGTGTTTGGTATAAATATGTTTTAAGCATTTGATAAATTGAATAGCATCATCTCCATTAAAGGTGCGGTGAACAAAAGGAGCTAGTTTTTCCAGATTGTCTTGGGAATGATTCATTACAAAATCATAAGGCGAATGCCCTAACAGATCCATCAATTTATTAGCATTAGTAATAATGCTTTTTCGGTTTCCCCAGGCAATGGTTGAGGTTAAAAAACCAGCAATTTCAATATCTTCTTTTTTAGAAAACAAGTGTGGAATTTGTATGGGGTCGCTCTCAATAAACTTAGGATTGTTGTATTGTTCAACCTTGGCGTTAAGAAATTCTTTAAGTTCAGATGAATTCAATATATAAAATGAAATTTTAGTTTTTATCGAAGTCAAAAATACCAATTAATGCCTGATAAGGTTATTATAAATATGTTAAAACCAGGGTGTGAAAATTGTATTTTATAACTTTATTTATCGATGAAACGCAAAAAAATAACTTTGAAATGCAATATTTTGATGTGTTTTTTGTGAGAATTAAATTTTATAATGTTAATTAGTCCATCAAAACATTGAATTATGAAAAAACTTATTGTCCCAATTTTAGCTTTTTTGTTTGTAAGTTGTGATGAAGAAAGTGTTAAAAACACCATCGATACAGCTTCAGCAATTGATGCCTTAACTGAATATTCAACCGTTAACAAGGTGTTTCAAGATGTTGGAAACAATAGCGTTGATGCCGTTTTAAATTCAGAAAGTACAGCATCAAGTACATCAAAATTATCTGAAACAAAAATTGACGGTCCTGTTATTACTGTTGAGCCAATGGATTTTACAACCTTTCCAAAAACAATTACCGTAGATTATGGTACAGGTGTATTGTGTAAAGACGGTATTACACGCAAAGGTGTTGTAACCATTGTATCAACTAATTGGTATGGTGTTGAAGGTAGTGTACACACCTCGACATTTGCTAATTATTATCATGAAGATTTTAAGGTAGAAGGTACGCATGTTGTTGAAAATTTAGGAGAAAACACAGATGGAAATCTAGAGTATAGCGTTACTATTGCTAATGGTAAAATAACCACTTCAACTGGAGCTACAATTGATTACACCGAAGATTCTACCAGGACCTGGGTTGCAGGAAGTGATACGCCTTTAAATATCTGGGATGATGAATATACCCTAGATGGTATGCAAAGCGGAACGAGTTCAAAAGGTGTAGATTATACGTTAACAGTCGAAGAGTCGTTACATTTTGTATTATTACCAAGAAGTATTGAGGCAGGTATTTTAGATATTGATGTAGTTGGTATTGAAGACATCAAATTAAATTACAATACTAAAATGGTTACTATTCTAGGAAAGAACTATCCGTTCGGGTATTAAGATTTATGATTAAAATTTATAAAAAAGGCTTATTGGAATACAATAAGCCTTTTTTATATGTTCTTTTTTTTATGTTATTGGTTGGTAATGTTTCCATCAACCATGACTAGCTTTCGGTCGGCTAAATTAGCTAATTCTTCATTATGCGTTACAATAACAAAGGTTTGACCGAATTCATCACGTAGTTTAAAAAACAAGCTGTGTAGGTTTTCAGCTGTTTCGCTATCTAAATTTCCAGAAGGTTCATCGGCAAAAATTAAATCCGGATTATTGATTAAAGCACGAGCTACGGCAACACGCTGTTGCTCTCCACCAGAAAGTTCACTTGGTTTGTGATTGTAACGATGCGATAAACCCAAAAAGTCAAGTAGTTCTTTCGCACGCTTTTCGGCATCTGCTTTTTTTGTGCCTTTAATAAAAGCAGGCAGGCATACGTTTTCTAAAGCGGTAAATTCAGGAAGGAGTTGATGAAACTGAAAGATAAAACCAATGTGTTCGTTTCTAAATTTAGCTAAGGCTTTATCTTTAAGATTGCTAATATCAATACCGTTAATGGTTAATTGATAGTTCTCCTTGGAAGAAGCTTTATCTAAAGTACTTAGTATTTGTAAAAGTGTCGTTTTACCCGCGCCAGAGGCTCCAACAATAGACACCACTTCTCCTTTTTTAATATGTAGGTCAACACCTTTTAAGACTTCTAAATCGTTATAAAATTTATGTATGTTTTTCGCTTGAATCATGTGTGTGAAATAGGAGCCGTGAATTTACTACTTTAAGGCGTTCTGTACAATTAAGAATTGTTTTTTATTGCTAAATGCGATTTAAGCTATATCTTTATTCTACTAAAAAAAATGAAATGCATTACAAATCATTTGAAGAATATAGCGACGAAACTACAGAGGGAATCAAAGATAATTACAATAAAATTATTAGCGATTTAGGAGAAGATACCAGTCGTGACGGATTGCTTAAAACCCCTGAGCGCGCCGCAAAAGCGATGCAGTTTTTAACACAGGGTTATCATCAGGATCCGGTTGAAATTCTTAAAGGAGCCATGTTTGAAGAGAGTTACAACGAAATGGTTATTGTTAAAGACATTGAGTTATACTCACTTTGTGAGCATCATATATTACCTTTTTTTGGAAAAGCTCATATCGCTTATATTCCTAACGGACATATTGTAGGGTTAAGTAAATTACCACGTGTCGTTGATGTTTTTGCAAGGCGATTACAGGTGCAGGAACGCCTAACGGAACAAATTTTAGACTGCATAAATGATACCTTAAAACCGCAAGGTGTGGCGGTGGTTATTGAAGCGTCGCATATGTGTATGATGATGCGTGGTGTACAAAAGCAAAACTCATTGACAACAACTTCTGGGTTTCGCGGACAGTTTGAAAAGATAGAAACCAGAAACGAGTTTTTAAAGTTAATAGGGAAGTAATTTGTGGTATATTTCTTGATGCATTAAAGAAAAACCATAATTATGAAAGAAATTATATGTATTTTAATTTTCGCTTTTCATTTAAACGTATTGGGGCAAGATGATGTGTTGGTAGGAAAATATGAGTTCACACTAGGGAAAGAAGAAAGCCATTTAATTGTTTATACGTTAATGCTCAATCATGACGGAACATTTATTTTTCATTCATACAATAAAATTAACTCGGGGAATCAACCAGCGGTAAAGAAATATGGGAAAGGAAATTGGACGTATGAAGATAAAGTTGTTTCATTTTTTACAGATAAAGCAAAACACTTTGATGAAAAATATACCTTAGATTTTAATGATACAAAAGCAGGGTTTGTTTTTAAATCACCAAGAGATAAAACAGATCGAGTGATACAAACAAGACTTCAGTTTTTTGCATCTAAGATGTTTTGGATAGAAAGTATTGAAATGTTTAAAATGTAATTTGATTTCTAACATTTAAAGTCGCTGTAAAATTAATGAGTAAATACAAAAAATTATTGTTAGGTATTCTATTTGATGCCGTTGGTTACGTATCATTTATAATTCCCGGCATAGGGGAGTTTTCAGATATTGTCTGGGCACCACTTTCGGGTTGGTTAATGACCAAATTATATAAAGGTAAGGCGGGAAAAGTGGCTGGAGTAGTAAACTTTGTTGAAGAAGCTTTACCGGGGTTAGATGTTATTCCTACCTTTACATTAATGTGGTTGTACACCTATGTATTAAAAAAGAAACCTAAAGATTCAAAATAAAAAAATCCCTTTCTAAACAGAAAGGGATTTTTTGTGAACTATAATTGGTACTTCAGGCCAATATTAATATTTCTTCCCATATTAAATATACCATCGGGTTTTAAACGCGACAAGTGATTTATATAAGTTTTGTTCGTTAAATTCGTACCTGAAATGCTAAGAGTGGCTTCATTTTTAAATAAATTAAAGCTACCGCCCAGTCCGGCACTTAGCAGATTGTAACCATCGGCTGAGGTTTCAAAAGTGCTTACATTATTTTGGTTAAAGGTACTTGCCAGTTTTACAAACGTATATGCTTTTTTAAGCCAAGGTCTTTCAAATTCAACTCTAAGTACATTACTTAAAGAATTAGCCGGAATTAACGGTAAATAATCATCATTAGCTTGCTTTCCGGTAACGGTCTCAAAACTCGATTCAATATGTAGCCAGTGGATAGGATGTGGGTGTATGTGTACTCCAACTTCACCACCGTATAACTTAGCATCATTCTGAATATAATCGAAAACCGGAGTGTCGTCTATTGTATTTCCGTTCGGTGATAAATAAATATAGTCGTTGACCTTGTTGTAGAATCCGTTGACAAAAAATTCGACATGCTCATTTTTAAACTCTAAAGCAATATCGGTTTGGAAGTTTTGTTCGTTATTTAAATCGGCATTACCAACCTCGTAACGGTTTGAACCATGATGAATACCATCTGAGGTTAATTCGGCTAAATTGGGTGCTCTAAAGCCTGAGGCGAAATTAACACGTGCGGTAAGGTTTTTAAAGATATCAGTTTTAAAACCTAAGGCACCGTTAAAACTGTTAAAATCTCTGTTTAAGCCGGAAACAACACTGATGTTTCTGTTGTCGTAACGGGCACCAAGTTGAATATCAATAGCTTCAAAGTGAATGTGAGATGTTGCCATTACCCCAAAATCGTTGGTGGTTGCATCAGGTATTAACTGTTCTTCACCGTAATTGGTGTTCTCCTGATTCATACCTTGAATACCTACAATGGTTTCAAATTTTCCGAATTCAGGTAATGTGTATTTCACATCGTAATTGGCAGTTTTCAATTTCATTTGAAGTGACGGCACTAACGTTTCGTGATCTTCATCATGATCTTCATCGTGGTGATCTTCATCTTCATGTTCCTCTTCTTCGTGTTCCTCATGTGCTTCCTCATCTTCATCATGATGGTGGTGCTCGTCTTCAAACTCTTTACGGTCGTTGTAAATATAACCTAAGTTGATGTCTAACTTTGAGTTGTTAAAAAACACTGTAGATTTCGAACTAAATACATGATTTGTGATGTTTTGATACGGAAGTAATGGTGTTTTTAAAGTAGATTGAACTCCGATTTCTTCGGGAATACCTAATTTAGAGTTATTCATGTTATATCTAAATTCTGTTTTAAAGGTATTGGCTTGATATCCAATTCCAGCTTTAAAATCCTGCTCTGTGAATCGTGTATTTGTCACACGATAATCTTTTGTGTCGTAATCGGAGTGCTCGGTAAGGCTTCCTCTGAACAAAAATTTAAAATTATTTTCAGAAGCTTTATATCCTGCACCGGTATTAAACCCTTGGGTATTGCTGTAATAATTGCCGCTAATATCGCCACTGGATGAGCCTTGAGGCGCGAATTTTTCTGGGTTTAGGTATAGTACACCTCCAAGTGCGTCACTACCATAAAGTAGTGATGCCGGGCCTTTTATAACTTCAACACTTTCAATACCGCTACTGCTAACACCCAGTCCGTGTTCGCTACCAAATTGCTGATTTTCTAAACGCACCCCCTGAGTATATACCAAAACACGGTTGGAGCTTAAACCACGAATTACGGGTTTTCCAATGCTTAATCCGGTGGTTACGCTTTCAACTCCGGCGATATTGCTTATTCCTTCGGTTAAATTTACAGCACCACTGGCGTTTAAATCTTCTACAGCGGCACGCTCTACTTTCATAACATTTTCACTTTGTAATTTATGAAAAGGCGTAGAAATAATAATGTCTTCCATTTCAATAGCCGAAGCCTCTAAGCGTATTTCAATATATTGTAGATTGGGTATGTTAATGTTTATGGATTTGGTTTCGTAACCTAAAATTGAAATCACTAATTTATAGTTTCCTGATGGCAGGTTTTCTAAATTGAAATTTCCATTTTCGTCCGTAACCGTTCCTTTTTCAAGGTCTGATAAATATATGTTGGTAAATGCTAACTTTTCATTAGTAGAATTGTCTAAAACAAGTCCGGTTAATGAATTTTGAGCAAATACATTAGTCATTGCTAAAAGCAGCAATGTGTTTAATAATAATCGCATGTTAAGTGTATTTCTAATGCCCTTTAAGGGCTTTATAATTTAATAGTATCTTGTCACTGATGTTTTTGTTCAGTGTTTGTTCATTATTAAATTAGGGCAGGAGGACCTCGTAATGCGGTTTGAAGACGTTGATAATCACTTAAAAATTGATACTGAGAAACAACTTCAGGAGTTTGTTCTTTAGGCGTAAAAATACGGTATTCAAAAAGATTGAATGTGTATTGAAGATGAACTTTATACTTGTAAAAATCACAATCGGTATCCAGCTTGTGAAGATGTGTTGTTTTTTCACCTTTACAAATATCGTGCTCGTGATGCGCAAAGAGGTGAGCAAACTCAAATACAGCAGGCTTTAATAGCGAAATGACTAAAAGCAATGCTATTGTTCTGAAAATAATATTTATCCTAACTGATTGTTTCACTAGCTAAAAAAACGCTTAAACCCGATACGTCTCAATAATTTTTTTACAAAGGTCCAAAAAAACTCGAATTGACCAAAGAACCATCCAATAGAAACTAATAAAATTTGATAAAAAATAAGTCCGATGACGATATAAAGTATCCAGTATAGTGTAGTACCAAGATTTTCTTTAGTAATCCCGATAAGCTTCATTAATGGTTTGCTTACATATAAAGATGACGATCCTGTTACGGCAAAAACAATATAAATACGAATAAATTCCCACCGGTAATTTACCTTCCATTTATTCTCTAGCTTCTTAAAGGTAAAGAGTACAAATTTTAAAAGAAGAGCATATATAACAGCGCTTAAAATTAGATTGAAAGCAATATGAGATTCTTTAATGAAGATGTATGATAATTTAAATGCAGAATACGCCAGAATAAGCACTCCTAAAATAGGAAAGAGTAGCTGCCAGTTATGTTGTATTTGCCAACGTTCTTTAAATTTTTGTACCATAACAATCTTGTACAACAAATGTAATTAAAGCAATTAAATTCTGGGAACAAAACCAGCTAATTGTTGCTTGTAGGTTAATTGAAAGTAGATGAAATAGTTGTAAAGTTTGTAATTCACCTCGTAGCCGTAATCGATTTGAGGCTGATAATCGATTTGTATTTCGTACAAATTGGAATTGTAGCGCTGGGGCTGCAGCACTCTGCTATTCCATTCGGTAACATAAAGCCGGTTTTTATTTTCTAAATATTGTTGCGAATAGAAACCTTCTGGTTTTGCTCGGCTCACTAACCAAGCGTTGAATCCGGGTTCAATGATTATAATTTCATATTCTAAATCATCGTTAGCAATGGTAACTGTATCGCTAAGTTTAGTCGCATCCTGTTGCTCGTTACTGTTAGACGTAACAGCTGGTTTTGTAGTATTACATCCTACCAGAAATCCGAAAAAAAGTACTATATAAAGTAGTGTTCTCATAAGATGTAATTTAAAACCGTTTGTATATCAGTCTGAATTATTGACTTAAAATTACAAAAACTGAATGTTTAAATGAATTCTTAATCAAGGTTTAACAATAAAAAAATGCCTGACGACAGGGGCAGGCATTTTATTTTTAAAGAAATATAAACACATGTTTTATTTTCCGAAAAGCCCGCCTAGCATACCACCTAGACCGCCTTTCTTTTTATCGCTGTCTAATAAAATGCCGGCAACATCATCTATAACACTTCCGTCACCATCGGCATCAAGAATTGAGGTTAAGAAACTTTGTTCACTTTCTGCTGAATTTCCACCTATTAATCCACCTAAGAGACTTTCTAAACCTCCCGAATTACTAACGTTTTGTTGTTTGGCCTGATTTCCTAAGAGCCCCATTAAAATTGGTGCGGCAACTTTTAAAATTTGTGCAACCGAACCTGCGTCAATGCCTGCTTTGGCTCCTAAAGCACTTTCCACAGTTTGTTGTTTGCTTCCAAGCACGTGGTTTAAAATTTTACCTCCGTCCTGCATAACATGATCATCGACGCCTCCATTAAACAAATCCCCTAAATTATCTAAAATATTACCGTCGTGCTTACCACTGTTTAAAGCGCTTAATAATCCTTCTGCACCTTCTGGGGTAGAAGCATTACGTCTCATAGCTTGGGTTAAAACCGGTAACGCCATGGTTAAGACGTCTTGAGTTTTGCTTTCTGACTGATTGGTTTGATTAGAGACACCATTAATAATTGTTTTTCCTATATCGCTGTTTAGCAAGTCTAATATACCCGACATATTGTTTAAGATTTTTAGATTAAAAATAAAATTGGTTTTTGAAGGTACAAAAAAAAGTCCCATACATATGTATAGGACTCAAATATAACCTAAAGGTCACATTAATTTTTTATTTCAGAATGCTGGAAATTTGTTCAGCTAATTCCACACCAATTCTATCTTGAGCTTCGTTAGTTGCAGCACCTGTATGAGGTGTTAGCGATAATGACGCATTCATTAACAATTGAATTTCTGGTGTTGGTTCTTTTTCAAAAACGTCTAAAGCAGCACCAGCAACTTTTCCAGATTCAATAGCGTTTACTAAAGCAACTTCATCTACTACACCGCCACGAGCAGCGTTAGCGATAAATACACCATCTTTCATTAATTCGAATTCTGGAGCTCCAATAACGTAGTCTTTTTGAGCTGGTACGTGTAATGTAATGAAATCGGCTTGTTTTAAAACGTCTTCCTTAGAAATTGTATTGATTTCGAAATTTACTTTTTGTCCGTCAAAAAATTCTAATTCTAAGTTAGCTTTTTCCATAAACGGATCGAAAGCGATTACTTTCATTCCTGCTCCTAAAGCTACTTTTGCAGTCGCCTGACCAATACGCCCAAATCCTAAAACACCTAAAGTTTTACCTTTTAACTCAACACCTTTACCGTAGGCCTTTTTTAAGGCTTTAAACTTAGTATCTCCATCAAGAGGCATTTCTCTGTTAGAGTTATGTAAGAAACGTGCTAAGCCATAGAAATGAGCAAATACTAACTCAGCAACGGAGTGCGATGACGCTGCAGGTGTATTAATTACAGAAATCCCTTTTCCTTTAGCATACTCCACATCGATATTATCCATACCAACTCCACCACGACCAATAATTTTAATGCTTGAACACGCATCGATAAGGTCTTGACGTACTGTGGTAGCACTACGTACTAATAAAACACTAATTTCGTTTTCGTTAATATAATTTATTAACTGTTCTTGAGCTACGGTAGTAGTAATAACTTCAAAACCTGCTTTTTCAAGCGCTTCAATACCACTTTTTGAAATACCGTCGTTTGCTAATACTTTCATTTTATTTGTTTTTTGTTTCCCTACAATCGGAAACTTTAATTGTTCAGTTTATTTATTGTTAGCCTGTACTTTTAACTTAAGCTTTGTTTTCAAGTTCACTCATAACTTCTACAAGAGCCTGAACACTAGCTATAGGTAATGCATTATACATAGAAGCTCTGTAACCACCAACACTACGATGACCATTAACACCACTAATACCAGCTTCTTTAAGCATAGTATCGAATGTTTCTTTTAAGTTTTCGTTTACCAGGTTGAAGGTAGCGTTCATTGGTGAACGGTCTTCTGTAGCAGCGAATCCTTTAAATAATGGGTTAAGATCGATTTCAGAATACATTAAGGTTGCTTTCTTCTCATTTTCTTTTTCAATTGCTGCGATACCGCCTTCTTTTTTAAGCCACTCTAAGGTTAGCATAGATGTGTACACAGCAAATACAGGTGGTGTATTTAGCATACTACCTGCTCCAATATGTTTTTGGTAATCTAAAATCGTAGGAAGTGTACGTGTTACTTTTCCTAATAGTTCTTCTTTAACAACAACTAACGTTGTTCCTGCTGGTCCCATATTTTTCTGAGCTCCTGCATAGATCAAGTCGAATTGTGTAAAATCTAATACACGAGAGAAAATGTCACTACTCATATCACATACTAATGGCACTGATGTAGTAGGAAACGATTTAATTTGTGTACCGAAAATGGTATTATTAGAAGTTAAGTGTAAATAATCTAAATCTGAAGGAACCTCAAATCCTTTAGGTATATAGTTAAAGTTAGCATCGCCAGAAGACGCTACTTCAATAATATCACCAATTTTTTGGGCTTCTTTAATCGCTTTTCCACTCCAAGCTCCAGTATTAACATAACCCGCTTTTTTCTCTAAAAGGTTCATTGCGGTCATTAAAAACTGAAGGCTAGCACCACCTTGTAAAAATAATGCTTTGTACCCTTTACCTTCTAAGCCTAATAACTCTAAAACTAAGGCTCTAGCATTTTCCATGATATCAACAAAAGCTTTGCTTCTGTGTGAAATTTCAATTAAAGATAAGCCCTCGTTATTATAATCAATTACGGCATTGGCTGCCTGTTGCAACACTTCTTGTGGTAAAATGCTTGGTCCAGCACTAAAATTATGTTTTTTCATTTCTGTTGTAGAGTTGTTGATTTTAAAGATACAAAGTTGCTAATTAATTGAATATTTAGTACTGAAAATTCAATAATTTTTTCGTCAAATTGATAATAAAAATTCAACAGAATCGACACTATCCGCATAATCCCAAAGTTCGGGTTTTTGAGTCGCTCCAAAAGCAATTTCGTTTTTACTAAATCCTTTAGCAACTACACATTGAATTTGTTTTTCATCAGCTACTAATTTTTCTTTCAATTGCTCAATACTGTCGTAATATTCATAAAAAACAGTAGCAATAGGCGAGGCATAGCTTTGGTCTTCTTTTATCATTAAAAAGCCATTTTCAAGCATATCGAATTCACTCATTAAATACACGGCTTTGTTGTAGTCGTAATTGTTGGCGTATTTTGCTTTTTCTATAATAGGATGCCAGTTATACATCGCGTTAAAAAAGGCATCAAAATCGTAACCTTTAGGAATAAATAGTTTCGATACATTGCGACAACCTAAACCGTAATATCTAAAAATATCCTCACTTAAATTTGAAAGCTCCTCATCGGTTTCTTTACCCGTTAATACGGCAACCGAATTTCGGTTGTTACGAATAATAGATGGTTTGTTTTTAAAATAGTATTCAAAATAGCGCGCCGTGTTATTGCTTCCTGTAGCGATAACGGCATCGAAATTTTCAACTTTATCTTCTGTAAAAGTTATTAAACCTTTAAAACCGGGTTCAGCAAATTCTAAATATTTAGCTAAATAGGGAAGCAGATGCTTGTCGTTCGATGATTGCTTTACTAATACTTTATGCCCCGTAATTAAAACAGTTATGAAATCATGAAACCCAACCAATGGAATGTTTCCAGCCATGATAATGGCGACTTGTTTTTGAGAATTACTTTCTAACTTATAAGGTTTTAGCCAGGTGTTTAATTTTTCTAAGGTTAAGGAATCGCTCCATCCTTTTAAGGCAAACCTAATGTTTTCAGGGGTAAACCAACCGTTGTGCTCTTCGGCTAATTTTAATTGATGTTTAAATCCGTCGAAAAATACATCGTTCAATTCAACAGTATCTTGTTTTTCGATTGTATCATTAGAAAATTGACGTATAAAATCTCCTAATTTTACAAAAGCATTAATTCTTTGCTGTAAATTCATTCTGAATTTGGTTATGAATAGTTTTGGCTTTATTTTTGCTTTGCAAAGTTAGGAAAATGTAATGAATCACGTTTTTTAATCGCTTTTTATTTAAGGGATTAAAACTGACTTTTGAAAGCTTAGTTAACAAGCTTTTTTTACATTTTTAAAACATTAAAATAAATTGAACTAGAGAAAGTTATGGCTATTATAATAACAGATGAATGTATTAACTGTGGAGCTTGTGAGCCGGAATGTCCAAATACTGCGATTTACGAAGGAGCAGATGACTGGCGTTATAAAGATGGAACAAGTTTATCAGGGAATGTTGTATTAACCAATGGTACAGAGGTTGACGCAGAAGATGCGCAGGAACCAATTAGCGATGAGATTTACTACATTGTACCGGATAAATGTACCGAGTGTAAAGGGTTTCATGATGAGCCACAATGTGCCGCGGTATGTCCGGTAGATTGTTGTGTTCCAGATGACGATCATGTGGAAACCGAAGAAGAACTTTTAGCTAAGCAACGCTTTATGCATCCAGAAGATTAATCGAAAGATTGTATATATGAATGAAAACCCAGGCTATTCGCTTGGGTTTTTTGTTTTATAAAAATTCTTTATTTGGTGTAAGCAATTTTTAAATATATTAAATGGTTATACTTTAAATGAAGAAGGAATTAGTTACATTTGCACTCGCAAAAACGAAGACCTAAGTCTTAATATCTATATCTAATATTTAAATACATGAAAGCAGGTATTGTAGGATTACCAAACGTAGGGAAATCAACTTTATTCAATTGTTTATCTAATGCAAAAGCGCAAAGTGCGAACTTCCCGTTCTGTACTATCGAACCTAATATTGGGGTGGTAAATGTGCCAGATCCACGTTTAGAAAAGTTAGAATCTTTAGTAAATCCGGAGCGTGTATTACCTGCTACTGTAGAGATTGTTGATATCGCTGGTTTAGTAAAAGGAGCCAGTAAAGGAGAGGGGTTAGGTAACCAGTTCCTAGCTAATATTAGAGAAACCGATGCTATTTTACACGTATTACGTTGTTTCGATAACGATAATATTGTTCACGTTGATGGTAATGTAAATCCTATTCGCGATAAGGAAACTATCGATATGGAGTTGCAATTAAAAGATCTTGAAACGGTTGAAAAGAAACTTGATAAAGTGAAACGTGCTGCTAAAACGGGTAATAAAGATGCTCAAAAAGAAGAAGCTGTATTGTTACAAATTAAGGCTGCTTTAGAGGAAGGGAAATCGGTTAGAGCTTTGGAGTTTAGTGAAGATGATTACGAAGATTTCGTAAAGCCGTCTCAGTTTATAACGGAAAAACCGGTGATGTATGTATGTAATGTAGATGAAGGTTCAGCGGTTTCTGGTAATGAATATGTTGAAAAGGTTCGTGAAGCAGTAAAAGATGAAAAAGCTGAGGTTTTAGTGCTTGCAGTAGGGACAGAGGCAGATATTAACGAATTGGAAGATTACGAAGAGCGTCAGATGTTCTTAGCTGATATTGGTTTAGAAGAGCCGGGATCTTCAAAATTAATTCGAGCAGCTTACAAATTATTAAATCAACAAACCTATTTTACGGCGGGAGTGAAAGAAGTACGTGCCTGGACGGTAAATATTGGGGCGACTGCACCTCAGGCTGCTGGAGTTATTCATACCGATTTTGAAAAGGGCTTTATTAGAGCAGAAGTTATTGGGTATGATGATTACGTGGCTTATGGAAGCGAAAGTAAAGTGAAAGAAGCCGGTAAAATGCGAGTTGAAGGAAAGAATTACATTGTTAAAGATGGTGATGTGATGCATTTCTTATTCAACGTTTAGTAGAGAAATATTAAATGATATAAAAAATCCTGTATTGATCTTCAATACAGGATTTTTTTATTAAATAAGTTGAGGGATTAAATTTTATTAAATCTTCTGTTCATAATGTGTTTGCCATCCATATGGATCTCCATAACGTAACGTCCTTCTTCTAAGTGGCTAACGTCTAAAGGTGTTTGGGAGTTTTTAACATTTTCAAAGGTGTGCTCTTCAATAAAAACACCGTCTTTAGTTAATCTAACCTTTAATTTGAAAGCGTTGTTAGCAGTTGTATATACACTTAAACTATCCCTTGTCATTCGCGGGTGAATGGTTACAGAATATTTTGGTGTGTTTAAATCGGTTTTGGCAGATTTGCTAACTCTGAAGGTGTAGTTCTGCTCATTACCAAAATCGTTTTCAAAAGCATGCAATATATTGTGATTGATGTCTTTTAACTGAAGTCTTCCAAAGCCAGCTTTTCTATTATACCAAAATTCTAAGCCGTCGCCAACCGTATCGGTTAGTTTTAAGCTGTATTTACCTTCTGCTAAATTTAAGGTGTCGAAATACTGCGTTGCGACTTCAAGATGATTTGGTGTTTTTTCAAAGACAATTTTATTGTTGCTGTCTACTATAGTCAAATGATTTTCTCCTGGATTGTTATTGGTTAAAAAATCAACAACCAAATTGGTTGGTAGGGTTGGAATGTCGTCAAATTCAGAAGTTAAAGTATTGTCTCCGATCCATTCATCTTTTTTGCTGTTTGGATGTGTTAGTGTAACAGTAAAATGATTAACACCTGATTTGTATTCGATATTATCAGGAATCGTTATCACCGTAGATTCGTAAAACGGTAAATTACCAACCCATTCAAAACTTTTTTCATCAAATCCTTCGGTGTTATATGTAATAGTAACGGATGTTAAAGGTGCTTTTCCTAGATTTCTGATTTTAATTTTCGGGTGAAAGCTTTTCGGATTTTCTCTGTTGAAAGCTTTGTCGCTATTCGGAGCTATAATTTCTTCAATTTCAACATCGTTTGTGTGGTTAGGTGTTTTGTATTGGAAGAAATAAGAGGTAATCTGTTCCTTTGGCTGATCGATATTGTTAGCAGTAAACGGCATCATGTTTAAATCTAATACATGACTGCTTTTTGTTAATGGCGTATTAATAATGTCTGGAAGTTGTAAATCACCAGGACACCAATCGGCACGGTCGTAAATCCAGGTGCCGCCTTGCGGGTATAACGGATTGTCGCTACATTCTTTCCATAAGTCGAGTTTGTCTATGGTGTTTCCATCAAAAGTTAATTCGCGCCAACGGCTACAAAATTCACTACATCCACTTGGTCGGTCCATACCATGACCTGTGTGTTGTATTCTGAAACGCCCGAAATCAGCTTCATTTTGCTTAGTAATAGTTATAGGTTTTAAATAATTTTCAATGTCATCTTCTGGATTACCATATTGAAAATTTCCTTCCCACATATCGGTAACCGAAACAAAATCAGCAACCGCTGGACCGAAATCAACTTTAAAACCAATGGTTAAATCCCAGCCGGTTTCCGGCGATTCATACCCTGAATGTACATAAGCTACCTGAACGCTATCGCGTAAAAAGGGCGCGAAGTCGGTCACATCGGTTTTCCATGTGTAATTCCAGCCTTCTTTAAAACTACTGCCGTAAGGGGTAAGCATGCGTCCTATTTCGAATTCTTTTTCGTTGTTATTTTCATCTCTACAAATAATTTTAACACGATCCATATAGTCCCAATGTGCTATTTTCATATGCTCCGGATAAGCTAATGTGAGATACATGGTTATTTTTCTAATGTCTTCTGCTTTTGACGGAAAAGTTGCCCATTCAGTAAAGGTATTAACCCCTTTCTTAGGATTAGTAATAATGGTTGTTTTGTCGTGAGCAATTACATGAATACTTTCTTTAATTTGAGGTTTACCGCATGCTACGAGCAAAAATAGAATGACAAGTGGTGTATATTTCATAATAAAATTATGGTTTGTTATTCTAATATCAATTGGAATTCCTCTGTTGGTGCTTCACCAGTTTTTATTGCAAAATTCTGTTCAATATTATTTTTAATATTACTCACCACAATGTTGTAACTTTTGTCTTTTTTCAATTTGATTTTTAAGAATTTATTCATGTCGTCTGTTGGGCGAGGAGAGTAACCGAAATCAACAATTTTATCGTCTAAATAAACATCAACTCTGCAGTCTAAGCGTGAATCGCTTTGTGAAGTGTTTTCGCTTTTAAAAACGACAAAGTCAGCCATAAGTTCATCATCCTCTAATGCTATGTTTTTAAGTGATTCCTTGTATAAATCAATATAGCGTTGCGTAACATTTACGCCGTGTATATAAGGTTTTTCATTGTTTTCGTTGGCTTTTCTTTTCCATTCTTTTAAACTTTTCAAGGTTTTAGAATCCAGTAGTGTGGTATCTAAGGTTTGCAGTAGAAATTTACTGGCTCTTCCTGCGTAGTAATATTGTCCTGTAGGTTTGTAGGATACAGCATAAATCCAGTGTAGTGGATTATTTGGGTCTGCTTTTCCGGCATCGGCTAAAAACCATGATTTGTTTAAATCGTCTGGGTAGTATTCTATAAATTTCCATTCGTTATCAATATATACTTCGCACCATGTGTGATTACCTTTCATATTGGTCCACATAGCGGTTCCTGCTAATCGTGATGGAATTCCAACAGCACGAAAGGCATCGGTTAGAATAATAGACAATCCTGTACAGGTAGCCATGTTTTCAGCCATGGCTTCTTTAGGGCTAGAATCAACAATCGAGCGTTTAATATTGTATTCTACTTTAACTTCCTTGTTAATGGGTTTGGCAATGGCAAAAATGGCGTCTTTTAAGTTGGTTTCGTATTCCACATATTTTGAAAAACGTTCATAAAAATCTTTACGCCATGGATCGCGCGTTTCGGCAACATTGGTGTAGGGTAAAACTTCATTAAAGAAAATGGAATCGGGTAGGGCTTTGCACCAAGGAAAACGTTCACGGGCTTTATAAGCGTATTTGGCATTTTCTAAAAGAAAGTCAGCTTTTAAGGTGGTTAAATCGCGTTCTGGCATATAGCTGATTAAAAACGCCATGCCTTCTTTTTGGTGTTTTGGCGCCTCGGTTAATGCTTTTAAGATTTCCGGTGCGTTAGTGTCGGCTTTGGTTAAAGCGCTGTCCAGTAATGGGTAATAGCTTTCGGGTACATCCCGATATTTCGATTGGCAACTCATTAAAACAGTTGCTGTAATAAGAGATAAAACTAATTTTTTCATGTTTTGGGTTAATATGTGTGAATGTGTCAAATTATGAAAAAAGTCAAATTCAGGCTTTGAAATTTCGACTAACAACATGTTTGCTAATCTGAACATCGTAATATTTTGTTATAACCACGTGTTGTTTTAAAATTGGGTTTTACCTTCGTTTTGTGAAATGAATCTTGTATAAAGGTTGAAATTAAATAGAAATTAGCAGATGAAATCAACACAATCCTTTATCTACGGTGTTTTAATAGGAATATTGGCAGTCGTATTATTTTCCTCAAAAGCTGTTATGGTTAAGCTGGCTTATCAATATGATGTTGATGCAATAAGTGTGTTGTTGTTGCGAATGTTGTTTTCGTTTCCTTTTTATGTGGTGATTGCTCTTTTGTCTAGAAAAAAAGGAAATACCTTACCAGTAACTAAAAAGGATTATGTTTGGGTCGTGTTTTTTGGATTTGTAGGGTACTATTTAGCAAGTTATTTTGATTTTGTTGGGTTGACTTATATAAAGGCGAGTTTAGAGCGTATAATTCTGTTTATCTACCCAACCATCGTATTGTTTTTTAATAAGATATTTTTGAAGAAGCCGATAACTAAAGTACAGGCGGGAGCCATTTTGTTAACTTATATAGGTGTGGTTATTGCGTTTTGGGATGAAGTTGCTATTTCAGGAAATGACACTTATTTAGGTGGATTCTTTATTTTTCTAAGTGCAGTAACTTATGCGTCATATCTGGTAGGGACAGGTTGGTTAATTCCTAAGTTTGGTGTGGTGAAATTTACATCTTACGCCATGCTAGTGTCTTGTGTATGTGTCTTTATTCATTACGGATTTATAAATGAAATCAGCCTGTTTAGTTTTCCTTGGCAGGTATATGGTTACGGATTTTTAATAGCTGTTTTTGCAACGGTTATTCCGTCGTTTTTGGTGTCGATGTCTATAAAGATGATAAGTTCGTCAAATTTCGCTATTGTCGCTGGGATTGGCCCCATATCGACCATTATATTAGCAGCTATTTTCTTAAACGAAAAATTAACCTTGTTGCAATTCTTTGGAGCTTTAATAGTTATCATTGGAATATTATTTGTCTCCTTAAAAAAAGAATCAAAAAATTAATTTCGAGGTTCTTAACAAAACACAGGTTAAATATTGTTAATTATTTTGTCGAAATGAAGTTTCTTTTTTTCACCGAGTGTATTATATTAGCATCAAATCTCAATTTAACTTACTGGAAATTTTATGGCAGAAGAAACCAATTACACCGAAGATAATATACGTTCGTTAGACTGGAAAGAGCATATTCGTATGCGTCCAGGGATGTATATCGGTAAGCTCGGTGATGGATCTTCTCCCGACGACGGTATTTACATTTTATTAAAGGAAGTTCTAGATAACTCTATTGACGAGTTTGTTATGGGGGCGGGTAAAACCATCGAAATTTCTATTCAGGGTAACAAGGTAATAGTTCGAGATTTTGGTCGTGGTATTCCGCTTGGTAAGGTGGTAGACGTGGTTTCTAAAATGAATACCGGAGGTAAATACGACTCTAAAGCCTTTAAAAAATCGGTAGGATTAAACGGGGTAGGTACCAAAGCAGTAAATGCGTTATCAACGTATTTTAGAGTTGAATCTACTCGTGACAATAAATCGGCTTCGGCAGAATTCGAAAAAGGTGAATTAACTAATGAAGAATTTTTAGAAGAAACCTCACGTCGCAAAGGAACAAAAGTGTCTTTCGTTCCCGATGAAACCATTTTTAAAAATTATAAATTTAGAAATGAGTACATCGTTAAGATGCTTAAAAACTATGTGTATCTTAATCCTGGATTAACCATTGTTTTTAATGGTGAGAAGTTTTACAGCGAGCACGGACTAAAAGATTTATTATCTGAAAACATACATGTAGATGACAGGTTGTATCCTATTATCCATTTGCGTGGTGACGATATAGAAGTCGCTATAACACACAGTAAAACGCAATATAGTGAGGAGTATCATTCGTTTGTTAACGGACAAAACACAACGCAGGGAGGAACACATTTAAATGCCTTCCGAGAAGCGGTTGTAAAAACCATTCGTGAATTTTACGGTAAAAATTACGATGCTTCCGATGTTAGAAAATCGGTTGTAAGTGCTATTGCTATTAAGGTAATGGAACCCGTGTTCGAGAGTCAGACGAAAACCAAGTTAGGGTCTACCGATATGGGGGGGGATTTACCAACAGTAAGAACCTATGTTAACGATTTTATAAAAACACATCTCGATAACTTTCTTCATAAAAATCCTGAGGTAGCTGATAAGCTTCAGCGTAAAATATTACAGGCAGAGCGTGAGCGTAAAGAGTTGTCTGGAATTAGAAAGTTAGCTAAAGACCGCGCTAAAAAAGCCAGTCTTCACAATAAAAAATTAAGAGATTGTCGTGTTCATTTTGGAGATACTAAAAATGAACGGAATCTTGAAACGACTTTGTTTATTACCGAGGGGGATTCGGCTTCCGGTAGTATTACAAAATCACGTGATGTGAATACCCAGGCGGTATTCAGCTTAAAGGGTAAACCACTTAACTGTTATGGGCTTACAAAAAAAATCGTTTATGAAAACGAAGAGTTTAATCTGTTGCAGGCGGCCTTAAATATAGAAGAATCCTTAGAAGATTTACGCTATAACAACGTGGTTATTGCAACCGATGCTGATGTCGATGGAATGCACATACGATTATTATTAATCACCTTTTTTCTTCAGTTTTTCCCTGAAGTCATTAAAGAAGGACATCTTTATATATTACAAACCCCATTATTTAGGGTAAGAAACAAGAAAGAAACTATTTATTGTTATACAGAAGAGGAACGAATTAACGCGATTGAAAAATTAAAACCTAAACCGGAAATTACACGATTTAAAGGTTTGGGTGAGATTTCCCCCGATGAGTTTAAGCACTTTATTGGTGAAGATATCCGTTTAGATCCGGTGATGCTGGATAATAATATGTCTATTGAAGAATTATTATCCTTTTATATGGGGAAAAATACACCTTCAAGACAAGAATTTATTATTGATAATCTGAAAGTTGAATTAGATATTATTGAATAATCATACTTTTAAATTATTAATAAATCATTATTTCATGGTTAAATTAAGAATATGATGATAAAGTTTCGTTAAAGTAGATACGGACATTGTATGTTTAGAATTATTTTTGCACTGTAAAAAATAATAATTCCCTGTGTTAAGCAGGCCTAAAAACAAAATACAATGTTATATATCGCAGAAAAATTAAACGAAACAAAAAGAGATTATTCTCATTTACATGTTGAAGCAACTAGTACAGTAAACAGAAAACGTAAAATTAAAATCAAAGGGCGAGTAACGCTTAGCGGAAAGCCTAAAGAAAACTAACACAATTAAATGATTGAAGAAGGCGACGATTTAATTAACGAACAAGACGAACCACAAGAAACAATTACCCGGGTTACGGGAATGTACAAAGACTGGTTTTTAGATTATGCCTCGTACGTTATATTAGAACGTGCCGTGCCTGCAATAGAAGACGGATTTAAACCCGTACAACGTCGTATCATGCATTCAATGAAAGATTTGGATGATGGACGTTATAATAAAGTAGCTAATATTGTAGGGCACACTATGCAGTACCATCCCCACGGAGATGCGAGTATCGCCGATGCGATGGTGCAAATAGGTCAAAAAGATTTGTTAATTGATACCCAGGGAAACTGGGGTAATATATTAACAGGCGATGGTGCTGCTGCTTCTCGTTATATCGAAGCGCGTTTATCAAAATTTGCGCTCGATGTTGTTTACAACCCCAAAATTACCGAATGGCAGGCCTCATACGATGGCCGTCGTAAAGAGCCTATAAATTTGCCAGTTATGTTTCCATTGCTTTTAGCGCAAGGAGGCGAAGGTATTGCTGTAGGACTTTCAACAAAAATATTGCCGCATAACTTTATCGAATTAATCGATGCTTCGGTAAAACATTTACAAGGTAAGCGATTTACCTTGGTTCCGGATTTTCCAACAGCGGGAATTGCCGATTTCTCAAACTATAATGATGGTTTAAGAGGTGGTAAAGTTCGTGTTCGAGCTAAAATATCTCAGTTAGATAAAAATACTTTGGTGATTACCGAGTTGCCTTATGGTACCAATACATCATCGCTGATAGACTCTATATTAAAGGCGAATGACAAAGGCAAAATTAAGGTAAAACGTATTGAAGACAATACAGCTGCTCAGGTTGAAATTTTGGTACATCTCCCTGCAGGGCTATCGCCAGATAAAACCATTGATGCTTTATATGCGTTTACAAGTTGTGAGAGTTCTATTTCCCCATTGGGATGCGTTATTGAAGATAACAAACCATTATTTATAGGTGTTAGCGAAATGCTTCGCCGTAGTACCGATAATACGGTTCAGTTATTAAAGCAGGATTTAGAAATAAAACTTGGGGAATTTGAGGAACAGTGGCACTTTGCTTCATTGGAGCGTATTTTTATAGAGAATAGGGTATACCGTGATATCGAGGAAGAAGAAACCTGGGAAGGTGTTATTCAAGCTATCGACAAAGGACTTCAACCGCATATAAAACATTTAAAGCGCGCGGTAACCGAAGATGATATTGTGCGACTTACAGAAATTCGTATTAAGCGTATTTCGAAATTCGATATTGATAAAGCACAACAAAAAATTGACGCTTTAGAAGAGCAAATTGCTCAAATAAAACACCATTTAGAGCACCTAATCGATTATGCTATAGCGTATTTTACCAGATTAAAAAAGGAATATGGTGAAGGGCGTGAGCGTAAAACCGAGATTCGGACATTTGATGATGTAGATGCCACTAAAGTAGTTATTCGTAATACCAAACTTTATGTTAATCGTGAAGAAGGTTTCGTAGGGACGTCTTTGAAACGCGACGAGTACGTGTGTGATTGTAGCGATATAGACGACGTTATTGTGTTTACCAAAAATGGTAGCATGATGGTGACTAAGGTAGACTCTAAAACCTTTGTTGGTAAGGATATTATTCATGTTGCGGTATTTAAGAAAAAAGATAAGCGAACCATTTATAATCTTATTTACAGAGATGGCAAAGGTGGGCCTTCGTACATAAAGCGTTTTAATGTAACGAGTGTTACCAGAGATCGAGAATACGATTTAACTAATGGAAATAAAGGATCAACTTTATTATATTTCTCTGCAAATCCAAATGGAGAAGCCGAAGTGGTTACCATTTTATTGCGACAAGCTGGAAGTATTAAGAAGTTGAAATGGGATATCGATTTTGCTGATATTTTAATTAAAGGTCGACAGTCTAAAGGGAACCTGGTTACTAAGTATACCATTAAAAAAGTAGAACTAAAAGAAAAAGGGGTTTCAACATTAAAACCACGTAAAATCTGGTTCGATGAAACGGTTCAGCGTTTGAATGTTGATGGTAGAGGTGAACTTTTAGGTGAATTTAGAGGTGAAGACAAATTGTTGATTATAAATCAGAAAGGTGTCGTTAAAACTGTTACCCCTGAGGTGACACTACATTTCGATAACGATATGATTGTGTTGGAAAAATGGATACCTAAAAAGCCTGTTTCAGCTATTTATTACAACGGTGAACGTGAATTATATTACGTAAAACGTTTTTTAATTGAAAATGAAGGCAGAGAAGAATCATTTATTCCAGAGCATGAAAATTCACGCTTAGAAATAGTTTCTACTGATTGGTTGCCAATGGCCGAAGTGGAGTTTGTTAAAGAACGGGGTAAAGACAGAAAAGAGAATTTAGAAGTTAACTTAGAAGAATTTATTGCTATTAAAGGAATTTCAGCAATTGGAAATCAATTAACAAAAGACAAGGTTAAACAAATCAATTTGTTAGATCCCTTACCATTTGAGGAACCAGAAGAGGTTCATGCCGATGATTTAGAAGTTGTTGATGAAGATATCATTGAGGGCGATGAAGAATCTGATGAGTCTCAAACAACTTTATTCTAATTTTCTTTGTTTTTTCTGAATTCTAAAGTTTAAAAACTCAACGAACAACGAAAAAGCGATTGCAAAATATAGATACCCTTTAGGTATGGCACCAACTGTGTTTCCAAATAATTCGGTGTGAGACAGGTGAGCAGCTTCAGTAATTAGCATAAAACCGATAAGGATTAAAAAGGCTAAGCCTAATATTTGCATACTGGGATGTGTGTTAATGAACTTCCGAATAGGGTTCGCAAATCCAATCATAATAAAAATAGAAATAACCACGGCTATAATCATTAACATGAGATTGTAGTTGTGGTTTTCGTGTAAACCATTTGTCATACCTACAGCTGTTAAAATGGAATCTATTGAGAATATAAAATCGATAAGTAATATTTGAACCAGAGCTTGCGATAAACTTTTCAATTTCTTTTTGTTTATACTGTCTTCATCATGATGAGGCAGTTCAACTTTTTCATGAATTTCCGAAGTGCTTTTAAAAATTAAAAACAATCCGCCGCTAAATAGGATAATAGCCTGCCAGCTTACTGAAATTTGCAACCATGATAGGTTTAGGTTGTAAAATGGTTCTTTTAAACCAATTAAAAAGGTGACGAAAAACAATAAGATGATACGTTGAATCATGGCTAGTAATAAGCCTATAGTTGTGGCTTTAGATTGTTGCCTTTCAGGAAGCTTATTAGCAGCTATCGAAATAAAAACAATGTTATCTATTCCTAAAATTATTTCTAAAAAGGTTAATGTTAGTAGCGCCATGATGGCGTCGCTGGTTAAAAGAAAATCAAGCACGGTATAAAGTATTAGATTATAAATTTAAACAAAAACTCTTAACGAAATTTTTAGATTTTACCACTATATTAACTATATCTTTGCAACTGCGTTTCAATTTTTAATATAAACTATGTTATTAGACGGTATTTCATTTAAAAACACAGGATATTTTTCGAGCCTTATCTGCGATTATCTGGATGAAAACCCGCGATTGAAACCGTTCTACAACCGTTTTCCAAACCTTGATAATTTCAAGGAACAAATAGAAGAAAAAGCATCAAGTTTTAGTTTAGAGTCAAGATTAACTTTGGTTAAAGCTCTGAAAAACCAGTATAGAAAAGTTGAAACATCAGAGTTGACCTTAAGTCATATTGATGCGTTACAAACAGAAAACACCTTTACCATTACAACAGGTCACCAATTAAATTTATTTACCGGGCCGTTGTATTTTTTGTATAAAATTGTGTCGGCAATTAACCTTTCCAAGGATTTAAAGGAAGCCTATCCTGATTATAATTTCGTTCCGGTGTATTGGATGGCAACCGAAGACCATGATTTTGAAGAAATCAATTATTTCAATTTTAATGGTAAAAAGGTACAATGGAATAGAACAGCAGAGGGACCTGTCGGTGAATTATCTACCGACGGTTTAGACGATGTTTTTAATCTGTTCGCTTTAGAGCTAGGTAATAGTAAAAATGCAGAGTATTTAAAAGAGCTTTTTAAATCGGCTTATTTAGAGCATGATAATTTAGCTGATGCCACAAGATATTTGGCAAACGAATTATTTAAAGATTATGGCTTAGTTATCATCGATGCTAATGATAAAGTTTTAAAGCAAGAGTTAATACCTTTTATAAAGGAAGAATTGTTTAACAACACGTCGTTTACAAACGTTACAGAAACGAGCGAGCAATTAAATGCAGTAAATAACGATTATACGATTCAAGTTAATCCCCGGGAAATTAATGTGTTTTACATTAAAGAAGGATTACGTGAACGTATTGTTTTTGAAAACGAAAGGTTTAGTGTTTTAAATACTAATCTTGCCTGGACGAAAGCTGAAATAGAGCAGGAACTTAATGAGTTTCCGGAGCGTTTTAGTCCAAATGTCATTACACGTCCGTTATATCAGGAAGTCATTTTGCCTAACCTGTGTTACATTGGTGGAGGCGGAGAATTGGCATATTGGTTTCAGTTGAAACAATTCTTTAATAAAGTAAATGTACCGTTTCCGGTGTTGTTGCTTCGTAACTCAGTATTGGTAGAAACCGAAAGTCAGCATAAAAAACTTCAGAATTTAAATATTTCAACGAACGATATCTTTTTAAAGCAATCGACGTTTATCAATAAAAAAGTACGCGAAATATCGAATATAGATATCGATTTTTCAGCACAAAAAGAAACACTTCAAAAGCAATTTGAAGACTTATATGCTTTAGCAGAACAAACTGATAAATCGTTTTTAGGAGCAGTAAAAGCTCAGGAAGTAAAACAAATTAAAGGTTTAGAACATTTAGAAAAACGTTTGCTAAAAGCACAGAAAAAAGCATTGGCAGATCAGGTGTCAAGAATGACGGACCTGCAAAACGAATTATTTCCGAACCAAAGTTTACAGGAGCGCAACACTAATTTCTCTCAGTTTTATTTAGAGTATGGTAAATTGTTAATTCCTGAACTTATTAAACATCTTAATCCTTTAAATAAGGAATTTTCTCTTTTAAAATTATAAATAGTAAGCATGCATAAAATTGACATGGGACTTATTGAAATGACGTTAGACGTCATGAAATATGTCATTGGACGAGTATCAGAAGTTGAGCACCCTATTGGGAAACCTAAAAAGTATGAAGAGTTAAAAGCATTAGTAGGAGAAACCATTACCGAAAAAGGTGTTGGTGGAGAATATGCCTTTAACTTATGGAAAGAGCACTTATCTAAGGCAAATGTACCGGTAGATCACCCGAGAAACCTGGCGTTTGTACCAGCGTCGCCAACCAGAGCGGCTATTATGTTCGATTTAATTACGGCAGCATCAAGTATTCATGGGGCTTACTGGATGGAAGGTGCAGGAGGGATATTTTGTGAAAATGAAGCCATGAAATGGATTGTGTCTTTAACGGGCATGCCGGAAGGCGCTTTTGGAGTCTTTACTAGTGGAGGTACATCGGCTAACCTTTCTGCAATTGTTACGGCACGTGAAAATTGGCGTACTAACGATACAACGCATAAAGGACAAAAAGGATTAATCATCACATCTATCGGGGCGCACTCATCGGTTAAAGCGATGGCAAAAGTGGCAGACATCGATGTGCATTTAGTAGATACAGAAGACCGTTTAGAGGCCTCAGCATTACGGGCGACTATCGATGGTTTATCTCCAATGGAACGCGAGCGACTTTTTGCAGTTGTTGGTACCGGAGGAACAACCAATGCGGGTATTGTAGACGATTTAGATGGAATAGCAGATATTTGTGCAGAAGAAAATTTATGGTTTCACGTTGATGCCGCTTATGGTGGGGGGGCTTTATTAGCCGATTCTGTTAAGCATTTATTTGTTGGAATTAATAAGGCGGATAGTGTAACTATAGATCCACATAAATGGTTATTCTCTCCTTACGACTGTGGAGCAGTAATTTATAAGGAGCCAGAATTAGCAAAACAAGCCCACTCGCAACAAGGCTCGTATTTAGATATCTTTAAAGATGAAGGCGCTCACGGATTTAATCCAACCGATTACCAAATACAGTTAACCAGACGTGTTAGAGGGTTGCCTTTATGGTTCTCCTTAGCTATGCACGGAACAGATAAGTATAAAGAAGCGGTAGAACGTGGTGTAGAACTGGCACAAATTGCTGGTAAAATGATAGAAGAAAGCCCGTATTTAGAATTAGTAAGAGAGCCAAGTTTATCTTGTGTATTATACCGTAGAAAAGGCTGGAAACCTCAGGATTACACCAACTGGACCTACGATAATCATAAAAAAGGGTTCGCTTTGGTAACACCTACTAAATGGAAAACTGGTGATGGTTTCGAAACGGTTTCTCGTTTCTGTTTCATCAATCCTGATACCACCGAGCGTGATATTGAGATGATATTGGAAACAATGGCTTAATTAATTTAAAAAAAAGCAGACACCTAATTGTCATTATAAAATCTATTATTATTTTTGCGCATGCAACACGATAAGGTATTAATTTTAGACTTCGGATCGCAATACACACAGCTTATTGCACGTCGAGTAAGAGAACTCAACATCTATTCCGAAATACATCCATTCAACAAAATCCCAGAAGATTTAGCGTCTTACAAATCAGTTATCCTTTCGGGGAGTCCTAATTCTGTAAGAGGGGAAGACGCGTTACACCCAAACTTAGACGGTATTAGAGGTGTAAAGCCTATGTTAGCTGTTTGTTACGGGGCACAATATTTAGCACATTTTTCAGGTGGAAATGTAGCGCCTTCAAACACCAGAGAATACGGTCGCGCTAATCTCTCTTTTATAAAATCTGACGAAGAATTCTTTGCGGGAATTAATGAAGGAAGTCAGGTTTGGATGAGCCACAGTGATACTATTAAAGAATTACCAACAAATGGTGTTTTAATAGCCAGTACAAATGATGTAACTAATGCGGCTTACAAAATTGAAGGCGAAACAACTTATGCTATTCAGTTTCACCCTGAGGTGTATCATTCAACCGATGGTAAGCAATTATTACAAAACTTTTTGGTAAATATTGCTGGAGTAAACCAAGACTGGACACCGGATTCTTTTGTTGAAGAAACAGTTGAAGCGATTCAGGAAAAAGTTGGAAATGACAAAGTGGTACTTGGGTTGTCTGGTGGAGTAGATTCTACAGTAGCTGCAGTACTTTTAAATAAAGCCATTGGCAAGAACCTGTATTGTATTTTTGTAAATAACGGGTTATTACGTAAAAACGAATTCCAAAGCGTATTAAATCAGTACGAAGGTATGGGGCTTAATGTTAAGGGAGTAGATGCTTCAGAGCGTTTTCTTGCTGCATTAGCGGGTCTTGAAGATCCTGAGTTAAAACGTAAAGCCATTGGAAAAACATTTATCGAAGTTTTCGATGATGAAGCTCATAAATTAACCGATGTAAAATGGTTAGCGCAAGGCACCATTTACCCAGACGTTATCGAGAGTGTTTCTGCTACTGGCGGACCTTCAGCTACAATTAAGAGTCACCATAACGTAGGTGGTTTACCAGATTTTATGAAACTTAAAATCGTTGAGCCTTTGCGTGCTATCTTTAAAGATGAGGTGAGACGTGTTGGGGCTACTTTAGGTATCGACCCTGAGTTATTAGGACGTCACCCATTCCCGGGACCAGGTTTAGGTATTCGTATTTTAGGTGATATCACTGCTGAAAAAGTACGTATTCTTCAAGAAGTTGATGCGATTTTCATTAACGGATTAAAAGAATGGGGACTTTACGATCAGGTATGGCAAGCAGGAGCGATGTTATTACCTGTAAACAGTGTAGGTGTTATGGGAGATGAGCGTACATACGAAAAATGTGTAGCGCTTAGAGCTGTGGAAAGTACGGATGGTATGACTGCCGATTGGGTGAATCTACCTTACGAGTTTTTACAAAAAACATCAAACGAGATTATAAATAAAGTGAAAGGTGTAAATAGAGTTGTATATGATATTAGCTCAAAACCACCAGCAACTATAGAGTGGGAGTAATTCTCATATCGAATAAAAACTAGATAAAATGGTTTGTATTGGGTTACGTTTGTTAATTCGATACAAACCATTAATTTTTTCAGTAGTTTGTCATTTTTACAAACAATATTTTTAGTTTAGCGGTATCTTATTTTTAAATACTAAACGTATATAATAAGAGTTTTATATAATATTGTTAATCACTGGTTTTCAATTTTGGCATATTATATGTGACTAAAAAGAAAAATAGTGTATCTAAATAAAGGTACTTATCCTTAACAAAATAAAAATAGAGTAAATGTTTAAACATCTTTCCGTTTTAGGTTTTGCAGTGTTATTTGGCATAAATACAGCAAACGCACAAAATTTTAGTACACATCAGGTTAAAAAAGGTGAAACTGTAGAGGAACTTGCGAAGCAATATTATGTAACGCCATCTCAAATATATGCGCTTAACCCAGACGCGAAGAAGGAATTAAAACCTAATACGATATTAATAATACCAATTTCTAAGGCTAATAAACCAGAGGTTTTAGAGACTAAAGAGTTGGTTGGGTTTAAACCGCACCGTGTAAGCAAAAGGGAAACGTTATATAGTTTAGCTAAAGAGTATGATGTTACCGAAGATGAAATAAAAAAACATAATAAATTTTTATATGCCGAACCTTTACGAAAAGGGGATAAGCTGCAAATTCCGGTATATAAAATAACAAGAAAAGAAAAAGAAAACGATGCCGTGACCACTTATATCGTACAGCCTAAGGAAGGTAAATGGCGAGTGGCGTATAAGTTTGGTATCACTTTAAAAGAATTTGAAGAACTGAATCCTAATTTAGGTGATTCGCTTCAGGTTGGGCAACAGGTATATGTTCCAAACATTGAAAATAAGGAACAAAAAACAATCGACGAGCAATACAGTTATTATAAAGTATTACCTAAAGAAGGGTTTTATCGCTTAAACATAAAATTAGGATTAGATCAGGAAGCATTAGAAACCTTAAATCCAGGACTGAAAGAAACCGGACTTAAAGAAGGTATGATTTTAAAAGTACCTTATTCTAAGTCGTTGAGTGGGGAATCGGCAGATGGGTTAACCCGAGTAGATTTAACGAATAGGATTTCCGATTTTAGCACCAAACACATCGCAGTCATGTTGCCGTTTCGATTAAATCGTGTGGATTACGACTCGGTAGCAGATACCAAACGCAGCATTAAAAACGATCCGTATTTAAATGCCTCATTAGATTTTCATTCGGGAGTTTTAATGGCGGTTG
The DNA here is from genome assembly GCF_014596975.1 of Aestuariibaculum marinum. Classification (GTDB taxonomy): domain Bacteria; phylum Bacteroidota; class Bacteroidia; order Flavobacteriales; family Flavobacteriaceae; genus Aestuariibaculum; species Aestuariibaculum marinum. Next base: position 766,141 of record NZ_JACVXD010000001.1, on the reverse strand, counting down.
ATTCTTTAAAAAAACTAGGTGTTTCGTTAAAGGTAGATATTTTCGATACCAAACATGAAGTTAGTGAGGTGGCCAGAATTATAAATAACAACGATTTTGAAACGGTTGATGCTGTTATCGGTCCATTAACATCGAATACCTTTGAAAAGGCAGCGATTGAATTACGACCTTATAAAACACCTATTGTTTCTCCAATAGGAACAGATTTAAGGTTATACGATAATGTGTTTCAGTCGAGACCTTCTGATAAATTACTGAAATCTAAAATAGTAAACTACGTTAAAGCAGATTCAACAGCAAAAAATATAGTGGTTATTTCAGATGTCAAAAATACCGCAATCGCAAACGAGTTAAAGAGCGAGTTTACATACGCCAGATTGGTTTACTCAAGAAAAGATAAAGAAGGAAGAGATGCTAATTACGTAATGGTAGATGATATTCAAAGTGTATTGAAACCGGGTAAAAACTACGTGTTTTTAGAAACGCAAAATGAAGGTTTTGCATCGAATGTTACCGTATTATTAAACTCTTTAAACCAAAAGGAAGCACCAAAGAATGGTGTTGAACCAATTGAAATTACTTTGGTAACAACAAACTTTAACAATGCTTTTGAAGGAGACGAGGTGTCTAACGATCAATTATCTAACCTTCATTTTCATTTTGCAACAGCAGCGAAAAGTTACAATGAAATTGATAATAACTCCTTCGTGAAGGCTTACGAAAAACAATACGGTATTACTCCTAATAAACGTGCCGTAAAAGGGTTCGACTTAACAATGGATGTGGTATTACGATTGGTAACTTCAGAAAATTTATATACATCGGTTAACCAGTCACCGCTTACAGAATATGTAGAAAATAAGTTTGCTTATAATAAGGAACTTGTTGGTGGGTACTATAACAATGCGGTTTATGTTGTGAAGTACGATAATTTAAATATTATTGTTGTAGAGTAATCCTCAGGTTTTATGCTTACTGATAACAAGTTTTTAATTGACTTAGCGCATACCAAGATGCCTTACGGTAAGTATAAGGACCGTTATTTAATTGATTTGCCAGAACACTATATTGTATGGTATCACCAAAAAGGATTTCCGAAAGGAAAACTAGGCGATATGCTTACGCAGGTGTATGAATTAAAACTTAACGGATTAGAAGAATTAATCCGAAACATAAGAAAGCAGTACCCTAAACCGTAACATTAGAGTACTGCTGACTCCATTTTAACAAAAATTGTTTGAAGCGTTCACTTCTTGCTTTATAATTTAATGCCCATAAAATAGACCATAATGCAGACACGATAAATACTGCCAAGCCTATTTTTAAATCGTAAAACGATAATCCTATACTAAACACTACTCCTAAAATAAGGTTTAGAATAAAGGCGTGTTTCAACTCCATCTTTATAAATCCTGTCAGGTAATTCCAGGTATTTAATCTATTCGTTATGTTAAGGGTTTCATCATGCGAAAAATCTAATGATATAGATTGCGAAAAAGGCATGGCCACCATTAATTCATTTGTATTACGAGTGAAGTTATAACCAAACTTTTTTAAAAAGATTTCAGTGCTTTCAATTGTCATGAGTTTTGAATTTTTTGTTGTTTCCAATTGATAATAAGTAGGTTACAAGTCGTTTTGTAAAAATAATTCTTTTCAATTAAAGCGTTGCTAATAAGTGTGTTAAGTTATTGTAATGTTTAAATTTATGTGAATTTGATGCTTTTCAACTTTAAATTTTAAGCATCCTTTAAATATTGTTACAATTTTTAATCAGATTTTAGTTTAATAGAAATTCGGTTTCTTTTTACTGTTAATAATAAGCTGTTAAATAACTAAAAAACTATTCGGTAATAACTATTTAAATTTTGTAAATTTGCCTGCGTTTATAAGCGCATCATGACAAGTACAGCAAAATACATTTTCGTAACCGGAGGAGTTACATCATCATTAGGAAAAGGAATTATAGCAGCATCTCTAGCAAAGCTATTACAGGCCCAGGGATACAGGGTAACCATTCAAAAATTAGATCCATACATTAACGTCGATCCAGGAACATTAAACCCTTACGAACACGGTGAGTGTTACGTAACGGAAGATGGTGCTGAAACCGACTTAGATTTAGGTCACTACGAGCGTTTTTTAAACGTACCTACTAGCCAGGCAAATAACGTTACTACTGGAAGAATTTACCAAAGCGTGATTCAAAAGGAGCGTCGCGGCGAGTTTTTAGGAAAAACAGTTCAGGTTGTTCCACATATTACAGATGAAATTAAAGAACGTATCCAGATTTTAGGGAACTCTGGAGATTACGATATTATTATTACAGAAATAGGTGGTACCGTAGGTGATATTGAGTCTTTACCATACGTAGAGGCCGTGCGACAGTTACGTTGGGATTTAGGTGAAGAGAACGGTATTGTTATTCACTTAACCTTAGTACCATATTTAGCAGCAGCTGGCGAGTTAAAAACAAAGCCAACACAGCACAGTGTAAAAACATTAATGGAAAGTGGAGTACAGGCTGATATTTTAGTTTGTAGAACAGAACACGATTTACCATCAGATATTCGTCGTAAACTGGCATTGTTCTGTAATGTTAGAGAAGAAGCGGTAATTCAATCTATTGATGCGTCTACCATTTATGATGTTCCAAACTTAATGTTGAAAGAAGGTTTAGATCGTGTAGTGCTTAAAAAATTAGGATTACAAAGCGATACCCCGGATATTTCTAAATGGAACGAATTTTTAACGCGTCTTAAAAATCCAAAAACCGAAATTACCATTGGTTTAATTGGTAAATACGTAGAATTACAAGATTCTTATAAATCGATTTTAGAAGCCTTTATTCATGCAGGTGCTGCAAACGAAGTAAAAGTAAATGTAGAGTCGGTACATTCAGAATACATTAATAAGGATAATGTAGATGTTAAATTAGGACATTTAGATGGTATTCTTGTGGCGCCGGGATTTGGTGAGCGTGGTATTGAAGGTAAAATTGATGCTGTTCAATATGTACGTGAAAACAATGTGCCTTACTTTGGTATTTGTTTAGGAATGCAAATGGCAGTTATCGAATTTTCAAGAAACGTACTTGGATTAAACGATGCCGATTCTACAGAAATGAATCCTAATACTACAAACCCTGTAATTGACTTAATGGAAGATCAAAAAACCATTACCGATAAAGGGGGAACCATGCGTTTAGGAGCTTGGGATTGTGACTTGAAATTAGGAAGTATTGTTCGTGATATTTATAAATCTGAACACATTTCAGAACGTCACCGTCACCGTTATGAATTTAATGGCGATTACAAAGAAGCTATTGAAGCAGCAGGCATGAAAGCTACAGGTTTAAACCCAGAAACAGGATTGGTAGAAATCGTTGAAATCCCGACTCACCCTTGGTTTGTTGGTGTTCAATACCACCCGGAATATAAGAGTACCGTTGCAAATCCTCACCCATTATTTGTAGGGTTTGTAAAAGCTGCTTTAAACCATAAAAAGAAGACATCAAGTGCCAGAATGGCACAAAAATAATATTTGGATAGCTTATTGCTATAAGGTTGTGAAGTTGTAATAACCAACAATCTTAATATTATCTAGATACAAACAGAATTCATGGAAGAAAAAAAATTAGATCTTAATTCTATAATAGGTTTTATACTTATTTTCGGAATTTTAATGTTCATGCTTTGGAAAAACCAGCCAACGCCAGAAGAACTTGAAGCAGAAGAAAAAGCAAAGCAAGAACAGGTAGCCGCTGAGAAAAAAGCAGAAGAAAAGGAAGCTTCGTTTGTTGAAGCTGCAGAAGATTTTTCAGCAACATCAGCTTCAGATTCTTTAAAGTTAATCGCATTAAAAAATAAATTAGGTGCTTTCGCTTATTCTGCAGCTAATACTTCTAATGAAGAAACTTTAGTTGAAAGCGATTTATTAGCTTTAAAATTCAGTAACAAAGGCGGATATCTTTCAGAAGTTAGATTAAAGGAGTTTGTAGATTTTAAAGGAAATCCTATCTACTTAATTAAAGATAACAATGCCTCTTTTAATATCAACTTCGGAACAACCGACAGCAGAATATTAAACACTAAAGATTTACTTTTTGCTCCAACTATTACTAAAAATGGTGATGTTACCGTGGTTTCTATGAAACTGAAAGTATCAGAATCTAAGTATTTAGAGTACCGTTATGAGTTAAAAGAAGGTGATTACATGATGAATTTCACCATCCGTTCTCAAGGATTAAGTGAAGTTATTAATGGTTCTCAGGATATTAATTTAGATTGGAATTTAAAAACGTATCGTCAGGCTAAGAGTATTTCTTACGATAATCGTTATACCGAAGTGGTTTTCGAATACGAAGATGGTAAAGATGATTATCTAGGACAACGTGATTTAAGTGAAGATACAGCTGAAGATTTAACCTACGTGGCGTTTAAACAACATTTCTTTACGTCTATTTTATTATCAGACGAGCCAATAAAAATGGCAAGTTTAGAGTCTCGCAATTTAGTACAAAACGAAGATATCGATACGGTTTACACCAAAGCATTTACTGCTAAAATGCCTTTACAACTTAAAGGTGGTGAGTTAAGCCAGTCGATGGATTGGTACTACGGACCAACAGATTATAAAATCTTAAACCAATACGATAGAAATTTAGATGAAATCGTACCGCTTGGTTGGGGGATTTTCGGATGGATTAACCGTTACTTATTCATACCATTCTTCGCATTCTTAAGTAGCTTCTTACCATATGGTATTGCTATTATCGTGATGACGATTTCGATTAAATTAATCATGTCGTTTGTACAATACAAGCAATTCTTGTCTCAGGCAAAAATGAAGGTGTTAAAACCAGAATTAGATGCTATTCGCGAGAAGTACAAGGACAATAAAATGAAAGCGCAACAAGAAACCTTAGCCTTACAAACTAAGGCAGGCGCAAGCCCAATGGCAGGATGTTTACCAGCGTTAATTCAGTTACCGGTATTCTATGCGTTATTCCAGTTCTTCCCTTCGGCTTTCGATTTACGTCAAAAAAGTTTCCTTTGGGCAGAGGATTTATCGTCTTACGATACGATTTTAGAATTACCATTTAAGATTCCATTTTATGGAGATCACGTAAGTTTATTCCCGTTGTTAGCGTCTATAGCAATTTTCTTCTATATGCGTTTAACTACAGGGCAGCAAGTGGCAACACAACCACAGCAGGAAGGTATGCCGGACATGGGTAAAATGATGAAATATATGATGTATTTCTCACCAATCATGATGTTATTCTTCTTTAATAACTATGCGTCAGGATTAAGTTTATATTACTTTGTGTCTAACTTAATTAGTATTGGAATTATCTTAGTGATTAAAAATTATATTCTTGATGAAGATAAAATTCATGCTCAGATTCAAGAAAATAAGAAGAAGCCTAAGAAGGAGAACCGTTTTCAGCAAAAGATGAAGCAAATGATGGAGGAAGCTGAAAAACAAAAGCAAATGCAACAAAAACGTAAATAATCATTTGTATAGATATTTTGAAAAGCTGTCATAATTTTATGGCAGCTTTTTTTGTTTGATAATAAGAGCAAAAACAATACTTTCGTTTTTTTGTAGTTATTTCAATAACCCCAAAATCTACTATAATTAAATTTAGAATTATGAAATTATTACACTCTATCTTAGGTTTGCTTTTAACCTCAATTGTTTCTGCGCAAAGCATAAATCAGTTCGATGCCAATGGTAAACGCGATGGTATCTGGAAGAAAAATTTTGAAGATACTAATGTGTTGCGCTACGAAGGTGAATTTAACCATGGTAAGGAAACAGGTCTTTTTAAATTTTACAAAAACATTAGAAGCAGAGCGGTTCTAACTGCGACTAAACAATTCAATCCTGAAAAAAATATTGCAGAAGTAAAGTTTTATGCCTCTACCGGAAAAGTGATTAGCGAGGGTAAAATGGATGGTAAACTCTATATTGGAGAGTGGAAATATTATCAAAAAAATAACGATAATCTTTTAATTCTGGAGCATTATAACTCTAAAGGAGCATTGGATGGCGAGCGTATTGTTTATTATAATAATGGTAATATGGCTGAAAAGGAAACCTATAAGGCAGGTAAACTTGATGGAGAGTCGTTTTCTTATGCAGAGAATAATAAGTTAATTAGTAGAGCTAATTACCTAAATGGAGAAATGCATGGTAAGTATGTGGTTTATTTTTTAGATGGTACACCGGAAGTAGAAGGGCAGTTCAAGAACGGGCAAAAATCTGGAGTTTGGAAGTATTACGAAAACGGTGCTTTAAAAGAACAAAAGAATTTCGATTAAAATACAAAAGCTCCTTCGTTACGAAGGAGCTTTTTCTTGATAATATGTTGTATTATCTCATCTATTAATCAAATTGTACTAGTTTAAATCAGGAAGTATCACATTGTCAATCACGTGAACAACACCGTTGGTGGCCTGTATATCGACTAACGATGTTACAATATTACTCACACGACCGTTTGCATCTGTTAAGGTAAAGGCAGAAGCGTCAGCTGTAATATCACCTCCAATTGTAGAGACTGTGCCACTCACCAACTGTGAAGATTGTACGTTCGCATTTACAATATGATGTAATAACACGGCATCAACAGTTTCTGTTGGAATATCGGTTAGAGCAGAAACTTCTAAAAAGTCTAACAAGGAAGTAAAAGCATCGTTAGTAGGTGCAAAAACTGTGAAAGGTCCAGCTTCTGAGTTGGATACGGTTTCAATATATGGTACAGTCGGAGTTCCGGTATCTGCGTAAGCTAAAACATCAACTAGTGTCGATAATGCTGCATTCGATGTCGCGAAGGTAGCGATTGTTGGTAAATCTATTACAGCATCAACAACATGAATAATACCGTTAGAAGCAACAATATCTGGAACTATAACCGAAGAGCTACCGTTAAACATCACTCCTGATGTGCCGTCATAATACAAACTTAATTTTGTGCTATTTGGTCCATCGGCAAGAGTGTTCGTGTATCCCATGTTTCCTATTAGGGCAGAAGACGTAATATTTGCTCCACCTATAACATGGTTTAATAGAATTTGCGTTAGAACATCGTTCGGAACTTCCGATAAGCTAGCAAACCCTTTGGCAGTTAAAAATGCTGAAAAGGCAGTGTTTGTTGGTGCCATCACGGTCATTGGACCATCTGCAGATAAAGCATCTACTAAATCGGCTTGAATAACTGCTTGAACCAAAAGACTTAATTCTGGTGTGTTCTGAGCAATTTCAACGATGTTTAATGGTTCTTGAATGTTATCATCATCGTCGTCACTACACGATGAAAACACCACAACAGCCAATAATAACATAAGTACTTTTAATGTTTTTAAATTTCTCATTTTCGTTAGGATTTTTTGTTTGTTTAACAAATTTAAGAAATAATTAAACAAAAAATGTTAATCTAGTTTAATATTTTGTTTTAAAGATTAAACAAAATGGTTTTTCGCAGACTTCATGAGTATAATAATTGGGTAAAGAAATTGATTATTATGCGTATCTTTGTGCCTTCATTTTTTGTAAATGATTTTAATGGGTTTTCAACCTTGTATATTATAAGTTAATTTAAAAAACGAATGAAACGAGTTATTATAGGGCTTTCTGGTGGTGTAGATTCAAGCGTTGCTGCGTATTTATTACAGGAGCAAGGTTATGAAGTTATTGGCTTGTTTATGAAGAATTGGCATGACGATTCTGTAACCATATCTAACGAATGTCCTTGGCTGGACGATAGTAATGATGCCATGCTTGTAGCAGAGAAATTAGGCATTCCTTTTCAAACGGTCGATTTAAGCGAACAGTATAAAGAGCGCATTGTCGATTATATGTTTCAGGAATATGAAAAAGGTCGTACGCCAAACCCAGATGTATTATGTAACCGTGAAATTAAGTTCGATGTTTTTATGGATATCGCCCTTGGTTTAGGTGCAGACTATGTGGCAACCGGACATTACTGTAGAAAAGGCACCATTGAAAAGGATGGAGAAGAAGTTTACCAACTTCTTGCCGGAGTAGATAGTAATAAAGATCAGTCCTATTTCTTATGTCAGCTGTCGCAAGAGCAGTTGGCAAAATCGCTGTTTCCAATTGGGGAGTTAACAAAACCTCAGGTACGTGAAATCGCTACCAAATTAGATTTGGTGACTGCAGAAAAGAAAGATTCACAAGGATTATGTTTCATTGGTAAGGTGAAGCTACCAGATTTTCTTCAGCAGCAATTAAAACCTAAAGAAGGTGTTATTGTAGAAGTGCCAAAAGAGCAACCAATATTCAATGAGGAGATACCAGAGTTTCAGTCTGAAGAAGAGAAACTCGAGTTTTTATCTCGTAAATTAGATTATAAAGTAGACTACGGAAAAGTGGTTGGTAAGCACCCAGGCGCACATTACTTTACCAAAGGGCAGCGTAAGGGCTTAGGTGTTGGTGGTACAGTTGAACCATTGTTTGTAATTGATACTGATGTAGATGAAAATGTGATATATACAGGTCAAGGTAAAACGCATCCAGGGTTATTAAAAAAAGCCTTATTTGTTTCCAATGAGGAATTACACTGGATTCGTAAAGATTTAGCTTTAAAAACCGATGAAACCATGGAGGTGATGGCTCGTATTCGTTACAGACAGCCGTTACAGACAGCTACATTACATAAAGTTGATAGTGGACTGTATGTTGAGTTTGAAGAATTTCAATCGGCAATTACTGAGGGGCAATTCGTGGCTTGGTATTTAAAGGATGAGTTGGTAGGTTCTGGGGTAATTTCGTAAATTGCAGTAACTAAATTACTGCTACAATGAAAAACTACCTACTATTTCTCCTGTTTTTGGGCTATTCGTCTACATTATTTGCTCAGCAGGATGCGTGGGTGTATCTTACCGATAAAGTCAATGTACAAGCTAGTCTAGATAATCCAATTTCTATACTTACCCAAAAAGCAATTGATAGAAAGAACAGGCATGGTGTAGCTATAGATGAGCGCGATGTTCCTGTTAACGAAGCTTACATCAGTCAGCTTAAAAGTGCTACCGGAATTACCGTTTTGGCAAAATCGAAGTGGTTTAATGCGGTTCACGTTCGTGGTAGTCAAACCGATATCCAAAATTTAATTGACCCAATAGCATATCCTTTTGTAGAATCCATAGATTTTGCCGATAAAAGTTTGAATACTTCAAAATTAGCTAAACAAAAAACAACAAATAAGTTAGAGTCTGTGTCTACAGCTTTTGTTTACGGAAATTCATCCAATCAAGTAGAAATGATTAAAGCCAATAATTTACATTTGGCAGATTATACAGGATCAGGTATGACCGTGGCGGTTATGGATGCCGGGTTTCCTGGAGTGAGCACTATTGGTGGATTCCAGCGGTTAAGAGATGCTAATGGCATTTTAGATACTTACGATTTTGTTGAAAGAGATGTAGATGTTTATACTAATACATCAAGTAATCATGGTACTTTAGTACTAAGTACAATGGCAGGTTATGTAGAAAACCAGTTTGTAGGTACAGCTCCTGATGCTTCCTATTATTTATTCATTACTGAAGACGGGCCGAACGAAAACCCTGTAGAAGAAAGCTACTGGGTTGAAGCCGCCGAACGCGCGGATAGTTTAGGAGTTGATGTTATTAATACGTCCTTAGGTTACGGCGCCTTTTACGATAATCTAAATTATAATTATTCGGCAGCTGAATACGATGGACAAACCATTTACATCACAAAAGGCGCAACTATAGCTTATGAAAAAGGAATGTTGTTGGTAAATTCGGCAGGGAATGAAGGTTCTTCAGGAGTAAATGCACCAGCTGATGCACCAGGTGTTTTTACAGTAGGAGCTGTTGATGGTTCTGGAACGATAGCTGATTTTAGTTCCGTTGGAAGCCCTGTGCAACCTACCCAAAAACCCGATGTTGTAGCACAGGGGCAAGGAAGCGCCGTCATTACGGAAAATAATGCTTTGGCGAGTGCTAGTGGTACATCTTTTAGTTCACCAATATTGGCCGGAGGTTTAACCTGTTTATGGCAGGCCTTACCTGATAAAACGAATGCTGAGATTATGCAATTGGTTCGTGAGTCGGCATTTCAATACAACACTCCTGATTATCAATATGGTTACGGTATTCCAGATTTGTATGAAACCTTAAATAAAGTGTTATCCACACATGAGGACGATGTTAACCAAATAAAGGTTTTTCCGAACCCGGTATATAATAAGTTGTTTGTACAATTACCCTTAAACAATCAGGTGTGTGCGGTTTCTGTTTATAATGTGTTAGGGAAATTAGTGTTGGAAACCTCAGTGTCTTCAGATAGAAATCAAATTGACATGTCTTCAATATCAAAAGGGGTTTATATTATGAAGATAACGGAAACAGAACGAAATATTACGCTTAAAATCATCAAACAATAATGTCGAATAAAATTACCGAATTATTCCAGATTAAATATCCAATAGTTCAGGCAGGAATGGTGTGGAACAGTGGCTGGCGGTTGGCATCCGCAGCTAGTAATGCAGGAATTTTGGGTTTAATAGGAGCAGGGTCGATGTACCCTGAGGTATTGCGTGAGCACATTCAAAAATGCAGGCAAGCTACCGATAAGCCATTTGGTGTAAATGTTCCAATGTTATATCCCAACATAGAAGACATTATGAACATAATTGTGGACGAAGGTGTAAAAATCGTTTTTACTTCGGCTGGAAATCCGAAAACATGGACATCTTGGTTACAGGAGCGTGGCATTACTGTTGTTCATGTAGTTAGTAGTGTGAAATTTGCTTTAAAAGCTCAGGAAACCGGAGTAGATGCTATTGTTGCCGAAGGTTTTGAGGCTGGAGGCCATAACGGAAGAGATGAAACGACAACCTTAACATTAATACCTATGGTTAAAGAACAAATAACCATTCCGCTAATTGCAGCAGGAGGTATTGCAACAGGAAAAGCCATGTTAGCGACCATGATTTTAGGTGCCGATGGTGTGCAAATAGGAAGTCGTTTTGTAGCCAGTGAAGAAAGTTCTGCGCATCAGGCATTCAAGCAACTGGTGGTCAATGCTAAAGAAGGGGATACGCAACTAACCCTAAAAGAACTAGCACCAGTACGTTTGATAAAAAACAAATTTTATAACGACGTACAGGAGTTATATAAGCAATCACCAACAGTTGAAGATTTAAAAACGTTGTTAGGCCGTGCCAGAGCTAAACGCGGTATGTTTGAAGGCGATTTAGTAGAAGGCGAACTAGAAATCGGACAGATTTCCGGACTCATTCATGATATAAAACCTGTGGCTACTATTGTAAACGATATCGTTTCAGAATTTGAAGACGCTAAAAAATTGATTTCTATTTATTAATTTGAAGCTTGTATTAAATTTACTTCTTTAATTTACAATTTGTAAATAAACACGTAACAATTTGTTGTTGTTAAAAATAAGCTGTTGGACTCATATTTGATTCCAAATAGGCTTAACATTAAAAACATAACAATGAAAAAATTACTGTTTATTGCAAGTCTGCTGGTTTATGGATTAACCTTTTCACAAGAGAAAGAGGAACCATTTGTCATTAAAAAAGGCTTGTGGAATGTTGGCGGTAGTGTGTCCTATGCCAACACAAATCAGAGAATCCCTCAAATTTTTTAAATTCGGAAAGAAAAGGGAATGGATTCACCCTAAATCCGAAATTTGGATATTTTGTAAGTGATAATTGGGAAGTAGGGTTTGGTCTAGGCTACGGTTATACTCATTCTAAAGGTCAAAATAGTTCATCTGATTACTCATCAAATAGATATTCTGTTTCTCCATTTGTTAGGAGGTATTTTTCTTTAAATAAAAATTTATTGTTCGATTTACAGTTTGGTGTAAGTTATGCCAATAATCATAGTCGTCAAAGAATTGAAAATGATGAGGTGGATAAGGATAAAGGAAATAGTTTATTTGTTGGATTACATCCAGGTTTTACCCATTTTTTAGGTCCAAAGTTTGCATTAAAAGCAAACATAGGGGCTTTTGGTTATTTAAAATCAAAGGACACATACAATTATACTTCAGCTAATTTAGATGAATACAAAAGTGAATCATTTAGTTTTTCATTAAGTTCATCAAATATCCAATTCGGGCTTTCTTATTTTTTCTAAAGCTGGATTCAATTTGAATAAAATAAAAAAGGGAAACGCGAGTTTCCCTTTAATATATTGAAACGTGAAGTATTAAATTTTTTAAATCCCAATAAAAATAAAAGCTAAATGTTTCAATATGCTGTAAATTCTTAAGTGAGAGGTTCCTGTTAAGGAGATGCTAATTTACGAAATAACAGAGGTTTACATGAAATAAAAGACATGTAAGTTATTAACAAATGTTAATAAATATCCTTCCTAAAAATCATTTTTAAAAGTTAGTCTATGCTGATTGTAAAGATTATTTTTGCCGTATGAAATTAGTAGACTATACCAAGGAGTTTAAATACAACTGGAAACTGGCGGCTCCCGTAATGTTAGGTATGCTTGGGCATACGTTTGTAAGTTTTATAGATAACATTATGGTTGGTCAGTTAGGAACAGCAGAACTGGCAGCTGTATCCCTTGGAAATAGTTTTATGTTTATCGCCATGTCCTTAGGTATTGGTTTTTCTACAGCTATCACACCATTAATTGCAGAAGCCGATGCTGCCAAAAATTTTGTTGATGGAAAGTCATCATTTAAACATGGTTTGTTTTTATGTACGGTTATAGGGATTATATTGTTTTTGCTGTTACTTTTAGCAAAACCGCTTATGTATCTCATGAAACAACCGGTTGAAGTGGTAGAACTGGCTATTCCGTATTTAGATTTAGTAGCCTTTTCGTTAATTCCTTTAATTGTATTCCAAGGGTTTAAGCAATTTAGTGATGGCTTATCTATGACCCGCTATCCCATGTATGCCACGATAATAGCAAATGTGGTTAATGTCGTTTTAAACTATCTCTTAATCTTTGGTAAATTCGGTTTTCCAGAATTAGGCATTGTTGGTGCAGCTTATGGAACCTTAATTTCCAGATTTGTTATGGTCGCTTACATTTACCTTTTATTAAAACGGAATAATAAATCTAACGGATATGTGACTCAAATCAAGTTATTTGTTTTAGATAAACTGGAATTGAAGAAAATATTGAATCTTGGTGCACCAAGTGCTATGCAAATGTTTTTTGAAGTCGCCATATTTACAGCAGCAATCTGGCTAAGTGGTCTTTTAGGAAAGAATCCGCAGGCAGCAAATCAGGTAGCTTTAAATTTATCGTCTATGACCTTTATGGTAGCTACCGGTCTTAGTGTCGCAGCGATGATTAGAGTAGGAAACCAAAAGGGATTAAAACATTACATCGATTTACGTCGTATTGCGTTTTCTATCTTTTTATTAGGGAGTATTCTGGCGTTTTGTTTCGGACTTATGTTTTTCGCATTACATAACCATTTACCTAAATTGTATGTTGATTTTGATGATGTAAAAAATCTGGTCGATAATACCGAAGTAGTCTCTATCGCGTCAAAACTATTAATAGCAGCTGCGATTTTTCAAATTAGCGATAGTGTACAGGTGATTTTCTTGGGAGCACTACGAGGCTTACAAGATGTTAAAATACCGACGATTATAACATTTATATCGTATTGGCTGATTGGATTTCCAATAAGCTGGTTTTTGGGTAAGGAAGATGTTTATGGTAGTTTTGGAATCTGGCTAGGTTTATTGGCTGGATTAACTACAGCCGCTATTTTATTATATATTCGGTTCAATTATTTAACGAAAACCTTAATTTTGTCTAATAACTAAAAATATACCATGTCTCTACCTAAATTTATACTTGGCGATAATACAGAATACCCGAATGCTATTTTTGTAATTCATACCGAATTTCCTAGATTTATTATAAATCTGGAGAATGATGAAGTTGAGTGGTTCGAAGAGTTTGATGCCGAAGATCAAAAAGAATTAGAAACTGAAACAGAAAACGCTATTAAATTAGCTACCGATTTTTACGACAACGAAATTGCTAAATACGAAGAATAATCGCGTTAAGGGTAGCAGTCGTATCCTTTACTTTTTCAAGTAACGATGCTTAATGCTAGGAATAAAGGATTGGTTTAAAACTAAGTTTCGGAGTTTTAAGATCTTGATTGTTGAGTAAAGATTACGAATCCCAAACGAATGCGAAGTATTAGTAACAACCCAAATACACATTAATGATCGATAAACTTATACAGTTAGACACCGAGTTATTTTTATTTTTAAATAATTTAGGGACACCTGCTTGGGATGCACTTTGGTTAGCCATTACAGCTAAATTAACCTTTGTACCGTTGTATGCTATTCTATTGTATTTATTATATAAAAAGTTTGGCTTACGTTCCTTATTAATCTTCGTCGTGGTAATTGCCTTGATGATCACCTTTACCGATCAGGTGACCAATTTATTTAAACGTACATTTGAACGGCCTAGACCTTGTCGTGCCGATGGTGTTATGGATCAAATGCGCTTTATTGCTGTACGTTGTGGTAAGTATGGTTTCTTCTCCGGGCATTCATCAAATTCTATGGCAGCAGCTGTTTTTGCAGGCTTAATGCTTAGACCCTATTACAAAAACTTAATTTTTATTCTGTTGTTTTGGAGCGCCATTGTAGCCTACAGTAGAATTTATGTAGGGGTACATTATCCGTTAGATATTATTTGCGGATTGGCCTTTGGTGCTATTTCAGGATTTATGTTCTATAAGTTGTCTCTTTATTTACTGAAGCGTTTTGGTAAGACTGAAAACTAATTTTTAGTCTTAATATTCAAGATATATTCAGCAGCGGCAAACGGCGTGGTTTTATTTTTCTCAATCAGTTTTAACTGTTGTTCTAATTCGTTTTTTACGGTTTTATTATTAAAGAACGAACTAGTTAATGAGTTTTTTATAGTTTCCGTAAGCCAAAATGTATTCTGCTCGTTTCTTTTTATAGAGAAGAAATCATTCTTGGAAGTTACTTGAAGATATTCCTGAATAATTGACCAAACGTCTTCTATGCCTTTGTTTTCAATAGCACTGCATGTGCTTACTTTAGGTATCCATCCTGATGGCTTTTCGTTGTATAAATGAAGTGTTTTTTTAAAATCTGAAGCTGTAGATTTAGCCAAGTTTAGGTTTGCCCCGTCGGCTTTATTGATGACAACGGCATCAGACATTTCAAGAATACCACGTTTCATTCCTTGTAATTCGTCACCTGCTCCGGTAAGTTGTAAAAGCAGAAAGAAATCAACCATGCTGTGAACGGTAGTTTCACTTTGTCCGACACCTACCGTTTCAATTAAAATAACATCGAAACCTGCAGCTTCACAAAGAATAATGCTTTCTCTGGTTTTTCGTGCAACGCCTCCCAGTGTGTCGCTTGCAGCCGACGGACGTATAAAAGCATTTTTATTCTTTACCAACGTTTCCATTCGGGTTTTATCACCTAAAATACTACCTTTAGTAATACTGCTACTCGGGTCTACAGCCAATACAGCCACACGTTTCCCAATTGAAGTTAAAAATGAACCAAACACTTCAATAAAGGTACTTTTGCCAACACCAGGAACACCGGTTATACCAATTCTAACAGACTTGTTGGCATGTGGTAAACATTTTTTTAAAAGTTCATTGGATTTTTGAGCGTGCTCAGGGAGGGAGCTTTCAATAAGGGTAATACTTTTACTTAAAATCGTAATATCCCGGTTTAAAATACCTGATAATAAAGTGTCTACATCAGTAGTGTTTTTTCGGTTGCTTTTAATTTTAGCAATAGAAGAAGCGTTAGTAGTTTCAGAATTTGAAACTCCTTGATTTTCTTGTAACGCCGATGTTTTGTGTTTTACCAAAATTGAACAATTAAGGTATAAGTTACAAAAAGGGAATTAATTTTTGAGAAATTATTCTTTTAAAGGGACCTGAATTTTTACATCATCCCAGGCCATAGTTAAAAACAGGTTATCGGTAGAATTATCGAAGGCGATTGTAAATTGCTCTACGACAGAATCAATATTTTTTACCGGAACATCAATATTAATCACATCGTAATTAGGGTCCCACATAGGTTTCATTTCAGAATTTACACCCCATGAATATTGTTTCGAATTGAAAATAACCGTCCAAACACTGTCTTTTGGAACAGTCCATAAGGTATATTTTCCTGCGGGTAACGAAAATCCGTCTACATGTAATTCTGCGTTAGTTTCAAAGGTGGTAGCCTCATTCGCACCTGTACGCCAAACCTGATTGTAAGGCACTAAGGCACCAAATATATCACGTCCCTTTTTATACGGTCTGTTATAAAACACTTCTAATTCTAAATCGTTAAGTTTAAATTCTACTGTGTCTTTAGGACTCAGACGTTTAGCGAAAATATTTTCTACAAATACAGTGTACAGAAGTAAACCTAGGGCAATAATCGAAAAAAGAATTAAAACGCGTTTTAAAAAGATGTTCATGAAATAAATTGTATTTGAAAATCAAATATACTTTAAAAAGTAATAATTAATAAAAATTCAAACGCACATTTCTGTCTTTTAGTTTTATTTTAAGAAAAATATTTAATGTTTTTTGCAACACTTTAACTTTTTAGTCGTCTTTATAAATGAACTAACTTAAACCAAAAGTCAAAACCAGCATGTTTCAAGCCGATATCATTGAACAATGCAAACAAAACAATCGTAAGGCACAACTGCAGTTGTACAACCAGTACTGCGATGGTATGTATATTGTTGCCAAACGATTTTTAAAAGATGCCAGTGATGCTGAAGATGTGGTTCAGGAAGCTTTTATAAAGGCTTTTTCAAAATTACATCAGTATAAAGCAGAAGTGACTTTTGGAGCTTGGTTAAAACGTATTGTCGTAAATAAGAGTATCGACTTTTTAAAATCTAAGAAACAACAATTGGTTGAATTAGAAGACGTCCATTTAAAAGTAGTTGATGCTCCGCAAGATGACAAATGGTTAGTAGACGACGCTATTACATTATGCGATGTAAAACGCGCCATTAGCAATTTACCGGATAAATACCAGTATGTGGTGATGCTTTATCTTATAGAAGGATACGATCATCAGGAAATTTCAGAAATTTTAGATATATCCGAAGTAGCATCACGAACACAACTATCCAGAGGAAAAGTAAAATTACAAGAACTATTAACACTTAAACAAAATGGCACGAGACATTAGAGATTTATTTAGAGAAGAAGAGGTTGTAAAAGCGTCTATGCCTGAAAATCATGAAGCTCGCTTTTTAGAAAAGTTAGATCAAGCTATGCCGGTATCAAAACCTAAATACAATTGGTTTGGTATAGCAGCCAGTGTTATTGTTCTGTTAGGTTTCAGTTTCTTGACGCTTAAGTTTTATAATTCTAATGAAATACAAGTTGAAAATACTCCCGGAACTATGGTTAATTCAACAACTACAGAAGTTAAAACTTTGGGAGATGTCTCACCAGGTCTTAAAAAAGTAGAGGACTATTATTTGGCAAGTATCAATTTAGAATTAGCAAAAATTAAATATACGCCAGATACTAAAGAACTTTTCGATGGTTACGTAAAACAATTGGAGGAGCTTGATAAAGAATATCAGCGTTTATCAGAAGAATTAACCAATTCGGGTCCGAGTGAATTAACCGTTAATGCGCTAATTGATAATTTAAAATTTCGTTTAAACCTGTTATATCGACTTAGAGCACAGTTACAGGAATTAAATTTATCAAATGAATTTGACAATCAAAATCAATCCATCTAAAAATCAAAAAATGAACAAATCAATTATAAACAAGGCGCTTTTCCTATTAAGCTTTTTTATAGCAGGTCATGTGATTGCTCAGGAAAAGCAGACCAAGTTATCGCAATCCATTAATGTCGATAAAGACGTTACAGTAAATTTAAATACCAGTTACAGTAATATTGTTATTGATACCTGGAACAAAGATGTTGTAGAAATTGAAGCTTACATTGAAGGAGAAAAATTAAGTAAGGAAGAGTTAGCAAAAGCTTTAAAAGCCTGGAATATAGATGTAGATGCAACAAAAAGTGAGGTTACCATTTCCACCAAAGGAAATGCGCATCAGGTGTGGGCATACAAATACAGTACAGGAGATGACAACGAAGCTATTCATACCGTAATTAAAGAATTAAAATTCGAGCTGGCAGATATGCCGGAAGTTCCAAAATTTGTGGTTATACCAGAGATTCCGGAAATTCCGCCATTACCGGAGATACCTGAAATGCCTGAACTACCAGTATTGCCAGAAGGTGTGGGTAAAGTACATTTCGATTATGAAGCTTATAAAAAGGATGGTGAGAAATATTTAAAGGAATATACCAAGCAGTTTGAAAAAACATTCGGAAAGGATTATGAAAAGAAAATGGAAGCATGGGGAGAAAAATTTGAAAAAGAATGGGGAAAAAAATATGCGAAACAAATGGAAGAATGGGGTGAGCGTTTTGCAGAGCAAATGGAGCGTGATGCTAGTAAACGAGAAGCTGATGCCGAACGAATTTCTGTAGAGATGGAAAAACGTTATGCTAAACAGCAAGAGGAACGGGAACGAGCTATGGAAATCCGTATGAAGGAAAGAGAAAAGCATATGGCCAAGCGTGAAAAACATCTGCAGGAGCGTGAACGATTGGCTGATGAGAGACGTGTGGTTATTGAAAAAATGGTAAGCGATAAAACCATGTCAGGAGTTAAAAAGATCATCAAAATTAAATTGCCTAAAAAAGCAAAATTAAAGGTTAATGTTAGACATGGTGAAATTGAGTTTGCTTCGGCAGTAGATAATTTAAAAGCGAATTTAGAATATACCAAATTTAAAGCTAATAGCATTAATGGGAGTCAGACTTCCATTAATGCTTCTTATTCACCTGTTGTGGTTACGCATTGGAATGTTGGTAACTTAAATTTAAATTATGTAAAGAAGGCTAGTATAAATAATGCGAAGCAATTGGTGATAAATTCAAACTCATCTAATGTGGTTATCGATAATTTGGAAGGTAGTGCTATTATTAACGGATCGATTGGAGATTTAAAGATTGTTAAAATTGATGATTCCTTTTCTAATTTAAATGTAATGCTTCAAAATAGTGATGCTACAATTGTGTTGCCCAACGTAGAGTATAGTTTGCAATATGTTGGTAATCATTCACGATTTAGTCACCCAAAAAAAACAACCCCAAACAATGTATCCAGCTTCTCGACAGGAAACCTGAGTAGCGGAAAAAATATTGTTGTCAATGCGAAGTACAGTACTGTAGATATGAAGTAAGACCTACTTAATCTTCCATTTCCTTTTCACAAGAGTTTATAATTTGTTTTACATCGGTTTTATAATCAAACCATAATGCATTTTCGGTTTTTTTAAACCAGGTAAGTTGTCGCTTTGCAAAGCGTCTGCTATTCTTTTTTATCTCAGAAACAGCAAGGTCTAAATCCCATTCACCTTTTAAATAGTTGAAAATTTCTTTATAGCCAACGGTATTTAAGGCGTTTAAATCTTTGTACTTTAATAGATTTTTAACTTCGTTTAGTAAGCCTTCTTTCATCATAATATCTACGCGTTGGTTTATACGATCGTAAATAATTTCTCTGTCGGCTGTTAGTCCAACGGTGATGGTTTTAAAAGGTCTTTTGTTTTTTTCTTTATTTAAAAATGAAGAGTAGGGTTGTCCGGTACCAATGCAAATTTCCAGTGCTCGAATCACACGGTGTGGGTTATCAATAGCAATAGTATTATAAGCAACAGGATCTAATAATTTCAATTGTTCCTGTAAAGTTTGCAGACCTTTAGTTTCTAAATCATTGTTTAGTGATGCTCTAATGGAAGGGTCTACATCCGGGAAATCGTCTAAGCCTTTTATTACGGCATCTACATAAAGCCCAGAACCACCAACCATAATAACTACATTATGAGTTTTGAAAAGGGATTCTAAACAGGATAGTGCATCTTTTTCAAAAGAACCAACACTGTAATTGTCTTGAATGGATTTATGATGGATAAAATGATGCTTTGCAGCGGCCAATTCTTCTGAGGTTGGAGCCGCGGTACCAATCTGCATTTCTTTAAAAAACTGCCTGGAATCTGCTGAGATAATTTCCGTATTAAAATGATTAGACAGTTTAATACTTAGTGCGGTTTTCCCAATGGCTGTCGGCCCGATTATAGAAATTAAAAATTTACTCATCGTTTAATTTATGACCGCAATGATAACAAAATTCGGCGTCATCTCTATGGTTTTCTGTAGAGCAGTTTTCACAAACTTGTGTGTTTAAGTGTAAAGGGGGTTTTACTTTATCTTCCTCTTTTTTATCTTTTTTACTTTGACTAGTGTATTCGGCAGAAACAATTCCGGTAGGTACAGCAATAATGCCATAACCCAAAATCATGACCAGAGATGCAATAAATTGCCCAAGAGGGGTTTGTGGTGCAATGTCTCCAAAACCAACTGTGGTAAGCGTTACAATACACCAATACACACTTTTAGGGATGTTTGTAAAGCCGTTTTCCTCACCTTCAACCAAATACATTATTGTGCCAAGAATAATTGCAATAATAACAACTGTAAATAGAAATACAGAAATTTTAGCACGGCTTGAACGTAATGCAGAAAGTAATCGTAAGGAGGCTCCTAAATAGCGCGCCAATTTTAAGATTCTAAAAATACGTAATAGACGCAATGCTCTTAAGGCCGCCAAGGCGTGAATGCCTCCAAAAAACAGAGAAATATATTTTGGGATGGTCGATAATAAATCAATGATACCATAAAAGCTAAAAATATATTTAAATGGTTTTCTAACGGTTATAATTCTGGCTATATATTCAATACTGAATAATATAGTGATAATCCATTCTGAGATATTTAGGATACTATGGTATTTACTATCAATACTTTTAACACTTTCCAGCATCACCAATAAAATACTCGCCAGAATAACAATGAGCAAAACCACATCGAATAGTTTTCCGGCAGGCGTATCGGCTTCATAGATAATTTCATGAAGTTTGGTTCGCCATTTTTTATCTTGTGGTTTATCCATAGAATTAAAGATAAGGGATTGAAGCTATCTAATCAAAGTTAATAACCTTCAATCTTTTATTTTTTCTTAAATAACTTTGAATAATATGTTGGGTGTCTCTATTATTTTGCATGGGAGTAATAATAGATTGAAGAATTTCTAGATTATTTATCTGGTAATTTAGATTAAAAAATCCAATACCTTTAAATACGCCGTTTTCAATTAAAATAGCACTGCGTTCATCAATATCACGGCCTCTGTCAATGATGACCATGTTTTGGTTAGCATAGCTGCTTTTTGCTATTAATTTATAAACACGTTCGTTGTAACTTTCAGGTGATTCTTTACCTATACAAGCACCGTTACATTCTTTAATATCGTAATTAAAACAACTGGTTTTGGTTTGGTAAATTCCGGTTAGTTTCTGGCATAGATTATAGTCTTCAACCGCATGATTTATAAAGCTTTTTCCGCTATCTCTGTTGCTAAATGTAGTAATAGGTTTTTTGCGACCATCGGCAATATCAATTTTTAGGTTGATGTAGCCGTTATCATCTGTAAAACTATAAAGCGCATGCGTAAAACGGGTTCGACGAAGTGCCCGGTTAAATTTAGGCTTGATGGTTTTTATCGCTTCACTTTCCTTTAAAAGCGCAACGAGTTCACTACCGGTAGTTTCGTAACTTACCGAATCGACTAAATTCTGTATTTGTTTAGATTTACGATTGGTGTTTGTAAAGTGCTGATTAATCCGCTTTTTTATGTTTTTACTCTTCCCGATATAAATAATGTTGCCTTCAGCATTATGAATATAATAGACGCCAGTTTCAGAAGGTAAATCGGCTAAAATATCTAAATGACGAGGTTCGAGCTGATGCTTAGGATTTAGTTTAATAGATTGCTGAATAATACTTTTAGAGCTGTCTTTATCCAGCAATAATTTGAAAAGTTTAAGTGTAGCCAGTGCATCACCGGAAGCTCTGTGACGATCGCTTACCGGAATTCCCAAAGACCTTACTAATTTACCTAAGCTGTAGGAAGGTTGCCCCGGAATAAGCTGTTTAGAAAGTTCTACAGAACACAGAGACGGACGAATGTAGTCGAACCCTAAACGTCTGAACTCTGTTCCTAAAATACGATAATCGAATTGTGCGTTATGAGCCACCAGAATGCAATCTTCGGTAATTTCCACAATACGTTTCGCTATTTCATAAAATTTAGGCGCGTTACGCAGCATGTTGCTATTAATACCTGTAAGGTTAACGACGAAAGGTTGAATTTCTCGCTCCGGATTTACAAGACTGATAAATTGATCGACAACTTGATGACCATCGTATTTATAGATTGCAATTTCGGTAATGCCTTCCTCATTATACTTACCGCCAGTAGTTTCTATGTCTAATATCGCGTACAAATACTCTCCTTAAGTTTTAAGCTTGAAATGTCTTAGTTGTAGTTTCGTTCCCCAAATATACTACTTCCAACCCGAATCATGGTACTTCCGCAGTCAATTGCTAATTTATAATCGCCGCTCATGCCCATACTTATAATTTCTAGTTTACAGTTAGGGGTTTCAATGGCTTTTAAAACATCGAAAGTATTTTTTAAACTAGTGAATTCTTTTTGTATTTGGGCCGTGTCATCGGTAAATGTGGCCATACCCATAACACCAACAACTTTTATATTTTGTAATTCTGAAAAAGCTTCCGATTGTAATATTTCCGACGCTTCCGTTGCTGTCATTCCAAACTTACTATCTTCTTCAGCAATTTTTATTTGAAGTAGGCAGTTTATGGTTCGTCGGTACCTGGCCGCTTGTCGATTTATTTCATTAAGCAGTTTAAAATTGTCTACACCGTGAATTAAACTCACAAAAGGTGCCATGTACTTTACTTTATTACGCTGTACATGACCAATCATATGCCATTGAATATCTTTAGGCATAATGTCGTGTTTTTCGACCATCTCCTGAATTTTATTTTCACCAAATATGCGTTGTCCTGCATTATAAGCCTCCATTAAGTCAGGAACAGGTTTGGTTTTCGATACTGCTACAAGGGTAACGTGTTCAGGTAAACTCGATTTTATATGATTAAGGTTTTGTGGTATTGACATGGTATTGAACTATAAATAGCTGAAAATTTATTTTAAGAACTGAGCCGAAATGGTTTCAGCCTTTCTACTCTCTGAATAATCGTAAAATCCTTCACCAGATTTTACACCTAATTTTCCGGCACGAACCATATTCACTAATAATGGACAAGGCGCATATTTAGGGTTTTTAAATCCGTCGAACATCACATTTAAAATGGATAAACAAACATCTAACCCGATAAAATCGGCCAATTGTAATGGTCCCATGGGGTGTGCCATGCCTAACTTCATAACGGTATCAATTTCAGAGACACCAGCAACACCGTTATATAGTGTTTCAATAGATTCGTTAATCATAGGCATTAAAATGCGGTTAGCTACAAATCCAGGATAATCGTTAACTTCAACAGGAGTCTTTCCTAAATTCGCTGAAAGTTCCATAATGGTTTCCGTAACTGCATCACTGGTACTGTAACCGCGAATCACTTCAACCAATTTCATAATAGGCACTGGATTCATAAAGTGCATGCCAATAACTTTATCTGGTCTTGATGTTACTGCAGCAATTTGAGTAATAGAAATCGATGAGGTATTGGTTGCCAGAATTGTTTCTTCGGCGCAAGTTTTATCTAATTGTTTAAAAATGTTAAGTTTTAAGTCGATATTTTCAGTCGCTGCTTCAACCACTAAATCGGTTTGTTTTACGCCTTCTTCAATACTTAAAAAGGTGGTGATGTTTGATAACGTTTCACTTTTTTCACCTTCAGAAATAACGTCTTTAGCAATCATTCTGTCTAAGTTCTTTGAAATGGTCGTTAAACCTCTTTCTAAGGAAGCTTCATTAATATCTACAAGATTAACTTTATAACCGTTTTGAGCGAAGGTGTGTGCAATACCATTGCCCATAGTACCGGCACCAATAACTGCAATATGTTTCATTTTTAAAGGGTTTGTTATCTGTTAAATACATAAATAGTTTGATATTAATAATACCAAACTATTTATGATTATAAAATGATGCTTAATTAAAAGCAGTTTATAATTTGAGTTGCCACGCGCAATGCTTCGGTGCCGTCATGTAATGTAACAATCGGTGCTCTGTCGTTATTTATAGCATCGGCGAAGGTATTTAGTTCGTCTAAAATAGAATTGTTATTATCAACATGAGGATTATCGAAATAGATTTGCTTTTTCTCGCCTTCGGCATTTTGAAGCACCATATCGAAATCACCAGGATGTTCCGGGGCGTCTTTCATTTTTACGACTTCACATTTTTTCTCAAGAAAGTCAACTGATATATAAGCATCTTTCTGGAAGAATCGCGCTTTGCGCATTTTTTTTAATGAAATTCTACTTGCGGTTAGGTTAGCAACACAGCCGTTTTCGAATTCTATACGGGCATTGGCAATATCAGGCGAATTACTGATCACTGCTACGCCGCTGGCACTAATATGTTTTACCTTTGATTTTACCACACTTAAGATGATGTCGATATCGTGAATCATTAAATCTAAAACCACAGGTACATCTGTTCCTCTTGGATTAAACTCCGCTAAACGATGCGATTCAATGAACATCGGAGCGTTAATTTCATCTTTAACGGCTAAAAAGGCTGGGTTAAAACGCTCTACATGTCCTACCTGACCTCTTAGTTTATTTTCAGCTAAAAGCTCACGGATATGCTCGGCTTCTTCAACTGTATTGGTAATGGGCTTTTCTATAAAAATGTGCTTACCTTTAGCAATGGCTTGTTTGGCGCAGTCGTAGTGAGATAGGGTAGGTGTTACAATATCGACCATATCAACTGCATCGATTAGCGCATCGACAGAATTGAAAAATTTATAACCGAATTCGGCTTCTACTTTTTTGCCGTTTTCTTCGTTGGCATCATAAAAACCAACAAGTTCATATTTATCTGATTGATTTAGAAGTTTTAAATGTATTTTTCCTAGGTGACCAGCACCAAGTACACCGGCTTTTAGCATAATAGTAATAGGTTTTCAACAAAAATAAGATAATTAAAGTATGAATATCATTATTCGTGGCTAAAATTTTCTTCTGAATTATTTAAGCGGAAATTCTATAAAAATAATTTTCAGCTTTAAAATGTTTGACTAATTTTAGCCTTGACAAACACCAGCAAATATTGAACGATACTTTTAGACATAAGGGATTACGCCAGCAATTGGTTAATGTGTTAATAGACAAAGGAATAAAAAACGAAGCCGTTTTAAAGGCTATTGGTAAGATACCGAGACATCGTTTTATGGATTCTGGTTTTTTAGATCATGCTTATGTAGATAAGGCCTTTCCTATTGCTGCCGATCAAACTATTTCACAACCTTATACGGTAGCTTTTCAAACCGAATTATTGAATGTAAAGCGAGAAGATAAAATTCTTGAAATAGGTACGGGTAGTGGGTATCAAACTGCCGTATTACTGGAATTAGGAGCACGTGTTTACACTATTGAGCGCCAAAAGGAGTTGTTTAAAAAAACCAGTAAGTTTCTACCTGAATTGGGCTACCGCCCCAAGAGTTTTATTTTTGGAGATGGTTATAAAGGTTTACCTCAGGAAGCGCCATATGATGGTATTATTGTCACAGCTGGAGCACCTTTTGTACCAAAACCATTATTGAGTCAGTTGAAAGTAGGAGGCAGGTTAGTGATTCCTGTTGGTGAAGATGTTCAAATTATGAATTTGTTTATTAGAAAAGGTCCCAAAGAGTTTGAACAGCACGAATTTGGTGAATTCCGTTTTGTGCCATTATTAGAGGATAAAAATTAGATATAAAAAGCGGATGTTTTAAAAGTGATTATAGAACGTCATTGCGAGAAATTTTTATTTCGAAGCAATCTTATTAATCAGAAATTTAATTTCAAAAGATTCCTTCATTTCATTCGGAATGACGACTTTCACTTTTAAAACAACTACTTTAATTTTATACGATAACTTTGTTACTTAGTTACAGTTTCAAACCCATCAATACCATCAACAACCGGTAATGTTAAGGTTGTTCCATCTAAGTCAACTGTTAATTCAGTACCTGGTTTTGGGTGAAGTGTAAATTCTTTATCACTTGAGAATATCATTAATCCGATTTGCTGCCCAGCTCTGATAATTTGGTCATC
This sequence comes from Aestuariibaculum marinum, assembly GCF_014596975.1. Taxonomy (GTDB): domain Bacteria; phylum Bacteroidota; class Bacteroidia; order Flavobacteriales; family Flavobacteriaceae; genus Aestuariibaculum; species Aestuariibaculum marinum. The sequence continues at coordinate 739,838 of NZ_JACVXD010000001.1, read as the reverse complement.
GGGCATTAAATCGAAAGTTACTTCGTAAAACTTCCCCGGTTTTAATGGCTCACTTTCTCTAATAGATTTATGGTTTTGAGGGTCTGCCCAACCACGGGTAATAATGTTATCTGTAATTTTTACTTTGCCTTCATCCCAAGGTAAGGACACTAACCAAACCGATAAGTTTGCAGCAGGTTTATTACTTGCTAATTTTACAGTGACTTGAGGAACACCTGAAATATGAAGATCTTTTGAAAGTTTAGGGGTAATGTAAAGAAGACGATTTTTAGAAGTTTCAGCTTTCGCTAAAGAGGCGCCATCATTATTAACATCGTCAATTAAAGTTTCTTTACCTTGTTTTTTTGAAGCGTCGGCACTTAAACCTCCTTTAGAAGGATTCCCTTTTGCTAAATGCAAAGTTACTGGCTTAGCTTCCGGATTTGGAAAATCGGCGTACGGCGTAGGTGCAGATTGTTTGTCGTTTTCTCTAACAATCCATGCTTTGTTGCTTTCATTTTCTACTCCGTTATCAATACCGAATAAATAATGCGTAAACCAACGGTTCATCATCTCAACAGGAGGTGGCCCACCATGCCCGTTTTGATGATAATAGATTTGGGTTTCCAAGCCCATGTCTTTAGCCTTTTTATAAATTCGGTAACTATGCTCAGGCATCACGTTCCAATCGTTAAATCCGTGGGACATTAGTAAAGCCGCTTTCATTGGTTCCATATCGTTTAAATAATCACGACCGGCCCAAAAATCGTTGTAATCACCGGTTATTCTATCCTGATATTTTCTAAGAATAGAATCTCTAACAAATTGATTGTTATGCGCTCTTTTGGCTTCATCACCACTGTGAATAAATTCATAAAGCACATCAATATCTTCACCTAAATAACCTCCTGGCGAGCGTACAAGCCCGTTAGAACGGTAATAATGATAATATGATGTATTCGGTGCTACAGGAATAATAACTTCTAAACCTTCAACACCGGTTGTCGCTGCCGCTAAAGGAAGGGTGCCGTTATATGAAGTCCCGGTCATACCAACTTTCCCTGTTGACCAGTACGCTTCAACGGTTTCGTTTCCGTAAGGTTCGGTATAGCCTTTTGCACGTCCGTTTAACCAATCGATTACTGCTTTAGGGGCTAAGGACTCATTGTCGCCACCAACTGTTGGTGAGCCTTGTGATAAGCCGGTTCCAGGGGATGAAGAGTGTACTACAATGTATCCACGAGGTACCCAGGTTCTAATCTGAGAGTTCGATATGATAGGACGTTCACCAATTCTGGTAACTACCGGATGTACGTGATCTTTTGGGGTTTCACCTAACTCATGGTTTACATCCCAAAAAATACCGTCAATATCAGGTGCTACACCGGCATAATATGGGCTGGACTCATAAATAACGGGAAGTTTTAATCCTTCGGTTTCTGTTTGAGATGGTCTGGTAACATCTACATGCATCCGGTCGAGTTTACCATCCCCATCGGAGTCAAAAGTTGTTTCTACCCATAAATCGTGACGAATCCATTTACTGGGGTTGCTAAATGCTTCATTAATTTGAGCTTCACCATCTTTAAAAACAGGTTCAGCTTTTTGACCATACGTCAGAGATGCCGAAAAAAAAATGCTCATTAGGATAGAGCATTTTAAGGCGTTGTTTAATTTCAACATGTATTAAGATTTTTGTTTTGGTAAGTATGTTCTTGGTATTGGTGTTCTTCGGGTTTCTTGTGCCCAGTATACATTTAATATCCACCAGCGTTTACCATCATTATATAGCTGAATGCTGTTAATGCCTCTCATAAAAGGCTCTTCATCTTCCTTGCTTTTAAAAGCTTCATAGGTACTGAACACCTGAGACATATTGCCGAAGGTATTTGAAGTGCGATGAATTTCCCTTTCATGAAAACCATGTTCCACCATCCATTTTCCTGAGTTTTTTATGTAGTCTCCAGGGTTCATATAATTCACCATAGCCTCACGCATTTGGTTTTTTCCCGAAGCGATTAATTTAGCATTAGGGTAGAATAAGAATTTAAAAAGATCCCAGTTGCGCTCTTCACCTTGGTCTCCTGAAATGACATCGTATAAAGTACGTACAATATTATCTATGGTTTGTACATTTTGAGTATAATCAGGGGCTGTGTTTTCTTCTTCTGGAGCTTCGTCCTGAGCAAATAATGAAATGGATAGGGCGCTAAAAAGAGCGAACAATATGAGTTTTTTCATTCTATTGGGTATAAAATCAAGCCTAAATATAGACCTTTGGTTTTTAATATGTTGTTAAACGCTTCTTAAAAATTTTAAGTATGATCTAAGTGGTTTTTTACTTATAAGCTTTCTTAATTCTGTCTAGATTACGTTTGTTATCACGGTCTTTAATGGTCTCGCGTTTATCGAATAATTTTTTACCTCTGGCAAGGGCGATATCCATTTTAGCAAAACCTTTGTCGTTGATAAACAAACGCAGCGGTACAATTGTAAGTCCGGTGCTTTGAACTTCTTTTTGTAGTTTCTTTAGTTCGCGTTTATTTAAAAGTAACTTACGTTCTGCTTTTGGTCTGTGATTATAGTAGTTCCCAAAGGCATATTCTTCAATGGTCATATTAATAACAAAAAGCTCACCACGATCGTTAAATTCGCAAAAACTTTCAGCAATAGAAGCTTTGCTGTTTCTAATAGATTTTATTTCGGTGCCCGTAAGTACAATTCCGGCAGTGTACTTGTCCAGTATTTCGTATAGGAAACGGGCTTTCTTATTTTGTATGTTAATCTTTTTCTGCATCACGCACAAAACTACATAATTTTACTTGAAAAATGTGATAAGAAAAGGCATCAAAGATTACCAAAAGTATAAACTATATTATCTTTTTTAATGGTATCGATTTATGAAGAAGTGTTTTATTAAGAATTCATAGTAAAACCGACTTTTAAGGTTACTTGCCACATGGCTACCTGTCCGTCTTCTATGTTTCCTCGTGTCTCAATCACTTCAAACCATCTTAAATTATGTATTGATCTTGAAGCTTTTTCTAAAGCATTTTGTATGGCATCGTCACTCGATTTATCTGATGTGCCAACGATTTCTATCTTCTTGTAGATATGTGCATCCATGATTATTTATTGTTTTAAGATTATCTATATAAGATACAAAAAATTAACGAATCAGTTACTTAATTAAGTATCACTACTTAATTAATACTTAGTTTTTGTTAAGTTTTGTTTGAATAAAAGTAGTACAGTTATTGTTTTATTGAAATATTAATAATTAGTGTTATAAAAATGATAAAATCACCTTATAAAGGATTGTTTTTTATTGTCTTCCCATAAAACATTTGTACTTTTGAACTCTGATTTGCTTAAAATTTTTAATGAGAAATTTTTTATTTTTTACACTTCTATGTGTTTTAGCAAAATTACAGGCGCAAGAACATGGAGGCATAATAGGAGTTAAAGCTGGAACTAGTATTTCCTCTTTTAAAGGGGATAGTGATTCAGAATTTTCAAGTAGAGCTTCTTTTTTGGTAGGAGCTATGATTGAATCAAAAATTTCTGAAAGACTTTTTTTGCATCCTGAATTTGTTTTGTCCTCACAAGGGGCAAAATATAAGCATGATTCTATTGATGAGGAATATAGGTTAAGTTATATTAATATTCCCATTTTAATTGGATTTCAAGTTTCAGAAAGAATATGTTTTGTTACTGGACCTCAATTAGGTGTTTTGTTGTCGGCGAAAGGTGAATCAGAAGGTCAATTAGATCAAGATATTAAGTCTTTTTTTAATGACACAGATTTAAGTTTATCTGCTGGTTTAAGTTATAAGTTTTTAAGTGGCTTAAATCTCTCTGTTAGATATAATTTAGGTTTGAAAAATATTGTTAATTCTAATCTAGATTCATTTAGAGGTGAATTAAAAAATAGAGTTTTTCAAGTTGCATTAGGTTATTATTTTAAAAATAGAAAATAGAATTATGAATTCATACGATGTAGCCGTTATCGGCTCGGGTCCTGGAGGATATGTTGCAGCTATCCGTTGCGCACAATTAGGCATGAAAACTGCCCTTATAGAAAAGTATAGTACATTAGGCGGAACTTGTTTAAATGTAGGTTGTATTCCAAGTAAAGCATTATTAGATTCGTCTCATCATTACGAAGATGCGATTAAGCATTTTGAAGAGCACGGTATTGAAATCCCTGGAGATGTCAAGGTGAATTTAGAGAAAATGATTGCGCGTAAGCAAGCAGTTGTTGATCAAACTACAGGAGGTATTGATTTCTTAATGAAGAAAAATAATATCGATGTGTACCATGGTTTAGGAAGTTTTAAAGATGCTACGCATATTACTATTGCTGGCGAAGAAACTACAGAAATCGAGGCGAAAAACAGTATCATCGCTACAGGAAGTAAGCCGTCAAGCTTACCATTTATCAATATCGATAAAGAGCGTATCATTACTTCTACCGAGGCTTTAAAACTTAAAGAAATTCCAAAACACTTAATCGTTATTGGTGGTGGTGTTATTGGTTTAGAATTAGGTCAGGTATACAAGCGTTTAGGTGCTGAGGTGTCTGTGGTTGAGTTTATGGATCGTATCATCCCAACTATGGATGGTGGTTTATCGAAAGAACTTAATAAAGTTTTAAAGAAACAAAAATTCAAAATTAATACTTCTCATAAAGTAAAATCTGTAGAACGTGTTGGTGATGAGGTTATCGTTAAAGCAGATAATAAAAAAGGAGAAGAAGTTGAATTTAAAGGGGATTACTGTTTAGTATCTGTTGGACGTCGTCCATATACAGATGGATTAAACGCTGAAGCTGCAGGCGTAAAATTAACAGACCGCGGACAGATAGAAGTTAACGATCACTTGCAAACCAGCGCTTCAAACATATACGCGATTGGAGATGTTGTTAAAGGGGCGATGTTAGCGCACAAAGCTGAGGAAGAAGGTGTATTTGTGGCTGAAACAATTGCAGGACAAAAACCACATATCGATTACAACCTAATTCCTGGTGTAGTTTACACGTGGCCGGAAGTTGCTGCTGTTGGTAAAACAGAAGAGCAATTAAAAGAGGCAGGTGTGGCGTACAAAGCAGGTTCGTTCCCAATGCGTGCTTTAGGTCGTGCCAGAGCAAGTATGGATATCGACGGATTTGTAAAAGTATTAGCCGATAAAGAAACCGATGAAATTCTAGGGGTACACATGGTAGGCGCTCGTGCAGCCGATATGATTGCGGAGGCCGTAGTTGCTATGGAGTTCAGAGCATCGGCTGAAGATGTATCTCGTATGTCTCATGCACACCCTACTTTTACAGAGGCTATTAAAGAAGCGGCTTTAGCGGCGACTGAAGATAGAGCCTTACATATGTAATTGTATAGTTATCAATATAGATTAAACCCTTTTACGTTTTAGTGAAAGGGTTTTTTGTTTTAAAGACAGTTTACAGTCTATTAAAATTAAATAAATAGTTTCTCACAGTTTGTGTAAGAACAAGGTGTGGTAAATTGATATATGTCAACAGATAGGTGAAAAAGAAAGCGACTTTTATTGAGGTTGCTTTTTTTTTGTAATTTTTTTAAAAAAAATGTGACTTATCTGTTTGGGTTGTGTCTCAATAAAAAAGAAAATAATAAAATAGCAGCAAGCATACCTTGAAAATCACCAATATTAGTACCGGTTTATCTGATGAGGATCTTGTTAGCGCCATTGTTAAAACCAATGACACCCTATTATTTGAAGTGCTCTATGATAGATATGCGATGCTGGTTTATAATAAATGTTTAAGTTTTTCAAAAGATGAAGATGAAGCAAAGGATTTAACCCAAGATGTATTCTTAAAGCTTTTTGTAAAGTTGTCTAGTTTTAAAGGAACCGCAAAATTTTCAACCTGGTTATATGCTTTTACCTATAACCATTGTGTAAATTATGTAACGAGAAATACGGCTAAAAAAATAGAGAAGCAGGCAGTAGATCATTACGATATCGAAAATATTACCGATGATCATTACGATGAAGACTTTAGTCAGTTAAAAGTAGATAAACTAAAAGATGCATTGAACTTAATTTCTCCTGATGAGAAAATGATTTTACTCCTAAAATATCAAGATTTTTTAACTATTAAAGAAATTGAGAGTGTATTAGGAATCGGTGAAAGTGCGGTTAAAATGAGAATTAAACGTGCCAAGGAAAAGCTTTTAACAGTATATAATAACCTTTGATAATGGATAATCCGTTTCAATATATTAACAAGCCCCTAAAGGAAGTCCCCCCAGAACTTAAGTCTAAGGTGATGAACGATATCGCCGTAGCTAAACTACTTATGGAAATGGCGAGTTTGTTCTCTTTCGATATCGCGAAGGTTATAGAGCATACCGTAAAACAACGTAAAAAATAATGTAACAAACATAACACCTAAAAAACCTAACGCTAAAAAATAAACATGGATAAACTAATGGAATGGAATGATAATGTGATGCATTCATTATCGACTATGACAAACGAAATAGCCAAGGTGGTGCCTAATTTACTTGGTGCTCTTGCGGTTTTAATTATAGGATGGTTAAGTATTAAATTAATCGTATTTGTAGTTAGACGGGGACTAAAGTTTGCTAAAGTAGATAAATTAGACGATAAACTAAACGAGATACAATTTCTTGGAAACAGTAGCCTCAATTTCGATGTAATCAATATCATTACCAAATTCGTCAAATGGGTGATGTATTTAATTATCGTTATCGTCATAACCGATATTTTAAATCTTACCATTGTTTCCGAAGAGATTAGAAACTTTTTACGATACATTCCGCAGTTATTTTCTGCATTAATCATTTTTACCATTGGGCTTTTACTGGCTAATTTCATAAAAAAGGGAATTCAATCCTTTTTTGATTCTATGGATCTGTCTGGAGCTAAGTTCATCAGTCAGGTTGTCTTTTTAGTGTTATTGGTTTTTATATCCATTACCGCTTTAAATCAGGCCGGTGTAGATACCGAGATTGTTACAAGTAATATTACTTTAATATTAGGAGCGTTTTTACTGGCATTTGCTATTGCTTTTGGTTTAGGGGCGCAACGTGTGGTAAACGATTTACTAAGGGCTTTTTATGCCAGAAAAACCTATGAAGTAGGACAGGTTATAGAATTCAACGATATAAAAGGTGAGGTAGAGCGTATAGATAATACCTCAATCACGCTAAAAACATTAACAGGAAAATTGGTTATACCAATAAAAGATATAGTAGAGAGTCAAGTAAGAATACGGGAATAACTTTAAGTTAGGGTTAAAATTTGGTTGGTTACTTTTCTGTAATCCGAACGTTCTTTGCTCATCCCTTTCCATTTATTTGGAAAGGGATTTTTTAATTAGTATTAATTAGTAAATTAGCCTCACTATTTATGTATATATGAACAGGTCGTATTTAGAATTGCATATAGCTATTGTATTAGCTGGATTTACCGGGTTGTTTGGTAAGTTAGTAACACTAAATGAAATGTTACTGGTGTTTTATCGGGTTTTATTTTCTTCTGTAGTGTTATTGGTGCTTTTAAAGTATATCCAACGCCATAAATCCACGGTGTCATTCTGGAGTAAAACAAATGGCCTGATGTTGGCTAATGGTGTGTTGCTAGCCTTACACTGGGTATTCTTTTTTGGAAGCATAAAAGCCTCTACAGTGTCCTTGGGGATTTTGTGTTTCTGTCTGACTAGTTTTTTCACAGCGTTGTTAGAGCCTTTGTTAAACAAAAAACGTTTTTCAATTCGGAATCTGGCTTTGAGTGCTTTGAGTTTAGTAGGTATTGCGTTAATATTTGGTTTCGATAGTTCCTACCGCTTGGGCATTGCACTCGGGGTTATTTCTTCGGTGTTTATTTCGTTGTTTACAATTTTCAATGAGCGTTTCATTCACAGGCACGATACCATAAAAGTCACTACTTTTCAAATGGTTGGAGGGGTAATAGGGCTGGGGATCATTATTCTTTTGTTTTCGCAGTTTACAGATTTTGTATTTCAATTACCAAACACGTCAGATTTAGGTTATTTGCTAATTTTGTCGCTGTTCTGTACGGTACTCTTGTGTTTATTGCTTAATAATGCCTTACGTCACATCAGCTCGTTTACGGTTAACCTGAGTTTTAATTTAGAGCCTATTTACACCATAATTCTTTCCGCGATTTTGTTTAATGAAGCAGCCGATTTTACGCTCTCTTTCTGGTTTGGTTTAAGCCTGATACTTTCATCTATTGTTTTGCAAACGGTGTTTGCCAGAGCTCATCGTAAGCGTATTAAATCTGAATCATTAGCTAACATTTCAAGCTGAGGTATTTTGTTTTAGATGTTGTTATTTATTTTTCTACGTATTAATTACGTATTTATTTAGTTTTTTATGCGCTAAATCTATTGATTTTACTGCGTTTTAGCAGGTTTGTCTGATTTTCTACTTAAAAAATATTTAAATTATCTTTGTTTCTAAGTAAATATACTTATATATTTGCTTCCGTAACGTAATAATTACGTATTTCTGTTTTAGGTTTTAAAATACATTGGTATGAAAGTGACACAAGGCGCAAATAAAACGTTGTTTATTAATACTCTGGCATTTACATTTTGTTTTGCAGCGTGGCTATTGAATGGTATTCTAGTAACGTTTCTCGCAGATAATCAGGTGTTTGATTGGAGCGCTGTAGAAATAGGATGGTTAATAGGTATTCCGGTGTTAACAGGGGCTATTTTTCGTTTACCGGCAGGAATTTTAACAGATAAGTTAGGTGGCAAGCCTGTGTTTGCCGGCTTACTTATTATTTGCGCCATACCAATGTATCTTCTGTCTTATGCCAATGGGTTTTGGTCCTTTGCCTTATGTAGTCTTGGATTTGGAATTACAGGAGCTAGTTTTGCTGTAGGAATAGCGTTTTCCTCTATCTGGTACCCAAAAGAAAAACAAGGCATTGCTTTGGGGATTTTTGGAGCAGGTAACGCAGGAGCTGCCATAACAACACTTATAGGACCTAAACTATTGAATTATTTAACCGACGACAAAACCAATCTGGATGGATGGCGCATGATGCCAAAACTGTATGCAGGATGTTTGGTGCTGATGGCGATTATATTCTATTTATCAACAACCAATAAGAAGCCGGCATCCAGTACTAAGAGTTTATCAGGCATGTTACAGCCATTAAAAAGTGTTCGTGTATGGCGATTCGGATTGTATTACTTTTTAGTCTTTGGTTGTTTCGTAGCTTTTGCTGGATGGCTCGTGCCATATTATACAAACGTTTATGCTTTAGATTTGGCTACAGCCGGATTGCTGGCCTCATGCTTTAGTTTGCCCTCAGGTGTGATTAGAGCCTTTGGTGGGTGGCTTTCGGATAAGTTTGGAGCAAGAAAGGTGATGTATTGGGTGTTGGGCACATCGGTGGTGTTAAGTTCGGCATTAATTATTCCCAGGATGGATATATATGCTGCAGGAAAAGGTATTATGGCAAAGGCATCGGGTGAAGTTACTGAAGTTACAGATACGTATATAAAGGTAAATGATAAGACTTATCCTGTGCGTCAACGTAGCAATGCGTTAGCAGAGGAGAATGAAGCGTTTCACGTGTTCCCTGTAAAGGAATCGTGGCAACAGGTACGCGTGCAAGTAGGTGATCAGGTTAATAAAAAAGAGTTATTGGCTGAAGGAAAAACACATATTTACTTTCAGGCTAACGTTTGGATTTTCGCAATTATAGCTATTATAATAGGATCGGTTTGGGGGATAGGCAAAGCTGCTGTTTATAAACACATTCCAGATTATTTTCCTGAGGAAGTTGGCGTTGTAGGCGGTATGGTTGGCGTGCTTGGTGGTTTAGGCGGCTTCTTTTGTCCAATACTGTTTGGGTATCTGTTAGAGGGCACAGGGCTTTGGTCGAGTTGTTGGATATTAATGTTAGTCTTGTCTTCGGTATGTTTAATATGGATGCATAATGTAATACGAAAAATGACAAATAAAGCAACACCATCATTGGTTAATAAATTTGAGAATAATGTAGATTAAAGTTGTTTCAGGTGTTGCAGAATAAAAAGTCATCTTGTTGGGTTAGTCCAAGATGGCTTTTTGTGTTTTGTGCTTTTTGTTCCTCGACTGCGCTCAAGGTGACAAAGAGGAGAGAGGGTTATTCATTAAATTGTAAACGCTGTTTGCCCATCTAATATCAAATGCTTAGGGTGGTGCTGGTAATAATGATATCATGTGATCCTGAAACAAGTTCAGGATGACAAGGTGGTTGTGTTTTTTAGAGATGGCTTTTTGTGTTTTGTGCTTTTTGTTCCTCGACTGCGCTCAGGGAGACAAAGAGGAAAGAGGGTTATTCATTAAATTGTAAACGCTGTTTGCCCATCTAATATCAAATGCTTAGGGTGCTGGTAATAATAATATCATGTGATCCTGAAACAAGTTCAGGATGACAAGGTGGTAGTGTTTTTTAGAGATGGCTTCGCTCTGCTCGCCATGACGTTACAATCGTCATTACGAGAAGGATACGACGAAGTAATCTTTTTAATTTTAGTTATTTTTTAGAGATGGCTTTTTGTGTTTTTAGGAGGTTTAAGAAGGGCATTGCGTACCTGATAGCCTATAAAATAAATAGCCGTTTCTTATTCAAGAAACGGCTATTAAGTTTTGTTAAGTATAGTTTGTTTTAAAAAATATCATTTAAGACTTTGGCTAACCGAATGCCAGCAATTTGTAACTGACTTCTAACAGTTTTAAAGTGATTGTAAGAGTAGCGGTATCTTAAGTTTTCGTTAGGTTCTACAGAAGCGTAAACCTCTTTGGTGATGTCATGCGTTTCGTTTACCCAATCTACAATAGTGCCTTCCTGAAGAGCTTTTATTTGTTTTTTAGTTAATGCATCTGCATTATCGGCAAGTTCATCATAGCCCATATTGTATTCTTCAATCATATCAGAATCCCAAACGCGGTGTAGGTTGGTATCTTTGTAAAACCATTGTAATTTAACATCATTTCCGCCTTTATCTTCAGCTAAGCCAACATGCATAGGCTGGTGTAAATCTCCCATTAAGTGAATGAGCATTTTTAGGTGGAAAGCTTTATCTTCATCAGTAGCAGTCTTATCTAATAACACCGCTTTACAGGTTTCTATTCCGGTAACTAAGTCGCCTTCCGGATTTTTTTCTGAAGTTTCATAGCTTTGGTCGAAAGGCATATTTACATAATGCCAGGTGTAATATTTGTTGTAGGCTTTATCAGATTTAATTTCATCGCCATAGGTAGAAGCAAAAGCCAGAGAATGTTGTTTTAGCAGACGTTTTACTTCTCGTTTCGCTTTTCCTTTTAAGTATTTCTGAGCAATTTCTCCAACCACACGGTGGCCGGTAGCTCCCCAGTCATCAACAGTAGAAGCATTAAGGTTAACTGTATGCACGCATAGTATTGCGGTAATAAAATAAAGAGCAAGGGATTTCATAGATATCTGGATTTTGTATTGTTATTTGGGTTTATTCTGGTCGCGACGGTCTTCAACATCTGATAGATGCAAACCTTTTTCGCGTATGTAATAGTTGTTTTTAGGGCTTCCTATAATTTGTGACGCATATACTCCCGAATGTCCGGAGAACAGATATGCTGTGCTACAGGCTAAGGCAATAAATACCCCAGATTCGATACCGAAAAGTTCTATACCCATTATGGTACACGCAATAGGGGTGTTGGTCGCTCCGGCAAATACGGCTACAAATCCCATACCGGCCAGTAAGCCCATAGGCAATGGAATAAACCATATTAAGGCATTACCAAGCGTAGCGCCTATATAAAATAATGGGGTTACCTCTCCGCCTTTAAAGCCAGCGCCAAGTGTGAACGAGGTAAACAGGACTTTTAACAGGAAATCGTATGAGTTTAAGTCGACACTAAAGGCATCAACAATGGTTGGAATACCTAAACCAATATATTTTGTAGTTCCCATAAGGTAAATGGCAATCGCTAATACAATACCACCAATAACCGGACGTAACGGCGGATAGCTAATATATTTTTTAAACAGGTCTCCCCAGAAATGTGTGGATTTCGAAAATAGCATGGCTACCAGCCCAAATATAATTCCTGCTAACAACGCCCATAAAATGTTTAATGGCGTCATTTCGGCAACGCTATCTATATGATAATGCGTGTGGGGTACACCCCAGACACGACAAAAATAATCGGCAAAAACGGCGGCCATAAAACTGGGTATGATGGCATCTAGGCGTAAACGCCCTAAAATAAGGACTTCCAAAGCAAAAATACCACCTGCTAAAGGTGTTCCAAATACCGAAGCAAAACCAGCACTAATACCGGCAATTAAAATTATTTTTCTATCGCGTTTAGAGAGTTTTAAAATTTTAGTGAACTGGTCTGCAATAGCGCCACCAATCTGTACAGCGGTTCCCTCACGACCGGCCGATCCACCAAATAAATGGGTAACAATGGTCCCGAAGAGCACCAAAGGCGCCATTTTAAACGGGATAATTTTTTTAGGGGTATGGAATTCTTCCAATAAGAGGTTATTGCCTTTTACCACGCTGCTGCCAAAGAGGTGGTAGGACAGTCCGATAATGAATCCACCCAAAGGTAATAACCAGATAATCCATAGATTCGATTCTCGGTAATTGGTAGCCCACTCTAATGCGGTTAGGAAAAAGGCTGAAACACTACCGGCCAGAGCTCCCAGGACCAAACAAATGAATAACCATTTGATAAGATAGAGTAGCGAAGGAATCTGTTCGAAGGCAAAAAGCTGTTTCTTAATATTGGTTAGGTTCATACGTTGCAATAAGACACAAATATAAATGAAATAATACATTATTATAAACCAAAGCAGGTTAGGGTTTTTATTTATTTCGGTTAAAGCACTGTAAAAATGTAATTTTTGTTGGTTTTGTTCATTTTTGTTGAATTTGTGCATAATTGTTGTTTTCGTGCATTTTAGTTGATTTTGCGTTTTTTATCCAGTTTTGTCAAATGCTGTGTTTTTAACACGGCCATACTTTAAGGTGGGCTTTGCTACGCTTTAACTACGGCTTTGCTATGCCTTTAATAGCATAAATCGAGTAATCGTGAGGTGTGAACTGTGAGTGGGTATGATTAAGAATTGGTTATGGGTGACTATTAATTGAAATGCTTTGTTATGAGTGCTTTATATTTTGAAACACTCTCTTTTAAGCAAATTAAAAAAGAAGGATTGTTAATCGTTAACCAGGCAATTATGGTTAAGATACATGGCTTTTAAGAGCGTAAAACCTTAGTTTTTGTATTTGTTTGTAAGAATTTATGTATAATATTGGTCGTTTACAGGGGTTTGATTCGAGTTTCCTTCGGGAATTGTTCGGGTTTTCTCCGTAAAATAAGGGTTTTACCGAAGGATTCCCGAAGGAATATCGAACATGACTCGAAGGAAACCCCTAAAATAGGTTTTCAATTGAGTGTGTATTTTCTTAAAGAAAAGTGCTTTTTTGTAGGTATTTATGTATATTTGAGAGTATGTATAATTGAACTAAACACACTAGTGTGTTTATATGCATGTTGTGCCCAATAAAACAAAAACCGATTAAATGAAAACTAACATATTTTTTCTTGGAGTTTTATTGATTTTAATTTCTTGTGATAAAAAAGAAAAAAAATCTTCTGACATAATCGTAGACCTAAATGTCAGTAAAATTGACAATCCTTTTTCTAAATCAATGTCACCGCTAGTATTTTTGGATTCAATAAAAGGTGAATTCAAAGGGATTATAAACAAGGACAGTTCTTTTGTAACGTATTTAAATACTGTTCGTTCTAGAGATTTAAAAAACGCTATTAAAAAGGGAGAACTAAAAAAGCAAACCGCCGAGTCAACAATAACTAAAATTTATGCTCTAAGCGGTTTCAACAAAGGCAAGCAATATTATATTATAGACCGCAATGGAAACAAAGATTTTAGTGATGATGAATTAGTGGAATTTAGCAAAAGTATTACTCAAAACGAAAATTATAGGGACTCATTCAGCATCAAAAGCATAATAATAACAAAACTTTCAGGAGGTAATTTTCATAATCAGGAAACTTATTTACAATTTTTACCCGCTCCCAATTACTTTACTTACGAGAAAGAAACTGACGAAGAAAAATTCAAAAATAGTTTACAATTAGCAGCCCTTAAGCATGATTTTTTGTATGGGACATTTAAGGCAAATAACGATGAATACGGTGTAGGTGTAAATAATGGACTTTTCGGAGATGAAATCATTTTCAAAAAATCCAATACTAACTTTCATCCTCCAAACCATCAATTATTTGCAAAGTATAAACCGAAGGATACTGTAAAGTTCGATGACAAGTATTTTAGAATAGACAGTTTGTCCATTTATCCCCCGAAATTGGTAATAAATGAGATTAACAATGTAAATGTCCTTTACGGGTTCAGAACAAATGAGATTTCACAGAATTATGTAATTAATGACTTAAGTGGAGGCTCTACAACCATTAAAGATTTAGCAAAGGAGAAAGGTTTTCTATTATTAGATTTTTGGGGCACTTGGTGCTTACCCTGCAAAGAACTTACACCTGAATTAGTCAATTTACATCAAAAGTACAGCGATGATATTCAATTTGCGAGTTTAGCATTTGAATTGGACCCAAAACCCGTATTAGAATACACCAAAACCAATCAAATGAATTGGTACAATGGAATAATAAAAGGAAAACCAAAATCTGGAAATATGTCATCTCCAATTATTGGCGGTTTAAGAATTGAATGTTATCCCACTTTTATCATTATGGACTCCAACTTGAATATTCTATATCGGACTTGTGGTGGCGGAGATAATTATTTAGGGTTAAAGACTTTTTTGAAATCAAAATTTGAATAAAATTACTGGGCACAATAACTAAGCGTTCGTGTGGTCGGTACGGCCAAACATGAACGCCGTGTTGACTGAACCGGTAGTTGGTCGGTTAGCCTACTATGGGGATTGTTTTATTTTTTTAAGAGAAGTTTAAGTTTAACCGTTATGTAGTATTTGACGCAACGTTTTATATAAAGAAGCATCTATTTAATAAAGATAAAGTATGAAATCAAAAAAATTAATTTTAATCGGACTCATGTTTGTCATTCTATCATGTAACAACGATGATGAAAGTCAGCAGGCTGAAATTGATGGTGAATACGTTGGGATTTTTGAACGAGGCGATAATAATTCTAATGTTGAATTAACCTTTAATAATGGAAATTGGAGTGGTGAAAGTGAAGTTGTAAAATTTCCGGCTTTATGTAATGGCACGTATTCAAGCTCAATAAATGTAATTACCTTTAAAAATGCTTGTCCTTGGACTGCTGAATTTGATTGGAGTCTGATTTTAACTGGTGAATGGAATTATAGTCTGGATGGAAATTCGTTGATTTTGACAAAGACAAATGGAGATAAATACACTCTGACGAAACAATAAAAAATGCACTACAACAATGCTAACGCTAGTGCTAAACCGAAAACAAACGCATATTAACTCGTAACGGACGGTTATAAGAGACCGTTGGCAAACATTTGAGAAATGGAAAATCCTTCTAAAAATATAAATCCTAATATATTTAATATTCCGAAAATGACAATTCCAGAACCTGATTGGGAAGCGTTACATAATAATTTATCAGATGTAAATC
Organism: Aestuariibaculum marinum; assembly: GCF_014596975.1. Lineage (GTDB taxonomy): Bacteria > Bacteroidota > Bacteroidia > Flavobacteriales > Flavobacteriaceae > Aestuariibaculum > Aestuariibaculum marinum. Next base: position 724,166 of record NZ_JACVXD010000001.1, on the reverse strand, counting down.
TAGAGGATGTTTTTGACCAATTGAAAGAACAAAACAAACAGCTTCGAGAAAATAACGACAAATTAGTAACCACTTTAACTGAACAACATTCAGAAAACAGAAAATTAAGTTCTTCTAATTCTAGATTAACTTGGTTAACTATTTTGATTACTGTATTCTTAGGAGTTCCTAATTTGATATCAATGTTTAGTGAAAATTATAACCAAAAAATGTTTTTTGAACAAAAAGAACAGAATAGGTTATTAAAAGAACATACTGATAAATTAAATAGCATGTTATACCGCTCCATATCTCTCCAAGAGAAACTATTAAATCAGAAAACAATTGACGGACAAAACGAATCTGATAATTAAGAATGTTTGCCAATAATGTTTAAAAACCATTGCTTCTGACTTTCCTATCGGAAAGTCCTCTCAAATTTGCTATATTAGTTATGTAATTTCAATAGGATATAGTGCTGTGCAAGGTGTATCTTTACAATTAGACTTAATCTTTTAAATATTGACCAATATGGCATTCTACAACAAGTTAAAGTGGATACTCGGAATTTTAATGATTTTTGTTTTAATCATTGCCACAAATTTAATAGATAAAAACAATTTTGTTAGAGTACGTGATTCAGTCGTTACAATTTATGAGGACAGATTAATCGCTAACGATTTAATTTTTGAAATGCTAAAGTCGGTTCAGCAAAAGGAATTAGCTGTATCATTATCAGATTCTACGTTCTTTCAAAATGAAAATGCTCTGGTTAATGATAAGTTACAATCTTTAATTTCAAGATTTGAGCAAACTAAATTGACATCGGAAGAGGCGAAAGTTTTTAAAGATTTAAAACGTAATGTTCAGTCGTTAATAACCTCAGAAAACGAGTTTTTAAATTCCGATTATAGCGATAATTCTCAAATGGTTAATCACATTGAAAGTTTAAAGTCTAACCTTAATGACTTGTCCAAAATTCAGCTTACTGAAGGCAATAGACAAATGTCGATAAGCAAACGCGCTGTTGATACCGTTGAGTTATTTACTCAAATTGAGATTTTTATACTGGTTTTCTTAGCAGTTTTAATTCAGATTATAGTGATGTATAAACCAAAAGAAAAGGCTTAATATAATATCCGCTTGGTTTTTGGGAAATGTCCCTTAACGAACATTCGACAGACTTATGAAATACATATCAATATTAACTTTTTTATTCATATTAGCGAATTGTGAAGCTCAGGACACGAAACGTCTTCTTCGTCAAGAATTAATATCTGATTTATCAGAAACACCTATTTATGCCAGGTTAACAGAAAACGTAAATGGACAAATTGAATGGAAAGGAAATTACAAATATTTAGATAGCATCGAAATATATAGAATTACATATTTAAGTGACGGTTTAAAAATAAACGGGCTTATGGTTAAGCCAAAGAAAAATGGAAAATATCCTTGCGTAATATACAACCGAGGCGGAAATAGAGAATTTGGTTCACTTAAAATGGCTCACGGTGCAATAACACTTGGACAAATTGCAAAAGAAGGTTATGTTGTAATTGCAAGTCAATATAGAGGAAATGGAGGAAGCGAGGGACAAGAGGAATTTGGTGGTAAAGATGTTAACGATATAACGATTCTACCAGAGGTATTAAAAGAAATTGAAGTAGCTGATACCAATAGAATTGGAATGTATGGCTGGAGTCGTGGCGGAATGATGACATATATTGCATTAACTAAAATGGATAAAATAAAGGCTGCAGTAGTTGGTGGGGCAGTTTCAAATAGTTTTAGTACTGTCGAAGACAGACCTGAGATGGAAACAAATGTTTTATCAGAGCTAATCCCAAATTATACAGACAATAAGGATGCTGAATTGGAGAAAAGGTCGGCAATAAAATGGGCTGATAAATTCCCTAAAGATGTTCCCATATTAATGCTGCATGGAACTTCCGATTGGAGAGTAAAACCAGAACAAAGTCTAAACCTCGCTTTGGAATTTGAAAAATATAGAATTCCTTACAGACTTATAATGTTTGAAGGTGGCGACCACGGAATTTCTGAACACAAAGATGAAGTTAACGAGCAGGTTTTGAAATGGTTTGATAAGTATTTAAAGAACGATGAACCATTGCCGGATATGGCATATCACGGAAGATAAATACGGGAAGCAACAGAATGTATAGTTCATTACTTCCGGTTTGACTCTCGAAAAGTCTTCACATATTTACTATCTTAGCTTTATAATCTCAAAGTTAGCTGAGGTTTTCCGAGTTATCCTTAAACAAACCCTTTAAGAGTATTTAAAATATCATGAAGCATGTCTTTATTATAACATTTCTTTTGTACAATTTAAATATTGTATTTTGTCAGGATTTTAGTTTGGTGCAAAAACTAAATTCAGTATCAGAAGCTTACGAAAAAGTATATGGCTTTTCAGGGACTGTAAAAGTGGTAATAGACCATAATGACACCTTTGAAAAAAGCTATGGCTTCGCCAATAGAAGTTTCGAAATCAAGAATACGCCAAAAACAAGGTTTTCGATAAATTCGATTTCCAAAACATTCACAGCTACAGCAGTTTTAGTTTTAGTAGAGCATGGCAGAATTGATATAAAAGCACCGGTTAAACGATATATTCCTGGTTTAAAAGCAAGTTGGGCAGATAGCATTACCGTACATCATTTATTAACACACACTTCGGGGTTACCCAGAGAATCTGGAGTTCAGCCTCATCATGAATTGACCTTCCAGGAACAAGTCGAACTTGTCGAAAAGCAATCTCTACTTTTTACACCAGGAGAGCGATACGAGTATTCTAATGCGGGTATTATTTTATTAGGGGCGATTATTGAGAATATGAGCGGTATGAGTTATCGGGAATTTATTGTCGAAAACATCATTCAGCCTTTGAACCTTAGCAATACTGGCTATTATAATGGCAGAAATGTTATTTCAAATTTAGCAGTACCATACCGAATAACGTCTAATGGATTAGAGTTCACTCAAAGAAGTAAGCATTATGGAGATAATGCCGGAGGAGGGCTTTATTCTACTCCCTCTGATCTTTTTCGTTTTGTAGAAGGATTGGAAAACTACAGTATTCTGAGTAAAAAGTATGTTGACATGATGTTTCAATCACATGTGAAAAGTGGAGATAGCGATTTTGAAGGTTATGCATGGAGCATTAAATATTTTGGAGATGAAAAATTATATTTTGCAGCAGGTAGTGGTTATGGAACCAAGAGTGTAATTATTAGAATGCCAGAATCTGGAAACTTCATAGGGATAACTTCAAATTGGGGTAACACGCCTATACTTCAACTATTAAGTGATTTATATCTTACTATTAAAAATAAAGATGTAGCATTACCATCTGAAGATGAATTAGCTACCCCTGCTTTTTATAAGAGTCAAATAGGAACTTATATTTTTAACAAAGAAGAACTCACCAAACACCTTGGGATAAAACGAGCAAAAATTATATTACAAGAAGTTAATGGTCGTTTATTCTTAGATGATGAGTTGTTGAGGGATAATGGTAAATATTTAACATTAACATACACCGATGAATTGAAAATTGAGTTTAAAGGAGATAAAATGATAATTAATATGAATGATAATATTATTGAAGGAATTAAACAATATAGAAAAACTTATAAACGATAATTGTAAGCTTCCCCAGAATAGAACTGTTTAATTTTCTAAAGTTACCTTAAAGTTAATATTATTTTTACACTTTTAAACAGTTCGGTTTTAAGGAAAGTTTACATTCTATCTCATCAATATCATTGAATAAAAATCTTTATATAGCTACAGCAAATCAAGGAGAGAATAATTACGAAAGGAATAAAAAAAGACACGATCATCTTTATGACTTAAGCAAAGAGAAATCGGATGAGCATTTAAGTATAGAGATAGAGTATTTCGAAAAAGAAAATCATCGCTCAGTTCCATTAGTAGCTATTTATAATGGTTTAAAATACATTAATCAAGAATATTAAGAGCTAAGAAAATTGATAAAGTAAAAGTATGTTTGTTACAAGTGAAAACAGAAATTTAATGAGACAAAGCATAAGTATTTTAGGGTGTGGCTGGCTAGGATTAGCCTTAGCAAGTGATTTAACGGCTAAAGGATATGAGGTTTATGGCTCAACGACTTCAGTTTCTAAAATAAAGCTCCTTGAAGAAAAAGGTATTAAATCGTTTCTAATAGATATTAGTAAACCAGACCTTGATATCATAAGGGATTTTTTAAGTTCCAAGGTTCTGGTTATTGCTATTACATCCAAGAATATCGGTGATATTAAAAATTTGATAAAGCACATTGAGGTTTCTGAAGTTCAAAACGTAATATTCATTAGTTCAACTTCTGTTTATCCGTTTACCAATGACATTGTTACAGAAGAGACCGATACGCTCAATACGCCACTGGCCGAAATGGAACAATTATTCATTGGTAATCCTTCTTTTAAATCCACTATTATTAGGTTTGGTGGATTATTTGGATACGACAGAAAACCAGGGAATTTCGTTAAAGACAATAAGCCAGTTGAGTATCCGGACGGATATGTTAATCTCATTCATAGAGATGATTGCATTGAAATCATTGAGCAAGTGATTTTTAAAAATATCTGGAATGAAATTCTTAATGCTTGTGCCGATAGTCATCCAAAACGACGGGATTTTTACCTTAGAGAAAGCCGAAAAACAGGAAAGTCTCAAATCGTTTTTAATGAAGCGACAGAAAGTAAGTATAAGATTATAAATAGCCAAAAATTAAAAAGATTACTGGACTATAAATTTATACATGCTGATTTAATGAATCTTGTATGATGATACAAAAATAAGCAACATGTAGTCTATGGGATTCGCTCTGAGTTATAGGTGTTCTATTCTGTGTTTTGTGAATTAACCAAGAAGATCGGCTGAATTTAAATTTAAATAATGAATCATAATTTTCCAAGAATAAAAACAAATCGATTGTTTTTACGAGAAATAACAGATTTTGATCAGGAAAACATTTTCAGAGGACTTTCCAATCCGAAAGTTATTCAGTATTACGTGGTTAGTTTTAATAGTTTGGAAGCTACAAGAGAACAAATGCTTTGGTTTTCGGAAAAAGCACAAATGTGGTGGGCGATTTGTTCTCCTGACAACCAGACATTTTACGGCGCAGGCGGATTAAATGATATTGACCATAAAGAAAAGAAAGCAGAAATAGGACTTTGGTTACTTCCTGATATCTGGGGAAAGGGGATTATGAAAGAAGTCTTACCATTAATCGCTGATTACGGTTTTCATCAACTTAAACTAAACCGAATTGAAGGATTTGTGGAAAGTGAAAATATGAATTGTAAGAAGGCTATGTCTAAACTAGATTTTCAATATGAAAAAACATTAAAAGATTGTGAAATTAAAAATGGCAAACCAATAAGCATTGATGTATATGCCAAAACAATTTGATAAAAATGTATACTTTACAAATCAGCGTTTGTTGTTTTCGTTTGAACATGACATATTCAAAATTATAAAGTCTAATTTAACCCCAGAATTATATTCCCAATAATCTTAAACCAAACCTTATTTTACCGAACCGTTTTATGTAGGGTTTAATATTAGGACGTTAAGGATATTCATGACGTATTTAGGAAATTAATATTCGGAGTAACTGTTTTAGGTCGCGTGGGAGAGCCAGAAGATATTGGTAGTATTGTAGCCTTTTTTATGCACCGAAGATGCCTGCTGGATTAATGGGCAACGTATTGAAGCCTCAGGAGGCGTGTTTTTGTAACATTTAAATTTTTTTTAAGTCTTTTAAAATAGGAAAAAGCTTTATTTTTCTTTAAATTAGGTTGCTTCATTAAAAAATCTACTTATGAAATTCATCGTCACTTTATGTTTAGGAATACTTATCTCTATCAAAGGATATGCTAAATGTGGTAATTGTGGCTTGATAGTTTATCCATCTGCCGATTCTATAAGTCAGAATTCGTTATTTATGCTGGAGGGGATTTTAGAAAGTCAAAAAATTATCCATGCGTTAAACAAAGATTATCCAATTTATCTGGAATCCGAAGGAAATAAAATACCTCTAAAAGTAGTTGAAGTGAACACAGGTCTTTATGGTAAATCACAAGCCATATTAAAGCCTTATAAATTACTTGAAAAAGGAAAATATTATGAACTCCAAATCGATAATTTAGATGAAAGGGAAAGAAAGTTTTTCAATAAGTATCCGTATGATAATAAAATTAGTTGGGTAGTTAAAGATATTGAATGTAAAGAGACTCCTGTTTTTGTGAAGCAACCGAGTTTTATAGATTCTGAGTTTGTTCAATTTGGTTGTGGACCTGCTGTTCATGCTAATTTTAGAGTTCAAACTAAGGGTGAATCTTTGTTGCTCTATAAAACAGAATTTGTTTCACTTGAAACAAGAATAAAAACGACGTTTTATTTAATGGGAGATAAATCAGGAACATTAAAAGTAGGCCATGGTATGTGTAATGGAGCTTTTAATTTTAAAAAAGAAGGTAAATATAAAGTACGATTTAGTTTGTTGGATTTTTCTGGGAATGAGAATAAAACCTGGACGGATTGGGTAATTTTCGATAGTCCTTTTTTATCCTTAGAATAATTATGTAGTTTGCGGGCGTTTTAACCCCTAATCTTAAATAATGAAATCAGTTTTATTTTTCACCTTCCTAACAGCAGTCGCGAAATCAGCAATCATTGCCTGTATAGGACTTTTAGTTAAAGATCATTTTAAAACCTTTTTAACCTTAATTACAAGAAAAGCTATTCCGGAAAGCGAAGTAGAATCTGTAAACTCTGAAAAGTTTAATAATGTATTAAAATGGATAGGCATTGCTATTATAGCTTTAGGTGTATGTATGACTTTAACAGCATTTGCGAGTTTTATTGCTGGTATTGAAATGTCTTCAAACCGATTAAAACTTAATTTCTAACCCTACCAATGAAATATCCTCATATCATAGTGGTATGTCTTCTTTTAGTACTATCCTGTAAAAAGGAAAAACACACCATGATTGAAATCGAAACAGAATTAGGAACTATTATTGCAGAACTATATGTCGATAAGGCTCCAAAAACCTGTGCTAATTTTTTAAAATATATTGAACAAGGTGCTTACAAAGATGCCCGTTTTTACAGAACAGTGCGTTTAGATAACCAACTGCAAAGCGAAGTGAAGATTGAGGTTATTCAAGGAGGTATAGATTCTGAAGATGTAATGTTCGAGCCTGTAGCACATGAAAACACTAATGAAACAGGAGTTTTACATGAAGATGGTACCTTGTCTATGGCGCGTTATGAACCCGGAACAGCAACTACTGAGTTTTTTATTTGTTTAGGCAACCAACCGGAACTGGATTATGGCGGAAAACGTAATCCTGATGGACAAGGTTTTGCTGCCTTTGGTAAAGTCGTTCAGGGAATGGATATTGTTAAAGCTATTCAGCAGTTAAAAGATGAAGATCAGATGTTGATTGAGCCGGTGTTCTTTAAAATTGTATCTGTGAAATCTACTACTGGTTACAGGACTTTATAGACCAGCGAAAGGGTAGTTTGTTTTTTAGAAATGATAATCGTTGTTTTTCTTTTTGTTTTAATTTTTTACGGGTTTGCATACCATTATAAGAACACTATACGTCCAAGAATTATAGGAGCTCGAGGGGAGCAGGAGGTGTCTAAAAAACTAAGCAGGCTTAATAGACGAAAGTACCTGGTTTTAAATGATATTTTATTGAAATACGGAGATTCTACGACACAAATAGATCATATTGTTATTTGTGAGGCTGGAATTTTTGTTATTGAAACCAAAAACTATAAAGGCTGGATTCACGGACGTGAAAATGCCGAATACTGGACACAAACGATTTTTAATTATAAAACGAAACTTAGAAATCCTATCAAACAGAATTGGGTGCATGTGTTTGCATTAAAGGAAACTTTAGTCGAATTTGGGTTTATTGAATATTTTCCAGTTGTTGTATTTGCAGGGAGTGGAAAATTAAAGAATATCAAATCCTGGTTACCTGTTATTAAGACAAAAAAACTTCGCAGAACTATAAAGAAAGCAAATCAATCGCAGTATTTATGCCAAGACACCATGAAGCAGATTGCAGAAACTATAGAAGCATGTAATATTAAGGACAGAAAGGCAAATAAGAGGCATATTAAACGGGTAAAAAAACAAGTTAGAGAAAAGAAGACCCGGGAAAAGGGAAAGGTTTGTCCGAATTGCAGTGGAAGTCTTGTTATTAAAGGTGGAAAGTATGGTAGTTTTTACGGATGTTTAAATTTTCCAAAATGCAGATATACACTTAATTTTTAATCATCTGAATTTCGAATAAGTAACATGAACAAAAAATCCCTGTTCAGTATTTCGAACAGGGATTTTTTATTACTTTCTTTTATTCCTTTTGTTATAGTTTTTATCGCCTCGTGTTTTCGGCTTTTTATATTTTTTAGCGATTTTAAATTTGTAGGAGCCTCCTAAGTTTTCTTTTTGGTTTTTGGCTTTCTTTTCATGAAATGCCGGACCAGGCATATCTTCCTCACTACGTTTGGTCGGGTTATTGCGCTCTTTTACTTTGGTGCGTTCCTCTTCTAAAAGCTGATCGGAAATTTCTACCATTTCAGGTAATTCTAAAACAGGAATTTCCATATTCATTAAACGCTCGATATTTTCACGGGCTTCCTGTTCTTTTTCAGTCGATAATAGAATAGCCTCTCCTTTACGTTCGGCACGCCCAGTTCTTCCAATACGGTGCATGTAGTTTTCCGGGTAATCCGGGGTGTCTAAATTAATTACGTGACTTACGTTTTCAATGTCCAGACCACGAGCCATAACATCGGTGGCAACTAAAATACGGTTCTCTCCATTTCTAAATTGCTCAATACTACGTAAACGATAGTTTTGGGTTTTGTTAGAGTGAATGACACATAATTCTTCTTTGAAATGTAGGTCTAATTCTTCAAACAGTTTATCAGCAATCTTTTTATTCGATACGAACACAATCACCTTGTTAAAGGTTTCAGCATCATTTAGAATATGAACTAACAGATTGACTTTGGTAAAAAAGTTGGGGACATTATAACGCGTTTGCTCGATGTTTTCTAACGGCGTTCCCGAAACAGCAATTGATACACGTTCTGGAATGGTAAAGAAGTCGTTCAATAAGTCATCGACATCTTCTGTCATCGTAGCCGAGAACATAATATTCTGACGCTTTTCCGGAAGGATATCAAAAATATTAATCAGCTGATGTCTGAACCCTAAATCCAGCATTACATCAACTTCATCAATCACTAACTTTTGAATCGATTTCAACTGTAATACCCGACTTAAAGCTAAATCATATAAACGCCCAGGTGTAGCGACTAAAATATCTAAACCTTCGGCAACAGCCATTTTTTGAGTGTTAATGTTGGTGCCACCATAAACACCAAGCACTCGGGTATTGATATATTTGGTTAGTTTTTCAATTTCTTCAACCACCTGAACCACCAATTCGCGTGTAGGCACTAAAATAAGGACACGTGGATTCTCCTGTTTAGAGAATTTTAAATTCTTTAAAATAGGCAGCATGTAAGCAAAGGTTTTACCAGTACCAGTCTGAGCAATACCAACAATGTCTCTCCCTGAGCTTACAATATTAAAAGCTTCGGCCTGAATAGGCGTGGGTGTTGTGAAGCCTAAATCGTCTAAGGCGTTATATAGCGGGGTGTTTAAATTTAAATCTCTAAAAGTCAAAACGTATCATTTATAGTGGGCAAAGTTACGCTTATTATTCTACTTACACTAAATGCGTGTTGTGTATTTCTATGCTATAGCTTGCTGTAAAATTATTTTTAGGTTCTAATTTTAAAATGCCTTCCTTTGTTTTAAAATCCTGATTATGGTTCACACTGTCGGCAATGCCTAACCAAGGTTCAATGCAGACATAGTCTCCTGTAGGTTTAGCCCAAACACCTAAATATGGAAAATCATGATACGATACCGTTAAGATATCACCGGAATGAACACTGTTTAATGTAATGGTTTTAGACTTTAAGTCTTTAAAAATTAAAGCATCCTTATCGAATAGGTTGTGTTTAAGTTTTATGGTGTTTGTATTATTCAAAAGCGGTGCGGTTTCATTTAAAATAAGGCCGTCTGAAAGACTAACCATATGCGTTTCTGAATGTTCTGAATGTTCAAAAACTAAGCTGTAATCTTCATAGGTTTCGTTGTTGTAAACAGGGCATTTAAATGCCGGATGGCCACCTAATGAAAAATACAAGGGGTTATCATCCAGATTGTTAATCGTATGAATAACGTCTAAGGTGTTTTCGGTAAGTTTATAAGTGATGAGGAATTCAAATTTAAAAGGATAGACTTTTAGGGTTTCATTATCATAAGACAGTTTGAATGTTATACTATCCTCAGATTGCTCCACTAATTCTATGTTCTCATTGCCCCTAATAAAACCGTGTTTCGGTAATGTATAGGCTTTATTGTCCAGAATATAAGTGTCGTTTTTTAAGGCACCTATAACAGGAAACAGGTTAGGTGCAAAGCCAGCCCAAACATCGGGGTTGGCATCCCACATAAATTGGGTTTGGTGTTTTACAGAACTAATTTCACATAATTCGGCGCCGGTATTTTTAACGCTAATTTTTAGTAGGTCGTTTTCTAGTGTAAACATGAATAGAATATTTAATCTAATATACAAAACTTGTGAATTTTTAAGGATTCTACCTAAATTTGCGCTATAAATTTTTCACTTGAGAGCAGTACAAAATCGCCATATCGAAGACATTCAGTTGTTTAAGCAGAAATTATTATTGTGGAGTCAGCAATTTGAAGATGTTGTTTGGCTGGATTCTAATAATTACAAGCAACAATACGGAGAATATGATGCGGTGTTGGCGGTTGATGCATTTACCAGTATCAAAACCGATTATACGCAGGCTTTCGAGCAATTAAAAGATTATCAAACACAAGCGAAGGACTGGATTTTTGGGTATTTAACCTACGATTTAAAAAATGCAGTAGAACCTTTAGAGTCGAAGAACTATGATGGCTTAGGGTTTCCTGACTTGTATTTTTTTCAGCCAAAACGTTTATTCTTTATAAAAGAGAATGAGGTTGATGTTCAGTATTTAAATATGGTTGATGATGAAATGGAATCCGATTTTGAAGATATTCAGTCGGTAGATATTTCCGAAAAGCAACAACAGAGAGACCCGATAAAAATTCACCTTCGTATTCATAAAGACGCCTATCAGGAGAAAGTTGGTGCGATGTTAGAGCATATTCATCGAGGTGATATTTACGAGGCTAATTTTTGTCAGGAATTTTATGCTGAAGACACTCAGATTCCGCCTTTAGAAATTTATAATAAACTCAACAATATATCGAATCCGCCATTTGCTACGTTTTTGAAATGTACCGATAAATATTTATTATCCGCATCACCGGAGCGTTACATAAAAAAAGAAGGCAATAAGGTGATTTCTCAACCCATTAAAGGGACAGCAAAACGCGCTTTAGATGTAGAGGAAGATGAACAGCTGAAAAAAGAGTTGTTGGAGAATGAAAAGGAACGTAGTGAAAATATCATGATTGTGGATTTGGTACGTAACGATTTATCTAAAACTGCCATTAGAGGTAGCGTTGAGGTGGAGGAGTTATGTAAGATTTACACCTTCGATCAGGTGCATCAAATGATATCGACAGTGAAGTCGCTAGTAACACCCGAAACACATCCGGTAGACATTATTGAAACCACATTCCCTATGGGGAGTATGACGGGTGCTCCAAAGTTTTCGGCTATGAAAATTATAGAGACTTTAGAAGAAACTAAACGCGGACTTTATTCTGGAGCTGTTGGTTATTTTTCCCCAACAGGAAATTTCGATTTTAATGTGGTGATTAGAAGTATCCTTTATAATGAAACCAAAAAATACGTGTCCTATTCCGTAGGTGGCGCTATAACTGCTAAAAGCGATCCCCATAAAGAATATGAGGAATGTTTAGTAAAAGCAAAAGCTATGCGACAAGTGCTCGAAGACTAGTCTAAATTGGTTTCAAAACTCTTTTTCACCCAGTTAATAATATTCTCGATACGTTGTTCTTCAATTTGTTTTATTGCAGCAATATCGGCAATGGGTAATTTACCAAAGACGTATAAATCAATGATGTTTGAAACGTTAATTGGTAGTCTGGTGTAAATATTTCCGATAACCTTTTTGGAGTTATTGCGTTTAGAAGCTTTTGTGTTAAAAGCATTTAAAATAGAATGGTTATTGTCATCGTAAAGAAACAGGTGTTTATCATGTCCGTTCTGTTGGTAGGAGATATCATTCAGGTCCTCATTCATAATATAATCGAAACCGTCATCAATGGTATATTTCTCTTCCAGAGCTGCTAGTTCTTCTTCTAGAAACTTGCGTGTACTAATGGTGTTATTATGAAAAGCTTCTTTTTCATAAATATTATCCAATTGTGAATTAACCATTTTAAAAAGTTTGAGTTTTAAGGTGTTGTTGTCTATATCTACATCATAACCCTTTTCATAGAAAGCAACAATTGTGTCGTCTACTACACCATTTGAAGAATACATTTTTCTTGGAATAATGCCTTTAGATTCGGCAATATAAAGCCTGTGTTTAACATAAGGATGTAGTTGTTGCGATGCGGTAAGCATCTTTTTATTGAAGGCTGCCTGTGTTGCTTTATCGTTTAATTTATCAATGGTGCTCATGGTCCTCATCTATTAAAATTACAGTTATAAGATACTAAATTCTCAGATTTTAAACTAGTATTTTATCTCATTTTAAATAAATGTAGGATATCATTTTCAAAAGGCATTGTTGTATATTTGAAGCATGCTAAAAGAATTTCAAGATCATTTAGAATCTCGTTTATCGTTCTTAAAGGACAGTAAATTGCTTATTGCTATTTCTGGCGGAATTGATAGTGTTGTACTTACACATTTATGTTATAAAAGTCAATTGAATGTAGCTTTAGCACATTGTAATTTTAATTTACGCGGAAAAGAAAGTGATGCAGATGAAGACTTTGTGCTGCAGCTGGCAGAGGATTTAGATCTAGAAGTGTTTGTAGAAAGTTTTGATACTGAAGGGTATGCCGAAGAAAACAAACGTTCTATACAGATGGCAGCGCGCGAATTGCGGTATAATTGGTTTTCGGAATTATCAGAGCAGTTACAATTTGATTACGTCTTAACTGCACATCACGCCGATGATAACTTAGAAACCTTTTTAATCAATTTTACGCGTGGAACGGGGTTGGAAGGTCTAACCGGAATTCCGGAAGTGAATGAGGTGTTTGTTCGTCCGTTATTGCCTTTTTCTAATGAACAGATTGCAAATTTTGCAAAAGATAATGATATCAAGTGGCGCGACGATAGCAGTAACAAATCGACCAAATACCTGCGTAACAAATTACGCCATGACGTTATCCCGATTTTAAAAGAGATTAACCCAAGCTTATTACAGAGTTTCCAAAGTACATTGAGTCATTTAAACGATACATTCGGTATTGTTGAGGATGCTATGGAAACGTTTTTAAAAGAAGCAATCATAAAAGTGACCAGTCAGGAAACCAAGTATAAGGTTGAGGTATTTAAGAAGCAAAGTGCACCCAAAGCGTTTTTATATGAAACTTTCAAAAGTTATGGGTTTACACAATGGGACGATATTTTAAATTTACTTTCGGCGCAGCCTGGAAAATACGTAGCTTCAGCAACGCATCGCTTAATAAAAGACCGCGATGTGTTAATACTAACGGGGAATATTAGCGAAGTATTACCTGATGAAAGTATAACAGTTTTAGATACTAATGCAACTTTAAAAATTCCTTGTGGGTATTTAGAGTTTTCTGAAGTTGATGTTTTAAATACAGAACATCATGAGAATTGTATTTACATCGATAAAGGACTTTTGCATAGTCCGCTTACCATACGACAGAAAAAACAAGGCGATGCCTTTTCCCCATTAGGGATGAAAGGCAAAAAGAAAAAGCTGAGTAAGTTTTTTAAGGACGAAAAGTTTTCGTTGGTCGATAAAGAGAATACCTGGTTGTTTTGTAGTGATGATAATATTGTATGGGTTATTGGTAAGCGTGCTGATGACCGATTTAAGGTGACTGACAAAACCAAGCATATTTTAAAAATAGAATTAATTCAATAATGACAGTATTACAAGGGCAGATTGTCGACATAGTAAACCAACGTATTTTTAAAGGTGAAATAACCATTACAGATGGAAAAATCGCTTCAATTGAAGAAAAAGAACATGATGTAAATCATTATATTCTTCCTGGTTTTGTCGATGCCCACATACATATTGAAAGTTCTCTGTTGGTGCCCAGTGAATTTGCTCGGTTGGCAGTTACTCATGGTACGGTAGCTACGGTTTCCGATCCGCATGAGATAGCCAATGTACTTGGTGTGAAAGGCGTGGAATTTATGATTGAAAACGGAAAAAAAGTGCCGTTTAAATTTAATTTTGGAGCGCCTTCCTGTGTACCGGCAACTACGTTTGAATCGGCAGGAGCTGTAATTGATTCCGATGCTATTAAGATCTTACTTGAAAACCCGGATATCAAGTATCTGGCAGAAATGATGAATTATCCCGGTGTCTTGCTTGATGATGAAGAGGTCATGAAAAAACTCGCCTGGGCAAAGCATTATAAAAAACCTATTGATGGCCACGCTCCCGGATTGCGAGGCGATGATATTACTAAGTATATAAATTCCGGAATAACAACAGATCATGAGTGTTTCACTTATGAAGAGGCTTTGGAAAAGCTTCAAAAGGGAATGAAAATTTTAATTCGTGAGGGGAGTGCCGCTAAAAATTTTGAAGCCTTAATCGATTTGGCTTCGGAACATTACCAAAATATGATGTTTTGTAGTGATGATAAACATCCAGACGATTTGTTAATTGACCATATAAATAGGCTTTGTGCTCGTGCGGTAGAAAAAGGTATCGATGTATTTAAAGTGTTGCAAATGGCGTGTGTTAATCCTGTAAAACATTATAATTTAGATGTTGGATTGCTACAGGTTGGTGATACTGCCGATTGTATTGTCGTAGAGGATTTAAAAGATTTTAAAACCCTTCAAACCTATGTTGATGGAGTCTTGGTTTTCGATAATGGAACATCTTTAATTCAATCTGTTGCTTTTGATAATCTGAATAATTTCAATTGTGATAAAAAAACAATTGAAGATTTTAAAGTTAAATCTTCTGCTAAGCAAATTCGTGTTATAGAAGCTTTAGAAGGGCAGTTGGTTACCAACGAATTAATTGAAGATTCTAAAATTGAAGACAATAACCTGGTTTCAAATACAGAAAAAGACATACTAAAAATGTCGGTAGTTAACCGTTATCAAAATCAGAAACCATCCATCGCTTTTATTAAAAATTTCGGATTAAAAGAAGGTGCTATAGCCTCTTCGGTTGGTCATGATTCCCATAATATTATTGCTGTTGGTGTTTCAGACGAAGCTATTTGTCGAGCCGTTAATTTACTCATCGAGAATAAAGGTGGTATTTGTGCGGTTTCGGAAACTGAAGAACAGGTTCTGCCGTTACCTGTAGCAGGAATTATAAGTGATAAGGATGGGAAAACGGTTGGTGAAGCTTATGCGAAGCTCGATGCCATGGCAAAACAATTGGGTAGTAGTTTGTATGCGCCTTATATGACGTTGTCCTTCATGGCTTTGCTGGTTATTCCCTCGTTAAAATTGAGTGATAAAGGCTTATTTGATGGTTCCCAATTTAAATTTACTACATTAGACGTTAATTAATTATGCCAGTATTACACAGTACATATAGTCCCTTATTTGTTTTTAGGAATGGGTTTGTTTCAACCGTGTATTCGGGGTTAATCCGTTCGGTTAAACTTGAACAGGAACGCAGGCGTATTGATCTTAGAGATGGTGATTTTCTTGACTTAGACTGGAGCTATGCAGGGGCTAAAACCGATAAACTTATTTTGTGTTTCCATGGTCTGGAAGGCAATGGGCAACGTCCATATCTCACGGCAACGGCAAAATTATTTAATGAAAATGATACCGATGCGATTTGTGTGAATTTCAGAGGTTGTAGTGGCGAGGATAATTTAAAGTTTAGAAGTTATCATTCCGGTGCTACAGAAGATTTAGAAGATGTTCTTCAGCATGTGTTAGATTTAAACAGGTATTCTGAAATTTACTTGTACGGAGTTAGTCTTGGAGCCAATTTGATTTTGAAATATTTAGGAGAGCGAAACGATGTTCCAACACAGGTTAAGGCTGCTGTAGCGGTATCGGTACCTGCAGATTTAAACGGATCTTGTTTGGAATTGTTAAAACCTAAAAACAGACCTTATGCGAACCGGTTTTTAAATCATTTAACAAGAAAACTCATAAATAAAGCGGTTAAATACCCTGATAATTTATCATATGAGGAATTCTGTACCATAAATACGCTTCGAGACTTCGACGAAGTGTATACCGCAAAGGCTCACGGCTTTAAAGATGCTTCCGATTATTATGAGAAAAGCAGTTGCTTACAGTTTCTACCCAATATAAAAACGCGAACACTTATTATTAATGCATTGAATGATTCTTTTTTATCACCAGAGTGTTACCCTGTAAAAGAGGCTAAAGAAAATCCGAATCTGTTTTTAGAAATGCCCAAAAATGGAGGACATGTTGGTTTTATTGATAAACGCAATGTGTATTACAATGAAAAGCGGGCTTTAGAGTTTGTTTTGAAATCTTAAAAAAGTCTTAAAATCATATAACAAGTATTCTTTTTTGTATTTTTAAAGGAATTGGTTTTAACCAAATTACTTTAAAACCTTCTTTTAACTTAATACAAATTAATATGCCTGAGTATAAATTACGCATTAACGGAACTTCTCATAATGTTAATGTAGACGACGATACCCCTTTACTTTGGGTATTGCGAGATGAATTAAAGCTTCTTGGAACGAAATTCGGATGTGGTATTGGCCAGTGTGGAGCATGTACCGTTCATTTTGAAGGTGCTGCCGTACGTAGTTGTCTGATTGCCGTATCGACCATAGGAACATCAGAAATTACAACCATAGAAGGTTTGTCAGAGGAAGGCGATCATCCGGTACAAAAGGCTTGGTTGGAACATGATGTTCCGCAGTGTGGCTATTGTCAGAGCGGACAAATTATGAATGCGACTGCTTTGTTAACTGAAAATCCAAAACCAACAGATAAGGATATCGATAATGCTATGAGTGGAAATATTTGCCGTTGTGGTACTTATGTAAGAATTAAACAAGCTATTAAAACCGCATCTAACCAATAAAAGCAAGCATTATGACAAAGATAAAAACACAATATAATCGTCGTTCATTTTTGAAAATATCAGCTGCTGCAGGCGGAGGGATGCTTATTGGCTTTAGTTGGTTAACCTGTTGTGTTTCTGGAGGAAAAACTGAAGAGGCTCTGGCGATTCCTAATGAATGGTTCGAGATTAATGGTTATATAAAAATTGGAGATACGGGTTTAGTTACCATTTATTCTCCAAATCCAGAAATAGGGCAGAATGTGAAAACGTCTATGCCAATGATTGTCGCTGAAGAGCTCGATGTCGATTGGAACAATGTCATTGTAGAGCAAGCTCCGTTAAATACAGGCTTTTATCATAATCAGGTAGCGGGAGGAAGTCAGTCTATTCGTAAAGGTTGGCATGCTTTGCGTATGGCAGGAGCTACAGCCAGACGAATGCTTTTAGAGGCTACGGCAAAAGCCTGGGGAGTTGAGGTTATAGCCTTAACGGTTTCAGGTGGAATTATTAAAGAAATTAATGGTGATCGTACCATGGGCTATGGCGACATTGCTGTTCAGGCTGTTGCTATGGAAGTACCTGAAGAAGTTGAACTAAAAGATATAAAGGACTTTAAGTTAATATCTACAAGTGTAAAAAACGTTGATGGTAAAAATATAGTGACCGGTAAACCTTTGTTTGGTTTGGATTTTAAACGCGAAGGCATGAAACTGGCTATGATTCAGCATCCACCAGCATTCGGTATGAAGGTGAAAGATTTTAATGAAGCTGAAATTAAAGCTATGCCTGGTATACAAGATGCTTTTATTGTCGATATCTCTGTTCCTGAACCCGGATATTTTGATGAAAAAGGATATCAGCAGTTGGTAGCGATTGTCGGCGATTCGACCTGGCAACTTATGAAAGCTAAAAAAGCACTTAAAACGAATTGGGAAGCGGTTAGCGAATTAGAAAATTCTGAAGATCACATGAAACGCATGGAGGGAACTCTGGCTTCAGGTGAAATGCATGAAAGTCGAAAAGATGGCGATCCGGAAGCGGCTTTTAAAAAAGCTTCAAAAGTTATAGAGCGTACCTATAGTTCGCCTTTTCTTCCGCATAATACTATGGAACCCATGAATTTCTTTGCAAACGTTACAGAAACGTCTGCTGAACTTATTGGTCCGACACAAACCCCACAGGCTTTGGAAGGTTCTGTATCTAAATTATTAGGGTTGCCTATTGAAGATGTTACGGTAAATATGACGCGTATGGGTGGTGGTTTTGGCCGACGCTTATATGTGAATTTTGGAGTTGAAGCCGCGGCTATTTCAAAACAAACAGGAGCACCGATAAAACTAATCTATACCCGTGAGGATGATATGACGCAAGGCACCTACAGACCAGCGTATTTAACAACCTATAAAGCCGGGTTAGATGAGAACAACAATTTAATTGCTTTTTCGGTCAAGGGGACAGGTTTACCGGAAAGTCCGGTGTTTGAACATCGTTTTCCGGCGGGTACGGTAGATAATTATTTAGCGGAAAAGGCCAGTACTCATACCAATATAACTACAGGAGCATGGCGCGCGCCCAGATCCCATTTTACGGCAGGAGCCGAACAATCGTTTTTAGATGAGGTGGCTGAACTGGCAGGAAAAGATCCTATCGAATTCCGTTTAGAATTGTTCGATCGGGCTATTTCAAACCCCGTAGGAAAGCGAAACGATTATGATGCTAAGCGTTATGCAGGTGTTTTAAAGTTGGTAAAAGAAAAATCCAATTGGGGACAGTCAATGCCAGGAATCCACCGTGGTGTGGCAGCTTATTTTTGTCATAATAGTTATGTTGCGGAGGTCATTGATATAGCCATGGAAGACGGTAAGCCAAAAATCAAAAAAGTCTGGTGTGCTGTAGATTGTGGTATTGTAATAAATCGTGATGCTGCTAAAAATATGGTACAAGGTGGTGTTGTTGATGGTATTGGTCATGCCATGTATAGTCAGTTAACGTTTAAAGAAGGAACGCCACAAGAAAATAATTTCAATACCTATCGATTAATACGTCATTCGCAGGCACCAGAAGACATAGAAGTATTTTTTGTTGAAAATGATATAGACCCTACAGGTCTTGGGGAGCCGGGATTGCCACCGGCTGTTGGAGCGTTAGCAAATGCACTGTATCAGGCTACTGGCGAACGTTATTATCATCAACCATTTATGTCATTAAAAACTGTAATGGGATAATAATCAGAATTAACAACAAAACAAACTATGACACACGAATTCAAAACACTTGTTGAAACTGCTATTGACTGGAAAAAGGGAGGTTTTCAAGTTGTATTAGCAACGGTTGTGGCTTTAGATGGCTCATCTTATAGACGTCCTGGAGTTAGAATGTTGTTAAACAACAAAGGGTTCTGGAAGGGCGCTGTAAGTGGCGGTTGTGTAGAAAAGGAAGTATATCGCGAATCACAAAGTGTTTTTGAAACAGGACAGCCGAAAATGATGAGTTATGATGGGCGTTATCGCTTGGGGTGTGAAGGGGTGTTGTACATTTTATTAGAGCCTTTTGATCCTGAAGAAGCATTTATTGAAGCTTTTTTCAAGAGTATTGACGAAAGGAAGTCTTTTACGATTTCCTCGTATTATGAAAATCAAGAAGGGGAATTTAAAGGAATGGGATCAGTAATAGATTTAAATATGGAGTTATTTTCAATTGGTGGTGTAGATATTCTTAGAGAGGAAAAAGGGCAGTCAGCAGTTTTTAAGCAAGATCTGTCACCTTGTTTTAAACTCCTTGTTATTGGAGCCGAACACGATGCTGTTAAATTATCTAAATATGCATTGTTAACGGGCTGGGAGGTTACTGTTATTGCAAGGTCTAATGAGTTGAAATCGGCAGAGCATTTCTCTGGTGCTCATTTTATGCAAATCATGGCTCCTGAAAATATTAATGCGATGCAAATAGATCAGCAAACAGCTGTTGTGTTAATGACACATAATTTTGCAATAGACTTAAGGTATCTGGTTGCTTTAAAAGAAACAACACCCAATTATATTGGTTTATTAGGATCAACAAGACGTCGCGACGACTTATTATCGCAATTTATTGAATACTGCCCTGAGGTTACCGATGAATTTCTAGATGTTATTTATGGACCCGCTGGGATTGATATTGGTTCGGAAACTCCAGAAGAAATAGCTGTCTCAATAGTTTCAGAAATTTTAGCAGTTAATAGAAATCGAGAAACGTATTCCCTTCGAAAAAAATCAGGAAAGATTCATTCAAAGTCCAAATAAGTTAATGAATCCATCTTCTCAAATAGCTATGGTAATATTGGCTGCAGGGGCTTCTAAGCGAATGGGGGAGCCAAAACAATTGTTATTATGGGGAGATACCACTTTGTTAGAGCACAGTATTGAAACGGCTCTTGATGTAAATGCTAATCATGTTTACTTGGTTTTAGGAGCAAATTATAAAACATTAAAGAGTAAGATTGAAAGTCGTCCTGTGGAGATTATTTATAACCCCGATTGGGAAAAGGGATTAGGAAAATCCATTTCAAAAGCAGTAACTTATTTAAAGAATTCTAATTTGAAATTTGATGGCGTTTTGTTTTTGTTAGCTGATCAACCTTTTATCACTTCAGATTATTTAGAGCAAATGATAGGGGCATTTAAACCTAAAAAAGAACAAATTATAGCGACATCGTATGTAGATGGAGAAAATGGTGTTCCTGTTTTATTTGATGCTGTTTATTTTACAGAATTAGAAGCTTTGAATGAAGATAAGGGCGCTAAGCAAATTCTAAAAAATCATAAACAGAAGGTTGAAATTTTATTTAGTGGTACTAAAAACATAGATTTGGATACTCAAACCGAATATGTACACGCTTACCAGGCGAAATTTAAAAAGTAATATGAGTTCTTCTCCTCAAGATAAAGCAAAAACACCGGAAACGTTTTCAAACTTAAAAGTAAAAACGCCACCAAAAAATAGTGCTGGAATACCAGGTTTAACTTCAGTAATTGGTCAGGTTTCAAAGTACATGAATTTCTCTGATGCTTTAAAGGTGTCACGTAAAATGAATCAGAAGGGAGGATTTGATTGTCCGGGGTGCGCCTGGCCTGATCCTGATGATGAACGTTCTATGTTGGGGGAATACTGTGAAAACGGTATGAAAGCGATGGCAGAAGAAGTACAGAATAAAACCATTGGTGCTGATTTCTTTTCAAAATATTCTGTTGATGAACTGGCAAGTTGGAGCGATTTTGAAATCG
This sequence comes from Aestuariibaculum marinum, assembly GCF_014596975.1. Taxonomy (GTDB): domain Bacteria; phylum Bacteroidota; class Bacteroidia; order Flavobacteriales; family Flavobacteriaceae; genus Aestuariibaculum; species Aestuariibaculum marinum. Next base: position 702,576 of record NZ_JACVXD010000001.1, on the reverse strand, counting down.
GGAAATCCGGTCGCCTGGCAGAACCGATGTATTTACCGGAAGGTGCGACACATTATCAGCCCATTTCCTGGGAAGAAGCGTTTGCTAAAGTAGGAGCTCATTTAAACGGTTTAGATTCTCCCGATGAAGCCGTGTTTTATACTTCTGGACGAACAACCAACGAAGCGGCTTTTTTATATCAGTTATTTGTTCGTGAGTTTGGAACAGCTAATTTACCCGATTGTTCTAATATGTGTCACGAGGCTAGTGGTAAAGCCTTATCCGAAACTTTAGGTATCGGTAAAGGTTCGGTGACTTTAGATGATTTATATAAGGCAGAATTAGTGATGGTTGTTGGGCAAAATCCGGGAACAAACCACCCAAGGATGTTGTCGGCATTGGAAAAGTGCAAGAAAAATGGCGGAAAAATCATTTCTATAAATCCATTAGCTGAAGCTGGTTTGGCACGGTTTACAAATCCGCAAAACCCTTTAAAACTTTTAACGGGTGGAACAAAACTAACCGATGTTCATGTTCCCGTAACGATAAATGGAGATGTAGCCCTTTTTAAAGCTATTTTATTAAAGTTACTAGAAGCCGAAGAGCAGAACGGAAATGTTTTCGATAAAGCATTTATTAATCAGTTTACTCAGGGTTACGACAGTTTTATTACCGATTTAAAACAATATAGTTTTTCAGATTGTTTGAAGAAATCAGGAGTATCACAAGCTATTTTTGATGTTGTTTTCGATTTAATTTTAAATCACGATAAGATTATTGTGTGTTGGGCTATGGGTTTAACGCAACATGAAAATGCGGTAGATAATATACGGGAGCTTGTTAATTTATTATTGCTAAAAGGAAGTATTGGTAAAGAAGGTGCAGGTACTTGTCCGGTGCGTGGACATTCCAATGTACAGGGCGATAGAACCGTAGGGATTTGGGAGGCGGCACCTCAAAAGTTTTTAGATAAAATTGAAGCAAAGTATGGTTTTACACCAACAATCAAGCACGGCTATTCGGTGATTGAGGCTATTAAGGCGATGTACGAGAAAAAGGCTAAAGTCTTTTTTGGTTTGGGCGGCAATTTTATTTCTGCTGTGCCTGATACTTTATATTCTGCACAAGCCTTGTCAAATTGTAACTTAACAGTTCACGTGAGTACCAAACTAAACCGTTCGCATTTGGTTACGGGTAAAGAAGCTTTGATATTACCGTGTTTAGGGCGAGCCGAGAAGGATTATCAGAAAACTGGTGTGCAAATTCAGAGTGTCGAAAATTCTATGGGGGTGGTGTCGTCTACCAAAGGCATTTTAGAGCCATGTTCCAATGCCTTGATTAGTGAAGTTGCTGTTGTGTGTGGTGTGGCGCATGCGACCCTTAAGGAAAAGTCAAAAATTAACTGGCTACAATATCAAGATGATTATAATTTGGTACGTTCTGATATTGAGGACGTCGTCGATGGTTTTGATGATTATAACAGTAAGCTAAAACAACCATCAGGTTTTTATTTGCCCAATGGTGCGCGTATAAGACAATTTCATACCAAAACAGGTAAAGCCAATTTCTCTATCAATAAATTACCGTCCTGGGAATTAAAAAAGGATCAGTTAATAATGATGACCATTCGTAGTCACGATCAATTTAATACCACGATTTATGGTTTAAACGATCGATATCGCGGTATTTTTAACGAAAGACGAGTGATTTTAATGAACCGTGAAGATATGAGAGTTAGAAACCTTCAGGAACAACAAGTGGTTAATATCCTATCGGAATTTAAAGGAGTCATACGTAAAGCAGAACAGTTTAAGGTTGTGGGTTATGATATTCCTGAAGGCTGCTGTGCTACGTATTTTCCGGAAGCTAATATGCTAGTGGCTTTAGATAGTTTTGCTCATACAGCGAAAACACCGGCATCGAAGAGCGTCATCGTAACTGTCCAGGCAAATTAGAAAACTTCATTCTTTAGTAACACAATACAAATTATTTTAATTAATACGTAGAAAAAGGCATTTCAATTTGTGAATTTATCAATAATTCACACAATAATAGATTTTCATAAATTAAATTAAGTATTATTACGTAGTTTTTGCTTATGTTTGTAATGTAAAATACGTAGTTATGAAAAAAATAATTGTTGTAGGTAACGGAATGGTGGGTTACAAGTTTTGCGAAAAGTTTGTAGCTGAAGCCGAAAGTCAAGCTTATAAAATAACGGTTTTTGGTGAAGAACCAAGACCGGCGTACGATAGGGTGCACTTAAGTGAGTATTTTGAAAACCAAGATGCCGAAGCTTTAGAGATGGCACCAAGAGCATGGTATGAAGAACATGGTATTGAATTGATAACGGGTGAACGTGTTGCTGATATTCATAGAGCGAAGAAAACCATAACTACGGCTAAAGAGCGTGAGTTTGAGTATGATTACTTAGTGCTAGCGACAGGGTCTTCACCTTTTGTGCCTCCTATCAAAGGTGTTGAGAAAAAAGGGGTTTTTGTTTATAGAACCATAGAGGATTTAGAGGGTATGCTCGCTTATGCTGCAGAGTTGAAAGCTAAAAACCCGGAGGCTAAAGCTGCTGTTTTAGGTGGTGGATTATTAGGGTTAGAAGCAGGTAAGGCGGTTTTAGATATGGGCTTGGAGCCTCATATTGTAGAGTTCGCTCCTAAATTAATGCCAAGACAATTAGATACCAGAAGTAGTCAGGTTTTAAAATTAAAACTAGAATCGATAGGTTTAAATATTCACCTAAGTAAAGCGACGAATCAGATTTTGGGAGGCGATGCGATTACAGGAATGGAATTCGGAGAAGATGATGTTTTAGATGTTGATATGTTAATTATATCGGCAGGTATTCGACCAAGAGATGAACTGGCAAAAACCTGTGATTTAGAAATGGGGGTGCGTGGCGGTATTGTTGTCGATAATAAAATGCAAACCTCCGATTCTAATATTTATGCTATTGGAGAAGTGGCTCTTTATAATCAAATGATTTATGGATTAGTGGCGCCTGGCTATGATATGGCGGGAATTGCAGTAAAGCAGATTTTAGGAGAAACAGAATGTTTGATGCCTGCTGATATTGATATGTCTACAAAATTGAAACTGATTGGAGTAGATGTAGCTAGTTTTGGAGAGCCCTTTATGCCCGCTAGTAAAGGACATTCCATCATTTTTGAAAATAAAACACAGCATTTATATAAACGAATTAATGTGAGTCTCGACGGTAAATCGCTTCTTGGAGGTATTCTTGTAGGAGATGCCGCCGATTATAACATGCTACATCAGATTTATCTAAACGGGATGAAAATTCCTGAAGATCCATCCCAATTGATTTTACCAGCCAGTGAAGGTGGAGCCTCTTTTGGAAGTGTGATGGATTTACCAGATACAGCGCAGGTGTGTTCTTGTGAAAGTGTAAGTAAAGGGGCTATTTGTTGTTCGATTACAGAAAACGGCAGTAATAATTTAGGCGATGTGATTACTGAAACAAAAGCAACTACTGGTTGCGGTGGATGTAAACCAATGGTGGTCGATTTAGTGAATGAAACCTTGAAATCTTTAGGAAAAGAGGTTAAGGAGGTTATTTGTGAGCACTTTAGTTTTAACCGTCAGGAATTATACGATTTAGTGAAAGTAAATCAGGTGAAAGATTACGATGAAGCTTTAAACCTGTTTGGTGACGGTGATGGATGTGAGGTTTGTAAACCGGCTTTAGCATCGATTTTTGCTACGATTACTATGGAAACCCCGAACAAGCAATTCGCTATTCAGGATACTAATGATAGATTCTTAGCAAATATTCAGCGTAACGGAACCTATTCGGTGGTACCAAGGGTTGCCGGAGGAGAAATTACACCAGATAAATTAATTGTTCTGGGGGAAGTTGCCAAGAAGTATGATTTGTATACGAAAATTACTGGAGGTCAACGTATCGATTTGTTCGGAGCGCAAATTCATGAGTTACCACTCATTTGGAAGGATTTGATTGATGCAGGATTTGAAAGTGGTCATGCTTATGGCAAATCTCTACGTACGGTTAAAAGTTGCGTAGGATCGACCTGGTGTCGCTACGGTATGCATGAAAGTGTCACCTTTGCTATTGAGATTGAAAATCGATATAGAGGACTGCGAAGTCCACATAAATTAAAAGGCGGTGTTTCTGGTTGCATCAGAGAATGTGCCGAAGCTCGAGGTAAAGATTTCGGATTGATTGCTGTTGATGGAGGTTGGAATCTTTATGTCTGTGGAAATGGTGGGGCAACTCCAAAACATGCTATTTTGTTCGCTGAGCAATTGGATGATGAAACAGCAATTAAATATCTAGATCGTTTCTTAATGTTCTACATTAAAACAGCAGGACCTTTAGTACGCACAGCGCCGTGGTTAGAAAAATTAGAAGGCGGTATTGAATATCTGAAAAAGGTAGTAATCGAAGATTCGTTGGGGATTGCAGATGATTTAGAACGAGAAATGAAAGGACTGATTAATAAATATGAATGCGAATGGAAACAAGCTATTGAAGATCCAAATATTGCTAAGCGTTTCAAACATTTCGTGAATTCTGATGATACAGACGATAACTTGGTGTTTGTTCCAATGCGTGAGCAGAAAATGCCTCAAGCTTGGTAATTATTCAACTTTAAAAATATAGAAAAATGCAAGACATACTTAGTCAATATAATTCAGTAACCGAATCCGATGTTACAACATGGTTTGAAGTAGGAACAGTGTCCGATTTTCCAGAAAACAGTGGCGCGTGTATTAAGTACAAAACCAAGCAAATAGCGGTTTATAATTTTGTAAGAAAAAACAAATGGTATGCCGCGCAAAATCTTTGTCCGCATAAAATGGAAATGGTGCTGTCGTTAGGAATGATAGGAGATAAGGATGGTATTGCCAAAGTCGCCTGCCCGATGCACAAAAAGAATTTCTCTCTGGAAGACGGGTCGAATTTAAATGGCGATGATTTAAAAATTGCGACTTATCCTGTTAAAATTAAAGACGGAAATGTGTATATTGGCTTTTCAGACTAATATATATACCAAACCAAATGGAACCAACAAGATTTGAAACTGCCATAGCTTTAATTGATAAAAAAAATTCAGAAGACCCTAACGTATATCACAGCCACGGGGTAGATTTTCCAAAGGAGTTGTTGTACTCGCAACGTATGTCTCAAAAACTATTACAGTTTAAACCGAATGCGTCAAGGGCCTTGCAATTAGCGGCCAGAGCACAACATATTTGTCGTTGGAAAATTGCAAGGGACGAGTATCCAATGGATCGCGTAGGGTATTTAAAATGGCGTGAAACACTGAAAAAAATGCATGCTGAACTAACAGCGGATATTTTAAAAGAAGTAGGGTATGATGATGAATTTATAGATCGCGTTTCCTTTTTAATCAATAAAAAATTAATCAAGAAAAATGAAGAGAGTCAGACAATTGAAGATGTTATTTGTCTGGTGTTTTTAGATTATTATTTCGAAGAGTTTGCTGCTAAGCACGAAGACGAAAAGGTGATTGATATTCTTCAAAAAACATGGGTTAAAATGTCTGAAGAAGGGCATGAAGAAGCCTTGAAAATTAAGTTTTCAGAAAAAAGTTTAGCTCTTGTAAAACAAGCGATTTCTTAAACCATATTTAAACATGACAAATAACGGTAATTCATTAGATCAGCGTACGTTTGATAAGTTAAGCCGTTTATACATTATAGCTTTAAGTACCATTGCTCTTTCGGTAATTATAAGCCAGATTCTTATTCGTAAGCATTTAAATGCCCAACAAAGTGACTCGACGGTTATCAATGTTGCGGGTAGACAGCGTATGCTTAGTCAGAAACTCACAAAAGATATTGTAACACTTTCTACTGAGCAGGAATTAGAAGAGCGTATTTTGCTTAAAGATAAAATTAAAGCAACACTAAAACTTTGGGAAACCTCGCATTATGCCTTACAGGAAGGCAATGATAGTTTGGGGCTTCCTGGAGAGAATAGTGACATTATTGCAAATAAATTTCAGAAATTAAATCCAACATTTAATATTATAAGTGGTGCAGCAAAAGCGATTATAGAAGATATCGAAAATGTGCCGCCGTTACCAAATTCTGCCTTTTCAGAAGATATAAAAAAGGTAAGACAAAATGAAGGTGAATTTTTGTCTGTCATGGACGAAATTGTAAATCAGTATGATTTAGAAGCGAACGAAAAAGTAAGCTGGTTGCGTAGCTTAGAGATGCTACTTACCATATTAACACTTATTATTTTACTGGCTGAATTTTTATTCATTTTCTGGCCAACAGCAAAGTCGGTGAGAGCTACTTTAGCCGAGTTATTATTCGCCGAGCAACGTGCCAAAAAAATGGCAATTGATGCCGATGAGCTGAGTGCAGCCAAAGAAAAATCGATGCGTGAATTACGAGCCTTAAATCACGCTATGGATGAAACCTTATTGTTCGCTAGAATAACTCAAAATGGTAGCGTTGTTCATATTGGAAAACGATTTTCCAGATTGTTTAAGTTTTCTGGGTTTAATATCACGACAAGTTTCTCAGAAGTGATTTCTATTCATGAAAAGGAGCAGTTAGCTCTGGAGGGTATCATTTCAAAAAGTAAGAAAACAGGTTGGCAGGGTGAGGTTAAAGCAACAACTAAAGATCATAAAGATATATGGTTAGAGATGGCTATCATTCCCTTTAGTCCGACCGATGACCGTTCAGAATTGTTGATTATAGCTTCAGATATTACTACTCGAAAAGCTGCGCAATTAGAAATTGAGCGCTTAACAAAAGCAAGTTTTGAAGAGAAGATAGATCAACAGAAAATCATTTCAAGTAAAATTATTGAAAACCAGGAAAAGGAACAGAATCGCATTGCTAAAGATGTTCATGATGGTATTGGTCAAATGCTTACAGGTTTAAAATATAATTTAGAAAGTATTGATATTTCAGATATCGAGAAAACAGCCACCAAAATTGAGCATTTAAAAGAGTTGACTTCAAATATTATTAAAGGGGTAAGGACGGCAACATTTAATTTAACACCACCTGAATTAACAGATCATGGTATAGTGCCGGCATTAAATAAGTTAACGCATGAATTGTCTAAACTAACCAGCAAACATATTGTGCTCTTTAATAAAACAGATTTTAATCAACGTTTAGATTCTTTGGTTGAAATTAATATTTACCGTATTGTCCAGGAGGCTATTAATAATGCGATTAAATATGCTGACTCTACGCATATTTTAGTGTCTTTATCTCATAGTGAAAATATTTTAAGTATTGTTATCGATGATAATGGAAAAGGTTTCGATCCGACCAAAGTGAAAAAGGTGAAGGAAGGTGATGGCGGTATGGGAATGACCTTTATGAGAGAGCGAATCAAGTATATAGAAGGACGTTTCTTTATTCATTCAGAGAAAGATAAAGGCACCCGTGTAACTTTAAATATTCCTATTAAAGAGTAAGTATTTTCACTTAAAATTTATATTTTTGCTACGTAGGTTCTTTATGTGATTAAAGCTGTTTAAGTAGAACTTTCAAAATTTTAATATATCACTTTAGTGATGAAATAAATAATATTATGAGTGTTATAAATGTAGTTTTGGCTGATGACCATGTTTTAGTTAGAGATGGTATTAAGGCGCTTTTAGAAGATCAGGACGGTATTCAGGTAATTGATGAAGCTTCAAATGGATTAGAAGCCTTAGAGGTTATAAAAAAGCAAAAACCTCATTTGTTAATTGTTGATATACGTATGCCGGAAATGAACGGTATTGAGGTGGTTCAAAAAATTAAAGAAGAACATATTAACGTAAAAACACTCGTACTTTCTATGCATGATTCTGAAGAATATGTGGTAAAGGCTATTCAAGCTGGAGCTGATGGTTATTTACTTAAAGGGGCTAGTAAAGAGGAATTTTTAAAGGCTTTGAATAGTATAGCTGGTGGCGGTAAGTATTTTACTGGAGATGTGTCGGCTATTATTATGAATAATTTTGTGAGTGGTAATGCTACAGCAACGGCTCCGAAAATAAAGAAAAAAGCTAAAGATCCATTTAACTTAACGAAACGTGAACGCCAGATTCTTGAGCTTGTTCTACAATTAAAGAACAACAAAGACATAGCAGAAGAGCTGGATATAAGTAAGCGTACAGCAGAAGTTCATCGTTTTAACCTAATGAAGAAATTAGAGGTTAAAAACCTAATGGAGCTAAGTAATAAAGCCAAAGAATATCAGCTGGTATAGCCTTGTTTGGTTTTTAAAGTTTGTTGATAATAGTATATTGACACTTCATTATATTCAGTTTTTACCATATTCCTAAAAATTTATTTTATTCTTTGACGATACCTTATTTGTTATTAAATACGTATTTTTATTTTTTAAATTAAGTATTTATACTTAATTTTGTACGTATAAGGATGTTCTTTTGTTGGTGTGAATTTAAATAATTCGATGGCAAATCATCTTTAAAAACACAAGTTATGGTTCGTTGTATTAATGAATAGTGAATGGAAAGAGGTTCTTTTTATTGTATTCTTAATAATGACAGCAGAACGGCTTTGTGTTTAAAAATTGTTTTAAATTAGTGTAAAACGCAGTGGTTTATGTTAAAAAATGAAGTAAAAACAACGTGTTCGTATTGCGGCGTAGGGTGTGGTATTATTGTAAAAAAAGATAGCAACAATAAAATCTATGTAGAAGGCGATAAAGATCATCCGGTAAACAAAGGGATGCTGTGTTCAAAAGGTATGAACTTGCATTACGTGGCAAACGATACAAGTGATAGAATTCTATATCCTGAAATGCGCTGGAGTCGTTCGCATCCTCGTGAGCGTGTTAGTTGGGACGACGCTTTAGACCGGGCTGCTAGTGTTTTTAAATCTATAATAAAAAAACATGGCCCAGATAGTGTTGGATTTTATGTGTCCGGACAAAGTTTAACAGAAGAATATTATATAGCCAATAAGTTAACTAAGGGCTTTTTAGGAACCAATAACATCGACACCAACTCACGACTTTGTATGAGTTCTGCGGTGGTTGGATATAAGAAAACGTTTGGGGAGGATAGTGTACCAATTTCGTATGCTGATATTGAACTGGCAGACTGTTTTTTAATTACAGGTGCTAATCCTGCATGGTGTCACCCAATTTTATTTCGTCGACTGGAAAAACATAAAGAGGAAAATCCGGATGTGAAAATTATTGTGGTGGACCCTCGTAAAACTGATACGGCGAACTTTGCTGATATTCATCTGCAACTCATTCCTGGTACCGATATTATTCTATATAATGCCATTGCGAGAAGTATTTTTGAGCGTGGGTTGATTAATGAAGAGTTCATAAATAATTATACTGAAGGTTTTGATAAATACAAAGAACAGTTAGGAGAAACCACGGTTAAGGAGGCTTCAAAGTTATGTGGTGTTTCTGAAAAAGATATCAGAAAGGCAGCAGACGTCATTGGTCTGGCTAAAGGCTTTATTAGTATGTGGGCCATGGGGCTTAACCAAAGTGTTGTTGGAACCGATAAAAACTTTGCCTTATTAAACCTGTCTTTAATTACTGGACAAGTTGGAAAACCGGGATCTGGACCGTTCTCATTAACGGGACAGCCAAATGCCATGGGGGGACGTGAAGTAGGAGGTATGGCTAATTTGTTGGCGGTACATAAAGATTTAATGAATGAGGAACACCGTCGTGAAGTAGCACAATTTTGGGGAGTTGATAAAATTTCCCCTACCCCTGGATTAACTGCTACGCAAATGTTTGATGCTTTAGAATCTGGAAAACTAAAGGCTATCTGGATTGCTTGTACAAATCCTTTAGTAAGTTTGCCTAATACACATCGTGTAGAAAAAGCCATGAAGAATGCAAAGTTCGTTGTGGTTCAGGATATTTCTTTTAAATCGGATACAGTAGCTTATGCTGATTTAGTATTGCCTGCTGCCGCCTGGCTAGAAAAAGAAGGAACCATGACAAACTCTGAGCGTCGCATTTCCTATTTACCAAAAGAGATTAATGCTCCGGGTGAAGCCAGGCCAGATGTGGAAATTTTCTGTGATTTTGCTCAGCGTATGGGCTTTAGAGGATTTAATTATAATAGTGCTGAGGAAATTTATGATGAATACGCGGCAATGACGAAAGGAACTAATATTGATGTTTCCTTTTTAAACTACGATAGATTAAAAAATGAGGGGACCTTTCAATGGCCTGTTTCTGAATACAGGCATCCGGGAACACCAAGATTATTTCAGGATAAAAAGTTTTATACACCTTCGCAGAAAGCCATTTTTAATATTCCCGCAGGTATTGTAAACACATCACTTCAACCCAACGAAGCGTATCCGTTAATTTTAACTACTGGTCGTGTTCGTGATCAATGGCATACCATGACTAAAACCGGTAAGGTGTCTCGTTTAAAAACACACTATCCAAGACCTGTTTTAGAAATAAACCCCGTAGATGCGTATTTATCTAAAATAAAGGATGGCGACATCACGGAAATAAAAAGTGAAAATGGTACCGTTCGGGTTCGTGCGAAAGTCACAGAAAACATAGGTAAAGGTGTAGTGTTTTTGCCTATGCACTGGGGTAAGCAATTACAGAGTGACTTAAACCGCGCTAACAATTTAACCAATACCCATATCGATCCGCAGTCTAAGGAGCCGGACTTTAAGTTTACACGTGTATCAGTTTCAAAATATAAAAAGCCAGTAGAAAAAATAATTATTGTAGGTGCTGGAGCTGCAGCGTTCAGGTTTGTTCAGAATTATAGAGAAAATAATCAGGCCGATGAAATACATGTGTTTTCTAAAGAACCAAATTTGTTTTACAATCGGGTATTGCTTCCGGAGTATGTTACTGAAGAGTTGACCTGGGAACAACTTCTAAAAATTAAGCAAACCGAATTAAATAAACTGGATATTAAAATTCATCCGGAAACGTTAATCGATAATATAGATTCTGAAAATAAGGTTGTTACCGATAGTCATGGCGAACAGCATATATTTGATAAGTTAATATTGGCAACAGGTAGTCGAGCTTTTATTCCGAAGGATGTTCAAATTAATCTTCCTGGTCGTTTTACTATGCGAAATAAAGGTGATGCCGATAGTTTTAAAGCTTATCTGGATGCTACGGGATTACCTCCAGAGGAGCAACACATCGTTATTGTTGGGGGAGGTCTTTTAGGGTTGGAGCTTGCAGCCGCTATGAAGCATAAAAACGTGAAGGTTACTATTATCCAGCGTGCATCACGATTAATGGAACGTCAGTTAGATGCCATTTCAAGTAAATTATTAGCTTTAGATGTTCAGGAACGCGGCATTCAGATTTATTTTGATAATGAGGTGAGCACCGTCTTTGATGATGAAGATACTGGAGAGCTAAACATTACTTTAAAGAGCGGTAAGTTTATTACAGCTAACGCTATTGTCTACGCCATTGGTACCATACCAAATGTTGAAATTGCTCGTGAAAACGGAATTGTTTGTGGTCGTGGTGTTAAAGTAAATCAGCACTTGCAATCGTCGCATCCGGATATTTTTGCCATTGGAGAAATTGCAGAATATAAAAATCAGTTATTTGGAATTACCTCGGCAGCCGAAGAGCAAGCCAATATCCTTTCAAATTACATTGCAGGTGATATTAGTGAGGCTTACAATGGATCGGTATTGATGAATATTTTAAAGTTTAATGATCTTAATTTATGTAGTATCGGCGAAATAAAAGTCCCGGAAAACGACGATTCTTATGAGGAAGTTATCTTTACGGATATTTCAAAACGATACTACAAGAAATGTATTGTAAAAGACGATTTACTAATTGGTGCGGTTTTAATGGGGGACAAAAATGAGTTTGCCGAATTTAAAACCATGATTGAGAGTAAAACTGAAATGGCCGATAAACGGGATACCTTGCTTCGAGGTGCTTCAAACGATGTGCCTGTTATAGGTAAATTGGTGTGTTCATGTAGTCAGGTAGGAGCAGGGAATATAGAGGAAACCATAAGTAACGGCTGTACAGATTTTACTGAGCTTTGTAATAAAACCGGAGCTGGATTAGGTTGCGGAAGTTGTAAAACGGAGGTTAGGGAAATTTTAAACAGTACAAAGGTTTTAGCATAGTGATTATGAAAAATAAGACAAAAGAATCATACCGATTAAGAATTAACGGCGGTGTACTTTCGCCGGGTGAGTTGAAATATATTTGTGAAGCTGCAGAGAGTTTAGGTTTAGATGCTATTTCATTTGGTTCGCGTCAGGATATTATTTTTCCTGAAGAAATTGATAAATCAATGTTCAGTCAATTTGATAAAATTCAGTTTATCAAACCTAAACGAGACGGGATGGAAAATATCGTATCCTCTTATGTGTCAGCCGATATATTGCCAAGCACTTCCTGGTTAACCAGTGATCGATACCTTTATGTTTTAGAGCAGTTTAAGCATAAACTAAAACTACGTGTTAATATTACAGACCCGAAACAGCGGTTGGTACCTCTATTTACCGGAAATGTAAACTTTGTAGCTTCAGAACATGAAGATTACTGGTATTTATATGTGAGGCTTCCGGAATGGAAAAAAACAGTCATGTATCCTGCTCTGATTTATAGCTGGGATATGGATAAAATAGAACTGGCCATTGAAAAGGTTTTAATTGAAGAACCCGAAAATATAGAAACCCTTTTCGAGTTGGTAAGTGATGCTGTAGATACCAATAACAGAACTGTAGACCGACCATTGGAAGTACCGTTTTATCCGTTTCCTTATTATGAAGGTATGAACCGTTTTGGTGATAAGTATTGGTTAGGATTGTACTGGAGGAATAATCGCTACGATATCAGGTTTTTAAAGGCGATGTGCGATTTATGTGCCGAGAATAAAATAGGAAAAATTTCCATCACACCATGGAAATCCTTTATAGTTAAAGGGATTCCTATGAAGTTTAAATTACAATGGGAACGCTTTTTAGGAAGCTATGGTATTAATGTGCGCCATTCTATGCTGGAGTTAAACTGGCACTTGCCGGTATTTGATACTGCGGCATTAAATCTTAAGAAGTATTTAGTAACTAATTTTGATCAGAATGATATTAGTACCTACGGACTTACTTTTGGTGTGGCCAATTACGAGAGTAAAACCTATCATTTCACTTCTATTGTTATTGAAAAAAACAAGCAGCCGGAAAATCTTGGAGACTTCATTATCCGTGACACCTATAATTTGTTATATGCTAAAAATTTCGATCCAAACACACGCGAATATATCATGCATGTTCAGGATGTTGATAAGGTAGAACTTCCTGGTTTGCTTATGGAACTTAGTAAACTGTATTTTGAACAATTGGGAATGGAACGTGAAGAGGAAGCAGAAATAAATGTTGTTAAGGATGTAAATGAGGAAGAAGTGTATCAGTGTAAAGATTGTTTAACAGTTTACAATGAATCTTACGGCGATCTTACGCAGGATATTTCGCCAAATACACCTTTTGATAGTTTACCGGAAACTTATGAATGTTCTATTTGTGAAGCTCCTAAAAGTAGTTTTGAGAAAAAGGTACTCGTTAAATAATAAAATTTTAAATCCATCCGTCTATACTTTTTTACCATTCATCTACACTTAATTCAAAATAAACGAAATCAAATGCGGTTTGAACGAATTAGTAATATTTTTGAAGTTCATTTTGATTGGATTTATTCATGAACAACGTATTGAACATATTACTAATTGAAGACGATGCCATTGAGGTGATGAAATTGAACAGAGCAATTTCGTCTTTAAATCTAGATCATAATATAATTGAAGCAAATAATGGTGAAGATGCCCTTATGCTTCTAGAACAAAACGAAAACCTTCCGGATATTATTTTATTAGACTTGAACATGCCAAAAATAAATGGTGTGGAGTTTTTAAGTATTCTAAAAAATAATGAGGTTTTAAAATATGTTCCAACCATTATTCTTACGACATCAAGCAATCAAAAAGACTTGTTAGAGTGTTATAAAATAGGTATTGCAGGATATGTTTTAAAACCATTGAAATACGACGAATACGTTTTAAAAATTGAAAACCTATTGAACTATTGGAGCATGAATGAGCTTATAAAGGCTTAATTAATAATTCTCAGCTTCAGTATCTAACCCAATAACAATACCGTTTATAAAGTAAATCCTACGTTTTTACTTTCAATTCTCGTCTAATAGTTGTTACTTTACTAAGAGAAATAAAAATCTCGTACCCTAATTTTAATACCAAATTAATGAGTCAAGATGTAATTGACATATTAAAACAGCAATTAGCTGAAGAAAAGGCTGCACGTATTTCTTTGGAAAAGGAACTTTCTGAAGCTAATAAAAAGTTAGAATATATTAACCTCAACTTGCAGGATGGTTACGAAGGGATTGTTGATGCTTTTCTGATAATGAACTTGTCTGGAAACATTCTCAAAATGAATGAAAGTGCCCGAAATATTCTTGATTTTAAAGATGATGGTATAGGGTATAACCTGATGTCGATGGTAAATCCGGAGGATTTAGAAATGGTAAGTACTTCATTTAAGCAACTCTTAAATGAGGGTGTCATAACCAACTTCGAACTAAAGATTAAAACACCATTACAGAACTATAAGGTTGTTCAAATTAATGGAAATATACTTTACGAAAACAATAAGCCTGTCGCAGCACAAGGTATAATTCGTGATATTACAAAAAGTAAAGAAGCTGAAGAAAAACTTAGAGAGTCTGAAAACCGTTTAACAACGGTGATTTCAAATCTGGATAAAGGTATTTTATTGGAAGATGAAAACAGAAATATTATTGTTACCAACAGTAAGTTCTGTGAGTTTTTTAATATTCCTTTAAAGCTAGAGGAGATGGTTGGTTACGATTGTAGGGTAGCAGCAGAACAGGCTAAACATTTGTTTAAAGAATCAGACGCTTTTGTTGATCGAATTGAAGAAGTAATTGACGGCTGTGAAATGGTTTTAGGAGAAGAATTGGAGATGATTGATGGTCGGGTATTTGAGCGAGACTATGTGCCTGTTTTTAGAGATGGCAAACACAAAGGGCATTTGTGGACCTATAAAGATTTTACCATAAGACGTCAATATCGAGAAAACCTGGATCAGGAACGTTTAAAATACCGAAACGTAATTACAAAAATGAATCTGGGATTGGTTGAAGTAGATCTTCAAGATTGTATTACCGTTGCCAATGAAAATTTTTTAAGGATGTCTGGCTATTCTGTTGAAGAGCTTATTGGCATCGATGCAAAAAACTTATTTAAGTTTGATAAGCAGTTTATGGAAGAGAAACGTGAAAATCGAGATCAAGGTTTAACCGATTCTTATGAAATTAAAATGATTACCAAAGCAGGAGAAGAACGGGATTGGTTAGTGAGTGTGGCACCTAATTATGATAGTACAGGTAATATGATTGGCTCTATTGGTATTCATTTAGATATTACCGATGTTAAAAGTTTAGAACGTGAAAAGGTAAATTTACTAGAAGCTTTAGAGCGTAGTAATAATGAATTACAGGAATATGCACATATTGTATCGCACGATTTAAAATCGCCCTTACGTAGTATAAATGCTTTGGTTAATTGGATTAAAGACGATAATAAAGGGGCATTGGATGTCCAAACTATACAGAATTTAGGACTTATTGAGACCACACTGGAGCGTATGGAACAATTGATATCCGATGTGCTGTTATATTCAAGTATTGGTTTTTATGAGAGTGAAAAGGAACCTGTTAATGTGCAGGAGGTGGTTCAAGATTTATTACAAATTTTGTTTATTCCTGAACATATAACCGTGTATATATTAAAACCTCTACCCGTTGTTTTTGGACATAAAACTAAAATACAACAGTTGTTTCAAAACCTAATAAGTAATGCCATTAAGTTTATAGATAAAGAGAAGGGCTTAATTTATATTTCCTTTGAGGAACAGCCCGATTGTTATCAGTTCTCAGTGCAAGATAACGGTATGGGAATTGATAAAAAATATCACGATAAAATATTTAAGGTGTTTCATGCTTTAAAGAAGAGTAATGATTCAACTGGAATAGGACTTTCTATTGTTCAAAAAATTGTGGAATTACATAACGGAAAGATATGGCTGGAAAGTAAACCAAACAAGGGGACAACCTTTTTCTTTACATTAAAAAAAGGACCAAATGGAGCAGCCTAATATGTCATACATTCAAAGCATGTCTGGGGGAGATAAAGTCTTCGAGCAAAAGCTTATAGGTGTTATTAAACGTGAGTTTCCAGAGGAAAAGGAAGTCTTTTATGCGAATTTAAAAGCCGGAAACTACTTAAAGACGGCAGACAATGTTCATAAACTTAAACATAAAATTCTTATTTTGGGCCTCGAAAAAAGTTATCATACAGCGGTGTCATTTGAGGATGATTTAAGAGAAGGAAAAACACATTTAAGCGCTGATTTTGAGGCTATTTTAATAACCCTAACAGATTACTTGAAAACAATATAATCGAGCTCTATGAATTGTATAATTATTGACGATGAGGAAACTGCAAGAGCAATTATTAAACAAATGTGTTCTTTAGCAGATGGCTTAACTGTTTTAGAAGAATTTCCGAATGCAATTCAGGCTATGAAATATTTAAATCAGAATGAGGTCGATTTAATATTTCTTGATATTCATATGCCCGATTTTACCGGCTTCGATTTTATTCAATCGTTGAAAAATCCACCGAAAATAATTTTAACAACATCCGATTCTAAATTTGCTATCGATGCGTTTGAATATGATTGTATTATAGATTATTTGGTAAAACCGGTATTACCTGCCCGTTTTGAAAAAGCTGTTTTAAAAGCTAGAAAGACAGAATTAAAGCAAGAAGTGGTTATCGATTCTGAGCCCAAAGAACAGACTACTTCCGATAACGATTTGTATGTGAATATAGACAGGCGCTTGATTAAAATAGATATTCCGAGTATTTATCTCATTGAGGCGAAAGGCGATTATATTAACATAAAAACGCAAACTAAAAACTACACCGTCCATTCTACATTAAAGAAGATTGAAGAAAAATTACCAGCCGATTTGTTTTTAAAAGTACACCGTTCGTATATTATTAATGTTGATGAAATTGTTGATATTGAAGATAATAGCGTGCTTATTAAAAAATATGTGGTTCCTGTTAGTCGTTCAAACCGTCCTGAATTAATGAATCGTTTAAACCTTCTTTAAGAGTTTAACTTAAGAATTCTGTCATTCGTCTAAACAAAATTTTCATTCAGCGAAAAATAAAAGATAACTCTATTTCTTATAAATATCTTTGCTACAGGTAAATAACAGTGGCGGGTTATTTTTAAGTGTTTTAACTTTTCATATTTTTTTAAGTTGAGTTATTTACCTAATAATGTGTTATAGTATGGGTGAGTAGTCCATGCGCAGGTAAAAATAGAGGGACATTTATGTTTGAATGATTAATAGCAAAACTTCTATTTATAAAGGCAAAAACGAAAGTTTTTGCCTTTTCTATTTTATCTAATACAGTATTTAAAGGCTTTTAGCTGAAGAAGTATTGTTAGTATCACACTTATCAAATTTATGTTTCAACTAAAGGAAATTACCATTCGTCTACAGTAATCTGAATTCTGCCTAAAATTATATCGGTGTTACCTGGTAAAATGACACATTTGTTATAGATAAAAATCAATGTTTAATGAGATTAGCCATAATTACAAATTACCCGATTAGCCAGGACAGACTAGGTGATTATGCTTATCGTTTAGTTAAACATTTTAGACAAAACGAGTCGATTTCTGAAATTGTTTTGTTAACAAATGATGCATTCGAAAAGAAGGGCTTGTTTTTTAAAGAATCGGGTTGTAAAATACAAGTAAAGCCTTGTTGGGTGATGAATGGCTTATTGAATGTTTTTACAATAAATAAAGCAGTAAAGGAAACTAAACCAGAAGCTGTGCTGTTCGATTTTAAAAAATCGATGTTTGGAGACAATAAAGTAGGCAATGGTTTAGGAATGGCATTACCGTTTTTGTGTAGACTTAAGAACATATCAAATATTGTTGTTTGGCATGAGGTTTATGATGAAGATCAATTTAAGTCTGTTACAAAATTTTTTGTCAGACGATTAAATAAATTAATGCAATTGGCTGATGGTATTGTTGTAAGCAAAGTTTCTCATGAGCAATTGTTAAAAGAAAAATATAACGCTAAACATATAACTTTTGTACCTCAAAATATTAATATCCCCGAAGATCTTAAAGTCTCTCAACTAACTAAACTAAACCAAATTGCCAACTTCGGGGATATTATTGAGTACAGAACAACAGAAGAATTAAGTAGGGAAACAAAGGAGTTGATTTCGATTAATAAAGTGGTTGATGTTTGTATGGATATGTTTCAAAATATAGCAAAAGAGAAGGCATATTTATACGAAAAAAAGGTGAAGAAATTCATCTTGGAAACAAGTTAGTGTATTTAAGGGTTACTCTCTCAATATTTGGTTAAAAACCAAATTTTAACCCTATCTTCGAGGAAGTCTATTTAGACTTCCTTGATTTGTTTTAGTGAATTATCCGCCTATAGTTATCATGCTACGGTTTTGATTATGGCGCTCTGGCTCTTGCAGTTTCTCTAAAGTATTCATACCACCACGTACTTTAAATTTAGCTTTTACGGCTTTTTCAATAATAGGTTCTATTGGTTTTCCGGCACGTAGTGTTCCTAAAATATCAGATTCTGTAGCCGAGAACAAGCAGTTTTTTAATTGGCCGTTGGCTGTTAATCGCAGTCGGTTACAAGAATCACAAAAAGGGTTAGTAACCGAACTAATAATGGCAAAACTACCAGCAAAGTCTTTTATTTTGTAGTTTTTAGAGGTGTCGTTGGGAGCATCTTGTAAACGTTCAACAGAAGTTTCAGGAAACGATTCGAAAACATGATTCATAATGTCTTTATAAGATACCATTTTACTCATGTCCCACCTGTTACCATCAAATGGCATAAATTCAATAAACCGAACTGAAATTGGTAAGTCTTTTGTAAAATGAATAAAGTCGATGATTTCATTATCGTTAAAACCTTTCATTAAAACCACATTAACTTTTACGTTAAAACCTTCTTTTATTAAAAGTAAAATGTTGTTGTAGACTTTTTCAAAATTATCTCTACGGGTAATTTCTTTGAATTTATCACGATTCAAGGAATCTAAACTGATGTTTAGGTTTTTTACACCATTAGTCTTTAAGATATCAATAAATTTATCAATTATAACTGCGTTTGAGGTGATCGAAAGTTCTACGGGCAACGACGCCAGTTTTTCTAAAACCACATTGAAATCTTTTCTAACGAGCGGTTCCCCTCCGGTTAATCTAATTTTTGATACGCCATGTTTTACAAAGGTTTTGGCAATATCATAGATTTCTTCGTAGGTCATTAAGTGTCTTTTAGGAGACAATGGCACACCTTCTTCGGGCATGCAATATGAGCATCGTAGATTACAGCGCTCAATTAACGAAATACGTAAATAGGCGTGTTCTCTTCCAAAGGTGTCTTGTAATATGTTTTTTGTCTTTTTCATTTAATCATGTCTTGCGCCTCGAAGTACTCCGAAGATGTGTAAAATGGAAGGGAATACCGCATCCATAGATTCTTTAGCGCCGTTTGTAGAACCCGGTAAGGCTAAAATTAATGTGTTTTTAATTGTTCCTGCTACACTTCTCGATAGCATGGCATACGGTGTTCTTTCCTGGCCGTAATTTCTAATCGCTTCTTCAATTCCAGGAATACGACGGTCTAAAATAGGAATTAAGGCTTCGGGGGTGACATCACGATTTGAAAGTCCGGTACCGCCAGTGTAAATTACTAAATCGATTCCTTTTTCCTGATAGGCTTTGGCTTTATTTTGAATGATTTCAAGTTCATCAGGAATAACAATGTAATCTTCAACTTTTAAATTACTGGTTTCTAGCTTTTCAATAATGGCTTTTCCTGCTTTATCTTCTTTTTCGCCTGCCGAAATGGTGTCGGAACATACAATAACAGCAGCTTTAATATCAGTTCTAAATCGGTTTTTAAAATCAGATTTACCGCCTTTTTTGTTGAGTAATTTGATGGCGTGAATTTCAATGCCTTTATCGATAGGTTTAAGCATGTCGTACATATTCAACGCTACAACACTAGCGCCATGCATGGCTTCGACTTCTACACCGGTTTTGTAAATTGTTTTTACGGTAAATAAAATAGTTATTTCTAATCCGTTCATTTCGTATTCTACACCAGTATACTCAATAGGTAAGGGGTGGCAGTCAGGTAAAATATCAGGTGTACGCTTTACGCCAAGTAATCCGGCGGCTTTACTCATGGCTAAAACATTACCTTTCGGGACTGTATCATTTTTTATTGCTTCAATAGTTTCAGGTTTACTTACTTTAACAATGGCTTGAGCCGTAGCAATGCGTAGTGTGGTATTTTTATGTGTAATATCAACCATAATTGGTTTGTGCTTTTTTGTAATTAACTATTTTTCTTCCACTGATGTGTGTCGTCTTCAAAAATTTCCTTTCCAAAAACGGGAACATGTGCTTTTATTTCTTCAACAATATATTCTAAAGCTTTAAAAACGACTTTTCGTCTTGGTGAAGACACAAAAACAAACAGACATATTTCACCGGCTTTTACCGTACCTAAACTGTGATAAATATGCATGCAGGTTAAATTGAATTTTTCAAATGCAGCTTCTCGAATTTCATGGAATTTTTTGTTAGCCATATCTTCATAGGCTGTGTATTCAATTGCTGAAACTGTTTTGTCATTAATAACATCGGCACGGACTTGTCCTAAAAATATATTATGAGCGCCGATACTGGTTTTCGTTTGATGTTTAGCAATAGAATTCCCAATAAATTCTGATGAAATTGCACCTTCCTGGAACACGTTTTTTATTTTTTTATCTGTCATTATTCTTGATTTTGATGTATTAAGTACTCAATAATATCTGGAGCCCCTTCTTTAAGGCTGAAGCAGTTTTCTATGTTTAAATCCTGTAATATGGAAACCGCTTTTTTGCTTCGCATACCTGACTGGCAAAATATATATTTGTCTTTATCAGGTTGAATTTGATTGAGGTGCCGGTTCAATTCGCTTAAAGGAATAGATGTGATTGCTATGCCATCAACTTTTGGGGTTTCATGTGTTTCTCGAACATCGATGAGCTGAATATTATTTAGATGTAAAATATCTTCAATTGAAACTGTTTTTGATGGTATTTCACAAAACACTTCGGTAGATTTTGATGTAAAATGGTCTTTGTTTTTGAGAATTTTTTCAATCTCATGATTGTTTTTAGAAATATTTAAAACAGTTGTTTGGCTATGAAGTGCATTGTAGCAAAGTAATTTCCCTGTAAGTGTATTTCCAATTCCTAAAACAATTTTTAAAACCTCATTCGCTTGCATCGTACCAATAATTCCTGGAAGAACTCCTAAAACACCAATCTCTGAGCAATTTGGAACCGAGTTTTTTTCAGGAGCTTCGGGAAACAGGCAACGGTATGTTGGTCCGTCTTGATAATTAAAAACCGAAACCTGGCCTTCAAACTTATAAATGGCCCCGAAAACCAAAGGTTTATTGGTAATCACACAGGCATCGTTGATTAAATAACGCGTTTCAAAATTATCGGTGCCGTCCACAATAATGTCGTATTGTTTAAAGAGCTCTAAAGCGTTTTTATGAGTTAGTTTCTCTTGGTAAGCAATAATGGAAATGCTATCGTTTAAATCTTCCAGACGTTGTTTTGCTGCTAGCGCTTTGTTTTGACCAACTGTGGCGGTACCAAAAAGAATTTGACGCTGCAGGTTGGTGATATCGACCACATCGAAATCTACAATACCAATTGTGCCAATACCTGCAGCCGTAAGATATTGCAGAATAGGGCAACCCAATCCGCCTGCACCGATAACGAGAACTTTTGCATTCGAAATTTTGTCTTGACCACTTTGGCCAATTTCAGAAAGTATAATATGTCTACTGTATCTATTCATAATTTTTATCCACCAGCAAATGGGGGTAGTATGGCGATTTCTTCACCGGTTAAAATGGTTTCGTTAGAAACCAATGCTTTGTTTTGAGCGACCTTAAAGTCCTTTTGTTTTAAAGAAGGGTACTTTAATGTGAGTGATTTTATAAATTCGGAAACGGTTGCTTTGTCGTGCTCAATCGTTTCTTCTTCTATTTGAGTCACTTCTGCAATTTGTCCGAAATATTTAATATGAATTGTCATTTTTAATTGTTTTAATTCTTCAGGAGTGTTTACATTCATAACGCTTTTGGCCCATTCTAAAGGTAATGTTACGGTTTTTACCTTGCATTGGTTTACAGCAAATCGTAAACGGCGTTCATCTTCATTTAAAAGTTTAATGAATTTTTCTTTACATGTTGATTTGTAAAGCGCCACTAAAGGCATCGTTTTTCCTTGGCTTTCAATTTGAATAATATCAAATTCATTTGTTGCGTTATCGATAAGTAATTGTAAAACTTCAAGTGTTATTAAAGGGATATCACAACTTAAAACTAAATTATAATCTGTTTTTGATGATTTTAATCCAGAGGCAATGCCAGCTACGGGGCCAGCATCAGTGATGATATCTTGAATTCTACGCTGATTAAAAATATCATAATCGGAATTATTTGAGACGATAATGATTTCAGAAACCAAAGGTCTTAAGGCATCAATAACATGTTGTGTAAAAAACTTGCCGTTTAGGGAAAGAAAACCTTTGTCGGTACCCATGCGACTACTTTTTCCACCGGAAAGAATAATACCTGTTATGTTATCTTTTGTTATCATATTAGGTAAAGAACAGTTTAAAACACGCAATAACCAATACAAATGCTAAAATATAGCGAAGGGCAGTGTTATTAATTTTTTTACTTCCAAAGTAACCACCTAATATGCCTCCGATAAGCGCAATGGCAACCAAAACAAAAGATCCTTTTTCTAAAGTAACGCCGCTGCTAAGTTGACCGATAAGCCCGGATGCTGAATTCACCCAGATAAACAGCGCTGAAACCGCTGCGGCTTCTTTCATTTTACCCCAGTGTAAGAGCAAAATTATCGGTGTTAAAATAATACCGCCACCAATACCTATTAGGCCAGAAAAGAATCCAATAATACCACCAACAACTAAACCTTGCCACAGTTTTACCTCTTTAATCGTTTCGTTTTCTTTGCCGAATACATTTAGCATTTTTAAAATCGCGAATACTAATAAAACAGCTAATATCTTTTTGTATATGGACGCGTCAATTTCAATGGTTCCGCCTAAAAAAGCCAATGGAATGGAAGTAATAGCAAACGATATAAATAGTTTTTTATTAAAAAAACCACCACGATAATAGTAGTAGAAGGATATGCCTGCTACAAACAAATTTAATAGAAGGGCAGTGGGTTTCATGGTTTCTGGCGCAAAGGAAAATAACGCCATTAAGGCCAGATAACCACTAGCTCCACCATGTCCTACACTAGCGTATAAAAATGAAACGACTGGTAGTAAAAATAAAAAAGCGTATATGTGTTGGTTGTCCAATAGCATATGAAGGAAGTGCAGATTAAAGGGATTTGATTTTTTCTAATTGAAGATCTAAAAAGTCCCAACAGTTTTTATTAATATCGTCAAATGCATGAATTAGCGATTTACCATATTCGGTTAGTTCGGCACCGCCACCACCTTTACCGCCAATACTGTTTATAGTGACAGGTTTTTTTGCAGATTTGTTTACCGAATCGATTAAGTCCCATGCTTTTTTATATGAGATATTTAAAGATTTGGCTGCTTTTGAAAGCGAACCGGTATCATCAATAGCTTTAAGGAGCTGTACGCGACCTTCGCCTAACAGCACATTATCTTCATGTTCAATCCAAATGCGACTTTTTATCTTATAACTCATATTAATCGATTTTTAAACAGGAAGTAAGATGACTTCAACGAAATCTCCAACTTTTATTTTAGAAAGTTCTTCTGGTATAAATACTAAGGCATTGCAAATAGCATAGGTTTGTAGCATAGATGAGCTTTGACCTTCTAATATGGTAACCGAATTCCCGTTGTAGGTGGCTTTTAAAAACTGAGGACGATCGCCATGTTTTTTGAATAATGATTCAGATTTCGCCTGAATTCTAGGTAATTTATAGAACTCATTACCCATCAATCGTTGAAGGGCTGTAAACACATAGATGTAGAAACAGGTTAGCGAAGCTGCCGGATTACCCGGTAAGGCAAACACATAGGTGTCGTTTTTAGTTCCAAAGAAAAGAGGTTTCCCTGGTTTTTGTTTCACTTTGTAAAAGTGCTCTTCTACCTGTAAAGCATTTAAGGCCTGGCCAACAAAATCGTAATCTCCAACTGAAATTCCTCCGGAAATAATAACCAAATCATGTTCTTTAATGACTTTGTCCAGGGTGTTAAGTGTTTCTTTATAATCGTCTTTTACTTTGTAAATATTTACGTCGTAGAATTTTAAACTATACAGAGTGCTCAAAAGCATTTTCGAGTTGCTTTCATAAATCTGTCCATATTCTAGATGTAATCCGGGTTCGACTAATTCGTTTCCTGTGGTAAGAATGGCAATTGTAGGCTTTTGATAAACTTTAACCTCTTTGATGCCTAAAGAACTTAAATAGCCTATAGCTGCTGGGGTTAGTTTTGTGTCTTTAGCTAAAGCTAGTTGACTTTTTTTAACTTGTTCACCAATAGTTCTAATATTTGTGTAGATTTCAACAGAATCATCGAGTTTAATTGTATTGTCTGTACTTGATACCTTTTCCTGCATAACAACTGTGTTAGCAGTATCGGGAACCGGAGCGCCAGTAAAAATTCTTACAGCTTCTCCCTTTTTTAAGATGGGCTGATGATTGTCACCAGCCTTTATTTCTCCTATTACCGTGTAAGTGAGCTTATCGTGCCAGTTTAAGGCGTAGCCATCCATCGCTGATTGTCTAAAAGGGGGCATGTTAATAGGAGCATAAATATTAGTGCTTAATTTGTAACCTCCTGCTTTTTCCAAAGGTTTGGTTGTTTCTTTAAGTAGTGGTGAGCATTTGGTTTTTACCAGATCTAGTGCTTCGTTAATTGCTATCATAAGAAGTCGTTATATATAAACAAATATAACGAATATTTTGAAGACGCAATAAAAAATACTTAATTATTGTCTTTAATTAAGTATTAATACTTATATTTGTTTTGTAGAGAAGTAATAAATTAAGATTAATTAGTAGTTTTTAGTTGGAAACCACCATTCTAAGACATAAAGTTTCAACCACAACCCGTAAGAGTATGTCGTATAATACGTCGTGTCATATCTGTGATAATTATAATTGCTTAATTAAGAGCAATATGTCGGCATTGGAAGGTGTTGATTTAGCTGTAAAAAAGAATAATCTACGTTGTAAAAAAGGACAACAGTTTATAATAGAAGGCGCTCCGGTTAATGGGTTGTTTTTTGTTTTAAAAGGAAAGGTTAAGGTTTTTAGAACAGGGATAAATGGTAGAGAACAGATTGTGCGTTTTGCAAGAGAAGGTGAAATTATTGGGCATCGTGGATTCGGTACTGAAGAGTATTATTCAATAGGTGCAATAGCTTTAGAGGATACAGTATTATGTTATTTTTCTAAGCATATGCTTCAGGAGGTTTTAATGAGTAATCCAAAGTTTGCTTACGATTTAATGCTGTTTTATGCTAATGAGTTGAATAAGAGTGAATCTAAAGTAAAGTCTATTTCGCAAATGACGGTTCGTGAACGTGTTATAGATACCTTGTTATATATAAATAGAAAATTCGGAGTAAATAAAGGGTTTCTGGATGTTAGTTTAAGTAGGAAAGAATATGCTGATTATGCTGGGACTACAGAGGAACAGGTGATTAGGGTGTTTTCTGCTTTGAAAAAGGAAAAATTGATTAGCGCCAGAGGAAAAAAAATTGGAATTAACGATATAGGTCTATTGAAAAGGGAAATAAGTGAGCATAATTTCTTTTTAGATAGTTAGAAGAGTTTGTTTTAAGTGCTTTACCAACTTTATTAGTTATTGCCATACGTATTTTACGTATGGCTTTTTTGTTTTTAAGTAGTATGTGAAGTGTCTATTTTATTGATGTTTTAGATATAACCTGCGTTTTAACAGTTTTTTTATTGTTTAAAAAGAGGGTTTTACATGAGTAAAAGCATTGAAAGGTTAAATAACTACGTATATATTTGCTAAGTAAATAAGTAATAATACTTAGTTAAACTAAAATTCCTTCAATATGAAATCAGTATTAAAAAAATCAGCATGGGTATTATCAGTTTCGTTACTGCTATTTTCTTGTGGTGGAAAAGATTCTAAAAAGAAAGCGGTTACAGAAGACATCGCAGCGAATGTATCTAAAACAAAAACTTTAGATATAGAGAAACCTCAGTTAACCTTTGGTTTTATAAAATTAACAGATATGGCACCTTTAGCGATTGCTAAAGAAAAAGGCTTCTTTGAAGATGAAGGTTTATTTGTGTCTGTAGAAGCACAGTCAAACTGGAAAAATGTATTAGATAGAGTAATAGATGGTCAGTTAGATGGATCGCATATGTTGGCTGGGCAGCCAATTGCAGCAGGAGCTGGTTTTGGTAGACAAGCAGAATTAGTAACGGCTTTTTCGATGGACTTAAATGGTAATGGTATTACAGTATCTAACGATGTATGGTCTAAAATGAAAGCTAATGTACCAATGGGAGAAGATGGTAGACCTGTTCATCCAATTAAAGCAGATGCTTTAAAGCCTGTAATTGCCGATTATAAAAATAATGGGAAAGCCTTTAAAATGGGAATGGTATTTCCGGTATCTACACACAACTATGAAATTAGATATTGGTTAGCAGCAGCGGGAATTCACCCGGGAATGTATACAGCAGAAAACGTACAAGGACAAATTGATGCAGAAGTGTTGTTGTCTGTAACGCCTCCGCCACAGATGCCAGCGACTTTAGAAGCAGGGACAATTTACGGCTATTGTGTAGGTGAGCCATGGAATCAGCAAGCGGTATTTAAAGGTATTGGTGTACCGGTAGTTACAAACTATGATATCTGGAAAAACAATCCTGAGAAAGTATTTGTTATGACTAAAAAGTTTGTTGAAGAAAATCCAAATACAGCTATCGCGGTAACAAAAGCGTTAATTCGTGCAGGAAAATGGTTAGATGAGCCAGGAAACAGAGCGGAGGCAGTAAAAATTTTATCTATGCCTCAATACGTAGGAGCTGATGAAGTGGTATTAGCAAATTCAATGACTGGAACGTTTGAGTTTGAAAAAGGTGATAAACGTGAAATGCCAGACTTTAATGTATTCTATAAGTATAATGCAACATATCCTTTCTATTCAGATGGTATCTGGTTCTTAACACAAATGCGTCGTTGGGGTCAAATTCCTGAAGCTAAACCAGCTGACTGGTATGCTGAAACAATTAAAGATATCTACAGACCTGATATCTGGAAAAAAGCAGCTTCACTTTTAGTTGAAGAAGGATACATTCCTGCTTCAGATATTCCTCAAACCGATGGATATAAACCAGCAACTACAGACTTTATAGACGGAACATCGTACGATGCAAAAGATCCGATTGGGTATATAAACAGTTTCAAAATAGGAAACAAAGACAAATAAGATATTCAATATTGAATTTAGTAATCATGAGGTTGGTCAGAATAGAGAAGTTATTAACCAAAACGATTCTGGCGAATTCCATAAGACCACTTTAAATAAATAAAAATAAACAGATGAAACAGAGCATAACATTAGATAGAGTGACCAAATTTATGGGGCTTGGATTTTTAATCACTTTAAAATCCTTGTTTACCGGAGATTTAGATAAAGAAGGCTTTAGAAACTTCTTGAGAAAAGTAGTCGTGCCAATCGCTTCCATATTCTTATTTATCGGCTTATGGCACATGGGCGCTAAATCTTTATACAATATAGAGGCTGAATATAAGATTGAAAAAGCTTTAACCGAACAAGGGCAGGAGGCAGCAGATGCCATGAAAGCTTGCATTGCTTCAGGAGATGTGAGTTGTCAACCAAACACATTGCCGTCTCCTGCGCAAGTTTGGGAATCTTATAAATCTCTTTTAAGAGACCATCAAATTATTAGTGCAGATAAAGCTGCGTTTGCAGAGAAAACAGCTGTTATAAATGCAAAGCGTATTGCAGAAGGAAAAGATCCTATTACCTATACGGGAAGACCATCATTCGTAGATCAGATTTTAACCAGTTTAAAAACGGTATTTGCAGGATTCTTATTGGCGTTAGTCATTGCGGTGCCAATTGGAGTTATCATAGGGTTGAGCAAAACGCTAAGAAGTTCAGTGAACTGGTTGATTCAAATTTTTAAGCCAGTATCTCCAGTAGTGTGGTTGTTATTAGTGTTCATGATTGTGAAAACGATGACTAAAGATTCTAATTCCGATAGTGCATTCATCATCTCATTTATAAGTGTTGGTTTGTGTTCTATGTGGGCGACTTTAGTAAATACTGCTATGGGGGTGGCATCGGTAGATAAAGATTATATCAACGTGGCTAAGGTTTTAAAATTAGGGCCGGTACAGAAAGTGTTTAAAGTGATTTTACCTTCTTCATTACCATTAATATTTACAGGGTTGAGAATCACATTATCTGTGGCTTGGATGGTTCTTATTGCTATCGAATTATTAGCGCAAAGTCCAGGATTAGGATCGTTTGTATGGGAAGAATTCCAGAATGGTGCTATCGATTCGAATTCAAAAATTATTGTTGCCATGTTTGTTATAGGTGGTATCGGTTTCTTATTAGATCGTATCATGTTAACCATTCAAAATACAGTATCATTCAATAAAACCAGCGGAATTTAATAAGTAGCATATTAATATTTAAAACTTAAAGAAAATGGCATACTTAGAATTAAATAACGTATACAAAACCTACGGACAAGGCGATCATGCAACCGAGGTGCTTTCAAATATCAATTTATCAATCGAAGAAGGTGAGTTTGTGGCGATCGTTGGGTTTACCGGAAGTGGTAAAACAACATTGGTGAACCTGATTAATGGTTTATTGCAACCCACACGAGGTGAAGTGCTTTTTAAAGGCTTACCCGTTTTAGGAACCAGTCATGAGCGTGGTGTGATTTTTCAGAATTACTCACTATTACCATGGTTGACTGTTGGTCAAAATATATACATGGCTGTAAAAGAAGCTTTTCCGAAAAAAAGTAAAAAAGAACTTCATGAGATCGTTTCAGAATACGTAGCGATGGTGAATTTAACGCCGGCCATTAATAAAAGACCTAAAGAGTTGTCAGGAGGGATGCGTCAGCGTGTAGCTGTAGCCAGAGCATTAGCGATGAAACCAGAGATGATTATTATGGACGAACCACTAGGGGCTTTAGATGCGTTAACGCGAGGGAATCTTCAGGATGAAATTTTAAATATCTGGGGAAAGGAGAAGCGAACTGCTTTATTGATAACTAACGATGTAGATGAAGGCATTTATATGGCCGACCGCATTATTCCGCTACGTCCGGGGCCAAAAGCGACTTTAGGCCCGGAGTTTAAAATTGATATTGAACGTCCGCGTGATAAAACCGAGCTTAACGATAATGCGAATTTTAAAGAAACGAGAAATGCGATTATCGAATACTTAATGGATATAGGAAATGAGCGTAAATCGGTAGAACAGGAAGTTTATGAATTACCAGATTTAACCCCAAAGAGCTTTGTCGGACACTTTTAATACGAAAAACTATGATTACAAATACAGAACATACAGATATAGTAACCGAAAACGGTATAGCCTTTCATGAAGATGTGATGTTGGATTTGAAACATCTGAAAAAAGTGTACCCAACACCTAAAGGCGATTATGTCGTTCTTGAAGATTTAAATCTTCAGATTATGAAAGAAGAATTCGTAACCATTATTGGGCATTCAGGATGTGGTAAAACTACCATGTTGTCGATGATTGCTGGTCTAAATGAAATCTCAGGAGGCAATATTTCGGTATTAGGGCATCATATTAAAGGGCCAGGGCCAGATCGAGGCGTCATTTTTCAGGCGCCAAGTTTAATGCCTTGGATGACTTCACTTCAAAATGTGATGTTAGGAGTTAATCAGGTATTTCCGCATGCTACCAAAGCACAACGTACAGATATCGCTAAATACTATTTACAAAAAGTAGGTTTAGAAGATGCCTTCCATAAAAAAGCATCCGATCTATCTCAGGGGATGCAGCAACGTGTAGGTATTGCTAGAGCTTTCGCGATAAAACCAAAAGTATTGTTGTTAGATGAGCCTTTCGGGATGTTAGATTCTTTAACACGTGGCGAACTTCAGGATATTTTAATTGAAATCTGGAATAAAGAAAAAATTACAGCGGTGATGATTACGCATGATGTGGATGAAGCAATCTTTTTAGCAGATCGTGTGGTAATGATGACCAGTGGTCCTAAAGCTAAAATCGGAGATATACTAAATATCGATTTTGAACGTCCAAGAACCCGAAAAGCAGTTCTAGAGCATGACGATTATTATAAATACAGAAAACATCTTATTGATTTCTTAGAGCATTAAAAACAGAAAAACAAACCAAATAAAAACAAACTAACCAATTTTTAACTTAAAAACGAACACATGAAAAAACAATATGTAATTCTAGGGCTATTATTAGGGTGCTTACAATTTGTGCATGCGCAATTTACTTTAGACGGAGAATTCCGGCCAAGAGCTGAATACCGTCATGGATTTGGGGGTCTTATTGCTGATGATGCCGATGCAGGTTTTGGTATATCGGCTAGAGCGCGACTAAATGCAGGTTTTGCAACTGAGTCTTATAAATTTTATTTAAGCTTACAAGATGTAATGGTTTGGGGTGAAAACAGACAGATTTTACCTTACGATCAAAATAACTCTTTCGCGGTATTTCAAGCTTGGGCAGAACTTAATTTAGGTTCAGGTTGGACGACTAAACTAGGGCGTCAGGTATTATCTTATGATGATCAAAGAATTTTAGGTGGATTAGACTGGGCGCAACAAGGTCGTAATCATGATGCTGCATTGTTAAAATATAAAAAGGAAAAATTTGCATTGGATGTAGCATTTGCTTTCAATCAGGATTATTCGCATCCAACAGGATTCGTAAATGTAGGAACAGGGTATAATACAACAGGTTTTTTCTCTTATAAAACCATGCAAATGGCGCATTTAAGCCAATCTTGGGAAAAATTATCAGGTAGTTTATTATTTATGAATAATGGGTTTCAGGAATTCGATGATACTGATGCGCCAGACGGAACAAGTAACCTTCAAACCTTTGGAACACATTTAGATTACAAAGCAGGAGGTTTTGGAATAGCTGCAAATGCATTTCTTCAAACCGGACAAAGACAAGGTGAAGTTGATGTAAAAGGTGCGTATTTAGTAAGTCTTGATTTAAGTTTTAAAGCATCTTCTAAAGTAGGTTTAGGTGCAGGTCTTGAAATTATAAGTGGTAATGATGGCGATGCAGGTGAAACTGGAGCGTTCTTTCCGTTATATGGAACCAATCATAAATTTAACGGGTTTATGGATTATTTCTACGTAGGCAATCATGCAAACTCAGTGGGATTATTTGATGTGCATGTAAGTGCAAACTTTAAGCTGAGTGAAACCTCAAGTTTATTAGTGAAAGCTTTAAACTTTAGTGGAGAACAGGATTTACCAAGTGGAGATAAAGCATTGGGAACAGAAATTGATTTAGTGTTTAAAAAGCAATTTAAAGGTTATGCTTTGGTTATGGGGTATTCGCAAATGTTTGCTGCCGATGGCATGTATGCGCTAAAAGGTGTTTCTGAAGATGCTGCTGCCGATGGTCAAAACTGGGCATGGGCGATGTTAGTACTTAAACCTAAATTTTTAAACTAATAAAAATAGTGTCTATATAAATTGAGAGAATAATTTTTATTGACCCTAACGGAATCCTGCTTTATGCGGGATTTTTTTGTTGATTCTTGTTTTAGAATCGTTTAAAATACTTTTCTTACATTTATAAGAGAAAATTAAGATGTATGCTAAAAAAAGTATTTGGAAGTGCCGTTTTTGGTGTTGAAGCCACCACAATCACTGTTGAGGTTAATATTGATTCAGGTATTGGCTACCATTTGGTAGGTTTACCAGATAATGCGATTAAAGAGAGTAATTATCGCATTGCGGCTGCGCTGCAGAATAACGGCTATAAAATCCCGGGTAAGAAAATCACAATCAATATGGCGCCTGCCGATTTGCGAAAAGAAGGCAGTGCCTACGATTTAACTTTGGCGATTGGTATTCTGGCAGCATCCAAACAAATTAATGCAGAAAATTTAGATAGATATTTAATTATGGGTGAACTTTCATTGGATGGAAGTTTACAACCTATAAAAGGTGCGCTTCCTATCGCGGTTAAAGCGCGAGAAGAAGGGTTTAAAGGATTTATTCTTCCTGTTCAAAATGCAAAAGAAGCGGCTATAGTTGATAATCTTGAGATTTACGGCGTAGAGAATATTAAACAAGTGATTGATTATTTTGATAAAGGTGAGTCGCTTGAGCAAACCGTTATTAATACAAGAGATGAGTTTTATAAAAACTTAGAATTCCCTGAGTTTGATTTTAGTGATGTTAAAGGGCAGGAAGGTATTAAACGCTGTATGGAGATAGCGGCTGCGGGAGGACATAATATTATTTTAATTGGTCCGCCTGGAGCGGGAAAAACCATGTTGGCAAAACGCTTACCTAGTATTTTGCCGCCTATGACGCTTCATGAAGCTTTAGAAACGACAAAAATACATTCGGTTGTTGGTCGGGTTAAAGACAGTGGATTGATGGCACAACGTCCCTTTCGAAGTCCACACCATACTATTAGCAATGTTGCTTTAGTCGGTGGAGGGAGCTATCCTCAGCCTGGTGAAATATCCTTGTCTCATAACGGTGTATTGTTTCTGGATGAATTACCCGAGTTTAAACGAGAGGTGTTAGAGGTGATGAGGCAGCCGTTGGAAGATCGGGAAGTGACGATTTCCAGAGCGAAGTTCACGGTAACGTACCCGTCGTCGTTTATGTTGGTAGCGAGTATGAATCCGAGCCCTGGTGGTTATTTTAACGATCCGGATGCGCCCGTAACGTCGAGTCCAGCAGAGATGCAACGGTATTTAAGTAAGATTTCCGGGCCACTGTTAGATCGTATTGATATTCATATAGAAGTCACTCCGGTGCCGTTTGAAAAGCTTTCTGAAGATAGAAAGAGTGAATCTTCGGTAGAGATTAGAAAACGAGTAACTAAGGCTAGAGTTATTCAAACAAAACGATTTTTGGAATCTGATTCAGTTCATTATAACGCACAAATGAATACCAAGCAAATAAGGAAATATTGTGTGTTGGATGACGCATCAAAAACATTGTTAAAAACGGCTATGGAGCGATTAAATTTATCAGCTAGAGCTTACGATAGAATTTTGAAAGTATCCAGAACCATTGCAGATTTGGAAGGTTCGGAAGATGTAAACGGATCGCATATTAGTGAAGCAATTCAGTATCGGAGTTTAGATAGAGAAGGGTGGTTGGGATAAAAAAAGAGTAAAGCCTAAACTTTACTCTTTAATCAATTGTTTTTAATTTGTTTCCTTCTCGTAAGTCGATGTTGTTACGGAAGTTACACTTATGTCATTAACATCAACAAAATTGTATGTCGTTTCGATAGTAAACTCGGTATTGGTTTCGTTTACTTCTATAATGCTTGATTGTTTAGCGCAGCTTACTACAAGAGATAAAACAGAAGCTTCATTTAATTCCCAGGTTCCAGAAATGGTTTGTTTGTTTTCGCAATCTGTTACAGTTGTTCCGGCTAAATAACTATAGCTGCGATCGTTATTAAAGTTGTAAGCAACATCCTGTTGGCATTCTGTAAACTGACTAAATAAATCGGTTGTAGGGTTATCAATGTCATCATCTGTTAAGTCAATTTCTTCCTCGGTAACAATACTTTTTAGTTTCCAAAGCCCTGTAAAGTTAGTTTCGGTTTCTGTTAATTCGCCTGTAAAAGCTTCCGGACATTTATAGTCGTTGTCATCGTTACAACTTACAGCTAAAATTCCAGTTAGCATCAAGCTTTTTACAAGTAAAATGGTCTTTTTCATAGTTTATTAAATGTTTTAATTTAATTAGTAGATGAGAAGAATTAAAAAACGTTGCGTTGACTGAAAAGGATTTTTTTTAATAAAAATGTAATAGATTGTTTATGAGTTGTATAGTGTTATGTTTTAAGTTGATTGTAAAGTTTTGTTGGTTTGGCGTTTGTCTAAATCCTACTTGTTTTGTTTTTGAATTGAGATATAGCTACCTTCGTTTACCTTAAAAATTTTGTTTAATAGATTAGCTGTTGAAATTTAAAGAATATGGAATTGTTTCACGTAGATATTAATGCAGATGTGGGTGAGGGTGTAGATAATGAGGAGCAATTAATGCCGTTTTTGTCTTCATGTAATATTGCATGTGGCGGACATGCTGGCGATGAAGGTACGATGCGGAAGGTTGTGAAATTAGCCAAAGTGCATCAGGTAAAAGTTGGAGCACACCCATCGTTTCCTGATAAAGAAAATTTTGGACGTCAGGCTATGGAAATGCCTTATGCAGCTTTGTTTGAATCATTAAAACATCAGGTAGATGGTTTATTGAAGATTTTAAGAGAAGAGCAGGTAAGTTTGCATCATGTAAAACCCCATGGCGCTTTATATAATATGGCTGCGGCCGATAAAAAACTCGCCGGAGTTGTTATTGAGGTTTTAAAAACATATGCTACGCCTGTTCAGTTGTATGTGCCTTATGGGTCGGTAATAGCCGATTTGGCGGTTCAGCATAACATCCCTATTGTTTATGAAGTGTTTGCTGATAGAAATTATAATGACGACTTGTCTTTAGTTTCAAGAGTAAAAAAGGATGCCTTGATTCATGATGTTGATGATATGTTTGAACATGTGTACAGAATGATTTCAATGCGAGAAGTTAAAAGTATTGACGGTACAAATGTGCCTATTCGAGTTGATACGGTTTGTGTACATGGCGACAATTCAGAGGCTATTAAATTGGTTGAAAATTTATGGAAAAGGCTTGAGGAAAAAGGGGTAAAAATTTATTAGGTTTATGACATATAATTTAGCATATAAACCCTATGGAGAACGAGCTATTTTAATTGAATGGCCGCAGGAAATTAATGAAAATATCTTAAGAGATGTTCTTGATTTTAAATCTAAAATAGAAAAATTATGCCTTAAACAAATACTTGAAATAAAACAATCATACTGTTCATTATTAGTTGTTTATGGTTTTGTTTTAAAAAATTATGATTTAGAAGTATCAACTATAAATAAAATCTATAATACAGAAATAGAAGCGATAGAACAGAACTTTCGACAATGGATAATTCCTGTTTGTTATGATGATGCTTTTGGGATAGATTTAAGCGAGTTGTCTTTAGAAAAAAACATGTCAAAATCTGAAATTATCGATTTGCATTCTGCGGTTGTTTATACTACTTACTTCGTTGGTTTTTTACCAGGCTTTTTATATCTCGGAGGTCTGGATGGTAAACTTCATACACCTAGAAAATCAACACCACGTTTACAAATTGAAAAAGGAGCTGTGGCTATTGGAGGTAATCAAACAGGAATTTACCCAATGGCTAGTCCCGGTGGTTGGAATGTTATTGGAAATACACCTGTTTCTTTATTTGATGTGAATAAAAAATCACCATGTTTTGTTGCGCCTGGTGACAGGATAAAGTTTAAGCCAATATCAATCAATGAGTATCATGATATAAAAGTCTTAATTGATGCAGGGGTATATCAGATGGAAAGCGAGGTGATTAGTGATTAAAGTTTTAAAACCGGGGTTTTACTCCAGTATTCAGGATTTTGGGCGATTCAATTGTCAGCAATATGGTGTGCCATATTCTGGTGTTATGGATCGCTATTCGGCAGGATTAGCTAATGTAATTTTAGGTAATGCTCCAGATTTAGCAGTTATTGAAATGACGGTTTTAGGTCTTACTTTACAATTTGAATGTAATACGTTTATTT
Source organism: Aestuariibaculum marinum (assembly GCF_014596975.1). Classification (GTDB taxonomy): domain Bacteria; phylum Bacteroidota; class Bacteroidia; order Flavobacteriales; family Flavobacteriaceae; genus Aestuariibaculum; species Aestuariibaculum marinum. The sequence continues at coordinate 666,451 of NZ_JACVXD010000001.1, read as the reverse complement.
GTATTACAGGCGCTGATATTTCTCCGAAAATTAATAACGAAAACATTCAGCAAAATAAGCCTGTTGAAATAAATAAAGGAGATGTGCTTTCGTTTGGAAGATTAAAAAAAGGAGTTAGAGGTTATCTGGCTGTGTTAGGAGGGATTCTTTCTGAAGAGGTCTTGGGGAGTAGAAGCATGTATAAAGGCGTTACGGAACAAAGTGTTTTGTTGAAAAACGATTATATTAAAATTGATGTAAATAATTTATTTTCAATAAAAAAGAATTCATTAATTAAAGTTAAGATTGATAATTTTAAAGGTAATGTATTGGAAGTGTTTAAAGGCCCCGAATTTGATTTGCTGACCCCTGAGCAGCAGTCTGTTTTAATGTCTTCTAAATACACTATTTCTAAAAACAATAGCCGTATGGCTTATCAGTTTGAGGAGAGTTTTGAGAATAATTTAGAGCCAATTATAACCTCTCCTGTGCTTCCTGGTACAGTGCAATTGACGCCTTCAGGTCAATTAATCGTTTTGATGAGAGATTGCCAAACTACGGGAGGGTACCCAAGAGTATTACAGCTTAAGGAATCTTCAATTAATTGTTTGTCTCAAAAATTTACAGGAGATAAGATGCAGTTTAAAATGTTGGAGTATTAGTTTACTTTCCTGTAACGATTGTGATGCCGGCAGATGTGCCTATGCGATCTACGCCTATTTTAATGTATTCAATGGCTGTTTTAAAATCCTTTATACCTCCTGAGGCTTTAATTTTTACACGACCATTAGAGGTAGTCTTCATTAATTTCACATGTTCAAGGGTTGCACCGTGTGGCCCAAAACCTGTAGAGGTCTTTATGAAGTCTGCACCAGCCTGAATGCTAAGCTCGCAGGCTTTTATAATTTCGTCATCCGTTAAATAGCAGGTTTCTATGATAACTTTTAATACATTGTTAGGTAGTCTGTTTTTTACTGATGCAATATCTCTAACAACGCCGGTATAGTCTTTAGCTTTCAGTAAGCCTAAATTTATAACCATATCTATTTCATCGGTGCCATCCTTCATAGCTTGTATGGTTTCGTAAACTTTAGCTTCGGTACTCATGGCACCTAAGGGAAAGCCGACCACCGTGCAAACTTTTACGTTGCTGTTTTTTGTATGCTCTTTGGTCAGTGCTGTAAAATAACTGTTGGTACACACCGAGAAAAATCGGAATTTCTTAGCTTCTTCACATAGTTTTATAATCTCAGCTTCTGTAGCTGTAGGTTTTAAAAGGGTGTGGTCGATATAACTGCTAAGGTGTGTCATAATATGTTGCGGTTATACTAAAAAGAAGTGTGTATAAATAGTTCAGTAAATATAATACAAATTACGTGTAAAAAAAATAACGCAAGAAGGTATTGTGTTTACTGAACTAGAGTAAGGTGTTTTATAAAGCGCTGCCTAATTAGGAGATAGGTCTAGCTTTTTTTGTTTTCTTATTTAAAAGAGCATTGAAGCCGATACGATGCACGCCAACTTCCAGGTATTTCATGCTGGTTTCAAGGTCTTCAATATCCCCTGAAGCTGTTATTTTAGCAGCGTCTTTTATGGTTTTTTTAATGATTTTTGTAGCGGTTAGCGTAGCTCCTCCCTTTGAGAAGCCACTTGAGGTTTTAATGAAATCGACATTAGCATCTAAGCAAATTTCACAAGCTTTTATTATTTCGTTTTTATTTAATTCTGAAATTTCTAAAATAACCTTTAAAGTGGTGTTCCCGATTGCCATTTTAACATCGCTAATATCTTTTAAAACAGACACGTAATTTTTACTTTTAAGGAACCCTAGGTTTATTACCATTTCAATTTCTTCAGCACCATCTTCGATAGCCTTTTTGGCTTCAAATACTTTAGCATCGGTAGACATTGCTCCAAATGGAAATCCAACAACAGAACAGACTTTCGTAGGGGAGTTTTCCAGAAGCTGACGAGCTAAAGCTACATAAGAGCTATTTATGCAGACGCCGTAGTAATCGTTTTGAATAGCTTCGTAACAAAGGTCGATAATTTCACGTTCTGTTGTTGTAGGTTTTAACAGAGTATATTCTATATGCTTAGATATATTCATAGGGATGAGTAGGTTTTAATGCTATTAATATTCTCGTTTTATATACGAGCCTGGTAGTTTTGGGGACTACTTAAGGGGCAAATTTAACTAATTTTAACGTACTTTTTTTTTTTTTTATAGGTTCATTTTATTAACAATTTATTGTAACTACTTGTTCGTTAAGATACAATAATCATTCTTAATTTGAAAGAAAAAACAACTTATTAATCGGGTTTTAACCGGTTTTTGTTTGTTAAATTATTGATATTCTGTTGTTTGATAGAGGTTGTTGGAGTTGATTGGTTTTAAAATAAATAAAGGTTACCTGCAGGTAACCTTTATTTTAGTTAAACTATGATATTAAACTTCCTTTGAGACCAGATCATTTTGGTTTCTAAATACAAGCTTGTCATCAAAGGCATCAAGAAGTATGATGCTATCTGTAGTGACTGTTCCGGCGAGTATTTCTTTACTTAATGCGTTTAATACTTCTTTTTGAATAACGCGTTTTACTGGTCTAGCACCGTATTCAGGATTGTATCCTTTTTCGGCTAAATAGGTTATAGCTTCTTCAGTGGCATCAAAAGTGATGCCTTGTTTGTTAATCATTTTAGTGATGTTTTTAAGTTGTAAACCAACAATATCTCTAATGTTTTCTTTTGATAAAGGAGTGAACATAATAGTATCGTCGATACGATTTAAAAACTCTGGTCGCACACTTTGCTTTAATAAAGCCAGTACATCAATCTTAGCGGATTCAATAGCGGAATTCAAATCTTTGGTAGCTTCAAAGCGTTCCTGTATAATCTGACTACCTATATTGGAAGTCATGATAATGATGGTGTTTTTAAAGTCTGCCACACGTCCTTTATTGTCCGTTAAATGACCTTCGTCTAATACTTGTAATAAAATATTGAAGGTGTCTGGGTGTGCTTTTTCAATTTCATCTAATAACACCACCGAATACGGTTTACGTCTTACAGCTTCGGTTAACTGACCACCTTCATCGTAACCTACGTATCCCGGAGGAGCACCAACTAAACGACTCACGGCATGGCGTTCTTGATATTCACTCATGTCGATACGGGTCATGGCGTTTTCATCATCAAACAGGTATTCAGCCAAAGCTTTTGCTAGCTCAGTTTTACCAACTCCTGTCGTTCCTAGGAACAAGAATGTACCGATTGGCTTTTGTGGGTTTTGTAAACCTGCCCGACTTCTTCGCACAGCATCACTAACAGCTTCAATAGCTTCTTCCTGTCCAACGACACGCTTGTGTAATTCATCTTCAAGCTTCAATAGCTTTTCGCGCTCACTTTGAAGCATTTTTGTAACAGGGATGCCGGTCCATTTTGCAACCACTTCAGCAATATCATCATAAGTAACTTCTTCTTTTATTAGAGAGTTTTCAGATTGCTCTTGTAATTGTTTTTGGTAGCTTTCAAGTTGTTCCTGAGCTTCTTTTATTTTACCATAGCGTAACTCGGCTACTTTTCCATAGTCGCCATCACGTTCGGCGCGTTCAGCTTCAAGCTTATAGTTTTCAATATCTTGTTTTGTGTTTTGAATATTATCTACTACTTCTTTCTCACTTTTCCATTTGGCATTAATCTCGTTACGATGTTCTTTAATGTTTGCTAAATCTGCTTTTAACGCTTTTAGCTTAGTTTCATCTTTTTCACGCTTAATGGCTTCAATCTCAATTTCCAACTGCATGATCTTTCTATCTAAAACATCAAGTTCTTCAGGTTTCGAGTTGATTTCCATACGTAATTTCGAAGCAGCCTCATCCATTAAGTCAATTGCCTTATCTGGTAAGAAACGGTTGGTAATATAGCGTTGCGATAACTCTACAGCACCAATAATGGCTTCGTCTTTAATGCGCACTTTATGGTGTGTTTCGTATTTTTCTTTAATACCTCGTAAAATAGATATAGCACTTTCGGTATCTGGTTCATCGACCATGACTTTTTGGAAACGACGCTCTAAGGCTTTGTCCTTTTCAAAGTATTTTTGATATTCATCTAAAGTTGTTGCTCCAATAGCGCGCAGTTCGCCACGTGCTAAAGCTGGTTTCAAGATGTTTGCGGCATCCATGGCGCCTTGTCCACCGCCAGCACCAACGAGGGTGTGAATCTCATCGATAAATAATACGATATCCCCTTCGCTTGTTGTTACTTCTTTAACAACTGCTTTTAAACGTTCTTCAAATTCGCCTTTGTATTTGGCACCTGCAATTAATGCGCCCATATCCAAAGCAAAAATTTGCTTGTCTTTTAAGTTTTCAGGAATATCGCCATCAACTATTCTGTGTGCTAAACCTTCGGCAATAGCAGTTTTACCAGTACCGGGTTCACCAACGAGTATAGGGTTGTTTTTAGTACGACGTGATAGAATCTGCAATATTCTTCGAATTTCTTCATCACGACCAATAACAGGATCTAATTTCCCGTCCTTTACTAATTGGTTTAGGTTTTTAGCATATTTGTTTAAAGCATTATAAGTTTCTTCTTGACTTTGAGACGTTACATTTTCGCCTTTACGTAATTCTTGGATGCTAGCAGTTAATGATTTTTCTGTTACGCCCTGGTCTTTTAGCATCTGCGCTATTTTGCTATTCGACTTAAAAATGGCGATGATTAAATGTTCGATTGAAACATATTCATCTTTCATTTTTTTAGCAATAATAGAAGCTTCATTAAGTGTTTTTCCTGCTTCTCGGGAAAGCATGAGCTCACTACCGGTAACTTTAGAAAAGCTTTCAATCTGCTTGTCTAACGCTTGTTCTAAAATACCAATATTGACATTTAATTTTTTTAAAATGAATGGGAGTACATTTTCATCAACTTCAAGAATACCTTTAAAAAGGTGTTCGTTTTCAATTTGTTGATGACCGAAGCCTTGCGCTATTTGTTGCGCTTGCTGTATGGCTTCTTGTGATTTAATGGTATAATTATTTAAGTTCATAAGTGTTCTTTTATTAGTGTTTCGCCGAAGCGATTCGTTTAATTTTAGTTTCTTTACACGATCAATAAGTCAATAACCTTACCATCACAATAAGCGAGACAAAATGTCTTGTTTGTTTGGTTTTTAAATGACGATTAGTCAGTTGTAAGGAATTACAAGAGTTACGACTTATGCTTAAGAATAGAATATATTTATGGGAATATTTAATAAATTTTTAAAACATTCAACGGATAAGAAAGAGGAGAAAACCTTACAGTGGATTGACTTAGAGGGTATAGAGCAACTTCAAGGTATTGCGGAAAAATCTTCAGAAAAACCTCAGATCATTTTTAAACACTCTACGCGTTGTGGAATTAGTCGTATGGTAAAAAATCAGTTTGAGACTGATTATCAGATTTCAGAAGATCAAGCCGATTTGTATTATCTGGATTTGCTAAACTACAGAGAGATATCAAATGAAATCGCTCAAAAATTTGGTGTTTATCATGAATCTCCACAGTTGTTAGTTATAAAAAATGGAGTAGTTTCAGTGCATGATAGCCACGGAGGTATAAATGATTTAGAATTAGAGAAATACCTTTAAACACCGGGTTGTTGACCTGAATTTACTATTTTTTTATTTTTCGTTTTTCAATTTTTAAGTATATTTAAAAGAAGGGAACTTGCTGTTTTTAGTGAATTCTTGACTATTTGAAGGCTATTTTTGAAAAAGAAAATTATTGATGAAACAATTGAAATCTAAGTATTTATTTGTCTATGGTACGTTATTGCAGGATTGTAATAACGAAATGTCTCAGTTTTTAGAACAGCATGCAGAATTTGTTGGAAAAGGCTTTTTTTGTGGAAGGCTGTATGATGTTAATGAATTTCCTGGTGCTGTTTCTAGCAGCGATATGTCGAAAAAAGTATATGGTAGTATTTATAAAATTACCAATCAGGAATTGGTGTTTAAAGTTCTGGATGAATACGAAGGCATAGCAGCAGAACAAACCGATTTAGATCTATTTAAACGTATTATTGTTGAAGCTTACATGGAGGCTGGACATACAGTAAAAACATGGGTTTATGAATATAATTTACCAACACTTAACTTAAGGTTAATTCCGTCAGGAAGGTATTTAGAATCTTAAAGTGTAGGAAAACAATAGAAGAAACACACTATTAGTTGTTTTCGAGTAAAATTTCATTTCTTTGCAGCGCTTTTAAATCCCGATATGACTCATTTTTGCGATTCTCGATTTCATCCTTTACAACATAGTGAAAAGGTAGCGTTACCTGAAAAGTTTACCTTTCCGTTTTACTATGAGCCTCATGAGCTATGTGTAGAAGCAGCAAAAGATTTGCAAGCGTATTTGGAATCTCAAACAGATTTTGTTCACAATTTCGGACTTGATCAAACCATGGAAGGTTTGGTTATAGGAAAGATGTTTGGTGTGATGGTGGTAAAAAATGATGAGGGGAGGATAGGATATCTTGCTGCATTTTCAGGAAAATTATCAGATAATAATTATCTCGAAGGTTTTGTGCCGCCTATTTATAATACGTTGAATATTGATGGTTTTTATAAAAAAGGTGAAGCAGAATTAAATGTATTAAATCGACAAATTGAAAATTTAGAATCTGCGACCGAACTTCAAAAAGCAAAAGATGCTTTAAAAAAATCAAAAGCTCTTGCGGAAACTGAAATCAAAGCATTTAAAGCTTTGATGAAAGCTGAAAAAAAGAAACGCAATAAAAAGCGCGATGAGGCTAAACCGGTTTTAAGCGATGAAGCATTTCAGGAACTTTTTAATGAGCTGAAGGAGCAGAGTATAGGTTATCAATTACGATTAAAGTATTTGAAATACGAGTGGGAGCAAAAAATTAAGCAAGCCGAAATTGAATTAAATAACTATTTGCAGCCTATAGCGGATTTAAAAGATAAACGTGCTAAGCAATCGTCAGGATTACAAAAACGTATTCATCAGCAATATCAATTTTTAAATGCAGAAGGAGAAGTTAAAGACCTTTTAGACATTTTTAAAGACACCAAATCACCAATTCCTCCGGCTGGCTCCGGGGAGTGTGCTGCGCCAAAGTTATTTCAATATGCTTATGAAAATGGATTTAAGCCAATCGCTATGGCCGAATTCTGGTGGGGGGCTTCGCCAAAGTCTGAAGTGCGCAAGCACAAGCAGTTTTATCCGTCTTGCCGAAGTAAGTGCGAGCCTATTTTAGGACATATGATGCAAGGACTTCAGGTAGATGCAAATCCCATTGAGCAAGCTATAAGTTATGAGGCTGATTTAGAAATCGTTTACGAAGATGAGTATTTGTTATTAGTAAATAAACCTCATGAGTTTTTATCGGTACCTGGGAAAACCTATAGTCAATCTGTATTAACAAAAATGAGAGCTTACTTGCCTAAAGCAAAAGGCCCTTTGTTGGTTCATCGCTTAGATATGTCTACCTCTGGATTGTTACTGGTGGCAAAAAATGAACGTATTCATAAGCATTTGCAAAAACAGTTTATAGAACGTTCGGTTAAAAAGCGTTATGTCGCATTGTTAGATGGTGAACTTAAAGCAAAAACAGGGCAGGTAGATTTACCATTGCGGGTCGATTTAGATAACCGTCCCCAACAATTGGTGTGTTATGAACATGGTAAACCTGCTGTAACCAATTTCGAGGTTCAGGCTATAGAAAATGGTAAAACCAGAATCCATTTTTATCCGGTTACAGGACGTACGCATCAGCTACGTGTGCATGCAGCGCATAGTAAAGGATTGCAAATCCCTATAATTGGCGATGATTTATATGGTGTAAAAGCAAACCGACTGCATTTACATGCTGAGCAACTGACTTTTGTTCATCCAATAACAAAGGAAGTGTTGACGATTGTTTGCGAAGCACCCTTTTAATTTTAATCGATAGGAATTCGAGAACCGTTAAGGGACAACCATTTGTCAAAGTTTTGCATTTCAGGATTGAGTTCTAATGAGAAGGCTTCGTTGCGAACTTTGTTGAAGTCTTCGTTAAAATCTCTTTTAAACTGAAACATGTTTCCTAAATCATCGGCTCCAGGAAAACCAAAGCTTCGATAGGTGTCAGCACTTACATTGTTGTAAATTACATTAATATTTAAGGCTTTAGAAAGTTTGTCTGCCATGTCTATTCCGCTTAACTTTTCACCTACCACACCAACGGTTTTATTAAGTAAAGATTGGCCTTTTTTGAAAATGCCATATGCACATTTTCCAATATCTTCGGCTGCCATACCTGCTAAGGATTTATCGTTCATAGGAAATGCGATGTAATAATTACCATCTTCTCCTTTTTGTGGTCCCATGCCGAAATAGATGAAGTTATCCCAATAGAATGATGTTCTTAAAAAGGTTACCGGCAAGCCTGCTTCAGTAAAAAGTTTATCAGCCGCACCTTTGCCATCAAAGTGAGGTACTTTGTATTTTCCTTGTAGCGTAGGCATGCGGTCATCATCTAATGGCACCCAGTTTCTTGTGTCTTCTAAGGTAGACCAAATAATGTGCTTTAAATTACTGGCTTTTGCGGCATTAATAAAATTTTCAACTTCTTGATATTCTTTTTCAGCAGAAAAATGTTCCCAGAAAAACGTAACGAAATAAGCACCATAAGCACCATCAATAGCTTTTTTTATGCTTTCTGGATCATCAATGTCGGCTTCAATAATTTCGGCGCCTAAATTTGCTAAGGCTTTTGCTTTTTCTGAATTGGCATTTCTGGTTACAGCTCGTACTGTGAATTCAGAACTAGGATCTGCGAGTATAGCTCTTACGAGCCCGCCTCCCTGAGCTCCTGTGGCTCCAAATACAGTTATAATCTTTTTGGTTTCCATGATTTACTTATTTAATAATTAAAATTTAAGAAAGTAGATGAATGGAAAATGGTTCTTTAGGGCAAGTACTCTAAAGATAAGAAAAATGAGCGTAACAAAATTAGTTTTGAGAAAGGAAGCTTATAAACTTGCTAAATCTTTAGAATGATCGGTGTGGTTCTCGTTGTAAACCTGTTTTATAATTTCTTTAAGTTCAGGAATAACGTTGGAAGCAATTCTGGAATGACTGTTTAGAAGTACACAAATTCCTAAGTCGTCTTCTGGGAACAGAGCAATTTCATTTCTAAAATCATTCACGCTACCACCATGATGAAGAATGGTTTTTTCTTCTTGTGAGTCCTCTTCAGCATATTTGTGAATGCGCCATCCAAATCCATAATACGATTTTAAATGACCAGGCCACCTTTGGTAGTATTTACTATGTCCACCGATTTCTATAAATGGTTTAAAGGCATCAAACAAAGCCGATTTATCCATGATTTCAGGATTATGTCCCAAAAGGAAACGCATCCATTTAGCCATATCTAACGCACTGGCATTAATGCCACCTGCAGCAATGGCGTTATAATACTTGTTAGTAAGTTTTATAGGTTTCCAACCGTGCGTTCTCTTAATATGAGGGGAAGCTACATTTTTGGCATGCGTTAAGGTTTCGTGGTCCATACAGGTAGAATGCATATCTAACGGCTTGAAAAAACGATTAATTAATGCTGAAGATAAATCTTGTCCGGTTTCTTTGCGAATAACTTCTCCACATAGTGCAAACATCGCATTTTGGTAACTGTACATAGAACCCGGTGTGCTAACCGGGGCAACCTCTTTAAAGCGTTCGGCAATATCTGCTAAAGGTAATCCTGCTTCAACTAGATTAGTGAAACTATGATATGGTGTTCCTGAAGTATGCGATAGGAGGTTCGCTAATGTAATTTTATCGGTATTGGTTTGATCTCCCAATTGAAACCCAGGAATAAAATCACTTACCTTGTCTTCCCAGTTAAGTAAACCTTCATTTTCAAAACTTGCTGCTAATATTCCTGCGAAGCCTTTAGAAATAGATCCTAAACGAAATATGGTTTCATTGTTTACGTGATCTTTTAGTTTAGCATTACGTTTACCAAAGCCTTCAGAAACGACAATAGAATCACCTTTTACAATACTTACTCCTGCACCTATAATATATCCTTTATTAATGGCGTTTTCGAAATAGGTTTCCACAGCCGCTTTTAAGTCAGCTTGCTGGTCTTTATAACGTTTTAAAACCTGAGGGTCTATGGTTGGTTTTTTAGGTAATTCTGGTGTAGCAACTACCTTTTCTTCAGGTGTTGAAGAGTATTTAAAAACACTAATAGTTAAGGCTGAAATAGCCAGAATAATAAACACAGACTTGACTAAGACTTTTGATCTTTGCATCGGGTTAAGTTATGGGTTACTAACTGTTGGTTTTCGCAAATATAGGATAAAATGTATTGATAATCCGACTAAAAGCACAAAATTATTGAATTTTTAACTATTTAAGGTGTTGGTTTTTAGTTTGTTGAATCTTTGTTTTTTGAAGTTTTACACTTGAAAACGTGAATTGTATTAGACTGTCCCTAATAAAAAAACGCCCAACTTAGTCGGGCGTTTTTTTATTTATCTAATAGAATAGGAATTTATAATCTGTTTGAGCTGTGCTTTGAGGTCTTCACCGGTATCGTAAATCATTTGCGATTCACTAGGGAAGGGCACACGCTGATTATTTAAATATTGCAATAAATCCGTTTCTAAGGCACGACGATCGCCTCTTGATGTTGCGAAAATATGCTGAAACACAAATTCACTCGTAATAGGGAATGCGTCTTCTAATTGTTTGGTGTTTAGATTTACATATTCTACATTTCCTGTAACCTGAACAGATTTAAATTGTGTCGATTCGTAGTACTCGCAACGCACTGTCTTTAAATTGTCAATTTTTATAACGTTACCCAGACTGTCTTTTACTTGATAGCCATTGTCGTCTAATAAATCTTTTTTACCGTCAATAATTTGTTTTTCCTTTATAATTTGACGCTCTTTAATTTGTTCAGGCGAAATATTAATGCCTCTTAAATTTACCCGCATGTTGTAGTCGTAATTTACTTCATTAACCGGAGTATTGTGGTACACCGTCCATAAATTGTTTAATCCGTAGGTACTGAAATTAAGTAAATCGTCTTCTAAACGTTGCGGAATTACTTTTTCAGTATCATTAACCATATCCACTAAAACAAAATCGGTTCCTTTGCTATGGGCTACATCCATAAGCTGACGGACATCTTTAAAATTAGGATTGATTGTTTCAATTTCTTTGAAGTCATTATAAGCCTGACGAAAATCTAATTTATTTTTTGAATCTAACAGGCTTAATGCTGTTTGATAGATTTGTTGTGAAGCATCATTTTTAAATGAAATGATATGGCTCGAGTAGTCGTTAAAATCAAATTTTACTTCTCTACCATTCACATAAAGTGGTAAAACAGGTTTTATACGTTCCTGACGATTATCTAAATTCACATAAGTATCGTAAATACGAATATAGTTTTCAGGGTTGTTATCCTGTTTTAAAAAATCGACAGACCCTAAATCGCGTTCAGTGGCTTTATTGTAGGCTTCATGCAGCATTACAATATATTCGGCTTTTCCTTTTTTATCTTTATTGGTACGTAATTTGTTTAACGCATCATAAATCGCCTGATCATAATTACCGGTACTTAAAGATTTTTCTATTTGCTTGCTGCTACTGCAAGCGCAAAGTATAAATAAAGATAGAATTGAGAGTAGTTGTTTTTTCATACTTTAAAATTTGAGTTTTGATTAGGGGTAAACAATAGTAATGCCATTTTATAATAAATAACCCTCAAATGTAATATTTGAGGGCTAATGTTATAGAGTATAAATAAATTTATTTCTTTTTAAATACAGGTAGTAATTTAGTAGAAACTTCGCCAAACCCGATGCGGGTGCCGTCTTTTTCGCAATGGCCACGCATAATAACAGTGTCATTATCATTAATGAATTTACGCTCGGTGCCGTCTTTTAATTTTATGGGTTTTTCACCTTTCCAGGTTAATTCCAGCATCGACCCGTAAGATTCTGGGGTAGGTCCTGAAATAGTGCCGCTACCCATTAAATCACCGGAATTTACAGGACATCCATTAATAGTATGGTGTGCCAGTTGTTGTGCAACATTCCAGTACATGTATTTAAAGTTAGACTTCGATACAATGTTTTCTTTAGCACCTTCAGGCTGAATAGACACTTCTAGGTGAATATCAAAACTTTTCTTTTTACCAGAATATTTAAGGTAGTCTAACTGTGGTTTTACAGGTTTTGGACTCTCAACACGATAAGGCTCTAAAGCATCTAAGGTTACAATCCACGGTGAAATAGATGTTGCAAAGTTTTTTGCTAAGAACGGTCCCAGAGGTACATATTCCCATTTTTGAATATCACGTGCGCTCCAGTCATTTAATAAGACTAATCCAAAAATATATTCTTCTGCTTCATCAACCGGAATAGGTTCTCCTAAATCGTTAGCATCGGTGGTAATAAACGCCATTTCTAATTCGAAATCAACCAGTTTACTTGGTCCGAAAACCGGTTCGGTAGCCCCTTCTGGTAAGGTTTGTCCTTGAGGTCTATGCACCGGGATACCGGATGGAATAACCGAAGAACTTCTTCCGTGGTAACCCACCGGAATATGTAGCCAGTTTGGCAATAAGGCATTATCTGGATCTCTAAACATGGTGCCAACATTTGTAGCGTGTTCCATGCTAGAGTAAAAATCGGTATAATCGCCAACTTCAACAGGCAGTTGCATTTCAATTTCATCTAAACGAAATAGAACAATTTCTTTATGGCTTTTATTGTTTTTTAATGTGGTGTTTTTGCTGTCGAAAACTTCAGCAATACGGTCTCTAACTGCACGCCATGTTTTTCTTCCATCAGCAATAAAATCATTTAACGAATCCTGAAGAAAAATATCGTCGGTTAAAGGAATACCATCAAAATATCCTAATTGATGTAAAGCCCCTAAATCTATAGCGGTATCACCAATACGGGTTCCGATAGTAATAATGTCATCACGCGTTAAAAAAACACCAAATGGAATGTTCTGAATTGGGAAATCTGAATTTTTATCGACGTGTAACCACGATGTTCTATCTGGATTGTTAGCTGCTAATCGCATAACTTTTACTTTTATTTAATAGTTGATAATATTCAAACCTACATAAAATTTTCATTTTTCGGGAAAAAAATAAATAAAAATTGGGTTTAAATACAGGGTTAATAAAAAGGTAAAAAACTTATTAGTAAATATATGTTTTTTGATGCTTTTAACTAATCTATTTGTTATTTTTGCACAATATTTAACTAGAATTTAATTTTATATGCAACGCGACGAACAAATTTTTGAATTAATTCAAGCTGAAAAAGAGCGCCAATTACATGGTTTAGAGCTTATTGCGTCTGAAAACTTTGTAAGCAATCAAGTTATGGAGGCTGCCGGATCAGTACTAACAAATAAATACGCTGAAGGATATCCAGGAAAACGTTATTACGGTGGATGTGAAGTAGTTGATGAAGTAGAGCAAATAGCTATTGATAGAGCGAAAGCTTTGTTTGGAGCCGAGTATGTAAACGTACAGCCGCATTCAGGAAGTCAGGCAAATACAGCTGTTTACCACGCGTGTTTAACACCTGGTGATAAAATTTTAGGATTCGATTTATCGCACGGAGGTCACTTAACTCACGGATCGCCAGTAAACTTTTCAGGTAAATTATATAACCCTGTATTTTACGGTGTAGAAGAAGAGACAGGTGTATTAAATTACGATAAAATTCAAGAGATAGCGACTAAAGAGCAACCAAAATTAATCATTGCTGGAGCATCTGCTTACTCTCGTGATATTGATTTCGAACGTTTCAGAGTGATTGCTGATAGCGTTGGCGCTATTTTAATGGCTGATATCTCTCACCCTGCAGGTATGATTGCTAAAGGTATTTTAAATGATCCAATGCCGCACTGTCACATTGTAACAACAACAACTCACAAAACGTTAAGAGGTCCAAGAGGAGGTCTTATTATGATGGGTAAAGATTTCGAGAATCCATTCGGAATCAAATTAAAAGATGGTAGTTTACGTAAAATGTCTTCTTTATTAGATTCTGCAGTATTCCCAGGAAACCAGGGAGGACCATTAGAACACATCATCGCAGCTAAAGCAATTGCTTTTGGAGAAGCGTTAACTGATGAGTTTTTACACTACCAATTGCAAGTAAAAACTAATGCTGCAGCTTTAGCTAAAGCGTTAGTAGCAAAAGGATATAACATTATTTCAGGAGGTACAGACAACCATTGTATGTTAATCGATTTACGTAACAAAGATATTTCTGGTAAAGATGCTGAGCAGGCTTTAGTAAAGGCAGATATCACGGTTAACAAAAACATGGTGCCGTTCGATACACGTTCTCCTTTTGTAACTTCAGGTATCCGTATTGGAGCTGCAGCCGTTACAACCAGAGGTTTAAAAGAAGCTGAAATGGAGCAAATCGTTGAGTTAATTGATGAAGTAATCATGAATTACCAAGACGAAGCTGTTTTAGAAGCAGTAGGAGAAAAAGTAAATGCGTTAATGGCGGACAGACCGTTATTCGTAGCGTAATTACATGCTGTTATATTGAACGTGTTTCAATATCTATTCGTATCCATAATATTTATAAAGAATCCCGCTTAACTAGCGGGATTTTTTATGTTTAGGTGTTACCTTTCGACTTTGCTCAAGGTTGGGCTTTATTCGTGCTTGGTCTATTTAAAATTAGGGAACTCATGAATATAAATATTTTAGTAGTCGCTCTTTTCAAGGAGACCCAACAATACTTCAATCCCTAACGCAAAAGATTCAGGAATCTTAAATTCAACATAAAATTTAGATAAACTAAATCAATATTGGTAGTTTTGAGTAACGACTATAAAATAAATCATAGCATGAGCATATTCGATCTAGAACATAACGTTGAAAATTATTTTGTAAAGAATAATCCAAAATACTTAAAGATGGTTTTAGGGGCTGACGATGTAATGCCCTTGTGGATTGCTGATATGGATTTTAAAGTAGCTCCACCAATCACCGAAGCTTTACAGGATATTGTAGCACGAGGAGTATATGCCTATGAAGATATTAGTCCGCAGGTTAAACAAGCAATAGCCGATTGGAATTTAGAGCGCCATGATTTGCAAATGAAACCTGCAAATTTTATACAAGTTAATGGGGTGCTCACAGCTATAGCGGTTATATTAAGAGCGTTGACCGAAGAAGGCGATGGTATTATGGTTCAAACGCCAGTCTATCATCAATTTTTTCAGGTAATTAAAACTGCAAATCGAACCATAATAGATAGTCCGTTAAAAATTGAAAATGGTCATTACGCCTTTGATTTTGACGATATGGAGCGTCAGTTAAAATCTGGAAATACAAAGGTTATTTTACTCTGTAATCCCCATAACCCTGTTGGGCGTGTCTGGAATCGTGAGGAGTTACAAAAACTAATACATTTAGCGAATCAATATAATGTTATCATAGTTAGTGACGAGGTGCATTCCGAAATAGTTTTTTCAAATTCTAAATTCCACAGCATTTTATCTTTTGAGGAGACCGAAAAACATATTGCTGTTTTAGGATCTCCAGCAAAAACCTTTGGTATGCAAAGTATTGCCAATGGCTATATTTATACCAATAATACAACCCAGTTTAAGCAGATTAATAGTTTAGCAACATCAATGTATTTGCATCAGGGAGGGGCTTTATCGGCGTATGCCATTTTAGCGGCGTATACCAAAGGTCATACTTGGGTAAATGATTTAGTTGTTTACTTAGAGCAAACGGTAAATTGGATTGAAGAGTTTTTAAATACGGAATTGCCTCAGGTAAAAATGATTCGACCGGAAGGCACGTATCAAATCTGGTTAGATTTTTCAGCATTGGACATCTCCGAAACAGAATTAAAAGATTTAGTATTCAATAAAGCAAAAGTAGGTTTGGCTCTTGGTTCAACATTTGGATCCGATTACCAGTTATTTATGCGAATGAATATAGCATCTCCATTTGTAAAAATTCAACGCGCCTTTCGTCAATTAAAAGCAGCGATGGATGGATAAGTTAACTTAATTCTGCATTTCTTGTAATTTGTACAAATCGTAAAGTTTTTGGTTAAAGGGGTAATCCCAACAGCCCATACGGTGGTATAAATCGCCACCAAAACCTTTTTTGTAAATATGGACACCGTGGAGTGGGTGACTTCTATTTAAATTTGGTGCCGAACCAAACATATCGTATTCCGTGCAACCCCAGGCTTTTGATATCTTCATGGATTCCCATTGTAATGCATAGCTGGCGGTTAAGTTATTTTTGTCTGTTGAAGAAGCGCCATAAAGATAAGTTCCTCGTTTTTTTGATAAAACCAGAAACATGGATGATAAAAAATCACCTTCTTTTTCAGCCATTAACATTTTTACAGTAACCCCTTTTTTATTGTTATCCTGATTTTTAAAAATAGTAGAGAAAAATTCTTCATTTTGAGCAGGTATGCCGTGTCTATTAGCTGTTTCTAGGTACAATTTATACCAGTCTGCCATATGTTCTATACCATATTCACGAACCTGAATTCCTTTTTTATGCGCTTTTCTAACGTTGTATCTTGTATTATAACGCATATTGTACAATAAGTCTTCTTCATCTAAAGTTAGATCTAGAAAGAAGGTATTTTTGGGCAGGTTATCGCCAACACTTTTATGTAGATTCCAGTTTGCAGTACTGAAATTTACTCTGAATTCCTGTGTTTGGTTTGGCGGCGGACCAATCCAGTTGCCATTGTCATCAAAATATTCTTTTTCGGTGGACCATTGGTTTTCCCAAATCAGATCGTAGCGAATAAAAATACAGTTAGGAGGGAGGTGGGGTTTTATAGATTCTGAAAGTTGTTCTAAAAACAAGCCTTGGTTTTCAAAATTAGGCTCTAATTTCGGTCCGTAAGGTACGTAAGCAAAACATTGATTTTGATTAACGTACTTTATTAAAATTAATAAATCTTCACCTTTTTTTTCAATAGAACTGGCATCGCTAACCAGTAAATCTTTTGAAATGGTAAGTTCAAAGCCTTTGGGGGTAAACCCCTGATTTTCTTTTACACGTCCCCAGAAAGGCGTTTGTGGTAATATGTTTGTCGCATCAAATTCTTGAATTTCCTTTTCTCGTAGCTCACAAATCATTTTTTTGGCGGCAAAACTACAGAATCATATAGATAATATGAAATGATCTAAGACTTTATATTTCTTCCTCTGGAAAGGTAATATACTGATATGCGCCTAAATCGGGTGCAGCGGTTCGGTTTACGTTTAATAAATCGGTTGGAACTTGCGTTGCAAAACTAGCTAGGCCTTGATTGATTGCAGCCGATTCCTCGCCAATTATTAGTATGTTTTCTGCGGGTTTAAAGAAATCCGGGGTTTGGTTAAAAATATTACCTTGGTAATGTGTGGTGTCTTCAAAATCATAATTAGGCCCAGAAAAGAAATTGGTATTATCCTGGAAACGAATCAAACAATTGGTAAACTTAAAATTAAAACTTACGGTTTCCTCTTCAACTTCATCTAACAATAGCTCGGGGTTATCATTTCCATAAATGATGCAGTTGTTAAAGTTAGCTTCGGTTAAATCTGTGACAATGGTATTTTCATCTGCGTCAATAATAAAATTATTTAATAGCAGGGCAGGGAACTGTCTGGCGTTACTCCAGTAATTGGCAATGGTGCAATGGGTGAAATTATAGCGCCCACCAAAGGTGCCTGCAAAAGCAGATTGTCCAGCATTATTTATAACAACATTATCTCCAGAAATAGAGGTGTTTCGTCCCAAAATACCAAAACCAGTGTTATTATAGACTTGTGAATTGGTGATTTTTAAAACATCTTCGGAAGCTTCAGCGCCACCATCGCATAAAATTCCAATAGAGCCATTTTTAATGGTCGCGTAGTTGATAATGTTGTTCGTACTACCTTCAAACAGCCAAATGCTTCCCCATTGCCCCGGAATGTCTGCGAAGTCCGGTTCTAAGCGGTCACCTTCAAAAATGACTTCGTTTTCCAGTACATCTTGATTGGCACTAAATGCGCCATTGACATGAAGTGACGCACCTTCAGAAATCAGCAGCCCTGAGCTTTCGTGAAAATGAATACGCGCTCCGGCATCTATGGTTAGAGTGTAGCCATTAGGTACGGCTGCATAACCATAAATAACATAGGGTTTTTCGTTTGTGAAATGGAGTTCGTTTGGTTGAAGGGTGCGCCCTTGTATATCGGTTTCGTATTCCTCTCCACCAATATTTAAGTTTAAAGTTTCAATAACTTTAGTGTCATAATCGCGATTCGGATAAATAAACACGGCGTCCTGAACTAAAGTAACCAGCTCTACATTTTGTTGGTTGCTACCAGCATCGAATTGAATTTGATCGGTGTACAAAAAGGTACCGTCGTTAGCAAAATCGTTAATATTGATAGTTGATTCTACAAAAATATAAATACTGTCTTTGGCCTGAATTTGTACATTACTAAACACTTTTCCTGCCATACCGTCTATATTCAAGCGGTAGTTTGAACTGTTACCTTTGCCTAATTGCACCGATGGAATATTGATATCGGTATTACTGCGATTGTATACTTTTAATGTGTAAGTACTGGAGCCAATATTGGTAAATGTGGTATCTAAATACACGGTATCTTTTGAGAATTCCAGATGTCCGGTATTTGGAGAAAATTCAAAATCTTTACGGCAAGAACTCCAAAGCATTAAAAATGAAAAAGTAAGTAAAAAGTATATATAGTGTTTCATTAAAGGCATTTATTTCGTAGGCTAAAAATATAACTTTTGAAGTTATGATTTAGTGTATTGTTTTAAAAATTAAAAACCTGATGCATTGCATCAGGTTTTATTATGTGTTTTATGTTTTTTAGCAATTACAATAAATTGCGAAGCATTTTTACAGCGCTTTCAGCGGTAATATCACGCTGTGGAGAACCAAACATTTCATAGCCTACCATGAATTTTTTAACCGTTGCGCTTCGTAATAGCGGAGGATAGAAACTCATATGCCAGTGCCAGTGACTGTTATCTTCACCATTTGTTGGTGCCTGATGTATACCACTTGAATACGGGAATGAGGTGTTGAATAGTTTATCGTAAGCCTTGGTAATTACCGAAATAGCTTCAGCAAAAAGCAATGTCTCTTCGTCTTTCATTTCGGAAATATTCGTCTGGTGTTTTTTTGGCACAATCATAGTTTCAAACGGCCATACTGCCCAAAACGGAATTAACACCACAAAAGCGTCATTCTCAAAAATAATGCGTTCTTGTTTCTCTAATTCCTGAGCCAGATACGTTCCTAGAATACTTTTTTTATGCTCGTTATAATAGTTGCGTTGTTGTGTGTCTTTCTTTTCAACTTCGTTTGGCAACGTAGTTTGGCTCCAGATTTGTCCGTGTGGGTGCGGATTACTACACCCCATAACAGCACCTTTGTTTTCAAAAATCTGAACGTAGTTAATTAAATCGTTATCGCCAAGTTCCTGATATTGTTTTTGCCATTCTAAAACCACTTGCTCAATTTCGTTAGGCGCCATATCGGCTAAACTTTTAGAGTGGTCGGGGCTAAAGCAAATCACTTTACATATACCTTGTTCACTTTGTGCTTTCAATAAACCATCATCAACTGAGAAAGTTTTAGAATCGGTTTGCAGTGCAGCAAAATCGTTAGTAAACACAAATACATTTTCGTATTTCGGGTTTACTTCGCCGTTAATTCGAGTATTACTTGCGCAAAGGTAGCAGCTTTCATCGTAGGAGGGTCTAACTTCGTTTGAAACCGCTTCGTTTTGTCCTTGCCAAGGGCGTTTTGCTCGGTGCGGTGAAACTAAAACCCATTCGCCAGTAAGTATATTGAATCGTTTATGTGAGTAATCTTGTAAATCGGTATTCATTGTTTTTGCTTTAGACAGTTACTAATCCGGTGCCATCGGCCAGTTCTACAGAGTAAATAGAACAGTCTTTACCAAATTTGTTTTTATAAAGTTCTGATATTTTTGTTTTAAAATCGTTAACAGCAGATTTCGCTATTAAGTTAATGGTACAACCACCAAAACCGCCGCCCATCATTCGGGCGCCCAGAATATGGTCGTTTTCTTTAGTCTGGTCGACTAGATAATCTAGCTCTTCACAACTTACTTTGTACTGGTGTTGTAAGCCATGGTGTGAGCCGTAAATGAGTTCGCCTAAAGTTTTCAAATCGCCATCGCTCATCGCTTTTGATGCTAATTCGGCACGTTTGTTTTCCTGAATAACGAATAAAGCTTTCTGATAGTTTTCTTCGGTAACTTTATCTTTTACAGTTTCTAAATCATTTTCCGTAGCATCTCTTAAGGCTTTTATATTTAGCATTTCAGAAATGGATTCACAAACCGAACGACGGTCGTTATAAGCGCTATCGGACAGGCTGTGTTTTACGTTGGTGTTGATTAACATTAATTCGTAACCTTCAAAATCGATATGAAAAGGTTGGGCTTCAATCGATCTGCAATCTAACAATAAGGCGTGGTTTTTAATGCCGAACATACTCGCATATTGGTCCATAATGCCGCAGTTAACACCTACATAGTTATGTTCTGCCTTTTGCGAAATGAAAATCATGTCTTCTCTTGTTAATCCTAAATTGAACAATTCATTCAATCCGAAAACCACAGAGTTTTCAAGTGCGGCAGAAGATGACATGCCTGAACCCGCCGGAATATTTCCACTAAACACTACATTGAAATTCCCAACGCTAAGTCCTTTTTTCTGAATTTCAGCAATAACACCTAAAACATAATTTCCCCAGCTTTCTTTAGCTAAAGGTTGAATGTTATCGACTGAAAATTCTAAAGTATCATCAACATCAATAGCGTAAGCTAACGAGGTATCGGAATCATTTTTTTGAAAGGCCGCAACGATTCCTTTGTTTACGGCAGCCGGAAATACAAAACCATCGTTGTAATCGGTATGCTCTCCAATGATATTGATACGCCCCGGAGAAAATACCACGAGCGGTTGTGTGTTAAATTTATCTACAAAGGTTTCTTTTACCTTGTTCACTAATGCTTTATTCATAATTAACTATTGTAGTTTAATATTCCAGTTTAGTTGGTAGGTTTCGTTTGGTTTTAAGGTTTGTAAGCCCATGTTATTGTTAAAACTGTTAGAAACACCTGTGGTTGGTTCAATGGCCACGTGTGTCTTTTTTGGTGGCGTATAGATTTGTAAAAAGCTTTCTTTCGAAGAACTACTCATTACAAAGCTATATTCTGGGGTATTGAATGTAATATCGTTATGGTTTAACAGGAAGCAATCGTCAAGATATTTATCTTTAATTTCAAAATGATTGGTACCTGAAACGTCTGTTGTTCCTGTGGTAATGCAACGGTCATTTAAAACTAATTGTTTGTCACTACTAAAACTTAATGTGCTATCGAAAAGGTTCGCTGATTCAAAATACGGATGCCATCCTAAGGTAAAAGGAAACGTTTTGTTATCGGTATTTTTTATTGTCACATTTAAGTCTAGTGAAGTTTCAGTTAAAATATATTCTAACTGAATGGCAAAGGTGTATGGGAAACCTTTAGATTCGTTTTTCTCTACGTATTCCAATGTTACTGAAGCTTGATTATCATCAGTAAATTGGTCAACCACTTTAAAAGTTTTATTGAATACTAAACCGTGCAGCGCATTATTGTTGCCTATTTCGTTTATTGGGAATTCGAAATTTTTGTCTTCAAAAGTATAGCTCCCGTTATCTATTCTGTTTGCAAAAGGAAATAAAATAGATGATGCGTAAGTATCGGAATAGGGCAGAGGGTCTAATGAGGTTATTAATGGTTTTCCATTTAGGGTTAATTCTTGTAAGCTGCCACCAAGACTTGTATAGATTTTTGCGGAGGTTAGAATTGAAGCATTCTCAATTTCAATATATTCTAAACCCTTAGAATTATCCGTTTTAAGATTTATGTTGTACAATTTTGATTAATTATCAGATTAAGAGTTACAAATATACTAACTAAAAATGTATTTTTATATAGAATTAAACGTATTTATTACGTTTAATTTTAATTTGATTTTTTAAACTATTCAGTACTTATTGAAAACTAGCAAAAAAAAGCCCGTAAATGAGTTTTACGGGCTTTTAGATTATAATAGAATTACTGTTTTATTGCTTTTGAAACATCTTGCTAAATACCAAGAATAATACACCACACATTAACCAGGTTGGTAAGGTTACAAACGATAAAAAGACATCGAATTGAATGGAGATAAAGTAGAATAGTCCGAAACTTATGGCCCATGCAAACAGTACCGATTTATTAAACTTAATTCCTGCATGCTCGGCATAGTTTTTAATGATGCCGTATTTTTTAGCAAAGAAATGTTCGAATACAATAACTGCTCCAATAGGTGCCAAAATGAATCCGTAGAACGCAACGAAATCTAATAATTTCATAGCGAATGCAGGGAATAACCCCGCCAACGTTGCTACAGTACCTGCAATAATAGTTACCCAGAATGTTGAAACTTTAGGGATAATAGCCTGAAACGCTAAACCAGCTCTGTAAATAGTTGGGTTAGCTGTCGTCCATCCCGCTAAAATCACAGCAATAATACCGAAAACTCCAATAGCATTATAAGCTAAAGGACCTGGAGCTACCGATGGGGCTTGTCCGGTACTTAATAAGGCTTGTGCTTCTGGAGATTGTAAATACACTGCATATAATAAACAAGCTGCAATCCACGCCATATAGTGGCCTACATACATACCAGCCGCAGTTGTCCATCCTGAACTTGCCTTTTTAGCAAAACGGAATACTGATAAATCAGACATACCAATATGCATTGCTGCATTTGCAAACCAAGACCAGATAACCACATGCCAGAATGTGTATTTTATCTGTCCTGGGAATGGGTCTGAACCTTCTCCCCAGATGTCCCAGAATTCTGAAAAGCTACCAACACCTAACTGATTTAAAGCCACAATACCACAAGCCACAAAAGCCAAGACAATAATAGGAGACATATAGTTTGCTGCTTTCGAAACCGTGTCGTAACCACGCGCTGCAATAATAGAAATCACAGCTCCAATGGCTAATACAATTACAATCCATGTTACGCCATTAGGCATGGTATCGGTTAGTTTAGGCATAGGCATATCAAAAGGGATACCTACAGCAGTAGCAGAAACGGTTATCATGGAACCTGCCAGAAAACAGAACAAAATACCGTTAGCTAAATTGTAAATGGTAACCAGATTTTTACCGCTGATTTTTTCTAATTGAAAGTATAAAGTCAAACGGTTTTTAACCGCAACTTCGGCGGTAAGAAAACGCCAGCTTAAAACAGCTAACAGGTTTCCTAAAAGTAAGCCTATAATTAGATCGAAAGCACTAACTCCGGCCGTTAAAAATAAAGGCCCGATCACGAATTCGGTACCTGCGGCATGCTCACCGGCATACATACCTAAAAAGCTTTTCCAGCCTTTTAATTTAGATTGCGGGACAGGCGTTCTTTCAAACTCACCTCCAGCAATGTCCTCTATCATATCTTCTTCTTGATGATATTGTGTCATATATAATCTAGTTTAGTATTAGTTTTATGTTAAAAATTTCTGTCTTAATTCTTCTACCTGATCGTCGTTAATAGGCACCATATTACCTAATGAATTTCCTAAAACAATAGATTTTGCACTAAATTCTGCTACTTCAAGGTAGTCGAAGGTTTGTAATAATTTATCACCAGTAACAATAACAGAATCGTTTTCAATAATTAAAGCCGTTGTACAGTCGTCAATAATTTGCGAATTGTTATTAGCTTTAAAATGTGTTCCATATTCTACCATTGGAATATCTTGTAAAAAGATCCAGCTTTCTGGAATGGTACGCACGTTTAAATACGATTTTGTTACCGAGAACGCCATTAAGTATGGCGATTGCGTCATGATGATTGAATTGACCTTCGGATTACGTTTGTAAATCTCCTGATGAATCCAGGTGGCTCTACTTGGGTTTTTACCAGCTTCTCTTTGTCCGTCTTTAATTTGAACGATATCTTCAATAGCCATGTCCCAACGATTTACGTGAGTAGGGGTAATTAAGAAATCATCACCTTTCCAGCGCATAGAAACGGTTCCGTAAGAGCTTATCATTAAGCCTTGTTCACAGGAACGCTTCACGATGTTACAAATCTCCAAACGTTTTTCAACTTCATCCGATGGATACTCGGTTGTAGCCATTTCAGGAAGTGTCGATTGGGTTTGTGATTCAAACTGTTCTATTTGATTGTCGGTTAAATAATTAGGTGTTCCTATTTGAGAACCATAAAGAATAGTGCGTGCACAAAGCTCTAAAGCTTCAAATCGCTCGAAAGCATCATTTAAATCACTACCACCTAAAACGGTTCCATGGTTTTCCATGATAACCGCTTTAAAGCCTTTTTTAAATTCTTCAGCAATAACATCTCCTAACTTATGACTTCCAGGCAATTCGTAAGGCGCATAACCAATAGGTCCGCAAACATGCTTAGCCTGAGAAATAATATTGGTATTTGGTATCTGACGAACAATACTGAAAGACACCAATGCTGGCGGATGTGCGTGTATTACTGATTTAATATCCGGCCTAATATCATATATGGCTTTATGAAAAGGAAACTCCGACGATGGTTTGTGTTTACCAACCACGGTACCATCCTTCCTGACGCAAATAATATCGGATGACTTCAACGATCCTTTATCGATTGCTGAAGGTGTTACCCAAATATCACCGTTGTCATCGATGATAGAAATATTACCACCCGAGGTGGTCGTCATGCCCCTTTTGTAGATTCTACTAATAATTTTAGTAATCTGATCTCTGGGGTGCTCCAAATTTAATTTTGAGGCCATATAGATTTAATTTAATGTTAGGCAAATATTAAAACATAACAAGCTATAAGTTTAGGTTAACTGATGATAAACGGTACGTGTTTTTTTAACGAGTAGTTCTTTTTCAGGAATTTAGAATTCAGTTTGCTATCTGAAATTGAAATAGCAGCCCCTAAAGCCGATCCTAATGATGAATCGGTGGTTCTTAATTTCATATTTCTGAAGTTATGCGATAACAGTTTTATGAATAAATCGTTGTCGCTAAAACCAC
Source organism: Aestuariibaculum marinum (assembly GCF_014596975.1). Lineage (GTDB taxonomy): Bacteria > Bacteroidota > Bacteroidia > Flavobacteriales > Flavobacteriaceae > Aestuariibaculum > Aestuariibaculum marinum. Next base: position 641,284 of record NZ_JACVXD010000001.1, on the reverse strand, counting down.
CGTCTACATATAAACGTTTGATATGCTCTTCGCCAATAACATCTTTTATGCTCTTTATTTGAAGTTCTACTAATTCCATCATCAGTTGATGGTATGCTTCTTCAAATTCGCTGTATGGAAGTTTTGTTTCGGCAGGCATATGCTTTGAAGACAGACTTTCCCATTTAAACATATGCTCAAAGTCATTTGCGATTTCAGTGTAGATCTCGTAATTGAATTTAATATGACGATGGGTGTCTTCAGGAACGTTGTAATGCTTATGGAGTTTACTCACTTGAATTTTATATTCGTTACCTAAAAATAAACGCGTTGCTTTTACAGGTTTTCCGTTAATACGCATGTAATTGATAGAATCTTTATCATGTGTATCTTCAATAATTGGATGGTCTGCAAACGGATTTAAGGTAATGCTCCAAGTACCTGTAGACACTAAAACAAATTTCTTTTTAATGCTTCGTACGTAAGGTAAAAGAGCTGATGAACTATCGTGAATACCAACGCCAATTTTAATACGTCGGCCATTATAGTTCATATTAATGCTTGTTTCGGTAGAAACAATTGTTGGAAGAATATGATGTAATTCTTCTTTATATACCCACTCGTGGTAATCTTTTTTTGTGTAATCCCATAATGCGGTATGACAACCAATACTGGTGTATTCGCTTAATGGAATTCCGGTAAACACATAGCTAAGGTATTGTGGTAAATGTAACGAGTATTTAATTTTTTTGAAAATTTCAGGTTTACTGTACTTTAACCAGTACAATTGTAAACCTGAATTTAATAAGCTTAAATCGAAACACCCGGTAGTTTTTAAAAACTCCTCTTTAGGGCCGTATTTGTCCAAAAATGAATTAACAATCTCTTGGTTTAAAGGTTTTGTGTAGTTGTAAAGCGGCGTTAGTACCTCGCCGTTTTCATCGATATGTACAAAACTTGCTCCATAAGTCGAAAAGTTAATCGCTTTAACATTAAACTCCTGAGCATCAAGAATGTTTTGAAACACACTTTTTAGCCATGTTTGAAGCGCTTCTAAATTTTCGGTAGGATGACCATCTTCATCTTCAATTTCCTCGAAACTTGTATACTCTTTATAAACTTCTTTGTAGTCTTTATCGAATAGGAAGAATTTTTTATTGGTTTTTCCTATATCAAATACAGCAGTTACATCTATCATTTCTTATAATCCAGTTGCTACGGTGTGTTTTCCTCTTTCTTCAATTAAGGTGTCTCTAACGCCTAATGCGCGGTATGCGTTAATCGGACTTAAAGCACCACCAGCTAAACGTCTAGCTTCTGCTAAAAGCGGACGAACGTCGGTTCTGTAAGCGTCTTGTAAAATTTCCTGACACTTCACAACGTCGTTATTTAATTGTGCTGCTTTTAATTCAGCTTGATCAACTAATAAGGCCTTAGCGTAAGCTTCTTGAATAGCTTCTAAAGATTGAATTAAATCTTCTAAAGGATCTTTTACGTTATGGCTCGCGTCAATCATCCATGCTAAATCCGGGTTTTGCGGATTGTTTTGCATACCGTAAACTAATTCGTTAAAAATTAAGAATAAGGCATAAGGCTTGATACTTCCAACGGTTAAATCGTCGTCACCGTATTTACTATCGTTAAAGTGGAATCCTCCTAATTTACCTTTTAACATTAACACAGAAACAATCTGCTCAATATTACTGTTTGGTAAATGGTGACCTAAATCTACTAACGAGTACGCTTTTTCTCCACAAGCATTGGCCAACATGAACGATGTTCCCCAATCCTGAATAACCGTACTGTAGAAGTTAGGCTCATAAGGTTTGTATTCAATTAACATACTCCAATCGTCAGGAAGACCTTTGTAAATGTCTTTTAAACTGTTTTCAGTATGTTGTAATGCTGTTTGAAAATTAGTTTGCCCAGGGAAACAAGAACCATCGGCTAACCAAACGGTTAAACTTTTAGAACCTAATTTGTTACCAATATTGATAACATCTAAGTTATGTTGAATAGCCTGTTGTCTTACCGCCTCGCTTGTGTTGCTTAAAGAACCGTATTTGTAAGTTTCTTTAGCATCTTTTTGATCTTGAAAGGTATTCGAGTTAACCGCATCAAACTTAATGTTTAATCCGTTTGCTAAATCTTTAACTGCAGCGTAATCTTGTGGGATGTCCCAAGGAATGTGTAATGACACCGCTCCTGCCGTTTGTGTTAATGAGTGGATTAACCCGATATCCTGAATTTTTTGTTCTAAACTTGAAGGCTCTCCGTAGAAAGAAAAACGTCCGAAACGTGTTCCTCCAGCACCTAAAGCCCAGCTTGGTATTGCTACTTGAAAGTCTTTTAATTTACTTACAATAGCCTCTACATTAGCCCCTTTTTTAGAAAGGTTATTTGCTAAGAAATCGAAATTTTCTTTGTGTGATTGTAAACCAGATTTATTCGTATCCTGAATGTGGTTTTGTTCTATTTTCATCTGTTTTAAATTTTTTGTTTTCTGAATGTTCAAAAAATTTGAATACATTCAGGAACTTATATAAATTTTATCATTTCTGGTTGAAGAATTTACATATAATAAAATTTATACTTGTTTCATGTCTTTAATTGTAATTGGTTACTACAAGATACAATCATTTTCTTAATTGTGTAGTTACAGAAAATGCGTATCTGAAATTAAAAAAAAACTCCCATAGATATTTAACTATGCTATGGAAGTTTTTACAAACTAAAACTAACTATCGTTTATCTTACAAATGCATTGGCCATACCACCATCTACATTTATAATGTTTCCTGTTGATTTATCTAAGATGCCCACGAAAGTAAAGACACCGTTAGCAATATCATCAGGAGTAATGATTTCGTTTAATAAATTTCTTTTCGCATAAAATGCAGGAAGTTCTTCTACGGTAATGCCGTTTGCTTTTGCACGACCTTCGGCCCAAGCACCTTCCCAGATTTTACTTCCAACAATAACACCATCAGGGTTTACGGTGTTTACACGTACTTTATCTTTAGCTAACTCAGCGGCTAATAAACGTACCATATGTTGTTGCGCCGCTTTAGCAGTACCGTAAGCTACGTTATTAGGTCCTGCAACTAAACCATTTTTACTTGCGATAGCGATATAATCACCACCTAAGTTTTGTTGGCGTGCGATGGCTGCGAATTGTTTTGCTAAGTCAAACTGACCTTTTACTAAGATACTTTGTAAAATGTTCCAGTCTTTGTCTGTTGTATCTTCTAAAGATTTAGAGATTGCTAAACCAGCGCTATGAACGACGATGTCAACCCCACCAAACTCTAAACATGCTTTTTTGTAAGCTTTAGCGATAGAATCGGTATCGGTTACATCACAAACAGCATATGTAGACACATCACGTTTGTATGTTGCATGAGCTTCTTTTAAGCTTTCTTCGTTAATATCGGTTAATACTACGTTAGCACCTTCAGCAGCTAATTTATCGGCAATTGCTTTACCAATTCCACCACCTGCGCCAGTAACAAAGGCTACTTTACGAGATAATGGTTGCTCTTTTGGCATACGTTGTAATTTCGCTTCTTCTAATAACCAGTACTCGATATCGAATGCTTCTTGTCTTGGTAAAGATGTATATTCAGTAATCGCTTCAGCACCACGCATTACGTTGATTGCATTGATGTAGAACTCACTTGCTACACGTGTGGTTTGCTTGTTTTTAGCAAAACTGAACATACCAACTCCAGGGTAAATAATAATTACCGGGTTCGGGTCACGCATTGCAGGACTATTATCTCTTTTACAAGTATTGTAATAATCTGCGTATTCCTGTCTGTATTGTTCGAAAGCAGGCTCTAATTTAGCAAGTATAGCTTCAGCATCTGATAAATCTTCTTTAGGATCTAACGTTAATACTAAAGGTTGAATTTTTGTGCGTAAGAAGTGGTCTGGACAAGAGGTTCCCATTGGCGCTAAACGCTCAAGATCGTTACTGTTAATGTATTCCATTACCACATCACTATCCGCAAAGTGGCCAATCATTCTGTTTTCAGAAGAACATAAACCTCTTAATAACGGCATTAACTGCGCAGCTTTTTCAAGACGCTCTTCTTGCGGTAAACTTTCTACTTTTTGTCCGCCAAAAACAGAACCTTTTTCTTCAATCTTTTTAGTGATGTATTCAGAAGCCATTTCAATAACTTCTAAACTGTTCATATAACATTCGTAAGAGGTGTCTCCCCAGGTAAATAAACCGTGGCTACCTAAAACGATACCTCTAATGCCTGGGTTTTCAGCTAAACATTTTTCTAACTGTAAACCTAAATCGAAACCTGGACGTTGCCAAGGTACCCATCCCATAGTGTCTCCCCAAATTTCTTTGGTTACTTTTTCACTGTCTTTCGCAGCAGCAACCGCGATAAGAGCATCTGGGTGTAGGTGGTCGATATGTTTAAAAGGTAATAAACCGTGAAGAGGGGTATCGATTGATGGCGCTTTACTGTCTAAGTCATAAATACAGTGGTTAAATAACCCAACCATACGGTCTTCATCTTCTAAACCTCCATATACATTTTTTAAATCGCGTAATCTTTCGGTGTACAATCCAGCAATACCAGAACGTGTTAAGGTACCAATATCTCCTCCAGAACCTTTAACCCACATTACTTCAACTTCTTCATTAGTTAATGGGTCTTTTTCTATGGTTTTACAACTTGTGTTACCACCACCATAGTTAGTGATTCTTAGGTCTGCACCTAATATATTTGAACGGTATAAAAATAAAGCTACTTGGTCGTCACCTAAGCTGTCAGCTTTTTTATCATCCCAAAGATAATCTACGTATTTAAATTGTTTTTCAAGTGTATTCATGAGAATTTTTAAAATATTTGTTCTCAAAATTAAATGAAGTGATTTTTGTTTCTATCCTGTACTGTACTGTAAAATGAATAAAATATTGATAATTTGATATTTATTTATTGTTAAAACAACGATATTGATATTATTTTAAATAATTTTTTATAGCAAATTATCAGTTCTTTGTTTTTTGATTGTCAATTATTTAACGAATTAATAAAAGAGGTAGTTATTTTTAAAAAAAGAAATAAACAGTACAGTGCAGTATAGTAATTATTATGTATATCATTAAATTTGCTACAATCATCAAGATTTTTAAACTTTTCAAAATAATAAATGAATCTATTTAATTTAGAAGATAAAGTAGTTCTCGTTACCGGAGGCGGTGGTGTATTAGGAGGCAGCATGGCCGAATATTTACTTTTACAAGGCGCTACGGTAATCATATTACATTATAAACAAGACACGGTTGATGCAACCGTAAAACACATGAAAACCATCAGTAATAAAGTTGATGGGTATTTGTGTAATGTTGTTGAGGAAGAAAGCCTACAAGAAGTGTCGGATGCCATTATCGCAAAATATGGAAAAATCGATGTGCTGATTAACGCCGCAGGCGGTAATATGCCTGGAGCGACTGTAGGACCAACACAATCGTTTTTCGATATCAATATGGATGACTTTAAAAAGGTGGTCGATTTAAATTTATTTGGAAGTATTATTCCTTCTGTCGTTTTTGGTAAAGAAATGGTGAAGAATAAATCAGGCGTCATCATTAATATTTCTTCTATGGCTGCCGACAGAGCTATTACACGCGTTGCGGGGTATTCAGCTTCAAAAGCGGCAATTGATAATTATACCAAATGGTTATCTGTTGAATTAGCCACGAAATACGGAGATGGCTTACGTGTTAATGCTATTGCTCCAGGATTTTTCATTGGAAATCAAAACCGCGCTTTGTTATTGAATGAAGACGGAAGCTATACCGACAGAGGTAACACCATTATAAACAACACACCAATGAAACGCTTTGGCGAAGCCGATGAGTTGCATGGCGCTTTACATTATTTATGTTCTGATGCCTCAAAGTTTGTAACTGGGATTGTCATTCCTGTTGATGGCGGATTCAGTGCGTTTAGTGGGGTTTAATTTTTATTCAGATTTAAAAGAAAATGCAAGAAACATTTAGATGGTTTGGAGTTTCAGACTCTGTAAAATTATCAGATATAAAACAAGCAGGAGCAACAGGAGTTGTAACCGCTTTACACCATGTATCAAACGGTGAAGTTTGGGAAGTTGAAGAAATCCAGAAAGTAAAAACGCTTATTGAAGACGCTGGTTTAGTATGGAGCTTCATCGAAAGTATTCCTATTCACGAAAACATAAAATTACGTCAAGGCGATTATTTACAGCGTATAGAAAACTACAAGCAAAGTTTACGCAATGTAGCAGCTTGTGGGATTAAAAACGTGTGTTATAATTTCATGCCAGTGTTAGACTGGACGCGTACACAACTGTTCTGGAAATTAGAAGATGGTAGCACAGCGTTACGTTTCGATAAGGTGGAGATGGCCGTTTTCGAAAAATTCATCATGGAGCGTGAAGGGGTAGAGGAAGCCTACACAAGAGAAATTTTAGCATTAGCTGAAAAGCGTTATGCCGAGATGTCTGCTGAAGACAAGCAAGCGCTTGAAGATAATGTGTTAAAAGGTTTACCAGGAACAGTAGACGATTTAACGATTCCGGTGTTTAAGGACATGATTGCGCAGTACGATAACTTATCACATGCCGATTTAAAAGCGAATCTATCATTCTTCTTAAACGAAGTGATTCCGGTATGTGAAGAAAACGGGATTGTCATGGCGATTCATCCGGACGATCCGCCTATGGATATTATGGGCTTACCACGTATTATTAAATCGGAAGCCGATTTAACCGATTTGGTAAACTTTATAGATAGTCCATCAAACGGTATCACCTTTTGTACAGGGTCGTTAGGAGCTAATCCAGATAACGATTTACCAAGTATGATTAGAAAGTTTGCCGATCGCATTCACTTTTTACACCTAAGAAATGTAAAACGAGAAGATGATGGGAGTTTCTATGAAGACAATCATTTAGATGGTTCTTCAGATATGTACGAAGTAGTAAAAGCTGTTTTAGAAGTAGAAAAACAAAGAAACATACAATTACCAATGCGTCCCGATCACGGGCACCAAATGCTAAGCGATTTAGAAAACAATAAAGCGTATGCTGGGTATACAGCTATTGGTCGTTTACGTGGTTTAGCAGAATTACGTGGTTTAGCACTTGGTATTTCAAAAAGTATATAAATAGTAATTTAAAAGCATTAATATGAAAGTCGGTTTATTTATACCGTGTTATATAAATCAACTCTATCCGCAGGTCGGAATAGCATCATTAGAACTTCTTGAAAAATTAGGAGTCGATGTAGAATATCCATTAGGGCAGACCTGTTGCGGACAACCACTTGGAAATTCAGGATACGAAGAGGATTCTAAAGGCACCTGTCAGTTGTTCGTTGAAAATTTCAAAAACTACGATTATATCGTAGGGCCTTCGGGAAGTTGTGTGTATCATGTAAAGAAGCATTTTGATATCTTAGAACAAACCGAAGATGTGAAACGCGTTCGCGATAACACCTATGAGTTATGTCAGTTTATATATCAGGTGCTTGGTAAAACCGATTTAGGAGCGTCTTTCCCGCATAAAGTAGGTATTCATAAAAGTTGTCACGGCTTACGCGGATTACGTTTAGGTTCATGTTCAGAGCGTATGGATCCTCATTTTTCAACTGAAGAAAATTTATTAAAGGAAGTCAAAGGTTTAGAACTTAAAACCTTAAATCGTGCGGATGAATGTTGCGGATTTGGAGGAACATTCTCGGTATTTGAAGAAGCCATTTCAGTTAAAATGGGTAAAGACCGAATTCAGGATCATATTGATAGCGATGTAGAAGTGATTACCGGAGCCGACCATTCGTGTTTAATGCATTTGGAAGGTTTAATCAATAGAAATAAGCAGCCACTTAAGGTGATGCACATAGCAGAAATTTTAAACAGTAGTATCTAATTATGGCACACGCAGAAGCAGCAGCAAAATTTAATGAAAATGAGGCTAAGGTAAACTGGCACGATAAAGCCTTATGGTTTGTAAGGCAGAAACGTGATAAACAGGCGCATAAAATACAAGGTTGGGAACAACTTCGTGACTATGCATCAGCTCTAAAAGCCAATGTGTTATCGAATTTAGATAACTATTTGGTGCAATTTGAAGAAAACGCAAAAAAGAATGGTGTTACAGTACACTGGGCAGCAAACGCCGAAGAACATAATAAAATTATTCACAGCATTCTTCAAAAACACAATGCCAAGAAGATTGTAAAAAGTAAATCGATGTTAACTGAAGAGTGTCATTTAAATCCGTTTTTGGAAGCTAATGATATTGAAGTTATTGACACCGATTTAGGAGAGCGTATTGTGCAGTTAGCAAAGGAGCCACCGAGTCATATTGTATTACCTGCTATTCATAAAACTAAAGAAGAAGTAGACGAGTTATTTCAGGAGCATTTAGGCACCAAGCCAAGTGGAGGAAATCCTGAATATCTAACTCGTGAGGCAAGAAAGCATTTAAGAAATAAGTTTTTGCAAGCCGATGCGGCGATAACTGGTGTTAATTTTGCCGTTGCCGATACTGGTGGTTTTGTAGTATGTACCAATGAAGGTAACGCCGATATGGGAGCACACTTAGCTAAAGTACATATTGCCTGTATGGGAATGGAAAAGTTAATTCCACAAGAAAAACATTTAGGTATATTTTTACGTTTATTAGCAAGAAGTGCAACAGGTCAGCCTATAACGACCTATTCATCATATTTCAACAAACCTGAAGAAGGTAAAGAAATGCATATCATTATCGTAGATAATGGAAGAACGGAGCAGTTAAGTCGAGAGGATTTCAGACGATCGCTACACTGTATTCGTTGTGGAGCTTGTATGAATACTTGTCCTATTTACAGACGTAGTGGCGGACATAGTTACGATGCAACTATTCCAGGACCTATCGGTTCTATTTTATCACCAGGAAAAGACTTAACGAAACACAGTTCGTTACCATTTGCATCTACACTTTGTGGGTCTTGTAGTGATGTGTGTCCGGTAAAGATTAATATTCATGAGCAGTTGTATAAATGGCGTCAAATTATCGTAAAAGACGTACCACAACCAACTGTAAAGAAAAACATTATGAAAGCTGCCGGAAGTATTTTGGCAAAGCCAAAGACGTATGATTTTGTAGGTAAGTCCACCCGTTTCATGTTAAAACATACACCAAAATCTTTAATAAATTCAAAAATTAACACCTGGGGTCATGCGAGAGATTTGCCGGAAGTAAAAGGTGATAATTTCGAAGAGTGGTACAAAAAAAGACAAAAAAATGAGTAGAGAATCTATATTAAAAGCGGTGAAGGCTAATAAACCTGAAACCCTGTCATTACCAGATATCGATTTAAGTGTTTTTGATGAGGATATTAATTTAATAGAACGCTTTAAAGAAAATATTGAATTTGTTGGCGGACGTCTTCTTGAGTTAGATGGATTGGCTACCCTTGATGAAGAGATTAAGACGTTATATCCAGAAGCTAAAAAAATTGTGTCTTGCATGAAGGAATCCGCCTTAGGTACAGTTCCTGTTTCAAAAGAGACCGACCCACATACGCTTGAGGACATCGATTTAACCATTATAAAGGGAAATTTTGCAGTAGCCGAAAATGGCGCTGTTTGGGTTTCGGAAGACGATATGGTTGTACGTGCTTTACCATTTATTACCAACGATTTAATTTTGGTAGTCCCTAAAAATGCTGTTAATTTGCATATGCACCAGATTTTTGATGCGATTTCAGAGCGTGAAAGAACCTTTGGAACCTTCATTTCAGGACCATCAAAAACAGCAGATATAGAACAATGTTTGGTAGTTGGTGCTCACGGAGCCATTAGCTTAACCGTCGTTCTTTTTTAGAAAATGGTATTTGGATAAATTTTATTTTATCCGTGTAAATAGCTTAAACGTTTAAGCATTAAAAAAATTAAGAAACTAAAACTATAAATTATGTCAGTTAGTTATGAATCGCGTTACGCATCAAGCCCTCAAGGCGTAAAAGGGTACGATACAACGCAACTAAGAAACGAATTTTTAATTGAAAATCTTTTTGAAGCCGATAAATTGAACTTAGTGTATTCACACTACGATCGTTTTATTACGGGGGGTGTGTTACCGGTTTCTAAGTCAGTGTCATTAGATGCAATTGATCCGCTTAAAGCAGAATTCTTTTTACAAAGAAGAGAGCTTGGTATTATTAATATCGGTCAAGCCGGAACAGTAACTGTAGACGGTACGGTATATGAGTTAAACCACAAAGAAGCTTTATATGTAGGGCAAGGTAATAAAGAGGTTGTATTTGCAAGTGCATCTGCAGATAGCCCGGCAATGTTCTATTTAAATTCAACACCTGCTCATAAAGCGTATCCAACAAAGAAAATTGGAACGGATGATGTAGAAGTTATTGAATTAGGATCTCCTGAAACTGCCAATGCACGTACTTTAAGAAAGTATATTGTAAACAGTGTCGTTGATGTATGTCAGTTACAAATGGGAATGACATCTATTAAAGTAGGAAGTAGCTGGAATACAATGCCGGCTCACGTTCACGATCGTAGAATGGAAGTGTATTTCTACTTTGAAGTACCAGAAGGGCAATCGGTATGTCACTTTATGGGAGAAACTAATGAAACAAGACACATCTGGATGCAAAATAACCAGGCAGTAATTTCTCCACCATGGTCTATTCACTCAGGTTCAGGTACAAGTAATTACTCGTTTATCTGGGGCATGGCTGGTGAGAATTTAGATTACGGCGATATGGATGTTTGTGCTATTCCGGAATTGAGATAGTATGTTATTACAGGTTTTAAAAAAGGCGCTAAAACTTAGTTTTAGCGCCTTTTTTTATTTGTAGTATTTTATGTGGTTAAAAATGAGTAAATTAAGATGTTTAAATTTATTCGTATGAAATATGTTACTATCGCATTTTTAGTGCTCAATAGCTTAAGTGCGTTTGCTCAAGATCCGTTTTTAACCATTACATCAAACGATTCCATAAATCATCAACCTCGTATCAAGTCTAGTTTAGGGGTAAACATGAAACTAAACGGCTATATGGATGTTTTTGGAGGTTTGAATGATAATGAAACCTTTAATGTAGGGCTTATTAATGTATTTGGAACGAATGATGACAAAAGTCTTAAAGCAGATTTATATCAAACTCAATTGCGATTAACGACACATATGGTTCAGGAAAATGGAAAAGTGATTAAGGCTGTAGTTGAATCTGATTTTTGGGGAGGAAATGGAAGAATGCGTCTTAGAAAAGCATATGTAGAAACCGAACATTGGCAAATAGGGCAGATGTGGAATAATTTTGGAGACGAAGACATCTGGCCGGATATTATGGAGTTAGAAGGTCCGCCGTCTGGTGTATGGATTCGTACGCCCCACGTGAAATATAAGAACACTTTCGGAAATCCCAATTGGATCTACGAAGCCAGTATTGAAGCGCCTATAGCAACTAATTTTACTTACGATGAATTTCAGCCATTAGTAGAGGAGGCCGATCAGTTTATGCCGGATTTCACTTTTGCGGTAAAATATAAAAAGGATTGGGGGCATTTAAGGTTATCTTCCATATTGAGAAGTGTACGTTATAAATTGGATGATGAGATAGATAATTTTTTAGGTTATGGAGTAAGCTTTAGTGGAAACTATAAACCTAATTTAAACAACTTTCAATTTCAATTGGTTGGTGGGAAAGGTATTTCAGCATATTTAACTACGGTTTCTGGAGGAGGTTATGATGGATATCCTTCCAGAAATAATAATATCAGTGCAACTCCTGCTTTTGGAGGTTGGGCATCTTATGGGTACTTTATAACTACTAAATTGCATACCAATATAGTTTTTGGAGCGACACAATTTAAGTTAGATGACTCCGAAAGGCTTATTGTTTATGAATCATTAGATGATACAACGGTGTTTGTAGAGGGCGATTTTACGCATAAGCATTATTACGGTATTTTCAACCTTATGTATGATGCCTATGAACGTATGACCGTTGGTCTCGAGCTCGACTACGGTATAAAATCAATAGATGTTAAAGGACAAGTAAATGGTGTAGCTCAGGCTTTAGATAAAAGTCGTGATGCTATGAGAATTAGTTTCGGTTTTATGTATAATTTTTAAGCAGATATTTACAGATTTTACTTCTTATTTATAGCTGTTCTAAGTCAAAATTAAGTTACATTTATAGTACAATTTATTCTGTAATTTTTTAAAGATAAAGATTTTGGCTAACCCTACTATTACTCGTGCTTTATCAAGCTTGACCTGTTTATTTATTTCAATTTTTTTATTGAATTCTTGTAAGAAAGAAAAGAAATATGAAGCGATAACTAAAGATGATATTTTTACATCAACCGCTTTAATTCCTGATAATCATTTTTTAGGAGACGAAACCTGTAAGAGTTGCCATGAAGCAGAGTTTAAAGAGTGGCAAGGTTCTCACCACGATAAGGCCATGCAAATAGCTGATAGCACATCAATTCTGGCTGATTTTAAAGGAGAAACATTCACTAATCAAGAGGTGACCTCTAGATTTTACCAAAAGGATGGTAATTATTACGTAAATACCGAAGGACCGGATGGTAGCTACCAAGATTATAAAATTGTTTATACTTACGGAATTACACCACTACAACAGTATATTGTGGAATTTCCAAATGGAGCTTACCAGTGTTTAAGTACAGCTTGGGATTCGGTTGAGAACAAGTGGTTTAATTTGTTTCCTGATTTTAGGGTGGTCCATGAAGAGTGGCTTCACTGGACAAATAAAGGTTTGAACTGGAATACCATGTGTTCCGATTGTCACTCTATAAACGTTAGGAAAAACTACGATTTTAAAACAGATAGTTACGATACTAAGTTTGCTTTAATCAATGTTAGTTGTGAAGCTTGTCATGGACCAGGAAAACAACACGTTGAAGATGTTAAGCGATTAGGGGAAGAATACATGCCGACGGGAACTATGAAAATGACAAGCAGAATAGCTCCAAAACAATTGGTGGACGAATGTGCAAGATGCCACGCTAGACGAGAACAATTCACTGAAAATTACAATTATGAAGGGACGTTTTTAGATCATTATTTTCCGCATTTAATTGTAGAACCACAATACTATCCCGACGGACAAATTTTAGATGAAGACTATGTGTATACCTCGTTTATGCAGAGTAAAATGTATAAAAACGATGTGGCCTGTAATAGTTGCCACAATCCACATTCTTTAAAGTTAAAAATGGAAGGCAATGCATTGTGTACCCAATGTCATACTCCAACAAAGTATAATACTCCAGATCATCATAAGCATGAGATGGGAACCGAAAGTGCTGCATGTATTAATTGCCATATGACAGGGAGATATTATATGGGTAACGATTTTAGGCGAGATCATAGTTTTAGAGTGCCACGACCGGATCAGAGTTTGAAATATGGTACACCAAATGCCTGCGTAGACTGCCATGATACTAAAGATAATAAATGGGCTTGGGAATCTTTTCAAGAGTTATATGGTAAAGTAGATTCTTTACATTTTTCAGATAAGTTAGTGCCAGGTGTAATAGGAGAAGCTCATGCCGATGTTGGATTGATCGATTTAATTCACGATACCTCAGAAAACGAATTGGTTAGGGCTTCGGCATTACGAGCCTTATCAAATTATGATATCCAGCAGTATTTAGATGAATATATTACCCGATTAAATGATAAGTCACCCATGGTGCGCGCAACAAGTGTGGATGTACTAGGTAATATTAATAACACCGATTATATTAATTATTTACTACCATTGCTAAAAGATCCTAAAAGAACAGTTCGTGTAAAAACATTCTATGCGTTGGCAGGTGTTAATGCACTTCAAATTCCAGAAAATTATAAAGCGGTCTATGCTAAAGTGAAAAAGGAGTTTGAAACTTATTTAGATTTGAATACCGATTTTGCTGGTGGATTGGCAAGAAAAGGAAATTATTACATAAAACAAGGTGATCTACAGCAGGCTGTGTTTTACTATGAAAAGGCCTTGGAAGTTGATAATTTGGAGAATAATTTAAGATTAACCTTAGCTAATTTATACTATAATACGGGAGCTTATAAAAATGCAGAGGAAACCTTTAAAATTGTCATTGAACAGGAGCCGGATTATGGTGCAACCTATTATTCGTTAGCCTTGTTATTAGCCGAATTAAACAGGGAAGACGAAGCAATATCTTATTTAGAGCAGACTATAGACAAAATGCCCGAAAATATTCGAGCATACTATAATTTAAGTTTACTCTATGATAAAAGGAATAAACCAAATAAAGCCGAAGAGGCCTTGGTTAGTGGTTTGAAAGTAGATGGCAACAATGAGAGTTTATTGTATGCTTTAGCATATCATTATGCTAAAAATAAAGAGAGTATTAAGGCAAAAAATATAGCCAAACGTTTGGTGGATTTATACCCCAATAATCAACAGTATTATACGTTTTATCAGCAGCTGTCAAATATCTAATTATATAGATTTTTCAATCTTTAATATTTTACTAATAGATGTAAGTTTTACAGTTATCATAAAATTTGTTAAAATCGATAGTTTTACCAAAGAAACCCTTAATTCAGGATACGACTATTGGTTAAATTTAATATGTTTGTGTTCGAACACATTAACATTAATATGAAAAACAACATAACAAGCTTAACACTACTCTGTTTTACAAATTTAATCTTTGCTCAAGAACTACCTCAGGATTTAAAACATTACATTCAAAATCCTCAGGTAATTTCAGAAAACAAGGAAGATACACATACCACTTTTTATTCATTTTCTTCAGAAAGTGAAGCTTTAAAAAATAACTGGAAAGCATCTGCAAATTACATCAGTTTAGATGGACAGTGGAAATTCAAATGGGTTCGCAAGCCAGCAGATCGCCCTCAGGATTTTATGAAGCCTGAAATTGATGTTACTGATTGGGATAATATTAAAGTCCCTGCTAATTGGGAAGTAGAAGGCTATGGAGTCCCAATTTATGTAAACCATCAGTATGAGTTTGCCGATTATAAAGCACCGGTTTCAAAAGAGATTACTTTCGAAGATAAAATATACCCGTCTAATCCGGGACAAGTACCATTTGACTATAATCCTGTAGGATCTTATAGACGTACTTTTACAGTAACCAAGGGCTGGGATGAAAAGGAAGTGTTTTTGCATATTGGAGCCATGAAATCTG
Source organism: Aestuariibaculum marinum (assembly GCF_014596975.1). Lineage (GTDB taxonomy): Bacteria > Bacteroidota > Bacteroidia > Flavobacteriales > Flavobacteriaceae > Aestuariibaculum > Aestuariibaculum marinum. The sequence goes on along the minus strand of NZ_JACVXD010000001.1, from coordinate 626,075 downwards.
GAGGTTTCGTTTGGATTAATGGAGAATATGTTGGGTATTCTCAAGGGAGTAAACTTCCGGCAGAATTCAATATTTCAAAATATTTAAAGGAAGGAGAAAACACCATTGCCCTTCAAATTTTCAGATGGACTGACGGTTCGTATTTAGAGTGTCAGGATTTCTGGAGAATTAGTGGAATTGAGCGTAGTGTTTATGTATATGCTCAACCAAAATCTCGTATTAAGGATTTCGAAGTTATGGCAACTCTGGATGGTGCTTATACTACAGGAAATTTAGACCTTACTGTGGCTGTTGATAACTCAGCTTCAAAATCAAATACGGTTGATGTTTTGTACGAGGTTTTAGACCAAAAAGGTTCTGCTGTTGCAAAAGGAAGTGATTCGGTTAAAGTGCCATCAGACGGAACGATTAATGTGAATTTGAAAACTCAAATTTTTAATGTGTTGCCTTGGACGGCTGAAACACCAAACCTTTATCAGGTAGTGGTGACGACTAAAGATAAAGGAAAGATTTTAGAGTCGACATCTACAAAAGTAGGGTTTAGAACGGTTGAAATTAAAAATGGCTTGTTACGTGTAAACGGACAAGTGATTACTTTAAAAGGGGTAAATACACAGGAACACAATCCAGAAACGGGACATGTGGTTAGTGAAGCTCAGATTTTAAAAGATATTCAGCTTTGGAAAGAGAATAACATTAATGCGGTTAGGTTAAGTCATTACCCACAACAAGAGAAATTTTATGAGTTGTGTGATATCTATGGAATTTACGTGGTAGACGAAACGAATATCGAATCTCATGGTATGTACTACGGAAGTCATTCGCTTGCAAAAAAGGAAAATTGGGAAAAAGCCCATGTTGATCGTATGATTCGTATGGTAGAACGCGATAAAAACCACCCTTCGGTAATCATCTGGTCTATGGGTAACGAGGCAGGAAACGGTATTAACTTTTTTGCAGGATATGATGCTATCAAGGCGCATGATAAGCAAAAGCGTCCGGTACAATACGAGCGCGCTTATAAAGATGTAGATGGTAATTTATTCGATATGGAAGCGAACACAGATATCATCGTGCCTCAGTATCCATCACCAGCTGGTTTTGAAAATATAGGAAGATCGAAAACAGACCGTCCATTTATTCCTTCTGAATATGCCCATGCTATGGGAAATAGTACAGGAAACTTTCAGGATTACTGGGATGTTATTGAACAGCATGACAACTTACAAGGTGGTTTCATTTGGGATTGGGTCGATCAATCTATTTGGAAAACTAACGAAAAAGGTGAAAAGTATTATGCTTACGGAGGGGACTATGGTGAAGGTATGCCTACCGATAACACCTTTTTAAACAATGGAATAATTTTCCCAGATCGCACACCACATCCAGGTTTATATGAAGTGAAAAAAGCCCACGAGTTTATAAATTTTAAGCACAAAGGTATTAATAGAGATAATCAGGTAAGAGTTTTAGTAGAGAACCTTTATGATTTCACCAATCTGGATAAGTTCGATATAAAAGCAAAAATAAAAGCTGATGGAACCATTTTAGATACGTTTGACGCCGGAAGTATAGCTGTAGAGCCTCATACAGGAAAACTGGTAAGAGTACCATTAAAAAATATAGAGTTTAAAGAAAATACCGAATATTTTTTAGAGATAGAAGCTGTGCTTAAAGAAGATTGGGGGATGTTGAAAGCTGGTTATATAGTAGCGCATGAGCAGATTTTATTAGGAAGAAAGATAAAATGGCAAGAAGAAAGTATTGCTGCTAGCGCCTCTATTAAAGTAAAAGATAGCAAAGAAAGTTTAGAGCTTTCGGGAGAAGATTTTGAAGTTCTGTTCGATAAATCTGAGGGTAAGATGGTGTCTTATGTGTTTTCAGGTGAAGAGCTAATTAAAGACCAAAATGGCCCTAAACCGAACTTCTGGCGTGCACCAACAGATAATGATTTTGGTAATCGTATGCAGGAAAAAAATATTAAATGGAAGGAAGCAACGCTTAATCAAAAAGTGACATCTTTTGTGGTAGACGATTCTCAAGAAGGCAAAGTAACAGCAACTATTACATATACTTTACCGGGCGTTGAGACCACCTTTGTTTCGGTTTATACCATTTTAGCAAATGGTATGATTAAAGTAGATAATACCTTAAACACCACCAATTATCAAGCAGATATTCCTAGAGTGGGTATGCGCATGCAGTTACCAAAAGCATTTAGTAATATGGCGTATTACGGACGTGGTCCATGGGAAAATTATACCGATAGAAAAGCCTCAGCTTTTGTAGATGTATACAATTCATCGGTTTCCGATCAGTATGTGCCGTATATTCGTCCTCAGGAAAATGGATATAAAACCGATGTACGTTGGGCTGCTTTTGCTAATACAAACAATAACGGTTTACTGGTAGTGTCTTCAGCAGGCAACCAAAGGGATTTAGGATTAAGTGCATTACATATGCTTAATGAAGATTTCGATGCGACTGATGGTTTAAATTATGCATTAGAAAATAAAGTTGAAAAACACGCAACACAGGATGCGAATTATAGTGACGGTATGCCTGAAGTAAATAAAAGCAAACACACCATAGATATTGTAGAACGGGATTTAGTTCAATTAAATATAGATATGGATCAACGTGGTGTTGGTGGTGATAATAGCTGGGGAGCTAGGCCACAAAAGGAGTATACTTTAAGTGGAGATCATGTGAATACCTATAGTTTTTATTTGGTTCCATTTAAAAATGGAAATAAGGAAAAGTTTACCGAATTATTCAAATCGGTTTACACAAGTAAATAATTTTACAATATTATTGAATTTTAAAATCCGTAGTTGTTTTTAACTACGGATTTTTTGTTTTATACCAAACTAGCTAACCAGACAGCAAAATTTATCCATTCTTTAGAGGAAAAATAAGGCTTTATCAACAGTATGCCAAAAGCCATGACAATATATGAGTATAAAAACAGGAAAGAACTAATGAGCTTCTGTTTTACTGGATAAGTTTTAAAATCATAGATTAGTAATGGTAATTTAATTAATAGATTAACAGAAAACATGTAGAATATAGGTTCTTCAATTCCCATAAAAAGGAATATTCGATCGGTACCAGTTCCTGAAAAAGCCAAAACGCCATAAAACATAAGCCGTTTGTGTAGAAAAGGTGTTTTTCTAAACCATAGAGCCAGAATAATTAATGCAAACTCAAAAATACTACTGAGACTAAAAGTCCCAATGAAATTAGCTAAGGCCTTATCGGGAATTTTAGGGTAACTTGTTTTCGCAGATATAATTAAATAAATAGTACTTAGGCCAAATAGAAATAATGTTATAACTGAAGCTCTGCCAATTTTCATGTGTAATTTTATCTTATTACGAAATATTAATTGGGTCTGCAGAACATAGGTTAGTAACCAAATAAAACCCAAAGTCCCATGAAGTAAAAATCGTGCCACAGCCAAATCTGTTCCTCGTGATGATTTTAGTTGAATACCCATAGAGAACCCTACGAGGCAAAGGGCAAGAAATAGGATAGCTGTTGAAGCAAAAAAAGTATGTTCAAAGGCGTTTGGTTTAATAATTTTTAATTTGTTATTTTCTAAAAACACTTTAAATAGTTTAAAATCAATGACTTAAAGTTAATTAAAAAATAATTGAATAGCCGCGTATATAAATTTAAATATTTATAAATAGGGAAATAAAGTTGTAACTTTTCTTAAATTCGTTAGTCTAATAAGTGTCAATCAAAACACATAATCAATCATGAGAGAAGATAATCAATTATTAGTTATAACCCATTTAAGTCAGTTAGTAACCTTAGTGTTAGGTTTTGGAAGCTTATTATTACCCTTAATTATCTGGTTAACACAAAAGGATAAAGTTTGCCAGATGGATGAACACGGTAAGAATATTGTAAACTTTCAATTGAGTTTAATTGTATATTGCTTACTATGTATTCCATTAATGTTGCTGTGCGGTATAGGACTTGTTGGATTTATTATAATTGGAATCATTTCACTCATCTTTCCAATAATTAATGCTATAAAAGCCAGTAATGGCGAAGTTGCAAAATATCCATTATCTCTTAATTTTATTAATTAGTTGAGATAATACAAAAAAACGCTCACCATTTGGTGAGCGTTTTTTTGTTTCAATATATTTTGCATCTAAAATTTTAGCTATTTAGCATAACAGGCATAACAAGCATAGTAATTTGTTCGCCATCATCTAAACCATCAATAGGGGTTAAGATACCAGCACGATTTGGCATACTCATTTCTAATTGAACATCATCAGAACCTAGGTTGTTTAACATCTCCATTAAAAAGCGAGAGTTGAAGCCAATTTGCATATCATCACCTTGGTAATCACAAGTTAAACGTTCTTCAGCTTTATTACTGTAGTCGATATCTTCGGCAGATATATTTAATTCAGCACCAGCAATTTTTAAACGAATCTGGTGAGTTGTTTTATTTGAGAAAATGCTAACACGACGCACAGAGTTCGAAAACTGTGTTCTGTCAATCACTAATTTGTTCGGGTTTTCTTTAGGAATTACCGCTTCGTAGTTCGGGTATTTCCCATCGATTAAACGACAAATTAAAGTTGAGTTTTCAAAAATGAATTTCGCATTAGAATCGTTGTATTCAATAGTTACGTCTTCTTCGCTGCCTGCCAAAATTCCTTTTAAAAGATTTAAAGGCTTTTTAGGCATGATGAATTCAGCAACCTGACTGGCTTTAATATCTTCACGCGTGTATTTAACTAATTTATGAGCATCGGTAGCCACAAAAGTTAGACCTTCGGTAGAGAATTGGAAAAATACTCCGCTCATTACCGGACGTAAATCGTCGTTTCCGGCAGCAAATATGGTTTTACTAATTGCGGTAGCTAAAACATCACCTAAAACTACTGTTTTGCTCGGGTCTTCAAGAACAACCGCCTTAGGGAATTCTTTTCCGCTGGCATAAGCTAAAGCATATTTACCGTGATTAGAGCTAATCTCAACCGTGTTATTATCTTCAATAACAAAGGTTAACGGTTGCTCTGGAAATGTTTTAAGCGTATCAAGTAATAAACGTGCAGGAATAGCAACGCTACCTTCACTATTGCTTTCAACTTCAAGTGTAGAAGACATCGTGGTCTCTAAATCACTTGCAGAGACGGTTAATTGAGACTGGTTTAATTCAAATAAAAAGTTATCTAAAATAGGTAAGGTATTAGAGCTATTGATAACCCCTCCTAAAACTTGCAATTGTTTTAATAAATAAGTACTCGATACTATAAATTTCATGTTTTAACTTTATGGTTTTGGTTGATTACATGCTACCATTACAAACTAATAACTGTGTTTTAGAACACAGAAGTAACCTTATGATGTGTTACATGTAAAAGAACTTAGTTTAAGTCTTGAATTATACTACTTACAAATATATTCGATACCCCGAAATATAGGAAACAAACTTATTAACATTTAAGCGCCGTATTTTTTCTTTCTTACGTAATTATAAGTAAAACCAAAGATTGCAAGCAATACAAGTGGTAACGCAATGTTTATAAGTTGCCATTTGGTTTTTTCGGCAGCTATTTTTTGTTGATTTAAAAACGCAACATCTATGTGTTTAGATCTAATGTTTATGAGTCCTGAATTGTCTAAAAGATAGTTAACGGCATTTAATAAAAATTCTTTGTTACCGTATTGTTGTCCTGTCCAGCGATCGAAACCTAATTCCTGAGGCACACCTCTAACTACATCGTTTTTAATCACGTCACCATCTGCAATAACAATCATTTTTGTCGGTACACTTAAGTCTTTTTCCTGTTGTAACTTAAACGGTTTTATACGATTGCTATAAACCGAAGGAAATTTACCTTCAAGCAGCACGGCAAGCGTTTGGTTACCTTTATTGAACAGTGACGGGTCTTGTTCTTTGGTGACTAAATCTAAACTGATTTCTCTTGGCGTACCTTCCAGTTTGGTTAATGGCGCACTTTCTAACAGGATGGTTTTAGAAACATTATTTTTTAAAGTATCAATCTGATTAGCAAAATCGAAACGTACCAGATTTAAATTATTGACAATAGGATGATTACTATTATTTGAAGCTAACGGTGAATAAGGCCAGCGTAAATTTTGAAATTGCGAATTACTACCTTCCCCTATAGCTAATGTGATAGGAGCAGAGTATAATGTGCTTGTAATAACAGGATTAATACGTACGCCGTATTTAAATAAAAAATCTGTTAGGTTTAAGTCTCTGTTAACGGCAAAGTTGGTTCCGCTGGCGTTATACAGACTGTCTTTTTCCATAATCACGGCATCAATCATCCAAAGGCTTTTTCCGCCATTCATGGTGTATTGGTCTAAAACCAGTTTTTCTTGCTCAGAGAAGGCTTCGGTTGGTTTTGCAGCTATAATTAAATCGAAGTCGTTTAATTCTTTAAGCGATTTTTGTGGGTTTACGGAAACACTATCTAAAGTAAAAGGGGCAATAAAATAATACTCACCAAGCTTTTTAATAAAATCGGCAATATACTTATCGTCAAGTTCTTTGTTACCTTTTAAAACGGCGATTTTCTGATGCTTAGGTGTTACCAGTTTTTTAAAACCATCGGCAAAAGCATATTCTAAATGTTGAACTGAATTGTTGACTAATTCTTGTTGTGAAGCCCCGATTTTATTTTTTATAAGTGGAATAACAACGGTTTGCTCATTATAGCTGGCTAAGGCCCAGGGGAATATAACAGCCTGAGATGTTTTACCACTTTCCTGAACGCTTAATTGCATAGGTGTTAAGCCTCTGGCGGTTAATTGCTGAATGTTTCCTTCTCTAGTCGCTTCGTCTTCTAACGGGTTGATGAAGTTGAAAACAATATTGCTGTTTTCGGCAGCAAATTCCTCTAATAACTGCTTGGTTTCATTTTGAAGCCTTCTAAATTCCGAAGGAAAATCGTCTCCCTTTAAAAAGACATCAACAATAATAGGCGATTCAACGTTATCTATAAAATGAATTGCTGCGTCGCTTAAGGTGTATCGCTGATCTTCGGTTAAATCGAATCGTTTAAAAACTTTGCTGCTTACTACATTTAAAAGTACTAAGGCAATAATAAAACCTACGGTATATTTTACTTGTTTATTCAAACTTCGTTTCTAATTGATATTGGGTTGTACTTACCACTTTATTGTTTTCAAAAATGAGTTCTAAACACTCCTGGTTCATATTAAAGGCACCTGGTTTATAGCCTAAGTTATAGTTCCACTTTTCAGGAGAATTAGCTTTGATGCTATCGTCCCAACCAAACCATTCACTTTTCCCTAAAAGAGATTCTACTTCCTGTTTGGTTTTTCCTAAAAATATATTTTTTTCAACCATTTCATTACTCATTTCATATCGTAATGCCGGTTTGTTTATCCAGGCACTTGAATTAAAATGTTTTTCATGATGATAGCTTGAAAATATATTAATTAACGGGTAAAATACATAGAAGTAAATTACCGGAGTTAAAGCTATAGCTAATAGTAAACTCAGCCATTTGCGCTTATCGATGGTATTGGTAAACAACCAAAGCAATATGAATACTAAAATTAAGAATATAACGAACAGGGGCGTTAAAATCATTGTTGTTCTTTGTTAATAGTTAATATGGTTAACATTAAAAATAATGCTGTAATGCTTAAAAAATAAATGATATCTCGAGTATCTAGCACACCACGACTCATACTTTTGTAATGCGAACTCATACCTAGTTGGTCTATAAAATTACTTGAGGTAAAATCGGCTATGCCTTCAAACCCAATGTAAAATACGAAGCATAAAAATACAGCCAGAATAAAAGCTACAATTTGATTACTGGAGAGTGTAGATGTGAATATGCCAATTGCTGTATAGGCAGCGATTAAAAATAATAGACCGAAATAGGAACCTAGAGAGCTTCCAATGTCTAAATTCCCAACAGGGTTACCTAGTTGATAAACTGTATAGACATATAATAGAGTTGGTATAATAGCTATTAGAATGAGAACAAATGCGCCAAAATACTTACCTAAAACAATATTGATATGAGAAATTGGTTTGGTTAGTAGAAGCTCCAGTGTACCTTGTTTTTTTTCATCTGAAAAACTCCTCATGGTTACAGCAGGAATAAGGAAAATTAAAATCCAAGGAGCTAATAGAAAGAAGGCTGATAGATCAGCGAAGCCGTAATCCAGAATATTGAATTCGCCTTTAAAGAGCCATAAAAATAAGCTGTTTAATAATAAAAATATGGCAATAACCAAATAGCCAATAGGCGAGGCAAAAAATGAGTTTATTTCTTTCTTTAAAATGGCAAGCATTTATTACGGTTAAAAAATTAAACAAGAGATTACAGAAGTAAAATTACTAAGAAAAGATTCAGGTTGTGATTTCCAAAATTCCATTTTTACAATTCTTATTAACAACTTTAATTGAGTTTAGGAAGAATGGATTCTGAGATAAAGTTAATACTTACAGTATCCATTAGCGATAGTCCCATAAGGGTAGAGGCACTACCTACCGTAGCACTATTACTCTTATAAACGGCAATTTCTAAAAAGTTTCCGGAATTAAAAACTACCATTCCACGACCTTCATCATGACGTTTCTCTTCGGGCACCTCAAAATTAACGATGTCACTGTATTTTAAGTATATTTTTTTGAATTTATGGTTACGCGCTGAAATCTCGAAAGCACGACCTTTTTGTATGGTTTCAAAAAAGCTACGTTTAATATTTGTAACCACATTTCCGTAGTTATCGATATAAATAACGCTACCAATTATCTGGGTTTTATCGTCGTTAACATAAGGGATTACATTTCTAATAGGTTTAATATTAGAAATGGTTTTTCCAATAACTTCCAGTGTTCCACCCCGGGCAATATGGCAAGCTACTTTAACAAAAACATCAAGCACAGGAAAGCTCGATTGTATTTTATCGTGGATATTAATTTCGACAATTTTTTCAGGCGTAATTTCAGAACAAATCATACTCATAATACCGTTGTTGGCACAGATAAAATAATGATCGTCAAGCTTTAATGCTATGTGTTTGTTTTCTTTATTAATTTCAGAATCAATACCAATAATATGAATCGAGCCTTTAGGAAAACTAGCATAGGCGTTTTGTATAATATAGGCCGCTTCTAAAATGTTGAAAGGCGAAACGCCATGTGAGATATCAACAATTTTAGCATCGGGTAATTCTGTGTAAATCGCTCCTTTTGTCGCGCCAGCAAAGTAATCCTTCTCCCCAAAATCGGTTGTTAATGTAATAATCGCCATCGGCAAAATTGTTGATATGTTTTTAGTGTTACGTGACCCAAATTTATGTATTTTTGAGTAGAAACAGAGTTCCACAAAACTAATAAATCATTTGGTCTGATTAAATATTATTTTAATTTTATCTCTGTAGTAACCTAAAAATAAACCGACGCTTTTGAACGAAATTATTATCGAACTTGAAGAGATTTCTCCGAAAGAATTTTTTGGAGCACAGAACACCAACATCGAACTTCTAAAAAAGTATTTTCCAAAGCTTAAAATAGTAGCGCGAGGAAATAAAGTAAAAGCCTTTGGCGATGAAGAATTACTGGAAGAATTCGACCACAGAATCAATATGCTACTCAAGCATTTTGCTAAATACAACAAAATAGACGAAAACACCATCGAGCGTGTATTAACCAGCCAAAGTAGTGATGATTACAATACATCAGAGCAAAGTGGCGAAGTTATTGTGCACGGCGTGGGAGGGAAGCTTATTAGAGCACAAACGGCAAACCAACGTAAACTGGTAGAGAATGTTCGTAAAAACGATATGGTTTTTGCAATCGGACCTGCAGGAACAGGAAAGACCTATACTGGCGTCGCTCTGGCGGTACAAGCTTTAAAAAACAAAGAGGTAAAACGAATTATTTTAACGCGTCCAGCAGTTGAAGCCGGTGAGAATCTTGGGTTTTTACCAGGAGATTTAAAGGAGAAATTAGACCCTTATATGCAGCCGTTATATGATGCGTTACGAGATATGATTCCTGCCGAAAAACTGGCGCACTATATTGAAAACGGAACCATACAAATAGCACCTTTAGCTTTTATGAGGGGGCGTACTTTAGATAATGCTTTTGTAATACTGGATGAAGGACAAAATACCACGCATGCGCAAATGAAAATGTTCTTGACGCGTATGGGTAAGAATGCCAAGTTTTTATTAACTGGCGATCCTGGCCAGATTGATTTACCACGACGTACTATTTCAGGGTTAAAAGAGGCTTTGTTAATCCTAAAAAATGTGGAAGGTGTTGGTATTATTTTCTTAGACGATAAGGATGTTATTCGTCACCGTTTAGTTAAGAAAGTTATCGAAGCTTATAAGAGTATAGAAAACAGAGAATAGACTTTGTATTAACCATCTGCTGTTGTCGGTAGTGTAATAAGTGTTAGTGATTAAAAGACTTCATTTATAGGCGAGTTTAATTTGATTACTAATTAAGAATTTTAAATATCGATTATCAGTAAAATGCCGAACAATTTGGTAAATTTGCAAGATCAAACAAACAGATAAAAAATAAAAACGAATTCGTGGCAAGTACAGATAACACCATAATCGACACAAACTTTAATTTTCCGGGTCAAAAAAATGTTTACAAAGGAAAAGTTAGAGAGGTATATAACATAAACGATGAGCAATTAGTAATGATTGCGACAGACAGACTTTCGGCATTCGACGTTGTAATGCCTAAGGGAATTCCTTATAAAGGACAAATATTAAATCAGATAGCCACAAAAATGATGGCTGCAACGGAAGACTTAGTGCCTAACTGGTTAACAGCAACGCCAGACCCTAATGTAGCTGTTGGTCATTTATGTGAGCCGTTTAAAGTAGAAATGGTAATTCGTGGGTATATGTCTGGTCATGCGGCTCGTGAGTATAAAGCCGGCAAACGTTTGCTTTGTGGTGTGCCAATGCCGGAAGGTATGAAGGAAAATGATGCATTTCCGAAACCAATTATTACACCTGCAACCAAAGCTGAAATGGGAAATCATGATGAAGATATTTCTCGTGAGGATATTTTAAAAAGAGGTATTGTTAGTGAGGAGGATTATTTGGTTTTAGAAGATTACACCCGTAAATTATTTAAGCGAGGAACCGAAATTGCTGCCGAACGCGGATTAATTTTAGTAGACACTAAATATGAATTTGGAAAGACTAAAGACGGTAAAATTGTTTTAATTGACGAAATTCATACACCTGATTCTTCACGTTATTTTTATGCTGAAGGTTATCAGGAACGTCAGGATAAAGGTGAAGCTCAAAAGCAATTAAGTAAAGAGTTCGTGCGCCAGTGGTTGATTAGTAATAATTTTCAAGGGTTAGAAGGACAGACCGTTCCAGAAATGAGTGATGAATACATTACTTCAGTAAGTGAGCGTTATATTGAATTGTATGAAAACATTACAGGAGAAACATTTGTAAAAGCTGATGTAAGTAATATTCAAGAGCGTATTGAAACTAATGTTTTAGAATATTTAAAATAACACATGTCAAATAACAATAAAAAAGCCCTTTAACTAAAGGGCTTTTTTATTTCTGTATTAATTGTCGTTTTTAAGTGCATTTTTTCTAATTCTACTTAAAGACTGTGTGGCAATACCTAGATAGCTAGCCAAGTATTTTTGAGGTATGCGATTAACCAAATCAGGTGTTTCTTTTTGCATGCGATAATATCTTACTTCAGCCGTTTCAGTCATGTTTTCTATAAGGCGTTGCTCGGTAAAATTTTGTACTTCGTTTAGCATTTTTCTGGTAAATAGACGCCATGAATCTAATTTCATTAGTTCATTATATTGTTCCAGATTTATTTGCCAGATTACCGACCGTTCCAGAGTTTGAACATTGTCTTTGGTCAGGGTTTGGTTTATAAAGCTCATTCTCGAAGTAATACAATACGGAGCTGGAACGAAAAACTTGGTTATTTCTTGATTGTTATGAGTGACAAAATTTCGAACTAATCCTTCTTCAATAAAGTAAAAATATTTACAGATTTCGCCTTCTGTAATTAAAGCTTCATTTTTCTGATAAACCATGCGTTCAAAGGTGGATTCAATAACATTCCAGTCCTCCGAAGGAAGGTCTACGTAGTTCTCAATCAAAGCTTTAATGTTATTCATGGTAAAAAATGAGAGATCGAAATTTCTAATATGTTTTAAGAAATGAGTTAAGCGTTTGAAGTAAAGTTACTTTAATTAAGTCTATAAAAAAAATAAAAGTTTTTTGACTAATACAATAGTATTTTAACTACGCTTAAATAGTCCGCTGATTTTACTGGCAACACTATAAACAAAATGATTTGTTTTAGCATAGTGGAATGAAATCACACAAACAACAACGATAAAACATAAAGCACCGATTATAGCTTCAGTAGGCTCTAACGATTTACTAAACCAACGTTTAAGTCCGTAACCCGTAAAACTTCCGTAAAGGATAATAAAATGAATTACGTAGATAGATAGCGTTTTCTCTCCTATTCGCGCAATTATAGATTGTTTTAAAAAGCGTTCCAAACTGTAAAATATTCCGAAAAGAATTAATACGTTTCCTAATCTGGTAAACAGGTAATTGTAATCTGCACTTCGTTCAAATAGTTCGATATCTGTAATTGAATATAGTTTTAATAAAGCCCATGATGAATGGTACATTAATAGATATCCAATGAGGAAAAAACTAAGTATGGTGAAGATTTTAAAACGACTTCGATGCGCATGTCTGAAAAATACGGTTGACATAAAGGCGCCAAAGGCAGAGTAACCAAACCACGGTAAAATGGTAAATACAGAGCCATTTACTTTGGTCATATAATTGGCAATAACCAAGGGTAGGTTTTCAATAACCAGATTCCTGTACAATGGTTCTGAAACAAAGCAAAGACATCCTATAATTGCCAGAATTATAGAAAATAAATAACTGTATTGTTTAAATAATACATGCAGACAGACTAATATAATAAGTGATAATCCAATACATTGTAGTACATCGATAACTAAAAAATAAGTATTAAAATATCCGCTTAACCAACTAATTAAGTTAATTCTGAGGCTATAGCCAATGCCTAAAAGTAATAGACCTCGAAAAAGCCCTTTTCGTATTCTGAGTTTGTCGTTGCCTTTTTCGTTAGCCCTTAATAATAAATAGGTGAAAACTAAACCAGAAATCGTAAAGAAGGTAGGCGCCGTTATCCCTCTAAAATAAGACCATATTTTATAAGCTGTATTGGTGTTGTCTCTGTAAATAGGATCTAAAAGCGTATCGATAAAATGACCTTGAAGCATCATTAAAATAGCAAATGCCCTTACGGCATCTATAAAATAAAGACGATTAGCTTGCAATGGTATTTTAGATTTGGTTTCGATAAAGATACTTTTTAATAATTAAATAGAAATAGCTGGCAAATGTATACTAAAATATAATTAATTGTTTGTTTTAGGGTGCTATAATTAGAATATCGTGTTTGAGTTTAATTTTAAATGAAGAATTATGAATGAAATAATAATTGCAGTTTTCATTGTAAGTATTATATTAGCGGAAGTATGATTTTTTTGAGGAGTATTTAAATTAAATTACAAATAGCTGCGGAATAACCAACCGTAGTCTTAAAATATCATGCAAATAGTTATTAAAGATTCATTTAAATAAAATCACATAATTCCAATTAAACTAAATATAATAACATGTCAAAAAGCAACGCAAAAGCTTATTGGAGAGAGAATATAAAATATCTCTTTATCCTTTTAGCTATTTGGTTTTTAGTATCCTATGGCGCAGGAATTCTTTTTAAAGATGCGCTTAATGAAATACGATTAGGAGGCTTTAAATTAGGATTTTGGTTCGCACAACAAGGTTCCATTTATATATTTGTAATTTTAATTTTTGTTTACGTTCGTCTTATGAACAAACTTGATAAAAAGTATGGTTATGATGGCGAATAGTATTTTATTGTTAGCGTCTATGGATGTGCAAACCTGGACCTATGTGATTGTCGGACTTACGTTTACTATTTATATCGGAATTGCTATTTGGACACGGGCAGCTTCAACAAAGGATTTTTATGTAGCCGGAGGTGGTGTGTCGCCTTTAGCCAATGGCATGGCTACAGCTGCCGATTGGATGAGCGCAGCTTCATTTATTTCTATGGCAGGAATCATTTCCTTTGCAGGTTACGACGGTGCTGTGTATTTAATGGGGTGGACCGGAGGTTATGTTCTTTTAGCTTTATTGTTGGCTCCTTATTTGCGTAAGTTCGGAAAGTTTACCGTGCCTGATTTTATTGGCGATCGTTACTATTCAAATACAGCCCGTTTTGTTGGAGTTATCTGTGCTCTTTTAGTTTCGTTTACTTATGTGGCAGGGCAAATGCGAGGTGTAGGATTGGTGTTTTCTAGGTTTTTAGAAGTCGATATTAATACCGGAGTAATGATTGGAATGTTTATCGTCTTATTTTATGCTGTTTTAGGAGGGATGAAAGGAATCACCTATACGCAGGTAGCGCAGTATTGCGTACTTATTTTTGCATTTATGGTTCCGGCTATTTTTATTTCAATTCAAATGACGGGTAACCCTATTCCGCAATTAGGGTTTGGAGACACTTTGTCCGATGGTTCAGGAACTTATTTATTAGATAAGTTAGATGGATTAAGTGCAGAATTAGGTTTTTCTGAATATACCGAAGGTTCCAAATCAATGACCGATGTTTTTGCTATTACCTTGGCATTAATGGTGGGAACAGCCGGATTGCCTCACGTTATTGTTCGTTTCTTTACTGTTAAACGCGTAAAAGACGCAAGAAAATCTGCAGGATTAGCGTTGTTGTTAATCGCCATATTATATACCACTGCGCCGGCAGTATCGGTATTTGCCAGAACAAATTTAATTGAAACCGTTTCAAACAAACCATACGATAGTATGCCAGAGTGGTTTAAGAAATGGGAATTGACAGGGTTAATTACGTTTACAGATAAAAATGAAGATGGAAATATTCAGTATTTGGCAGATAAGGATAAAAACGAGTTGGTAGTTGATAACGATATTATGGTATTGGCGAATCCTGAAATTGCCAGATTACCCAATTGGGTAATTGCCTTGGTAGCAGCAGGATCGTTGGCAGCTGCATTGTCTACAGCAGCAGGTTTATTGTTAGTGATTTCTGCATCTGTATCGCATGATTTAATTAAGAAAATGGTAAATCCAAATATATCTGAAAAAGGCGAATTAATAGCTGCTCGTTTATCGGCGGTAGTAGCCGTTGGGGTGGCTGCTTACTTTGGTATTCATCCACCAGGGTTTGTAGCAGCGACGGTAGCTTTGGCTTTTGGTCTCGCGGCAGCATCCTTTTTCCCTGCAATTATTCTGGGAATTTTCTATAAGCGAATGAATAAAGAAGGGGCGATTGCCGGAATGGTTGTTGGAATATCATCAATGATTTTTTATATGCTGAAGTTTAAGTTTGGCTGGTTTGGCGGTGGAGGAAAAGACGATTGGTGGTTTGGAATTTCACCGGAAGGCTTTGGAACTGTTGCGATGGTTTTAAATTTTATAGTCTCTATTGCTATCATGAAATTTACACCAGCACCTCCGGAAGATGTTCAGGAAATTGTAGAAAATATAAGAATTCCAAGTGGAGCAGGAGAAGCTACACATCATTAACAGAAAGTCAGCTATTGTCTATCTATAGATAAGTGTATTCTGTAGAAAAAATTGAGTCATAAAAAGAAAAATTTATAATTTAGAAAACAACCTAAATAGTTTAGGTATCAATCAAAATATTGCAACAAATAAAGCATGAGTAATTATCACATAAAACATTTAGAAGAGTATTATCAAGTTTACAGAAAATCAATAAGAGAACCAGAAAATTTCTGGGAAGAAGTTGCCGAAGAACACTTTATGTGGCGCAAAAAATGGGATAAAGTTTTAAGCTGGGATTTTTCTAAACCCGAAGTAAAATGGTTTGAAGGGGCTGAGCTTAATATTACCGAAAACTGTATCGATAGACATTTAACTACCAGAGGTAATAAGACTGCTATTCTTTTTGAACCTAATAGTCCTGACGAACCGGCTGAGCATATCACTTATAACGATTTATATAAGCGTGTTAACAAGTTTGCCAACGTTTTAAAAGCCCAAGGGATAAAGAAGGGAGATCGCGTATGCATCTATTTACCTATGATTCCTGAATTGGCCATTTCAGTATTGGCCTGTGCCAGAATCGGAGCGATTCATTCGGTGGTATTTGCTGGGTTTTCATCATCAGCGCTAGCAACACGAATTAATGATAGTGATTGTAAAATGGTGATTACCAGTGATGGGTCGTATCGTGGCGCCAAGTCTATAGATTTAAAAGGTATTGTTGATGATGCCTTAGAAGATTGCCCAGGTGTGAATTCGGTTTTAGTCGCAAAACGCATAAATTCTGATATCGCGATGAAAGAAGGTCGTGATTTTTGGTTGCAACCGCTTTTAGATGAAGCTTCAGGAGAATGTCAGGCGGAAATTATGAAAGCTGAAGATCCGTTATTTATATTATACACTTCGGGGTCTACCGGAAAACCTAAAGGTATGGTGCATACTACGGCAGGTTATATGGTGTATACGGCTTATACATTTAAAAATGTATTCCAATACCGTGAAGAAGATATTTATTGGTGTACAGCCGATGTAGGTTGGATTACAGGACATAGTTATATTGTTTACGGACCGTTAGCTAATGGGGCAACTTCAGTCATGTTTGAAGGGGTGCCAAGTTATCCTGATTTTGGACGTTTCTGGGAGATTGTAGAAAAGCATAAAGTCACTCAGTTCTATACAGCGCCAACCGCCATTCGCGCTTTAGCTAAAGAGGGAGTAGGGTATTTAGATAAATTTGATTTATCGTCTGTTAAGGTTTTAGGAACCGTTGGAGAACCCATTAACGAGGAAGCATGGCACTGGTATGATGATAACGTAGGAAAGAAAAAAGCACCTATTGTAGATACCTGGTGGCAAACCGAAACCGGAGGCATTATGATTACGCCAATTCCGTTTGTAACGCCTACAAAACCTACCTATGCAACATTGCCTTTTATTGGAATTCAGCCGGCATTAATGGACGAAAACGGACAGGAAATAAAAGGAAATCAGGTAGATGGTCGCTTGTGTATAAAATTCCCTTGGCCAAGTATGGCGCGTACCATTTGGGGGAATCACCAACGTTATAAAGACACGTATTTTTCAGCGTATGATAACAAATACTTTACAGGCGATGGTGCTTTACGAGATGAAGTAGGATATTACAGAATTACGGGTCGTGTAGATGATGTAATTATAGTTTCAGGGCATAACTTAGGAACAGCTCCAATAGAGGATGCGATTAATGAGCACCCAGCGGTATCGGAAAGTGCTATTGTTGGATTCCCACATGATATTAAAGGGAATGCATTATATGGTTATGTAACCTTGAAAGAATTCGGAGAAACCAGAGATCATAATAATTTACGTAAGGAGATTAATCAATTAATAACCGAGCAAATAGGACCGATTGCTAAACTGGATAAAATTCAGTTTACTGCTGGATTACCAAAAACGCGTTCAGGAAAAATTATGCGTCGTATATTACGTAAAATAGCGAGTAAAGATATTTCTAATTTAGGAGATACCAGTACATTATTAAATCCGGAAGTTGTTCAGGATATTATAGATCATGCCAAGTAGTTTGTAATAAATGATAAAAAAAAGCGGATTCAAATTAATTTGAATCCGCTTTTTTTATTCTATGAAATCAGGCTTAGTTATCTGTTTAATAAATAGCCCCAGTTAAGGTGTTTTTTCTTGTCAAGACGCCCTAAAATCTTTAAAAACACCAATGCGGTTATAAGAGCATCACCTGTTGCGGTATGCCTGTCTACCATAGGAACATTAAGTTCTTTACATAAATAGTCTAAACTGTAAGGTTTCGTATTATTTTGATAAATGACATGTAAGGAGCGTTTATACAAAACACCTGTGTCAATAAATCGGTTTTTAAGTTTACCCAATCCATGGCGGTGTAGCATTTCGTTAATCATGCCTTTATCAAAACCTGCGTGGTGAGCTATTAAAATATCACCCTTTATATACTCTAAAAAAGCTCTAATCGCTTCCTGTTCTGAAATTTTATCGACATTATCAGAGCGCATTAAGCCATGTATTTCTACGGTTTCGGGTTTAAAAACGTCTTGTTTTAAATAGAGTTCTAAGGTGTTATTGACATCTATTTTTTTTCCAATAAAGGATACCGCTCCTATGGACAGAATCCGGTCTTCTTGCATGTCGAAACCTGTTGTCTCCGTATCGAAAGCGATAAATCTGGTTTCGGGCACTGCAGCGTCTTTTTTATTCTTAAAGTGGCTAAGGTAATCGACCCAAAATTCAGGAAAGTTTTTTTTCTTTTTGAATATATCGAATAAGCCCATTACACAAAGTTTTTTAAGTCAAATCTTAAGGTTAAGGTTTCCTGAATTTCATTAATAGGTTTAAAACAACGTCTTAATTTTAATTGTTCTTCTTTGGTTAAAGTACCTATTTCAATAAATTTTCCGGAGTTATTATGCAGTAACCCTTGTTTGGTTTTGAACTTGGATAAGGCTTTAAACGCATAGGAGCAAGATTCGTAAAGCTCTTTATTGTTAGGTTCTAATTCAGCGAGTTTTTCATATCGTTCATAAGTGCTATTTACACCTTTTATCTTGTTGCTTAATGTTAATAGTCTTGCTGCATCAATTAAAGGCATAAGTGCACGACTTTTTATATTGAAAAGGTCTTTTTGGTCTCCATTTTTCTCCACTAAAAATTGCTTAAAGAAACCTAAAGGCGATGGGTTTTTTAAGGCATCTCGTCCTAAGAATTTAAAGAATAACTGTGTTTTATTTAAAGTAGCATATATGGAATCGGATAAGCGACTAGTTAGTGTTTCGTCGCCATATACAGTACTAAAGTCAAAGAAAATAGAGGATAATAAAATCGCTTTTTCATCAGGATTTAAAATCCAGTTGTCAAACTGGTTTTTCCATTCTGTTAGCGATTTACACCATTCCGGATTTCGGGCCATCATATCGGCTTCACAATATTCAAAACCAATTTTATTCAATGACTTATTAACGAGTTTGGCTAAATCTAAAAAGTAGTTTTTAGTCTCTTCATACTGGTCTTCAGGAACATCTTCAAATATTATAGCATTATCCTGATCGGTGAATAAAAGCTGTTCTTTACGTCCTTGACTTCCTAAGGCCATCCACGCAAATTTTACCGGTGGTTTTGAAGGCATTTTTTTTAAAGCAATATGAACAGCACGGTGGCTAACTGCATCGTTAATTTGTGCCATTAATTTAATGATATGTGATAACGGAATGTTTTGCTCCAGATAGCTCTTAATTAAAGTTTCCGCCTTTAGCCGTGCAGCACGTAAGGTTTTGGTGCGTTTAGCTCGTTTAATCTCCTTTAAAATTACCGAAGGGTTATTTCCTAAAGTCACCAAGACGTCGTGGTGTGTTAAAACACCAATTAGTTTTGAGTTTACCGTTCCGTCTTTTGTAATACATAAATGTCCGATGCTGTGCTTAATCATTTGCAGCTGTCCATCGGCAACGGTAATATCCTTTTTGCTTGTTATTACCGGGGAATTCATAATGTTTGTTACCTGTGTTTCAATAGGGAAACGCCCCGTGGCAATCTTGTTTTTAATATCACTATTAGTAATGATACCTACCGGATGGTTTTCTTCATTTACTACAATAATGCACCCAATACGGTGTTTACTCATGCTTATTGCAGCGTCTTTAAGACTGGAATTAAGGCTGCATGTAATTGGGTTTTTAGAAAAATTTGCCGTTTGGAAATTTACAATATCCTGTGACGTGTTGGGTAAATAATCTACAAATATTTTTCCGGTTTCTTCGGCGGTATAGGGGTCGTAAGTATTGGTGGCGAAGGCCGTAATTAAAAACTTTTGAACCTGGGCATTGTCCTGCGTTACCGACTGAAAAACATCAATCGGTATCGCATAAACAATAGATTCTTCATTTGCAGTAGCTGTTAGTTTATAATTTTCTTTAGCAATAAGCGGTCTTAAACCAAATACATCACCACCATCGCTAATATTTATAATTTCCTGGGTATTATTGTTGGAGGTATGAAATAAGGTAATAGCGCCGTTTCTGGTCATGTAAAAATGATCGTGAAACGAGTCTCCTTTTTTAAAAAGGGAGTCTCCTTTATCTAAATAAATTATAGAAACTTGTCCTGATATTTTTAATAGATTATCTGGTTTAATACTATTAAATGGCGGATAGTTTTTTATGAAATCGTTAACGCGTTCTGCAATGGAATTTTTCAAAAGAAAAGAAATTTAGTAAAGTTAGGGTTTATGTTTTAAGAGGATTAAATCATTTTAAAATCTAACAACAATTCACCTTCAATAGAGGCTTGTAAATGATCTCCTTTTTTTATCTCACCAGTTCCTGAAGCAGGTGTTCCTGTAAAGATTAAATCGCCCGGCTCTAAAGTCATAAATTTAGAGGTAAAAGCAATTATATCTCTAAAATTGTAGATCATTAAACCAGTGTTTCCAATTTGTTTTTCTTCACCATTAATTTTTAAATCAAAATTAATATCATCAAGTTTTTGGAAATTTGCTACTGGTTTAAAGCCTGAAATAGGTGCCGCACCGTCAAAACCTTTGCCTAAATCCCAAGGACCTTTGGTTTCGCGACAAGCGTTAAAGATATCTTTGGCCGTATAGTCGATGCCGATACCAATTTCAGAAATATATGAAGCAGCATCTTCTAATGAGATGTCTTTTCCTTTTTTACCAATTTTAATGACTAATTCAACTTCGTAGTTTAACTGATTTGTAAAACTCGGATAAGTAACATCCTTATTATCTTTTACAAGACTCGATTCTGGTTTAGAAAAAATAATCTGATTTCCTGTTTTAACAGCTGCAATTTCGTCCGCTGAATTCACGTAGTTTTTACCAATGGCAAGTATTTTCATTTTTAGTTTATTGTATTATAAGTTATGGTGTAAATTTAAGAAAATAAGTGTTGAAAAGCCCTTATTAATCCGCTAATAATTCGTGGAGATCTGAGGGTAATTTTTAATAATTAAAAGGAAATTGAGATTGTATTTTTAAATGCATAAAAGATTCGTTAAATTTATATAACCGCCTAATAAATTATGAAATAATGAAAATTACCGACCTTCACGACACCGAATACAATCCGTTTTATGCAACGTATATAGGGATGATTCCTAAAGACAGAACCTTATTGGAAGGCTTTGAAAAAGGAGCAGAGGAGGTTGTGACGTTTTTTAAAGCCATTCCTGAAGATAAGTTGAATTACGCTTACGCGGAAGATAAATGGAGTGTGAAAGATGTATTTCAGCATATTATTGATACTGAGCGTGTGTTTCAGTATCGTTGTTTTTGTATAGCTCGACACGATAAAACGCTTTTACCAAGCTATGATGAAAATGCATATGCTTTACCGGCACAGGCAAGCGCGAAAAGCATAGACGCTTTATTGGAAGAGTTTTCTGCAGTACGACAAAGCTTTATAGTTTTATTGAAGTCACTCAGTGCAGCCGATTTGCAACAAGAAGGAAATGCGAATAACTCTCCCATAACGGCACGTGCGACTGCTTTTATAGTTTTAGGGCATGCCCTTTGGCATATGGATGTGATTAAAAACCGATATCTCCAATAATTAATTTCTAGATAAAGAATTTCTACGTCTAATTGATAGAAAAACAAAAACCGATAAAACCCCAAATACCGAAAACCCTATAAAAAGAGGTAATACAGAGGTGTCTATATAATTACCAATATAATTTGCAATAGGTACAGCTAAAACTGTTGATATAAACCCATTAATGGCGGCTCCGATACCCGCAATATGCCCTAGAGGTTGCATGGCTAAGGCTCTTAAGTTTCCAAATAAGAAACCAACGGCGAAAAACTGCATGGCAAAAAAGGCTACCAAAACATAAATACTAGGGTTTTTACCAGACCAAAACAGTGCTACATACAATAGAGATACAGCAGCATAGGCTATAGCAGACGTGAATCCTATCCGAAACATACCAAACCTAACCACCAACCGGCTGTTAAAAAATGTGGCTAAACCAATGGAGATAGCGAGGCTAGCAAAAATGTACGGAAACATTTCTACCATATTATATTGGGTTTCAAAAATTTGTTGAGAGGTGCTTAAATACACCATAAATGAGCCTGTAATAAATCCGGAAACTAAAGTAAAAGCCACTGCATCTTTATGTTTAAAAAACTCAACAGTTCCATTTACGAAAAGATTTAATCTTAGCTTTATGCGTTTTTCTTTAGGTAAGGTTTCTGGTTGACGTTTATATAGCCATACCATGATGCAAACTCCAAAAATTAGATTAAAATAAAAGATTGATTCCCAATTAAAAAAGTAGGTTAGAAGCGATCCTAAAGTAGGAGCAACCACAGGGACCAGTATAAAAAACATCACCACTATAGACATGATTTTAGCCATGTAATTTCCACTGAAAGAATCGCGAATCATGGATAATGAAATACTTCTTGGAGCCGACAAGCCTACACCTTGTAATACACGTCCAAGAATCATCATTTCAAAGTTTTTGGTTGTTACGCAAATTATACTTGCAATAATGAATAAAGCAAACCCCACATAAATAATAGGTTTGCGACCAAAGCTGTCTGATAAGGGGCCGAAAATGAGCTGCCCGAAACCAATTCCTAAAAAAATCATGGTTATTAGTAACTGGTTTTTATGCGGGTCTGTAACATTTAAAGATTGCCCTATTTCGGGTAAGGCAGGTAATAAGGCATCTATAGTTAAGGCTACGATAGACATTAGCGAAGCCATTAGGGCAACAAATTCAAATTTGAAAGTCTCATTATTTTGCATGAAACAAAGGTAGTTCTATAAAATAAGTTAAAAATTAATTTAGGTTAACAAACCTCATTTATATTGTTAAATTTGTAGTTAAACCTACATTAAGACATTAATGAATATAACACCTCTGCTAAATAGCATTAGTAAATACGTAAGCTTAACCGATAAGGAAATTGAATATTTAGAGTCTAAAGTCTTTATTAGAAAGTATTTAAAAGGACAATATGTTGTTCAGCAAGGCGATGTGTGTAAGTATGAGTGTTATGTGTTATCTGGATGTACAAAAACGTTTTACGTAGATCAGGAAGGGCAGGAGCATATAATTATGTTTTCTATTGAAGACTGGTGGACTTCCGATATGGGGAGTTTTATTAGTCAGACGCCGGCCGATTTTAATGTACAGTGTTTAGAAAATTCAGAACTCATTATGATTTCTCATGATGTGGTTGATGATTTATACCGTGAAATTCCAAAACTGGAACGCTTTTTTAGAAAGATAGTCGAGCGTGCCTTTGTGGCTTCACAAAAACGCATTGTTAGAAACTTCAGTCTAACAGCAAAAGAACAATATTTGTATTTTAGAGAGCAATACCCTTTAATCGAGCAACGTATTCCACAGTATATGATTGCGTCTTACCTTGGTATTACAAAAGAATTTTTAAGTAAAATTAAAAGTCAGCTTATCCTTGAGCAGTAATGTTTTAAGTAAATCTTCAATGTTTATAGGGTATAAGCGATGATGTTAATCTAGTTTAATATCATTTAATAATCTACTTCATTTTTATTTTTTGAGATGTTCCTGAACTTTGTCATGTTCAAAAAAAGGAAATATGCTTAGTTGCAAATTAATTGAAAAGATAAGTTCGGTAAACGATTTAATTCTACAAGGCAAAGCTCTCGAAGCCTTTGATGAATTTTATCACGACGATGTTGTTATGCAGGAAAATAACAACCCCGAATGTG
Organism: Aestuariibaculum marinum; assembly: GCF_014596975.1. Lineage (GTDB taxonomy): Bacteria > Bacteroidota > Bacteroidia > Flavobacteriales > Flavobacteriaceae > Aestuariibaculum > Aestuariibaculum marinum. Next base: position 602,130 of record NZ_JACVXD010000001.1, on the reverse strand, counting down.
TTGGGAAAGAATTGAATAGAAAAAGAGAAGAAGAATTTTTTAACGCCATTACAGAATTTAGGTCTGCTAAACCTTTAAAAGTAACGGTTGGAGAAAACATTACCATGGTAGAATGGCATTTTGATTATACTCATAAAGATTGGGGGATTAAAAACTATAATCAAATTGCTGTTCAAGAATGGAAAGACGGAAAAATTATTAAAGAACGATTTTATTACGAATCATAAACAAATCAAACATTAAATAAAAACAAAAATGAAAAAGACAATTAAAAATTTAGCAGTAGTAGCTTTAGTAGCATTTACATCATTTGCTTTTGCAAATAACGATGTTGAGAAAAAGCAAGTAAAAGTAGAGTCTAGCTCGGTAGTATGGAAAGGTTATAAAGTAACGGGATCTCACGAAGGAACCATTGCTTTACAATCAGGAACATTATCTTTCGATGGCGATAAATTAGTAGGTGGAGAGTTTGTAATCGACATGTCAACCATCAACACTACAGATTTAGAAGGAGAAATGAAAGGAAACTTAGATGGTCACTTAAAATCAGACGATTTCTTTGGTACTGAAAAATACCCAACAGCAAAGTTAGTGTTCACTAAAGTAAAAGCTAGCGGTAAAAACTCTTATGCTGTAACAGCAGATTTAACCATTAAAGGGAAAACACATCCAGTAAACTTCGATATTTCTATCTACGGAAGCAAAGCAACAGCGTCTTTAAAAGTAGACAGAACTAAATACGATGTACGTTACGGATCAACTAGCTTTTTCGACGATTTAAAAGATAAGGCTATCTACGACGAGTTCGATTTAGTAACAGATTTACAGTTTTAATTAAAAGAAATTCCTTGGTGCCTTTGCATTGAGGATTTTTTTTATCAGTTATACAGAGTGACTAATAGCAGAGAATGGGGTGTTCAGATATGAACACCTTTTCTTTTTTATGAAAAGGCTATATTTGCACAAAACAACACAACATGTCTTTTAAAAAATTACTGGAACCTCTCAAAGAAAATTTAAATCAGAACGGTATTGTTGAACCCAACAAATTACAGTCTAAAATAATTTCAAGAATTAAAGGAGGCTCAAGTATGATTGTGGTTGCACCCAATGAAGCTGGAAAAACTACAAGTTTGGTAATTAGTGTAATTAATAAACTAAAGACCGCTTTTGAAGATGCGCCTCGTGCTTTAATTTTTGTTAAGGATAAACAATCTGCACTGGATTTAGAAGCCACATTTCAAACGTATGCAAAAGGCACCGATTTACGATTTTATTGCGCTTACGACGAGTACGATATTGAAGCACAGCGTGAAGATATTTATGTGGGTGTTGATGTGATTATTGGTACACCAAAACGCATTAATAAACTGTTTTACTTAAATAGTATCAACCTTAATAAGCTTCAACTATTTATTGTTGAAGACGCTGATTTCGTGTTTAAGGGGAACTTAACTTCCGAAATAAATAGAACACCAGAAAGTATAGGAAGATGCCAGTATTTGGTGTTTACAGATTACTACGATGACCGTTTTGAACGGTGGGAGGAAACCTTCATGTATAATGCCGAAACAGTGGTTTTGAAGGGGTAGGAGATTAGGATTATTTTAATTGATTAATTATCGATAAACATTTTTCCACATTGGGCGGAACTGACAGATTTTCTTTAATACCAATTTCATTTAAAAATATTTCTCGAATTAAAAACTCAAGCAGATAATTAGAATAGTGTATTTCTAAACCTGTTAAGCTTTTACTTTTATGTTTTTCTTCCAAATGTGCGTGATAATTTCTTGTGATTTTAAGTTTGTCCGCAAAAGAATTGATATCCATAATTTTTTGAGAAATACTTGATTTTTCAAGTAGATATTTTAATCTTGTTTTTAAGTAAGCTTCACTTTTGATATGATTCTTATGGAAGTTTTCTAAAATCGATATATAGGTTAGAAATTTATTTTCTATTAAAACACCTTTTCTGCCGAAAACACTAAAGAAATTGACTATAGCTAAATCTAATTTATTTTGTTTTTTAAACCATTTCGAGAATATATTTTGAGAATTGTTTTTAAATAGTGTAAAATCAATAGATTTAGTTAAGTTTGAATCAAATTCATTGAATTTTTTAATCATTCTGTAATTGATTTTATCGATAGTTCTTAGTTCAATGACAGAAGAAATAAAAGGTTTGAATAAAATTAAATTGAGAAGTCTATCAATGATTATTCTTATTTTATTTAATTCCTCTATGTTTTTTAATTCAGAAACCTCTATGTTTATAAAGACTTCTTCGGTTATACTTGATTTTCTGCGATTATGGTACCTTGATTGAGCTCTAAAATATATATAAATATTAATTTTTTCGTCGTTATATAGTTGAATTGTATCAGGTTGATTATATAAATGAGTTATTTCAAAATTCTTTTCATGATTAAATTTTTTAAAATTAAAACCGGTTATAGAAACCCAATTATCAATCAAGACAGAATTTAGCATAATTGAAGTGTATGGTTCAGAATTAATATTTTTATCTATTGCTTTTGCTATTAAAACATCATTTGAAGTGTATTTAACTTTATTTAAGTAGCCTAATGTTTCATGAGATTTGTATAAATTATATAGTTTAATACTGTATGTTTTTGATTCATCTTGACAATTAACATAACCTAGAACCAAATCTATATTAAGTAAATCATTAATAAATTCTGTATTGTTGAATGACTCTAAAGATGAAATTGTAGCTTTTCCTTCTTGGTCTATATGGAGAGTTGAAATTATCTTATCATCTTCATTATTCGGAATCCAAAAGATTCCATCAAAATATTTATTATAATATTCCACAAGTAAACTTTTCTTATGTTTAAATATACATATTATTCTTACAGAATGAAATATACTTTAAGTTAAATAAGTTTACTATGCTCTAAATTTTAAAATGCGAATTCTTTTGGTGTGTTTTTATGGCATTTCTAGATAGAATGATACCTATAAAAAGTGATATAAAAGCCCCCACCCAAATACCGGGCACAAAATCTATAAACAGGAAAAAGTCGTAGGCCCCGTGAAACAAGATAGCGAGTAGTAAACCAGCGATATTTAATGCCAATCGGTTTTTCGAGAATTTTGCTTTTCCCATATAATAGCCCATCAAGATACCAAAAGTAGCATGTGCTGGAACCGCAGTAAAAGCACGAAGAAGAGCGGTTTGTATGCCGCCATCTAAAACGTAAACAATGTTTTCGGTGGCTGCAAACCCCATCGATACCATTACGGCATATACAATACCGTCAAAAGGTTCGTTAAAATCGGCTTTGGTCTGTGCATAGTATTTTACAATAATGTATTTACTGAATTCTTCGGTAAAGCCAACAACAAAAAAGGCTTTTATAAATTGCTGAAGAATGCTGGTTTTATTTGGCAAGGGTAGTACAATATTGAAACTATAATACATCACCGAAGTAATAAATATACTCACTACCGAACCCAGAATAAAAGAGAGAAATAATAGTTTTGGAGGTTCCTTTTCGTATTTATCTTTTGAATAAATATAGAGGATGATGATGCAAATCGGGGCAATAGCCAGCAGGATTAAATTCATTTAATAAATGTAATTAAAAGGAATTAAATCAATACTTTTTTTATGCTCCCCAAAACCACCTCATAATAGGCTTTATTAGATGGTACAAAGTGGTTATCGATGCCTATATGATCTATGAGATATTGGAACTTCTCTAACGAAACCAGTCTTAAAGTTTCAACTTCTTCTTCCTGTGGAATTAAAGATGCTAATGGAACTTTCAATTCACAAATATAAGTATGATGGAATTCGTTATCAGTAATGCCAGAATCATAACTTTGAAAGCATTTAAACATGCCAACTTTTTGTAAATCAGATTCAGTTATGTCTAAGCTAATTTCTTCTTTAGTTTCCCGTAAAGCAGCTTGCTCAATAGATTCTCCGGCATCAATATGGCCTGCAACAGACACATCCCACATGAGTGGGCAGATACTTTTTTTTGCCGAGCGTTGCGATAAAAGTATATCTCCGGTTGTTGTATAAAACCAGATATGAACCGTATTGTGGAAAAGCCCTTTTTGGTGAATGACCGATTTTAGCTCAGAAACGCCGGTAGGAATGCCGTTCGCATCAACAATGTCTATATATTCGTCCATAATTGAGAAAAAGCTGTCTAAAAAATGTAATAGCAACCGTCATTACGAGAAATTTGTATTTCGAAGTAATCTCATTATTTTAAATTTGATTTTTAAAGATTCCTTCATTTTATTCGGAATGACGACTTTTTAGACAGCTTAATTTTTTATTTAAAGTAGCTGAAGGTTTCGCCGTCTTTAATATTTAGTAAACTTTCGTAAATTAATTTAATCACGTTTTCAACATCGTCTCTATGAACCATTTCTACAGTGGTGTGCATATAACGTAATGGTAACGAAATTAAAGCAGAAGCCACGCCGCCATTACTGTAAGCAAAAGCATCGGTATCGGTTCCGGTAGCACGAGATAAAGCACTACGCTGGAACGGAATGTCTTTAGCTTCGGCAGTATCAGTAATTAAATCACGTAGTTTTTGTTGTACCGCCGGAGCATATGCGACTACAGGCCCTTTTCCAATTTCTAAATCACCCTGAACTTTCTTTTCAATCATAGGTGTTGTCGTATCGTGGGTTACATCAGTAACAATGGCAGCATTTGGTTTAATACTATCTGCAATCATTTCGGCACCACGTAAGCCTATTTCTTCTTGTACAGCATTCACAATATATAATCCGAAAGGCAGAGTTTTGTTATTTTCTTTAAGTAAACGCGCTACTTCAGCAATCATAAAACCTCCCATGCGGTTATCTAAAGCACGACAAACAAATTTATCGTCGTTTAAAATATGAAATTCATCAGGATAAGTAATTACACAGCCTACATGAACTCCTAATTTTTCAACTTCTTCCTTAGTTTTACAACCACAGTCAATAAAGATATTATCTGGTTTTGGAGCTTCTTCATTACCTGATTTTCTGGTATGAATGGCTGGCCATCCAAACACGCCTTTAACAATACCGTTTTTGGTGTGGATATTTACGACTTTACTTGGTGCAATTTGATGATCACTACCACCATTTCGAATCACGTAAATCATCCCGTTATCTGAAATGTAATTTACATACCACGAAATTTCATCGGCGTGACCCTCAATCACTACTTTATATTTAGCTTCCGGATTTATAACGCCAACAGCAGTTCCGTAAGTGTCAGTAATAAACTCATCAACATAGGGTTTCAGGTAATCCATCCATAATTTTTGACCCGTCCATTCGTAACCCGTAGGTGCTGCATTATTTAAATATTTTTCTAAAAAGTCGATAGACTTTTCATTTAGAATACTCTTCTTTGTCATGTTTAAAAAGTTTTGCACTAAAATAAGAATATTAATAGAATTCAAAGGTTATACAAAGGGAATATATTAACAGTTTTAGGATTATTTTAGGCTTTAAAGTTGAAGAATGGTTTTGGTAAAGAAACCTACTTAAAAAAATGTTTTCAAAATGTAAATTAGTAATTTTGGAAAGATAATTGCTCCAGTATTTTTATGAAGAATGTTTTAACATACTTAATTTGTTTGCTACCTGTTTTTTTATGGGGACAGATCAATGAATTTGAACAGGATTCTACCAATGTTACCTACTTAATAATTGATGGTGATTCCATACCTAAAAAGTCGATTAATTTAGATGAGGTTTATATTTTAAATAAGCTGAAATTTGAAAATCGTGAGGATCGAATCAGGTATTTAATTTTGAGACGTAAAACTTTAAAAGTGTATCCTTACGCGAAGATGGCCGCAGAACGGTTAGACTCCATGAACAAACGGTTAGCCTCTATTAAACGAAATAGACAAAAGAAAAAATATACCAAGCAGGTTCAAAAATATATTGAAGGCGAGTTTTCTGAAAAGTTGAAAAAATTCTCTCGAACCGAAGGTCAGATTTTGGTTAAATTAATTCATAGACAAACCGGGGAAACAGCTTTCGATTTGGTTAAAGAACTGCGAAGTGGGTGGCGCGCCTTCTGGTATAACACCACGGCGAGTATGTTCGATATTTCATTAAAACGAGAATTCGACCCCATGAATGTAAGAGAGGACTATTTAATTGAAGATATTTTGCTAAGAAGTTTTCAAAGCGGATTGTTAGAACAACAGGATTCGGCAGTGAAATATAATTTTTACGATTTAACCGAAAAATGGATGAATAATAAAACGACGGAATAAGATGCGTATTCAAACACCAATAGAAGAAAAACAAAATGCAACCTCACATGCTATCGGTGCTATTTTTGGTGTTATCGCTCTGGTGTTGCTTATTGTGTTTAACACTAATAAGACACCTTACAGTCTGTTTAGTGTTGTGGTTTATGGAATTTCTATAATTGTACTGTTTTCAGCATCAACCTTGTATCACGCGGTAACACATGAAAAAAACAAACATTATTTCAGAATTGTAGACCATATTGGAATTTATCTTTTAATAGCCGGAACATACACCCCGGTATTATTAATTTCATTGACAAAAAGCTTAGGCTGGCCTTTGTTCTGGATTGTATGGGGAATTGCTGCTTTTGGTGTGGTGCTCAAGATCTTTTTTACAGGACGATTTAGTGTGTTTTCAACCTTACTGTATCTAGTTATGGGGTGGTTGATTGTATTCGATTTTACAAATCTGAATGCGGTAATGGATAGCAATGGTATTTTATTGTTATTTGCTGGCGGATTAGCATATACAGTAGGCATTGTGTTTTATGCCATTGAAAAAATCCCTTATAACCATGTCATCTGGCATTTGTTTGTTTTGGCTGGTGCCGTTTGCCATTTTTTTATGATATTCTTTTATGTGATTTAATATGATTAATATTCAATTAGCGTCAACCAATCAAGAGTTTAAAGTTATAGAATCTTTAGCCCATATTATTTGGCGAGAGCATTATATTCTTATAGTGGGGAAGCCACAAATCGATTATATGTTGAAGAAGTTTCAGTCGGCTGAAGCAATGCAACAGCAAGTTGCGGATGGGATGCAATATTTTACAGTATTTTATAATGAAACTCCAGCTGGGTATATTGGCATTAAAACCGAACCAGACACTTTGTTTTTAAGTAAGATTTATGTCCTGAAATCATATAGAGGTAAAGGAATTGCCAAAAAGGCAATGCAGTTTGTTGAAGAGAAAGCAAAAAGTTATAGTCTAAAAACCATTCGATTAACGGTAAACATTAATAACGAAATAGCGATTAAAGCCTATGAAAAATTAGGCTTTATAAATGCAGGGCCAATTGTAGCTGATATAGGTAACGGATTTATTATGGACGATTACCTTATGAAAAAGCAGATGGATTAGCCTTCAATAACGTCTTTATATTCTTCAAAAAACGCTTCGAATAAGGTCATTTTTTCGTTAAAAAACTCCATCACATCGCGCCAGGTATTTTTGTTATGAATAGACACTTTTTGCTCTAAGGGGACATAGATTCTGGAGATTTCCTTTTCGTTATCCAGAAAATAGGTTTCATCGTAAATGGCATCGGGTAAATAATCATCAAGCAAAATCGATTTTAATGCCTCTAATTTTTCCCAGTATTTAATACGGTATTCCAAATCGTCTTCAACATCAAGAGCGACTAATGCTTTTTTATTATCGAAGTAGAATTTAAAGCTAAAACCTTTCAGTTTTGTATGGTATAAAATCCATTTTCTTGGAAACGATTTTCCGAAGCTCGTCCAAAACTCTTGTTTTAATTTTCTCGATTCTTCTTTACTAAACACGTTTAATTACTGTTTTTTTATTAGATTAAATACGCTATACCAACACCTAAAATAATAGAGATAAATTTAGATAAGTTGAATTTATGCCCATCAGAACTTTCAAATAAAATGGTTGTTGAAATATGGAAAAACACCCCAATAACAATAGCATTAAACACTTGAGAGTAATGGGCAACAGCTTCAGAAGTTATTGAAATTAAAGTTCCCAGTGGGGTCATTAATGCGAATACGGTTAAGAATCCTGCAATTTGAATTTTTTTGTACTCCGATTGCAATAAAAACATGGTTATAATTGCAGCTACCGGGATTTTATGGATTAAAATACCATAAACCATATCGTTGTGGTCGTGTATAGCAAAACCTTCTAAAAAGCTGTGTAAGCACAAACTAATAAATAGCGACCACGGAAATGTGGTGTCTTCTTTATGAACGTGTACGTGTCCGTGTTCGGCTCCTTTAGAGAATAACTCTAAAACCAATTGCAGTAAAATACCCGAAACGATATAAACACCGGCCAGTTTAGAGTCTAAATGATGATAGACTTCTGGTAATAATTCAAATAGGGTAAGCGCCAGTAAAAATGCACCGCTAAAAGACAATAATAGTTTGGTATTAACGGATTTTTGTTTGCTGGTTATTTGAGCAAGAACAAAACCGATAACAACAGCTAAAAAAGGAAATAAAAATTTATTCATTAAATGTATAACTCAGTAAAGCGATTTATTTAAAGATCATGACTAAACGTTCAGACGTTTTAGGGCTAAATTTACGCAATTTATAATCACCAAACACGTCAAGTAAAAAGACTCCGGCTTCTTCAAAAAAGGCTTCAAAATCATTAAGGCTAAACGCTTTTACGCGTTCTTGAAAATTATAATCTTCACCATCAGCCGTAAAACTTATATCTTTTACAATATAACCATCTTCCACGTAACGTTTCAGGTTAAAGGTAATACCTTCAACCGTTTTAGTTTCTTCTGGTACCAGATTATCAATGATATATTCACTATTCATAAAGTCAATAACCCCAAATCCAAAGTCGTTTAAATCTTCTTTAATGGCTTTTATGGTGTTCAGATTGTCTTCATCTTTATCAAAATATCCAAAACTGGTAAATAGATTAAAAACTGCATCAAACTTTTTACTAAATGGTTTACACATATCGTGAACTGCAAAATGTAAACTGTCGTTTTCAAATTGTTTGGCAAAAGCAATACTGTTTTCGCTTAAATCGGCACCTGTAACATCGTAACCTAAGGAGTTTAAATACACTGCATGACGTCCGCGTCCGCAAGGTAGGTCTAGAATGGTACCGTCTTCCGGAAGGTTTAAATATTCAGTAAGCGTATCCATAAAATGTTGCGCTTCACTATCGTCACGGTCTTTGTATAAAATATGGTAAAATGGTGTATCAAACCATGAAGAAAACCATTGCGTTGTGTCTTTGCTCATATATGTTTTGTGGGTTCCCCGAAAAAGTTTCGGGTCAGGCTTTTCGTTATATCTTTTTAATAAGTTCACTTACGGCTACTTATAAAAAAGGATGTCACTTCAATCCTTAACCTAAATTCAGATTATCATTAAATTCACGCAAAATTACGCTATTTTTGCATTCTATTAAAGAAGAATACACAGTAAGTCTGATAAAAAAATGGGAGAAAATTTCGAAATGGTAGCCAAAACCTTGTTTGGTTTTGAAGATTTGTTAGAAAAAGAATTAACACAACTTGGTGCGCAACACATTAAAAAGGGCGTGCGAAGTGTGTCGTTTGTTGGCGATAAAGGCTTTATGTATAAGGCAAATCTCGGACTACGTACGGCTATCAAAATTTTAAAACCCATTAAAAGTTTTACGGTAAACAGCGAACAGGAGTTGTATAATAAAATATACGCTATGAACTGGAGCGAATACCTGAAACCAACCGGAACTTTAGCTATTGATGCTACAATACACTCTGATTTATTTAAACATTCCTTGTTTATAGCTCAAAAAGCAAAAGATGCTATTGTCGATAAATTTAGAGATACCACAGGGCAGCGTCCGAACGTAGATTTAAAATTTCCAGATTTAAAAGTCAATGTACGTATCGATAGAAACCAGTGTACCATTTCGCTAGATTCTTCAGGAGATTCATTACATAAGCGTGGTTATAAGTTAGCGACCAATATTGCGCCAATTAACGAGGTGCTTGCTGCCGGACTAATTATGTTGTCGGGTTGGGATGGACAATCAGACTTTATGGATCCGATGTGTGGTAGTGGTACCATGCTTATCGAAGCCGCGATGATTGCCTGTAATATTCCGCCAAACTTAATGCGTAAAGAATTTGCTTTCGAGCGTTGGGAAGACTGGGATGTCGATTTGTTTGAGAAAATTGAAGAGTCTTTATTGAACAAAACACGTGATTTCCATTATACCATTACAGGTTATGATAAAGCACCGAGTGCTGTAAAGAAAGCTCAGGAAAATATTAAAAATGCCGAGCTTGATGATTTTATAACCGTGAAACATGAAGATTTCTTTAAAACTCAAAAAGGAGGCGAAAGAAAATTGCATATGGTATTTAATCCGCCATATGGTGAGCGTTTAAATATCGATTTGCAAGAGTTTTATAAAAACATTGGAGATACCTTAAAACAAAACTACCCGAATACAGATGCCTGGTTTATAACAAGTAATTTGGAAGCCTTGAAATTTGTCGGCTTACGTCCATCTCGTAAAATTCAGTTGTTCAATGCTAAATTAGAGTCTCGTTTAGTAAAATATGAGATATACGCCGGAAGTAAGAAAGGAAAGTATATGAAGTAATAGAAAGCAGGGATTTTAAAACTTGTTTTGTCATTCTGAATTTTTTTCAGAATCTGAAACGAGTTCAGAATGACAGGGAATTAAGTTACATCAACTCTAAATTATTAGCGATGTTGTCTCTTAGTTCAGGTTTAGCATTTACGGCTTCAGCATAGGTATTCCAATTAGCTATGACATTGTTTATTTGACTAATTATAGCATCCGCTTTTTTAATATTCATGCTTTTCGCTACCGTTAGTAAATCTTGTCTGTTAATGTCTTTGCGTTTTCCATTTATGCTTAAAGCATGCTGACTAACCCAAACGCTTCCCGGACGGTAAGCAAAACAAATATCGTAGGCTGGAGCTAGTTCCCAAACACCATCTTGTTTTAATCGGAATGCGAAGTTTTTAGTGTGGTCGTCACAGTTTTTACCAATAACATTAAATACCATACGTCTGAACATTTGTTCGGCTTGAGGGTATGGGAGTCTTAGAATACGCATGGTCTGGAATAGCTGTTCATAACTGAAGCTATGCATCTCGTTAAAATCGTAATGTTGCATAGCGCACCAGGTTTGAATATGGTGTTTGGTATCGTTGCCTTCGCGATCAAAACGCTTGGTCATAAAATGGGCACGATTATTTTCTTCTAAAAGTATAGATTCCATCATATCAATACCGCAATCTATTGCCATATTGTAGTATGCCATTTCAATTCGTCCGTAGCCCTGACTTTCTCCAAACTGGGCGTCGCTAACACCGTCTAGTTTAATCAGCCAGTGTTCAAAGCCTTTAGGCGCATTGGTTTGTCCTGAGCGAACCTGCCCCGTTTTTTTATTGTAGGCAATAATAGCTTTTGGTCTGGCACCCCCAGCAGAGGTTCCTATTTTTAGAATGTCGAGCATCGCCTGGCGTTCATTCTTATTGATATTGGTTTCAAAGTCTTCACGTTTATGAAGCATGCGTTGTGCAATATCTACCAGACTATCAATTTCTACTTCAAAGGTGTTTTTGTTGGGTTTAAGTTGTGTAGGTTCAAATTCAAGAGCCCCCATGCCTCGCGTACCAATAAAACACAATTGCTCCACAGGATTCATGCTGTTTTCTGGTCGTCCTTGTTGTGCAAGCCAACTATTGATAAGTTGATTTCCGTATTTGTCGGGTAGCACATCGGCAAGTAAGCCTGGCAAACCTTTAAAGGTGTCGTAGTCGCCATGTCTGGAAACGCGAAGTTCTGGGAACGAAAATATTTGTGTGCCGGATTGTGTCGGCATTTTAACGGGAGATAGTTCTATGCCTAAAGCTTTAAATTCGGGTGTGTATTCAAAGCTGGCAAGACCGGTGTCGTCGTTCCAAGAAACGGCGCCAACCACCTGATTCCATATTTTTACAAAGGCTGTTTTTGTGCTTACCATTCACTGTCGGTTTGGGGATTGGTATTTTTATTTCTCGCGCGTTGGCGTTTTTGTTTTTCGAGTTTGGCTAATTCCAACGGACTGATTTGCTGTTCAATTTTGAAGTTGCTGAACACATGAAGCGTATCTAAAGCCCGTAATATTTGAATAAGAGAGGTTAAAGAAATAGCTTCGCCTTTCTCAATCTGACTGATCGTCCAACGGTTTACGCCAGCGGCTTCAGCAATTTGAGCTTGTGTTTTATCCTGGTTTAAACGCTGATGTTTTACATAACCTCCTATAGCTTCAACGATAGCTTGATCGCTCATGGAAGTCCAATTAGTGTTAGTATTTACCATAATTATTAATTTAAACGCTAATTAATGTTGGTATTTTCTAACTCAAAAGTAATAATTTTAAATGAAATATGAAATAATTATTATGTCTGTGTTGGTAAAAACTAACTTTAAAACTAAAAAATCCAGTTAATGTTAGTAAAAACCAACAATGCTGGATTTCTGATTTTAAGTAAAATTGAAACTATTCAGGAATTTGCTGACTTAAACAGTGCAGTGTGCCAAATCCCCAGATAAAATCGGTTGCCGAAATACCTATAATTTCCCTGTCAGGGAAACAATCGGCTATAATATTTAACGCTATACGGTCTTTCGAATCATTAAAAGTTGGTACTAAAACCGCTTTGTTAATGATTAAAAAGTTAGCATAACTTGCCGGTAAACGAATACCATCGAAATCTAAACGTTTCGGCATTGGTAAGGTTACAATATTTGGAGTTTTACCATTTTCTAATTTAGATGCTTGTAAACGCTTTAAATTATCCTGAAGTGGCTTAAAATTAGCGTCTTCAGGATTATCTTCAACTACCGTGATAATGGTATCTTCATTTACAAAACGCGCTAAATCATCAACATGGCCATGTGTGTCATCACCTTCAACTCCATCGCCTAACCAAATCACGTTTGTAACTCCAAGATATTCTTTAAAAACAGCTTCGTAATCTTCTTTTGTAAATCCTTCGTTTCTAACCTGAATAGTAGGGTGGAGCAGACATTCTTCGGTAGTAAGCAAGGTTCCTTTTCCATTCACGTCTATTGCGCCACCTTCAACAATTACAGGTTTTCCTTTGTAGGTCACTTGTTTAAGAGGTACATTTAAAAAGTCAGCTACTTTTTTAGGAACGTGCTTGTCTAACTTAAAATTAGAATATTTTGCCCATCCGTTAAAATTGAAATTTAAAGCTCGACGTTCAGCCCCTTTTTTAACAATAATAGGTCCAGAGTCGCGCATCCAGCTACGATTGGTTTTATGTATAATGAACAACACATGTTCCATATTTACATGCGCCATCTTCAGCATACTACTAACTTTATCTTTCAGCTTATCGGTAGCCACAACAACAATAACCCCTTCAACAGAAGCTACTTTTTTAATAAATTCGACAAACGCCCATTGAATGGCTTCGTATTTTCCTGGCCAGTCGTTTCCGTTATGAGGAAAACATAATAAAACAGCTTGTTGTTGTTCCCATTCAGCAGGGAAAATCCATTGCTCTGTATTCATTAATCGATCGCTCTTTTAGTGATATCTCCGTATTTGTCGATACGACGGTCTCTCAAGAACGGCCAGTTCTGACGTACGTTTTCCTGTAGGCTTAAATCTACTTCAGCGATTAATATTTCTTCCTGATCTACCGATGCCTGTGCTAAAATTTCTCCTTGAGGGCCAGCAATAAAAGATGATCCCCAAAATTCGATGCCATTAGTATCTGGTAAATATTTTTCTAAGCCAATACGGTTAGCAGCTGCCACATAAATACCATTAGCCACGGCATGACCACGCATAACATTCATCCAGGCGCCTTGTTGGTTTTCTCCAAATTCAGCTTTTTCCTGTGGATGCCAACCAATAGCGGTAGGGTAGAATAATACTTCGGCACCTTGCAATGCGGTTAAGCGCGCTGCTTCAGGATACCATTGATCCCAGCAGATTAGTGTTCCAATATTTCCTTTTTTAGTCGGGAAGGACTTGAACCCGATATCGCCAGGCGTAAAGTAGAATTTTTCATAGAAATGCGGATCGTCCGGGATGTGCATTTTACGGTAAAGTCCGGCTTCAGAACCATCGGTATCAATAATATAAGCACTGTTGTGATAAACACCTGCCATTCTTTTTTCGAAAAACGGCACAATAATAACCACACCCAGTTCTTTTGCTAAAGCGCTAAACGCGTTAAAAGATGTACTGTATAGTGGTTCCGCGAAAGCGAAATTATCGACATCTTCACTCTGACAAAAATAGTGGCTACTATAAAGTTCGGGTAAGGAGATAACTTCAGCACCTTGCTTAGCAGCATCTTTTACCCACTGAATACATTTTTTTAAATTGTTTTCAGGTGTGTTATTCAAGTTTAACTGAATAACCGCAATCTTGTAAGTGTTTTTAGGCATTTTAAACTATTAATTTAAAACAAAGATATATAATTTTTAAATGAAGAAGTTTAAATATTTTTTATGAAATTTTATTTAAAAAATATTATTTAAAGTATTGATTTGAAGCTGTTAAATGAGTGTTTTGAAATAGAAAACCCTTCTGCTTATAAATAAAACATAAGGGTTTGATGTGTTTTTATATGGTTTAAGTTATTTCTCTTTTTTGTAAAGTGGAATTCTATAAGATACCGTATAACCATAGCCAACACCTATGCCGCTACTGTCGTAAGTTTTATGAAATCCGGGGATATAAATATTTTCAAAATTTCCAGGATCTGATTCTGCAACCAAGAATTTAAGCTGAGCATTCAATCCTAGATATAGGTTAGTTAAAACTTCAACTTTTATTCCTAAAATTATTTCACTCCAAAAGGCTGTTAAACCATCGTAGGTTCTTGCTTCTGTAGATGAAAACTGATTCCAGTATTGCGTCGTGTTGTAAACGGTATAATTATTTAAGTCGTGACTAAAACTACTTCCACCAATACGAAACCCGAAGTAAATCATATTGTCCATATCCAGCCAGTTCTGGTACATGTTGTAGTCAATACCACCTTTAATATAACCTCCTTTGGTGCTTACATCAAGATAATCGTTAACTGTGTTTTTTTCTTCGTAACCTAATTCCCCAGCGATATACAATTTCTGTTTGATTCGGTAATCGGCTGAAATTTCAAATCCGCTGTATTCATCATCGATGGTAGAACGAATCAATTTTCCCAAGTCACCACCAACACGTAACCCATATTTAAGTTTCACTTTTACCGAATCGTTAGCAACACTTGGAATACTATCGTTTTGAGCATTTACAGAGTAACAAAACAACAGTAAGCACGCGATACTACTAATGATATAAATTGAAATGCGTTGTTGTTTCATCTTCTACAGATTGGTTATCGGTTAATGGTTGTCTGGCTTGAATCCAGTTGTCGCTATCGTCTTCAATATTAAGTGTTACGTTTTTAAAAATGGTTTTGTAACCACAGGCACGTGATACGTAAACTTCTTCTCGGCTGTAATTAATAGTGATTAAATCGGAGTTACCTTCAATAAAATCATCAGAGGTGTTATCTGGTGTACCATTATTGTTTACAGCGTAATCTTTATGAAGTACAAATTGTGTTGAATTCGTGTAGGTTTTTAGCGGAAGAGATAAGGTGTTTGTTGAACTACCAACCGCAATAGCCGGAAGGACAGGGTTACCTTCATCATCAATGCCATACAATACTAAATTGAAAACATTTTTCTTGCTTTCCTGATTGTTTACATCGTAAAAATCAATAATTAAATTTGGTGTTGTAGGTGTGCCGTCAGGACAAATATCGTCACGTTCACAACTGATATTAATGCCTATTAAAAGCGCTATAACAACTAAAGAAATAAATTTTAAGTATTTCATTCTTAATTTTAAATAGGTTTCTGAAAATGTCTTCAGATTGGCAATTTAGGGATTTAAAACTAATTAACGTTTTTCTAGTAACACAACATTTTCTACGTGAAATGTTTGTGGGAACATGTCAACCGCTTGTGTTTTAATCACTTTAAACATGTCGTTCATTAAGGCCAAATCTCTGGCTTGGGTTGCACTATTACAGCTAACATAAACCACACGCTTTGGTGAAATATTTAATATTTGTTGCACCACATCTTTATGCATACCATCGCGTGGTGGATCGGTAATAATAATATCTGGAACACCATGTGTATCGATAAATTCCTGATTGAACACATTTTTCATGTCTCCTACAAAAAACTCGCAATTGGTAATATTATTGCGTTCGGCATTTTCTTTAGCCGCTAAAATGGCATCTGGCACAGCTTCAACACCAACCACTTTTTTAGCTTTTCTAGAAACGAATTGAGCGATGGTTCCGGTTCCGGTATATAAATCGTAAACCAGTTCGTCGCCTGTTAAGTCTGCAAAATCTCTGGTAATTTTATAAAGTTCGAAGGCTTGCTCTGAATTAGTTTGGTAGAAGGACTTCGCGTTAATTTTAAATTTTAAGCCTTCCATTTCTTCAAAAATATGATCGTCGCCTTTGTAGCAAATAACTTCTTGATCGTAAATGGTGTCATTCGCTTTTCCGTTAATAACGTATAATAAAGAGGTCACTGCAGGGAATTTGTCAGCAATAAAATCTAATAATAATTCACGTTGGTTTTTGTCTTCTTTAAAGAATTGAATTAACACCATAATGTCTCCGGTCGTGGACGTACGAATCATCATGGTTCGTAATAACCCGGTTTGGTTACGTGTGTTAAAAAAATCCAAGCCGTTTTCAATCGCGAAGTTCTTAACGGAATTTCTAATATCATTTGAAGGATCTTGCTGTAAATGACATGTCTTTACATCAAGAATTTTATCCCACATGCCAGGAATATGAAACCCTAAAGCATTTCTATCACCTACATCTTCTCCAGATTGAACTTCTTCTAAAGTTAACCAACGGCTATCGCTAAATGAGAATTCCATTTTATTACGGTAGAAATATTGCTTAGCCGACCCCAAAATAGGGGTTACTTCCGGTAGCTCAATATGCCCTAAACGGGTTAGGTTATTGGTAACCTCCTTTTGTTTATAATATAATTGATGCTCATAGGCCATGTCCTGCCACTTACAACCACCACAAACACCAAAATGCTCGCAGGCAGGTTCGGTACGTTTATCTGATAATTTATGGAATACCGTTGCTTTGCCTTCGTAATAGGCTTTACGAGCTTTAAATGTTTGCACATCAACTACATCGCCAGGTACGGCATTAGGTAAAAAAATAACCTTCCCATCTGGTGCTTTGGCAACGGTTTTACCCTTAGCTCCAGCATCTACAACTTCTACGTTTGTAAATATTTGTTTTCTCTTTTTTCTAGACATGCTGCAAAAATAATAATAGCCGGAAATAAAAATTGGTTTATTTGCATTTAGTTTAACAGAAATTTTGGTTTAGAAAGGAACTAACAGGATAATGAACGTTAAATTTTCTGAAGCAAGTTATATTTATTAATTTGCGAGCCCTAGGGATGATTTCTCTCCCACGCTGAATTTTCGAGGACTTCGGAAGGATAAAGGTACAGTAGGAATGGTTATTTTATCAATTTAAATTATATTAAAATGGCTGTTTTAAAAGAATTAACATCGCAGCAAGCAATCGATTTAGAAAACAAGTATGGCGCTCATAATTATCACCCGTTACCCGTGGTGTTAAGTAAAGGTGAAGGGGTTCATGTTTGGGACATAGAAGGCAAACAGTATTACGATTTTTTATCTGCGTACTCGGCAGTGAATCAAGGGCATTGTCACCCGAAAATTATCAATGCCATGACAGAGCAGGCTAAAGTATTAACGTTGACATCCAGAGCATTTTACAACGATATGCTGGGTAAATATGAAAAGTTTGCCTGTGATTATTTTGGTTTTGATAAGTTATTACCAATGAATACGGGAGCTGAAGCGGTTGAGACGGCTTTGAAAATTTGTAGAAAATGGGCGTATGAGGTTAAAGGTATCGATGAAAACGAGGCTGAAATTATTGTGTGTGAAAATAACTTCCACGGAAGAACAACAACAATCATTTCATTCTCTAACGATCCTGTAGCTCGTGAGAATTTCGGACCATATACTAAAGGGTTTATTAAAATTGAATATGACAATTTAGCAGCTTTAGAGAACGCATTACAAAATAATAAAAACGTTGCGGGATTTTTAGTTGAGCCTATTCAAGGTGAGGCTGGTGTTTATGTGCCTAGTGAAGGTTACCTAGCCAAAGCAAAAGCCTTGTGTGAACAATACAATGTCTTGTTTATAGCCGATGAAGTACAAACCGGTATTGCCCGCACTGGGAAATTATTGGCTGTAAATCATGAGAATGTCACACCAGACCTTTTAATTTTAGGTAAGGCTTTAAGCGGAGGTGCTTATCCTGTAAGTGCTGTGTTAGCTAACGATAACGTAATGAACGTGATTAAGCCTGGAAACCACGGAAGTACATTTGGAGGGAACCCTGTAGCGGCAGCTGTAGCCATCGCAGCATTAGAAGTGGTCAAAGAAGAAAACCTTGCTGAAAGAGCAGAATCTTTGGGGCAGTTATTTAGAAGAGAGTTGAATACATACATTGAAACGAGTTCTATTGCTAATTTAGTGAGAGGTAAAGGCTTGTTAAATGCTATTGTGATTAATGATAGTGAAGATAGTGATACCGCCTGGAATATCTGTTTGGCATTACGTGATAATGGTTTGTTAGCCAAACCTACACACGGAAATATTATTCGTTTTGCACCACCTTTGGTAATGACTGAAGAGCAGTTATTAGATTGCGTAAATATCATTACTAAAACGCTAAAACAGTTTGAAAAGTAAATTATGAAATAAAAAAAGCGACCAAATGGTCGCTCTTTTTTGTTAAATCTTATTGATTTTGGATTTGTTCCATGATTTCTTGAGATTGTCTCATTATTTCATCCCATCCAACAGTTGCAATACGGTAAATGGTAGTAACGAAATATAAAATATTGATAACTAAAATGACCAACGCAACAATTTTTGCAGTTTTCATTGCGCTAATATTTCCTTCATAATCATCAGGAGCTAATTCAGCATTTTTAACTTTGCTATTAGCAATTAAAAAAGCAGGAAGCGATAATACAAACCCTAAACCGCCAAAACAGCAGCATAAAAGTCCGAAAATAGATAATACATAAACAAGTGTAGGGTTAAGTTGTTTTTTCATAAGTTAAATTTAATTAATGATAAGTTTGTTTAATGATGAATGAAAGAATAATTATAATTACAGACAAAACAGCAAGAACAGTTATAATTCTATTCGCGTATTTAATTTTAAATATAAAATTTAAGAAGATAATCCCCATTAAAGGAATTAAAGTATAAATAGCAGGATACATTTTAAATGCGGCAATAAATTCGCCATGAAGTAACAGTGAAAGCGAACGTTGCATACCGCAACCCATACACTCCATACCGAACAATTTCTTATTCAAACAGGGTAACATGTATTCTTCTAAACCTTGCATATTTTGTAACTATAATAATCCAAATTTATAAAAATAAAAGGTTCTTTAAAGTTAATTCTTCCTGTTTATCAGAAAATATTGCTAAATAATTGATTTTCTTTCACTAGCAATTGATACTTAAAAGTAAGGTAGCTTATTTGCGAAATGAAGGATTGCTCTCCAAATTTTTAATGTAATTTTGCAGAAAATAATAAGTTTATTGAACTCTTTAAAAAATTAGAACTTAACTAAAAGTTGTTTTAAATAATGAAATACATAAATTATATACTGATTGTTTTAGGAGCCATTGTGGCCATATATTCGAAGGCAGGAGAAGAACAAAATCAGTATGTTTTAATAGCAGGAATTATCATTTTAATGACCGGTGTTTACAGGATATCTAAAACTATTCCAAGTAAAAACAGTGAGGAAGAGTATACAGAAGATAACGAAAACTAAAAAGCATGTCGTTTAAGGTAGGGGATACAGTTTTGGTTTTAGATGAGGATATGTCTGGTGTGGTAAAGCAGGTTGAGGGCAATACCATTTCAATTGAAACAGACGATGGGTTTTTGTTGCGTTTTCAAGCTGACGAATTGGTCAAGACAACATCCAGCAAGTCGATAAAGGAAACGTTATCGTCTTCTGTAGGTATTGGTCAGGCAATTCAGGAAAAGGAAGCTTCGAAAAAACGAACTCAACAACCTAAGAAACGTGCAAAAGATCGTTATGAGCCAACTATGGAAGTCGATCTGCATATTCATCAGTTGGTGAAATCATCAAGAGGTATGAGTAATTACGATATGTTAACCTTGCAATTAGATACCGCCCGACGACAACTGGAATTCGCGATTAATAAGCGTATTCAGAAAATCGTATTCATTCACGGTGTTGGAGAAGGTGTTTTAAGAACCGAATTAGAATACTTGTTTGGTCGCTATAACAACGTGAGATTCTATGATGCCAATTATCAAAAATACGGTTTAGGTGCTACCGAGGTTTATATTTACCAAAATACGCCTGATTAATTAAATACAGGCGATAAGGTTTCTGATTTTAAACTGTTACTAATTTCAGAATCATCTAAAGTTCCAAACTCTAAAACGTCAAAAGAAATGACTCTTAAATCTATATCGTAAACGGTTAAGGTTACTTTGTATGCTTTGGTAATATTGTGAGCTCTGTATGAGGTAGCAGACACAGTTGTATTTACTTCAGGATTAAGGTAATCTGGTCCCGCATCAGGGTTAGTAATATCGTTAGCAGGGTTATTGTCTTGCGATTCGTTCTCCTCATCACGCGTTAAAACACCGTCACCATCATCATCATTATCTAAATAGTCCGGAATACCATCTCCATCGGTGTCTTGCGCATCATCTAAATTGTTATCCCCATTAGGGTCTGGGTTTTCATCTTTTGTTAAAATATTATCACCATCATCATCGGCATCTAAATAATTAGGAATGCCATCATTATCGGTGTCATCATCTGTTAAATCGCCGTTACCATTCCTATCTTCAAGTATAGCAGGGATTCCGTCGTTATCATCTTCTGTCAATTCAGTTCTGATAATAACATAACCGCTGGTCGCTTCATAGTCCTCTAAAATTCTTACTTCAGAATTTGGAATGTCGTTACAAAACAAATCACTTGGCAAAGAAGTGTTACTGTATGTTCTGTAGTTGAAGGTATTTGTAGCCGATAAACTTAAGGTGTCTGCGAAAATGTTATCGTCTCCAACAGCTAAAATTTCACTAAGGCTGTTTATTTCAGAAATTCTAACTGATAAAGATTCAGAAGGATCGTTTTTTGTTTTGTAGAATACTAAGCCATTTGTTCCTGTACATACCGAAAATTCATCATCAAAGTCGAATTCGACATCAAGTACGTCACCATCATCACAAGCCGAATAGGTTAATAAACTTAGGGTAGTTAAAGCAAAAAATATTTTACGCATTCTATTTGGGTTTTAAGGCAAAAATAAACGAATTGTATTTTATAACGTAGCATATTGTCAATAATTTTATTCTAAGTAATTTTGTGATGAAAAATACAATTATGCAACAGGTTTATTTTGATAATGCAGCAACAACGCCAATTAGGAGCGAAGTTGTAGATGTGATTTCTGAAGTAATGAAAACAAACTACGGAAATGCATCATCTTCACATAGTTTTGGTCGCTCAGCTAAAGTGCTTTTAGAGAAGTCAAGAAAGACCATAGCGGGGTATTTAAACTGTTCGGCTGGTGAGATTGTATTTACTTCGGGAGGCACCGAGGCCGATAATTTAATTTTAAGGTCGGCGGTTCGCGATTTAAAAGTAACTCATATTATTACTTCAAAAATAGAGCATCATGCTGTTTTACATACTGTTGAAGCACTAAAAAGGGAGTATGAAATACAGGTGAGTTATGTAAACCTTGATGAAAACGGAGATGTTGATTACCTGCATTTAGAAACTTTGTTAGATGTTGAAAGCAAAACTCTGGTGAGTTTGATGCATATAAATAATGAGATTGGTAATATTTTAGATATTAAGCAAGTTTCAGATTTGTGCCTAAAATACGACGCTTTATTTCATAGTGATGCTGTGCAGTCTGTAGGTCATTATCAATTAAATTTAGAAGAAATTAAAGTTGATTTTTTGGCAGCTTCGGCACATAAATTTCATGGACCAAAAGGGATTGGGTTTGTATATGTGCGAAAGGATTCAGGTTTACATCCATTAATTTTTGGAGGCGAGCAGGAGCGAGGTTTACGTGCAGGCACCGAAAGTGTTCATAATATAGTAGGTATGGAGAAGGCTTTAAAATTGTCTTGCGATAATTTAGAAACAGAGCAAAGTTACTTACGGGATTTAAAAGCTTACTTTAAAGAAGAACTATTAAAAGGCATCTCTGATATTAAGTTTAATGGGCAATCTGGCGATTTAGAACAAAGCACCAATACCATGTTAAATTTACGTTTACCAAGTTCGAAGGTTGATGCGTCTATGATTTTATTTCAACTGGATTTAAAAGGTATAGCTTGTTCCAGAGGGAGTGCCTGCCAAAGTGGAAGTAGCCAAAAATCGCATGTACTTTCTGAAATTTTAAATGCTGAAGATTTGCAAAAGCCTGCATTACGCTTTTCTTTTAGTGTTTTCAATACAAAAGAAGAAATCGATTATGTGGTCGATGTTTTAAAAACGCTTTCCAAATAATAGAATAATTTTCAGGAGTTTTACCTAATAGGTTAAAACTTCATAGTTGTTCTAACATTAAATACTCTCGGCGTTAAATAATTCGGAATGCCATATTGTCTTTTGGTGTATACATCGCGTACCCAGGTGTTGGTGATGGAGTTTTGTACATCGAATATGTTGTAAATTTCGAAACCAAAAGATAAAGCCTTAAATGGTTTTTTCCAGCCACTGTTAAATTGTTTGTTGGCATCTACCAGAACAAATTGTAAACCTAAATCGGCGCGTTTGTAATCTGGTAATCGGGTTTGATATTCGTAAACATCAGCATAACTTGGAGAGCCTCCCGGCAATCCGGTATTATATACTAAATTCAAATACACTTTTAAATTAGGAACATTAGGTACGTAGTCTTGAAACAAGGCAGCGAATTTTAATCTTTGATCGGTTGGCCTGGCAATATAGCCACGATCATCAATGTTTTCTTCGGTTTTTAGATACCCGAAACTAAACCACGATTCAGTACCAGGTACAAACTCCCCGTTTAAACGCATATCTAGTCCGTAAGCGTATGCTTTGGCATTGTTAGATGCTCGGTAGCGAATACGAACGTTCTCAATGGTGTATGGGTTTACATCATTAAGGTGTTTATAATAAGCTTCGGAAGTCAGTTTAAAAGGTCTGTCCCACATTTTAAAACTGTAATCATTTCCTAGAACAATATGATAGGATTGTTGTGCTTTAACATTAGGCTGAACTAGTCCGTTGGCATCACGAAGTTCTCTGTAAAAAGGCGGCTGATAATAGAGACCAGTTGCTACCCTAAATAACATGTCTTTATTCCAGTCTGGTTTAATCGCAAACTGAGCTCTTGGGCTAAAAACCGTTTGATTTGATTTTTCAATACCCATACCATTAACCGACCAGTTGTGTGCTCGAACTCCGGCATTATACCAGACATCACTCGACCCAATAGTACTGCGTTTACTCCATTGTAAATACGCCTGTATACGGTCTATTTGGGTTTTGTTTATGCTTCGTACATTCTGAAAAGCTTCTAACGGACCAGAATAAGCGACATAAGGTTGTTCG
Organism: Aestuariibaculum marinum; assembly: GCF_014596975.1. Taxonomy (GTDB): domain Bacteria; phylum Bacteroidota; class Bacteroidia; order Flavobacteriales; family Flavobacteriaceae; genus Aestuariibaculum; species Aestuariibaculum marinum. Next base: position 578,333 of record NZ_JACVXD010000001.1, on the reverse strand, counting down.
TTTGGAGAAAGTTTTGGAGGACGAATAGAAAATCCTGCCGAATCGATAACTTCCCATTCGATTAATCGGTCGCGAATATCTTCATGGGTATATTTTACAGACCATTCAAAACGGTTGTCATCAATCTTATAATCACCTTTGTGTTCAAAGTTGCTTATTAAAGCATCTAGGTCATTTCGACCGTGGTTTAATTGGCTTCCTATACCACGGCTGTATTCAACATCACCTAAATTTTCGCCACCAATATCGGTATTAACTTCTCCTAATCTGTATTGTGCCAGAATATCAAAATACTCTTCCTCGGTAGTATGGTAAGTTGAGGCTAGTAATTTTAAATTCAGGTTGTCGTTTGCAAAATACGTTCCTTTAAAAGCGCCGAAAAAGGTGCGATATTGATCTTTTTCCTGACCTTCATAAAATACCAAAAGCGCTATGGGATCGCTGAAGGTTCCGAAGTTGGTTTGTCGCGTTTCCGGTTGGTAATTGTATTTGTTTATAGAAGCGTTTCCTAAAAAGCTCAAATGAAATTTATTCGAAAACTTATACGTTAAATACGTTTGAATATCGGCAAAAGAGGGCTGGTAATTTGTTTCGGTTTCCTTAGCATCTACCAGCAAGCTGTTATCGCGATATCGCACACCGGCAATACCTGTAAATTTAGAATCTTTACTTATGCCTTCAACAGATACACTTCCGCCAAGTAAACTTAAATCGCCATTAACTTCAAATTGGTACGGTGTTTTATACGTGATGTCAAGAACAGATGATAATTTATCTCCATATTTAGCTTGAAAACCTCCGGCAGAGAAATCGACGTTTTGCGTCAAATCGGTATTAACAAAACTCAATCCTTCCTGTTGGCCAGAGCGAATTAAAAAGGGCCTGTAGACTTCAATACCGTTTACATAAACCAGATTTTCATCGTAGTTCCCACCTCGTACAGAGTATTGGGTACTCAGTTCATTGTTATTACTAACACCCGGAAGTGTTAAAAGTAAATTTTCTACACCAGCATTGGCTCCAGGGATTTTTCTAATAGTTTCTGGTTTTAACGTGATAATGCCCTCAACTTCTCTTTGGCTTGTATTATTAATAACTACCGTTGCAATCTGCTCTGTAGCCGTATTCATAACAGGATTAAACTCTAAAACCTCTCCATTTTTAAGATTGAAAATACTTGCTATTCTTTTATAGGATAGGTGAGTGAATTCAACCGAAATATCTTGATTAGCCGGAATATTAAAACTATAGAATCCATTATTGTTTGTTGTAGTTCCGCTAGTGTTCCATTTAATATTTACGTTTGGAACAGGGGAGTTGTTATCGTCTAGAATAATGCCTTTTATAGTTGCTGTTTGAGATATACCGGTTAAGGATATTGCAAAAAATAATAAGGTTAAAACGTGAAATCTGCTTTTCAAAAGTTATTTATTTTTTTCTATAGAATACAGATTCAAATGTAGAACTATTTCCAACATTATCGGTAACTATAAGTTTGAAATTATTTTTTGTTTCGGTAGAAATATGATCGTTAAAATCGAAAGTAAGTGTTTTTGTCTTATAATCATACTCCATTAAAATCCATTTGCCGTTAATTGTCGCTCTGTAGTTTGAAATCCCTGATCCGGAATCATCAATTGTAACCTTTAAAAACCGGTAATTGCTTATCCACTGTTCATCTCTAAAGTTTTTTGGGGTAATACTCGGTTTTACCGTATCTGCTGTCAAGGTATAAGAACCTAAATACTTGGTACTGGCAATTAAAGTATCGCCTTCGCGTTTGGTGCTAGTATAAAGTGGGTAATTTTTGTTTCGTCCCACTAATCTTGAAACAAACAATTTGTCTTTATCTTCATCATTAAAATGACTCACATTAAAATTGATGTTGAAATTATTCTTTGTAGGCATGATATCATCATGAAGCGTTAACGTATCATTTTGCACATTAAAATCCATATAGAAATCTTCGTAAAATGTGTTAGGATAAAAATGAACAGCTACGTTTCCGGATTTTAAATCGGTGCTTTGGTTTGCGTATATATAATATGGTGTTTTTTCTTCTGCTTTTTTAGTAGAAGTTTTATTTCCTTTAATGTTAATCGTCACCCAGGCATCATTATTTTCAAAATCGACCACTCGAATTTTATAAATTGAGTTGGTGCTGTCTTTAATAACCAGATTTCCGTTATAGAATTCAGAATTGTATAAACTCAACGTATTATTATGGTTAAATAGTTTCTGAATACGATGCTTTGTTGAAGTGTAGTGTTCGTAATCTATGAGCTGATTAATATTTCTGGTTTCATTAAAGGAGAAAGATTGAAAATTAATTTCAAAATTTTGATTACCGTTTAAAAAGGATTGGATTTGATAAACCCCGTTAGAGTTAGCGGCTAAGTTTTGTCTGTCGTTAGTTTCCACTCCAATTCCAATCACCCCATAAGCTTCAATGTTTTCGGTATTGTAATCTCCCGAAGCTAGAGGAATCAATCTTATTTTTTGTTTTTCAGTTGAATTATTAACGGAGGAGGAATCGTTTAGTGCGTAGGCATAAATAGATTTTATGGTCGGCTTCGTTGTATCTGCTATATTAATACCGAAAAGCATAGGGTTTAAAGGGTGTTCTTCTTTATTTCTTATTTCGAAATGTAAGTGAGGACCGCCTGATCCCCCTGTGTTTCCGCTATAGGCAATATGCTCGCTTTTATTTAGTTTTAATTCATTAGCAGTGGGGAATAGTTCAATCTCATAAGATTCGGCTTCGTACTGACGCTTTTTAATGTAGGCTTCAATTTCTGGAGCAAATTTTTGTAAATGCGCATAAACTGTAGTGTATCCGTTAGGGTGGGTTATATACAGTGCTTTTCCGTAGCCGTAATGAGAAATTTTAATGCGACTCACAAACCCCTCAGCAGAAGCAAGAACCCTTAATCCTTCTCGTTGTTGCGTTTTAATATCTAATCCTGAATGAAAATGATTGGAGCGCAGCTCGGCAAAGGTTCCGGAAAGTATTAAAGGCACTTCAAGAGGATCTCCAAAATAATCTTGAGGGTACATATTTTGAGCCTGAGAAATTAAAGAAAAAGTTGTAAGTAGAAATAGGACTAATCGCATAAAAAAGTAGGTGTTGCTAAATTGTTAATTTGATGTTATACTGCAAAAATAAAAGAAAAATCGACCCATTTTGTTGATTTAGAGTAATAACGAGAATTTTCAAATTTTATTAAAAAACAATTGTTATTTATACTAAGGTATGTTAACTTTGTGTAATAAGTATTGAAATTTGCAAATGGGTAATATTGAAGATATTGTAGATTCTTTAGAAAGCAAAATTAGCAAAGTATTACATAGATTAGAGCGTTTAAAGCTTGAAAACTCGAAGCTGAAAGAAGAATTGATAGCTTCAAGACAAGAAATTTCGGCCCAAAAAGAACATATCACAAATTGGGAAGAAAAATACGAAGCGCTTAGAATGGCAAATACAATACTTGGCAGTGACGAAAGTAAAAGAGAAACTAAGCTTAAAATAAATGCTTTAATTCGAGATATAGATCATTGTATTGCGCAACTCTCAGATTAAAGATAAAACAAATCAATGTCAGACAAGCTTAAAATAAAGCTATCTATAGCAAACAGGGTATATCCTTTAAATATTGACCCGAGTCAAGAAGAAGGATTGCGTAAAGCAGCTAAAAACATCGAGACAATGATTAAGCAATTTGAGCAAAGTTATTCTGTTCGGGATAAGCAAGATGTATTAGCGATGTGTGCTTTACAGTTTGCGGCTCAGGTCGAGCAGAAGTCTATCGATAAGGAACATGTAAACGAACATGTGGAAGATAAATTAAATGCATTAAACGATTTACTTCAATCTTATTTAGTCTCTTAAACGTTCTTTAAAATAAGTTAAAAATACTGCCTGCATTAGTGATTTTTTTTGATAAACTCAACGTTAATTCTTTAAAAAGGGTGAGTTTAAGCTGTTAAAGCATGCTGCCTTGAGCAGACCCTTGATCAGCTTGTTAGCCCTAAACTTGTTTTTAAGGAGTTTATACAAAACTTTATACTGGTGTGGGCTTTTTTATATGTTTAAATCAACTAAAATCAATAATGGATAACTCAATTATATTAATTGCAGGAGGGGGAGTATTAGGGATAGCAATAGGTTTTGTTATTGCTAAGGTATTAGAAAAAAATAATGCATCTAAACTGGTTAAGGAAGCTAAGAAAAGTGCTAGTTTAATAATCAAAGAAGCCAAAAGTGAAGGCGAATCGATTAAAAAGGATAAAATACTTCAGGCTAAAGAAAAATTCATAGAACTTAAATCGGAACACGAAAAGGTTATTTTAGCACGTGACAAAAAAATGGCAGAAGCCGAAAAACGTACACGTGATAAAGAATCTCAGGTGTCTAGTGAATTAGCTAAAAACAAAAAGTTAAACGATAGCTTTGAAAGTAAATTAAAAGATTACAATCACAGGCTAGATGTTTTAGATAAGAAGCAAGAGGAAATAGATCGTTTACATAAAAGCCAGGTAGAACAACTTGAAGTTATTTCTAGTTTATCTGCGGAAGAGGCAAAAGCACAGTTAGTAGAATCTTTAAAAGGTGAAGCTAGAAACGACGCGATGGCTTATATTCAAAGCTCTCTTGAAGAGGCTAAATTAACAGCTGAACAGGAAGCTAAGAAAGTTATTATAAACACCATCCAGCGTATCGGAACAGAAGAAGCTGTAGATAACTGTGTGTCTGTATTCAATATCGAATCAGACGATGTTAAAGGACGAATTATTGGCCGTGAAGGACGTAACATTAGAGCTATTGAAGCGGCTACTGGTGTTGAAATTATTGTAGATGACACACCTGAGGCTATCATTTTGTCTTGTTTTGATTCTGTGCGTCGTGAGGTAGCACGTTTGTCGTTACACAAGTTGGTAACCGATGGACGTATTCACCCGGCTCGTATTGAAGAGGTGGTTCAAAAAACACAAAAGCAAATCGAGCAGGAAATCATTGAAGTTGGTAAACGTACTGTTATCGACTTAGGAATTCACAACTTACACCCAGAATTAATTAAGATGGTGGGTAGAATGAAATACCGTTCGTCTTATGGTCAGAACTTATTACAACACTCACGTGAAGTAGCTAAGCTTTGTGGTGTAATGGCAGCGGAATTAGGTTTGAACCCTAAATTAGCGAAGCGTGCCGGACTTTTACACGATATAGGTAAGGTGCCAGATGCAGAAGCAGATATGGAAACACCTCACGCTATTTTAGGTATGCAGTGGGCTGAGAAATTTGGAGAGAAAGAAGATGTATGCAATGCTATTGGAGCACACCACGACGAGATAGAAATGAAGTCTTTATTAGCGCCAATCATTCAGGTTTGTGATGCTATTTCAGGAGCAAGACCAGGAGCAAGACGTCAGGTGTTAGATAGTTATATTCAACGTTTAAAAGACCTTGAAGATATCGCTTTCGGATTTAACGGTGTTAAAAAAGCTTACGCGATTCAGGCCGGTAGAGAATTACGTGTTATTGTTGAAAGTGAAAAAGTAGATGATCAAAAAGCTGCGGATTTATCATTCAATATATCTCAAAAAGTTCAAACCGATATGACGTATCCGGGACAAGTTAAAGTAACGGTTATTAGAGAAACCAGAGCGGTAAATATTGCGAAGTAAGTATCGTTTAAATAAAAAAGCCTCAACATATGTTGAGGCTTTTTTATTTTCTGGGATGATATTGTTCAATTACTTTAGTTAAATGACTTTTATCTAAGTGAACATAAATTTCGGTGGTGGTAATGCTTTCATGACCGAGCATCAATTGAATGGAACGTAAATCGGCATTGTTTTGTAAAAGGTGTGTGGCAAACGAATGTCTGAATGTATGTGGCGAAATACTTTTTTTAAGGCCTGTTTTTTCAGCTAACTGTTTGATGATGGTAAAAATCATGGCACGTGTTAACTGTTTCCCTCGTCTGTTTAAAAACAAGGTGTCTTCATGTCCGGATTGAATAGGAAGATGATTTCTAATTTCGCTACGGTAAATATTAATGAATTTCTGTGTGACTTCTACAATAGGTACAAAACGTTGTTTATCTCCTTTTCCTGTGACTTTAATAAAGCCTTCATCAAAGAATAAATCTGAAAGTTTTAAATTAATGAGTTCACTTACTCGAAGCCCGCAGCCATAAAGCGTTTCCAAAATAGCACGATTGCGCTCGCCTTCAGGTTTGCTTAAATCTATAGCATCAATAAGTTTGTCGATTTCTTCTTCGGATAGTGTGTCCGGGAGCTTACGACCTATTTTAGGTGATTCAATAAGATCTAAAGGATTGGTTTCTCTATAATCTTCGAAAACCAGATAATTAAAGAAGCTACGTAAACCAGATATGATTCTGGATTGTGATCGGGCATTTACATTTTTAGCGGTTTCATAAACAAACTGCTGAATGCTTTCGGTTTTTATGTCAGTGGGAGAAATGGCATCATTATGAGCTTCTAAATACTTTATAAGTTTTCTAATGTCTAAAGAATAATTATCGATAGAGTTTTGAGATAGGCCACGCTCTATCTTTAAATACATCTGATAATCTTTTAAGGCATTTTCCCATTTCATACAAGTAAAACTGAAATTGTTAGAGTTTTAATAATTTATACAAAGGAACTAATTGTTGATTGAAATAAAAAAGCCGAAAGATATCTTTCGACTTTTTTATTTAGTAAAGTAAAATTAGCATTTATTTACTTAATGGTTATTAATTTAACTTCGGTTGATTGCAGGTAAAATAATTATGAAATTAATTTTAGAATCTACCAGTAATCATATTAATTAAATCGATAATCCACCAAACACCTAATCCCATAGCTGTAACAATGAATACGATGTTCCAAAGGATTGGTTTTCCGTAGTACCATCTGTGTCCTGCGGCCCATCCTAAGAAGAACCAAAGTAAAATACCAATGACTAAATTATCACCTACAGCAGAGGCTATTGGTGTTAATACTTCAGTGGTAGTTGAATTGCCAGCAAGCTCTGTAACTGTTCTTTTTACAGGGAAAGATGCGTAACTAGTAGCGTACGAAACTAAAGTCACTAATAATGTAAGTAAAAATTTAATTTTCATAATTAATTATTTTATGTTTGTTGATACAATTTATAAAAAAATCCTGTATATGTCTAATAAACACTTAGTTATTTTTCTGTCATTGGTTTTTCCGTTATTCTTACGTGCTCAAGAAAATTATGAATATATAGGTTTTATAAGGGTTAACGATACGGTTAACATATCTTACAAAGTTGCTTTAACAGAGCAATCAGGTGTGGTGAAAGGGTATTCGTTAACAGGAATGGGAGGGGAGCATGAGACGCGATCAACCATTCGTGGCGAATATTATGAAGACAAAAAGGAATTGAACTTCAGAGAAACAGGAATTGTTTATACAAAATCGCCAGTAACGCAGGATGATTTTTGTTTTATTAATACGACTATAGACAATTTTACATTTAAAAAATCTAATAAAATAAAAGCGGATTTTATAGGGCTATTTCCTGATAATACGAAATGCATTAATGGAGAAATATTGTTAAGTCCGTTAGAGAAAATGGAGGCTAAGTTTGATAAGGTCATGACTAAAATTAATAAGTCGAAGCGTGTATCAGATAGTATTAAAGAGAAGTTAAGCTCCATGAAGATGATGGATTCACTTAATCTGAATATCCTTAGAAAAGATCAAACGATGAGTGTGTTTTCAAAATCTGAAAATGTGTCTTTAATTATTTATGACGGAGGGAAGGAAGATGGAGATAAAGTTACTATCTCTGTAAATAATAAAACTTTACTTTCTAATTTTGAAGCGACCAATAAACAAAAGTTGATTAATCTCGATTTAGCCAGCGGAAAAACCTCTATTGTAATTCATGCTGATAATGAAGGAAGCATAACGCCTAATACGGTTATTGTAGAACTAAAAGATGGTGATAATACTTTAAAAGCCATGTCTAACCTCAAAAAAGGAGAAAAGACACAAATCGATTTTTTAAAAGCTAAATAAGTCTATTATAAATTTAAATGAAAAAGATAATTATAATTAACGGCCCGAACTTAAATTTATTAGGAAAGCGTGAGCCTGCTATTTATGGTAGTTTAACCTTTACAGAGTTTTTCGATACCATTAAAGAGAAATACGAAGGCATAACTTTAGAATATTATCAATCTAATGTTGAAGGTGAAATTATAAATAAACTACACGAAGTTGGTTTTAGTTACGACGGGGTAATTTTAAATGCTGGCGCTTATACGCATACTTCAATAGGTATTGGTGATGCCATAAAAGGTATTGAAACACCGGTTGTAGAAGTTCATATTTCAAATACGTTTGGTCGAGAAGAGTTTAGGCATCAATCGTATATTTCTCCAAATGCCAAAGGGGTTATTCTTGGGTTTGGTTTGCAGAGTTATGAGTTAGCTATTCAGAGTTTTATTTAGTACTTTTTTAACTTTAAATTGTAGTTTAATTATGATTGTTTTGTGAGTTTTTTAACACGAATAAGTCTTAGGTTTGTGTTATTAATTATAAAACAAATCAATCATGAAAAGAAACTTACTGCTATTATTCCTATTTTTAGGATTAATTAAATTGCAAGCACAAGAATTAAAAATCACTACAAGTGTAGGGTCGAATGGTGGAGTAAATAATTTTGCTCTCGCTCTTGATGCAACTTATTTAGTGAATATAAACAAGAATTTAGATCTTGGTTTTACAACCGGGCTATCGTATTGGGTTAAAAGTGACGAATATGATCTATCCGGTTTAAAAGTTTCCGGTAGGGGTGATATTAAAATGGTCCCAATAGCGTTAACCAGCCGGTTTAATTTTACTGAAAAGTTAACCTTGGGTTTAGATTTTGGGTATGCATTAGCAATGGATTCTCATCCTTATTCTAGTGGTTTTTATTTTGCTCCTAAAGTTCAATATGAACTGTTTAAATCAACTGACATAGTTTTGGGCTATAGGCTGTTTAATATGGATTCTTCAGTTGATGTCGGGCCTAATATTGATATGGTGTCTTTAGGTGTTGAATTTAAGTTATGAGTAAAAAACTAACACTTCATTTATTGGCTTTTATTGGAGTTTTCCAATTAAATGCGCAGAATTTACAAAGTAAAATCTCGATTCAGGATAGTAGTTCTAAATTTGAAGTAACCAATGACTTTAATATTTTTAGAATTAACAGTAATTTAAATGTTCTTCAGAGGGCACAAACATTTGATTTTGGAATCTATTCAAAATTTGAATTACCGGTTTTGTTAAGGGTAAAATTAAGCGAAAAGTGGAAGTTGTTTAGTGGTGCGAATTTAATGTTGTTTAAGGACGGAATGACAGGTATTGATTCCCCTTCATTAAATGCAAACTTTGGTATTGAATATGAGCCTACAAATAATTTGATATTAAATGCTCAATTTAATTATAGACTTTCAAATGATAATCTCATAAAAACAGATTTCACTTCTGGTTCAAGGGAATCATTCACCGTTGGGTCTAAATTAAAATTTTAAAGAAATAAAAAAGGTTTCAGTAATTGCTGAAACCTTTTTTATATATAAATGGTCTAATTTTTAACTTATCTAAAAAGTCTGTATTAGATATGAATTACTTCGTCGTAAGCAGCAGCAACAGCTTCCATAACCGCTTCACTCATGGTTGGGTGTGGGTGAACTGCTTTTAATACTTCATGACCTGTAGTTTCTAATTTTCTGGCTACAACAGCTTCAGCAATCATATCGGTAACACCGGCACCAATCATATGGCAACCTAACCACTCACCGTATTTTGCATCAAAAATTACTTTTACAAATCCGTCTTTGTTTCCACCAGCACTTGCTTTACCTGAAGCCGAGAATGGGAACTTACCAATTTTAAGGTCGTATCCTTTTTCTTTAGCTTGTTTTTCAGTTAAACCAACACTGGCAATTTCAGGAGTAGCGTAGGTACATCCAGGAATATTTCCGTAATCTAAAGCTTCAACGTGTTGTCCTGCAATTCTTTCAACACATAAAATACCTTCAGCCGAAGCGACGTGAGCTAAAGCCTGGCCAGGAGTAACATCTCCAATAGCATAGTAACCTGGTATGTTAGTTTGGTAGAAGTTATTTACTAATATTTTATCACGGTCTACAACAATACCTACATCTTCTAATCCGATGTTTTCGATGTTTGTTTTAATACCAACAGCACTTAAAATGATATCAGCCTCTAAAACTTCTTCGCCTTTAGCTGTTTTTACAGTTGCTTTAACACCGTCTCCAGAAGTATCAACTTTAGTTACTTCAGCAGAAGTCATGATGTTAATACCGTTTTTCTTAAACGAACGCTCTAATTGTTTAGATACATCTTCGTCTTCAACAGGAACAATGTTTGGTAAGTACTCAACAATAGTTACTTCGGTTCCCATAGAGTTGTAGAAATAAGCAAACTCTACTCCAATAGCTCCAGAACCAACAACAATCATTTTCTTTGGCTGCTCTGGTAAAGTCATTGCTTCTCTGTAACCAATTACTTTTTTACCATCTTGTGGTAAGCTTGGTAATTCGCGAGAGCGTGCTCCAGTAGCAATAATAATATGGTCTGCGCTATATTCAGTTCCGTCAACGTCCACCTTTTTACCAGGTTTAACTTTTCCGTAACCGTTAATCACATCAATTTTATTCTTTTTCATTAAGAACTGAACACCTTTGCTCATGCCTTCCGCAACACCACGGCTACGTTTTACAACAGCATCAAAATCGTGTTCTGCTTCCTTAACTTTTAGTCCGTAATCTTCAGCATGCTTAAGATACTCAAATACTTGGGCAGATTTTAGTAACGCTTTGGTTGGAATACATCCCCAATTTAAACATACACCACCAAGGTTTTCTTTTTCAACAATGGCAGTTTTAAAACCTAACTGCGATGCTCTAATAGCCGTTACATAACCACCAGGACCACTTCCAAGAACAATAATATCGTATTTACTCATGAGATTTTTTTAATCGTTATTTTTCCGGCTACGAATTTACGAAACCTTATCCATATAAAGAATTTAGAACCCTATAAATTTGTATCTTTTATTGCCTTAATTAGTAAGATTTACTTTAATATCATCTTCTAAATAAGTTTTTTCTTTAAGAGAAATTAAAGAGACGTTTAGTAGTTTTTCTTTAGGGTATAAAATGATTTCAAGATTCTGTTTAGGTAAAGTATATACGGATGTATTACATAAGAGTCTTGTTAATAGGCATTTTAATTGTCTTAAAAACACGTTTTACAATTACAAGTGATTTTGATAAGATAGAAGATGAATTACAGACCTCGAAAAAGCATTGATAAGGATTAAAAGGATTAATAAGTTAAAGCTTTTCTTATTTTACAGGTAGGAAATAAAATAAAAACAATGTAATCTGTTTATTATCAGTTATTTTGACTAAATTTAAAAGAGATTAATTAACCAAAAATTTATTCAAAATGAAAAAACTCGCTATTATCGGCATGATGATGTCCTCAATCATCATGTTCTCTCAGACAAAAAAAAATGGAACTATTTACGTTGAACATCCTGCAATTAAAGTTGTAGAAGATATGACAAAAGCCTTTGTAGAAGGAGATACTGTTAAAGTCGCCAGTTATTTAGCAGACGATTTTAAAGCTTACAATGGTATGAATACAGACCCGGACAATGAAGGTGTAGATAAAAGCCGATATTTAAGACAAGTGGCTTTTTGGCACAATAACACTTCTTATTTAAGTATTGAACGTGCTCCAGGAGCTTATCCAGATGCGCTTGAATATAAAGAATCTGGTTTGTGGGTGCAGACCTGGGACTTTTTAAAAGGCGTACATGATAAAACGGGTGTACGATTAAATATGCAGCTTCACAGGTTGTTTGTTATTGATGACGATAACAAAATTAAAATGATGATCACCTATGATGATGGTACAGTTTTTCAGGAATTGCGACAAGGATTTCAGCCCAGAACAAATGGGACTATTTATAATCAGCATGAAAACATTAATAAAGTACGTCGAATGATGAGTGCGCTTGAAAATGCAGATGCAGACAAAGGATTTAGTTATTTTACTGAAGATGCGGAATTTTCAAACTTAGATATGCCATGGGGAGAAACACATAGTTTAGCAGAAGAAAAAGAAGGCTTCACCAAAATGTTAGACGACTGGACTATAGATGCTATAGAAGTAGTTGGTTACCCTGATTATTTAGAATATGAATTAGGAGCAGCAAAAGTGGTGCAGTCATGGTGGAAAGTGAGAATGACTCGTAAAAAGGATGACAAGAAATTTGTTATCCCAATGATGCTGACTCACGATTTTAATGATGAAGGTATGATTACTCGAGAAAGAGGATACTATAGTTTAAGTGCTTTAATGGAATAACCTAATTTTTAAAAAGATATAAAGCCTTTAATTTCTATTAAAGGCTTTTATTTTATACATCATCAGTAAAATGTTTTCTAGATTTTTCCTGACTGAATTTATTAGCGTTGTATGTTGTAGATTTTCCTTTGGGAATGGACAATGATTGCCATTCATTTCCTTTTAGTAATTTTCCTAAAAATACAATTTGCCCAATGTGATACGAATAATGAGCCAATTGGCGATTGATAGCTTCTAAAATGGTATGTCCTTCATTTCTAATATAAATTATACTTTCTAAATCGGCAGAGGTTAGCGGTTTAATCGCTTTAAATAAACAATGCCAGCCACTTTCCCAGGATGCAATTAGGTCTTCTTTTGAGGTGTAAGAGGCAATAAATTCATCATCTCGATTCCGCCACGATTTCTCGCCGTCTTCAGTTAAAAAGTTCGTCCATCGGCTTAGCATATTACCAACCATATGTTTTGCAATTATGGATATACTATTGGCATCCTCGCTACTTTGCCAGGAGATTGCATCAAACGTTAGTTGATTAAAGGTTTTGTCGCCCAAACTTTTATAGTATTCAAACTGTTTGATGATACTGCTTAAATAACTTTCCATACGTGTAAAATTAGAGCTTTATTTCTTCTCGGGGATAAATTTCAAAGCTACACCGTTAATACAGTGGCGTTTTCCGGTAGTTTCCTTTGGTCCATCGTTAAAAACATGACCTAAATGACTGCCACAATTGGCGCAAATTTCTTCTAATCTGGCATAGCCTAATTTATAATCGGTTTGATAGGTAATGCTTCCTTTTATTTCTTGGTCGAAACTAGGCCAACCACAGCCCGCATTAAATTTATTGTTACTTTTAAAAAGAGGTGCTTCACAGGCTTTACACACATAGGTGCCTTTTTTAAAATTTTTATCTAATGGACTAGAGTGAGGTCTTTCGGTGTAAGCTTGCCTAAGTACTTTGTATTCCATATCGTTTAATTCGGCCTGCCATTGTTTTTCAGTTTTTACAACCTTAAAATCTTGTTGATTATGTTTTTGAGCATTTCCGTTACAATTAAATAGCAATATAGAAAATGTAAGTAGAAAAATATTTTTCATGAGTTGAGTTGTTTTTACAGAAAGTCAGTCGAAGGATTCAATTAAAAATAACAGAACCCTTGTGTATAATTTTTATTTGTTTAAGTGACTTTTAAAAATTGAAAGCGTCTAAAAGAGAACCGTACAATTTTTGTATTTTTATAGCGTATTTAATCCAAATTACGATGAAATTTAAGAAAACACTTATAGCTACAGGTGTAGTAGCAATGGCTTTATCGTGTGCTACAAATCCATTTTCAGGAAAGAAAACTATGGCATTTGTATCTAACGATCAATTATTTCCAACCTCATTTGCACAATACAATCAATTCTTATCAGAAAACAAAGTGGTTTCTGGAACTACTCAGGCAAACATGGTAACCCGTGTAGGACAAAAGATAGCTAAGGCTGCTGAACGTTATTTAGATGCCAACGGTTATCAAGGGTATTTAAACGACTATAAATGGGAGTATAATCTGGTGGATGATGAAACAGTTAATGCCTGGTGTATGCCTGGAGGTAAAATTGTGGTGTACACAGGAATTTTGCCTGTAACTAAAACAGAAGCAGGTTTGGCTGCTGTGGTTGGTCATGAGGTGGCTCATGCACTTGCAAATCATGGACAACAACGTATGAGTGCAGCTTATGTACAGCAAGGTGTGGCATTAGCAGGTAATGTGGCTCTGTCGGGAGATCAGCAGTCTCTGGATATTTTTAATCAGGCTTACGGAATTGGTTCTCAAGTAGGTGTTATGTTGCCGTTTAGCAGGTCTCATGAAACCGAAGCCGATGAAATAGGTGTGTATTTAATGGCTATTGCCGGGTATAATCCGGATGAGGCAGCAGAAATATGGAAACGTATGAATGCGCTTGGAGGTGAAGCTCCTCCAGAAATGCTAAGCACGCACCCTTCTAACGAGTCGCGTATTGCGAATTTAACAGCTTTGGCACCTAAAGCAAAAGCTGAGGCGGCTAAATTTGGTGTAACGTCATTTAAGTAAGATTTAACCAATAAGAGTTAAAAATATTTATTTACTTTGAGGCTGCTCGGTTTGGGCAGTCTTTTTTATTTAAAACGTTTAGATTACTTTATGAAGCAATTAGAAAAAGGAAGTAAAAAACTGTTAAACGCTTGGGCTTTTTACGATTGGGCAAATTCGGTTTATAGTTTAGTTATCGCATCGGCAATCTTTCCTATTTTTTACGGTGCACTTTTTAGAATTGCAGATATAGAAAAAGTATCGGTTTTTGGAGGCGACATTTCTAGAGCGCCACTTATTAGTTATACCACATCTTTAGCTTTTGTTTTTATTGCTATTGTAACGCCTTTAATCTCTGGTGTTGCAGATTATTTAGGGAATAAGAAGATTTTCATGAAGTTTTTCTGTTATTTAGGAGGAGCCTCTTGTATAGGTTTGTATTGGTTTTCGTTGGAACATATTTATTTTAGTCTGGCGTGCTACTTTTTTGGACTAGTTGGTTTTTGGGTAAGTTTTGCGATTAATAATTCATATTTGCCAGATATCGCTTTCGCCAATCAGCAAGATAAAATTAGTGCCAAAGGATTTTCGTTGGGTTATATAGGAAGTGTGATTCTTCTATTGCTTAATTTGGCTATGGTTATGAAACCAGATTTTTTTGGAATTACTACAGATGAAAGTGGGGCAGCCGAAATTAAAGCTATGAAATATTCATTTGTTTCAGTGGGTATCTGGTGGATTCTGTTCAGTCAGTATTCATTCTATTATCTGCCAAAAGGAAATAAAAAGGAAAGTGAAAGCCCTAAGAAAAATGTTGTTTTAAACGGATTCAAGGAGTTGAAACTGGTTTGGAATCAGTTGAGTCATAATGTAAAACTGAAGCGTTATCTAGGTGCTTTTTTTGTTTACAGTATGGCCGTACAAACCGTTATGCTTATTGCCACCTATTTTGGTGAAGAAGAAATCGCCTGGGGAACAGATGCAGAGCGCACTATGGGACTTATTGTAAGCATTCTCGTTATTCAGGTAGTTGCCATTTTAGGCGCCATGGTAACAGCAAGAGTTTCAAGAGTATTTGGAAATGTAAAAACGTTGATAGGTATTAA
The DNA here is from genome assembly GCF_014596975.1 of Aestuariibaculum marinum. Classification (GTDB taxonomy): domain Bacteria; phylum Bacteroidota; class Bacteroidia; order Flavobacteriales; family Flavobacteriaceae; genus Aestuariibaculum; species Aestuariibaculum marinum. Next base: position 562,731 of record NZ_JACVXD010000001.1, on the reverse strand, counting down.
TGTAATTTGGGCGATAATTTGTGTGTATGCGTATTTTGTAATTACCCCAATGGATTTTTATATCGCTGCAGGTTTTGTTGGGATTGTAATGGGGGGGATTCAAGCGTTATCAAGATCTACATATTCTAAGTTTTTGCCCGAAACAAAAGATACAACTTCGTTTTTTAGTTTTTACGATGTAGCTGAAAAAATAGGGATTATTATTGGAACCTTTCTATATGGATTTGTAGCGCAGTTTACAGGAAGTATGCGTAATGCTGTTTTGTTTCTATTTGTTTTCTTTTTTATAGGTATAGTGCTGTTATTTAGAGTTCCTAAGGATAAAAAAGAAGCCTAAGATAGGCTTAGACTTCTTCTTTTCAATTTTAAGCCAACTCTAGTTCAAGCTGTCTTAAGTTTTCGGCAGCTTTTACAATATTTTTTAAAGCCTCTTTGGTTTCTGGCCAGTCTCTGGTTTTTAATCCGCAATCGGGGTTAACCCAAATATGTTCTTTTGGCAAGACCTTTTTAGCTTTTAATAATAAATTTTCAATTTCTTGTAGCGTTGGTACTCTTGGAGAATGGATGTCGTAAACGCCAGGACCGATTTCGTTAGGATATTCAAAATTTACAAAGGCATCTAACAATTCCATTTCAGAACGTGAAGTTTCAATAGTAATAACGTCGGCATCCATATCTGCAATGCTGGCAATAATATCATTAAATTCAGAATAACACATGTGCGTATGAATTTGCGTTTCGTCTTTAACACCACTTGCTGAGATTCTAAAGGCTTTTACGGCCCAATTCAGGTATTTTGCCCATTCCTCATTTCTTAATGGAAGACCTTCACGAATAGCAGGTTCATCAATTTGAATGATTTTTAAACCGTGTTTTTCTAAGTCAACCACTTCGTCTCTAATAGCTAAGGCAATTTGATTACAGGTGGTTTCCCGTGGCTGATCGTTTCTAACAAACGACCATTGTAAAATGGTTACAGGACCAGTTAACATGCCTTTTAAAGGTTTTTGTGTTAGTGATTGCGCATATTCAGACCAATCAACAGTCATAGGGTTTTCGCGAGACACATCGCCAAATAAAATAGGAGGTTTTACACATCGGCTACCGTAACTTTGTACCCAGCCAAAATCGCTAAAAGCAAAGCCTTTCAATTTCTCACCAAAATATTCCACCATATCATTGCGTTCAAACTCCCCATGAACTAAAACATCCAACCCAATATCCTCTTGAAAACGGATAGAATCCTCAATTTCCTTGGCAATTAAAAAGTCGTAATCTTCTTGAGATAGTTGTCCTTTTTTATGTTTTAAACGCCAGTTTCTAACATCTTTTGTTTGCGGAAAAGAACCAATGGTTGTTGTTGGGTAGAGTGGGAGGTTTAAAGCTTTCTTTTGTTTAGCTTGTCTTATGGCAAAGTTATTTTCTCGATGGCTATCGGATTCTTTTAAATTGGAAACCCTATTTTTAACAGCATCGTTATGAATTAGTCTAGAAGTTTTTCGTTTTAGATTAGCAAGTTTGTTTTCTTCATAAAGTGATAAATAAGCATCATTTTCAGGTAACTGTAAATTTCTTAAAGTACTTATTTCTTCCAGTTTTTGTTTCGCAAAAGCTAACCATTGTTTGATTTCAAAATTTAGAAGGTGTTCTAAATCCAAATCGTAAGGTGTATGTAAAAGTGAGCATGAAGATGAAATCCATAAATTTTCAAAGGGGACTTTGGTTAAGGCTTTTTCGATTAGTTTTAATGATGCTTCAAAGTCGTTTTTCCAAATATTTCTCCCATCTACAATACCTAATGAAAGTTTAGTGTTTTCATTAAAGTATTCAGAATTTAAAATATCATCTAACTGCAATTGGCATCTTACTAAATCTAAATGAAGTGTGTCAACAGGAAGTTTTAATGCGGTCTCCAGATTCTCTCCATAACAATCGAAATAATTAGCTAAGAATACTTTTAAATTTGGAAATTCCTTGTGAATAGTTTCGTAGGTTAGTGTAAAAGCTTCACGTTCTTGGTCGGTTAAATTCAGGGCTAAACAAGGCTCGTCAAATTGAATATATTCCACATTCAGATCTGTCAACGCCTGAATAATTTCAAGGTAAACAGGCAACAATCTCTTTAGTAAATCAAGGCGATGAAATCCAGGTTCTTTTTCTTTTCCTAATAAAAGAAAAGTTACAGGCCCGATTAAAACGGGTTTGGTTTTAATACCTAGGTCTAAGGCTTCTTGATATTCTTCAATTACTTTTTTGGAGAAAAATTCGAAGGTTTGCTCTTTAGAAAATTCAGGAACAATGTAGTGGTAATTGGTGTCGAACCATTTAGTCATTTCCATTGCAGTAACATCAATATTGTTTTTTTGCAAACCTCTTGCCATAGCAAAATATAGATCTAAAGTATTTTCTTTATCTATGTTTTTATATCGATTAGGAATACAGCCAACCGTTAAACAGGTGTCTAATACCTGATCGTAAAACGAAAAGTCGTTTGAAGGGATTATGTCAATATCAGATTTCTGCTGTAGTAGCCAATTTTGTTTTTTTAAACCCTTTGCGATTTTCAGTAATTCGTTACCGTTAATTTTGTTAGCCCAATAAGCTTCGCAAGCCTTTTTTAATTCGCGATTTGCGCCAATTCTTGGATACCCTAAAATGGTAGTTTTCATGATTTTTTTATTAGTTTTAAATACTGTTCAAAATTAGATTAGAAGAATATTAATAGGTAATTTTGTGTTTAATTTGGGGGTAATAGCTGTTTTTAAGTAAAATTATAGCTGATTAATCTTTTTAATTTTAAATAAAATGAGTTTGCCAGAAAATAATTCTACAATAGTATTAGATGAAATCGATTTTAGAATTTTGAAAATACTTCAAAACCGGTCGAATTTAACCACCAAAGAGTTGGCGGCTAAAGTAAACTTATCGACAACACCGGTTTTTGAACGTGTTAAAAAACTTGAAAGAGCAGGGTATATTAAAAATTATGTAGCTGTTTTGAGTGCCGAAAAATTAAATAAAGGACTAATGGTATTTTGCAACGTTACTTTAAAAGAGCATACGCGGGAAATAGGGAATCAATTTGTTAAAGATATTCAGGCGCTAAAGGAAGTTGTGGAATGCTATAATATTTCGGGAGATTATGATTTTTTTCTAAAAATATTAGTTAGCGATATGAAAGAGTATCAGAATTTTGTTTTAGATAAATTGGGAAGTATAAAAAATATTGGAAGCGCGCACAGTACTTTTGTGATGGGGGAGATTAAGAATTCTTATGCGGTACCTATTTAAAAACTGAAATTTGAATTATAAAAAAAGCCCGAAAGATAATTTCGGGCTTTTGGTTTATGATAGAATCATACTAAGATTCTGTTGGATTGTTTTCAGCTTTTTGAATGCTGATGTCTAATTCCTGTGTGTCACTATTTAAATCGATAGTAATTGTATCGCCTTCTTCTACATTAGAAGTTATGATTTCCTCAGCTAAAGCATCTTCAATGTATTTTTGAATAGCACGCTTTAAAGGTCTTGCGCCGTATTGCTTATCGAAACCTTTTTCTGCTATATAATCTTTAGCTTTATCAGAAAGTTTTAAGGTGTATCCTAAATCTTTAATACGAACTAAAAGTTTGCTTAATTCAATATCAATAATCTTATTGATATCCTCTTTTTCTAGAGCGTTAAACATTACAACATCGTCAATTCTGTTTAAGAATTCAGGGGCAAAAGACTTCTTAAGTGCGTTTTCAATAACACTCTTCGCGTTAGCATCTTCCTGTGCTTTTTGTGACGAAGTCCCGAACCCAATTCCAGTACCAAAATCTTTTAGCTTACGAGCTCCAATATTTGAAGTCATAATGATGATGGTATTTCTAAAATCGATTTTACGGCCTAGACTATCTGTTAGGTAACCGTCGTCAAGCACTTGAAGTAACATGTTGAAAACATCTGGGTGAGCTTTTTCAATCTCGTCTAATAAAATTACAGCGTAAGGTTTGCGTCTTACTTTTTCGGTTAATTGTCCGCCTTCTTCGTAACCTACGTATCCCGGAGGTGCACCAATTAATCTTGAAATCGCAAATTTCTCCATGTATTCACTCATGTCGATTCTAATCAATGAATCTTCACTATCAAAAAGCTCTCTCGATAACACTTTAGCTAACTGTGTTTTACCGACACCAGTTTGGCCTAAAAAGATAAATGAACCAATTGGTTTATTTGGATCTTTAAGCCCTGCGCGATTACGTTGAATTGCTTTTACAACTTTAGCAACCGCTTCATCTTGTCCAATAACTTTGCCTTTAATCAGGTTTGGTAATTCGGCTAGCTTATTAATCTCAGTTTGGGCAATTCTATTAACAGGAATACCCGTCATCATCGAGATCACATCGGCAACATTTTCTTCGGTAACTATTTCACGATGTTGCTTGGTATCTTCTTCCCATTTTTCCTGAGCAACAGCTAACTCTTTTTCAATGCGTTTTTCATCATCTCTTAGCTTAGCAGCTTCCTCGTATTTTTGCTTTCTTACCACCGCATTTTTAGTTTCCTTTATAGCTTCCAACTGTTTTTCAAGCTCGATAATTTGTTTAGGAACTTCAATGTTTGTGATGTGTACACGAGAACCGGCCTCATCTAAAGCATCGATAGCCTTGTCTGGTAAAAAACGCTCCGTCATGTAACGGTTGGTTAATTTTACACAAGCTTCAATTGCTTCAGGCGTGTAGTCTACGTTATGGTGTTCTTCGTATTTCGCTTTAATATTATTTAAAATCTCAATCGTTTCAGAAACACTCGTCGGCTCAACAATTACCTTTTGGAAACGACGCTCTAAAGCACCATCCTTTTCGATATATTGTCTGTATTCGTCAAGCGTTGTCGCACCAATACATTGGATTTCTCCTCTGGCTAATGCCGGTTTAAACATGTTGGAAGCATCCAAGCTTCCGGTAGCTCCACCCGCACCAACAATAGTGTGAATCTCGTCGATGAATAAGATAACATCATCATTCTTTTCAAGTTCGTTCATTACCGCTTTCATACGTTCTTCAAATTGTCCGCGGTACTTAGTTCCGGCAACTAAACTTGCTAAATCTAACGTTACTACACGTTTGTTGAAAAGAATTCTGGATACTTTTCGTTTAACAATTCTAAGAGCTAAACCTTCGGCAATGGCAGACTTACCAACACCAGGTTCACCAATTAAAAGTGGGTTGTTTTTTTTACGTCGACTTAAAATTTGCGAGACACGCTCAATTTCTTTTTCTCTACCTACTACAGGGTCAAGTTTACCTTCTTCGGCTAACGCTGTAAGATCGCGTCCAAAATTATCTAAAACAGGAGTTTTGGATTTCTTGTTGGTTTTACCTGTAGGACTATTGAAAATGTCTTTTGAAGTATCGTCATCAGAACTCGTATCATCTTGAAACGATTCTGCCTTTGGCTCTATATAATCATTATCGTTTGTAATCATAAGTTTAAATTGTTCTTTAACATTATCGTAGTCGATTTTTAGCTTATTTAAAAGCTTAGTAGTGGGGTCGTTCTCGTTTCTTAAAATACACAATAACAAGTGTGCTGTATTGATAGAAGAACTTTGAAATAGTTTGGCCTCTAAAAAGGTTGTTTTTAGCGCGCGTTCTGCTTGCCTAGTAAGATGCAGGTTCTTCTTTTGATTTGAAGCTGCAGCAATATTAGGGTTTGCAGGACTTAATATTTCAACTTTTCGCCTTAAGTGATTTAAATCTACATCTAAAGCGTTTAGAATATTTATAGCCTTGCCATCTCCATCGCGTAATAACCCAAGCATCAAATGTTCGGTGCCAATAAAATCATGACCCAAACGAAGCGCTTCTTCCTTGCTGTAGGCAATTACGTCTTTTACTCTTGGTGAAAAATTATCATCCATAATAGTTTCCTTTCTGCATTAAAAATACTAAAACATTTTACTAAAGGCAAAAACTATACCTTAAATTGTGTGAAAGTTGCTAAGTGACAAAAAAAACTTCATAAAATCAAAATTTACCCCTTCATTTTTATCAACTAAAAAAAGTGTTAAAATTGTTAATAAAAACACGAAAAAATATAAGAAAAAGTCAGGCTGTGATTGACGAAATACTTATATTAGCATGTTTTGAAAAACTCATAAAACTTAATTAAATATTTATGGCAGAAGGAGAAAAATTGATCCCTATTAATATTGAAGATGAGATGAAGTCTGCTTACATTGATTATTCAATGTCAGTCATTGTGTCACGTGCATTACCAGATGTTAGAGATGGGTTGAAACCAGTACACAGACGTGTGTTGTTTGGAATGCATGAACTAGGTGTTAAATCGAATACCGCATATAAAAAATCAGCTAGAATCGTAGGAGAGGTTTTAGGTAAGTATCATCCACATGGTGATTCCTCAGTTTACGATACAATGGTACGTATGGCTCAGGAATGGAGTTTACGCTATATGCTAGTAGACGGACAAGGGAACTTTGGTTCTATAGATGGCGATAGCCCGGCAGCAATGCGTTATACCGAAGCGCGTATGCGTAAGATATCTGAAGATATGTTAGCAGATATCGATAAAGAAACAGTAGATCACAAATTAAACTTCGACGATACTTTACAAGAACCAACTGTTTTACCAACACGTATTCCTGGACTTTTAGTTAACGGCGCGTCTGGTATTGCTGTAGGTATGGCAACCAATATGCCTCCTCACAATTTAAGTGAAGTTGTAGATGGTACTATTGCGTATATCGATAATAACGATATAGAAATCGACGAGTTAATAAAACACATTAAAGCCCCAGATTTCCCAACCGGAGGTACTATTTACGGATACGACGGTGTTAAAGAAGCGTTCCAGACAGGACGTGGAAGAATAGTACTTCGTGGTAAAGCCAATATTGAAGAAGTACAAGGTCGTGAATGTATTATTGTAACTGAGATTCCTTACCAGGTAAACAAAGCAGAGATGATTAAGAAAACTGCTGACTTGGTAAACGAGAAAAAACTTGAAGGTATTTCTACTATTCGTGATGAATCGGATAGAAATGGTATGCGTATTGTTTACGTGCTTAAGCGTGATGCAATTCCGAATATCGTTTTAAATAAACTATATAAGTATACGGCGTTACAATCGTCTTTTAGTGTAAACAATATTGCCTTAGTTAAAGGGCGTCCGGAATTATTAAACTTAAAAGATTTAATATACCATTTCGTTGAGCACAGGCATGAGGTTGTTGTAAGACGTACGCAGTATGAATTGCGTAAGGCTGAAGAACGTGCTCATATTTTAGAGGGTTTAATTATTGCATCAGATAATATTGATGAAGTTATTGCGATTATCAGAGCATCATCAAATGCCGATGAAGCAAGAACTAAGTTAATTGAGCGTTTCAAACTTTCTGAAATTCAAGCAAAAGCCATTGTTGAGATGCGTCTGCGTCAGTTAACAGGACTGGAGCAAGATAAGTTACGTTCAGAATACGACGAATTACTTAAAACTATCGAAGACTTAAAAGATATCTTAGACAAGAAAGAGCGTCGTATGGATATCATAAAGGAAGAGCTTGAAGTTGTAAAAGAGAAATACGGTGATGAGCGTCGTTCAGTTATCGAGTATGCTGGTGGCGATTTAAGTATTGAAGATATGATTCCAGATGAGCAGGTAGTGATTACCATTTCGCATGCGGGTTATATCAAACGTACATCACTTAATGAGTATAAAACGCAGAATAGAGGAGGAGTTGGCCAGAAAGCTTCGACCACGCGTAACGAAGATTTCTTAGAGCATTTATTTGTTGGAACAAACCACCAGTACATGTTATTCTTCACGCAAAAAGGAAAATGTTTCTGGATGCGCGTTTATGAAATCCCTGAAGGAAGTAAAACATCTAAAGGTCGTGCGATTCAAAATCTTATCAATATTGAGCAGGATGATAAAGTTATGGCTTTCATTTGTACTCAAGACTTGAAAAATGAAGACTACATTAACAGTCATTATGTAATCATGGCGACTAAGAATGGTCAGGTTAAGAAAACATCTTTAGAGCAATATTCTCGTCCGCGTACAAACGGAATCAATGCCATTACGATTAAAGAAGATGATGAGCTATTAGAAGCTAAATTAACGACAGGAAATAGTCAGGTAATGCTAGCATTAAAATCAGGTAAAGCCATTCGTTTCGAAGAAGCAAAAACGCGTCCAATGGGTCGTGGAGCTTCAGGTGTTCGAGGAATTACTTTAGCTCATGAAGGTGATGAAGTTATTGGTATGATAACCATTGAAAATTCCAAAGAAGAATCGGTGCTTGTAGTATCTGAAAACGGATATGGTAAACGTACTTATGTTGATGATCCAGAGGATGGAGAACCAGTTTACAGAATTACTAACAGAGGTGGTAAAGGAGTTAAAACTATTTCTATCACTGAAAAAACAGGCGAACTTGTTGCGATTAAGAGTGTAACAGATAACGATGATTTAATGATTATCAATAAATCTGGTATCGCCATTCGTTTAGAAGTTAGTAACCTACGCGTAATGGGTAGAGCAACTCAAGGCGTTAAGCTTATCAATCTTAAAGGAAAAGATTCTATCGCTGCGGTTGCGAAAGTAATGCACGATGAGGAGCAAGAAACGGAAGAAGGTGTTGTAGATGCTCTAAATGGTGAAGGAGCAGAGGGTGGCACAACTCTTGATACTAACACAACAGAAGAGAATAACAATGATAATTAAATAAAACAAAAATGAAAAAACAGATTATTGTAGCTTTAACGCTTTCAGTTAGTGCACTTTCATTTGCACAAAAGAAAGAACTGAGAGCAGCCGAAAAAGCTATTAAGGGAACTAATTATGCTGAAGCGAAATCTGCCTTAAAGCAGGTTGAAGCGTATATGCCTTTAGAGGATAAATACAAAGCAGATTACTATTACTTATATGCTCAAACACTATATGCTGGTGGAGCAGGGTCTTTAAGTGATATCGATGAAGCTATAAAAAGCTTAGGTAATATTGAAGGTTCGCTTTCAGCAGAAAGTGCAGAGTTAAAGCAAGAAATGGTTAACTCATTACTGTCGAAAGGAAATGAATCTTATGAAGGAAACGATTACGCTCAGGCATCTCAATACTTCGAGAAAGCTTACAGATTAAGTACTAAGGATACTTTATTCTTGTACTACGCTGCTGCAACAGCTATTAATGTTCAGGATTTCGACAGAGCATTAAGTATCTATGAAGAATTAAAAGATTTAGGATATACTGGTGTTAAAACGGAATATTTCGCAACGAATGCTGAAACTAATAAAGAGGAAGTATTTGAAAACAAAAACATGCGTGATATTTCTGTAAAAGCAAAGTCTCATATCAATCCGGGAGAACGTACAACAGAATCTAAAGAGCCTGAAATCGTTAAAAACATCGCTATTATTTATGTAAATAAAGGCGATAATGAAAAAGCGATTGAAGCTATGGCTGCAGCAAGAGCTCAAAGCCCTGACGATGTTAATTTGATTTTAACAGAGGCTAATGTTCATTATAAAATGGGGAACACTGAGAAGTTTAAAGCTTTATTAGAGCAAGCTACTAAAATGGACCCTACTAACCCGGAATTACAGTATAACCTTGGTGTTATTGCTGCAGAATCTGGTGAGACCGAACAAGCTAAAGGATACTACGAAAAGACTATCGAGTTAGATCCTAACTATGTAAATGCATATATTAATCTTTCGGCGATTGTATTGTCAAAAGAAGAAGGTATCATTAAAGAAATGAATGGTTTAGGAAGTTCTAAAAAGGACGATTTACGTTACGATGAATTAAGACAACAACGTCAGGATCTTTATCGTGATGCTGTTCCTTATTTAGAGAAAGCCTTAGCTGTTGATTCACAAAATATCAATGCTGCTAAAACCCTAATGAATATTTACAGTATTCTGGGTGAAACAGAAAAGCATAAAGAAATGAAAGCTAAAGTTGCCGATTTAGAAGCAGGAAACTAATTAGTAATTTCATATAAATAAAAAAAGCCGCAATTTAAATTGCGGCTTTTTTTATTTATATAATCTTTTTAATAACCCTTAGTTTATGGGTATGCATGCGTTTGTCGACGTTATAAATTCCGGTGTGATCTAATCGATCTATCCTTACTTTACCATGGGCATGAATAATATAATTATCGCTCATAATTAAACCGACATGGGTAATTACACCTTCCTGGTTGTCAAAGAAAGCCAAATCTCCAGGTTCACTTTCTTCAATAAAACTTAAAGGCTCACCTTGTGTGGCCTGTTGTGAGGCATCACGCAATAATTTATAGCCGTTAAGTTTATAAACCATTTGCGTAAATCCCGAACAATCAATACCAAACGGGGTTTTTCCTCCCCACAAATAAGGTGAGTTTAAATATAAAAAAGCGGTTTCAATAAGATTGTTTTTAGCAACCTTACCCGAAACGGTATTACCGTCGTGGGTGTGGTTTAAAATACTTAACCCGTTTAACGAAGAACCTAATAAAATAGGGTGTAATTGATGTTGAGGATCTTCAATAAACTCAACTAAATCTATAGATAATCTGGGTGTTTCTTTTTGAAGTGTATTGTAGTCTGAAGCCGATATTGAAACATATTGTTTATTGTCAATCCAACCTTCATATTTATCAAAAGATAATCTTATTTTGCTCCAGTTCTTGCGTTGTTCCAACACTTTAAAAAAGTCACCATATAGCACCTGAGAAACAAGTTCGCTGGCGTCTGAAGGCTCTCTTCTTAAAGGGACAATGCTTAAATTACAAATTCCGTATTGCATTAAAATTAATTACGTTCTATAATTATTGCAGATGCACCTCCGCCACCGTTACAAATGGCTGCGGCACCAATTTTAGCATCGTTTTGCTGTAAAATGTTTAATAATGTAATGATGATTCTAACACCTGAACAGCCTAGAGGGTGTCCTAGAGAAACGGCGCCACCGTTAACATTAACTTTAGAATCATTAAGACCAAGAAGTTTCATATTAGCTAAACCAACCACAGAAAACGCCTCATTGAATTCAAAATAATCCACATCATCAAGGTTAAGATTGGCTTTACTTAAAGCTTTTGGGAGGGCTTTTGCGGGAGCTGTTGTAAACCATTCTGGTTCATGAGCAGCATCTGCATAGCTTTTTATAGTAGCAAGAGGTGTTAACCCTAATTCATTAGCTTTGTCTTTACTCATTAAAATAACAGCACCTGCACCATCATTAATGGTTGAGGCATTAGCTGCCGTTACTGTTCCTTCTTTAGTAAATGCCGGACGTAGCTGCGGAATCTTGTCAAGTTTTACATTAGAAAACTCTTCATCTTTGGTCACAAGAATAGCCTCTCCACGGCGTTGTGGAACTTCTACAGGAACAACTTCATTATCGAATTTTCCGGCTTCCCATGCTGCTGCAGAGCGTTTATAAGATTGAATCGCATAGGCATCCTGCTCTTCTCGACTAAAGCCATATTCGGTAGCGCAGGCATCAGCACATACGCCCATAGCCTGCTCGTCGTAAGCGTCTACCAATCCATCTTTTTGCATACCATCAATAAGTGAAGCTGGTCCGAATTTAGTGCCAGTTCTTGCATGTAAATAATGAGGAATTAAACTCATGTTTTCCATACCTCCGGCAACAACAATTTCGGCATCACCAAGAGCAATTGCTTGAGCCCCTTGCATTACGGTTTTCATACCACTTGCACATACTTTATTAACTGTTGTACACGGTACGGTATTAGGTATTCCTGCATAAATAGCTGCTTGTCTGGCTGGTGCCTGACCTGTTCCTGCTTGCACTACATTACCCATTAACACTTCATCTACCAATTCTGGTTTCAGGTTAATTTTATCTAAAGCGCCTTTAATGGCAATGGCTCCTAGTCGAGGTGCTGGTATTGTAGATAAAGCCCCTAAAAAACTACCAATAGGAGTCCTTGCTGCAGAAACAATTACAACTTCTTTATTCATTATTTAATCTTTGTCTTATTCCTGCGAAATTAATCATTTTTTAGCAAACAAGAGAAGGATTCATTTATTATAAAAGCAATGGAAGTTTATAATTTTATTACATTTGATTTACTTATCGCTTTAAATGAAAGACTTAATAAATAAATTGTATAAAAACCACTCATTGATTTACAAGGGGTTACTGTTTTTATGTACATCGTTTCTAATTGTGTATCTGTTTCCAAAAAGTGGAAAATTCAGATATAATTTTGAAAAAGGAAAACCCTGGCAATCGGAAAATTTATATGCGCCGTTCGATTTCGCCATAAAGAAAACCGATGAAGAAATTACTTTTGAAAAGCAGAATATTATTGATAATTCTGTATTGTATTTCGATATTGATAGTTCGGTTGAACCTAAAGTTAAAGATCTGTATAAAGAACAGTTTAAAAAGGTATTTGGCGACTCATTACCTGTCAGATCATTTGAAACCGTTTACAATACCGGCTTAGAAATTATGGAAGAACTTTATGCCTTTGGTATTCTTAATGAAACTTACGATTATGCCGATACCAGAATAATTACCCTCCTTGAAGAACGCACAAAAAAGCAAGACGGTTTTTTTGCCGATTTAATAAAACTTGATGCTGTTAGTATTATAATCAATAAAGAGCTTGAAAGCAAAGGCCTTCTGGCTTATAAAACCAATTTTACATCCTTGTTTTTTGATATTATCGAACCGAATTTAACGTTCGATAAATCGTTTACAGAAAAAGCTTTAGAAGAAGAGTTAAGCAGGATAGCTTACACCCGTGGGAGCATTGAAAAAGAAACCCTAATTATTTCCAAAGGAGAAGTTATAGAAGGGGATAAGTATCAGGTTTTAAAATCACTTGAATCGGAATACGAGTCACAAGTCTGGACTAAATCCAATTACAATTGGATTATTTTTGCATATACTGTTTTAGTCGCTTTGGCGCTCTTGATGTTACTTTTATTCCTTAGAAAATATCGTGTTGAAGTCTTTGAAAATAATACCAAAGTTACCTTTATTTTCTTTAATGTGTTCCTCATGGTGTTTATGACTACCCTAGTTGTAAATTATAATTCTGAGTTCGTTTATGTGGTTCCAATATGTATTTTACCTTTAATTCTTAAAGCATTTTTCGATGCGCGTTTAGGGTTGTTTTCACATGTTATAACCGTATTGCTTTTAGGGTTTATTGTTCCAAACAGTTATGAGTATACATTCCTGCAAATTATTGCAGGTATTGTAACTATTTTAACGGTGTCAGAGTTGTATAAACGCGCTAACTTGTTTATCTCGGTAGGACAGATTACCTTAATTTATATTGTAGCTTATTTTGCTTTTTTCTTAATTCATGAAGGAAGCATCGAGACCATTAAATGGGAAATGTTTAAGTGGTTTCTTTTGGGTGGCCTGGCAACCTTATTTGTTCAGCCGCTAATTTATGCCTACGAACGTTTTTTTGGATTGGTGTCTGATGTGTCGCTTTTAGAGTTGTCTGATACGAATTCTAAGTTGTTAAAAGAACTTTCTAATAAAGCACCAGGAACATTCCACCATTCTTTAAATGTGGCCAATTTAGCAGAGGCTTCTGCTAACGAAATACATGCCAATGCTATGTTGGTGAGGGTAGGAGCGTTATATCATGATATTGGAAAAATGAAAAATCCGACCTATTTCACCGAAAATCAATTAACAGGTCTTAATCCTCATGATGAGCTATCGCCAAAGGAAAGTGCTAGAGTTATAATAGATCATGTTATTAATGGCATTGAAATAGCTAAAAAGAATAACTTGCCGGACCGAGTTATAGATTTTATTCGTTCGCATCACGGGACCAATTTGGTTTATTATTTCTATATGAAAGAGAAAAAGGAATATGAAGAAACAAATATTCAACCAGATCCTGCAGATTTTAGCTATCCAGGACCAAAACCGTTTAGTAAAGAAACTGCAATCCTTATGATGTGTGATAGTATTGAAGCGGCTTCGAAAAGTTTAAAGGAACCTACCTCAACAAAAATTGATTCGTTTGTTGAAAATATCATAGATAAGCAGATTGAAGATGGACAATTTTTAAATGCGGATATAACTTTTAAAGAAATTCAAAAAATAAAAAAAGTGCTAAAACGCAAGCTTGCAAACATTTACCATTTGAGAATTGAATACCCCGAATAATTTTCAAAAAAAAGTGCAAAAAATAGTTGTGAGTATCTCAAGTATCGCTTACATTTGCAACCGCAAAAACGATTGCGCAAGTTCATAATTAAAAGTTTAAGGAGAGGTGCCAGAGTGGTAATGGAGCAGATTGCTAATCTGTCGACGGGTAACTGTCGCCGGGGTTCGAGTCCCCGTCTCTCCGCAAAAAAATTTCTTTTAAAACAGCCGGTTAAAGAAATATAATTTACACTTCGGGGTGTAGCGTAGCCCGGTTATCGCGCCTGCTTTGGGAGCAGGAGGTCGCAGGTTCGAATCCTGCCACCCCGACTAGATCAGAGATCAATAAGTAACAAAACCTTGGTAATTTTATGATTATCAAGGTTTTGGCGTTTTTAGGGGTTCATATTATTTGAATTCATTTAAATAAAAATGTGACCTATTCGGTTACCACATTTAAAAACGTATAAAAAGGTAACCGAGCAATTTGATTTGGCTTTTGTTTCTAATGTTCAATTTTAAAAACAAAAGTGTATGAAAACCACACAAACTTTCAGTGTTCTGTTTTGGCTGAAGCAATCCAGTATCCAAAACGGAAAAGCGCCCCTTTATGCTCGTATTACGGTAAATGGCAAACGAGCCGAACTATCCTTAAAACGAAAAGTCCTTATTTCGGAATGGGATTCTAATAAAAGTCGATTAAAAGGCTTAGGTGATGAACCTAAATTAATCAATGAATTTTTAAAGCAGGTTAATGTCGATCTCTTCGAGATTTATCAAAATTTAAAAAGAGAAGGTAAGCTCATTAGTTCCAGTATCATTAAATCCCAATATTTGGGAGAGGATGACTCTCGTCAAGCATTAACGGATATTATAGATTATCATAATATCCATATGCAGTCCACTTTACGGTGGGGAACCCAAAAGAACTACTTCACAACGCATAAGTACATCTTTAAGTTTTTAAAGTTGAAGTATGGCACAACCGATATGTATCTCTCAGAGCTAAATTATCAATTCATTATTGATTTTGAGCGGTTTTTAAAGACTCAGGAAAATATGAGTAATAATACCGTTATGAAACATATTGAACGGTTACGAAAACTGGTAAGTTTAGCTTTTATAATGGAATGGATAGATAAAGATCCTTTTATAAAGTTTGAAGCGAAATATGATAAAAAGGAACGTTGCTTTTTAACGGCCGAAGAATTGGAAGCTATAGAAAATAAGTCTTTTGATATAGCCAGACTTCAGCAGATAAAGGATTTATTTGTGTTCGCCTGCTATACAGGTTTGTCCTATGGAGATGTGATGCAATTAACGCCTAACGATTTGTGTTTAGGGATTGATGGCAAGCTTTGGATTCACTCACAAAGAGAGAAAACGAATGTTCCTATTAAAATACCTTTATTGCAAAAGGCTTTAGAAATCATCAGAAAATATGAAACTCATCCTGAGTCTGTTTCGAAGCAAACTATTTTCCCGAGTATATCCAATCAGAAATTGAACTCTTATTTAAAAGAGATTGCTGATGTATGTCGAATCAAGAAGAATTTAACCTTTCATGTTGCCAGACATACCTTTGCCACAACAGTTACACTTTCAAACGGTGTGCCGATTGAAACGGTGTCGAAACTGCTTGGACATACCAAGTTGTCAACGACTCAGATTTATGCAAGAGTGGTGGAGCGTAAGATTAGTGAAGATATGGGAAGCCTGCATCAAAAGTTAGAAAAACGAACCGCTGCGATATAGAAACAATCTAAAACAATATCTTTTTAGCCTTAAAATGAATTTCCTTTCAATGCGCTCCTCAAAAGACTATAGGAGTGTATTGAAAGGAAATTATATTTCAAATAAGACTAATTAATGTGCGTCTAATACTTTCTCATCTCTGTACTTACAGCATCCATGTAGTTTATTGTAGGCTTCATCAGGAGCTTTTTCATCTTTTAAATCATGGCCAGCATTTAAGACAGATTGCTTGATGGCTTTTAAATCTGTTTTATTTTCATTGTAAACTAAACTCAACTCATGTGTGTCTAAATTCCAATTTGCAGATTTAACACCTTTGGTTTTTATACAAGCTTTTTCTATGCGAGCCTTGCACATTTCACATACCCCATTCACTTGAAGAGTAGTCTTCGCATTTTTATTTTGAGCAAAAGACATTGCGCTTACAAAAAGGGTTATTAATACTAATAAATTTTTCATGTTTTATGGTTTATAATTAATTTAATCTATATCTCAAACCTAAGTAATAAGAGCTTCCAAAAATTGGACCATATACTAAGGTGGTGTCAAAATAATCTCCAAATGGATTATCAGCTCCTAAAATAGGATTTTGTATTCTTGTATTGGTAATATTCTCTGCTCCTGCATATACCTCAAAAGCTTTGGAAAACACCTTAGTTATTTGCGCATTTACGGTTGCAACAGTTGGAGTATAATCAGGTAATTGATAAAGCTCAGGGTTAACTGTTGTTGATGGTGATCGTTGTTCACCAAGCCAATTATAGGTTGCATCAAATTTCCATTGCGCCCCATTAGATTTAACTTTAGTTTTATAAGCTGTATTGGCAAACAAACGATGTTTAGGCGTTAATGGTTTTTCAAGTTTACCGGATGTATACGTCGTTTTTACATCGTAATATTTGTAAGCCAATCTTAAATCTAAACCCCGTAATACATTATAATTAAACTCGGTTTGAAAACTGTTAGCATAACTAGTTCCGTTTAAATTATAAAAGCTAATCTGATTAGGATTTTCCCAATCCACTACCACTTGATTTTTAAAATCTGTTTTATAGAAATCAAAAACAACATCTGCTGTTCTTCCAAATAGATTGAATCCCTGCATAAAAGATAGACCATAATTCCAAGCTATTTCAGGATCTAACCCATAAATGTTTCCATTGCTATTTACAATATTGATACTTCTTGAACTAGCAAACATATTTTGATTTTCTGCAAAGATATTAGCACTGCGTTTACCCCGACCAAGAGAAGCTTTTAGTGAACCGCGACTCCATGGTGTGTAACGAACATTAAGACGAGGTGTTACAAAAACACCTAAAAGATTACTGTTATCAACACGTATACCTGCTGTTAAATTAAACGCCCCAAGATTATCATAGTTGTATTCAAAAAAAGCACCGATACTATTTTCTTCGCGTTCGTAGTTTGATGTGTTGGAATAAATTCCTGTGATTTCATCATAATGATCTAACGAGAAATTAATTCCCGTTTTAAACTTATGCATTGTATTACTTAAAATAGAACTGTAAATAGCTCTTGAATACAAACTATTATGATTGATGTTATAAATGTTCTGACCGAAATAAGACTGCTGATTATGGGTGCTAAAGTTAGCTTGGGCGTCAAAGTTTCGATGTGTAATATCTTGATTTGCATAGCTGAATTTCCCAGACACATCCAAACGTTTAGTATCTATTTCACTTCCCCAATAAGTAGTTGAAAACCTGTCGCTATCAGGGCTGAAATTAACTTGCCCGGTTTGCTTTTCATCATTTAAAATACGCACATTCAAAAAGCTCACAATACCTTTTTCTAAATCGACATATTGCCACCTGTTCATGATGTTAATTTGCTCTGCTAAAGGCACATCTAAGAAACTATCGTTATTATTATCAAATTTTTGATTTCTTAAATTACCATGCAAATAAAGTCCTGTATATAGTTTGTCAGAAACTTTAGTATTAAGGTGGGTATTTAACTCTAGGCGTCCATTTGCAGCACCATAGAGATTAAGAAACAACTTACTGTCCTCTACCGGTTTTTGAAGTTTGGCATTAATTTGTCCAGCGATACTTTCAAATCCATTTATAACAGTTCCAGTGCCTTTAGTTACTTGAATGCTTTCTACCCAGGTGCCTGGTACAAAACTCAATCCATAGATTTGGGCAGCCCCTCTTACAGTAGGTACACTTTCAATAGCAGTTAAAATATACGGACTGTTTAATCCGAGCATTTTTATTTGACGAGTACCTGTTATGGCATCGGCAAAATTAACGTCTATTGAAGGGTTCGTTTCAAAGCTTTCACATAAATTACAGCAGGCCGATTTTAGCAATTCATCACTACTCATGGTCATTACATTCTCAGCTTTAAGATAAGAGGCAAATGTTGATTTATTTCGAGCTGTAATCGCAACTTCATCCAAACTGGAAGTTGGTTTTAGCCAATGCTTTAAATCCTTCGAGGATTTTATTTTTAAAGTATCCGTTTTATACCCAACATAACTAATGATTAAATTTTTGTAATTTGATTGGTAAGGTATTGAGAAACTTCCATCTAAATCGGTGACAGCCCCAATCTCAGTATTTAGCCAATAGACATTGGCTCCTACTAACGGGTAATTTTTGTTTGTTTGGTTTGCTTCATAAATATGGCCTTTTAAAACCTGTTGAGACCAGGCCATAAAAGGAAGACACACCAGTATATAAATATATTTTTTCATTATAACTTTTTCATAAAAATTTACAAATAACATTAACATAACACCTTCAAAGTGTTAATATTAAAACGGTAAATTTTTAAGAATCAAATTATAAATACTTGATCTAGAACTTGTCTGTTAAAGGTTAGTTTTGGAGGCGAATAGTCTATAAAGAAAGACTCACGAGCCTCAAAAGACTCAAATAAACTTAAATAAGTAAGAGTAAAGGATGTAAAGAAAATTTTTGAGGTAAGATTAAAATCTTCTAAAGAGGAATTTTTTATTGATTCTTTTCCCTTTATTACATCTACATCATCAGTGCAGCAATTTTTACTATTGATGCTAGATTTTGTTATAATCAATTCCTTTTTATAACATGCCTTCATTTTTGAGAAATAAGAAACACCCACTAAATCATCATGACAATAGCGTTTTTGCACTGTAAACGATGTAGTAGAAATAAGCATTAAGACTATAAGTCCTAAAGCAAATATCTTATGTAACAGAAGTTTTGGCATGCTTCAAAGTTATAAAAAATATATGGATTTAGTTTTTAGCTTCGTTAAGACAATCTAAAAAGGGTAGTAAACTGAACTTTTGGTCAAGTTTTGATTTTACATTGAATGGAACTGAAACCGGAACCATAAACAACGTAAGTAATAACCCAGTCTAATTCCTCATATGAAGTGATTAAATAAAGGTTTACATAAATTTCAATTATACTCATTGTTTTCAATCTGAGAGGTGTATTGGGGTTTTACAATTAATATCGAATTAGGAAAATTTGTTATTTTAAATAAAACTAAAAATTAATTAAGACTTTTTTATCTTAATTAAAAATCTGTTATTATATTTGCCATTATAAATTTAATATATGTTTTCAAAAGCTTGTGAATACGGTATTAGAGCATCCATTTTTATAGCACTTAATTCTTTTGAGGGTAGACGAGTGAGTCCCAAGGAAATAGCGGCAGAAATTGATTCACCTCAAGCGTTCACAGCCAAAATTTTGCAGGCATTGGTAAGACATAACGTTATTCAATCTGTTAAAGGGGCTTATGGTGGTTTTGAAATCGATAAAAACAGAATTAAAGATATTAAGTTATCAGATATTGTTGATGCCATTGATGGTGATAATATTTATAAAGGTTGCGGACTTGGTTTAAAAGCTTGTGATGAAGATCGTCCCTGCCCGATGCACGATAAGTTTAAAGTAGTTAGAGAAGAGCTTAAAACGATGTTAGAATCTACTAACCTTGAAGATTTAGCATTAGATATTAAAGAAGGAGATACCTTTTTACGGCGCTAAAAAAAATTGCTATAAAATAGGATAAAATTATCCGAATTAAACAATGGGAGAATAATTTATAAATATATTTTTTAATCATAAATAAGACAAAATTATCCTAAATAAATTTAAAACCAAAACAATTACTATGAAGAAAGAAAAAAAGCTCTGGTTACTATTTGCAGCAGTTATGATAAGTTCGTTTAGCGTATTAGGGTATTACGGCTTCGAAATTTATCAGCAATCACCACCAATCCCAGAATCCATTATATCTACAAAAGGGGATATTATTTTCACAGAATCTGAAATTAAAGATGGTCAGAATATCTGGCAGAGTATAGGAGGGCAGGAACTAGGGTCTGTTTGGGGGCATGGCGCTTATGTTGCTCCAGACTGGACTGCCGATTGGTTACACAGAGAAGCGACTTATATTTTAAATATTTATGCTCAAGATGATTTCGGAAAAAATTATGATGCTGTAACCGAAGAGCAACAGGCTGCTTTAAAAGTAAGATTACAAAACGATTTAAGAACAAATACATTTAATAAATCAGTTAACACCATTACCATCTCAGAGAACAGGGTAGAAGCTATAAATTATTTAAGCGATTATTATAAAGGATTATTCACTAATGATCCTAAATTCGATAAACTTCGTGCTGATTATGCTATTCCTATAAACACCATTAAGGATGAAGCTAAAATGCATAAAATGAATGCCTTTTTCTTTTGGGCAACATGGGCAACGGTAACCGAACGTCCAAACAGTCACGTTAGTTATACGCACAATTGGCCTGCCGACGATTTGGTAGGAAATGAACCAACTATGGATTTAATGGTTTGGTCTGGTGTTAGTATTATTTTATTGATATTATGTATTGGAATACTGGTGTTTTATCATGTAAAATCTGGTGAAGATGAATCATTACCACCACCAGCCAAAGATCCGTTATTGAAACAAGGCATGACACCAAGTATGCATCTAGTTAAAAAATACTTTTGGGTTGTGACTTTATTAATGGTTTTACAAATGCTTTTAGGTATTGTAACTGCACATTACGGTGTTGAAGGCGATGGATTTTATGGTTTTGCCTTAGACAAAATATTACCATATTCCGTTACTCGAACCTGGCATACGCAACTGGCTATTTTCTGGATTGCAACCGCTTGGTTAGCTACAGGATTGTATATTGCTCCGGCGGTTTCAGGAAAAGATCCAAAGTTTCAGAAATTTGGAGTTAACTTCTTATTTATTGCGCTTTTAATTATTGTTTTAGGCTCTATGGCCGGACAATGGTTAGGGGTGATGCAAAAGTTAAATCTCGTTAATAATTTCTGGTTTGGGCATCAAGGTTATGAATATGTCGATCTTGGAAGGTTCTGGCAAATATTCCTATTAATAGGCTTGTTCTTATGGCTGGCATTAATGGTAAGACCGTTATTACCTGTTTTAAAGAGTAAAACCGAAGAAAAGAACCTTATCATTATGTTCTTAGTGTCTTGTAGTGCTATTGCTCTTTTTTATGCTTCGGGATTAATGTGGGGAAGACACACTAATTTAGCGATGGCCGAATACTGGAGATGGTGGGTTGTACATCTGTGGGTAGAAGGCTTCTTCGAAGTATTTGCAACCGTTGTTATCGCCTTTTTGTTTGTTCGCTTAGGATTATTAAAAACCAAAACAGCAACATTAAATGTATTGTTGGCTACCATTATTTTTATGTCTGGCGGTATTTTAGGAACGTTTCACCATTTGTATTTCAGCGGAACTCCAAAAGCTGTCATGGCTCTAGGCGCTACATTTAGTGCTTTAGAAGTGGTTCCGTTAACCTTAATTGGCTATGAAGCTTACCATAATTACAAATTATCAAAAGTAACAAAATGGTTAGAAGATTATAAATGGCCTATTTATTTCATGATTGCCGTTGCCTTTTGGAATTTTTTAGGAGCTGGAATCTTTGGGTTCATCATCAATCCACCAATTGCACTATACTATGTACAAGGTTTAAATACCACTCCATTACATGGACATACAGCTTTATTCGGAGTTTATGGTATGCTTGGAATTGGTTTAATGCTTTTTGTATTACGAAGTTTATACAGGAATGTAAACTGGAATAATAAATTATTAAAAATTACATTTTGGTCATTAAACTTAGGACTATTAGGAATGGCTTTATTAAGCTTACTACCTATGGGGATTTGGCAGGCTGTTGAAAGTATTGAACACGGTATGTGGTATGCACGTTCATCAGAATTAATGCAAGACCCGACCATGATTACATTAAAATGGTTAAGAACCATTGGCGATGTCATTTTTGCAGTAGGTATCGTTACAACCTGTTGGTTTGTATTCGATTTAACTTTAAAAAATAAAATAACAAAGAATAATTAATAGTAGATATTATGAGTACGATAACACAAAAACAAGTTGGAGAATTTGTTGCAGAAGATTTTAGAACAGCAGCAGTTTTTACGCAATACGGCATCGATTTTTGCTGTAGAGGAAATAGAACACTGGAAGATGTATGTGAAAAAAATGGAATTGAAACTAGTGAATTGGTGGATCGTTTGGAGCAGGTTTTAAACTCACAGGGCAATCAAACTATCGATTATAAATCATGGCCTTTAGATTTACTTGTAGATTATATTGAAAAAAAACATCACCGATACGTAGAAGATAAAATACCCATTTTAAAACAGTTTTTAGATAAGCTATGTCGAGTGCACGGTGAAAGACATCCTGAACTTTTTGAAGTAAACGAGTTGTTTACAGCTTCGGCAGGAGAATTAGCACAGCACATGAAAAAGGAAGAGTTGGTATTGTTTCCCTTTGTTAAAAAATTAGTAAAGGCAGAGTTAGCGGATATCGAGGTGGAAGCTCCAGGGTTTGGGACCGTTAAAAACCCAATAGCCATGATGATGAAAGAACACGATAATGAAGGGGTTAGATTTAGAAAAATTGCTGAAATTACAGATAATTACACGCCTCCAGCCGATGCTTGCAACACCTACCGAGTAACATTTGCGATGCTTCAAGAGTTTGAAGAAGATTTGCATTTACATATCCATTTAGAGAATAACATCTTATTTCCAGCGGCCGAAAAACTGGAAAGTAAATTTTGTTAGTATTGTTCTTTAACTAATGGTTATACATTAATCCTATGTTGTTTCATTACAAACAACATAGGATTTCTTAATTTTAAGGACTTTATATTTTTTTATGCCCAAAAAACTAATTGTTGTTTGTCTGATGAATTTTTTAATAGCCGCCTTAATGGGGTTGGCACTTCGTTTTTCTTTTTTAGAACCCATCGGATTAAATTATCGGTTTTTAACACACGCCCATTCTCATGTGGCCATGTTGGGCTGGGTGTATTTAATGCTTTATGTCTTCATTGTTCATTTTTTCATCCCTGATAAAAAACCGATTTATAATAAATTATTCTGGCTAACTGAAATCGCAGTTATCGGAATGATGTTTAGTTTTCCATTTCAGGGATATGCCCCTATTTCCATTACGTTTTCAACACTACATATTTTTTGTTCATATTACTTTGTGTATTTGGTATGGAAGCATCATAAAACAACTTCTAAAGCTGTTGGTTTAATTTTGAAAACCTCGTTATTATTTATGCTGATATCAACTATAGGTGTGTGGTGTTTGGGGCCAGCTGTGGGGTTGTTAGGTCAGGCTTCGGCTTTTTACCAAATTGCCATTCAGTTCTTTTTACACTTTCAATTTAACGGTTGGTTTTTAATTGCTGTTCTGGCGCTGTTCTTCCATATTTTAAAGATTGAAGATTCCAGACGGTTTAAAAACTTTTTTAAATTATTAGTCGTATCAACCGTGCTTACTTTTGCCTTGCCCGTGCAATGGTTTGCTCCGCATTCAATCTTAATTTATATAAATGTATTAGGGGTTATACTGAAATTATTAACGTTGGCTTTGTTTTTAAAACTAATAAGATTTGAGTTGAAAAAATCCTTAAAAACACAATCTATACTCATCGTTACCTTGTATTATTTTAGTGTCTTTTGTTTGGTACTGAAAATACTTTTACAAGGTGTAACTCTAATTCCTGAATTTTCCGAAGCAGTTTTTATGCATCGTAACTTAGTTATCGGTTTTATTCATTTAGTGATGCTGGGAGTGATTACAGGTTTTCTTTTTGCGTTTCTATACAGTGATCAGAAACCCACAGTGTCATTAAAATTAGGTCTGTATAGTTTTCTTTCAGGATTTGTACTTACAGAAGTAATTTTATTAGTTCAAGGCATTAGATTTTATCTTGGTGTAGGTTTAATTTCAAACTATTATTTAATCTTGTTTTTATTCAGTGTGTTATTGCCTTTAGGTATTTTATTTATCTTATTAAATTTTGTAAATCAAAAAAATATAAATCAATGAAACCATTAAAAAGACATAAAGCCTTACAGCCACTCAGCAGAGAACATCATTATGGTTTATTATTAACTTGGAAAATAAGAACAGGTTTTAAAAAAATATCGAACCAAAACGAATTTACCAATATGCCAATTGGTTTTACAAGACACATTTAATACCTCATTTTAAAATGGAAGAATTATATGTTTTTACCATTCTTGAAGAGAGTAATGAGTTGATAAAGCAAGCATTAAACGATCATGTAACAATAAGTGATTTATTTGAAAATACAGCTGTAGATGGTAAGACTCTAAGTGTTATAGCCGAAACTTTAGATAACCACATTAGATTTGAAGAACGGGTTTTGTTTCCTAAAATTCAAGAAGTCGCTACCGAAAGTCAGTTTTTAGAAATAGAAAAAATTCATCAGTCAGACCCTTTTGAAGATAATCTGAGTGATGAATTTTGGAAATAATTATTGGGATGTTATTTTAATTGTTTTAAAATGGAGGCTACGGTTTCTTTATTATCTACGCCCAAACCTTCCTGTTGATGTATGAGTTCTCCTTGCGAATTAAAAACACTTATAATGTTTGAATGCGAAAAATCTATTGGCGAAATTTGTTTGTATTTAACCGCCAGCACATTTGCGAATTCGCGAACACCGGATTCAGTACCTTGAAGGAACGTCCATTGTGGTTCATCCATATAATTTTCAATCGCAAAGGCTTTCAGGCGCTCTGGCGTATCTGTTTCAGGATCGATACTGATTAACGCAAAGTTAAGCTGATCCATTTTGTCATCCGGAATTTTAGCCTCAATATTATGCATATCGGCCACCAAACGTGGGCAGGCAGCTTTACATGAGGTGTAAATCATCACCATAACCAGGGTTTTTCCTTTTAAGTCCCTTAACTGAATTTGTTCACCCTCTTCGGTGTTCCAATCAGACGTTAAATTGAAAATAGATTCTTCTGGAATACTGTGCGTGTTTTCAGTTTTTGAAGTACTTGGTTCCAACGATTGTAAATCCATTTTACATATGGGGCAATGTCCTGCATCTGTATAAGTTTTATCACTTTCACAATGCATAGGGCATTGGTAAAGCACAGTTTCCTGATTGTTTTTTTTAGAGTTACAGGCACTAAAAGTGAGTGCGAGTAATACTAGAATTATATTTAACTTTAGAGGTTTCATGATTATTTGTTTATGTCTTTAACACATCTAAATCCCAGATTTTTTATGGAATATTTTGCTTTTAAACTTCCCCGAATGGCATAGCGCATAAAGGCGGCATAGTTCATTAAATCGGTGGCATTAACCGCGGCACTTCCGCAAAACAAATTACTGTCTTTATCGACATCTTTTCGTGATTCTCCGGTAATCAATACCGAATTGAAATCGAGTGTCCACTCCCAAACTAAACCGTGTAAATCATAAATACCCCAGATGTTTTTAGGGAGTTGTCCTATACTGTTTTCGTTGGTTCTCGGGGCTTCGTACCAGGCTAAAATTTGCTTGTTGTAGTCCGGTTTTATTCGGGCATCACGTGTGTTTTCATCAGCCATGGCAACATATTCCCATTCATCAACGGTGGGTAAACGTTTTCCTTGGCATTCGCAATAGGCTTTGGCCGCAAACCAGGATACATACGTTACGGGGCTGTCTGGTTTTTCGGAAGATTTAAGTTCAAAGTCATTTTCCCAATTGGAAAGATAGCTCTTATCGGTAAATAATTTTAAAGCATTAGATTTTTGCCATTTTGGATATTGTTTAACAAATTCTAAAAACTGTGAATTAGTGACGGGGAAAATATCCATTTCAAAATCTTTCACCTCTACAACGGTTGAATCGCGACCATAAAGAGGAATGTAACGATTACCTTTTATAAACACCATACCTTCTGTTTGCGAAAAACCAAGGGTATGAAACAGTAATGCGATTGTTAGCACATAGAAGGTACGGTGTTTCATTGGGATTACTTTTTATTTTTTACTTTTTCAACCATGTCTGTGTTTATTACTTTTTCAGAATTACCCCAGCTATTGTAAACATAGGTTAACACATTTGCTATTTCTTCAGAAGATAACATTTGTCGGGTCATTACACTGTTGTATTTTTCACCATTAACAGTGATTTCTCCTGTTAAACCATGTAAAACAACACCAATAGCACGATTAACATCGGCATTTAAATAATCCGATTTTGCCAACGGAGGAAAGGCATTAGGGACACCTTGTCCTTCAGATTGGTGACAAGCAAAGCAGGTTTGCATATAAACTTGTTTTCCAAATTTCATTTGTTCATCAAAATTTTTAGCAGGAATCTTTGATTCTACAATTTCGTTTGTAGTAGGCATTTCTTGTAAACCTGGACCTTCAGGTAAATAAATATCATCACGAATTTCTCCTGAGTATATTTTTTTATCTTCTTCGCCTTCAACTTTTAACATACCTAAAGCCCCTTTATTAAAGGCTCTAAAAATGGAGTGGTCTACCAAAATAAAAGTTCCAGGGACATCCACTTTAAATTCAACAAGTGCTGCGCCTCCAGCAGGTATTAGGGTGGTTTGTACGTTTTCATTTATTTTGTTACCACCTTCAATATGGACCTTATCGAAAATTTCACCAATAACATGAAAAGATGACACCAACCCTGGACCACCATTACCGACAAAAAGTCGAACGGTTTCACCAACTTTTGCGGTTATAGCATTGTCGCCTGTTAATGAGCCAACTTTACCATTAAATACGACATAATCGGCTTTTTCATCTACTGCTTTTTGCATGTCGAAAGGTTGTAATCCACGTTCACCGTTGGCGCCTTTAGTGTAAAAGTCACCTTGCATAATGTAATATTCTTTATCAACAATAGGTAAACCACCTTCAGGTTCAACTAAAATTAAACCATACATACCGTTTGCAATATGCATGCCAACTGGAGCTGTAGCGCAGTGGTAAACATACAATCCGGGGTTTAAAGTTTTAAAAGAAAATACTTTTTCATGACCCGGAGCAACAAATGAAGATTCAGCACCGCCTCCAGGACCAGTCACAGCATGTAGGTCGATATTATGAGGTAATTTGTTATCGGGGTGGTTTTGTAAATGAAATTCGACCTCATCTCCAATTCGGGTTCTTATAAAACTTCCTGGTACCGTACCTCCAAAGGTCCAATACACGTATCTTACGCCATCAGTCATTTCTCCTTCTTTTTCAAGAATTTCCATCTTTACAATTAGCTTTTTAGCTTTTCTTCTTCCAACAGGGGTGGGGACATTTGGAGGCGATGTTAACTCTGCCGTCATTTCTCTACTAACTGGGATTTCAGAAGTGTTTTCGTAATTTTTTTCTTGATTATTGAAACAACTAATCAATAACAACGAAATAAATAATAGCAAATAGTTTAGTTGATTTTTCATATTAATTGATTTTTGTTTTTCAAATCTATAAGATACAAAAGCTTTAAAATATGATATTTATCATAATTAGGATAAATTTGTCTTAATTGTTTTGTCTATGGTTAAAGAAATGAAATTAAGATTCTTAAAAAACTAAACTTTAAAGAAATTAAGATTTGTACTTTTGCACGATTTAAAAATCATGTGAAAAGCCGATATTAAATTTTATGAAGAAGAAAGTAAAAAGAAGCATTAGAGTCTCGAAATATATTTTATACAGAGAAACCCTTGTTGATTATACTGAAAATTTTTGGTCTTTTATTGGGGCTTTTATTGGTATAGGGATTATTGCTTTTATTCAATCGTTTTACTTATCTAAGGAAGAAAATGTTTTTTTAATTGGTTCGTTTGGTGCGACAAGTGTTTTGATTTTTGGAGCAATTCAAAGTCCTTTATCTCAACCTAGAAATTTAATTGGAGGACACTTAATTTCTGCAATAATTGGAGTTACAATTTATAAAATACTACCAGAAATTATTTGGATTACAGCGCCTTTAGCTGTTTCATTGTCAATTGTTTTAATGCAGGTTACTAAAACCTTGCATCCACCAGGAGGGGCAACCGCTTTGATAGCAATAATTGGAACGGAAAAAATAAAATCTTTAGGGTATTTTTATGTACTTTCTCCTGTTTTGTCGGGTGTATTAATATTGTTTATTGTCGCTTTGGTTTTTAATAATTTGACTACGTTTAGAAAATATCCAACCGATAATAAGTTAACCAGATTCATTATGAAGTAGTATGCAAAAAACGGAAATGTTAAACCATTAGTAGCGGAAAATATTGAGCATAGCTGAATTTTTTGGTAAATCTTTATTCAGTAATGATTTATGTTATGAATTAGACTGGATTATTATGTCCGCTGTTTATGACTCTCGGTTTCTGTTCTATCTATTAAAGATCATTTTTTAATTCAGAAGGGAGCTTACCATATTCTTCTTTAAATAATTTTCTGAAATATTTAACGCTGTTAAAACCGACTTCGAATGAGGCTTCCGAAACCGTTAGATTGTCGTATTTAATTAATTTAACGGCTTTATCTAGTCTTGCCTTGCGGGTCAATTCGTTAATAGTTTTTCCGGTTAAGGCTTTTATTTTTCTGTAAAGCGATGTTTTGCTCATGCCTAGTTTTTCGCAAATTATATCTACGTTGGTATTTTGTTCTGCAATTTGCTGTTCTATAATGGTATAAAATTCTTTTAAAAATGCTTTTTCATTATCTAACAACGTTTTATGAGTTTCGACAAATTGAGTTGATTCTTTTTCCTTATTGTCAAAGTAAGCTTTAAGTTCTAACCGTGTTTGAATTAGGTTTTTAATTCTTGTTTTTAAAAGTTTAGGATGAAATGGTTTTGTAACATAATCGTCTGCGCCTTCTGTATAGCCTTCGTTTATTTTTTCGGGATTGGCTGCAGCGGTAAGTAGTATGATTGGGATATGCGATGTGGTTTGTTCCTTTTTGAGTGTTTTACATAAATCGAAGCCATCTTTGAGAGGCATCATAACATCGCTTAATACTAAATCGGGAACATATTTAATAGCCTTAGAAATACCATCACTTCCATTCTCTGCGAATATTAAATCGTAGTCTTCTTCTAATAACGAGGATAAAAAGGTTAATATGTCGATATTATCATCTACTATAAGGATGAGTTTACGCCCTTTATCTTCATTTATTTTGGTTTTAAGGTCGCTGGTTTCTAAAGCATTCTCTTGGTATGCCCAGATTTTGGGAGATAGCTCTTGGTCTATTTTAATTTCAGGTGTTATTTGTGAATTTGAATTGTTTTGGTTTGTAGACTCATTAAAAGCATCCGTAGGTAATTGTAACCTAAATTTAGAGCCTTTATTTTTGTTGCTTTCTACGGAA
Source organism: Aestuariibaculum marinum (assembly GCF_014596975.1). Taxonomy (GTDB): domain Bacteria; phylum Bacteroidota; class Bacteroidia; order Flavobacteriales; family Flavobacteriaceae; genus Aestuariibaculum; species Aestuariibaculum marinum. Next base: position 533,116 of record NZ_JACVXD010000001.1, on the reverse strand, counting down.
AGTGTACCTAAGTGAAGTTCTGCAAATATTTTTGATAAGGCTAAACCAATACCAGAACCTGTTTTTCCTTTTGATGATTTTGACTGAAAATACCAATCGAATATATGTGGTAGATCTTGTTTTGAAATGCCTTTTCCTGTGTCTGTAACAGCAATGTTTAATTGATTATTCGTCTTATTGATAGTTATTGATATCGTACCTTCTTTTGGAGTGTATTTAAAAGCGTTAGAGAGGAGGTTATGTAATATAATTTCAATTTTTTCGATATCACACCAGATAAAAATGTCGTTTTCTGTATTTTGAATTTTTAAATGGACGTTTCGAGATTTAGCAAGTGCTTTATAACTAAGCATCATTTGAGCAATGTGTTCAGAGAGATTTACTTTTTCTATAGCAAGCTTATTTAATCCAATTTCTGTTTTTCTAAATTCTAATAGTTTCTGTATATTTTTTAAGAGATATTTAGAATTTTTGAGTACCAATTGTAATTGTTCTTTTTGTTTTTTCTTATCAATTTTTTCAATAAGATTTTCTATAGGTGCAATTATTAAACTTAAAGGAGTCTTTAATTCATGTGAAAAACTGGTGAAGAATCTTGCCCGTTCAAAATTAAGGTCGTTTTCTAATTGTCTTTGTTTTTTTTCGAAAATTAGGGAGTTCTTTAATTTAATACGTTCACTATAATATCTTAAACCAAGCCAGATACACGTTGCAAGTACTAAAGTGTATAATAAATAAGCCGGTGGTGTTTTCCAGAATGGTGGGCTAATTGTTATTTTAAGACTATTACTAATTGTAGTTTGCGGATTTATAGTTCCTTTTACAATTAAATTATAACCTCCAGGAGGTAGGTTACTTATATTTATGGTATTACTTTGATTAATATTTACCCATTGGTCTTGGTAGCCTTCTATAATATAAGAGTAATCGATGTTTTGGGCATTGGGGTATTTTAAGACACTAAAATTAATAGTAATCAAAGTTTGGTTATAATTTAGATTTACGTGGTCTACATAAGGTAAGGCTTTGGTAAGTATGCTTTTGGGATTATTAGGAGATACTTTTACTTTATTATTAAAAACTTTTAAGGTTTCGAAAATTAATTGGTAATCTTGATTTGCAGCAAATACTTTTGCAGGATTAATTTTATAAAGTCCGTCGTTACTTCCAAAATAGAGTAGACCATCTGTCGAAGAGTAGGCAGCACCAACATTAAAACTTGTTAGCGGAATGTCATCTAGATAATTAAGGTTTGTAATTGTTTCGGTTGTGTTGTTAAAATGACTTAAACCTCTTAAAGTACCTAACCAGATATCATTTTCATTATTGTACACTATACAATTTACAGTGTTGTTACTTAATCCATGTTTTGTAGTAAAAGCTTTTGCTTTGTTTGCGATCGGGTCAAGTTTTAGAAGGCCACCATAACCTGTTCCTATTAAATATAAATTATTGGGTAACGGTTGAATAGCGTACATAATATTACTTTCAATTCCTGTTGTTCTTGCCATACTAAACTGCAAATAGGTTTCGGAGTCCGGCATATATTTAACAACACCATTACCATAAGTTGCCATCCATAAATTACCAAGGTCGTCTTCGCATATATCGCGAATATCCATTGTGCCTAGAGTAGTAATGTATATAAAATCGTCTGTGTTTTCGTTATATTTATAGAGACCACCACGATTTGTACCCACCCATATTTTGTTTTGTTTATCTTCAAAAATCACATTCACCTTATATCCGTTGTCTATAGAACCTTGAAGATATTTTTTAAAATCGCCTGAAGCCGAAGTCATTCTATTTAATCCGCCTCTGTATGTGGCAACCCAAATGCGGTTTTTACTGTCTTCCAATACATCGTAAACATAATTATTAGAAAGGCTTGATGGCTTATTGTTATGATGTTTAATATAGCTGTATTTTCCAGTTTTCGAGTCATAAATATTTAATCCACCACCATCGGTACCAATTAAAAGATTACCATTTTTGCTTTCAGAGATACTTCTAACGTAGTTGTGATTTATTGAAATTGGTGCGGTGGTTGCTTTCTTTTCAATATGAGTTATGGCAGATTCTTTTGGATTTATATAATACAGTCCGTGATGTGTGCCTACCCACATACTGTTGTCGTTATCTCTCAAAATAGAAGAAATCCACCGGCCTTGAAAATCGTTACCATTTTCGTTAGGTAAGTACCACTTTATATAATTTTGATGCTTTAAATAAGCGTCTAGATTGATAATGTTTAATCCTCCATTTTGCGTGCCTACCCACATATTGCCTGTCCCATCTGGTTCTAAGGCAAGAACCTCTTTGTCGCTTAAGCCTTGTTTTCTCTGTCCCTCGGTAATGTATATACGTTTATTATCTTTGGTAAGAATAACGATTCCGTTTCTGGTACCTATCCATAAATTATCGTTTTCGTCTTTTACTAAGCAATTAATTTTATTTAGACTCTTGTCGGTTTCATCGCCTATAAAAACACGTTCTACTGTTTTTGTTTGGTAGTCCACTTTGTTGAGTCCGTCAAAGAAGGTACCTACCCAAATAGTGTTGTCATCTAAAAGTACGCTTGAGATATGGTTGGAGGATAAACTTTTTTCTGAATGTATGTTATGTTCTAAATGGAAGTTTTTTTCTGGCTCATTAGGGTTAAAAAACTCTAAACCTTTCCCGTAGATACTAATGATAATTTCATTTTGTTTACCTACTTCTAGACTGCTTAAGCTTTCTGTAAATAGTCCATTAGTTTCATCGAAAATTGAAAATTTTTCTGTTTTCGAATCGTAAATATTAAGTCCTTCTCCGGTTGCTATTAGGAGTTCGTTTTTTGAGTTAACTTTAATTTCATGAATAAAGTTGTAGTTTATGGTATTTAAAGTGTCTGTTTCCTTTTTAAAACTAAAAAATTCATTTCCATTATAGCGATTAAGTCCGTCAAAAGTAGATACCCAAATGTAACCTAGAGAATCTTTTGCTAAATCTGTAATGGCATTATTAGACAAGCCAGATTGAACATTAAAATACTCGAATTTTAAATCTTGTTTACTGTCAATCAAAGAAAAATCTTGGGCATGGCAAAATGAGCAGAAGAGTATAAGTAATTTTATAAATGTACTCTTTATTATTTTCATGGCATTCGTAGGGTTTGATGTGTGAAAATTAATAAAATAATAACAAATAATAGTTTTTAATTATCAACAAAACAATTTTACAATGTAAGAATTGAGAATATTTCACATAATACCATATTTGTTTTAAATTGTTGTTTTTTAGGGGCTTATTGTTTTTTGTTAGCTGCTTTAATACCCGTTTGGGGCTTAATTGAATCTATTTTCCCTCTTTTTTTAATCAATAGTACCTCTGTTTTAAATAACATTTAAACTACTTTCGATAAAATCAATAAGTGTGTTATAAACATTTATTAAAACAAACCATAATATAAAGTAGTATACCATCAGAATGAAAACATTTTCAAGCTTATATGTAGCCGTTGTATTTTTCCTTTTTTCATGTGCTGAAAAATCAAGTACGCTAGAATCTAAAATAGACGATACACTAAAAATCGCAACAACACAGTACCAGCATTTAATGAATAGTTTGTCAAAGGGTCAATATCCTAAAACTTATTTTGCGGATCAAGACAAATTAGAAATTAGTGGTTCTGGCTGGTGGTGTAGTGGGTTTTATCCTGGATCTCTTATCTATTTAAACGAAGATTCTAAAAATCCAGCATTTCAAAAAGAGATTAAACGGGTTTTAAACGATTTAAAGCGAGAACAGTTTAATACAACAACCCACGATCTTGGTTTTATGATGTATTGTAGTTTTGGAAATGCTGAACGTTTAAATCCTTCTTTAGAATATGAAACGATTTTAATGAATAGTGCTAAATCCTTAGCATCTCGATTTGATGAAACTGTTGGATGTATAAAATCTTGGGACAGCCGAAATGATGATTACTTAGTTATAATTGATAATATGATGAATCTGGAATTGTTGTTTTGGGCTTCTAAATATAGTAACGATTCTACCTATTATGATATTGCGGTAACACACGCCAATACTACCATTAAAAACCACTTTAGGGATGACTACAGCTCGTATCATGTTGTTAATTACAATAAAAACGATGGGTCAATAAAAAAGAAGCACACTGCGCAAGGGTTTGCAGACGAGTCGGCATGGGCTAGAGGTCAGGCTTGGGGCTTGTATGGTTATACTGTTATGTATCGAGAAACTAAAGATGAGATTTATTTAAACCAAGCTAAAGCCATTGCAGAATTTATCTTAAACCACCCTAATATGCCAAAAGATATGGTTCCGTATTGGGATTTTAATGCACCAGATATTCCGGATGCATTACGAGATTCTTCTGCAGGTGCTATCATGGCATCGGCTTTATTAGAGCTAAAGCAGTATGTTGATGAAAACTTGTCTAATACTTATAACTCTGCGGCTAAAACAATGATCAGTACATTAACATCGGATGAGTATTTAGCCAAATTAGGAACAAATGGAGGTTTTTTACTTAAACATGGGGTTGGACACATTCCTGAAAATAGTGAAGTCGATGTGCCTTTAACTTATGGCGATTACTATTTAATTGAGGCCATGCTTAGATACAAATACAATAGGATTTAACATACCATTTAATAACTAATATTATGTACAAACAAAAAATTAAAAATTTATGACATGAATTAAATTAAAAACAAACAAAGTTAAGCATGCTATATCAAACCACGGAAAGGCATGCTCAATAACCAAACAAAACTAAATTAATTATGACAAAACCAATTAAAATGAAAAAATACCTTTTCACGGGTTGTAACTTTGATTTTAAATGTAGTACAATAGCGTTACTGATTTTTTGTATTACCTCTTATCAAGTTCAAGGAAAAAATACCAATTTAAAAAGCACGGATACTGAATTGGTAAAATTGAAACAAAAAGTTGAAATATCTGGAAAAGTAACAGATAAAGAAGGATTACCTTTACTGGGAGCAAATATTATAGAAAAAGGAACGACGAACGGTACACAAACTGATTTTGACGGTGCTTTTTCACTTAATGTGTCTAGCGCTAATGCTACTATTGTTATTTCTTACACGGGGTTCAAAACTCAAGAAATTGCTCTAAAAGGAGAAACCTCATTAACGATAACCTTAGAGGAAGATACTGCAGTACTTGATGAAGTAATTGTTATTGGCTATGGCTCAGTCAAGAAAAAGGATTTAACAGGAGCAGTTGTACAAGTTAAACCAGATAAAATAGCAAACGAAAATCCGCAAACGGTTCAAGATGTTTTACGTGGTGTTCCAGGTTTAAAAGTGGGCTATTCAGCTGATGCTAAAGGAGGCGGATCTTTACAAATTCGTGGTCAAACGTCTGTGTATACAGATGGTGGTCATAATTCACCATTAATCATTTTAGATGGCATGCAATTTTATGGTGAACTTTCAGAAATCAACCCAGATGATATTGAACAAATAGATGTTTTAAAAGATGCTTCGTCTACAGCAGTTTATGGGTCTAAAGCTGCAGCAGGTGTACTTATTATTACGACTAAAAAAGGACGTCAAGGTAAGCCAATTATTAATTTTAATTTTAATGCAGGTATTAATGTTAAAAGTGCATATCGTGATATTTATGATAAAGAAGGTTATATTAAGTATCGCGAAGATTGGGAAACGGCAAAGACATACGGTTTTAATGATAATACGGGGCAATACGAGGCTTGGGTAGCAGATCGAGTTGGGCAAGTAGGGTATTTTTCTAGTCCGTTCAAGTTGGACCAATATGGCATTTCTCAGGATGAGTGGTTGGCTTATCAATCAACCTCTGAAACCGATGGCAGAAGTTTAATGGAAGTTTGGGGTCGACGTTTAGGTTTAGAAGATGTTATATTAGATAATTTTACAGCGGGAAAATCGCACGACTGGAATGGTAGTACGTTTAGAACAGGTATCAATAAAGATTATAACCTTAGTGTTTCTGGTGCTGGTGAGCAAGTTAATTATTATATGTCGCTAGGTTATTTGAGTACAGAAGGGGCTGTACAAGGGAATGATTATTCGGCTGTTCGTGCAAATATGAAAGTTAATGGTAAGGTTACCGATTGGCTTGAAGTTGGAGCAAACGTTAATTTTCAAGATCGAACCGATGGAGATATTCGGGTAGGTACAGGAACTAACTATTGGGATGCAAATATGTTAAGAAACAGTCCGTATTCCAATTTTAGAGATGCAGACGGTAATTATGAGCGTTTACCAATGGGGCTAAATATTGGAGGTTATAATTATTACTATGACCGTCAGTTTATGGATTTAGAGAAAGGTTTTACCGTACTGAATACTATTTTCAATGCAAAAGTTAAATTACCTTTTGGTATTACCTATTCGTTTAACGTTTCGCCACGATATCAATTTTTTTACGACCGATATTTTCAATCTTCAGCACACGAGGGCTGGGATCCCGCTAATGTTGGTGTAGATAGAGGGCATGCTAAAAGTTTTGATTGGAACTTAAATAATAACATAACATGGGATCATACATTTAATGACAAACATCATTTTATTGTAACCTTGGTACAAGAAGCTGAAGAGCGTCGCTATTGGTCTGATGATATTGATGCTCGTAATATTTTACCATCAGATGCCTTAGGTTTTCATAATACGTCTAATGCAACGCTTGATAATAGTGGTTTTTCAACCACAGATACACACCAAACAGCAGATGGTTTAATGGCAAGACTATTTTATTCTTACGACGACAGGTATATGTTAACAGGAACTATACGTCGCGATGGGTATTCCGCATTTGGAGCGTCAAATCCATATGCAACATTCCCTTCTATAGCCTTAGGTTGGAATTTGTCCAATGAAAACTGGTTTAATTGGGATGCAATGAATACTGCTAAATTACGATTGTCTTGGGGTAAAAATGGTAATCGCTCCTTAGCAGATCCTTATGTTTCTTTAGCAAATTTAGGTTCTGGTACAGGTGCAACGATGGGATATGTTGATTCTTCTGGAGAAATTGTAGATGTTAAGTATTTGGCAATAGATCGTATGGCGAATCCTAACTTACAATGGGAGAAGACAACATCTACAAATATTGGTTTCGATTTTGGTTTCTTAAATAATCGCATATCAGGTTCTATTGATGCTTATAATATGGTTACCAACGATATGATTATGGCACAGCGTTTACCAAGTTTTTCTGGTTTCGGTTCGATAACAACTAACTTAGGGGAAGTACAAAATAAAGGTTTTGAAATTGCTATAAATACCGTTAATATTCAAAATCCAAATTTTGAATGGCGTACTAATTTCGCGTTATCATACAACAAGAATACTATAAATGCTTTATACGGAAACCAGGAAAATGTTCTAGATAGTGAAGGTAATGTTATCGGACAACGAGAGGCGGACGATATCAGTAATGGTTGGTTTATAGGTAAGGCAATTTCTGAAATTTGGGATTATGAAGTTATAGGAATTTGGCAAAAAGATGAATGGCAAGAAGCAGAGCGTTATGGGCAACGTCCAGGAGATCCTAAAGTTGCAAACCATTACACAGCAGACGATGCAGCCGATGGTACGCCAGTTTATAACGATAATGATAAAGTGTTTTTAGGAGAAACGGCACCACCCGTAAATTGGTCTCTCCGTAATGAGTTTACCTTTTTTAAAAATTGGGATTTTTCCATAAATATGTATTCATATATGGGGCATAAGTCACTTAATGGGAACTACTTGAATAATTATAACGACGGAAGTTTATATACCTATAATTACAATCCTTTTAAAAACCCATATTGGACTATTGATAACCCAACCAACGACTGGGCACGTCTCGATGCTATAGCACCAGCTGGAGCTGGAGCTGCAAAGTTATATAACCGTAATTTTATCCGTTTAGACAATATAGCTTTATCATATTCTCTTCCTCAGAATGTTTTAGACCGTATGAATGTTAAGAATTTCAAGTTTATTATGTCTGTTCGTAATGTGGCAACATGGGCCGCAGATTGGGAATATTTTGGTGATCCAGAAACCGGAGGCCTTGCGACCCGTACGTTTAACTTTGGATTTAATTTAACTCTTTAAAAAACAAAACGATGAAAAGATATATAAAAAATAAAATAAAGAAACTAGCACCTTTTTTTATTGGGCCTGCTTTGTTTATTTCTTGTTCGGAAGACTTTCTTGAACCAGATCCTCTTTCTTTTTACGAACCAGAAACAACGTTTTCTACCGAATCAGGATTAAAGGCAACCATAGCTATTGCAGATAGAGCTTTACGAGGATTTTGGATTCACTACAGTGGTGCATACAACAATGTGCCTATTAGTACAGAGTATGTGTTTTCAGATATGGCAAAATATGGTAAATCAGATGCGAGTAACACCATTGCAGATTATGCCAACACCATTATTCCAACAGGAACTTTTCAGGTAAACCCTAGCGACAATATCTATCTTGGATATTATTGGGAAGAAGGTTATAATGGTATTAAATATGCTAATACGGTATTGTCGTATATAGATGATGTAGAAGGGCTATCAGAAGATGTTAAAAACAAATACAAGGGGCAAGCATTATTTCATAGAGCTTACAGATATCTTAACTTGGTATATCAATTTGGAGATGTACCGTTAATAACAAAAATTCTAGAAGTACCAAAGCAAAATTATTATTCTACTAAGAAGTCCGCAATTATTGAAATGATAACTGCCGATATGGAAAACGCTGTAGAATGGGTTCCTGAGCAAGGACAGTTAGAATTTAAAGGATTAGTTAATAAAGCTGCTTGTAGACAACTATTAATAAAATGTTATTTGGCTTCAGGACGGTTTCAAGAAGCAGAGGAGCAAGCGAATATTTTAATAGATCAATCTGGATATTCCTTAATGCAAAACCCATTCGGACAGTTTGATGAAGGTGGAAATTCACAAACATGGGAAATTACAAGAAATGTAATTTGGGATTTACATAGACCAGAAAATAAGGTACTTTCGGAAAACACTGAAGCCTTAATGATTATGCCAAACGATGGTGCACAATCGTTTTTATACTTTATGTCTATGCGTATTTTTGGGCCATTTTGGAATTCTGGAAATATTATAACGCCTACTGATGGAAAACGAGGTGCAAATCGATTTGGTTTAAATAGTTCTAATTACGACCCAAACTTTGATTACGCAAGAGCCTTTGGTCGTGGTATTGCTACCGTTAGTGCATCGTATTATTCGCAAAAACCAATGTGGGTTGTAAATGGGATAGAAGATACTCAAGATTTAAGGCATAATAACGAGGTTGGTAACTGGGTTAATATGGAAGATCTTAAATATAGCGACCCAAGTTCTGTAGACTATGGTGAAAATTTTAGAATGTATGATGACAATGGCAGGCTAATCGTCAAAGACTCTATACGCGATTGGTTTGATTTTCCTTTATATAAATTGTATCTGCATGACGTGGAAAGTGAAAATAACCAAGCTTCTAGTGATTTTAGAGGGGCAACTACTGGTAGTAAGGCACATTGGTATCTCTATCGTTTGGCAGAAACTTATTTATTGCGAGCAGAAGCACGTTTTTACCAAGGCAATATACCTGGTGCGACCCAAGATGTTAACACGATTAGAGCGCGCGCAGATGCGTCGCAAATGTATAGCGCAGTTACTATTGGAGATATTTGTGCAGAAAGAGGTAGAGAGCTTTATCTAGAAGAATGGAGAAACGTAGAACTAACGCGTATTTCTCATTGTTTAGCAATAAGTGGTATGCCAGATGAATGGGGAAATACTTATGATGTTAATACTTGGGATAAACAGTCGGGAACAGATAATGCAGGGGGTAGTTATTGGTATCAGCGTATCGTACATTATACGCTTTATAACAAGCATCCAGAAGGTATTGTAATTCCTAACGGAACCAAATATTACACTATGGATAAGCGTAATGTATATTGGCCAGTTCCAAATAGTGCTATTACAGCAAATACCAAAGGACAATTGAGTCAGAACTATGGGTATGACGGTTACGATCCAAGTATAAAAATGTGGGACAACTGGCAAGATGCCGTAGCAGATGAGGACAATATAGATTAGTTTAAATAGTTTGTTTTAGTTTAAATTATTTTTTAGAGAAGAAGATAACATGTCTTCTTCTCTTTTTTTAATGAGGATGGCACCTCAGCAACATACGACGCTAAGACCAATCAATACATGATGTATTAGTTTATGAAATAACAGGAAGGTCCAGATAAAATATACTATCTGCATGCAAATACCGATTTTAGAGGATTACTCACTACGTTCTAACAATTATTTTTTAGTACAACAGATGGTATCTGAATTGAAGGCGATATCATTGTGATAACCATAACCTTAAAAATAATAAAAACTCATACCTTTTTAGAGAAGGAACTGAAGAGTTTTACCCCAATGGACTGTAATTTTTTATGGTCAGAAAACGATACAAAGGATCTTCAAAAAATAGATTATTTATTAAATACATATGAAACATAAAGAAATACGGAAGCTATTAATTATTGCTGTTTTATTTTTGAATAGTTTAAATTTTTATGCTCAAAACAATAAATTACAAGAGGCTACACCGCAAGAGGTGCGGGATTTCTTTGTTAAATCTTTAATAAAAATAGGGGATCCCGTTTTAAATGCATTAAGCAAAAATGAATTAAAAAAAACGATGCCTGTAGAAAGATCGCCAGGAGCATGGGACGACCGAACCCATGTAACCTATTTGGAAGCCTTTGGTAGGTTGTTATCAGGAATGGCACCATGGTTGGAATTAGGTCCAGACGATACAGTAGAAGGTAAATTAAGAGCAAGATACATAGAATTAGCTCGAAAGTGTATTCATAATGCAACCAATCCCCAATCACCGGATTTTATGAATTTTACCAAAGATGGTCAGCCGCTAGTTGATGCTGCTTTTTTAGCACAAGGATTAATTAGAGCGCCAAAACAATTATGGGAACCTTTGGATAAAACAACAAAAGCCAATGTTATAAAAGCCTTAAAGTCAAGTAGAGTTATAAAACCGTATTATAGTAATTGGTTGCTGTTTTCCGGTATGGTTGAAGCCGCATTAGTAAAGTTCGATGCAGGACCAGATTACATGCGCTTAGATTATCCCTTAAATAAACATAAAGAATGGTATTTGGGAGACGGAATGTACGGCGATGGGCCAGATTTTCATTGGGATTACTACAATAGCTTTGTTATTCAACCCATGATATTAGATATATTAAAGGTACTTGTCGAAAAAGATGAGAGAATAAAAAAGGACTATTCTATAGCTTTAAAAAGAGCAAGCCGTTATGCTGCTATTCAGGAACGCTTAATTTCACCTGACGGTACTTACCCGCCAATAGGACGATCGTTAGCATATCGTTTTGGAGCTTTTCAGGCATTATCTCAAATTGCCCTCTGGAAAGAATTACCCGAGGATATAAAGCCAGCGCAAGTAAGGTCTGCTTTATATGCTATGATTTATAATCAGATTAATGCAGAAGGGACGTTCAATGAAAACGGATGGTTACAAATAGGTTTGTATGGTCATCAACCAGATATAGGAGAAGGATATATCTCTACGGGGAGTTTGTATTTGTGCTCTGAAGCCTTTTTGGTTTTAGGATTGTCTAAGGAAGACCCGTTTTGGAGTGCCCCTTATGAACCTTGGACACAAAAGAAAATATGGTCAGGACAGGATATTAAAATAGATCATGCGATTAGAAATTAATTAATAATTGTTCTGTTATAGAAAGTGTTGTGCAAAGTTAGATTGAGATAAATTTTACGTAAATGCCACTCAAAGAAAAGGTTAATTAAGATTGCAAATGACTTTAGGTTGAAAAAATCACATATGCATATTTGTTTTAGTAGTATATGCCTCTTGGGTAAACTAACAAACTATAACGAGTCCAGATGACAGAGTTAAGCTTTCTATTTTGCTTTATGATGGTGTACCTTATTATTCGGAAACTTATAAAAATAAGGTTATACTCAAAAGTTTTCCACTTGGATTAATATCCAGTTTTGGAGACTTTGACAAATGGTAAAAAATAGAAATTAAAATAAATCACAGGTTTTTAAATATAAAAATAAGATGAATCTTAAAACATTACAATTACGGAATAGATCGACTATTAATGCTTATTTAACACTTTTGGCAATTTGTATTGCAACCTTTCTTCAGGCCCAAAACAATAACATTAAGAATGATAGTTTTTGGGATACTAAAAATGGAGAACCCATATATAGTCAGGGAGGAGGAATATTCAAGTTTCTAGATCATGAAACAGGTGAAGAGAAATACTATTGGTATGGTGTCCATTACAAACAAGCTGAAATGTATAGAGCAGATCCTTCTGTTACCCAAGCCAGAAATAACTTTGTAGGTGTTAGCTGTTATACTTCTACTGATTTGGTTAATTGGAAGTTTGAAGATAATGTGCTGACTCAAGAAGAGGTATTCAAAGATTCCGAGCGTCAGTGGGCTTGGCTTGGTCGTATGGGGGTGGCTTATGTGAAAGAAGCAGACAAATATGTGTTGATTATTCAATATGGTGCTCGGGTACTGTTCGCTACGGCCGATTCGCCATTAGGGCCGTTCAAGAAAAGCTATGTTAAAAGTATGGAAGACTGGATTGGAACAACAAATACAGGAGACCAAACCGTATTTACAGACGAAGACACAGGTAAGTCTTATTTGGTTTACAGTTATGGAAAAGGCCGTCATAAAATTTATATTTCTGAAATAGGTTTAAAAAATGATACAATTACTTTATTGAATTATAAACAAGTATTTAAAGGAGCAGGACGTGAAGGTAACTGTATGTTTAAATATAAAGGTAAATACTATTTAGCAGCATCACAATTGTACGGTTGGGATGGCTCTAACGCATACTATCTTGTTGCAGATGATATTTTTGGGCCTTATCTACCTGAAAACGACATGCAGGTATTTTCAGGTGCAGAAGATGATTATGCACATATTTCCCAAACTGGCTTTTTTGTTACCGTCCGTGGAAGCAAACAAGAGACTGCTATCTTCTGTGGCGATCGTTGGGCCGATTTTGCTGGTAATGGCTTGGGATATAACCAGTGGTGTCCATTATCCTTTGATGGTTTTGTGCCTTACTTTAATTCAATTAACTCTTGGAATCTTAATGAAAAAACTGGCGAATGGGAGGTTGCTGCTGATAATAACTGGATAAAAAATCCTTCATTTGAAGCAGATAGAAAGCAAATACCGAGTCATAAAAAGCCTGTGCAAACTAGACTTTTGGGCTGGGAAACTACAGTAATAAATGGTACGGAAATTTCTTTAGACTCGCTTTCACCAGTATTAAACCATGCAAATACAGAAGAAGAGCGTAAGGTGGTTATTGGAGAAAGGAGCCTTAATATGAGTGATAGCGTTAATTTTATAAGAAAAGTGCATCAAACAATAACCTCTTCCCCTTATGTGACCTTTGAAAATGATACCTATAATTTAAAGGCGAAAATTAAAAACAGCGACGGATTTAAATACCTTAAAATGTACGCAAAATCAGGAGCCAAGCATCTTGAAGTAGTTGTAACAGACAAAAATGAAACGTGGACAACCATAAGCATTAAAAATATAGAGGTAACAAACAATGAAGTGGAAGTCGGTTTTCTTGCTGATGGAAAGGCTGGTGCATATTGCTTGGTTGATGATGTTTCTTTGGTTAAGTCAAATTAATTAATATGAATATTACAATGTAAGTTATAGTAAAACTGTTTTAATGTGTTTAATAAAATCGAAATCTGTAAAGATGTCTTTTAAAAATGTAATTAAAGAGCGATATCATTCAGAATAAAATATAACACCATAGAATGTAATCATATGATAAAAGATCAAATAAAAAAAAAGAGTACTATAGGGCTATTATTAATCGTTATAGCTATAATGCTAGTATATCCTTCAAAAGGATTTGCAGCAGAACTTCTCGAAATTCCAAAGGGTTGGTCAGATGGATATGTATATGCCAATGGCGTTCGTTTACATTATTACCAGGCTGTGCCGGCTAACGATAAACCAGTAATGGTTATGGTTCATGGTGTTACTGACAATGGACTTTGTTGGGCGACACTTGCTTTAAAGCTGCAAGAGGATTACAATATATATATGTTAGATACGCGTGGTCATGGATTATCTGATCCATTTACCTGTAACGATGATGCCAATACACTAATAAAAGATGTGGTTGGTTTTGTAAAGGCCATGGATATAGATAATCCTATTCTTTTGGGGCATTCTATGGGAGCGGCAACCGTGATGCGTTTAGGGGCCGAGTATCCTAATGTTGCTAAACAAATAATTATGTTAGACCCATTTCTGGCTATTCCGGGTAAAAGGAGAAAAAGCGAATCCCACCCGAACCCCTCTAAGCAGTCAAAGGATAAACCGGTTAAAAACTTATCTTTTAGCATGTTTGGCGAACCAGAAATACTTGTGAAGCAAAACAATTATGCCTTTATTGATTTGGTAGAAAAGGGGAAAAGAGAGAACCCGAAATGGGATATCATGGATGTGAAGTATTGGGCCTTATCTAAAAAACAATATCACGGCGCATATTCTCCAGATGCATGGAACGTTATGAATGGAACGATGCAAATTGGTGATGCGCTTTCAAAAATACAAGTTCCCGCACTTGTACTAAAAGCAGACACAGCTCTTGAAGGACGTAAAGCGAATAAGAAAGCTGTTCAGGGATTGAATCGTGTTACACTGTTTCATATTGATGGCGCAGGCCACAATTTGCATCATGATGCGTTGGATCGAACCGTAGAGATTATAAATGAATTTTTGTCATCTTATACCAATTAAAAACCTGCTACATGAAAAAAAGTATAATATTGATAGGTTTGCTATTTGTAATAACAATTTCAAGTTTTGGTCAAGTAATTAAAACAAAAGTAATAGACCAAGGGGGGAGTGGTCCATATAAAGCCATAGCAGTTAGAGAAGAGACTTTACGAGATTTTGTAGTGTATAGACCCAAAAAACTGAAAATGGCCGTCAAGAAAGAGGGGGCATTGCCTTTGATGGTGTTTGCTAATGGTGCCTGTGCGAATACATCCATCACGCATGAAAAGGTATTGTCCGAAATAGCTTCACATGGATATATGGTGGTAGCCATTGGTGCCTTGAAAATGGCCAATGATGAGAACTGGGAAAGCACAGAAGCCCAAATGCTTGTAGAGGCGATGGATTGGTTGGTTGCACAAAATGAAAAGCTTGGAAGTGATTATTACCAGAGGCTCGACTTGAGCAAAATAGCTGCAGGAGGACAGTCCTGTGGTGGAGCTCAGGTAATGGCGGTAGCCAAAGATCCTCGCATTCAAACCTACATGATGTTCAATTCTGGTATGGGAGATATGTCTATGGCAGGAGCGAGTACCAAATCACTGACTCATGTGCATGGAAGTGTCATTTACATTGTAGGAGGTGAAGAGGATATTGCCACTAACAATGCTAAACTTGACTTTGAGCGAATCAATCATGTGCCTGTGGCCTTTGCCAATATGCTGGATGGGAATCATGGAGGTACATTCAATGAACAGTATGGTGGAGCCTTTGCCCGAATGGCCCTCAATTGGCTCGACTGGCAATTGAAAGGACAAAAAGACAAGTCCGTCGTGTTTTTAGAACCAGACCTATCCGATTTTCCAAATTGGTCTATAGATGTAAAGTATTTTAGAAACTAAACTAATATATCATGAAAAAGTCAACCTTACCATTCTTACTTTTTGTAGTCAGTCTAACAGCATTTGCGCAGGATTTCGGACGAAGGGAAGAAATTAACAATGACTGGTACTTTAATTTGGGAGATGTACAATATGGAGGTCGAGAGTTGATGGATTGTAGCAAATGGAGCGTTGTTGATGTTCCACACGACTGGACCGTAAAACAAAATGCTAGTCCAGAGCTTGCAAGTTGCACAGGCTATCTGCCAGGAGGCATAGCATGGTACAGAAAAGATCTTACTATTCCGGCTGTTGAAAAGGGAAATAAAGTATATATCTATTTCGAAGGGGTATATAACAATAGTGAAGTTTTTATAAATGGGAAATGGGTTGGCAAACGTCCCAATGGTTATATTTCTTTTATGTACGATTTAACCCCCTATATCAAATGGGGTGAAAATAATTCAATTGCTGTTCGTGTAGACCATAGTGATGATGCCGATTCACGTTGGTATACAGGGTCTGGAATTTACCGGAACGTATACTTGGTCTATGCCAACCCCATACACATAAACCTTTGGGGAGTGTCCTATCAATCGAAAATACAAGATAACGTTGCTACTGTTACAGTAACTACAAAAATTAAAAACACAGAAGAATTGGCAACTGTAAAGGTGGTTAATCAATTACTAGATGATAAAGGGGAGGTGGTAGCCACAACTTTAAAATCAGACGTTGCTAATGCTAATAGTATAACCGATTTTAGTCAAGATATCATATTGAAATCACCCAAGCTATGGAGTATTAAATCCCCTTATTTGTACACGCTAAAAACCAAAGTCTTTAAGGATAATAATTTAATTGATGAGAGTAATTTTAAAGCAGGTATCAGAACCATTTCTTTTAATCCAAATTCAGGATTTGCACTTAATGGAGTTAACACTAAAATTAAAGGGGTGTGTTTGCATCACGATGCAGGGGTTTTAGGTGCTGCGGCAACTAAATCAGTATCGCGTACACGATTGGAAAACCTAAAGGGTATAGGGGTAAATGGCATTAGAATGAGCCATAACCCACAGGCGTCTTATTTATATGAATTATGTGATGAAATGGGCTTTGTGGTAATGGATGAAGCTTTCGACGAATGGGAATACCCTAAAAACAAATGGATTGAAGGTTGGAACAAGGGAACTCCCGGGCATCAGGGAACTTCACAATATTTTAGGGAGTGGAGCGCAAGAGATATTAAGGATATTGTGAGGCGGGACAGGAAGCACCCATCTATTATCATGTGGAGTATTGGAAATGAAGTGGATTATCCTAATGACCCCTATACCCATCCTATTCTTGCAGATGAAGGTATTGGACAACAGCATATAAGGAAGTACCTTGAAAATCACCCACGAGCAGAGCGGTTGGGCGATGTCGCTAAAGAATTGGTTGCAGCTGTTAAAGAAGCAGATACATCTAGACCAATTACTGCAGCTTTAGCAGGAGCTGTAATGTCTAACTATACAGAGTATCCTTTTGTATTGGATATAGTGGGGTATAATTATACCGAAAACAAATATGATACTGATCATAAAAAGTATCCAGAACGGATACTCTATGGAAGTGAAAATAGACATGATATTGATGCCTGGTATGCAGTGAAGAATAGTGAATTTATTTTTGCACAATTTCTCTGGACAGGCGTGGATTATTTGGGAGAAGCACATGCCTGGCCTTCGCGAGGATTTAATTCGGGATTATTGGACCTTGCGGGGAATATAAAACCCCGCGGTTATTTTCGCCAATCATTATGGAGTGATGAACCTATGGCCTATTTAGGGACGTATGAAAATGTTGAAGATAATAGATCACGCTGGGGAAATAGATTGTCAACAGATGCACCACCTGTTTGGAATTATGAAAATAACACAACTGTGAAGGTAGTTTGTTATACCAATTGCGAAGAAGCGGAGCTTTTACTTAATGGAAAAATAATTGGGGAGCGTAAGCCTTATGATTCTAAGACTGGAATTATTGACTGGGATGTAAATTATCAGCCAGGACAATTAAAAGTAATAGCCTATAAAAAGGAAAAAGAAGTTGTTACCAATACAGTAATTACGAATACCATGTCGGCAAGTCTTGAAGCAGATGTGCTCGAGTCTAAAGATGGTGAGTTATTGCGTCAAATTAATATTAAAGTGCTAGATACCAATGGAAATTATTCTGTTATGGCAGATACAGAAATAAGCTGCAAAGTATCTGGAGGATCGTTATTAGGGATGGAAAATGCTTCTGGTAACGTTGCTGAAAATTATCTTGATAATAAGCATCGTTGTATTGATGGACGCATGTTAATCTACGTAAAAAAAGATGCTGAAGACACCCTTACAACCGTTCAATTATCGGCACCACTTATGGAAACGGTAGTATTAGAGATCGATTAGTAGTGGTTTAATAAAAACGATAGATTATTAAATTTAATGTGAAATAAAAAAACGAGGCACTAATGAAAAATTGTCCAATTAAAAAATTGATGTATATAATTTTAGGACTATGTGTGGTGAGTACAATTGGGGCTCAAAGTTCTTGGAAGCCTGATGATTCAAAGGGTTTTGTGGCTCATGACCCAGTGATGATAAAGCAAGACAGCATCTATTACCTATTTACTACTGGTGGAGGCATGACTAAAAGTAAAGATCTTAAGACATGGGATAGATTAAAACCTGTTCCTAGTAAACTAGAATGGGTCACCGATGATATAATACAGGGCTATCGAGGCGGATATTTGGTGCTCCCGATTATCGAATGATAACTAGAGAAATTGAATGTTAAAAAATATGAAGAAAATAAAAATAATCCTAGCAACAGCTTTATTCACATCAGTGCTCTTTTTTAAGCCGATTATGGCTCAGAACACAGAGGTCATCCAATTGAAAGAGGGATGGAAATTCCACAAAGGAGAGGAGATATCAGCCTATCAGGTGGATTTTAACGATTCCAAATGGGAGTCAGTGGTCGTTCCTCACGACTGGGCGATATACGGGCCTTTTGACAAAGAAGTCGATAAGCAAGTAGTCAAAATCGTCCAGAACAATGAAAAAGTGGCGTCAGAGAAAACCGGTCGTACAGGTGCATTACCTTTCGTAGGTGTCGGTTGGTACAGAAATACCCTCGATCTGCCCAACCTCGATAATAAGCAGGTTTTGCTGACTTTTGATGGGGCCATGAGTAACGCAATCATCTATGTTAATGGCCAGTTGGTGGGGAAACGCCCCTATGGCTACAGTTATTTTTATTTTGATATTTCGGACAAGCTTCAGAAAGGAGAAAATGTGATAGCGGTTAGGTTGGAAAATCAGCCTTTTTCATCCCGATGGTATCCTGGGGCAGGTCTTTATCGCAAGGTTCAGGTGATCATAAAAGGCCAGGTGAGTTTTGAGCACTGGGGACATTTCGTGACGACTCCTTATGTTACGGATACGCTGGCTAGGGTTAATATCAAGTCCAGAGCAAAAGGAGAAAATCTTCGCGTCGAAACCCATATCAAAGATGCTGATGGTAAGGTGGTAGCAACTCATGCTTCTTCCACCCAGTTTGGAGATGAATTTGTTCAGGATCTGGCAGTGGTCAATCCTAATCGCTGGGGGATCGAAAATCCCTATTTGTACACCGCAGAGATCAAGTTGTTTCAGGGAGAAACCTTAAAGCAGGTTGAAAATGTTCGATTCGGGATTAGAAATATCGCGTATACTCGAGAGGAAGGGTTTGTATTGAATGGACAGCCTACTCAATTCAAAGGCGTCTGTTTGCATCATGACCTGGGGCCATTAGGAACAGCTGTCAACCGAGCAGCACTTAAGCGACAGTTGACGATATTGAAAGATATGGGGTGCAATGCCATCCGTTCGGCTCACAATATGCCATCCCTGGAGCAGGTAGAGCTTTGTGATGAGATGGGCTTTTTGCTTTTGGCCGAAAGCTTTGACGAATGGAAAAAGCCTAAAGTCAAAAATGGGTACAATCTCTACTTTGATGAGTGGGCTGAAAAAGACATTGTGAACCTGGTACGCGCCACTCGCAATCACCCAAGTATCATCATGTGGAGTGCTGGTAATGAAGTGCCAGACCAGCACGGATCAGTCGGAGTGAAGCGAGCTAATTGGATTCAGGATGTTTTTCATCGCGAAGATCCAACCCGGCCAGTCACGGTAGGTATGGATCAGGTCAAGGCGGTGATGGAGTCAGGCTTTGGTGTATTGCTGGACGTACCGGGATTGAACTACAGGGTTCATTTGTATGAAGAAGCCTATGAGAAATTTCCTCAGGGATTTATTCTGGGATCGGAAACGGCCTCTACTGTCAGCTCTAGAGGAGTATACAAATTCCCTGTTGAAAAGGGCATCAATAAAAAATACGATGATGGGCATAGCTCGTCTTATGATTTAGAGTACTGTAGCTGGTCCAATCTACCCGAAGATGATTTTGTGATGCAGGATGATAAGCCCTGGGTGCTGGGTGAGTTTGTCTGGACGGGATTCGACTATCTCGGAGAGCCTACACCTTACGATGGATTTTGGCCATCTCGAAGCTCTTATTTTGGTATCAATGACCTGGCAGGGTTGCCCAAAGATCGCTACTATCTCTATCGTAGCAGATGGAATACAGAGGACGAAACCTTGCATATACTCCCACACTGGAATTGGAAAGGCCGTGAAGGTGAAACCACTCCGGTTTTCGTCTACACCAACTACAACAGTGCGGAGCTTTTCATCAATGGAAAAAGTCAGGGAGTCCGCACCAAGAACGATAGCACCAAGCTAGATCGCTATCGTCTACGCTGGATGGACGTGAAATACGAACCGGGTACGGTACGAGTAGTGGCGTATGACGATGATGGCAATGCCGTGAGCGAAAAGGAAATAAAAACTGCCGGAGCACCGCACCACATTGAATTGAGTGCTGATAGAACCGTACTGAATGCAGATGGAGAGGATATCAGTTTTGTGACGGCTACTGTCGTGGACAAAGATGGCAACCCTTGCCCGACAGCCGATAGCCAATTGAAATTCAAAGTGAAAGGAAATGGGAGTTTCAGAGCAGTTTGTAATGGAGACCCTACCTCTTTGGAATTGTTTCATAAGCCAACGATGAAAGCTTTTAATGGCAAGTTGGTGGTCCTGGTGCAATCCTCCACTGATACAGGGCCGGTTAAACTATCGGTATCAGGAAATGGTCTCGAATCAGGCCAGTTGGAGATACAAGTCAAATAATTAGTAGCATGAAAGAACTAAAAATACTATTCAATATGATGACCTCTTATATTAGATGGAAAAAATTCAATACCTCAGTCGTATTGCTTTTAGCTCTCACTTTATTTGGTTGTACAATAGATACATCTGACGCCCCCTCACAGAGTATAGGGGCTGATATATCTTTCGTTCCACAAATGGAGTCTTGGGGACGTAGTTTTTACGATACAGAAGGTAAGGAGACTGATATTTTTGATCTCCTAAAAAAGCATCATTTTGACAATATCCGATTAAGGATATTTGTAGATCCCTCTGCCGAAAATGGGTATTCTAAGGATGGCTTTTGTGATTTGAACAATACCCTGGCCATGGCCAAGCGTATCAAGGCGGCTGGCATGACGTTTACCCTGGATTTTCATTACAGTGATACCTGGGCCGATCCCGATAAGCAATTCAAGCCTTCTGCCTGGGAAGGGTTGACAGGTAAGGCCCTAGAAGATAAGCTGTACGAATACACTAAGGAAGTGCTGACCACTCTAAAGAAAGAAGGCGTGGCCCCTGAAATCGTTCAGGTGGGCAATGAGATCAGCCATGGCATGGTATGGCCCGATGGCAGAGTACTAGACAATGCAACAGAGGAAAATTGGGCTGCTTTGATGGGCTTGTACAAAGCGGGACAAAAGGCAGTTCGGGAAGTCTTACCTGATAGCAAGCTCATGGTTCACCTGGCATTAGGAGGTCAAAACACGTTATGTCGAGAGTTTTTGGACAAAATGAATCAATATGGGGCAGAGTTCGATATGATAGGTCTGTCCTACTATGAGCGCTGGCACGAAACCTACAATGATCTGAAGGCCAATTTGTACGACCTTTCGAAACGTTACAATAAACCGGTGTGCGTCAACGAGTATGGAGCGAGCGAAGAGAACATTAAAATCATCAATGATATCGTTCGATCTGTCCCTAATGGCTTGGGTTATGGGACGATGGCCTGGGAGCCTACTCGTGCGATGTTCGACAAAGAAGGCAAACCCTCAGAATCAATTTTTGCATTATACGATGATGTATATGAGCAGAACCTAAACCCTGATCAACAGCCTAAAGTGGAGCCTCCTTTTGAGCGAACAGTGAATATTGAAAGACCGGTGATTGGAGCCGATGTTTCTTTTGTGCCACAATCAGAAGATCGTGGTGCCAAATATTCGGATCAGGGACAAGAAAAAGACGTTCTGGAGATATTGAAGGATCACAAATTCAACTGGATCAGACTCCGTTTGTTTGTGGATCCCGATGCAGAAAACGGTTATTCCCGAGGAGGTAAAGGCTTTTGCGGGTTAGAGAAAACCCTGGAAATGGCCAAGCGTGTGAAAGCAGCTGGAATGAACTTTTTGCTCGATTTTCACTACAGTGATACCTGGGCTGACCCAGGAAAGCAATTCACTCCTTCAGCCTGGAAGGAACTGCATGGTTCGGCATTAGAAGGTAGAATTTACAGCTATACCAACGAAACGATCAAACGCTTCATCGACGAGGGGGTACGCCCAGACATGGTTCAGGTTGGAAATGAAATCAACAATGGGATGGTTTGGCCACAGGGCAAACTGCCAGAGGGGAAAGAAAAAGTGGATTCAGATGAGGAGATGGAAAGCTTCAGTGTGCTGTTGCGCTGTGCCAGTGCGGCTGTTCGTGCGGCTGACCCGAGCATTACCATTATGGTTCATATTGCCTGTGGTGGGCAGAATCCCGAATCTGTGGCTTTTTTCGATAAGATCATAAGTCGTAATGTGAAGTTTGATGTGATTGGACAATCCTACTATCCAGAATACCACGGTACACTGGAGGATTTGGAAGCCAATCTCAATGACCTGGTGACGCGATATGATAAGCCCATTTTCGTAGTAGAATATCACCACAACAGAAAAGAAGTCAATGATATCGTCCACAATATTCCAAACGGAATGGGATTGGGCACCTTTATTTGGGAGCCTACATCCCCTCGATGGGGCGGGCTGTTCGATCAAGAAGGGAACACCAACGAAAACATTGACATCTATCCGGAGTTGCATTCAGCCTACACTGAATAAATTCAGTTAAATTTAAAATAGCACTACTATTGACGTGAGTCGTCCTAAAATACAGTTAATCTATTTTAGGACGACTCCGTGATTTAAATAAATTAAATCACGATTTAGCAGGTATGACCAAAAAAGGAACGTTTAAGTGGAAACCAATCTGATTAATCGTTGATTTAAAAAATAGATTAGTGAAAAACGAGTGTTTGTTGTTTATCATTACCAATAAATTTATTCTTGTTGTTAACTGAAAATTAGAGATACCTTCTTCAACAGTTTGCTTATCTACTTCATGAATTAAGTAGGTGGCATTTTTAAAATAGGTTTTTAAGGTTTCTTTGTTTGCTTTTTGATAGTCTGCAAGGCCATATCCGTCTAAAACATGAAGAACGTTAACTCGGGTATGTTCAAGTGAAATTAGGTCGAAAATGGGTATAAAATGTCGATCTTTAAATTTTACACCATAATCTGTAGGGAATAGTACTTCATGAAGCTCTTCAAATTCAAATCCACTTGGTACAGCAAGAACCGGACATTTTACATGTTTTAAGACATGCACAGTGTTAGAACCAAATAAAATACCTTCAGCCCCTGTAGCTCCTTTTGTCCCCATAATAACATAATCTATATGCTTTTCACTTATAATGTCATTAATTTCAGAAATTAGGGTATTAAAAGCAGCAATAATTTCGATAGTGTGTTTTGGGTTTTTAAACTCTTTTTTTATACGTTCTTTAAAATGCTCAAGACCTTTAACTGAATTGTCTCTAACAGCATCATACATACCAAATTGGGCTGGTTGTACCAAAACATACTCCACATGATAAATGGCAGGAGTGTATATATTTAGTAAATAGAAGGTGCAGGTTTCGTCTTCAAAAAGTTTCAAGGCGTACTTTATAGCATTCCAGGAATTCTCGGAAAAATCGGTGGGAAGAAGTATTGTTTTCATGACTTTGGTATTATTTTGTTTAGTTATTGCTTGTCAGGTCTTCTTCGTATAGATATTCAGAATGTTTTTATAATAGATGATTTCATTTGCATTTAATAGCGTTTAATATTTTGCAATGCTAAAAATGGAATGTCCAGGTTTAAACCGAATTCATCTATGGTTGACTGATATATCATATCTTCCAAAAACGAGTGTCTTGTGTTTACCATTACTAACATATCTATGTTATTTTCTTTTATGTATTGATATATAGAATTAATGATGTGTTTACTATTTACCAGTTTAAAGTTCAATGTGTTTTTATGTAATTCTTCTTTTATAAATTTCTGATTGTCTTTTTGTCTTAAGGATAGCTTATCACTTGTAGAAATATATAATACATCTACTATAGCGCGATAGGTTGAGGCCATTTCACAGAATAATTTTAATTCTCTTCTTTTATATGGTATTAAGTAGTTGGTAGGGAATAATATGTGTTTAGGTTGTGTGTATTTATAGTTTTCGGGAATCGCCATAACCGGGCATTGCACATATTTTATAACCTGCAAGGTGTGACTTCCGAAAGTTATTTTTTTATCATTGGTTTTGCCTTTAGTTCCCATAATAATGATATCAATGTTTTTATTATCAGCTATGGTGTCCATTTCGTCAATAAGTAAATTTTTAGCTGAAATGATATTATAAGTATGTTTTGGGTTCGGAGAAATTGCTTTTATAGCCTCTAAAGTGTTTTTTAAGGATGTTTTAGAGGTGTTGCTTACCGTTTCAGAAACTTTTTCTAAATCGCTTTCTTCAACAAGATCTTCATGATTGTAAATTTCATCGAGGTAAGCATGCATAATATAAAATTCACTAATCTCATATTTAAACAAGTCGATTGCAAATTTTATAGCATTAAATGCATTTTCTGAAAAATCGGTTGGAACTAATATCTTTCTCATCACTTTAGTATTTAAATTAAAGATACTTTAAGTAAGGTTTTGATACAATGATATTTATCAGATGATTCTATAAAAAAAGGGAATGCGTTTAAAAAAAACATTCCCTTTTTTCATCGCAAATTTACAAGTAAGCGAACTGATTAATAGCCTATTTGAAGTTAAAAGAAACAGGATGTTAAAACGCCCTGTTTCTTTTAATAGTTTAATGCTAAGCCTTGATTCGGCTTTCAACAATATGTTTTTAGATTTTATAACTTGAATAGCATTAAACGGTTTGTTAGTTTAGTTTGTCATTAAGTAAATGATCGTTAATTGGTATCGAATATATTTTAACTTTTCTTGTTTTAAAATGATATATATCAGTTTGGTTTATTATACCGGGACAATATTGTAAGCCATATTTAAAAGAAACAACCCGATTAAGAAGAGCAGCGTGTAAATTAGTTGAACAAGCTTAATATTTATAAGCTCTAAGGCTGAAACGGTTTGTTTTGGAAATATGAAAAGAGACAACCCGATAAAAATAGAAAACCACCCGATAAGCGTAATGATTAATGTCCATTCCGGTTCCCAAATATTATGAAATAGGGTGTTTGTCAGCCCGACGAGAATTGCCATAAACGACGAAATAGTAAGAAATTTTTCATCTTTAAGATCAGAGAAAATTTGTTTAATCCGTTTGGGATTGAAACTTAATATAAGGAAAAAGATGATAAGATACCATCCCCAGAATTTTGCTAATAAAATTGAAGTTTCCATAAGGTTACGGTGTTTCGTGTAATACTAAAAAGGGTATTTTTAAATGATAGCTTAATTCTTCAATTTGAGAATGAAATAAGATTTGCTGAAAATAGTTTAGATTTTTGGCAACCATACAAATCATATTAATATCTCTGCTATCTATAAAGCATTGTACGGCATCTTCTAATTTTCTGTTGGTTAGATAATGAAAACTAGATTCAATATTGCTAAAATAATCTTGTAATAATTCGCGGTTCTTCAGCTGTTCAGAATTTAAACTGGTTTTGTTTTTGCTTATGTGTAATACACGCAATGATGCTTTGTTGTGTTCTAAAATATCTAGTAGAGGTTGAAGGATTTGAAAATTATAGGTCAGAGAAAAATCAGAAGGAAAGGCAATTTCTTTAATATTGGTTAAGGTCGCTTTTTCAGGAACTGTTAGTGTATTACATTTTACTTTTTTTATAACATCTCCGGTATTACTTCCCATTATAATTTTTCTTAAACCATCAGAGCCTTTGGTACCCATAACTATAAGGTCTATGTGTTTTTCTTCAACATGTTTTCTAATAGAGTCTATAAAAAAATTATATTCAAAAAGGGTATGGAATTTATGATTGATATTAGGAGTGAGTTCGGTTGCGATACGTTTTAAAAAGCTACGCAATTGGTGTTTGCTTGGCTTAATGTAAACATCTTCCAAAACTTCATCGGAAACGATATAAGGAGACCCATTCATGTAATTGTCGCTAACGCGATTAACGTGCAGTAGATAAAAATGACACTTATCATCTTCAAAAAACTTAACCGCATATTTTATAGCATTCCATGAGTTTTCAGAAAAATCCGTTGGTAGCAGTATATTCTTCATTGTACAAACGTCTTAGTATGTCTAAATTACAATGAAGATGTTATTGGTAAAATGATATTCATCATTTTAACGAAGTGTATGAAATTTTTAGGTAATGCTTTTTAGTTTGTTGATATCTAGTATTGTAATGTTTCTGCCTTCAGCTGTTATTATTCCTGATTTTTTAAATTCTGTTAAAGCTCGAATTAAAGTTTCGGTGGCAATACCCGCTACACTGGC
Source organism: Aestuariibaculum marinum (assembly GCF_014596975.1). GTDB lineage: Bacteria > Bacteroidota > Bacteroidia > Flavobacteriales > Flavobacteriaceae > Aestuariibaculum > Aestuariibaculum marinum. Next base: position 506,323 of record NZ_JACVXD010000001.1, on the reverse strand, counting down.
TAAGTCGTTTCTAGATATTTTTATAGGGTCTTCAGGTCGGCGATTTATTTTTTCAGCAAACTTTAAAATGGTTGAGGCGGTTTTTTTATTAACTGTACCATAGGCCATTTGAAGCAGTAAACCTTTTGCTGAAGAGAGATCGTCGGTTAATAGCTCTATAAGAGCCAAGGCTATTTTTTGATTCTTGTCAAGAAGTTCTTTGAAATCTAAAAGTGAAATGCCGAGTAATTTTGTATCTGAAATTGCCGAGGCTGTTTCCTTGTGTGGCGCATTGGTTTTAAGGGAGGTGTACCCAAACAAATCGTCTTCTTTGTACAGCGCAGTTACTAGCTCTTTGCCTTTTTCATCGATTCTGAAACATTTTACAGTACCATAGCTGATAAGGTAAATATAATTGGAGTGGTCGCCTTCATAATAAATGATGTCTTCTTCGCTGTATTTGAATTCTTTACCATAATCGTCGAAGAAATTCTTTAAATCATTCAATGATTTTATTTCGTTTTCTTCGGGAGGGTGTATTTCAATTTTTTGATTCTGTTGTTTTAAATCTTCTAAAATGGACACTTTCGCTAATCGACTCTCAATGGCACTTACAATATCGTCTTCCGTAAATGGTTTTGTAATATAATCGTCAGCACCCAGATTCATACCTTTTCTAATATCCTGACGCTCCGTTTTTGCAGATAAAAATATAAATGGAATGTGTTTTGTGCCCTCTTTTTTAGATAACATTTGTAAAGTTTCGTAACCGTCCATAACCGGCATCATTATATCGCAAATAATAATGTTCGGAATATGTTTTCTAGCCAGTTCAATACCTAATTTACCATTAGAAGCCGTTAAAACCTTATAATTAGATAATTCTAAAAGTTCGGCTGTATTTTCTCTTAAAACAGTATCGTCTTCTATTAATAATATGGTTTTCATAGTGTAGCTGTATTTGGAAAAGTAATGATAAATGTTGAGCCGATATGTTCTTTAGTTTCAAAACAAATGGAACCTCCTAAGTTTTCTAGGTGATTTTTAACGATGTTTAAACCAATACCGGTGCCTTGGGTGTTAAGGACATTTTCAGCTCTAAAATAACGTTCAAAAATGTGTTTTTGGTCTTTTTCTGGGATTCCAATACCCTGATCCATTATCTTAAGCACAGTGGTCTCGTTATTTTGTTTTACAATGAGTTGAATATTGGTGCCTTCTGGAGAATACTTTATGGCATTGTAAAGTAAGTTGGATAGTATGAGCTGAATAATTTTTTCATCTTGGTATAATGATAAATCATCTATATTTTCTGGATAGCTTATTTGCTGTCCTTCTTTTAAATGCATATTGGCATCGTATACCGCTTCGTTAATAATCTTGCTGAGTTTAAACTGACTGAAGCGATAGTTTACTTTACCCGTTTCAAGTTTTTCAACCGATAGAAAGTCATTAAGAATGTTATTTAAAAAGTGAACTTTATCGACAACCGTTTTTATATGTTTGGTGCGTTTGTCTTGGTGTTCTTCTAGTTGATATTTGTTTAATAATTCACAGGAGGTTAAAATGGCACTTAATGGAGTTTTAAACTCATGTGATACTAATGATAAAAAGCTTGTTTTTAGTTCGTTGAGTTCTTTTTCTTTATTCAGTGCTTTTTCTAACTGTTTGGTACGCTCTTCTACCTGGTTTTCTAGATTGGTGGTATAATTTTTACGTTCGGTAATGTCCAGAATAATAGCTACAAATACCTCGTTTTCGTTTAACCGTGAAGACTGCAGATGCACCTCAATTGGGTATTCGCTACCATCTTTTCGTTTATGTACACTTTCAAATTCTATTTTTTCTAAATCATTTTGTATTAAGGATTGTATGGTTGTTCTAAAGTTGGCTTTAGTATCACCCGAGGTAATATCTAAAGGGGTCATTATTTTTAGTTCCTCAATGGTGTAACCAATATTCTTTTGAGCGCCATAATTTGCATTTACAAATTTTAAAGTTTGAGCATCGAAAACATAAATTTCGTTTAATGATTCATCGAAAATAGTGGCGAGATGCAGGCGTTCTTCTTCTGCTATTTTTTTTGTTGTAACATCGTTTTGTATCCCAATAAAATTAGAGACAACACCTCTTGAATTGGTTATAGGGAAGATATAAAGGTCATTCCAGAACATAGAACCATCTTTTCTATAGTTGCGTATGGTGGTTTGACAACTTTCTCCTTTTTGCAAGGCTTCGTTTAATTGGTTTATGGGTTCCTGTTTAGTGTCTGCTCCTAAAAGAAATTTAAAATTATGATTTAGAATTTCTTCATCAAGATAGCCTGTTAATTGCTGAAAACTGGAATTAAAATAAATTATCGGGTTATCAGGTTTTAAAGCGTCAGTAATGAAAATTCCACTTTTTGCAGACTCCAACGCTTGTGTGCGAAGCATCAGGTTTTTTTCAACTTCCTTTTTTTTAGAAATATCATTAATTAAAGCAATGACAAAGCTTTTGTTATAACTTGTAAATGGGTTTAATTCAATATCGATGGGAAAGATGGTACCGTCTTTTTTTATCCCATAAATATCAGCAGCCTCTGTCATTTTTCGACGTTTACCATCTGCTATAAATTTTCTAAAATAGTTATGGTGGTTATGATGATAATTTGAAGGAATAAGTATATTGAGAGGTTTCCCAATCAGTTCATCTTTTGTATACCCAAAAATGGTTTCAGAGGCGGCGTTAACTTCTCTTAAAATTTGCTCACTATCGACAATCACAACACCCTCGGATACCGTTTCTAAAAGGATGTTAAATATTTCTTGGTCTTGATGAAACATAAATGATCAGAAGTTAGGAATGGTCATTTAAAAATACGAAAAAATCACCGCTTAGTCTTAATATAACTGATGAATATCATTACAAAAAATATCATATACCTGTATTTTTAGTATTATAAAAACGAGTCGTCATGGAAACTAAAAAGAAACTTACACATACCTTTTATCAAAATCTAGGCAAATTATTTTATGCTATTGCCGCATCAGATAATCAGGTTCGAAAAGCAGAGTTTGACAAGCTGAAACAACTGGTTAAAAGCCAGTGGTTAGATATGGACCCAATTGTAGATGATTTTGGTACAGATGCTGCTTTTGAAATTGAGATTGTATTCGATTGGCTAAATACTCAAAACACACTAGGTGTTGATGCTTGTTTCGATGATTTTGTAGCATATAAAAACGAGCAACTACATTTATTTACATCTGAAGGACGATCTCTAATTCTAAAAACAGCACATGCCATAGCAGATGCATTTTCTGGAATTAACAAGTCTGAATTAATAATACTGGCTAAGTTGGATATTGAGTTGAAAAAATAGACTTTGATCTGTCTAGTTGTGGTGGGCCGACAGGTTACACCATGATATATATCATTTTATTATCACGGTAAACACTTTAATTTAGATACACTTTAATTAGAAAATAATGGCATTTATTGATTATTATAAGGTACTAGGAATTCCTAAAACAGCTTCTGAAAATGATATAAAAAAAGCCTACAGGAAGCTGGCAAGAAAATATCATCCAGATTTAAATCCTGATAATGCAGAGGCGGAGAAAAAATTCAAGGACATTAACGAAGCCAATGAGGTATTAAGTGATCCCGAAAATCGTAAAAAATACGATCAATATGGAGAGCACTGGCAACATGCGGAAGAATACGAAAAAGCAAGACAACAGGAACAGTATCATCGTCAGCATCAAAGTGATGGAGGTCGGTATTCGGAGGAAGGTTTTTCAGAATTTTTTGAACATATGTTTGGTGGATCGAGTAGAGGCGCTGGCGGACGACAAGTTAGGTTTAGAGGGCAAGATTTTAACGCTACCCTTCAACTGGATTTAAAAGATGTTTTTGCCACCCATAAACGAACCTTAACTGTAAACGATAAAAACATTAGAATTACTATCCCTGCAGGTGTTGAAAATGGTCAGGTTATTAAAATTAAAGGCCATGGCGGTAAAGGTATTAACGGTGGTCCTAATGGCGATTTATATATTCAATTTTCCATAGAAAACCATTCTAAGTTTAAACGGGATAAAAGTGATCTTTACGTTACAGTTGATTTAGACATATATAAAGCCCTGCTAGGTGGAGACATTACAGTTGACACCTTTAATGGAAAAGTTAAACTTAGTGTTAAACCGGAAACACAAAATGGGACAAAAGTTAAACTGAAAGGAAAAGGCTTTCCTAAATATAAAAAAGAAGGCCAGTTTGGTGATTTAATTATTACTTATAACATAAAATTACCGACTAAACTCTCAGAAAAAGAAAAAGTATTAATTCAACAATTACAAACCTTAAGAGCCTAATGGAAACAACAGATTTAATATCAGTACAACTTATTTGCAAGTACTATAAAATTCCAGAGGATTTTATAAACAGGTTACAGGAATTTGAATTAATAGAACTTAGGGCAGATGCTAATGAAGTTTTTATTCATAAAACGCAATTAAAAAAAGTTGAAAAAATGGCAAGATTACATTACGATCTTGAAATTAATATGGAAGGTATAGACGCTATTTCAAACTTGTTAGATCAAGTGAGCAGTCTGAGAAAGGAAATAATAAGTTTACATAATAGATTGCGTTTGTATGAGGATTTTTAATAAACAGAAATGGAACAATTAAAACAATGGGCGGCAGACAATCCAACGCTTTTCAGTGTTGCGAAATATGTTTTGCTTGTTGTTTTTGTATTTATGATAATACAGTTTGTTAGAAGATTACTCAGAAAGCAAGTTACAGATGCCACGGCAAGATATAAGTCTCAAAAGGGGATTGAGATTATTGGGTATGTTATTTTAATTTTTTTAACCGTTTCCTATTTCACAGGAAATATTAGGGACTTTACTCTAGCCATCGGATTGTTTTCAGCAGGGATAGCTATCACGCTGCAAGAGCTTATTTTAAGCATAGCAGGATCGCTTTATATTTTTGTTGTTAAGGTCTATAAGCCTGGAGATCGAATTGAAATAAATGGTATAAAAGGCGATGTTATTGATGTAGACAGTATTTATACCACCATGATGGAAATGATATAGAATTAGCCAAATCTATTGTTGTAGAGATAGCCTCGAAAATGCTTTCAGAATATACGGCCAATTCTAAATCGCAATGGAAAGCCGTTGTTAGTAAATATTATATTGAAGATGCTCAACTGGACCCGACACTAGCTATTACATTAAACGATAACTGGATTCAATTTAACTTAAGATATATTGTAGATTATAAAAAGCGACGTTCAGTAAAACATATGTTAAATTAGGAAATTCATAAAGCTATTGAGAAAACTCAAGGCGAAATTAATTTGGCGTCAACCACTTTAGAACTCATAAAAATACCAGAATTAAGTGTAGAACTTAAAAATAAACATACCCATGCTAACCTTTAAAAACTTTAATATTGCCGATTGGTTATCCTTCTACAGAATAGCAGCTGCACCAGTATTACTCTTATTAATTGGTTTAGATTATAGGTTAGCATTTGCTTCATTTTTATTAGTTAGTTACTTAACGGATGCTTTAGACGGTTTTTTGGCGAGAAAACTAAAAATAACGAGTCCAAGAGGGTCGCAACTCGATTCATTTGGCGACCAAATTACACTTATAGTGGGGCTTGTTGGATTGTTTTATTTTGAAATGGCTTTCATAAAAATACATTTCGAATTAATTGTTCTGGCTTTTATTCCTTATATCGCTCAAATGGTAATCGCCTATTACAAGTATGGTAAAGCCACGGCTTTCCATACCTATTTAGCAAAACTATCCGCCATACTTCAAAGTATATTTATATTATTTTCTTTGTTTTTCTTTCCTGAGAAACATTTGTTTTATATCATGATTATTATAGGAGTTCTGGAAACTATAGAAGAGATTACTTTGATATTTATGTACGATAACTGGGCTTCTGATGTTAAAGGTATTTACTGGGCGTTAAGAGATAAACGACGATTGAAAGGGAAATAATTAAATTTAAAACTCATGCGCAGCTACTCGTTATTTACCATTTTATTGTTGTGCGCCGCTATTTTATTAGTCGATGTGCTGTCGTTTTACTGGTTACAACGTATTACTCACTTGATAAATGCTTCATTTCTTAAAAATAGTATTCATATTTTATTTTGGATCTTCTCTGTAGGGCTAATAACCGTAATTATTATATTAAAAATTACTTTAGATGATATCAATCCACGAAGAAAACACCTTTTAGTATCTTCTTTATACGGACTTACGGTTTCATCATTTATACCGAAAATTCTTTTTGTTATTATTATATCTGTTTTGTTCTACGGGAATTATGTGTTCTCTGAAAATCAATCATTAGTAGTTATTCCTTTGGTTGGGGTATTATCCGGCGTTTTCCCTTTTTTTGCCATTTCTTATGCCATTTTCAGAGCTGTTTATCATTTTAAAATTTATAAGCATAAATTGTATTTTAATCATTTACCAGAGTCCTTCGCTGGTTTAAAAATAGTGCACATTTCAGATTTGCATTTGGGAGGATTTAACAAACGATATAAAGTTTTAAAAAAAGCTGTCAACCTGATTAACGCTTTGCATGCAGACTTTATTTTTTTTACCGGTGATTTAGTAAATAATTATGCCTGGGAACTTGTTGGTTGGGATAAAGTATTTAATCAGTTATTAGCTAAAAAAGGGAAATATGCTGTTCTGGGTAATCACGACTATGGCGACTATTCAAAATGGGAAACTAAGGCTGATAAAATTGAAAATCTAAATGAAATTAAACGGTTTTATCAGGGCGTCGGTTTTAAATTATTACTTAATTCATCTGAAATTGTAAAAAGAGACGAAGAAGCCATAGCGATTGTTGGGGTAGAAAACTGGGGTAGACCTCCATTCAAACAATATGGTGATTTACAAAAAGCATTAAGTTTGGTAGCACATATTCCATTTAAAATACTGTTGTCTCATGATCCCACACATTGGAATGAAGAAGTGATACATAATACAGATATTGCCTTAACACTGTCTGGTCATACCCATGGTATGCAATTAGGCCTGAACTACAAAAATATGACCTGGAGTCCTATTAAATACAAATACAAGCACTGGGCAGGTTTATACGAACATAATAAGCAGTATCTGTATGTAAACAGAGGTTTGGGGTGGATTGGTTTCCCTGGCAGATTAGGGATGCGTCCGGAGATTACTTATTTAGAACTTCATTCTAATAAATAGGATATTTATGGTTTCTGTTTTCAAGTTTAGTCTTTGGGTTTAAAATATAAAAAACTGATGCCTATCATTTTACATATTCTATTATCTAAATAGATTTAATTGTATTAACCCGTAAAGATTATAATCATGAAAAAGTTTATTATTGGTTTGTTTATTATGGGATTAACCATCCCAATGCACGCGCAAGATCCCATCCAACTACCAACAGTGGTTTTAGTGCACAATTATAAATATTTGGATGCTTCAGGCTCAAAAGATTTAGCGATAGATGTTGAACAGTTAGAATTAAAAGTTAGTGATTTTAATGTTAAGGAATTAGACGTTTATTCTGAAGACAATGAGTACTACGATGTGTTTTTTATTATTCCAAAAGGCAAAATATTAGCGACTTACGATGATGAAAGCAACCTTTTAAGAACAGCTGAGCGATTTAAAGATATCGATTTACCAATGCATGTAAAACAATCTGTTGCCAGAAGATTTCCACAATGGAATATTTCAAAAAATGTGTATTTAGTAAATTATTACGAGCCTGATAATATTAAAAAAATGTACAAAATTACATTACAAAATGGAGACAAACGTATTAGAGTAAAAGTTGATGATCATGGAGATTTCATGTAAAATTTAATGGCGCTAATAGCTGAAAACTTCTAATTAATTAAAACCTTAAACTAAACAATTATGAAAACAGATTCTCAAATAAAACAAGATGTGCTTGACGAATTAGCCTGGCAATCTAGTATAGACGAAACTCAAATAGGAGTTATTGTAAAAGATGGTATTGTTACCTTAAATGGCGTTGTAGATTCTTATGCTAAGAAGATGGCAGCAGAACGGGCAGCAAAAAGTGTATTTGGGGTAAAAGCAGTAGCAGAAGATATTGAAGTTAATTTTAAACTGGGACAAGGTAAGTCTGATGCAGATGTTGCTAAAGCAGTGGTAGATGTTATCAAATGGAATTCCTCTCTTCCAGAAGATAAAATTAATATAAAAGTAGAAAATGCCTGGGTTTATTTAACAGGAGAAGTAGAGTGGTCTTTCCAGAAAACCGCAGCTAAGGTCGCTGTCGAAAATTTACATGGGGTAAAAGGTGTCGTAAATAATATTATCATTAAACAACGCGTAGAACCTGTGGAAGTTAAAGATAGAATTACCAAAGCTTTCGAAAGATCGGCCGATCTTGAAGCTAAAAATATTCAAGTCGACATTAATGGAGGTGTGGTAACTTTAAGTGGAACCGTGCATTCTATTACAGAAAAAGAAGAAGCTCGTAGAGCAACATTTTTTGCACCTGGTGTAACCAAAGTTATTAATAACCTAAAAGTTAAATTCTATCCAGAATACGCCTAAGTATTTTTTAAAGACAACTAAAAGTATAATGATCAATTTTATACTTTTAGTTGTTTTGTTTTTCAGCCTTTCTTTGTTGTCGTTCCAGTTTTCTAAAATAACCACGGGTTAAAAAGTTATGCTTTAAAGCTTCCATGTTTTGATTGAAATTATCGGAGCCTTCGTTAATGTTTATTATAGATTGCTCTAAGTTTTTCACAAACTCTTCATCATTAAAAAGGTAGTTTACCGCACCATTGCCGTTTTTATAATCAGTAATGGTTTTGTTTAAATTATTGATAACAGTTTTAATGTCTTTTGTAGAGGTTTCTAAATTGGTTAGTACGGCACTAACTTTTTGGGCTTCAATAGAATCATTAAGTAATTTTCCAGCAACACTTTCGTCAAAATTAACGGTGTTTATAATAGTATTTAATTCTCTCATGGCTTTATTCGCCTCAATACTCATAATTCGTAATTGGTTAACGGTTTGTTTCAAGTTAGAGGCAACGATGGTATCATTAATAAGCATTCCTAAAGTACCTTTGTCATCAGACATGGCATCAGCAACATTCAGCAATTTGGCGGTTAATAAAGCGGCATTTTCATTGGTAACGTTTAGTGTGTTGAGCATTTCGCTTGTTCCAATTTTAGTATAGGTTTTAATGATATCTCCTGATGAAATCATTTCGGCATCACCTTTGCCTGGAATAATATTTACAATCATATTTCCCACCAATCCATCGGTACTTATGGTGGCAATGGCATCTTTTTTAATGTGCTGTACCATTTTTTCTTCAATAACCATATTAACATTTATGGTAGAATCGTTAATCATGGAAATACTTTTTACTGTTCCAATATTTATTCCAGAATAACGAACATTATTACCCTGCATTAAACCGTTAACATTAGTGAAATTGGCACTAATAGTAAACGTTTTAACAAACATGTTTTGTCGGTTACCAATTAAATACACCGCGATAATAAACAATATTAAACCAGTGACGACAAAGATGCCTAACCTCAGTTTTTGATTATTTGTTTTTCTCATGATCTTAAATATTTATTTAAAGAATGCTTTTACTTTATCATCTTCGGAAGCTCTTAAAGCTTGAAAGGTACCTTCTGCGTAATTTACGCCATCAACTAATAAAATCATGCGCTCTGATACCACACGGGCACAATCCACATCATGTGTGATGATGAGTGATGAGGTTTTATATTGCTTTTGAACGCGCCGCATGAGTTCTATGATTTCTTTGGATGTTATAGGGTCCAGACCACTGGTAGGCTCGTCGTATAAGATTATTTTGGGTTTCAGTATTAAGGCTCTGGCTAAAGCTACGCGTCTTTGCATACCACCTGAAAGTTCATTAGGCATGAGATCGATGGTATTAACAAGTCCAACTCTTTCTAAAGCTTCCAAAACCAAAGGCTCAGTATCGGTAATGTTACCAAATTTATGTTTGTGGCGTCGTAAGGGGAATTCTAAATTTTCTCGAACCGTCATGGAATCATACAAGGCACTCCCTTGAAATAAGAAACCAATTTCGGTGCGTAGTTTATCTAAATCCATTCGGTTTAGAGCATTTATATCCTGCCCCATAACATTGATGCTACCAGAGTCGGGAAGCATTAAACCGACCAAACATTTGACCATCACTGATTTTCCAGCACCAGATCTTCCCATAATAACCAAATTTTCACCTTCATAAAGTTTTAGATTGAATCCGTTTAAAACCGCTTTATTACCAAATGATTTTTTTAAATCCCTGATTTCTAAAATAGGTTGATGCGTATCCGAACTAATCGATGAATTTGATATGTTAACTGCTTCCTTCATAATTAAATTTCAAAAAATATATCGGTTACAAATACAGCAATAAAGTCGATTATAAATAATAACATCGATGAAAATACCACAGCCGAATTAGCGGCTAAACCAACCCCAACGGTGCCTTTTTCACAATAATACCCTTTAAAACACCCAACGAGTCCAATAGCAAAACCAAAAAAATAGGTTTTAATAGTGGCTGGGATGAGGTCGCCAAATTCCAGCGCATTAAACACCTTGTTAAAGTAGAGAAGGAAGGACACATCACCTTTTAAGTTTTCAATAATATAGGAGCCGTAAAGAGCTATAGCATCGCCTAAAACAACCAAAATGGGCAGCATGATGGTAGATGCCAGTATACGGGTAACCACAAGAAATTTAAACGGATTTGTACCGGAAACCTCCATGGCATCAATCTGCTCGGTAACACGCATAGAGCCTAATTCGGCACCAATGCCAGAGGCTATTCGTCCGGCAAAGGTTAACGCAATAATAACGGGACCTATTTCTCGAATTATAGAGATACTAACCATTGATGGCATCCATGATTCAGCCCCAAACTCTTCTAATGTTGGTCGAGTTTGTAATGTTATAACTAATCCAATAATAAACCCAGTGACACCAACTAATAATAAAGATCGGTTACCAATACTGTAACATTGTTTTAGTAACTCATTAAACTCAAAAGGTTTGTGAAAAAGCTCTTTAAAGAACCTTTTTGTAAAATAAGTGAGCTCACCAATTTCGATAAAAAAGGATTTTATTTTAGTTGGTTTTAGCATGACATGTGTTTCTATATTTAAAGTTATAATAGCATTAACACATATAAAATGATTAAAATCATTTAGTTAATATGTTTAAGTTACTAAAATTTAGTGTAAAATAAATAGTACGAAAGTTTAAATTGTATAAGAAACTTTATAAGTTTTGGAAAACTGATATTCCTCATTGTGAAACACTTAGTTTGTTATGATATTTAATAGAATCTAAAATTTAATAGTCATGAAAAACAAGGATATTCATTTTGTCGATCGGGTAATAGATGCTCTTAAAAAATCGGCTACGGAACTTGAGGAATTTCAGGTACAGGCTGCTTTAGGGAAAGCAGAGGCTCAAGATAAATATGAAGAGGTTAAGCGGAAATTTAATCAATTCATTCATGATAACGAACATAGAATTAAAGATGTAAAAGAACAAATTGAAGAATTACATACTAAATTCGATCAGCTTCGTGTACAATTAGCGTTAGGTAAAGCAGAAACTAAAGATATGTTTAAAAAACAAAAAAAGCAGTTGCTTACTATTATTCATGATATAGAAACAAAAATAAAAACTAACGAAACATTAAATAGGTTATATGCCTTAACGCTTATTGAAATAGAACAATTTAAAATACAACTCGAGATTTTAGAACAAAAATTTAATAAGGAAAAACCAGAGGCTAAAGCGTCTTTCGAACAAGGTAAAAAGGACTTCAATGCTTTTATTGATAAGTTTAGAAGTAAATACATAAAAAAGAAAGAAGAAACCAAATTGGAGCATTTTCAAAATGAAATATCTGCAGCCTATGACCATTTTAAAAAAGCATTCTCAATGCCTAACTAATTATAAACTCTTCAAACAAAGAAAGCACAATGTACATTGTGCTTTCTTTGTTTAGGAAGACTAATGTGTGAAACGTCTTCAATAATCGTAATCTCCTTTTCTAATATTGGATAGCATTCCAAAGCCTAAAAGCAAGGCGATTACAAAGCATATAATTCCAAGTACAGATATCCCTTTCCAAAGCGGAACAATTTTAAAGGCAATAAACAAAGAAGCCCCAACGATCAAAGCGACCATAATAAAGGTGGTAATTAACTGCTTGGTTATTCTTTGTAAGGTATGCACCATAGGATCTATACCTTTGTGTGTAAGGTCTACTTTAATTTGCCCGGAATTTATTTTTCGAATGGCATTTTTTAAGTCCATTGGAAAATCTTCTATGTAATCGGTCAGTTCTACTATGGAATTAATCACCTTTTTGCCCATTTTTATAGGATTGTATTTTTTAGTGGCACTGGCTGTTAAATAAGGTTTAGCCATTTCAAATTGTTCTAGATTCGGATCTAATTTTTCAATAACCCCCTCAATGGTTACTAACGAACGCGCAAAAAGGAAAAAGTACGTTGGCACTTTTAAACCGTGTGCAATAATGATATCCTTGAGTTCTAACAAAACCGTACTCATTTCGTTGTCATGAATATCACGTACATAATACTTCTCAACAAATTCATTGATATCGAATTCTAAATCTCTACGGTTTGCTATAGGTGCATTATTTGAAAGTAGTTGTAAAGCCTTAATTATTTTCTTAACATCTTTATCGGTAATGGCAATAAACAGTTTTCCGAAAATTGCGATATCTCTGGGCAACATGCTACCCATCATACCGAAATCTAAATAACAAATATGATTGTTAGGAAGCACCAGTAAATTCCCTGGATGTGGATCGGCATGGAAAAAGCCGTATTCAAAAATTTGTTTGTAGAAACTTATACTTAAGCGTCTGGCAATAATTTTGGTGTCTATGTTTTTCGCTCTAAGGGTTTCAATTTTATCGATTTTGATGCCGTTAACAAATTCTAAAGCCAGAACTTTTGAAGTGGTAAATTCTTGGTACACTTTTGGTGCCTGGGCGAATTGTTCTAGAGAATGGTCTTTTTGTAGATTATTATAAAAGCGTTGCACGTTTATAGATTCATGAATAAAGTCGAGTTCTTTTAAGATTGAGGCTTCAAAGTTTTTTACCAAGCCAATAGGGTCAAAACTTTTTAAAGAGGGTATTCTATGCTCTAAAATTCGAGCAATTTTATACATCACTTTAATGTCTTCAATGATTACATCGTGAATACCGGCACGCTGAATTTTTAAAGCAATACGTTTGCCAGAATGAAGCGTTACTTTGTGAACCTGCGCCATAGATGCTGAAGCAAACGGGGAGGGTTCAAACCAGGCGAACAAATGGTCTACAGAATTTTTTAATTCGGTTTCAACTACTTGTTTGGCCAGTTCCTCAGACATTGGAGGCACATTATCCTGAAGTTTTTCAAGCTCGAAGGTTAATTCCAGCGGCACCAAGTCAGGTCGGTTGCTTAAAATCTGTCCGAATTTTACAAACGTGGGCCCTAACTCCTCACATACTAATCGCATTTTTGCCCATTTGCTGTATTCTTCAACCTGTTTTTTTGTGCTGTTAGGGATGAATTTCTGAATGAAGACATAACGTCTGTTTTCTTGTAAATAATGAACTAAATCCTCAAAGCCATATTTCATTAAGACTTTAAGAATTTGATTGTATCTCGAAAAAGATCTGAAACGTTTTACTATGTCGGTTACAATTCCCATGGTGTCAAGCTTGCACTTTATTTAATCTGGCTTCAAGAAGGGCAACGGTTTTGTCTAGTTTTTCAATTTTTTCATTGAGGGCTTTAATTTCATCTAAATGAGCTACGTTTATTTTTTTATAAAATTTCACGACAAGTTCCTCAATTTTGGCGTCTAGTTCCTCTTTAAGTTCATGTGTTTTTAAAAATATTTTATCCATAAACTCCAGTTCGTTTCCGTTTTCATCTAACTGCGATTCAGCCATCGCTTTATTTATGTTTTCTTTTCCTTTTTCGGAATACTCATTTAATTTTTCTAAAAATTTAGTGTCTCTAGCTAAAACATAAAGGCTAGAACTTAAGGTGAGTAATTCTATGATGGTTTTAGTTTTCATTACTATATTTTTTATTAGTCATATTCCAAATTGAAGACAGTGTATTTGGGTATTGTTTTACAAACTATGAAATGTCTTGTTTGTTCGATTTTACATAGCTTATACTAGTATTAAATGTATTAACAATTTCCATGATTTAACATGATATATATCATGTCGAAAAAGGCGTTTAAAGGTTAACTTTAAGTGTTATATAAACTAAATAATTGCGCCATGAAACCTAATTCAATCATATTAGTAATGACTAAAGATGTCGTGACCGTTTCACCACACCAAAAGCTTTTAGATGTAAAGCATATTTACGAGAAAGAGCAATGGCATCATCACATTCCTGTTTTAGAAAACGATAAGTTAGTAGGGATGGTTAGCCTGGTAGACTTTATGTATAATATTGCAGGAGCAGGATTGAAGGATAATCATGAGGTTTACAAAACACTTGAAGTGAAAGATATTATGACTGCCAAACCATTTTATTTAACAACTAGTGCGAGTGTTGAGGATGCTGCAAAAGTATTTTCCAATGAATATTATCATGCATTACCCGTTTTAGAAGATGATAAGTTGGTTGGTATTGTTTCAACTGCAGATATCATCAATTATTATCTTAAGAAAGCTGTTTGAAAAACTTTAAAACATAAGAGACAATGAATTCTTTTAAAGTACTTCTCAAGTTTACCTTGATGTCTATTTTATGTCTTTATCCAAATCTGATATTAAGTCAAAATAAAGAAATTCATATTGGTGATGCTTCACACGTTTTTCCTAAGACCACTAAAATAAATCAGAACATACGCGTTGAGACGTATTTTCAGTTTTTGGATTCGTTGGTTCAAGTCTATGATTCTATAACACCTTATAAGCTCACTGAACATCTTTTGGTAAGAAGTAACCCATGGATTATTGACACACTTCAAAACACCGATTACTACCGAATGAAAGCAAGGGATTCTTTTGTTTACAATCAGAAAAAAATGATTGTTATCCCCAAAGGGAATGCTTTAGTAATTCCCGGTTTAAAACAGGTCGATTCACTTCAAAGAGCATTTAAAAACACGTTTATAGATATTAATATCCCTGAATTTAAACTTCGTATTTATCAGGATTCGATTAAGCTCTTTGAATTTCCTGTTCGCGTGGGACGGCATGAAACGAAATACCTGGAAATGTCAGGTAGAGAAGAGGACTTAAGAACCAAAACCGGTACTGGTATTATTGTGGGATACAATAAAAACCCCAGATATGCGAACCCGGCCAATAATCATGATTATAAGGTGACGAGACGAGATGATGGAAAAGTGACTTTAGTGCCTCAAATTCCATTTATAGAAACAGAATTAAACGGCATGAGGTACGGACAAATGATTCACCCAACCACAAATCCCGAAACTTTAGGAAAAGCCTATTCTAATGGCTGTATCGGCACAAAAGAAGCTGATGCCTGGGTTATTTATTATTATGCACCTATCAACACTAAAGTAGACATTCGATACAATTTAAAAGTTATTAATGAAGACGGGAGCGTAGTTATAATGAAAGATATATATGCCTATCAATAAAAAAGCCTGATACGAATATCAGGCTTTTTTAAGAGTATGTTATTCATGTTTTTTATACACATGGTTTCCGTACCAGGCTATAAAGCAAAAGCAAATAAATGGTAATATAAATGAAAAGTTAATTTCGGAAACACCTAAAATAGTTGTATCGGCAACACCATGTCCCCCTATATCAATAATATCTCCTTGAAGTTTTGGTAATAAAGCACCACCAACAATAGCCATAACTAAACCTGCTGACCCTATTTTTGATTCCTCTTCGGTTAAATCACCTAGGGCAATACCGTAAATGGTAGGGAACATTAAAGACATGAAAAACGAAATCATAACAAGGAAGTATAGACCTATAGTACCTTTTATAATAATGGTCCCTAAAACACATAACCCTGCTAGTAAAGCAAAAGACATTAAGAGTTTTCCGGAACTAATAAAGCGTAGCATATAAGTTCCTACCGCTCTTCCTATTGTAAATAAAATAAATGCGGCCATCTGGTAATACCCTGCTGTTACACTATCAACACCAATAGCTTCAGCGTATTGATAGATATAGGTCCAGCACATAATTTGTCCACCTACATATAAAATTTGGGCTAAGACTCCTAAAACATATTTTCTGTTTTTAGCTAATACAGAAAACGTTTCTCCAATTTTAGGAATACCACCTTCGTCTTTCGATTGTGGCATTTTACTAACCAAGAACAAGACGAATACACCGGTAATTACCAAACCTAAAATAACATAAGGGTTACGAATTACCATTAAATCAGACGTTCTTACTAATAGTTTCGACGCTTCATCTAAAACACTAAAATCCGCAATGTCATCCGATTGTAGATTCTTTAATACAAATTGCTGAGCAACAACTAACCCGACAATTAACCCTAACGGATTGAATGCCTGCGCTAAATTTAAACGTTGTGTAGCGGTTTCTTTAGCGCCCATGGCTAAGGCATAAGGGTTGGCAGCAGTTTCTAAAAAGGCAAGTCCAAATGTTAAGATGTAAAGTCCTAAGCAGAAAAACCAGAACTTTTCGGTAATGGCTGCTGGATAAAACAATAAAGCACCAGTAGCATACAGTGCCAATCCTATTAAAATACCCACCTTATAAGAGTATTTCCTCATAAAAATTGCCGCAGGAAGTGCCATACAAAAATATCCGCCGTAAAAAGCCATTTGTACCCAGGCAGCTTGGGAGTTTGATAATTCTAATACCTTTTTAAACGCCTGTACCATAGGATCGGTTACTGCATTTGCAAAACCCCATAAAGCAAAAAGAGAGGTTACCAAAATGAAAGGAATGAGCATTTTTTTCTCAACAACAGGAACCTTTTTAATATCACTCATATTTAATAATTAGTTTAGTTTAATTTGAATGAAAAATAATTTTTTTGACTGCAATAATATGTATTTTTTCGACGAGTACCACTTTTGGTTACCTGAATGAATGTTTAAAAAATATTTTCCAACGGGACTTCTAGAGATGCATCCGTCGAAAAAAGTACAGTACAAGAGCTATTTATGTTAAACTTGTTTTTCAATAGCAATAGATAAAAAAATGAATTTTAATATCCTATTCAATAATGAAACAAAACTTTATAAGTTTATCTCAAAAGTTTTGGTCGTGGGATGTAGTGTTGGAAATTTATTAAGTATGGTGGCACAAACAGGAAGTGTTCACGAGCCTGTTCGCTACATTGGAGGAACTCATATCAACCGTTTTACACATGAAGGAGGGTTACGATATGCTATTGGTGTGGAAAACATTCAAACGATGAGAGCCAATAGGTCTCACCCAGAGCATAGTGATGGTTTTGGTTGGACCTATAACCATGCGTCTAACTTAGCATTTTGGAACGGGCAATTTTTTCAGCAACACATTAGTGGAGAATCGGATGAGCACGTTCCTCCGGTTCAAACCTTATTAATCACTTCAACGGATGGGAAAGAATGGAGCTTTCCTAAGGTTGTGTTTCCGCCTTATCAGGCACCTGAAGGTGTTAAAATTCCTGAAGGATCAACGGGATATATGATGCATCAGCGCATGGGATTTTATGTAGCACCTAATGGTCGATTTTTAACATTAGCATTTTATGGACATACCGAAAACCCTTTCAGGGAAAATGGTATAGGGCGCGTAGTTAGAGAAATTTATAAAGACGGCACGTTTGGTCCTATTTATTTTATTCGCTACGATAGTCAGACAAATTGGGATGAAAGCAACACGTCATATCCGTTTTACAAAACATCAAAAGATAAGGGTTTTATAAAGGCTTGTGAAGCACTTTTAAAAGATAAGAAACAAACATTACAATGGTTTGAGGAAGATAATGGAGACGATGGCTTTTACACATTTAATAAGGGAGAGCAAGCATTTTCATGGTATCATAGAAAAGATGGAAAGGTTGTCGGACTTTGGAAAAAGTCTTATACCGCATTGTCTGATGATGAAGGTGAAACGTTTTCAGATCCTGTAAAAGCTCAAACCTTAATTATGTCTGGCGGTAAAATGTGGGGACAACAAACAGAAGATGGTAAATATGCAATTTCATATAATCCTATAGATCAAACGCAATACCGGTTCCCAATGGCTTTAGTAACCAGTAATGATGGTATTGTCTACGATAATTTATTGTTAGTTCAAGGCGAAGTGCCACCAAGGCGCTTTTTTGGAAGGTGGAAGGATTTTGGACCTTGCTATATGCGGGGTATTACAGAAGGTAATGGAAATCCTCCTGGTGATGATATGTGGATGACCTATAGCATGAATAAGGAAGATATCTGGATGTGTCGTATTCCGGTACCCATAAAATATGCTATAACAGAGGATGTGAATGATGATTTTGAAAACATGAGAGAGGGAGAGAATATTATTGACTGGAACACATATTCGCCAAAATGGGCTAAAGTAAATTTAATAAAGGAGCCTAATGGCAATCGATGTTTGCAACTCACAGATGAGGACCATTACGACTATAGTCGGGCTATTCGGGTTTTTGAAGAAGGGACTAATGTAAAGGTTCATTTTAAAATTAAACTTGAAAGTATAGATACAACGCAGTTTGATATCGATATTACAGATCGTTATGGTAATAGGCCTGTTCAAATTACATTAAATAAAGAAGGGATGTTAGTTGCTTCAAACGGATCAGTAATGAAGTCTGTAATGAAATTAAGATTAGATGAATGGTATGATATAAAAATTGAAATGAACACTTCTGGTTTAGGTAGCTATTCATTGTTTCTTAATGAAAAGCAGGTTATAAAAGAAGCTCCAACAGTAATGGCAGTTAAATCTGTGGAGCGGTTGTCCTTTAGAACCGGACCCTATCGCGATATACCTAATCGCAAAACACCTAACGAAGAAAAATATCCACCTCTTTTAAATGCGGATGAAAAACAAAATAAATCCAGTTATTTAATTGACGATGTTTTCGTTTCAACTAAAAACCAATAACTTAAAACAAAACAGCAAAACTTAAATGATGAAGGACAAAGGTTTAATAATAATCATGTTGGTTATAGCTCAATTGTATAGTTGCAAAGCTCAGGTAGATCCACCGGCAGCATTTGGTCCAACGCCTTCCATGAAGCAGTTAAACTGGCACAACATGGAGTTTTATGCCTTTGTTCATTTTTCATTAAATACATTTACAAACAAGGAATGGGGCTACGGAGATGAATCTCCTGAATTGTTTAACCCTACAGAATTAGACACAAGACAGTGGGCGAGAGTGGCGAAGGAAGCCGGAATGAAAGGGATCATTATAACCGCTAAACATCACGATGGATTTTGCTTGTGGCCCTCAAAATACACAGAACGTTCTGTTAAAAATTCGCCATGGAAAGATGGTCAGGGCGATGTGGTTAGAGAATTAGCCGAAGCTTGTAAGGAATATGATTTAAAATTAGGAATATACTTGTCGCCTTGGGATAGAAATCATCCTGGCTATGGAAAGCCGGAATACATTACCTATTTCAGAAATCAGTTAAAGGAATTGCTAACTAATTATGGCGATGTGTTTGAGATGTGGTTTGATGGCGCTAATGGAGGTGATGGATATTACGGAGGCGCTAACGAAACAAGGAAAATAAACACTTTAGAGTATTACGATTGGGATGCCACCTATAAAATGATTTACGATATTTCTCCAAATACTTTGGTTTGGGGTATAGGCCCATCAGAAGCACGTTGGATTGGTAATGAAAGAGGTAGAGCAGGGAAAACCAATTGGTGCTTGTTGCGACAAAAAGATGAATTGGCAGGTAAAGTACATTACTCAGAATTTATGAACGGTCATGAAGACGGTGAAAAATGGGTGCCGGGTGAAGCCGATGTATCTATTCGTCCGGGGTGGTTTTACCATGAAGCTGAAGATGATAAAGTAAGACCTTTGGAAGAAATGGTAGATATTTACTACGAGTCGATTGGTAGAAATGCCAATTTGTTACTAAACCTTCCGGTCGATAAGCGTGGACTTGTTAATGAAAATGATATTGTTAGATTAAAAGAACTTACCGCTGTAATTAAAGCAGATTTTAAAGAAGAATTATTAGCAAAGAGTAAAATATCATCAGATAATACCCGCGGAGAGAGTGAACAATATGCAGCAGAAAATTTAATTGATAGCAATACGGAAACTTATTGGGCTACCGATGATAGTATTCATACAGGTTCTGTGTCTTTTGAATTTGAAAAACCTATTTATATAAATCGAGTAGAGTTACAAGAGTATATTAGGTTAGGACAACGTGTAAAGGCGTTTAATGTTGAAGCTAAAGTTGATGGAGCATGGCAGACTATAGCCAATGAAACGACTATTGGGTATAAACGAATTCTAAGAGTGGATAGAGTAAAAGCAGAAGCGCTTCGAGTTAATTTTACCGATTCTAAATCAAGTTTAGTAATTTCAACTATAAAAGCATACAATGCCCTAACTTTAGTTACGATGCCAAAAATTAGCCGTGATAAGCGTGGGTTAGTGACTATGGAAGCGGATAACGGAAATGAGATTTATTACACTATTGACGGAACAGATCCAACAACCCAAAGTCAGCGTTATAAAGAAACAATTCAACTTCCTCAAGCTGTTATGGTAAAAGCTATAGCTCATAATGCAGAGGAAAAGATTAGCAGCAAGATTAAAGTAATTAATTATGGGAAGTCTAAAGAAAAATGGAAAGTATTATCCAGTTCAGCTCATGATTTTAAATCTGCAGACAGAACTATTGATGGAAACTTGAGTACCTTTTGGACATTTGGAGATAACAGTACAAAATCACCTCAGAATATTGTGATTGATATGGGGGAAACCATAACTATTAATGGGTTTTCATATTTTCCCAAGCAATTAGGACATGATTTAAATTTAGTATCACAGTATGCCTTTTATACAAGTTCAGACAATAAACATTGGGTTAAACAGTCTGAAGGGGAGTTTTCCAATATTAAAAATAACCCCGTAAAACAGATAAAAACATTTCATTCAATTACCGCGCGTTACATAAAATTTGTTGCAAAATCCGGGATTGATGATAAAAATATGTTCTCAATAGCAGAATTAGATATTCTGGAAACATCAGAAAATTAAATTGATCTGTTAGGACGACAAAATTAATTCCTTCGGAGTAGTTCCGTTGTTATTAGTCGAAATTATAAAGTAGAAACTATCTTAAATAGGTAACTTAGATAACCATCAGTTAATTAGTAATCTACACGTTTATGATTAATAAGGTAATAAATAAAACCAAAGAAATAAGCTACAGAGAAGCTGGGAAATTTGAAGAAACACGATTTGAAAAAATTCATAATGTCATTTTCGAATCGTCTACAGAGGCGTCCATACTTGTAGCACACGAAATTGCTAACTTAATTCGCCGCAAGGAAGAATTAGGTGAAGTATGCGTACTAGGTTTAGCAACAGGATCTTCACCAGTTAAGGTGTATGAAGAGTTGGTAAGAATGCATCGCGAGGAAGGATTAAGTTTTAAAAACGTAGTTACTTTTAATTTAGATGAATATTACCCTATTGATGTCGATAACATTCAGAGTTATTATTACTTCATGCATGATCACTTATTTAATCATGTCGATATTTTGCATGAAAACATCAATATCCCTGATGGAACGGTTAGCGATCAAGACCTGCATCAGTACTGTATTGATTATGAGATGAAAATCCAGTCTTATGGAGGGATAGATTTTCAGTTGCTTGGTATTGGAAGAACAGGGCATATCGGATTTAATGAACCTGGTTCTCATATTAATTCAGGGACCAGAGCCATTACTTTAGATTATATTACCCGCGTAGATGCAGCCCCTGCATTTTTAGGATTGAAAAATGTGCCTAGAAAGGCCATTACTATGGGGGTTGGAACTGTGAGGAAAGCAAAGCGGATTGTACTGTTAGCATGGGGAATTAATAAAGCTGATATTGTAAAGCAGGCTATTGAAGGAGAAATGTCTTCTCAAGTACCGGCTACCTATTTACAAGAGCATGATAATACAACATTTGTTCTTGATATTGAAGCGTCATCAGAATTAACCCGTGTAAAAACTCCTTGGTTAGTAAAATCTTGTCGTTGGAATGATGAATTAAAATGTAAGGCGGTTATCTGGTTAAGCGAACTTACAAAAAAGCCGTTTTTAAAGTTAACCGATAAGGATTATAACGATAATGGCATGTCTAGCATATTAACAGAAGAAGGTGCTGCTTATGATTTAAACATAAAGATGTTTAATAAAATGCAGCATACCATTACCGGTTGGCCGGGAGGAAAGCCTAATGTAGATGACAGTAATAGGCCAGAGCGATCCGAACCTGCAAAAAAGCGTGTGATTATTTTTAGTCCGCACCCGGATGATGATGTGATTTCTATGGGAGGTACTTTTGCCAGACTTGTAGAGCAAGGTCATGAGGTTCATGTTGCATATCAGACTTCAGGAAATATAGCGGTATCTAATGAAGAGGCCTTAAAATTCGTTGAAGTTTCAAAAGTGTTGAATTCAAATTCAACCGAAGTAGATAGCATTATTCATTTTTTAAAGAATAAATCCAAGAATGATATTGATACACTTGAGGTTAGAAAGCTAAAAACTACAATTAGGAAAAGTGAATCTTTGGCGGCAACAAGATATGTAGGCTTACCCGATGAAAATGTTCATTTTTTAGAGTTGCCTTTTTACGAAACAGGAACGATTAAAAAGGGGAAACTTACCGAAGCCGATATAAGAATAATGTGCGAACTAATAGATGATATTAAGCCACATCAAATTTATGCAGCAGGCGATTTAGCGGATCCGCATGGGACCCATAAAGTGTGTTTAGACGCTTTGTTTGAAGCTTTAAAAATATTGAAACCCGAAAGTTATATGAAAGATTGTTGGGTGTGGTTATATCGTGGCGCTTGGCACGAATGGGAGACCTATCAAATTGATATGGCGGTGCCCATGAGTCCAGACCAGGTACTTAAGAAAAGACAATCTATATTCTATCACCAATCACAAAAAGACGGAGTCATGTTTCAGGGTGATGACAACAGAGAGTTCTGGGTGCGAGCTGAAGACAGAAATCGTGCAACAGCCAAAAAATATAAAGACCTTGGTCTGGCAGACTACGAGGCCATAGAAGCCTTTAAACGCTTCTATTTTTAAAACTTAAGAACGAACTCATTATAGTTTTTTATTGTTTAGTTTATGTTATTTGAGTTTGGTTAAAAAGATGGTTATTTCTATTCAATTAGGGGTGACCATCTTCCTTTTTACAAATACACTAAACAGAAGCGTCAAGTATTTTTTGCTTCACTTCATCTAAATATGAACGGCCAATTACATAACGTAAGCCTTCTATTTCAACACTATTTCCTTCTAAAGCATCAATCTTATCGATGGCCACTGTATACGAGCGGTGAATTCTAATAAAATCAGCAGGTGGTAAAAGATTAGTAAAGTCTTTTAATGTATAGTGAACGATGTAGGACCCCGAAAACGTTTTAATTTTTAAATAATCCTTTAAACTTTCAATAATTAAAATTTCATTAAGGAAAATTTTCTTCATTTTCTTTTTATCGATCTTAATAAAAATGAAGGGTGTGTCTTTCGTTGTGCTTGTAGGAATTTTGTTTGTAGATTCTAGGCGTTTCGAGATTTTATTTAAGGTTTTCATAAACCTTGGCATTTCTATAGGTTTAACCAAATAGTCTAAAACATCTAACTCGTAGGTTTCCAAAGCATATTCATCGTATGCGCTCGTTATTATTATTAATGGAGGGTTTTCCAGACTTTTAATAAAATTTATACCGTCTAAAACAGGCATATTTATATCAAGGAAAACCACATCAATAGCATTGCTTTTTAGGAAATTTAATCCATCAATAGCATTATTAAAAGTGTTTATAATTTCAAAATCATCGATTTGTTCAAGATAATTTTTTATGACATTTATAGCTAATGGCTCGTCATCAATTATCAAGCATTTAATTTTCATAGTTTGTTTGGTCGTAGTTTTAGTTTTGTAATAGTTTGTTAAGCGACTTTAATTTTCAGTTTAACAACAAATTTGTTCTTTTTTTGTTTAATTGAGAGTTTGTAGTCGTTTTTATTATAACCTAATTCCAATCGTTTTTTGGCATTTACCAAACCAATTCCTCCGGCTTTTTTATTAGGCTTTTGGAGCTCGCTAATTTGTGGCATCGGGTTAGTGACGGTAAAGTAAAGAAAATTTTCTATAATCTTAAAGTTGATATTAATTTTCACTTTGCCAATATTCTTGTCAGCCCCATGTTTAAAGGCGTTTTCGATAAATGTTAATAATAGGATAGGTGCGATTTCCTTGTCGTGAATGTCGCCGGATATGTACATATTAACTTCTAAATTCTCGTCATACCTTACCCGTTCTAAATCGATGTAGTTTTGAATATAAATAATTTCTTTCTCTAAAGTTTGACGTCTTTCTCGTGTTTCATATAATAAGTATCGCATCAATTCAGAGAGTTTTAAAATCATTTTTGGGGTTTTATTAGATTTTTCAACAGATAACGAATAGATGTTATTTAAGGTATTAAAAAAGAAATGTGGAGACACTTGAGTTTTTAAAAAGCGTAATTCTGTTTCTAACTGTGTTTTTTCTAAAAGTGCTACGCGTTTGTGTTCTTTTAAGTAGTCTAAAGTGATTTTTATTGCTGTTACAAAGGTGATTACATACAGCTCACCAATCATCATGTCTACCGTGTAATTCAGGTTTAATTTTTCAATAGCTTCCGGACCTTCAGGCCATACGTTATGGCTAACCAGCCAATATGTTAAGTTGTATTTTACCAGTACCATTACAAAAATAGACCCTAATACAGAAATAACATATAGCACATACTTTTTATTATAAACCAGAAAGGGCATTAAAATGAAAATATTTAGGTAGCATAAAATCATATGAATAGGAAACCCTATCAAGTTGGTTTTTAAAGAATATTCATAGTCGTCAAAATAACTTCCCCAACGAAATGTATTAAACAGGAAATAAATTGACCAAAAAACAAGGTGATAAACCAATGGAATTTTAAAGAGTTTGTTTTGATTTGCGTCCATTTAAAAGCAATTTTTATTTTTTGGTGTTTAGGTCTTAAAATGTGTCATCCGTCTAAAATAATTTCAAAGTTTAAAAAAAACTAGAAACTTTAGACTTCAATATTAAAAATATAATATGAAAAACGTATCGGTAATTGTTTTGTTAGTGAGTCTTTTCGTGAGTTGTGGAGACAATGTTACTAATAAAACTGTGACTAACAAAATTTTAAGTGATGAAGTAGATCCTTTTATTGGAACAGGAGGACACGGGCATACTTATCCGGGGGCGACAGTGCCTTTTGGAATGTTGCAGGTAAGTCCTATTAATGGTATTAGTTCATGGGACTGGTGTTCCGGATACCATTATTCCGATTCTATCGCTGTTGGATTTAGTCACCTAAGTTTAAGTGGAACGGGTATTGGTGATTTAGCCGATATATTATTCATGCCGATAAATAAAGAAGTGGATTTGTCTGTTTACCCTAAATCAAGAGACAGTATCACTTACAGGTCTAAATATAGTCATGATAATGAGACTGCAAAGCCAGGTTATTACCAGTTGTTTTTAGAGGATCATGATGTTAATGTTGAACTTACCACAGCAAAGCGAACGGCTTATCATAAATATACTTTTAAAGAAGGCGACAAGCAGTCTGTTGTGGTTGATTTAGGTTTTAGCTTAAATTGGGATAAGACCGTTGAAACCATTCTGGAAGTAGAGGATGAATATACTATAACAGGTTACCGACATAGTAAAGGCTGGGCGCCAAATCAAAAAGTATTTTTTGTAGCAAAATTTTCTAAACCAATTACTGGTAAAAATGTATTTAGCGATGGTGTAGAAATAGAAGGTAACTTTGCCAAAGGAGCAAAAACCGCTTTACAGCTATTCTTCAATGATTCAGATTCTACCGAATTATTAGCAAAAGTAGCATTATCATCAGTTAGTATTGAAAATGCCAAGGGTAATTTAGAAACCAGTGGCTTTGAGTTTGAAACGGTTAAAACTGCTGCCAGCAATACTTGGAACAACGCTTTAAAATCTATTGAAGTTGAAAGTTCTGTAGATTCTTTAGAAACTATTTTTTACACGGCTATGTATCATGCACAAGTTGCGCCAGTAACGTTTAGTGATGCTAATGGCGAGTTTAGAATGGAGAATGATAGTATTGCAACGGCTAAAGATTTCACAGCCTATTCAACATTATCACTTTGGGATACCTTTAGAGCAGAGCAGCCTTTATTAACTTTAATTGCTCCTGATAATGTTTCAGATATCATCAATTCTATGTTGACGTATTATGAAACGAAGAAAATTTTACCGGTGTGGACACTTTATGCGAATGAAACCAATACCATGACCGGATACCATTCTATTCCTGTAATTGTTGAAGCTTACTTAAAAGGTATAAGAGGGTTTGATGCAGAGAAAGCTTTTGAAGCGATGAAAAACACCATGATGCAGGATGAGCGTGGATTAAAATATTATAAAGAGTTCGGATATATTCCCTATACATCAATTGATGAATCGGTAACCATTACTTTAGAATATGCTTACGACGATTGGTGTGTAGCTCAAATGGCAAAAGCACTTGGCAAAACTGAAGATTACGAGTTTTTCATGAAGCGTTCAAAGGCCTTTGAACATGTGTTCGATAACCAAACCGGATTTATGCGCGGGAAATCTGAAGATGGAACATCCTGGAATGAACCATTCGATCCGAAATACTCGAACCACAGAGTTCAAACAGATTACACTGAAGGTAATGCCTGGCAACACAGTTGGTTTGTGCCTCATGCGGTTAAAGAGTTAGCTGAACTACACGGTGGAGAAGATGTGTTTACCTCTCGATTGGAGCAATTATTTACCGAAAGTTCAGAGATTACAGGAACGCATACTTCCGCAGATATATCAGGTTTAATTGGTCAGTATGCGCATGGTAATGAGCCGAGTCATCATATTGCCTATATGTTTAATGACGCGAACAAACCGTGGAGAACACAGTATTGGGTGCGTCATATTTTAGACACGCAATACAACACCACACCAAACGGATTGAGTGGAAATGAAGATTGTGGACAAATGTCGGCTTGGTATGTGTTCAGTTCTATAGGGCTTTACCCAATGAATCCCGCTTCCGCAGAGTACGAAATAGGAAGTCCGATTTTTGATAAAACAACATTGAATTTACCGAATGGAAAAACATTTACTATAAAAGCAGAACATGTTTCCGATAAAAACATTTATATACAATCGGCGACTTTAAATGGTGAAGAATTCAATCAAACATCAATTTCGCATCAGGCGATTTTAGAAGGCGGTACATTACATTTTGTAATGGGACCAAATCCAAATAAAAACTGGGGAATTAAAAAATAGTAGGATGGATATAATAGATATTAGTATTATTGTTTCCTACGTTTTAATAACAGTAGGAGTGGGAGTCTGGATTTCAAAAAAGGCTTCGCAAGGGTTAGATCATTATTTTCTGGGTGGAAAATCAATCAAATGGTATTACTTAGGTTTAAGTAATGGTTCCGGAATGTTTGATGTCTCAGGAACGGCCTGGATGGTTGGGATTTTATTCCTGTATGGTGTTAAAAGCTTTATGTTTATGTGGCTTTGGCCTATCTGGAATCAGATTTTTGTTATGATGTTCCTGGCGGTTTGGATTCGTCGCTCTAAAGTGATGACCGGATCGGAATGGATTTTAACACGTTTTGGAAATGATAAAGCCGGAAAGGCTTCGCATATTATAGTGGCAATCTTTGCTATTGTGTCAGCCATTGGGTTTATAGCCTATTTCTTTGAAGGTGTTGGGAAGTTTCTAACCATTATTTTGCCTTGGGATTTAACAGCGCAAATAGGAGAGACTGTAATTTTTACCTCCACGCAATCTTATGCATTAATCATTATACTTTTAACGACAATTTATACAATTAAAGGTGGTATGTTTTCGGTTGTGGCAACCGAAGTACTTCAGTATTTAATTATGGTTGTTGCCGGTGTTTTGGTGGCAGGTTATACAATGATTTCATTTACAGATATAGAAATTACATCTCTAATTTCTGAAGAATGGAAAAATATATTTTTTGGTTGGGAATTAGGGCCGCATTGGAGTGATGAATATGCAGCATTTAATAATTTAATTGATACGGAAGGCTATAAAATGTTTGGTGCTTTTATTGGTATGTCTTTATTCAAAGGCTTTTTCGCTAGTATCGCGGGACCAACACCAAGCTACGATTTACAGCGTATATTATCTACAAAAACCGTAAAGGAGGCGGCTTACATGTCAGGTTTCACAAATTTGATTTTATTCATCCCTAGATATTTGTTAATTGGAGGTATTGTCGTGATCGCATTAATGGTGTTAGCACCAGGCATGAATACGGCCGATTTAACAGGAGGGGATTTAGAAGTTATTTTACCTAAAGTGATTAATTTTCATGTGCCTGTTGGAATTAAAGGGTTACTCTTGGCAGGGTTGCTAGCGGCATTCATGTCTACGTTTTCGGCATTCGTAAATGCAGGGCCGGCTTATATTGTAAACGATATTTATAAAAAGTATTTTAAACCGGAGGCTGATAGCTCTCATTATATTAAAGTTAGTCATTTAGCATCCTTTGTAATTGTATTGTTAGGGGTACTTATGGGCTTTTTTGCCGATTCAATTAACTCATTAACCTTATGGATTACAAGTTCGCTATTCGGCGGTTATGTGGCTGCAA
This sequence comes from Aestuariibaculum marinum, assembly GCF_014596975.1. Lineage (GTDB taxonomy): Bacteria > Bacteroidota > Bacteroidia > Flavobacteriales > Flavobacteriaceae > Aestuariibaculum > Aestuariibaculum marinum. Next base: position 477,319 of record NZ_JACVXD010000001.1, on the reverse strand, counting down.
ATTTCTTGAAATGGGTATGGTGGCGTTTTAATGGCTGGGGCTATTTCTGGGGTATGTTGGCAGGATTAATTATCGCTTCATTTCAATTTGTGTTAGATCAGAACAAAATGAATTTTGATGTTGGGGGGTTATGGTATCAATTAGCAACCATGCCATCAATATATTTATTCCCCATTATTTTTGGTTTTTCATTAATTGGAAGTTTATTAGGAACTTGTTTTTCTAAGCCTACAGATGAAGCTGTTCTGAAATCATTTTACACTAATGTAAGACCTTGGGGATGGTGGAAACCGGTGTATAAAAAATTAAAAGCGGAAGATGCATCTTTTGAAAAGAATAATGACTTTTTAAGCGACATGTTGAATTGTGTAATAGGTATTATATGGCAATCAAGTATGATTGTGTTACCAATTTACCTTTTAATACGAGATTACCCGAAAACTTTAATCTCTTTAGTTGTATTTTTAGTAACAACATGGATTTTAAAATATACATGGTTAAATAAAGTAAATAAAATAACAGATTAAATTATATAAAAGTGGCAAATATACCTTGGCAAGATAGACCGGAGAATAGTAATGAGGTGATGTGGAGATATTCTGAAAACCCAATTATAGATCGATATGCAATTCCATCATCAAACAGTATTTTTAATAGTGCGGTAGTACCATTTGAAGATGGGTTTGCTGGAGTTTTCAGATGTGATAATAAAGCAGTGCAGATGAATATTTTCGCAGGCTTTAGTAAAGATGGTATCAACTGGGATATAAATCATGATCCTATTGTGATGCAAGCCGGGAATACCGAAATGATTGATTCCGATTATAAATACGACCCGCGTGTGGTTTTCATCGAGGACCGATATTGGATTACCTGGTGTAATGGGTACCACGGACCAACCATTGGTATCGCATATACTTACGATTTTAAAGAGTTTTTTCAATGTGAAAATGCCTTTTTACCCTTCAACAGAAACGGGGTGTTATTCCCTAAAAAAATCAACGGTAAATATGCAATGTTAAGTCGACCAAGTGATAATGGGCATACTCCTTTTGGAGATATTTACATTAGTTACAGTCCAGATATGAAATATTGGGGCGAACACCGTTGTGTAATGAAAGCAGCGCCTTTTGAGGAGAGTGCTTGGCAGTGTACCAAAATTGGAGCAGGGCCAATTCCGATTTTAACCGATGATGGATGGTTAATGTTGTATCATGGAGTGATTAACACCTGTAACGGATTCCGTTACGCTATGGGGGCTGCACTTTTAGATGAAAACGAGCCAAATAAAGTAAAGTACCGTACACAACCCTATTTATTAGGACCTGCGGTTTCTTACGAACAGAATGGAGATGTGCCTAACGTGGTGTTCCCATGTGCAGCATTGCATGATTACGAAGAGGATAAATTAGCGGTGTATTATGGTGCGGCAGATACTGTGGTAGCCATGGCATTCGGTAAATTGAGTGAAGTGGTTGAGTTTACAAAGAATAATAGTTTATAATTTGGAGGTACAAAGGAAAATAAAGGCTTTGGTTGGTACTGCGTGGTGTTTTTGTGCACTGGGTTGTGCGCAACCTAAGCAGGATTTAGAACCTAGACAATATATTGCGTACAAAACTTCAGAGTCTATTTCTATTGATGGAAAAGGGTCTGAAGTTTCTTGGGATAAAGCAGAATGGACAGATTTATTCATAGATATTGAAGGTGATAAGAAGCCAAAATACGACACCAAGGTTAAGATGCTTTGGGATGATGAGTATTATTATATTCTGGCCAAAATGGAGGAGCCTCATGTGTGGGCCGATTTAAAGCAGAGAGACACTATTATTTTTTATAATAATGATTTTGAAGTTTTTATCGATCCGGATAGTGATGCGTATAACTATTATGAGTTGGAAATTAATGCATTAAATACGGTATGGGATTTGTTTTTAACCAAGCCTTATCGAGATAATCCTAAAATTTTAAATGATTGGGACATTAACGGATTAAAGTCAGCTGTTACCGTTCAGGGCTCTTTGAATAATTCGAGCGATATTGATGAAGGCTGGACATTAGAAATAGCGATTCCATTTGCTGCTTATAAAACGTCTTATTTTCATAAAAATGTACCGGTGGATAGTTTTTGGCGTGTAAATTTTTCGCGTGTTAACTGGCAGCATGATTTAAATAACGGAAAATACAGCCGTAAAAAAGACGAAGACGATAAATTTTTACCAGAGTATAACTGGGTATGGTCACCAATGGGGGTGATTAATATGCATGAGCCTGAAAAATGGGGTTATGTTTATTTTTCATCAAAGGAAATAGGAGGAAAGGATGCTTTTGAAATTCCGCAGGACGAAAAAATAAAATGGGAAATGTTCAGTTTGTACCGTGCTCAGAAAAGTTATCGAAATAAGAAAAAAGTTTGGGCATCATCCATATCCCAACTTGTTGATAAAGATATTACAGTTGATGGCAAGGTATTAAAACCGGTATTAGAGAACCACTCAACTGGGTATAATATTTCTGTAAAAAGTCCATTTTCAAATAAAACATTGATAATTAAGGAGAACGGAGAGTTTTCAGAAATAAAATAGAAATACGTTAAATATAATAGCAGGGTTCAATAAAAATCACACGTATAAATATAAAAGAACCTTAATGTTGAAGTAAGGAAATTAAGTAATAGATGTTTCAATTAAGCTTAGTAAATATAAAATTTAGAATCTTAAAAATAGGAGTGTATCTTTTGGTAGGTGCTACTATTTTTGGTTGTAAAAATAAGAAGGAATTAAAAGCAACACCAGTTGAGAATTTTAAATTAATAGGCTACGTTGCGGGTTACGAGGATTTCGATCCAGCAAAAGTTGATGCATCAAAGTTGACACATATAAATTATGCCTTTGCAAATATAGTAGATGGTAAGCCGAAGTTTGAGTTAGAGGTCGATTCCAGTAAAATAGCAAGTTTAATAGCGCTTAAGTCTAAAAATAAAGATTTAAAAGTGTTGTATTCTGTTGGTGGCTGGGTTTGGTCTAATGAGTTTTCACATGTGGCTGCCTTTGAGGCATCCAGAAATAAGTTTGCAGAAGCCTGTGTGAAGCTAATGAAAAAGCACGATTTTGATGGTGTGGATTTAGATTGGGAATACCCTGGACAGCGTGGGGAAGACAATGCGTTTCGCCCAGAAGACAAACAGAATTTCACATTACTTCTTAAAGCCATTCGTGTGGCATTAGAAGCGCAGGGAAAAAAAGATCAGAGGCATTATTTATTAACTATTGCAACTGGATCGAATCAGGCTTATATAGACCATACCGAGTTAGGTAAAGCTCAGGAATACCTAGATTTTATTAACGTGATGTGCTACGATTATTATCATGGGTGGTTTTACCAAACAGGGCATCATGCCAATTTATACCCAACAAAACAGGATAAATACGAAGGTAATAGTGGATTACAGGCCATTGAAAGACATTTAAATGCAGGTGTTCCTGCAAATAAATTAATTATGGGAATTCCTTTTTACGGAAGAATGTGGGAGAAAGTAAACCCTGAAAATAACGGTTATTATCAATCAGCTATGTCAACAGGAATGATTATTCCTTATTGGGATATTGTTGAAAAAATGAAATCAGGAGATTTCGAAAAGTTATATGATGAATCTGCTAAAGCGTCCTATTTATGGAATGCAAAAGACAGCATTTTTATTTCATGGGAAACCCCTAAAGAAATAGATGCTAAAACAAAGTTTATAAAAGAAAAAGGTCTTGGTGGCGCTATGTTTTGGGAATATAGCTTGGATAAAAATCAAGAATTATTAAACGCATTGTTTAAGGGTATGGAATAACAACAAACGTCTAGAGATAGACAAAAGGCAATAAAACAACAAACGACTAACAACAACTTATGAAAACAAAATACTTACTAATAACTGCTTTGGTGTTACTCTTTATATCATGTGGAGATCAAAAAAAAGAGGGGGCTATTGCTGAAGTTGATTCTCCTGAACCTAAAAAAGAAGCTTTCGAATTTGGTGTTTGGACAACCGCAAACGACAAAAAATCGGATGAAGAATACCTTAAGGAATTTGAAAAATACAGCAATGGCGGTATAGATGAAGTGTTAATTAACACCGGAACCGACCCTAAGTTATTAGAGCGATTAGTGCCGTTAGCTAAGGAAAAAGGGTTACGAGTGCATGCCTGGATTATGGCAGTAAACCGTCCGGGAGATACTATTGCTCTGCAACATCCAGAATGGTATCAGGTAAGTAGAGAAGGAAAATCGTGCTTTGATACGCGTCCTTATGTAGGGTATTATCAGTGGTTATGCCCGACAAGAAAAGAATCTCGAAATCATATTTTAGGTTTAGTGGAAGGTTTGGCAAAAGTTGAAGGAGTGGAAAGCGTCCACTTAGATTATATTCGTTTTCCGGATATCTTTTTACCAATCGGACTATTACCAAAATACGATTTAGTTCAGGATGAAGAATTACCTGAATACGACTTTTGTTATTGCGATGTTTGTATTAGCGAGTTTGAAAAAATCCATCATAAAAATCCTTTAGAAAGTAAAAATACGGCGATTGATATGGAGTGGAAAAACTTCAGATTAAACGCTATTAAATCGGTGGTAGATGATGCTTATAAAATTGCTCACAGTAACAATAAAATATTAACAGCCGCCGTGTTTCCATACCCTGAAATAGCGGATCACATGGTGCGTCAGCGTTGGGATAAATGGGATATTGATGAAGTTTACCCAATGATTTACCATGGATTTTACAACGAAGAAGTAGACTGGATTGGTTATGCAACCAAGCAGGGTGTAAATGATACTGAAAGTGAAGGGATATCATTGAACACAGGAATTTATATTCCTGATTTTAAAACCACTGAAGGTTTAAAACAGGCTATTTTATACGCTAAAGAAAATGGAGCAAAAGGGGTTTCTTTTTTCGATGGTAATGCGATTTCAGACGAATTTTTTGAAACTATAAAAACGACAAAAGCTAATTTATAATCGTACCTGATGAAGTTTGGAGTTTACATATTTTCAGTTTGTGCAATGCTTTTAGTGAATTGCAAACAGACTGATGATGTAATTCATAAAAAACTCACACAGTATGTGAACCCCTATATAGGTACAGATGGTCCTGGTAATACGTATCCAGGAGCTACTGTGCCTTTCGGAATGGTACAATTGAGTCCAGATATTGGTATTCCTGGTTGGGACAGAATTGCAGGGTATTTTTATCAGGATTCTATTATTTCAGGCTTTTCACATACCCACTTGTCTGGAACTGGAGCTGGCGATTTATACGATATTTTAGTGATGCCAACCAATAGCCGTTTTAACAAACGTATTGAAGCGAATAATTACAAGCCGTTTTCAAGTTTTTCTCACGAACAGGAATCAGCCTCTCCGGGATATTATGAAGTCAATTTATTAGATTATGGTATCAAGGCAGAATTAACAGCTACTCAAAGAACAGGTATTCATAAATATACCTTTCCAAAAGATACATTATCACAAATTCATATCGATTTAGGTTATGCGCTTAATTGGGATGCACCTACAGATACATATATAAAAGTTTTAAACGACAGTACTCTTCAAGGTTATCGAAAATCTACAGGATGGGCTAAAGATCAGCGTGTGTATTTTGAAATCCAGGTGTATAAACCATTTCAGTCCTATCAGTTATTTTTAAACGATTCTTTAGTTGAAAGTGAGGCTGTAGGAAAGAATACAAAAATCATTCTTAATTATAAAACAGAGGACAATGATGTCATCATTTTAAAAACAGGGTTATCGACAGCAAGTTTGGATGGTGCTCATAAATCTTTGGAGAACGAAGCGCCTCATTTCAATTTTGAGGAGTATAAAGAGCAAGCGAACCAGGTTTGGGAACAACAACTAGAAAAAATAGAAGTATTCACTACCGATGAAACAAAGAAGCATATTTTTTACACAATGTTGTATCAATCTATGTTAGCACCGACTTTATTGAGTGATTACAATAACGAATACAAAGGTGCTAATGATAGTGTTATGACAACTTCAGGCTTTAATCGTTACGATACCTTTTCGTTATGGGACACCTATCGCGCAGCGCATCCATTGTATACCATAATGCATCCTGATAGGGTTTCGGATATGATTAATTCCTTGTTGGCTCATTATAAGGAAACCGGATTGTTACCGGTTTGGTCTATGCAAGGGAATGAAACCAATATGATGATTGGTAATCATGCGATCCCTGTTATTGTTGATGCTTATTTTAAAGGCATTAACGGGTTTGATGAAAATTTAGCTTACGAAGCCTGTAAATTAAGTTCTGTGGTCGATGCTCGTCAATTAGATGATTATAAAACATTAGGCTATATTCCAGTTGATGAGCATCATGAAAACTGGTCAGTTTCAAAAACCTTGGAATATGCATATAACGATTGGTGTGTCGCACAATTTGCCAAAGCTTTAAATAAAACAGAAGATTACGAGTATTTCCTAAATCGTTCTGAAAATTGGAGAAATTTATACGATTCAAAAAGTACTTTTTTACGTCCAAAAAATGAAGATGGGACTTTTATAGAAAACTTCATTCCTAAAGAATACACACCCTATTATTGCGAGAGTAATGCTTGGCAATATATGTGGTCAGTACCCCAAAACATTGAGGGTTTGATAAAAGAAGTTGGTACTGAGCGATTTGAAAAAAAACTGGATTCTATGTTTAGTTTTTACCCGTTAACTACCGACAAATTACCTATTTTTAGCACGGGTATGATAGGTCAATATGTCCACGGTAATGAGCCAAGTCATCATGTTGGATACTTGTATAATTACATCGGTAAGCCTGAAAAAACACAAGAAATTATCAGAACCATTTTAGAAACACAATATAAAAATACACCAGATGGCCATTGCGGAAATGAAGACTGCGGACAAATGTCGTCTTGGTATGTATTTAGTGCTTTAGGGTTTTATCCGGTAAATCCTGCTCAGGGTGTTTACGCTTTTGGTTCGCCTATTTTCGATAAAGCCATTATTCACTTAGAATCGGGAAAAAATTTTACAATTGAAGCTGAAAATAACACCGCGGAAAACAAATACATTCAATCTATAACTTTAAACGGAAGGGAAATTTCAAAAAGTTATATAGAACACAAAGACATTATACAAGGAGGAACCTTACAATTTGTTATGGGGCCTCAACCAAATAAAAACCAAACGTACACTATGGCAATATCGTCACAGGTATATAAATAATATTGAGAACATGGGAGACAGAAGACATTTTATTAAAAACGCAGCATTAGGAACATTAGGAGTGAGTGCACTTTTAAGCTGTAAAGAAGAAACAAAATCAGTGGTTTCGGCTGCTGTTTCTGACGATAAAAAAGGAACTAAACCTTTAATTATTTCTACTTGGAATCATGGATTACCAGCTAACGAAGAAGCATGGAAATTACTAAAATCTGGTAAATCTGGTTTAGACGCTATTGTTGCTGGGGTTGGAATTCCTGAAGCAGATCCAAAAGTGAGAAGCGTTGGTTATGGTGGTTATCCAGACCGAGAAGGAAAAGTGACTTTAGATGCTTGTATAATGGATTCTAATAGTGATTGTGGATCGGTATCCTTTCTTCAAAATATAAAGCATCCCATTGCTGTGGCACAAAAAGTATTAGAAAATACGCCTCATGTTATGTTAACTGGCGCAGGCGCCTTACAGTTTGCTAAGGAGCAAGGTTTTGAAGAAGAAAATTTGTTAACAGAAGCCTCTGATAAAGACTGGAAAAACTGGTTAGAAAAATCAAAATATCAACCAGTCATTAATATTGAAAATCACGATACCATAAGCATGTTGGTGATTGATGAAAATGGTGACATTACGGGTGGTTGTACAACCAGTGGTGCGGCTTGGAAAATGCACGGACGCGTAGGAGATTCCCCAATCATAGGTGCTGGATTATTTTTAGATAATGAAGTCGGAGCTGCCGCTGCTACAGGACTTGGTGAAGCAGTTATAAGAACAGCAGGAAGTGCTATGGTTGTTGAGTTAATGCGTCAAGGTAAATCACCTGATGAAGCTTGTAAAGAGATTGTAGAACGTATTTACGACAAACATAAGAACCATCAGGATATGGAATATTTACAGGTAGGATTTATAGCTATAAATAAGGCCGGTGAATATGGTGGTTATAGTTTAAGATCTGGGTTTAATTATGCAGTTTACGATGAAGCTAATGGAAATAGAATGGAAGATTCGAAATTTAAAATGACCTGGGATAAATAAAAGAAGACACAAACTAATTTAAGATGATAAAATTTAGTCAATCAAAAATATTGCTTTTAGGACTTGGACTGATGTTGGCATCGTGCCAGTCGAACCAGGTAAATTTCACAGAAGCGGATATTCAAATCATTCCAAAACCTGTTGAATTAACCTTGAATCAAGGTGGATTTGAGATAAACGAGAACACGCAATTTATTATTGAAGATGAAAGTCAGAAAGCGGCTTTAGAGGTTTTAATTAATAAATTAAAAACGGCTGCAGGATTTACTCCTGAAATTGTAAATGAAGCGCCTTCAAAAAATTATGTCCAATTCGTAACAGATGCTAATCTGAAACCCGAAGCTTATGAGTTAGATGCAGATTCAAAAGGAATAATTATAAAATCCAAAGGGGCTGCTGGTTTTCTGTATGGTATTGAAACGCTTAGACAATTACTGCCAACAACAATCGAGAATACTTCTTTAGTAGCAAATCAAGATTGGATTGTTCCTAATGTTTCGATTAAAGATGAACCACGTTTTCAATATCGTGGATTAATGCTTGATTTATCGCGCCATTTTTTCGACAGTGATTATATTAAGCAAACGATTGATCGTTTAGCGATGCATAAAATGAATGTGTTGCATTTGCATTTAGTCGACGATCAAGGGTGGCGAATAGAAATCAAGAAATATCCAAAATTAACCGAAGTTGGCGCATGGCGCGTCGATCAGGAAGATAAATTCTGGCACAACCGCGATAAAAATCTACATGGTGTTAAAGGAACTTACGGCGGTTTTTTAACTCAGGAAGAATTAAAAGATATCGTTGCTTATGCCGCGTCTAAAAATATAGAGGTGATTCCTGAAATTGAAATGCCGGCTCACGTGTCGAGTGCAATAGCGTCTTACCCAGAATTAGCGTGTTTTAATCAGGAAATTGGAGTACCTTCTGGTGGACTTTGGCCAATCACAGATATTTATTGTGCAGGAAAGGATAGTACCTTCGAGTTTTTAGAGAATGTATTGGATGAAGTCATGACCATTTTCCCATCAAAATATATTCATATTGGAGGTGACGAAGCCACCAAAACCAATTGGAAAATCTGTCCGCACTGTCAAAAACGTGTTAAAGAGGAAGGTTTAAAAGATGTTGATGAATTACAAAGTTATTTTGTAAAACGTATGGAAAAATACATCAACTCGAAAGGTAAACAACTAATAGGTTGGGATGAAATTATTGAAGGTGGTCTTGCTCCGGAAGCTACGGTGATGAGCTGGAGAGGTAACAAACCAGGTATTGAAGCTGCCAAGCAAGGACATGACGTGATTATGACACCAACATCTCATTGTTATTTTGATTATTATCAAGGGCCTCAGGAATACGAACCAACAGCATTTACGGCTTATACACCTTTAAGTAAGGTATACGAATTCGATCCGGTTGCAGATGAAATGACTCCCGAAGAAGCGAAGCATGTTTTAGGTGGTCAGGCAAATTTATGGGCGGAATATTTACCAACTACAGATCAGTCTGAATATATGATCTTCCCGAGATTGGCAGCCATGTCTGAAGCTTTATGGAGTACTAAGGAATCTCGTAACTGGGAAGATTTTTCACGCCGAATGGAAATGATGTTTGAGCGTTATAAGGATTTAGATATCAATTATGCGAAAAGTGCTTATACTCTAAGGCCTGCATATTCCTTCGATTCTATTAATCAAGCAGTTAATTTATCCCTTAAAAATGAATTTCCAAATCCAGATATTCGATATGTGTTAGGAACTGCGGACTTAAATGAAAGTGCACAGAAGTACACTGATACGTTTCAGATTAAAGAAACTACAATTTTAAAGGCATCTTTATTCAAAGATGAAAAACCTGTTGGAATCACTTATGTAGACACGATTAAATTTCATAAAGCCATAGGAAAAAAAGTTACCTACAATACGCAGTATAGCAATGCTTATAAAGGTACTGGAGCAACCACTTTGGATAATGCATTACGCGGCTCGCAAAATTTCCATGACGGACAATGGCAAGGTTGGTTAACCGATATGGAAGTGGTAATCAATTTAGAAAATGAAAATGAAATTAGTAATGTGGCGGTTGGAACTTTAGAAAGCCAGAAGGCAGGTATTTATTTTCCTGTGGCTGTTGAAGTATCGATATCTAATGATGGTAAAGTTTTCGAAAAAATAGGAGAAACAACAAGACCATATGCGCAAGCTTCAAAAGTATCTAAAAAAGATTTTGCGGTGAATTTCCCTGAACAATCTGCAAGGTTTGTAAAAGTGAGAGCAAAAGCTTTAGAAAAAAATCCAAGAGGTGGCGGGGTTTGGCTATTTGTTGATGAAATATTGGTAAACTAATTAGACTTTAAAAGATAAACTTAAAATGAAGAAACGTTATATAGCTGCAGCTTTACTGATGACATTATTCAGTTTTCAAACTAAAGCGCAGGAAACAGAGCAAAGTAAAGAAGAGCGCATGGCGTGGTTTAAAGATGCTAAGCTTGGTATTTTTATCCACTGGGGTATCTATGCCGTAAACGGAATCGACGAATCTTGGTCGTTTCATAACGGATACATCACCTATGAGGATTATATGAAGCAATTAAATGGCTTTACAGCTAAAAACTATGATCCTGAATACTGGGCAAAATTAATTAAAGAAAGTGGCGCAAAATACACGGTAATCACTACAAAACATCATGATGGTGTAGCTTTATGGAATACCAAACAGGGCGATTTAAATGTAATTGATAAAACCCCAGCGAAAAAAGATTTAATCACACCTTTTGCAAAAGCGGTTCGTAAGGAAGGCTTAAAATTAGGGTTGTATTATTCTTTGTTAGATTGGTCTTATCCTGATTATCCAAACTTCTTAAGAAATGAAAAACGTTATAAAGAAGATGATAAACGTTGGAATAAATTTACCAAGTTTAATTTCGGTCAATTAAAAGAATTAACAGCTTACGATCCGGATTTATATTGGTTTGATGGTGATTGGGAGCAGAAAGCAGAAAAATGGAAAGCTAAAGAAATTCGTGAGCTTTTATTCAAAGAAACCCCTTCGACCATCATCAATTCAAGACTACAAGGTTACGGCGATTACGCTACGCCAGAGCAAGGTGTGCCTGTAAATAAACCAAAAGATAAATACTGGGAATTATGCATGACTATGAACAATTCCTGGGGCTATCAACCAAACGACACCAAATACAAGAGCTTAAATCAAATCATTCGCATTTTTGTGGACTGTATTAATATGGGAGGTAATCTACTTTTAGATATAGGTCCTAAAGCGGATGGAACTATTCCAGAGGAGCAAGTTGAAATCTTGAAAGGATTAGGAAAATGGACGAACAAGCATGCTGCTGCCATTTATGGAACACGTGCAGGAATTCCATTCGGGCATTTTAATGGTTATTCGGCCTTATCGAAAGATAAAACCATTTTATATCTGTACGTAGACAACAAACCAAACGGACCGTTATTAATTAAAGGACTTAAAAATAAAGTAAACCGTGCTTGGGTAGTTGGTAATGGCACCAAATTAAAAACCGATGTGGTTGGGAAATTATACTGGAGTAAAGTGCCAGGTTTATTATACATCGATTTACCAGAACACGTGCAGGATGAAAACGTTACTGTAATTGCCCTTCAGTTAGATGGCGAGGTTGATTTATATGGAGATGCGGGTCAGGTCATAGAAAGTAATTAGTAGAATTAAGGATATGAGTCGGTTAATAATATATTTAGGGGTATTACTATTAAGCTTTGTTTCGTGCAATAAGGCGACCAAACAAGCTGAAAATACCAAAGCGGTTAAAAATGATAATTTAGTCGACTTGGTAAATCCGTTAATGGGAACCGACTCCGATTATAGTTTATCTAACGGAAATACATATCCAGCAATCGCCACACCATGGGCGATGAATTTCTGGACTCCGCAAACGGCAAAAATGGGAGATGGCTGGACCTATGCTTATGATGCTAAAAAAATACGAGGCATCAAACAAACACATCAGCCAAGTCCGTGGATTAATGATTATGCCGCCTTTTCTTTAATGGCTGTTACTGGTGATTTAAAATTTCAGGAGGATGAACGTGCCTCATGGTTCTCGCATAAAGCGGAAACGGTAAAACCCTATCATTATTCGGTGTATTTAGCTGATTACGATGTTAAAGCAGAAGTTGCTCCAACCGAAAGAGCAGCACATTTTAAATTTACGTTCCCTGAAGCCGAACAGTCCTATATTTTATTAGATGCCTTTTTTAAAGGATCCATGGTGAAAATCATTCCTGAAGAACGAAAAATCATTGGCTATTGTAGAAATAACAGTGGCGGTGTTCCCGAGAATTTTCATAACTATTTTGTTGCGGAATTCGATTGTGATTTTGAAATAACAAACACCTGGCATGACGATTGGAAATTACAGGAAAACGTTAAAAACAGTGAAGGAAATCATGTTGGTGCGATCATTGGATTTAAAACCAAACGAGGCGATGTGGTGCATGTAAAAGTAGCATCGTCATTTATAAGTCCAGAACAAGCGCAGTTAAATCTTGATAGAGAAATTGGAGAAGATTCTTTTGAAGACTCTAAAGACAAAGCAAAGCAGGCATGGAATAAAGAGTTAAACAGAATTGAAATAGAAGATGATAATATCGATCATATTCGAACATTTTATTCTTGTTTATATCGCGTGCTATTGTTCCCAAGAAAGTTTTATGAATTTGATGCAAATAACAACATCGTTCATTACAGCCCGTACAACGGAAAAGTGTTATCGGGTTATATGTTCACTGATAACGGATTTTGGGATACGTTTAGAGCTGTTTTTCCATTTTTTAATATGATGTATCCGGAATTAAATAGTCACATCATGGAAGGGCTTGCAAATACGTATAAAGAATCAGGTTGGTTGCCAGAATGGGCAAGCCCCGGACATCGCGATTGTATGATTGGCTCTAATTCTGCACCAATAATTGTTGATGCATTTCTTAAAGGAAATGTAAAAGAGAAGGATGTTGATGTGCTTTTTGAAGCGATTCTAAAAAATGCTACCGTTGAAGAAGGACGCCCGGTAAATTCTGTAGGTCGTGAAGGGTTAGACTATTATAATACCTTAGGATACGTGCCTTATAATGTAGATATCAAAGAAAATGCAGCAAGAACTTTAGAATATGCGTATGCCGATTTTACAATTTCTGAAATGGCTAAAAAACTTGGTAAACAAGAATTAGCAGAAAAGTTTGAAAAGCAGTCGTTGAATTATAATCATTTATTCGATCCTTCAACGGGGTTAATGCGTGGAAAAAATGAAGACGGTTCGTTTCAATATCCGTTTAATCCTTTAAAATGGGGGGATGCCTTTACCGAAGGCAATAGTTTGCATTATACCTGGTCGGTATTTCATGATATACAAGGCTTAATTAATTTAGTGGTTGGTAATGAGGCATTTATTGCAAAATTAGATGGTGTTTTTACGATGCCTCCAAAATTTGACGATTCGTATTACGGGCACACCATTCACGAAATTAGAGAAATGCAGGTGGTAAATATGGGGAATTATGCACATGGTAATCAACCTATTCAGCATATGATTTACCTTTATAATTATGCAGGAGCACCTTACAAGACTCAGGAACGCATTAGAGAAGTTTTAACTAAACTATATTCATCAACCCCAGATGGTTATTGTGGTGATGAGGATAACGGTCAAACTTCGGCTTGGTATGTGTTCAGCGCTTTAGGATTTTATCCGGTAACGCCTGGAGTCAATCAGTATGTCATCGGTAGTCCGCTATTCAAAAAGGCAACGCTTCATTTAGAAAACGGAAAGACCTTTGAAATACATTCAGAAAATAATTCAGAAGACAACTTTTATATTCAATCAGTAGATCTGAATGAAGGAGTTTACAATAATACCTATTTGAATTATGAAACCATCCAGAATGGAGGTGTTTTAAAATTCAATTTAACAAACACAGCAAATACGGAGTGGGGCAGCAAAATAGAAAATGCACCTTACTCACTTAATAACTCAATTAAAAAATAATTAAAGTATGAAAAAGACGCTTATAGCTATTACGGCATTGCTTTCATTGCAATCGTTTTCGCAGGCCATTTATGAAGATGAACGCTATGTGCCGGAAACAGATCCGTTAGTATTAGAGAAGTTAGACCAATGGCAAGACCTTAAATTCGGTTTATTAATGCACTGGGGGACATATAGTCAATGGGGAATTGTGGAATCATGGTCTTTATCACCAGAAGAGTACGGATGGTGTGAACGTAAAAAAGGAAGCAATCCAGACGATTATTTTGCATATAAAAAGGAATATGAAGCGCTTCAAACCACTTTTAATCCAACAAAATTCGACCCAGATAAATGGGCAAAAGCAGCCAAACATGCCGGGATGAAATATGTGGTATTTACGACAAAGCACCATGACGGATTTAGTATGTTCGATTCAAAATATACCGATTATAAAATTACATCCCCTAAAACACCTTTCTCCTCAAACCCTAAGGCGAATATTGCTAAAGAAGTATTCAATTCATTTAGAAATGAAGGACTTTGGGCAGGAGCATATTTCTCTAAGCCAGATTGGAATGTAGATAGTTACTGGTGGCCAAAATACCCACCAAAAGATAGAAACGTAAACTATTCACCTTCAGAGAATCCTGAAAAATGGCAGGAATATGTCGATTTCACGCATAACCAGATTATGGAACTTTTAACCGATTATGGTAAAATCGATATTCTTTGGTTAGATGGTGGCTGGGTGGCTAAAACGCCTAAAGCTGAAATTACGGAGTGGTATGGAAAAACAATTGATAAAGCTGAAGACGGGTATTTAAAACACCGTATCATCAATCAGGATATTAAAATGGATGAGTTAGTGGTTAAAGCTCGTAAACAGCAACCAGGTTTAATTGTGGTTGATCGCGCTGTTCACGGCAAAAACCAAAACTACTTAACACCTGAAAATCGTGTGCCAGAGAAGACGTTGCCATATCCATGGGAGTCTTGCATTATTTCAGGAGGTGGCTGGTCTTACACGCCAAATGCGAAATACATGAGCCCTCGCGAAGGAATTCATACACTTATCGATGTGGTTGCGAAAGGCGGTAATTTACTATTAAACGTTGCGCCAAGCCCAGAAGGTGAGTGGCAGCAAGGTGCATACGATTTATTACAAGCTTATGGTGATTGGATGGATGTAAACAGTACAGCGATTTACGCAACAAAACCTATCGCTCCATTTAAAGAGAATAATATTTGTATGACTCAGAATGAAAAAGGTAATGTGTTTTTATTCTACATGGCGGGAGAAGAGGAAGATAAAATTCCATCGGAAGTAGTTGTAAAATCAATCACACCTAAAAAAGGTACTAAAATCACTATGCTTGGTTCGAGAACACGTTTAAAATGGGAAAAACAAGCTGAAGGATTTAAAGTAATTATTCCTGAGAAATTAAGAAATAGTTTACCTTCAAAATACGCATGGACATTAAAAATTGATGCTGTAAATCAATAGATTTAAGTTCAATAAATAGATAGGTGTTTGCGGAATTTAAAATTACGTAAGCACCTATTTTTGATTAAAATACATGTTAGTATTTAACTTTAAGCTTTAACTAGTTGAAATTACGGTTGATGTCTCAAATAGAATAATATAGTTTATGAAATTAAAACAATTAATTCCAGTATTAGCGATAACTACTGTGTCTTTCAGCATGGTGTCTGCTCAGGAATTTATTTCAAAGAAAAAGAAAGCTAAAATATATCACGATACCTGGATTGATTTTAATAAAAACAAGAAAAAGGACATTTATGAAGATGCTTCACAGCCTCTAAACGATAGAATTGACGATTTAATACATCAGATGTCTTTAGATGAAAAAACTTGTCAGATGGCAACGCTATATGGTTTTGGTCGCGTGCTTCAGGATGAATTACCAAACGCCGATTGGAAAAATCGAGTTTATAAAGATGGAATTGGTAACATCGATGAACATCTAAACGGTTTAGCTTATCATAAGAGTGCCGAAACGGAATACTCTTGGCCGCCATCAAGCCATGCGAAAGCTATTAATGAGGTGCAACGCTTTTTTGTTGAAGATACCCGTTTAGGTATTCCGGTAGATTTTACAAATGAAGGTATTCGAGGCTTATGTCACGACGGCGCAACAAGTTTTCCTGCCCAAATAGGTATCGGTAGTACATGGGATAAAGACCTAGTGTCTGAAATTGGAGCCATTACAGGAAAGGAGGCACGAGTTTTGGGGTATACCAATGTGTATTCTCCAATTTTAGATTTA
The DNA here is from genome assembly GCF_014596975.1 of Aestuariibaculum marinum. Taxonomy (GTDB): domain Bacteria; phylum Bacteroidota; class Bacteroidia; order Flavobacteriales; family Flavobacteriaceae; genus Aestuariibaculum; species Aestuariibaculum marinum. The sequence continues at coordinate 460,713 of NZ_JACVXD010000001.1, read as the reverse complement.
GCCAGAGACCCAAGATGGGGTAGAACTGTCGAGTGTTATGGTGAAGATCCGTATTTAGTGTCGCAATTAGGTTTAAATATGGTAAAGTCATTACAGGCTCAGAATATTGTGTCTACAGCAAAGCATTTTGCCGTGTACAGTGCTCCAAAAGGCGGACGTGATGGCGATGCCAGAACCGATCCGCATGTTACAGAACGCGAAATGCATGAAATTTACTTAGAACCTTTCCGTACCGTTGTTCAGGAAGGTGGGTTAAAAGGCATCATGTCTTCGTACAACGATTATAATGGTATTCCGGTAACTGGAAGTCATTATTTTTTAACCGAATTGCTAAGAGATCAATGGGGGTTTAACGGTTATGTGGTTTCAGATAGTTGGGCTGTGGGTGGATTAAAAGGGCGTCATCATATTGCTGAAGATTTTAAAGAAACTGTCTATTTATCGGTTATGGCTGGTTTAAATGTGCGCACCAATTTTTCACCTGCAGAAGATTTCATCTTACCTTTAAGAGAACTGGTTGAGGAGGGCAGAATTCCAGTAGAAATTATAGATGAGCGTGTTAAAGATGTTTTGAGAGTTAAATTTGAATTGGGATTATTTGATAGTCCTTACGTTAATGATGTAAAAGAAGCTGACGCTATTGTTCATGGCTCTGAAAGTGAAAGTATTGCATTAAAAGCATCAAGAGAGTCTTTAGTCTTGTTGAAGAATTCAGAAAGCCTGTTGCCTGTGAAATTAAATACCTTGAAAAATATTTTGGTTACAGGCCCAAATGCAAAGGCTATAAATCATTCCATTAGTCGTTATGGACCTTCTAATATAAAAGTGCAATCAGTTTACGATGGTATTAAAACATTTGTTGGCGATAAAGCGAATGTGAATTTCACCCAGGGTTGTGACTTTTACGATGCTAACTGGCCGAAAAGTGAACTTTATAGTGTAGCTCCAGATGATATTCAGCAAAACTATATTGATGAGGCAGTTAAGGCTGCAGAGAAATCCGATTTAATTGTGGTTGCTGTTGGTGATAATGAAGATACCGTGGGTGAATCAAAATCCAGAACATCCTTAGATTTACCGGGAAATCAATTAGATTTAATAAAAGCTCTTTATGCTACCGGAAAGCCAATTGTGGTTGTTTTAATTAATGGCCGCCCAATGAGTATTAACTGGGTAGACGATCATATTCCATCTATTATTGAAGCTTGGTTTCCTGGAGAATACGGCGGACAAGCAATTGCTGAAGCTATTTTTGGAGCCTACAATCCTGGTGGAAAATTACCAATAACATTTCCTAGAACAGTTGGGCAAATTCCTTTTAACTTTCCATATAAAAGAAGTTCTCAAAAAGGGCAGGGTAAAGGTGATATTGGTCAAACTAGAATCAATACAGCTCTATATCCGTTTGGTTATGGGTTGAGTTATACTACTTTTGAGTATAGTGATTTAAAGGTAACACCAGAAACAGATTCAAAGGACTTTAAGTCGGTTTCAGTATCATTTAAAATTAAAAATACTGGGGATTATGAAGGAGACGAAGTGCCTCAATTGTATATTCAGGATGAATTTGCATCGGTAGTTACCTATACCAAGGTGCTTAGAGGTTTTGAGCGCGTTACGTTAAAACCTGGAGAAGAAAAAGAAATAACTATGACCTTAAAACCAAAGGATTTGTCTTTATTGAATTCAGATATGGAACGTGTCGTAGAACCTGGAGTTTTTAAAATCATTATCGGGTCGTCTTCTGAAGACGAGCAGTTAACAGGGCAATTAATTATAAAATAAAAGTCAACGATATGAATACGATTAATAAAACATCATCTGTTTTTAATCAACTTAAAAAAGGGATTATTCTTGGTTTATGTGGTTTTGTATTTCAAAATATACAGGCCCAAGAGCAACCAGCAGATTATGTGAATCCGTTTATAGGAACTTCAAATTATGGTGCGACCTATCCTGGGCCTATTGCACCCCGAGGTATGGCTAGCGTGAGTCCGTTTAATGTGGCTGGACCTCAAAATCCTTTAGAAAAAGATAGTCAGTGGTTATCTAACCCTTACGTGAATGAAAATACGTTTCTAACAGGGTTTTCTCATGTGAATTTAAGCGGCGTTGGTTGTCCTGATTTAGGGGTGTTATTGTTGATGCCAACAACAAGAGGTTTAAAAACCAATCATTTGGAATATGGTACCACCTATAAAAACGAAGTTGCCAAAGCAGGCTATTACAGTGTTGATTTAGATAAATACAACACCAAAGTAGAATTAACAGCTTCAGAACATGTGGGGGTTAGTCGAATTTCATTTCCTAAAGGAGAGTCTAACCTTTTATTAAATCTTGGTTTAGGACTTACCAATGAACAAGGCGCCATGGTAAAAATAGTATCTCCAACGGAGATTGAAGGTATGCGAACCGTAGGTTCTTTTTGCTACAATAGCCCTGAAGATGCTTATCCTGTATATTTTGTAGCCAAGTTTTCTAAACCTGCCGAAACATTTGGTGTTTGGAATACACCAGATAAATACGACGGAGTAGAAGCACAGTGGATGGGGTATAACGGTAAAACCCGTATTATGGAGAATGCTACCAAAACGGTGGTTGGCGATAGTATTGGTACCTATTTCTCTTATAAGTTTGAAAAACCAGAAACGGTAGAAGTTAAGATTGGTGTATCGTACGTTAGTATTGAGAATGCAAGAGAGAACTTAGAAAAAGAAACTCAAGGAAAATCATTTGAAGATATTTATCAAGAAACCTACACTAAATGGAATACTTTATTATCCAGAATACAAGTGGAAGGCGGTTCACAGGACGATAAAACTATTTTTTATACGGCGTTATATCATACCTTAATACACCCAAATATGCTTAACGATATTAATGGGGAGTATCCCGAAATAAAAACCGGGAAGATTGGTAAAACTGATGGTACGCGTTATACAGTGTTTTCATTATGGGATACCTACAGAAATTTACATCAGCTGATGTCGTTGGTTTATCCGGAACAACAGGTTGATATGGTAAACAGTATGATTGATATGTATGATGAAAATGGCTGGCTACCAAAATGGGAATTAAATTCTACTGAAACCTTTACTATGGTTGGTGATCCAGCCAGTATTGTTATTACAGACACCTATTTAAAAGGAATCAAGGATTTTGATGTAAAGAAAGCTTATGAAGCCATGCTGAAAAGTGCCGATCAGATTGAAAACAATCCATTAAGACCTGCTTTGAAAGATTATATTGAGAAAGGCTATTTAACAACAGAAAGCAAAGGTCCGGTTTCAACAACGCAGGAATACAATATTGCCGATTATTCAATTGCGCTTTTAGCAAAAGCATTAGGAAATAAAGATGATTATAAACGTTTTATGAAGCGTTCTTTGTCTTACAGAAAATTGTTTGATAAGGATTTGAATTTACTAAGACCTCGCAATGCAGATGGTACTTGGTACGAACCGTTCGATCCTGATGCTGGTGCTAATTTCACCGAAAATGTTGGTTTTATAGAAGGTAATGCCTGGCAATATGCTTTTATGGAACCTCATGATATAAAAGGACTAAAAAAGTTAATGGGAGGAGATAAACCATTTACAGCTCAACTTCAAAAGATTTTTGATACAGATAAATTTGATATGGCTAACGAACCTGATATTGCATACCCTTATTTATTCAATTACGTAAAAGGCGAAGAATATCGCGCTCAAAAGTTGGTTAAGGAGTTGGTGAGAAAGCATTTTAAAAATTCACCTGATGGTTTACCAGGAAATGACGATACCGGAACCATGTCGGCTTGGTTAGTATATTCTATGATGGGATTTTATCCTATAGTCCCTGGCGAACCAATGTATACTATTACGACACCAATGTTTGATAAAGTTACAATTGAATTGGATGGTAAATATTATGAACAAAACGAGTTGGTTATAGAGCGCAATAATGGGAATAACGGAATTGTTAAAGAAATCAAAATAAACGACAAGAAAAGTAACAGTTATTTTATCAGTCATGATGAGCTAACAAGTGCTAAAATCATAAAAGTTACATTGGAATAATGCATTTTTAAATAAATAAGTGTAATTATGCCTCTTCAAAAAGCTTATAAATACTGGGTTTACCTATTATTTGTAGGCTTTTTACTATTATAAAACATCAATTATTTAATTTGTTTTTCATTCACTACTCTAGAAGAGTTGTTGGTCGAAAAAAGAATACTTGTCAGGTTAAATAATTGTTAATTTAATTCATATTAACTCAAAACTAAAAAATTTATGAACCAAAAATTATTCAAACTACTGTTTGTATTTTGTTTCTTCGGTGTGTTATATGCCGGAGCACAAACTACAGTTTCAGGGGTTGTTTCTGATGCTACTAGCGGGATTCCTCTTCCGGGAGCGAACGTTATTGTAAAGGGAACATCAAAGGGAGTTGCAACAGATTTCGATGGACGTTATGTTATCGAACTTGCCGGCGATGAAATATTGGTGTTTTCCAGCATTGGATATACAACCAAAGAAATTTCTGTTGCAGGGCAAACATCAATTGATGTGCAACTTGCTGAAAGTACTGAAAGTTTAGAAGAGGTTGTTGTTACCTCTTTCGGTATAACCAAAGAGAAACGTGCTATTGGTTACGCCACGGCAACGGTAGAGGCTGAAGAACTAACAAAAACAGGAACACCTAATTTTGCTACAGCATTATATGGAAAAGCACCAGGTGTTCAAATTGGAGCTACTACAGGTGGATCTACCAGTGCTGTGAATATGCAAATTCGAGGTATTGGATCTATTACAGGAAATACACAGCCGCTTTATGTGGTTGATGGTATTCCTATTCGAAATGATAACGTAGACAATACAAGTTATTGGAACGATCAACGTATTCAGGGTAATGGTATTTTAGATATTAACCCTGAAGATATTGAGAATATATCGATTTTAAAAGGAGCTTCTGCAGCTGCAACATATGGTAATGAAGCCTTAAACGGGGTTGTATTAATTACAACAAAAAGTGGTAAAGGCATGAAAAAAGGTTTAGGCGTGTCTTTCAATTCTACTTACACAGTAGACAAGGTTGCTTATTTGCCACGTTTTCAAAATGTAAGAGGTCCTGGTTATCCGGTATACTATAATGATGCAGGTCAAGATGAAGACATGTGGGTATATACCGATGGTGTAAGAACACCAATTAATACAACCGTGAACTTTGGACCAAAATTCGATGGAGAAGACGCTTTAGCCTGGATAGGGGTTATTCCTTATAAAGCACAGGATGGGTATGAGAGTTTATTTCAAGATGCTCATAATTTTACAAATAATATTTCTATTGTTAATGCGTCTGATAAATCTAATATCCGTTTTTCTTACACACGTCAGGATAATGAAGGGCTTAGTTTGAATTCTGAAAATGATAAAAATATTTTCAACTTAAACTCTAGCTTTAACTGGAATGACGATTTAAAAACGGATGTGTTGGTTAATTATATCAATACAAAAGTCGAAAACAGACCCTATAAAGTAGATCGTTTAATGAATAATTTTACTGGTATGATGACGCGTTTTGATAATGGAGCATGGTATCATCAAAATTATGAAACGAGTTTAGGATATCGTTATGTTACGGGTAGTGGCGCAAGTTTAACACCAGAAGAAAATATCACTAATCCAGGGTATAGTAATGATCTTTTAGAATATGCGTGGCGTACTAATCGTTATATGATGGAAGAAAATTCAGATCGTGTAATCGCTAGTATTACACAACATTGGAATATTACCGATGAGTTAACCTTAAGAGGAAGAATGTCTACAGATTTCACTGTTTTTCAATCGGAAGACAAAAGACCAAATGTTAGACCTTTATCAATTGGGAACCCATCTGGACTTTATAGAATTACTAATGAAAATAGTAAGTTAGTTTATGGAGATGTATTTTTAACCTATAATAAAGACTTGACTGAAGATTTAAACATGAGTTTAATGGGAGGTTATACCGCTACAAAATCTTTGTTTAAAGGTCAAAGTACTGGGACTGCAGGTGGTTTAAATGTTGAAAACTGGTTTTCCTTAAATGCCTCAGCTAATACGCCTCAAGGAGGGTACAGAGTTAACAATCAGTGGGTTCACGAAAAAAGATTATCTTATGTTAAAGATGCCTTAGTTGGTACAGCAAACTTTAGTTTTAAAAATTATTTATTTTTAGAAGCTACGGTGCGTCGTGATCGTACATCTACTATGAATCCAGATGACAATTCATTTGTTTACCCTTCTGTAAATTCAGGTTTTGTGTTCTCTGATGCGTTCGAGATGCCAGACTTTATTAATTATGGTAAATTTCGTGCCTCTTGGGGTAAAGTAGGTAATTTTCCACAAGCATATCGTGCTAACATAGCTTATAACCAAGGTACTTTGGGAGATCAAGGAGCGGGTTCTGTAAGTTATACAACACTACCTTTAGCAGCGGGTAACGATGGTATTAAATCTGAAACGCAGCGCGATGTTGAGTTTGGTTTAGAGTTTAAAATGTTTAACGGAAGAATTGGTATCGATGCAACATATTACGATTCTCGATTAGAAGATCAAATTCTTCCATTAACTTTACCTAATTCAGCAGGAGCGAGTGATGTTTTAACTAATATAGGTACCATGCGTAATAAAGGATTTGAGTTAGCGTTTAACACAACGCCTATTGCGGGTAATGATTTTACCTGGGATTCATCTATTAATTTTGCATTTAACAAAAATACTGTAGAATCTTTAGCGCCTGGGTTAGATGAATTAGTGCATGCTAATTATGATGGTAGTGCGGCTAAATTAGTGTCAGAGCCAGGAGAGCCTGTTGGTGTTTTCTATACACACCCGGTAGCTACTGATGCTAATGGAGATAAAATTGTTGATCCAAACGGATTATATAAAGTAGACCCAGATAACTGGATTAAAGTAGGAAGTGCACAACCTAAGTTTATTGGTGGTTTTGCAAACTTCTTTACGTATAAAAACTTCACATTAAGTGCCTTGATAGATTTTAGAGTAGGGGGTTATGTTATGCCTACAGGTATTAACTGGATGACCAGTAGAGGTTTAACAGAAGAAAGTTTAAAATATATGGATGCTGAACATGGAGGTTTAACATGGTTTGAGAATGATGTAACTGGTGAGAGAGAATTAATCGCAGAAGGAACAGCTCAAGGGCCTAACGGAGAGCAAGTTTACGATAATGGTATTATTTTAGATGGTGTAAAAGCTGATGGGACTGAAAATGATTATATCACTTCTAACCCAGAATATTACAATACGGTATATAACTGGGGTGGACCTCAATATAGTCCAAACACTCGATATGAATTATATATTAAGGAGAATACATATTTCAAAATGCGTGAATTATCTTTAGCATACCAATTACCTTCAGATATTGTTAAGAAAATTGGTTTCCAGGATTTACAACTATCTGTGTTTGGTAGAAATTTATTTTATATCTACAGAACGATTAAAGATATGGATGCAGAACAACTTACAGCAGGGTCTAAGTGGTTTCAAAACGTTAATACAGCAGGTATGAATCCTTCTAGCAGATCATTTGGATTAAGTTTAAGAGCTAAATTATAATATGATGGTGAGAATGAATAATTTTAAAAGACACAACATGAAGAAACATATTTTCATAGGGTTATTGGCATTAGGACTTTTTAGTACTGGATGTTCAGAATCAGATTTTAGCGATAATTATAAAGATCCGGACAAAATTGGCGAAACAACAGTGGCAAAGCAGTTTACAGGAGTGTTATTTGCCAATGCAAAGTATGTATTACCCGAATATAATAATTATTTTATCATATTAAGACCTACATTATTACCTTGGACACAAGCCGCTGGATGGTTAAATGGCCTAGGTCAATATAAAGTTGGAGCGGCGACTGTAGATGAGCAATGGAATCAATACTACAGTATGTTAACGCAATACAGAGAGCTTCAAAAAATTTATAACGGATTGTCAGATGAGGAGCAGGCTGCTAACAAAATTTTTATGCAAGCTGCGACTATATACCTTTACGATCATACTCAAGAAATGGTAGATTTATTTGGATATATTCCATTTAATGAAGCTGGGATGTTGAGTACAAACGGCGGGGATTACATTTCGTCTTTACCTGCATACGATGCTTCAAATGATTTATACACTATGATGTTAGATGATTTAGCCATTATAGCAGACGAATTAAATAGTACGTCATTAAGTGCTGTAACAACAACTATATTTGCTAATCAGGATTATGTGAATTATGGAGATCTTGATTTATGGAAAAAATATTGTAACTCGTTACGTTTAAGACTACTTAATCGTGTGTCAGGAACTTCTGAGTTTTCAGCTCGTGCAAGTACTGAAATGGGTGCAATTTTAGGCGGATCATATCCAACAATCGATTCTAATGATGAGAATGTACAGATAGAAGTTGTAAACGTTGATTCTGATATTAACTCTAGAGGGTTTGAGGATGGATTTGGTAGTGATGGATGGTATACTAATTATGCTGGGAAGCTAATGGTAGATCATATGGTTGCTAATACAGATCCAAGATTACGTGTTTATTTTGAGAAAACGGTAAATGACGATTATCAAGGTATAGATCCTTTAGCTGATGCTACTAGTCAACAAACTGCAGCTGATGATGGAGAGGTAAGTTTATTTAGCAGATCGACATTCAACTTAAATCAGGTTTTCCCTGGTGTAATCATGGATGCCGCTGAAGTAAGCTTTATTAAAGCAGAATACTATTTAAGAAGTGGAAACGATGCTATGGCGCAAGAAGCTTACGAAATGGGTATCGAACAATCTGTAGAATGGTATTATTGGGTGAGATCAATTACAAATAATGATATTTCTGGAGAAGTAGATGCATTAGGAGCAACAGAGGTGGCTGATTATGTTGCAGGTGCTGGTGTAGCTTGGTCTGGTACAGAGGCTGAAAAATTAGAGTTAATTGCTACACAAAAATGGATTCATTATGGAGTTGTTAATTTACGTGAGAGTTGGGCAGAGCAACGTCGCTTAGACTTACCTGAATTAGAGTTTATGCCAGATGATTCTGATGTGCAATCTTTACCTCCAGTAAGGTGGATTTATCCGGATAAAGAGAGAGCATTAAATACAGAAAACTTCTCTGAAGTATCTTCTATGGACAATATGACCACAAAGATTTTCTGGGATGTGAATTAAAGTTTGATTTATAAGTGTAATCAAAAAGCCTTTCAAATTAATGAAAGGCTTTTTTTGTAATTAAGATTTACAGAATACCTTAAAAAAGTCATTAGGTTTTATGTTCTAACTCTTATATTTGCTTTTCAACTTTATAAAATATTCACCAAATTAATGGTTTTGCAATGAAAGTAAGTTTTAAGTGTCACACCTTGTTTTTTGTTTTTTCAATGACTATCATGTTTAGTTGTAAAACAGATAGTAAGAACACCACACAATTACATACGGCAAGTGTTTCTGAAAAAATAAAAGCACCGAAAGGTATGGTTTGGGTAGAACCTAAAACCTTTACTCAGGGCGCAAAACAAAATGATAAATTTGCTTTACCTAGAGAGAAACCCGGACATATAGTTTCTGTAGATGGCTTTTTTATAGATGCCGCTGAAGTAACCAATAAGCAGTTTCAAGCCTTTGTAAGCGCTACTGATTACATAACAGTTGCCGAAAGACCTATTGATTGGGAAGATCTAAAAAAGGAGCTGCCAGAAGGAACTCCTAAGCCTCATGATTCAGTTTTAAAACCAGGAAGTTTAATTTTTAATAAAGAGGTGAAACAAGTCGCTAATATGCGTAACTATGAGCAATGGTGGCGTTGGCAGGTAGGAGCAGACTGGAAACATCCTGAGGGGCCAGAAAGTTCCATTGAAGGTAAAGATGATTATCCGGTGGTGCATATTGCTTTAGAAGATGCTTTAGCCTATTGCAAATGGGCAAATCGTAGACTTCCAACCGAAGCCGAGTGGGAATCGGCGGCACAAGGGATACATAGAGATGAAGTGTATACCTGGGGTGATGATGCCGAAGTCTTAAACGAAAAAGCAAATACGTGGCAAGGAGTGTTTCCTATAAAAAATGAGTCGAAGGACGGATTTGAATTGATTGCTCCTGTTAAATCCTATTCAGCTAACAGTATTGGTTTATATGATATGTTAGGTAATGTTTGGGAATTAACAAGTGATTTATTTAACGAAAATTATTATAACCAAATTAATCAGAATCAGATATTAGAAAATCCAAAAGGTGCCGAAAAAGGATATAGTATAGGTAAGCCTTATATTGAAGAACATGTGATTAAAGGTGGTTCTTTTTTATGTAATGCTTCGTATTGTGCAAGTTTCAGAATTTCAGCCAAAATGGGGATGGAGCCTAATTCGAGTTCAGATCATATAGGGTTTAGAACTGTTGCAACTCCAGATATGTTGAAGTAATTGTTCTATTGTAAAAATAAGTAGTTTATTCAAAAAAAAAATCCCGAACTCGTGGAAAACCGGATCCGGGAATCTTTAACTAACTAATAAAAAATCTAATTTCTCTTTTTCAATTTCTTTGTTTTACCATTTTTCTTGTAATAGTAATAGCTATCGTTGTTATTGTGATGCGAATAATTATTCGATAGGTCGTTTTCAATGACACAATAATTCACATGACGATTATTTGAGTTTACATATCCTTTTGTAGAAACTATTTGCCCCCAACTGTTATAGTTAACTGTTAATCCTCCAACTCGGTTTAAAGTTGCGTTTTTACCACGACCATAACCAATAAAAACAGAACCTATTTGGGTTACATTTCCAGTACGGTCGTAATTAATCGGTATATTTCCTATATCACGAATCGTGCCATTTCTGTCTCTTGAGATGAAATTTCTATTTGGAGACGTAGATGTATAATTTACACTTACTCTAGGATTACTGTAAGATGCATTGATAGAGCTTCTTCTAGAGTTCGAATTATAATATGTTGTATTATATAGAAATTCATAATCAAAATTTCCATCAGGGAAGATTGAAAATTCAATACCATTTTCAACGAAAGTTACAGGTTGAACATAACGGTAATGGTTTGGGGTATTTATAGTTGTTTTATTTAAATCTAAAGCCATAACACTGTTTGTGCTAAAAAGCATCCCTGCGAATAAAAGTACTAGTGTTTTCATAATCGTTCATTTTTTTGATTTTACCTACTCATAAGCTTTTCGGTTTCCGCTTCGTTTATCAATTGACCAATTTGCGTGCCAAAAATATACACTTCTGTTTATCAGTAATCTACATTTTGTTGGAGTGCTTAGATTTTTATTATTTTTATAACAACCAACCATTATCAGATGAAAAAACCTTTAGAAACTTGTAGAAACTGTGAAAATAGATTTGAGCAAGGTTTTGATTTTTGCCCGTATTGTGGACAAAAATCAAATGATCAACTTACCGTTTCGGTATTGTTTTACAATACAATTAGTAATTACTTTTCTGTAGATGCGCGTTTTTTTAAGAGTTTTATTCCTCTCATGATTAAGCCTGGGTATTTAGCGAAACGTTTTGTTGAAGGCAAACGATTGTTGTATTTACATCCAGCGCAAATGTATTTGTTTATATCTGTGGTGTTTTTCTTTTTGTTTTCGTTTATTAGTAGAAAACAAGTTGAAACAGTTAATAAAGTTCTAGAAAAAAAGGAAATTCCTGTTGTTGTACATGATAGTTTGAAGACTCAAATTATAGATTCTTTAAGAAATGTAACGACCACAAAATATATTGATAAAAACGATTTTTCGTTTGATGGAAGAACAGTCGACTCTTTGATAGCTATTGATGCCCCTAAAGAAGCTATCTTTCAAGCAATGGGGGTGAATAGTGATGCAGGATTTTTTAAAAGAAGGATTTATGCCCAAATATTAAAATTTTATAAGCAACGGAATGGAGGGTCTATTTTACAGGCTTTTTACGATAGTATACCTATAGCTATGTTTTTTTTGTTGCCTATTTTCGCTTTTATATTAAAACTATTGTATTATAAAAAAGTTCCGTTCTCTTACAATCTCGTGTTTAGCTTGTATTTCTTTGCGTTTGTATTTATGCTATTTAGCTTTTTAGTGATAGTAGATTTAATTTGGCAACCGATGTCCTGGCTAAATAATATCGTGCTGATTGTGGTTTTTATTTATTTCTATTTTGCTATTATAAAATTTTATAACCAAAGCAAACTAAAGAGTTTGTTTAAAAGCTTTTTGGCGACATTTTCTTTTTTGCTAATGGTAATTCCTGCCGCAATAGTGGTAATGTTTATGGTTGCTTTTTTGTTTTATTAGAATTGTTTTACAATTTATCTTTTAAATATGTTCCAATTATGGACGGGGATTTTATAATATCTTCAGGTGTTCCAGAAGCAACTAAATTACCGCCATGTTCTCCGCCATTAGGACCTAAATCTATAATATGATCGGCACATTTTATGAGCTCAATATTGTGTTCTACAACTATAATAGAGTGCCCTATTTCAATTAAAGCATTAAATGATTTTAGAAGCTTTTTTATGTCGTGGAAATGCAATCCTGTGGTTGGTTCATCGAATATAAAAAGAGCTTTCTCTTTATTGTTTCCTTTACCTAAAAAGGAAGCTAACTTAATACGTTGCGCTTCACCCCCTGAAAGCGTGGAGGAACTTTGTCCTAAAGTTACATATCCAAGGCCAACATCCTGAAGAGGTTGTAGCTTGTTTTTAATTTTTGTTTCGTTATTAGTTTCGAAAAAGGCAATAGCATCATCAATGGTTAAATTTAAAATATCATCGATACTTTTATTAACAAACTGAACTTCTAAAACTTCTTTCTTAAAACGTTTTCCTTTACAGGTTTCGCATTCTAAGTGCACATCAGCCATGAATTGCATTTCAATGGTTACTTCACCTTCTCCTTTGCAAGTCTCACAACGTCCGCCATCTACATTAAATGAAAAGTGTTTGGCTTGGTAATTTCTAAGCTTACTAAGTTTCTGTTTTGAGAACAATGCTCGAATATCGTCGTAGGCTTTAATATATGTTACAGGGTTAGACCTTGAAGAACGCCCAATAGGGTTTTGGTCTACAAATTCGATGTGTTTGATGTTACTGAAATTCCCTTCTAAATCCGAAAATTGCCCCGCTTTATCACTAAAGTCAGTTAGTTTTTTCTGTAAAGCAGGGAATAATATTTTTTTAACTAAGGTGCTTTTTCCACTTCCGGAAACCCCGGTAACTACCGTAAGCATACCTAAAGGAAACCGGACGTCAATATTTTTTAAATTGTTTTCTCGAGCCCCTAAAATGTCTACGTAATATTTAGAAGTACGACGCTTTTCTGGAATCTCAATCTTTAATGATTCATTTAAGTATTGAGCGGTTAATGATTTTGAATCAAGTAATTCTGTAAAAGTTCCGCAAGCGACAACCTCACCACCAAAGGTTCCGGCTTCAGGACCGATATCGATAATGGTGTCTGCCGATTTCATAATATCTTCGTCGTGTTCTACCACGATTACCGTGTTGCCTAAATCACGTAATTGCTTTAAGACTAATATTAATCGTTCGGTATCTTTAGGATGCAACCCGATACTTGGTTCGTCTAAAATATACATCGACCCTACAAGACTACTGCCTAAAGACGTTGCTAAATTAATGCGCTGACTTTCACCACCAGATAGCGTATTGGACTTTCTGTTTAGGGTTAAATAGTCTAAGCCAACATTGGACAAGAAGGCTAATCTATTATTAATTTCCTTTAAAAGTCTATCAGCAATTTTAGTATCGTGTTCGTTTAATTCCAGAGTTCTAAAGAATTCAGCTAATCGGTCTAACGGCATTTCTACCAAATCGGTAATAGTCGCACCTGCTATTTTAATGTAGTTTGCTTCAACGCGTAATCTCTTGCCATTGCAGGATTTACACTTGGTTTTTCCGCGGTAGCGTGATAACATCACTCGGTTTTGTATTTTGTAAGCTTTAGCTTCTAATTCAGTAAAGAAAGAGTTTAATCCTTCAAAGTACTTATTACCATCCCAAATTAGCTGTTTTTGGTCATCACTTAATTGAAAATAGGGTTTATGTATGGGGAAATCGAATTTATGAGAATTATTTACTAATTGATCTCTGTACCAGCTCATGCTATCGCCGCGCCATGGGAAAATAGCATTTTCATAAATTGATAAAGCTGTGTTTGGGATAACCAAATCCTCATCAATACCAATAATATCACCATAGCCTTCACATTTAGGGCAGGCACCGTAAGGGTTATTAAAACTGAAAAGATGAACATTAGGTTCTAAAAAACTCATGCCATCAAGTTCGAATTTATTTGAAAAGTGGCGTAAGTTGTTATCTGATAGCGTTTCGATAAAACATTCGCCCTTACCCTCAAAAAATGCGGTTTGAATGGAATCTGCTAATCTGTTATAAAAATCTTCATCATTTTTAATTACAATTCGATCTACGACTAACATAACTTCATCTTTTTCTGAAAGATGTTCAGCTTCGTCTATTCGTATAACGCGGTCACTTACTTTTATCCTAGCATAACCCTGTTGTGCTAAGGCATTTATTTTATCCTCCATAGTACGACCATCTTCTAAATGGATAGGAGATAGCAATAATAATTTTTCGCGTTCAGGAAAAGTTTTTAAAAATTCAAGTACATCTGTTACCGTGTCCTTTTTCACCTCTAATCCTGAAATAGGCGAGTAGGTCTTACCAATTCTGGCGTATAATAATTTTAAGTAATCGTAAATCTCCGTACTTGTCCCTACTGTTGATCTTGGGTTTGTTGAATTTACTTTTTGCTCAATAGCGATGGCCGGAGCTATTCCTTTTATGTAGTCGACCTTTGGTTTATTTAAACGTCCTAAGAATTGGCGCGCATAACTTGACAGACTTTCTACATAACGTCGTTGCCCTTCCGCATACAAGGTGTCGAAAGCTAAGCTTGATTTACCAGAACCAGATAAACCAGTAATAACCACCAATCTATTGCGTGGTATTACTACATCTATATTTTTTAAGTTGTGCAGTTTTGCACCTTTTATAATAATATTTTCTTTCGGATTTACTTCAGAAATAGTAGTGTTCATAGATCTTAAAAGGAATGATTTCGCAAAGATACTAAAGTATTTATTCTGTTAAATATAATCTGCTTTAAATGAAATTATCCTAGGTATTTATAATAAAATATTGATTGAAAATTAGATTTTTATGATAAAAAAGGAATAAATCATCGGCTTAACAATAAAAAAAGTCATGTTATTTTTGTTTTAGGAACGATTGTTGTTATATTTGAGTCTATTAATCAATTTGTCAAACTAACATAAACTTGCCTATAGCATAACATTACTTTAAAATTTATAACCCCAAAAGCTTGGAAGTTTTCTTCTATGCTTAAAAAGTAATGATTATGCAATACGATAACATAAAAGATGCTGTCTTAGTTAGTAGCTACATTAAAGGAGATGAAAGTGCCCTGGAAATTCTTATAAACAGGCACAAGCAAAAAATTTACAGTTTTATTTTTTCTAAGGTATACGATAGAGATGTTGCTGAAGATATTTTTCAGGATACCTTTATTAAAGTGATTCGCACTTTAAAGCGAGGTGCTTACAACGAAGAAGGTAAATTTTTACCATGGGTAATGCGTATATCACATAATCTTGTGATTGATTATTTCAGAAAGAACAACCGCATGCCTAAATTTGATAACACAGAGGAGTTTAATATTTTTTCGGTGTTGAGCGACAAGAGTTTAAACGCAGAAAGTACGATTATAAAAAAACAAGTGGAGAATGATGTAAGACGTTTGGTTGATGAATTGCCGAATGACCAAAAGCAAGTGTTGTTAATGCGTATATACGACGATTTAAGCTTTAAAGAAATATCAGATAAAACAGGGGTAAGCATTAATACGGCCTTAGGTCGTATGCGATATGCTTTAATCAACTTGAGAAAAATAATTGATAAGCATAATATTATTTTAACGAATTGATGCAATAAACTGATTTTTGCCACGTTAGTAATTTAAATGAATCCTTAAATTAATATAATGGCAAAACTTTACTCTGAAAATTCTATTAAAAAATCGAATGCAATGGAACCGCGAGAAGAAACGGTTAAATTTCTTCTAAGTTATTCAAAGGCTTTAAGTGTTATAAGTTTAAATGAAAAAAAGATATTTCTAACTAATTTAAATTGAGTCAGTTACTTACAAAATTCGTATTTATTTTTTCCCCGAAATAAACCCGAGCCCCGATTTTTTTTGTACAAATATGGTCGTATTTTAATTCGTATTTATGTGTGCTTATACAAGGTGTTATTAAAATTTTTTAAGTGTTATAAATTGTTTTTAAGAGAATAAAATCTCTTATTTTAGTTCTAAACCGTTTTCAAACAAATTAATTTGAAAACGGTTTTTACTTACTTTAAAATTTAAAAGAACGTTTGTCAAAAAAAACGAAAAAATATTATTGTTTAAAAACTCTAAAAAAGAGATGGATTTAACTCTTTGAATTGATTAGTAGATTCTAATCTTTCATTTATTATTGGTATATAATTTTCCTCAATCTCAATTCCTAAATAATTGAACCCTAAATCCTGAGCAGCAACTAATGTTGTGCCACTACCTGCGAATGGGTCGAAAATTATATTTTCTTCATGTGGTGGACATAAAGTATCGACCAATTTTTTTATTAGACCTAGAGGCTTTACAGTACAATGACTATATTTCTCGGATTTGTCTTTTTTAGATAAATTTTCTAAGATATTTGATTGGAATGTACCATCATCATTAACAGTTTTAAAAACACCTACATTGTTTTTTTGCAAAGTTTCCCAATAATTATTTGTTAAAGGCTTTTGAACAATTACCACGGCTTCCCATTCATTTCTAAAAGCACTATGCCATCCTTCCCATTTATCAGCATCAGGATGCCCCAATTTATGTAGTTTCCCTTGCAAGTTAAGACCTCTAGGGATTCCAGAATTTCTTCTGTAAACTAATAAATCCCTAGTGTAAAACCCACTATTTTCTAATGCTATTTGAACGTGTGCTATTGAACGATTACTGTTAAAAACAGCGACAGGGGCACCTGATTTACAGACTCTAAATAATTCATCAGTCCATAATTGACACCATTTCATATAATCTAAATCATTCTTGCGATTTTTTTCGTACCATCTAGCGTTTCTTACACCACCAGCAAGACCACTTCCATAAGGAATATTCTTAACCATTGTCTTGCTATCCTTGACTCTTTTAGTCCTTCTTTTGACTTCAGAATCATCCCACTTATGACCAATAAATTCATAGTTGTACGGTGGGTCAGTAATGCAGCAAGCAATTGATTCTTCAGGGAATTCCTTCATTACATCAATGCAATCACCTGAATAAACCTTATTTATTTCAAACATATTATCTGTCAATTTTAAAAGTTTCTTCTTTCTTGAGTTTTATAAGCCATTCTTTTAAGTCGAAACCTGTTTTTTCTTTTATATAAGTAAACGTGTCATCACCCATATACTTAATCCAACTACCAGCATCCATTTTAGTTAATGCTGCCTGCAAATTATCAGTTCTTAAAAACAAAAAGACGGGTCTGTATCCTTTTTCTATTAATAATTTACCATAAGATTCAAATTTTTTCAAAGTTCCTGAATCACCTGAACCTACTCTATATTTCGTGTCAATAGCGTCTTTACCACAAAAGAAATCCGCAGGTTCATCTGTACCAAATCTTTTGGGCGGTTCAAAATCTGCACAAGTAGCTTCAAACAAATCTCTCAAAAGATTTTCCCAACACTTACCAAGTTCGCGCCCCCAATATTGTTTGTTTTCACTTTTCAATTCCTGTGTAATACCGAATGCTTCCATCAAAACATCTGTATCATTAAAATCATCGTTATATACTTTAGTGGTGAAATTCTCAGAGTATTTCTCTAAAACTTCACTTAACTTATCTTCAATTTTGCTCATTATATATTAACTCTCGTTTGTTCAAAAACAAAGAAAATCAATTAAAATCGCAAAATCCGTCTAATTTTAAATATATTTCACAAATATAAATGATGGTTTCGTAAAACGCAAATTTATTTTCGTGAAAAGCAATAATAAAAAATATAACAGAATTAAAATCGTCCTCGTAGAACAAGAAAGGTCAAGTAAATGGTTGGCAGAAAAAATTGACAAAGATAAATCTACGGTTTCAAGATGGTGTACGAATGATATGCAACCCTCTTTAGAAACACTTTTTCAAATTGCGGAAATATTAGGCGTGTCCGTAGCTAAACTGTTGCATGATAATACCAACGTAGAAAACTAAACAGAACGGAAATAGCCAGTAGGTACTAATTTATAAAAGTAATAGTGGTTTAATCACAAATACTAAAGTAAGTATATATAAAAAGATCTGTGTTGAAGTGAAAAATTACTGTGTGTAAATCCGCTACTATTTTTTTTGTTTAACAGTAAGTCGAAAATAAAAAGCATGGGTAGACATAAAATGATTTCTGGGAAATGTCGTCTTTGCGGAGAGAAAACAATGTTGTCATTCGAACACGTTCCTCCAAAAACTACGTTTAATAGTAATACTAAATACGCATCTGTCGCTTTTGAAGATTATTTTAAAAATGAAAATCCTTTTAAAAATCCCCCAAAAGGAAAAATAAAACAAGGAGGAATAGGTTTTAATTCATTTTGTAAAAAATGCAATAGCTTTTTAGGTTCAGAATATGTGCCAGCTTACAAGAGGTGGGTGACTGGTGGATTTGAGATTTTACTTGATAGAGAGTTTTATTTGCACAAGTATACAATTAAACAAATTGAACCTTTAAAAATAATGAAACAAATAATATCAATGTTTTTAGCTATAAATGGAGACTTCTATTTAGATGCTTACCCTGAACTTTCTGAATTTGTCTCCAACAAGGAAACAAGAACATTGCCAGATAAATTTAAAGTTTTTGCATATTTGACAAGAGCAGAAAATATTAGATATGTAAACCATATGGTAAAAGCAGATTTTAAGGGAGGACAGCCTATAAATTGTTCGGAAATAGCATTTCCTCCATACGGTTATGTTTTAACGATTGATTCTGAAGATAAAATAAAATACCTAAATAACATTACAAGTTTTAAAAACTATGATGGGGCATTAGACTTAAATTTTAGCATGTTTCAATTATCTACCTACATGTCAATTCCCCTTGATTATCGAACTAAAACAGAAGTCGAAAGTCAAATAGAGGATAGTATTAATTTTATTAAAAAAAATAACATGTAATATAGATTAAACTTGATATTGTAGGATTCTCCTATGTTTGATTGTATTTATTATTGTTAAATAATTAAGAGGAATGGTTATAATGTGATTTTAAGTTACAATTCTAAACAAATTTTGGTTTTTATTAAATACATTAATTTGAATTTTCTTCTACAATTTATTGAGAAAGCGTTTTCGTATTTTAATTCGTATTTCATTTTAGTATTCTCCCCGAAATAAGCCCGAAAAAAATGTCCGCTTAACGCACGAAAAGTGTCTTTTAGTGGACATAAATACAAACAAAAATACGAGCATGTCCTGTTTTGTTTTTTAAAACATTGTAAATTAATACGATACAAATCCAAAAAAAATACTACGTTATCAAGTTATAAATTGTAATAAAAAGAAGTTTGAAGCGCTTCTGAATTAAGTTGGAAAAGTCCTAATGAAAATTAGGACTTTTTTGTTTTATAATAATCGTTTATCACCGATTTTCTTCCAATGGTTTTGGTTATAATATCTTTATCTAAATCCCAACCTCGTGCAGGAGAGTATTCACGTCCATACCATATAATTTGAAGATGTAAATCATTCCATAATTCCATAGGAAATAATCGCTTGGCATCTTTTTCCGTTTGCGCAACACTTTTACCGTTACTTAAATTCCAACGGTACATTAATCGATGAATATGCGTGTCTACCGGAAACGCAGGAATACCAAAGGCTTGCGACAAGACAACGCCAGCTGTTTTATGGCCTACGGCAGGTAACTCTTCTAAATCTTCAAAATTCTGTGGGACCTCACCATTATGTTTTTCAATTAGTATTTTTGATAAACCATGAATGCCCTTGCTTTTCATTGGTGATAACCCAACAGGTTTAATAATTTCTCTAATTTCTTCAACCGTTAACTTTACCATATCATAAGGGTTATCAGCCTTCTCAAATAATAAAGGTGTAATTTGATTTACACGAACATCCGTACTTTGCGCAGACATTAGTACTGCGATTAATAAGGTGTAAGGATCTTTATGATCCAAAGGCACCGGAATGGTTGGGTATAATTCTTTTAAGGTAGTTATTACAAATTCAATCTTTTGTTCCTTGGTCATAAATTGCATAATTTTGTAGAAAAGCAAAGTTAATATATCTATTGTATTACACTTTGGAAATGGTTTTAAATTGTAAAAATTAAATAAATGAACACATTAAAAGCAGGTGATACCGTTCCAGATTTTACTTCTGTAGATGAGCAAGGAAACACAGTGTCCCTAAGTGATTATAAAGGCAAAAAGTTAATCGTATTTTTTTATCCGAAAGCGAGCACGCCAGGTTGTACAGCTGAAGCATGTAATCTTAAAGATAATTTTGAAGTTTTAAAAGAAAAAGGATACGAATTACTGGGAGTTAGTGCCGATAGTGCTAAACGACAAAGTAATTTTAAAAACAAATATGAATTCCCCTTTCCGTTGCTAGCTGATGAAGACAAGACTGTTATTAATACCTTCGGAGTTTGGGGGCCTAAGAAATTTATGGGTCGCGAGTACGATGGAATTCATCGCATGACATTTTTAATTGATGAAAACGGTATTGTGGAGCGTGTAATAGAAAAGGTGAAAACTAAAGATCACGCTGCTCAAATTTTAGAAGCCTAATCTTTAGAATGATATTCTATAAAAAAGCAGCTTTTATTAAGCTGCTTTTTTATTTGTATGTGTAGAAAATATTATTTTCTTTTTCTAATTAAAGTTAATGGTTTTCTAGAATAACCAAATAATCTATAATCTTTGATTAATTCAGCCGTTCCGTCTGGTACCATATCTTCCCATCCACTTTCACCATTGGCAATCATGTTTAAAATTTCGCGAGAGAAAATATTCATGATGGTAGAATCGTACTCTTCAATATCAATCACTTTACCATTGTATTTAAAGAATTTATACAATTCTTTCATACGCGGATACACTTTTAGGTTTTCACTGGTTATTAATTCTCCAGTTTCCTGATCGTGCATTGGATATAGGTAAACTTTTAAATCTTTAAAGAACAATTTACCGAAGGCTTCTAAAATACCACCACTTAAGTGTCTGTAATATTTCTCATCAAAAATATCGACTAAGTTACTAACTCCCATAGCTAATCCCATTCTGGATTTGGTGTAGTTAGAGAAATACTCAACTACTTTGTAGTATTCCTGGAAATTTGAAATCATTACCGAATGCCCAAGAGCACATAATAAGTCGGCCCTATCAATAAAGTCTTGCTCGTCAATTTCACCCTCAGCTCTTAAGTTAGATAAAGTAATCTCGAAAACCACTTCGGTCTTCTCTTTATCTACTTTGTTTTCTTTGATAAACATCTCATATGATTTCTCATACATTTCCATGTTCACCTTGGTTACAGGTCTGAAACTACCACGGAGCGCTAAAATGTTTTTCTTATAGAATACTTTGGCTGGTAAAACATTGGTTCCGTCAGGACCAAACATTACGGCGTCTGTCATTCCATTTTTAACAAGTTGTAAGCTCATTAAACGGTTATCTACATTTTTAAAGACAGGACCAGAGAAGTTGATAGTGTCAATCTCTAGACGATCTTTATCTAAATGATCATATAAATAACGTAGTAGTTTTTTAGGTTCGTTGTATTTGTAAAAAGCCCCATAAATTAAGTTGGTTCCTAAAATACCAAGCGTTTCCTGCTGGTGCCTTGCGTCGTTTTCTTTAAAACGAAGGTGTAAAATAATTTCATTATAATCACCACCAGCTTCAACCTGATATTTAATACCAACCCAGCCGTGGCCTTTAAATTGTTTAGCAAAATCTATAGTTGCTACAGTATTGGCATAGGTAAAGAAGATTTTATTCGGATTTTTTTCACGTGTTAAACGGTTCTCCATAAGATTCATCTCATGGATTAACATCTTTCTTAAACGTGCTTCAGTTACATAACGACCATCATCTTCGGCGCCATATATAGCATCACTAAAATCTTTATCGTAAGCAGACATCGCCTTTGCTATTGTTCCAGAAGCACCACCCGCTCTAAAAAAATGTCTACAGGTTTCCTGTCCGGCACCAATTTCGGCGAAGGTTCCGTAAATATTTTCGTTTAAATTAATTCGGAGAGCTTTAGTTTTTAACGAAGGAATATCATCAAATTCTTTATCACCTTTTATGCTTATTTCCATAGGTTTTTAAGGTTATTTTCTATTGTGGAGTAAAGATATTAAATAAGTAAGTGAAACAAAAAAACATTCTTATTTTTGTGATAAACTTAAGACTATTTTGAAAGTAACTTTCCTCGGTACAGGCACATCACAAGGGGTTCCTATTATAGGGAGCGACCACCCGGTTTGTTTAAGTAAAGACCCAAAAGACAAAAGATTACGAGTTTCTGTTTTGGTAGAATGGGATGATTATACCTATGTAATAGATTGTGGTCCTGATTTCAGATATCAAATGTTACGTGCTGAATGCAAAAGAATAGATGGTGTTATTTTTACTCACGAACACGCCGACCATGTTGCTGGTCTGGATGATATTCGTCCTTTTTATTTTAGGCAAGGCGATATTCCTATTTATGCTCACAAGCGCGTATTAAAGTCTTTAATCAAGAAATATGATTATATTTTTGCTACAAAAAACAAATATCCGGGAGCTCCAACAGTTATTACGAATCGCGTTAAAAACAAACCGTTTCAGTTAAAAGAATTAGAAGTTATTCCGGTAAACGGAAAACATGGGGATTTGCAGGTATTTGGGTATAGGTTCGGTGATTTCGCCTATTTAACAGATATGAAAACTGTTAAGGATAAAGAAATTGAAAAAATTAAAAATGTAAAAGTATTAGTTGTTAATGCGTTACGATACGAACCACATTATTCGCATTTTAATTTAGATGAAGCTCTGGAGTTTATAAAAAAGGTAAATCCGGGAAAAGCATATTTAACTCATATTAGTCATTTGTTAGGTTTTCACGAAGAAGTAGAGAAAACTTTGCCAGAAAATGTATTTTTGGCCCATGATGAATTACAAATAACCATTTAAAAAAAATAAAGAATGAAGCAAAGAATTTTCATGTACTTGTTCGTGTTTGCTATGCTATTGGTATTGTTTCAGTTTGTGAACTCGAAGCGTGTGTTTGAAGACATGAATCAAAATATTGGCGATTACAAAGAGCAACTGCAGCAGTATAAAGATTCGTTAGTGAGTATGCAGCATGACATTACAGACTTATCACATTTTAATTTCAATAGAAATGAAGATGCGATTAGTTATTTTGAAAATCAAGGCTATAATGTAAGTGAACTGGTTCCCGTTATTAAAGACGAACTTTATAAATTAAATGAAGTAAAAGGTGAACACCCTATTGTACCATATGCTGCGAGCGAAGGCAAGCGCATGATGATTAATACCATTAAGTTATTAAACCATAAATGGATTATTGCCGATTTTACAGATGGTAAGTATTGGGGAGAAATGTTTTTAACGTATTACATTAACGAAAATCAACAAATTGAATTTAATGTAGTGGAGTCGTTTTTGTATCCGTTCGATTAAATCCTATAATTTATTTAACTCGATAGGCGATTCCTTTTTGTTTTTGGGTTTCGCCAACATACGAGTATTCGTAAGTGTACGAACTATCAGTAGTTGTTAAGATTTTTAAATGAATATCTTTTCGCTCGGCCATGTTTTTCGGATTAATGGTTTTAAATACAACTTCACAATCATTAATCCATCGCAGTGACGAAGAATCTATTTTATTATTATAGGTTTCCACCTGAAGATCATCAGTACGTTTAAACTTTGATTTAAATAATTCGCCATTAATAGTCACTTCACTATAATATTCTCCGGTTTTATAATCGCTACAATTACGAGTTGTTTCAAAACAGCTAAACAGGCTTAAAAATATTAGAGCATAAAAAAATTTCATCTGAACGATTTATAAGGTTTTAAAATTTCAAGCAAAGGTACTAAACAATCTTAATTTTAATTGTGATAGTTCTTAAAAGTACCATCTGAATAAAAAACCACAATACGCTCTATAGTTTTTCCATTTGCATTTTCAGAAAATATTTTTTCTTCTGGACGATTTACGGCTGCTCTGGAAATTGGAGCCGGATCTTCAACTTGTTTGATTTTTGTTGGAGCCTCAACCGGAGGTGAAGGTGTAGTTTCTTTTTTCGCAGGAAAACTTCCTTTGCCATTTAACAACCAATACAATTCTACCTCAGGATAGGCTGAAAGTATTTTTAACACAAATTCTAAACTAGGCTTATTTCTTCCAGATAAAATGTGGGATATGCTAGAGCGTTGAACACCGATTTTTTCAGCAAAGGAAGAGGCTGATTCTCCATAAAAATTGATGACTTTCTCTAGACGTATTGTAAATTCTTCTGTGTTTATCATTGTAACTGTTCACAAATGTTTACTGTGTTACAAATGTAATAAAAATATGTTTATAGTATACAAATGTATACAAAAAACACGTAAAAAATGTCAAAGTATTAAAAGTAAAACTTCAGTTAAACACCATTAAACAACTGAAATAAAATAGTTTATGTTTGATTTAATGTTTTTAGCCAAATAACGAATCAGTTAAGATACAATCGATGTGATTGACGAAAATACTTCTGTTTACAAATGTATACATCTAAACATAAAACCTTGTTTACATTTGTAAAAAGTGAGTTGTTGACAATTGTAACTTTTTAAATTCTTACATTTGTCAACAAATTAAGATCATGCAATTAGAGACCATAAAATCACTTTACTTAAATCACAAAGAGTCACGTTTAAGTCATCGATATATTACCAATAATCACATAAAACCTATTTTAGATTCATTAAGTAGTCAATTGAAATTTGAAAGTATCGGGAAATCTGTCTTAAACGATGATATTTACGCGTTTAAAATAGGATTTGGAGATAAGCGAATTTTAATGTGGTCGCAAATGCATGGTAATGAATCGACAACCACTAAGGCAATTTTTGATCTTACCAATACATTATTAAGCAACGATTCGTCAATACAGCACATTTTAAATGGGTGCACCTTATACATTATACCTATTTTAAATCCAGATGGCGCTAAGGCTTATACTCGAATAAATGCTAATGAGGTGGATTTGAATAGAGATGCTCAAAATTTAACACAGCCTGAAAGTTTAGTTTTAAAAGCAGCATTCGAAGCTTTTAAACCACACTATTGTTATAATCTTCATGGTCAACGAACAATTTTTAGTGCTGGGAATACCAATAAATCTGCAACGGTATCCTTTTTATCACCGGCACAAGATCAGGAATGTACTATTTCGTCAAATAGAAAGATTGCTATGGAGATTATCAGCGTAATGAATGATGCCTTGCAAAAGGAAATTCCAGGACAAGTAGGAGTGTATGATGATGCGTTTAACTTAAATTGTGTAGGAGATACATTTCAAAGTAAAAATATTCCAACTATTCTATTTGAGGCAGGGCATTTTCATGAGGATTACGGAAGAGAAAAAACAAGGGAATTAATATATATGTCTTATTTAACATCCTTTGATTATATTGTTAATAATAATGTTTTAGGAGATAATTACGAGGCGTATTTGGATATACCAGAAAATGAAAAGCTGTTTTTAGATGTAATTATACGAGATGCTTCAGCAGGAGATATTGGTATTATGTTTCAGGAGCGCTTGGTTAATAATGAAGTTGTTTTCGTTCCTAAAGTCGATAAAATTGAAGATTTGAAGGGGTTTTATGCACATAAAACCATTCAAGCCAATGGTTTAGAAGTACTTAATGAGCAGGGGAATGCTATTAATTTAGGCGACGAAAACGTTTTCGTAATTATAAATAATGAAAAAATCTCATTATTTTCGAAATAAAGCCTATTAATTATGTATTATTTTTAAAGAAAATGTATTATTTTTGCTTTATACTTAAGAATAATTAATTATGGGGAAAATTAAATTAGACGAGATTGATCACCAAATCCTTGATATGTTAATCGATAACACTAGGATTCCGTTTACAGACATTGCAAAAAAATTATTAATATCTGCAGGTACGGTACACGTAAGAGTGAAGAAAATGGAAGAACATGGAATCATCAAAGGTTCTTCTTTAATGTTAGATTATAAAAAATTAGGATATTCGTTTATTGCATACGTGGGTGTATTTTTAAATAAAACCTCTGAAACTAAATTTGTGTTAGAGAGAATTAACGAGATACCTTATGTTACTGTAGCGCATATCACCACAGGGAAGTTTAATGTGTTTTGTAAAATTCGTGCGAGAAGTACTGAACATGCAAAAGAAGTTATCTTTTTATTAGATGATATTGAAGGTGTTTACAGAACGGAAACCATGATATCGCTAGAGGAAAGTATCAACGATAAAAAACGATTAATGCATACTATTTTTAACGAAATGTAAGCTTTATTAATTAGGTATAAAAAAGGCGCTAATTTATGATTGGCGCCTTTTTTCTTTTATAACCTGCCGTTTACAGGTTCTTTTAAAAAGCTCTTTACATCGTATAATATACTATTGTCTTCTAATAAGTTTTTGATGTTTATACCAAGGAATTCTGAGTGAGAAACAGCTAATACTACTGCGTTGAATTTTTCATTTGGTAATTCTGTTACGGTATTAAGGTTGTGTTCCTGTAATACTTCTTCGGGTTTTGCCCAAGGGTCGTAAATAGTAACTTCGGTACCGTAGCTTTGTAATTGAGTAACTACATCAACAACTTTAGTGTTACGAACATCAGGGCAATTTTCCTTAAAGGTGATTCCTAAAATTAGAATTTTCGCATTTTTTATTCTGATGTCTTTCTGAGCCATGAGTTTTATGACTTCCGAAGCCACATAATGTCCCATGCTGTCATTTACACGTCGACCAGCCAGAATAATTTCAGGATGATACCCGATTTCTATTGCTTTTTGTGCTAAGTAGTAGGGGTCTACACCTATGCAATGTCCGCCAACAAGTCCTGGTTTAAACGGAAGAAAATTCCATTTGGTTCCTGCAGCTTCTAAAACAGCTTGCGTGTCGATATTCATTAAATTGAAAATTTTAGCCAACTCATTTACGAAAGCAATATTGATGTCGCGTTGTGAGTTTTCAATAACTTTCGCGGCTTCCGCTACTTTTATAGATGGAGCTAAATGGGTTCCGGCAGTGATGACACTGGCGTATAAGTTGTTTACCTTTTTTCCTATCTCAAGGGTAGAGCCGGAGGTAACTTTAAGGATTTTATCAACGGTATGGAGTTTGTCACCTGGGTTTATACGTTCGGGGGAATAGCCGGCAAAAAAGTCTTCATTAAATTTTAAACCGCTTATAGTTTCTAAAATTGGAATACATTCATCTTCAGTAACTCCGGGGTATACGGTTGATTCGTAGATCACGATATCTCCTTTTTTTAATACTTTTGCGATAGACTCAGTAGAGCGGTAAAGCGGCGTTAAGTCTGGTTTGTTGTTTTTGTCGATAGGCGTTGGAACCGTAACAATGTAATGGTTGCAGCTTTTTATATCCTCTAAGTTAGATGAGTTGAATAGTCCATTTGAGTTGTCCTCGTTTGAAGTCTTCAAGACAGCTTGTAATTCATCTTTACCAACCTCTAATGTTATATCATTGCCTTGATTTAATTCTTTGATTCGTTTTTGATTAATATCAAAACCAATAACAGGGTATTTGGTGGCGAATAATCTCGCAAGCGGTAATCCTACATACCCTAGACCTATAACGGCAATTTTTATATCCTTCATTTTTTGGAAAGTTCTTTATCTTAAATGATTCCAATACCACTTAACAGCTTCTTTTAGGCCAGTTTTTATGTCGTATTGGGGATTGTAATTTAGTAATTGTTTAGCTTTTTCTATTGAAGCTAAAGAGTGAGGGATGTCCCCAATTCTATTTTCTTTAAATTTAATTTCAATGTGTTCAATATTCTTATCATAATCGGATAAATATTCTTTTAGCAGAGAGGTGAGCTGTAAAAGAGTGGTTTGCTCTCCATAGGCTACATTGTAAACGTTGTTTAATGCATCTGGATTTTGGGTTGTTAATGCATTAATGTTCATTTGAATAACATTATCAATATAAGTAAAGTCTCTGGAATAGCTTCCGTCGCCATTTATCACAGGAGACTCGTGTTTTAAAAGTTGCTGAACAAACTTAGGTATTACAGCAGCGTAAGCTCCGTTTGGGTCCTGTCGTTTTCCAAATACATTGAAATACCGTAATCCTATTGTGTCTAGCCCATATGTGGTGTGAAATATATCGGCATATAATTCATTAACATATTTAGTAATAGCATAGGGAGAAAGTGGTTTCCCTATTTTATCTTCTACTTTAGGTAGTGGTTTGCTATCTCCATAAGTAGAAGAGCTTGCGGCGTAAATAAATCGTTTAACATTTGCTTCTTTAGCTGCAACCGACATATTTAAAAAACCGGAAATATTAACGTCGTTTGTGGTGATTGGGTCACTTATGGATCGTGGTACAGAACCAAGTGCAGCCTCATGTAAAATATAATCAATTTTAGAGCAAGCAACTCTACAATCTTCTAGATTTCTAATATCGCCTTCTATGAGTTTGAAATTCGAGTTGTTTTTAAAACCTTCTAAATTCTCTTGTTTTCCAGTTGAAAAATTATCCAGGCAAGTTACCTTTATGTTGTGTGATAAAAGGTGTTCGCATAAGTTAGAACCGATAAAACCAGCACCACCCGTTACCAAGACGTGTTTGTTTTTTAGTATGTTTAATTGTTCGGGTGTCATTTTGTGATGCTTTTATAAATCGGATTAAAAATATAAATGTAATTTTAATTGCTAAACAAATTCAGGTATTGTTTTCTTTTTTTTATTCAATTTTGAATGATTTAATTTAGTTTTTCATGAATAGTAAAATAGCCGATAGAGATTAATGAGTAGTAAAAGAATGTACATATCATCACCTCATATGAGTGGGTTGGAGCAAGAATATGTAAATCACGCTTTTGAAACAAATTGGATTGCGCCAATGGGCGATAATATTGAAGGATTTGAATCTGATTTGGAAAATTTTCTTGGGAATGATTCTAAAGTAGTCGCTTTAAATTCAGGTACATCGGCTATTCATTTGGCTTTGCAGCTACTGGGGGTTTCAAAAGGCGATGAAGTGTTATGTCAGAATTTTACGTTTATAGCTTCTGTAAATCCGGTTCTTTATCAGGGTGCAACACCAGTGTTTGTGGATAGTGAATCCGAAACTTGGAATATGTCACCTGAACTTTTAGAGCAGGCTATCTTAAACCGGATTGAGAATTTTAAAAAACCAAAAGCCATTATTGCTGTGCATCTTTATGGCTCACCGTACAAAGTTGATGAAATAAATGCTATTGGGAGGAAATACAATATACCTGTTGTGGAAGATGCGGCAGAGGCTTTAGGGAGTTGTTATAAAAACAAACCTTGTGGTAATTTATCGGATATAGGTGTGTTTTCTTTTAACGGAAATAAAATAGTAACAACTTCAGCTGGAGGAGCTTTGGTTGTGAAAAATGAAAAGTTAAAAGAGCAGGCTGTTCATTTGGCGAATCAATCAAAAGATTTAGCTGAGCATTATGAGCATTCTAAAATAGGTTACAACTATAAAATGAGTAATGTTTTAGCGGGTATTGGTCGCGGACAAATGAAGGTTCTTGAAAATCGGGTGGAAGCCAGAAGGGGTAATTACAGTTTTTATAAATCTGAATTATCTGAATTAATAGGAATTACATTTTTAGATGAGGATTATGATAGTAACTCTAATAGGTGGCTGACCTGTATTTTGACTGAATCTTTTGAAATGCGCGAACGGATCAGGTTAAATTTAGAAAAGGAAAATATAGAATCTCGACCATTTTGGAAGCCGATGCACTTACAGCCTGTTTTTAAGGGTTGTTTAAGTTTTGTTAATGGTGTTTCTGAGAACCTTTTCAATAAAGGATTGTGTCTCCCTAGTGGGTCTAATTTAAGTAAGGAAGATTTAAAAAAGGTAGTCAACGTAATTAAAAAAGCCTGTAAGTAAATTACAGGCTTCAAATTGTTTTATGATGCGTAAAATTTAAAAGCATCAATTATAATATCATCATCGACTAAGCAATCTATTTTAGGTTTGCCAATATCTTCTAAAAGCACGAAGTTAATGTTGCCGTGATTATTCTTTTTGTCGTATTTCATCAATTCCATAATTGGTTTGCGTTCGTCTTCTGTAATCTCTACTTTTCCATAGTATTCCGTAAAGAATTCTTTAATTTTTAAAGTGGTTTCTTTTGAGAATCCAGTTAATTCAGTTGAAATATAAGAAGCTAAAATCATACCTATAATAATGGCTTCACCGTGTAAAAGCGTTGTTTTGTTAGGGTTGCTTAAAAAATAAGTCTCAATAGCGTGTCCTAAAGTGTGTCCGAAGTTTAATGTTTTTCTTAAGCCGTTTTCATAAGGGTCGACTTCAACAACATTCTTTTTAATTAAAACCGATTCATGAATTAGTTGGTCTAAATCGTCAGCGTTTAATTTTGAAAGGTCTTGAAATTTATTCCAGTAGTTAATATCGCTAATAAGACCATGTTTTAGCATTTCTGCTAAACCGGAACGCATTTGGTTTTGTGGGAGTGTAGCTAAGTATTGTGTATCAATTAAAACTAAATCAGGATTACTTATTACCCCTATTTGATTTTTTAAATGCCCTAAATCCACACCTGTTTTGCCACCAACAGATGCATCAACCATCGATAACAGTGTTGTTGGTACATTAACATAAGCTATGCTTCGTTTGAAAGTACAAGCTACAAAGCCACCTAAATCGGTTATAACACCACCGCCAATATTGATTAATAAACTTTTTCTATCGGCATCTAATTCAGATAGTGTATTCCAGACCCCAACACAGGTATCAATTGTTTTGTTTATTTCACCGGATTCGATCTCAATTATCTCGATAGTTATTTCTGTTTCTACTTGTTTTAAGAAATATGGTAAACAAAATTCATGAGTATTTTCGTCTACAAGTATAAAGATTTTAGAGAAATTATTTTCTTTAATATGCTTATTTAAAGATGGGTAGCATATGTTATTGAAATGAATAGTACAGTTGTTTGTGCTGATGGAATCCATGCTAAATATTTAACTTTTTTTTAAGGATGTGAAATTAAGGAGATTTATTCATAAAATGATAACTTCGTCGGCATTACTTTTATATAATTTTTTTGATTCTTTATGAGTGTAGAACGCATATTCGATAATACGGAAGTGGCCTTTGCGCTTAAGAGTGACTCTGAGTTAGAGCGCGCTTATTTTTTATTCAAAATGATTTCTATCGAGCCTTTGGTGCGTATAGGTACTGCTGCAACGAATTTTGCGATTAAAGCACATTTACCTGTAGAAGGACTAATTCGCGCTACCGTTTTCGATCATTTTTGTGGAGGAGTTAGTGAAAATGACTGTCTGCCGGTTATTAATAAAATGTATGAGAAGGGCGTGAGTTCTGTGCTTGACTTTTCTGTAGAAGGGAAAGAAAGCGAAAAAGAGTTCGATAACGCCCGTGATGTTGTTTTAAAAATCATGGAGTTTTCCAAGGAATTAAAGGCGATTCCTATTGCAGTGTTTAAGCCAACCGGGTTTGGACGTTTTTATTTATATGAAAAAATAGGCAAGGGCGAGACTCTTACTTCTGCGGAACAGGAGGAATGGAATAAGGTTATAGGTAGGTATGATGCTGTCTGTAAAAAAGCAAAAGACTACAACATAGCTGTTTTAATTGATGCTGAAGAAAGTTGGATGCAGGATGCTGCCGATGCTTTAGTAACCGATATGATGAAAAAGTATAACACCGAAAAGCCAGTGGTGTACAATACGCTTCAAATGTATCGTCATGATAGAATGGATTTCCTGCGTAAAGAGCATGATAAAGCTAAAAAGGAAGGTTATAAGCTTGGATATAAGATTGTTCGTGGCGCATATATGGAGAAAGAAAATGAGCGTGCTGAAGAAAAAGGATATCCAACACCTATTTGTGCAAGTAAATTAGCTACAGATGAAAACTTTAATGATTGTTTAAATTACATTTTAGAACATCTTGAAGATATCTCGCTGTTTGCAGGAACACATAACGAAGAAAGTTCATATATATTAATGGACTTGATGAAGCAAAAAGGGTTAAAGCACAACGATTCTCGTGTTTGGTTTGGTCAGTTGTACGGTATGAGCGATCATATTAGTTTTAACTTGTCAAACTTAGGTTATAATGTAGCGAAATATATTCCTTTTGGGCCAGTAAAAGATGTGATGCCATATTTAATTCGTCGTGCTGAGGAGAATACTTCTGTTGCAGGACAAACAGGTCGAGAGCTTAATTTGCTGTCAAAAGAAAAGAAACGTAGAAAAACGTTATAAGTATTTTCTCAGAATAATTTCAGCGTCTAGTGTTGAAGTGTTTGGGGTAATATTTTTTAAATATTTAAAGTCTGCTATTTGTTTGGCAGGCTTTTTTTTGTTTTTAATTTGAAAGATGTCTGGATGCGATATGGGTTCTGTTGATTCATTGCTGTCAACCATTATTTCATGTAATTTTTCACCAGACCGAACACCGGTTATTTTTATTATTATATCATCTTTTTTTGATATTGATATTACGGATTTAGCTAATTTATAAATGCTAATAGGACTGTTATTTCTAAATGATAAAGTTTTGTTTTTTAAATTATTAAAACCTGTAGATTCAAGTATAAGTTGACATGCTTTTTGTCGACCTATAAAGTAGCGCGTCATATCTTTATCTGTAATAGTTAACGGTAAATTAAGTTCAATCTGTTTTAAAAATACCGGTAATACGGAACCGTTAGATCCTAATATGTTTCCGAATCGGGTAATGATAAATTCGGTATTTGACTCCAAAGAATCTAAATATTGTTCAGCGATATGTTTTGTCATTCCCATGATGCTTTTAGGAACAACAGCTTTATCGGAGGAAACAAAAACAAATTTTTTCACATTGCTCTCAGCAGAGAGATCTGCAAGTAGTTTTGTAGCTATGATATTTGTTTTTACAGCTTCATATGGATTAATTTCCATTAATGGTACATGTTTGTATGCTGCACAATGAAAAACCATAGTAGGGCTGTAGGTAGAGAATATATGTTTGGTTGAAGCTTTGTCATTAATATTGCAAACTCTTAATTCTATTTTGTGATTTATGTGTTCAGTAAACTCAATAGAAAGGTTGTAAAGGGCAGATTCTGCAATGTCTATTAGAATGACTTTTTTAAAGGTGCAAGGAATGAGTTGTTTGAATAATTCTTTACCTATCGTACCAGCGGCCCCAGTTATTAGGATAGTTTCTTCAGAGAAATCGAATACTTTATTTGCTTCGAAATCATTTATATTAGTATCAAATAAATCAGTGTGATTTATAAGTTGATCTATGTAAAAGTCAATCGAGTTGTTCATTCAGGTTTAATTTAAGCTACTGCAAAGTAGAAATAATATAGATTTGCTGCAATAGGAACAAGTTCTTATTGGAAGATAACTCTGAAAACTGTTTGTGACAGAATTTTAAAATCTAGCCATAAACTCCTGTTTTCTATATATTCTTTATTGATTTTTAATTTATCAGGCAAAATAGAATTGATATAAAATTCCTGAGGGTTATTAGCTGATTTTAATAGTTCTGCTTCGTGTCTGTATTTTAAAGAAGCTAATCCGGTAATGCCTGGTTTTACTTTTAGTACAACCAAATCATTATTTGAGTAAAAATTAACAAAATAACGTAGTTCTGGCCGTGGACCAACAAAACTCATGTCTCCAATAAAAACATTAAATAACTGTGGTAATTCGTCTAATTTATATTTACGAAGATAATAACCTGCTTTTGTAATACGCCTATCGTTATCACCTAAGGTTAGTAAATTCTGCTCCTTCGAATCTGACACCATAGAACGAAACTTGAAAATAGTAAAATCTCTATTGTTTTTTCCTACCCTTAATTGTTTAAATAGGATAGAGCCTTTGGAATCAATTTTTATAAGAATTCCGATTAGTATCAGTACAGGGGTTAATAAAACAAGTAGAATGAAAGCGAAAACTATGTCAAACCCTCGTTTTATGTACATCTCTAATTTATTTTTTATAGTTCACAGCCTTTATAGTGGCAATGCTATCGCAGTTTTCAATAGTTAGTTGAATGTCTTTATTTTCATATTCACCCTCAACAATGTAAACACCACATGGTTTTTGATGAACATCACTTTCGGAGAAATTAACATCACCTTTTTTCAGAATATAATTAACGAGTAAAGAGTCAGATAAATCAGAAGGGTAGATGAGTTGTTTTTGTCTGATGTTTTTCAATACCCTGGCATCAGGCCCATAACTACAAGATACTTTTTTACCGTTTAAAAAGAACGCTAAGATGATTAATCCGAATGAAAATCCGCCAAGGTAGTATCCAGTACGTTGAATTAATTTCATGTATAAAATTTAAAATTGGCCGAAATGGTAATTGAAAACAATAATTAAAAAATAATCAAATTAATATCGCTGTAATTTAAATTAAACCACTCGCCAACCGATTTGTTTGTTAAAATTCCGTGGTAAAAGTACAACCCATTTTTTAAACCTTTATCAAATCTTATTGAATTTTCTACACCGCCATCTTCAGCTATCTTTAGAAGATAAGGCGTAAAAATATTACTTATTGATAATGAGGATGTTCTGGAGTATCTAGCCGGAATGTTAGGTACACAATAATGAACTACATTATGTTTCACGAATGTAGGTTGCTTGTGCGAGGTAACTTCGCTGGTTTCAAAACAGCCACCCATATCGATACTAACATCTATGATAACAGAACCTTTTTTCATATCCTGTACCATATTTTCTGTAACAATAATAGGAGAACGATTATTCCCTCGAACTGCTCCAATCACGACATCACAACGCTTGAGAGCTTTGGTTAATATTTTAGGCTGAATAGTAGATGTATACAATGGGCGACCTAAATGGGTTTGAATTCGTCTGAGTTTAGTTATAGAATTATCGAATATTTTCACGCTGGCACCAAGCCCCAGAGAGCTTCTTGCTGCAAATTCACCTACAGTACCCGCGCCAAGAATAACAACTTCTAATGGGGGAACCCCACTAATGTTTCCAAACATACGACCATTCCCACTTTTAGCGTCGGTTAATAATTCAGAAGCTATTAAAACAGAGGCTGTTCCTGCAATCTCACTTTGCGATTTTACAGCAGGATAGTTTCCATCCGCATCTCTAATAAACTCAAAGGCTAGAGCCGTAATGCGCTTAGCCGCCATGGCTTCAAAGTATTTTTTTGATTGTGTTTTAAGTTGTAAAGCTGAAATTAGAATCGTTTGAGGATTCATCATTTTAATTTGCTCCAAACTAGGTGGTTCAACCTTTAGAATCATAGGGCATGCAAAAACTTTTGCAGTGTCTTTTGTTATTTCAGCGCCTGCCTCACTATAGTCCTTATCGCTAAAATTTGCGCCATCTCCGGCTCCCGATTCTAAAAGGACTCGATGTCCATTACTTACAATTGCAAAAACCGCGTCAGGTGTTAAACAAATACGATTTTCTTGGTAGGCTGTTTCTTTAGGGATTCCTATAAAAAGCTCACCTTTTCGTTTAAAAATTTCAAGAGTTTCTTCCTGTGGTAAAAGTTGTTGTTTTGTAAAAGGAGACAGTTGTTTAGACATGCTTTATACGTGGTTGATATCGAAAAGTTAAATTACAAATTATTTGGTTAGCACATTTAAGTAAATTAAAAATATTTCAAATTATAACCACATTGTGCTATTCATCTGATTTTTCAGAAATTAAATGATAAAGTTTGTGTTTTTATGGTTTTCCCTCAAAAAATTTTAAATAAATTATTTTATGTTTGTATGTAGAAAACTCTCTATGCTTAGAAAACTACTACTACATTTTTTATGTTATTTTCCATTGTTGGCTTTGGCGCAAAACTACACTATTTCTGGACATGTAGTTGATGAAAATAAAATAGAAGTAGCTTATTCCAACATTGTTTTAATAGATAGTGATAACGAGTATATAATAGGAACGACAACAGATGATTCCGGAAATTTCATTTTTGAAGATATTCATAAAGGAACCTATCAATTGAAAATTTCATATTTAGGTTTTGAACCTTACAATGTAACTTTTGAGTTGTATAAAAATATTGCATTTAACAACATTGTTTTAAATGAAAAAGCTGAGGCTTTAGATGGAGTAGTAGTCACCGCTAAACGCCCTACTGTAAAACGATTAATTGATCGTGTTGTTTTTAATGTTGAAAATTCCACACTATCAAACTATAATGTGCTAGATGTGCTGAAACATACTCCAGGCGTTATGGTTTCTGATAATAAAATTACAGTTAAAAATGGCGAACCTATTATCTATTTAAACGATAAACGAGTGTATTTATCTTCAAACGAAATTCAACAATTGTTAGAAGGAACGACAGCTCAGAATTTAAAATCAATTGAAGTAGTAACTAATCCTCCTGCTAAATATGAGGCTGAGGGGAATGCTGTGATAAATATTGTGACCAGTAAAAATATTACAGCAGGTTATAATGGAACAATATTTGGAAATTACAAGCAAGGTTATAAATACCCAAAATATGCTTTAGGGACTAGTCATTTTTTTAAAACGAATAAATTAGATGCCTATTTAAATTATAGTGGAAGTCCAAGAAAAGATTATAGACACAACGATGAAATTGTAAATTTTAAAGATGAATTAAAT
Source organism: Aestuariibaculum marinum (assembly GCF_014596975.1). GTDB lineage: Bacteria > Bacteroidota > Bacteroidia > Flavobacteriales > Flavobacteriaceae > Aestuariibaculum > Aestuariibaculum marinum. The sequence goes on along the minus strand of NZ_JACVXD010000001.1, from coordinate 423,615 downwards.
CAAACATCGTCTATTTGGGAAACGGATTTTAAAAGAACTAAAGAGTCGTTAAATCATAATATTAATGCAAATATCGATTATGAATTAAACGAAAATAACACTTTAAGTTTTTCTTCTAGCATTTTAATAGGTCCAGAGAAAAATACAAATACAGATGTAAATTCCACAACACAAATGTTTAGTGCCAATTATGTGTTAGATTCTCTGTTTAATACCACAAATAACGCAAACTTTAAAACCAATAATCTAGCGTTTAATCTTGATTTTGTTCATGATTTCAAAAGGGAAGGAGAGAAACTGTCTGTAAACCTGCATCATACAAATTATGATTTTGCAAGTTTGCAAAACGTTAACACCAATTATTATTTGACTAATGAAAATGTTCCGTTTAGAGAGAGTATATTTCAGACAAATAACAGTCAATCTACAAAACTATACACCGGCCAAGTTGATTATGAGTTACCTTTTGAGAACAATGGTCAATTTGAAACAGGTTTAAAAGTTTCAGATATAAATTCAGGAAGTTACATAAATCAGTTTATTGTAAATAATGGTCAACAATCAACAGATATAGATGAGCTTGATACATTTTTGTATGATGAAATGAATTACGCTGTATATGCTAGTTTTTCTAAAGACTGGGACAACTGGAGCTTTAAAACAGGACTTCGTTTGGAACATACAGATTTAACTGGAGAATCTGAAACAATCAGTAATTCCAACGAGTCAACATATACTAAATTATTTCCTTCGTTTTATTTGCTTGATAGGATCAATGATAATCATCAAATTTATTTTAGTTATAACAAACGCATATCAAGACCTAGATATAATGATTTAAACCCTTTCAAGTATTATTTAAATGATAATACTTACTTAGTAGGTAACCCAACGTTGAAACCTCAAATTGATGATGTTTTTACTTTAGGATACACTTTAAAAGACACATATACATTTGAGGTATATTATAGATATGAAGACAATCCTTCATTAGAATTATTTCAGCAGGATAATGTCAACAATAAAGTTAGATATATAAAAACCAATATTGACAGAAATATTTCTTACGGTTTAGATTTTATGACGTATACCAACATTGTTTCAAACTGGAATTTATATGTTTTATCTTCACTCTTTTATTACGAAGGAAAATATTATAATGATAGTTTGCTTATTACAAATGATAAGTGGTCTGTATATGCGCAGGTTGTGAATTACTTTACGCTTTTAAAGGATAAGAGTTTATCGATAGATGTGTCTTATAATTATATATCTCCAATGGTAGACGGTCCTTCTGTTTACAGTACGCGTCACGGACTGGATATAAGCGTTAGAAAATCGTTTTGGGATAATAGAGCATCATTAAGTGTAGGTGTTACAGATGTATTTAACACGCAAAACTTTGATTTGAGCAATAATTATGCAGATCAGGATTTATTTATGACATCAAGAATGGAAAACAGACTATTTACTTTAGGGTTTAATTACAAATTTGGAAATTATAAGTTATCTACAAATAAAAAAGAAATTAATTCTGAAGAGCGAAATAGATTAGAAAACAATAATAGCTCACATAATTAAAAGTAGTTTCTTAATCTATCCCAGAAATTTTTTGGCGTCATTTTAAACTCATCTTCCAATTCTTCCATTGTTTTATCTACTGTATTAATTTTATTAAAAATCTGTGCTCTTATTAGATAAATTGAAGGAATAATAATTGCCATGATAGGAATCATGTATATCAATTGGTTTGAATCTATGTTTTTTTGATCTTCATTAAAAATTGTGAATATTTGATAAACATACATAGATATTGGAACAAGTAGAACATGATACCACCAATGTCTGCACGTAAAAAACCAAATAAATAACAAAATTAAAGGGATTACTTTACCTGAAAGTGTCCAAGCTAAAACGAAGGCGCTTCCGTAATGTTTACTTTCATATGTAAATAAAAAAGTGTTCCAGATAGGAATATCAGGAACACTTTCGTATAAGTAAAAAAGATAGGGTGTTGTTGCGATAAAAGTAGCAATAACACTGCCTATTATCAAGCTCTTTTTATCCGTGTTTCGGAACGATGATTCTTGATTTTTCAATTTTTGCTGTTTGTTCTCCATCTTGGTTAACTGCGTTTGCTGCGTAAGCTGTGAACAACATTCCTCCGAAGATCGCTGCTGCGATTAAATACTTTTTAGTTTTCATTTTTTAAGGGATTTAATTAATTAATTACCCAAATGTAACTAAAGGCTAACTTGAAGTTTTTTCTTGAAATGTTAAAAAATTGTTAAAAACAGGGTTTTTCTATTTTTTTGCTACGGGTTTACCGTAAAACTTCAAATTTCAGAGTAAATGTGTTTCTATATCATGTAACTTAAACGTTATTTATTCTTACTTTAAAATTAATAATCTATTGTTGTCTTCTTTAATATCAATAGATAAGGTGTCAAATTCATTTGGTAATAAATCTTTTATGACGTCTGGCCATTCTATAAGATTCCAATATCCGGAATCTAAATAATCCTCTATTCCAAAATTATAAGCCTCTTCTGCTTCCTTTATACGGTATAAATCGAAATGATAAATTTTATCATCTTTCAATTCATATTCGTTTACAATCGAAAAGGTCGGGCTACTCACTTCGTCATGACTTCCTAAAGCTTTTATTAATGCTTTGATTAAAGTTGTTTTCCCTGCGCCCATATCGCCATGAAATAACAATGTTTTGGTTTTTAGGTTTTTGATGATCTGCTGCGCTACTTCATCAAGTTGCTCAAGATTATAATTTATTTCCAATCCAATCAAATTTAAAAACAATATTACAAATTATATACGAAAAACGCTAAAGATTTGTGCGTTTTATCGGTTTTTTTGGTATTATATAGATTATTTTGGCAGAAAAACGGAAAAAGGGATAATCATTTCTTCAAGCGAAACCCCACCATGTTGATAGGTATTTCTATAATAACTAACATAATGGTTGTAGTTATTAGGGTAAGCAAAGAATGAATCACTTTTCGCAAAAATATAGGAGCTACTCATATTTATTGAAGGTAAATGTACTTCCTTCGGATCTTTAAATACAAGAACTTCTTTTTCTTCATACGTTAAACTTCTACCAGTTTTATAGCGCAAATTTAAACTTGTATCTCTATCTCCAATAACTTTAGATGGATTTTTTACATTGATTGTGCCGTGATCTGTAGTTACAATTAATTTAAAACCTAATTGTTGTGCTTGCTGAATCATTTCGAATAAGGGCGAGTTCTTAAACCAGCTTAGAGTTAATGATCTGTAAGCCTTATCGTTTGAGGCTAATTCTTTTACAACTTCCATTTCGGTTTTTGCATGAGATAGCATGTCTACAAAATTGTAAACTACTACAGTGAGATCATTATCTTTTAGGGTTTTGAAATTATCAACCAGTTTTTTACCTGTTCTTAAGTTGGTTATTTTGTGAAACTCATAATTTAAATGATCTAGGTTTAGTCGCTTCATTTGGGCTTGAAGAAAATCTTCTTCATGTAAATTTTTTCCACCTTCATCTGTGTCATTTTTCCAAAATTGCGGATACAGTTTTTCCATATCGCTAGGCATTAAGCCTGAGAAAATGGCATTTCTCGCATATTGCGTAGCTGTAGGAAGTATGCTAAAGAAAGCTTCTTCGTGCTCTTTTTTGTAGTAATTATTTATTATGGGTTCGAAAACTTTCCACTGGTCGTAGCGTAGATTATCGACTACTACTAAAAGTGTTGGTTGCTCTTTACTAAGTTCTGGAACGATTTTTTCTTTAAATAGGGTATGAGACATCACAGGCGCTTCTGTGTTTGGGAGAAACCAGTCTGCATAATTCTTTTCTATAAATTTTCCGAACTGGGTGTTAGCTTCCGTTTTTTGAGATTCTAATATTTCAAACATACTTGGGTCTTCAATGTTTTCTAATTGAATTTCCCAATACAATAATTTTTGATACAGGTTTACCCATTCCTCATAAGAATTAACCATAGCTAAATCCATTGCTATTTTTCTAAATTCCTGCTGATAACTTGACGTTGTTTTTTCAGAAACTAATCTGGAATGGTCTAAATTCTTCTTTAAACTTAACAGGATTTGATTTGGGTTTACCGGCTTTATTAGGTAATCTGCTATTTTACTTCCAATAGCTTCTTCCATAATATATTCTTCCTCACTTTTAGTAATCATTACTACCGGAAGATTGTCTTGCTTGGCTTTTAGTTCATTTAACGTTTCAAGGCCGGTAAGACCTGGCATGTTTTCATCTAGAAAGACAATATCAAACTTTTCGGTTTCTAAAACATCAATAGCTTCACTACCACTTTTGCAGGTTGTAACATTGTAATTACGCTGCTCTAAAAATAAAATATGTGGCTTTAGTAAATCAATTTCATCATCTACCCAAAGTATTTGTATTGCACTCATTTAAATATGTTTAATAATTAATTTATTTCAATATGTTTGGTAATTGTCTTTTGTTCAGACAGTCTATAATATTTATATTTGTTTTATATAACCTTAATGATTAAAGTTTGAACAAACTTAAAATATTAAACGACCCAATTTACGGATTTATTACTATTCCGAATTCTCTAATATTCGATTTAATTCAGCATAAATATTTCCAACGTTTACGAAGAATTACCCAAATGGGGATGTCTTATACGGTTTATCCGGGAGCGCACCATACACGATTTCATCATGCTATTGGTTGCGTGCATTTAATGCAACAAGCTGTAAATGTACTTCGTTTTAAGGGAGTTGCGATTTCTGAAGACGAAGAAAATGGGCTTTATGTAGCTATCTTGTTACATGATATTGGTCATGGGCCGTTTTCTCATGCTATGGAGCACAGTATAGTAAATGGCGTATCTCATGAGCATCTTTCTTTACTTTTTATGGAGCGTTTGAATGAGGAATTTAACGGAAGTTTAACGTTAGCTATTGAAATTTTCAAAGGAGAATATCCACGTGCTTTTATGTGTCAGTTAATTTCGGGACAGTTTGATATTGATCGTGCTGATTATTTGAAACGAGATAGTTTTTATACAGGTGTTGCGGAAGGTAATGTGAATAGTGAACGGTTAATAACCATGTTAAATGTTGTAAATGATGAATTGGTCGTTGAAGAAAAAGGAGTGTATAGTGTTGAGAAATTTATTGTAGCCAGACGTTTAATGTATTGGCAGGTATACTTGCATAAAACAGCGTTAGTTGCCGAACAATTATTAATTCGTGTGTTAAAACGTGCGAAAGAATTGAATAGTGAAGGTTATAAATTAATAGCTAGTAAAGCATTAACTTACTTTCTTGAAAATAAAATTACACTGCAGGAATTTAGCGAAGGAACACTTGATGTTTTTGCTCAGTTAGATGATTATGATATTATTTCGGCCATGAAGGAGTGGCAATTTGAGAAAGATTTTGTTTTAAGTCATTTGTGTGAAATGATAATCAATAGAAACCTGTTAACCATCAAAGTTAAAAAGAAGCCAATAAAAGCAGAAAACCTGGAAAAATACCTTGAAGATTTAATTACTGACTATAATATTAGTAGGAAGGAAGCTTCCTATTTTGTTTTTACCGGAGATATTTCAAACCAAGCCTACCAGTTAAAGCACAAGAGTATAAATATTTTGCATAAATCAGGAAAAATTCAAGATATTGTAAAAGCTTCCGATCATTTAAATATAAAAGCATTATCTAAACCGGTAACAAAATATTATATATGTTACCCAAAACAAAGAACTTAGCGGGCATAGCCTAAGGTTTGGCTTGATGACTTTAAAACAATAAAGAGGGTACGCGTGAAAAACTTTAACACATTTTTCCTATTTTTGCCCAAGAAATTTAATCAGCAAACTTTAAAGTGTGAAATTTACAGCAGAACAAATAGCAGGAATTTTAATGGGTGATGTCGTTGGAAATCCTGATGCTGAAGTGTCTAAACTTTCTAAAATAGAAGAAGGGTCTGAAGGCTCTTTAACGTTTTTAGCAAACCCGAAATATAAACACTACATATATACAACAAAGGCTTCTATTACCATTGTTAATAAGACCTTTGAACCAGAAGAAGAAATAGCCACTACGTTAATTAAAGTTGACGATGCGTATCTAGCTTTCTCGAAAATCCTAGAATATTATAACTCTGTTAAACTTAACAAAACAGGTATTGAACAACCTTCATTTATAGCAGAATCCGCAACTTGTGGAGATAATATTTATGTTGGTGCCTTCTCTTATATAGGTGAAAATGTAAAGATTGGGGAGAATGTTAAAATTTTTCCGAATTCATATATTGGAGATAATACAGTAATAGGGGATAACACTATCGTTTTTTCCGGTGCTAAAATATATTCAGAAACCATAATTGGAAATAATTGTGTTATTAATTCTGGTGCTATTATTGGCGCTGACGGATTTGGTTATGCACCTAACGAAAATGGAGGGTATAATAAAGTGCCTCAAACTGGAAATGTAATTATTGAAGATTATGTTGATGTTGGTGCAGCGACCACGATAGACAGGGCAACACTAGGCTCTACAATTATAAGAACCGGTGTTAAGTTGGATAATCAAATTCAAATAGCTCATAACGTTGAGATCGGTAAAAATACAGTTATTGCTGCCCAAACAGGAATTGCAGGATCTACCAAAATTGGAGAAAACTGTCAGATAGGAGGGCAGGTAGGTATTGCAGGACACATTGTAATTGGTAACAATGTAAAAGTTCAGGCGCAATCTGGTATAGCCAGAAAAGTAAAAGATAACGAAGTGTTGCAAGGGTCTCCTGCTATAACGCTAAGTGATTATAATAAGTCGTATGTTCACTTTAAGAACTTACCTAAGATTGTTAAAAACATTAATGATTTAGAAAAAAATAAATGGGAATAGTAGTTACTGAAACGAAACAAAAAACTATAGAGAAAGAAATTTCTTTAACTGGCGTTGGTTTACATACCGGTAAAGACGTTACATTAACGTTTAAACCTGCACCGGCTAATACAGGATTGGCTTTTAAACGTGTGGATTTAGAAGGGGCACCTGTAATTGAAGCTGACGCTAACTATGTTACAAATACCCAAAGAGGAACATGTTTAGAAAAAAACGGAGTTGCCATTCAAACTTCAGAGCATGTTTTAGCAGCTTTAATTGGTTTAGATATCGATAACGTTATTTTGGAGTTGAATGCTTCAGAACCTCCAATTATGGATGGCTCATCGAAGTTTTTTGTTGAAGCTATTGAAAAAGCTGGTATTGTAGAACAAGATGCTTTCCGTGAAGAGTTTGTAGTTACAGATATTGTATCATATATAGATGAAGATTCAGGAAGCGAAATTCTTGTTATGCCAGCTAATCAGTATCAAATTACTACCATGGTCGATTTTGGTACTAAAGTTTTAGGAACTCAAAATGCGACTTTAAATCAGGTTTCAGATTTTAAAGAAGAAATATCTACGTCTAGAACATTTAGTTTTTTACACGAAATTGAAATGCTTTTAGAACATGGCTTAATTAAAGGTGGTGATTTAAATAACGCAATCGTTTATGTAGATAAACCGTTGTCTCCTGAAACTATGGAGAAATTAAAAGTTGCGTTTAAAAAAGATGCTATTGCTGTTAAGCCAAACGGAATTTTAGATAACTTAACATTACATCATCCTAACGAAGCAGCAAGACATAAATTGCTAGATGTTGTTGGAGATTTAGCTTTAGTGGGAACTAAAATTAGAGGTAAAGTAATTGCTAATAAACCTGGTCACTTTATCAATACACAGTTCGCTAAAAAACTATCAAAAATTGTTAAAAACGAGCGTCGTAATAATGTGCCTAATATTGATTTGAATCAACCTCCATTAATGGATGTAACTCAAATTATGTCAATGTTACCACACAGGCAACCATTCTTATTAATCGATAAAGTTTTCGAACTTAGCGATCAGCATGTAACAGCTACCAAGAATGTGACTATGAATGAAGAGTTCTTTAAAGGTCACTTCCCGGGAGCACCGGTTATGCCTGGGGTGTTAATCGTTGAAGCCATGGCGCAAACAGGAGGTATTTTAGTGTTAAGTACTGTGCCGGACCCTGAAAATTACTTAACATTCTTCATGAAAATGGATAATGTTAAATTCAAACAAAAAGTATCTCCAGGTGATACGTTAATATTTAAATGTACGTTAATAACACCTATTAGAAGAGGTATTTGCCACATGCAGGGATATGCGTATGCTAATGGAAAATTATGCGCAGAAGCAGAGCTTATGGCGCAGATATCTAAAGTAAAATAAACTTTTAAAGACAAAACTGAACAAATGAATCAACCTCTTGCATACGTTCATCCGGGCGCTAAAATCGCAAAAAATGTTGTAATAGAACCTTTTGCAACCATTCATAATAATGTAGTTATAGGTGAAGGGACCTGGATAGGAAGTAATGTAACTATTATGGAAGGTGCTCGTATTGGAAAAAACTGTAACATCTTTCCTGGTGCGGTTATTTCGGCAGTTCCACAAGATTTAAAATACAACGATGAAGATACGACGGTAGAAATTGGTGATAATGTAACCATTAGAGAATGCGTTACGATTAACCGAGGAACTACAGATAGAATGAAAACCGTTATTGGTAACAACTGTTTAATCATGGCGTACTGTCACGTTGCTCATGATTGTATCGTTGGAAATAACTGTATTTTCTCGAACAATAGCACCTTAGCAGGTCATATTACAGTAGGAGACTATGTTGTTTTAGCAGGTATGGCCGCGGTACATCAATTTGTATCTATTGGAAATCATTCCTTTGTTACCGGTGGGTCCTTAGTTCGTAAAGATGTGCCTCCGTTTGTGAAAGCGGCAAGAGAGCCATTGTCTTATGTTGGGATTAATTCTGTTGGGTTAAGACGTCGCGGATTTAGCACTGATAAGATCAGAGAAATACAAGATATTTATAGAATCCTTTACCAAAAGAATTACAATAATACCCAAGCAGCTGAAATTATTGAAGCTGAAATGGAGGCCACTCCAGAACGTGATGAGATTCTTCAGTTTATTAAAGATTCTCAGCGCGGTATTATGAAAGGATACTTCAAAGCAAATTAATAAAAATTAAAATCAATTATTAGATACATATATTATGGCAGTTACAACGAGTGATATTAGAAACGGATTATGCTTAAGATATAACAACGACATTTACAAAATTGTTGAGTTTTTACATGTTAAACCAGGTAAAGGTCCTGCTTTCGTTAGAACAAAATTAAAAAGTGTAACAACAGGAAAAGTGCTAGATAATACTTTTTCTGCAGGGCATAAATTAGATGATGTTCGTGTAGAAACCCATAAATTCCAGTTTTTATATAATGATGGGGAGTACTACCATTTTATGAATACTGAAGATTACACACAAATTCAATTAGTGGAAGCAGCGTTAGATAGTCCCGGATTAATGAAAGAAGGAGAAGTTGTTACTGTAATGATTAACACCGAAGATAACATGCCACTTTCTGTTGAAATGCCAGCAAGTGTTATCTTAGAAGTTACAGCGACAGAGCCTGGAGTTAAAGGAAATACAGCAACTAATGCTACAAAACCTGCTACAGTTGAAACAGGAGCTATTGTAAATGTACCTTTATTTATCAACGAGGGTGATAAAATTAAAGTTGAAACAGAAAAAGGAACGTATAAAGAACGCGTTAAAGAATAATTTCAGTTGAAATTTCCAAATCCATATACATTAAAACAAATAGCTCAATTAATCGATTGTGAATTTGTTGGGGATGATGATTTTCCTGTTTTAGGAATGAACGAAATACATGTTGTCGAACCTGGTGATATTGTATTTGTCGATCATCCAAAATATTACGATAAAGCTTTAAATTCTGCAGCTACTATTGTTTTAATAAACAAAGAAGTTGAGTGTCCTGAAGGTAAAGCGTTGTTGGTAAGTGACGATCCTTTTAGAGACTTCAATAAGCTTACGAATCATTTCAAACCTTTTAAAGTTGCAAATGCTCAGATTTCCGATTCTGTAAAAATAGGAGAAGGGACTGTAATTCAACCAAATTGCTTTATCGGGCACAATGTTGTTATTGGTAAAAACTGTGTCATTCACTCCAATGTTAGTATTTATGATGATGCTGTAATTGGTGATAACGTAACAATTCACGCCAATACGGTTTTAGGAGCTAATGCGTTTTATTATAAAAAGCGTCCGGAAGGGTTCGATCGTTTAAAATCCAGTGGACGTGTGGTTATTCAGGACAACGTGGATATTGGAGCTTCTTGTACCATAGATCGAGGTGTAACAGGAGATACGATAATTAGTGAAGGTTCTAAATTAGATAACCTAATTCAAATTGGTCATGATACTGTAGTTGGGAAAAAATGTTTGATTGCTTCTCAAGCTGGAATTGCAGGTTGCGTAGTTATTGAAGACGAAGTGACTATTTGGGGGCAAGTAGGTTGTGCTAGTGGTATCACTATTGGTACTAAGGCTGTAGTTCATGCGCAAGCCGGTATTAGTAAATCGTTAGCCGGACATAAAACCTACTGGGGAACACCTGCTCAGGAAGCTAAAGAACACTTAAAAGGTTTGGCTTTAGTGAAACAAATTCCTAAGGTTTTAGAAGAATTAAAAACTAAAAAATAAATTAAAAATGCTGCTGAAAGTATGTTTCAAAAATGTATTTTTGTGCAGCTTTATTCAAAATAATAAGAAAAAATGAGTGTTTTAGTAAACAAAGATTCAAAAATAATAGTTCAAGGGTTTACTGGAAGTGAAGGTACTTTCCACGCAAGCCAAATGATTGAATACGGAACGAATGTAGTAGGCGGTGTTACTCCAGGTAAAGGAGGACAAACACACTTAGACAAGCCTGTTTTTAATACAGTAAAAGACGCTGTAGATCAGGTAGGGGCCGATACTACTATTATTTTTGTACCGCCAGCTTTTGCTGCTGATGCGATTATGGAAGCTGCTGATGCAGGGATTAAAGTAATTATCACAATTACTGAAGGTATTCCTGTTGCAGATATGATTACGGCATCAAACTACATTAAAGATAAAGACTGTCGTTTAATTGGTCCTAACTGTCCAGGTGTTATCACCCCAGGTGAAGCTAAAGTTGGTATCATGCCAGGATTTGTATTTAAGCAAGGAAAAGTAGGTATTGTTTCTAAATCGGGTACTTTAACGTATGAAGCGGCAGACCAAGTTGGAAAACAAGGTTTAGGTATCACTACAGCTATTGGTATTGGTGGAGATCCAATTATTGGAACAACTACAAAAGAAGCTGTTGAATTATTAATCAACGATCCAGCAACAGAAGCTGTGGTTATGATTGGTGAAATTGGAGGTCAGTTAGAAGCAGACGCTGCAAAATGGTACAAAGAAAGCGGAAGTAAAAAACCTGTTGTTGGTTTTATTGCTGGTGAAACTGCTCCAGCAGGTCGTACAATGGGACACGCTGGTGCTATTGTAGGAGGTAGTGATGACACTGCTCAGGCTAAAAAGAAAATTATGAGAGAATGTGGAATTCACGTAGTGGATTCTCCAGCTGAAATAGGTAAGAAGGTTGCTGAAGTTTTAGGATAATCTCTCTAAACATATCATAAAAACCTCGCAATAATTTGTGAGGTTTTTTATTTGTTACAACTTGTATTTGTTATATTTGAATTAAGGAATTAACGAAAAAAACATTTGGACTCTACTTTAAGAGTCGCTTAGAAATAAATTAATCACAATGAAATTATTAGAAGGTAAAACCGCCATAATCACTGGAGCTAGTAGAGGTATTGGTAAAGGTATTGCGCAAGTTTTTGCAGCACAAGGTGCTAATGTTGCGTTTACATATAGTTCGTCTGTAGAAGCGGCTAACGAGCTTGAAAAAGAATTAAACGATTTAGGTGTAAAAGCTAAAGGTTATAAAAGTAATGCAGCTAGTTTTGAAGAGGCTCAAAAGCTGGCTGAAGATGTAGTTGCGGAATTTGGTAGTATCGATGTATTAGTAAACAATGCAGGGATTACTAAAGACAACTTATTAATGCGTATCTCCGAAGAGGATTTCGACACAGTCATTGAGGTAAACTTAAAGTCGGTTTTCAATATGACTAAAGCTGTACAACGCACAATGTTAAAGCAACGTGGGGGTTCTATCATCAATATGAGTTCTGTTGTTGGTGTAAAAGGTAATGCTGGTCAAACCAACTATGCGGCTTCAAAAGCTGGAATCATCGGATTCTCTAAATCTGTGGCTTTAGAATTAGGATCAAGAAACATTCGTAGTAACGTAGTTGCTCCTGGTTTCATTGAAACTGAAATGACGGCTAAATTAGACGAAGAAGTGGTTAAAGGTTGGAGAGCTGGTATCCCATTAAAACGTGGTGGTACTCCTGATGACGTCGCTAATGTGTGTGTGTTCTTAGCTAGTGATATGAGTGCATACGTTACAGGCCAAACGTTAAACGTTGACGGTGGAATGTTAACTTAATTTCCATTTCCGCTACTGCGGAAATCTCACTTTTAAACTTTATGTAAATTAATGAGTTCTGAAACTCTGGTATACATCATAATTTCTGGAATTGCTGCTTTATTGATAGCAGGATTTCAGTATTATAAAAACAAAAAAGGCATGTCTAAATTGAACATGCTTTTTTTGTTTCTACGCTTCACAACTATTTTTTCGATTCTTTTATTGCTAATCAACCCTAAATTTGAGCAAGTTGTTTTATCGGTAGAAAAGCCAAACTTGGTCATTGCGATTGATAATTCAGCTTCCGTAGAATATTTAGGTCATGACGAAGAAGTAAAAACACTCTTCAATCAAATAAAGAATAACAGTAAGTTAAGTGATAAATTCAATTTAAGTGTTTATAACTTTGGTAATCGTTTAAACCCTTCAGATTCGCTTTCTTTTAATGAGAAAGAAACAAATATAAGTAACGTATTCTCTCAGTTATCAGAAATTTATAAACAAAGTACAGCGCCTACAATACTAATAACAGATGGTAATCAAACTTATGGTAACAACTATGAATTTGATTATATGAATTATAAACAACCTATTTACCCTGTTGTTTTAGGAGATACAATAACTTACACCGATTTAAAAATTCAACAACTTAATGTAAATAAGTATGCCTATTTAAAAAATAAATTTCCAGTAGAAACTATTTTAGTGTATAATGGTAATGGGTCGGTAAAATCTGATTTTAGTGTAACGCGAGGAAGTGCAGTTGTGTATTCAGAAACCGTTAATTTTTCGAAAGAAAATAATTCTAAAATTATCAAATTCACCTTACCAGCAAATCAGGTTGGTGTGCAAGCCTATAATGCAACATTAAAATCTTTGGATTCGGAAAAAAACAAGATAAACAATTCTAAAAATTTTGCGGTTGAAGTTATAGATCAAAAAACGAAAGTAGCTATTGTTAGTGATATTGTTCATCCTGATTTAGGAGCCTTAAAAAAGAGTATTGAAAGTAATGAGCAACGTTCAGTTTCGCTTTTTAATCCTAATTCAATTTTAGATGAAATAAATGATTTTCAATTAATTATATTGTATCAACCAAACACCAAGTTTAAAGAGTTAATTGAACAATTGGATGCTGAGAATAAAAATAGATTTGTTATTGTTGGACCTAAGACCGATATCGAATTTTTAAACAATATCACCAAAAGTTATGAATTTGAAATTACTTATAATACGGAGGATTATCAAGCTGTTCTAGATAAGAACTATACACCGTTTTTGGTTGATGATATTTCCTTCGAAACTTTTCCTCCATTGCATTCTTATTATAGTTCTTTGATTACTTTGGTGCCCTTTGAAACCATTTTACAAAAGAACCTTAACGGTATAGATGTTGGAGAGCCATTGTTGGGAACTTTTGAAACACAGGGGAGACGAGAAGCCTTGTTATTAGGTGAAAATATTTGGCAGTGGCGTGCCCAGAGTTATGTTGAATCCAAATCCTTTAACGGTTTCGATAATTTCTTTAATAAATTGATTCAATATTTAGCCTCCAATAAGTTAAAAAGTAGGTTAAATGTCGACTATCAGTCGTTTTACAATGGTTCCGGAGGTGTTATTATAACCGCTGAGTATTTCGATAAGAATTATGTTTTTGATGAACGTGAAACTCTAAATATAACGGTAATAAATAAAGAATCTAATGAATCTAAAACATTTCCGCTTATACTTAAAGGAAATAATTACGAGGTGAATTTGAGTAGTTTGCCACCTTCTGAATATACTTTTACGGTTGAGGCTGAAGAAGCCAATATCTCAAAATCAGGGAGTTTTACGATTCTCGAATATAATGTGGAGCAACAATTTTTAAATGCCGATGTAACAAAACTTCAAAATTTAGCTACTAATAGTTCTGGTAAGGCTTATTTTATTGCAGATACTAATGATTTAGTTAATGATTTACTAAGTGATTCAAGGTATAGCGCGATTCAAAAAAGCCATAAAAATAGCTTACCTTTAATAGATTGGAAATATTTATTGATCATTATAGCCTTAAGTTTAAGCGCTGAGTGGTTTTTAAGAAAATATAACGGATTAATTTAAACTAAAATAAATAATGGAAAAATTGCCAAAAATAGCATTGCCTATAGTTGTTATAGCAATCATAATTATTGTCGTATTGTCTAAATCAGCCGTAACCATTGGTTCCGGGGAGGCGGGTGTATTATATAAAACATTTGGAGGTGGTGTAGTTACCGATGAGCCACCTTTAGAAGAAGGATTTCACATTGTTGCGCCTTGGAATAAAGTGTTTGTTTATGAAGTGCGTCAGCAGGAGAAGTTGGAAAAAATGAATGTATTATCATCTAACGGATTAGATATTAAATTGGAAGCATCTGTATGGTTTCAGCCTAAATACAATCAGTTAGGCAAACTTCATCAGGAAAAAAGTGAGCAATATATAGATCGTGTACTGCTGCCTGCAATTCGGTCTGCGGCAAGAAGTGTTGTAGGTCGTTATACACCAGAGCAATTGTATTCCAGTAAACGTGATGCAATTCAGCAGGAAATATTTGAAGAAACTCAAAAAATTGTGGATGATCAGTATATCCAATTAAACGAGGTTTTAGTTCGCGATGTAACCTTGCCTCCAACAATTAAAGACGCTATTGAGCGTAAATTAAAACAAGAGCAAGAGTCTTTAGAATATGAGTTCCGTTTAGTGACTGCTCAAAAAGAAGCCGAAAAAGTGATTATTGAAGCTCAGGGAAAGGCTGATGCAAACAGAATTTTAAGCGCTTCATTAACCGATAAAATTCTTCAGGACAAAGGTATTGAAGCAACAGTTAAGTTGTCGGAATCGCCAAATAGTAAAGTGATTGTTATTGGTTCGGGAGATAGCGGTATGCCTATCATTTTAGGAAATCAATAAAAGGCTATTTAATAGATTATTTAACATTGTCTTTTAATTTTGAATTTTAATTAAAAGAATGTTGTGAAAACTTTTAAATATTAAATACTGAAAAAAAATAATCGCATTATTTGGAATTAATAGTTTTTATTTCAAATATTTGTGAAAACAAAACGAAATTTTAATGAAATTTATTCAAAATCATCATCATCATTTTCAAATTTGCTCTCAGGCGAAGTGAAAATGTATTGAATAAATTCAACATATTTTAGAACCCGTTTGAGACAATCAAGCGGGTTTTTTATTTAAAAACCAACTATTGTCTTAAACTCAGAAAAACAAACTAATGAGTAAATTACGAATTGCAGTTCAAAAATCTGGTCGTCTACACGACGAATCTATGGAATTACTAAAAAACATTGGTATTTCTATCGACAACGGAAAAGATCAATTAAAAGCTTCTGCTCGCAACTTTCCAGTAGAGGTATTTTATTTAAGGAATGGAGATATTCCCCAATACCTAAAAGATGGTGTGGTTGATGCAGCTATTATAGGCGAAAATGTATTGATTGAAAAAGGGGAAGGTATTGGTGTTGCAGAAAAACTTGGTTTTTCAACGTGTCGTGTTTGCATTGCTGTGCCAAAATCTATGAAATACAACGGTCTTACCGATTTAGAAGGAAAGCGTATTGCCACATCTTACCCGAATACGGTACAAAAATATCTAGATCTTAAAGGTGTTTCTGCTAATATTCATATCATTAACGGATCGGTTGAAATTGCCCCAAATATTGGGCTTTCAGAAGCAATCTGCGATATTGTTTCAAGTGGAAGTACACTGTTTAAAAACAATTTAAAAGAGGTGGAAACCTTATTAAAATCTGAAGCGGTTTTAGCTGTGTCTCCTGTTTTAAGTGAAGAAAAACAGGCTATTTTAGATAAGATTCAATTTAGAATCCAGTCGGTTTTAAAAGGAAGAGAGTCAAAATACGTATTACTAAACGCACCAAACGATAAAGTTCAGGATATTATTAATGTGCTGCCAGGAATGAAAAGTCCAACGGTTTTACCTTTGGCTCAGGAAGGCTGGAGTTCAATACACTCGGTAATTAGTAAAAATGAATTTTGGGATGTTATTGATGAGCTAAAAGCAAAGGGTGCACAAGGTATTTTGGTTTGTCCTATTGAAAAAATGGTACTTTAATTCTCAATATTATGAAGATAATTAGTAACCCTGAAAAATCAGAGTGGGCAGAAGTTTTAAAACGACCGACGCAGACTGTTGATGATATTGAAGCTACTGTAAATAAAATATTTAACGAAATTCGTCAGGAAGGGGATGTTGCTATTAAAAAGTATACACAACAATTTGATGGTGTAAATCTAGATTCAAATGTTGTTACTGAAATTGAAATAGAAGATGCTGTTAATGCGGTTTCTAAAGATTTGAAGCAAGCAATAGTTCAGGCGAAGCAAAATATTGAAGCCTTTCATGCCGCTCAAAAAACATCCAAGCTTAAAGTTGAAACTGCAGACGGAGTAGTTTGTTGGCAGGAAAAAAGACCTATACAAAAAGTAGGGTTGTATATTCCTGGTGGAACGGCTCCACTATTTTCAACAGTATTAATGTTGGCTGTTCCAGCTCAAATTGCGGGATGTAAAGAGATTGTTTTATGTTCACCACCTAACAAAGAAGGAAAATTAGCTAACGAAATTTTATTTGCGGCACAACTTTGTGGGGTGACTAAAATTGTAAAAGCTGGTGGTATTCAGGCGATTGCAGGCTTAACCTTTGGAACGGAGATTATACCTCAAGTTTATAAAATTTTCGGACCAGGAAACCAGTTTGTAACTGTTGCAAAGCAGCTAGCTACTAAATTTGGTGTAGCTATCGATATGCCTGCAGGACCAAGTGAATTACTTGTTGTTGCTGATAAAACGGGAAACCCAGCTTACATCGCGTCAGATTTACTAAGTCAGGCAGAACATGGTACGGATAGTCAGGTAATTTTAGTATCAACGTCTAAAGATGTCATTGAAAAAGTATCTGAAGAAGTTGAACAACAACTTAATGTGCTTCCGCGTAAAGCAATAGCTGAAAAATCCATCGCGAATTCGAAACTGATTTATGTTGAAAGTGATGACGTTGCTTTAGAGTTAATTAATGAATATGGACCAGAGCACTTTATTATTTGCACTAAAAATGAAGAGTTTTATATAAATGGAATTGCAAATGCGGGTTCTGTATTTATCGGTGATTACACGCCAGAAAGTGCGGGTGATTACGCTTCTGGAACCAATCATACTTTACCAACCAACGGTTTTTCAAAAGCGTATTCTGGAGTCAATTTAGATAGTTTCCAAAAGAGTATGACGTTTCAAAAAATTTCTAAAGAAGGCTTGCTGAATATTGGAAACACTATCGAGCAAATGGCGGAAGCAGAAGGATTGCAAGCCCATAAAAACGCAGTGTCAATTCGATTAAAGGATATAGAATAATGGATATAAAAGAGTTATTAAGACCGACCATTAAGGCGCTAAAGCCGTATTCTTCTGCTCGTGATGAGTTTCAGGGCGCTACTGATAATATGGTGTTTTTAGACGCTAACGAAAATCCGTTTGAGAATGGGGTTAACCGGTATCCAGATCCGTTACAACGCGCTTTAAAATCGCTTTGGTCAGAAATAAAAGGTGTGCCAACGAAAAATATCATGTTCGGAAATGGAAGCGATGAAGTGTTAGATTTGATTTACAGAGCGTTTTGTGAACCTAATCAGGATAATGTCATTACCTTACCACCAACATACGGAATGTATGAGGTGTTAGCTAATTTAAACGCCATTGGTATTAAGAAAGTTAACTTAGATGCAAATTTTCAACCAAAAGTTGATGAAATTTTAAGCGTTGTAGACGAGAACAGTAAACTGTTGTTTATTTGTTCACCAAACAATCCATCAGGCAATAGCTTTAATGCTCAGGCTATTGAAAAATTAGTTTCAGAATTTCAAGGAATTGTCGTTATTGACGAAGCTTACATCGACTTTTCAAAAGAAGAAAGCTGGGTGTCTAAATTAGACTTGTACCCTAATTTAATTGTTACTCAAACGGTTTCTAAAGCTTATGCTATGGCAGGAATCCGCTTAGGAATATGTTATGCATCGACTGAAATAATTTCAGTGTTAAATGCTATAAAACCGCCATACAACATCAATGAGTTGACTCAGAAAAAGGCTATTGAATTACTAAGTGTAAAAGATATAGCTACAAATCAGATTCAGGATATTCTTTCGGAAAGAGAAAAATTAGTAAAAGCATTACAATCTGTTAATTACATTTCTAACATTTACCCAACCGATGCCAATTTTGTATTGGTAAAAGTTGATGATGCCAATAAACGTTATAATCAGCTCATTGAAAAAGGCATCGTTATTCGAAACCGAACCACGCAACCGGGTTGCGTAAACACCTTAAGATTAACGGTTGGAACCCCAACCGAAAACAAAATATTAATAGATACCTTAAAATCTATATAATGAAAAAAGTATTATTTATAGACCGCGATGGTACATTGGTTTTAGAGCCACCTGTAGATTATCAGTTAGATAGTTTAAAGAAATTGGAGTTCTATCCAAAAGTATTTCAATATATGGCTAAAATCGCCAGTGAATTAGATTACGAACTGGTTATGGTAACCAATCAGGATGGCTTAGGAACCGATTCATTTCCTGAGGATACCTTCTGGCCGGCACAAAATAAAATTATAAATGCTTTTGCTAAAGAAGGAATTGAGTTTGCTGATATACACATTGATAAAACCTTTCCTCATGAGAATGCACCAACGCGTAAGCCAAGAACCGGCTTATTAACCAAATATTTTTCTGAAGATTATGATTTAGAAAATTCTTTTGTATTAGGTGATCGTATTACCGATATGGAATTGGCAAAGAATCTTGGAGCAAAAGGGATTTATCTTTCTGAAGACCCGAATCTTGGAGCAGATGAAATAGAAACATCAAAACAGGAAATATATGATGCCATAGCCTTAACGTCTACCGATTGGAAAGAGATTTACGAGTTTTTAAAACTGAAGGATCGTATAGCTGAAATTACCAGAAACACGAATGAAACCAAGATTTATATCAAGCTGAATTTAGACGGTTCAGGTAAAAACGATATCGATACCGGTTTGTCATTTTTCGATCATATGTTAGATCAGATCGGTCGTCATGGTGCTATGGATTTGACGATTAAAGTCGATGGCGATTTAGAGGTTGATGAGCATCACACCATTGAAGACACCATGATTGCTTTAGGAGAAGTATTTAGTAAAGCGCTTGGTAATAAATTAGGCATTGAACGTTATGGTTTCTGTTTACCAATGGATGATTGTTTGGCTCAGGTCGCTGTAGATTTTGGTGGACGTAACTGGTTAGAGTGGGATGCCGAATTTAAACGTGAAAAAATAGGCGATATGCCAACCGAAATGTTCTTTCACTTGTTTAAATCGTTTACTGATGGAGCTAAATGCAACTTAAATGTAAAAGCCGAAGGGGTAAATGAACATCACAAAATCGAAGGTATTTTTAAAGCCTTTGCTAAAGCGATGAAAATGGCGGTAAAACGAGATTCAAATAAAATGTTTTTACCATCAACCAAAGGAATGTTATAAATGAAATTAGTTATAATAAATTACGGAGCAGGAAACATTAAAAGTATTCAGTTTGCTTTTAAGCGACTGGGTGTTGATGCCATATTATCAAACAATCCTGAAGAAATTCTTGCTGCCGATAAAATCATATTTCCTGGTGTAGGAGAGGCTAGTAGTGCTATGGCCATGCTTAAGGAAACAGGATTAGATCAACTCATCCCTAAATTAAAACAACCGGTTTTAGGGATTTGCTTAGGGATGCAGTTGCTTTGTGAATTCACCGAAGAAGGGAATACTAAGGGGCTTGGTGTGTTTAAAACGGTTGTAAAACGTTTTGACAACCCCGTTAAAGTGCCTCAAATGGGTTGGAATATTATTAAAGAGCTGAAATCTAAATTATTCAAAGGCATTAAAGAAAAGGAATATATGTATTTAGTGCATAGTTATTATGCTGAACATTGCCCTGAAACCATTGCAACCACAGATTATGGTTTAAACTATGCTTCGGCTTTGCAACATAAAAACTTTTACGGCGTGCAGTTTCATCCGGAAAAGAGTAGCTTAGCTGGAGAACAAATTTTAAAAAACTTTTTAGAACTATAACATGAGAATTATACCAGCCATAGATATTATAGATGGGAAATGTGTCCGTCTAACCAAAGGTGATTACGACACAAAAAAAGTGTACAACGAGAATCCGTTAGAAGTTGCTAAAATGTTTGAAGATGCAGGTATTCAGTATTTGCATTTAGTTGATTTAGATGGCGCAAAGGCGCAGCATATTGTTAATTACAAGGTTTTGGAGCAGATTGCATCAAAAACTAAGCTAAAGGTAGATTTTGGCGGCGGATTAAAAACTAATGAAGATTTACACATTGCCTTTAATTCAGGAGCCCGACAAATTACAGGAGGCAGTATTGCTGTAAAAGACGCTAAGACTTTTGAAGGTTGGATTTCAAAATACGGATTTGAAAAAATTATTCTGGGTGCCGACAGTAATGCGGGAAAAATAGCGATTAGCGGATGGCAGGAAGATAGTCAGGAAGAGCTGATTCCTTTTATAAAAGGTTATCAGAAAAAGGGCATTCAATATGTGATTTGTACAGATATTTCCAAAGATGGTATGCTACAAGGGCCTTCAGTAGATTTATATAAAGAAATTATTGCTGAATGTTCAAGCGCGAGTAACGGTCAATCAGTGAAATTAATTGCTTCAGGAGGTATTTCAATTATTGATGAATTGCCGGTTTTAAAAGAATTGGGTTGCGAAGGTGTTATTATTGGTAAGGCGATTTACGAAAACAGAATCACCTTAAAACAACTCGAAAAATTTATATAGTATGCTAACAAAACGAATAGTTCCTTGCTTAGATATTAAAAACGGACGCACTGTAAAAGGTGTAAATTTCGTCGATTTACGCGATGCGGGAGATCCGGTAGAATTAGCGAAACAATATGCCGAAGTTGGAGCTGATGAATTGGTGTTTTTAGATATTGCAGCTACTTTAGAAGGTCGTGCAACAACCTTAGATATGGTGTTGCGTGTTGCCGAACAAGTAAATATTCCATTTACCGTTGGTGGTGGAATTTCTTCGGTAGAACACGTAGATGCTTTGCTTCAGTGTGGTGCAGATAAGGTCTCTATCAACTCTTCAGCAGTTAAACGCCCGGAACTGGTTAATGAATTAGCCGATAAATTCGGGAGCCAATGCGTCGTAGTAGCGATTGATGCTAAGCAGATTGACGGGAATTGGAAAGTACATTTGGCCGGCGGGAGTATCCCAACAGATATCGATTTATTTGAATGGGCTAAAGAGGTTGAAGACCGCGGCGCTGGTGAAATTTTATTTACTTCTATGGATCACGACGGTACCAAAAACGGATTTGCAAATGAAGCTTTAGCTAAACTTTCAGAGGAATTAAACATTCCGATTATTGCTTCTGGAGGCGCTGGTAATGTACAGCATTTTGTTGATACGTTTATTGAAGGAAAAGCGGATGCTGCTTTGGCTGCCAGTGTGTTTCACTTTGGTGAGATCCCAATCCCGGAATTAAAAAAAGAATTAAAAGAACATAATATAGAAGTACGATTATGACTATAAAATATGACGATAACGGACTTGTTCCAGCTATTATTCAGGATGCCACAACAAAAACCGTGTTGATGTTGGGGTATATGAATGAGGATGCTTATCAGAAAACTTTAGAAACAAAAAAAGTAACCTTTTTCAGTAGAAGTAAACAACGTTTATGGACTAAAGGTGAGGAAAGTGGTAACTTTTTAAACTTGGTTTCTATTAAAAATGACTGTGACAATGATACCTTGTTGATTCAAGTGAATCCTGCCGGGCCAACTTGTCACAAAGGAACAGATAACTGTTGGGGAGAAGAAAATCAGTCTTCTTACGGATTCTTTTCAACTTTGGAAGAGGTTATTAAAGAGCGCGTTGAAAATAAGGATACTAGCAAATCTTATGTAGCAAGTTTATTTTCAAAAGGTATTAATAAAGTTGCGCAAAAAGTAGGAGAGGAGGCTGTGGAGACAGTAATTGAAGCTATGGATAATAATGATGAATTATTCTTATATGAATCGGCAGATTTATTGTTTCATTACCTCATGTTGTTGCAAGCTAAAGGATTCACTTTAAAAGATATTGAAACCGAATTAAAAAGCAGACACAAATAAATTAAAAAAGCCTCAGAACTAATCAGAGGCTTTTTTTGTAAGTTTTTTTAAGTAATCCAACGTTTTGAAACGGCTTTCTTTGAGAACCAAACCAAAAAAGCGGCAAATACTATAATGCTAATGGTCATTCCTAAATTATCTGAATGCCCTGAGAATAGAAAATACCCCATTTGAATAATAACAGCTACAAATGAAATGAGTAATAATGAATACGCCCATTTTTTTCTCAGCAACAAGCCTAAACTACCTATGGCTGCAGTGAAAACTGCAATCGCAAAAGCAGCGGTTAACCAGGAAGGTAGTGTGGAGGCTAATTCAATTTGTTCTGTTGTCATAGATGCTTTCCATCTGTCTGTTTTGTAGGCTTGACCTATGTATTGATCAACCCCCATAATATTCCATAAAAGAGCAATAACACTCACAACCCAAAACCAAAACGGTGGCTTTTCTTTTAAACTTGTCATAATAATCGGTTTGTTAGTTAGTAATTATACTATACAATTTATAAAAATTTTGTCATAACTGATAAAATAAGTTTACTTTGCCCGCGGATTAAACATAGTGATGAAAAAATATTTTTACCTAATCACCATTCAATATTTGGGCTATCGGTTTCATGGTTGGCAAAAGCAACCTGATGTTAAAACTTTGCATTTAATGGTAGATCGTACTTTGAATTTTATTTTAGACGGAAAACGGTTTAAAAGTTTAAGTTCAGGAAGAACCGATGCAATGGTGTCGGCAGAATGTGCTGCATTTGAATTATTTTTATCGGAACCCTTAGAGGATATGCAGGAATTTTTAGGATTGTTTAATTATAATCTACCTCAGGATATTCGGGCTTTAGATATCAAAGAAGTTGATGCTAAGTTTAATATTATTAATCATTCTAAAATAAAGGAATACCTGTATTTATTTACGTTTGGTGAAAAATGTCATCCGTTTTGCGCTCCGATTATGACAACGATTCTCGATGATTTGGATATCGAATTAATGAAGGAAGGTGCTAAATTGTTCCAAGGAGAACATTATTTCAAATCCTACTGCTTTAAGCCTACCGATAATGGGATATACAACCGTGAGATTATTACCTGTGAGATTGTTGAAAATGATATTTATACAGCGAATTATTTTCCAAAAGAATCTTATGTACTTCGGGTAAAAGGAAAAGGCTTTATGCGAAACCAAATCCGTTTAATGATGGGGACTTTAATCGATTTAGGTAAAGGCAAATTAACCCTAGAAGATATAAAACATAGTCTGCAGCAGGATGTATTTGTTAAAATGGAATATATTGCTCCGGCATCCGGTTTAATTCTTAATCATATAGAGTTTGAATAACCAATAGGCTTTTGTAACTTAGATTTAAATTTTTAAAATAACTCATATGAAAGTCGTACCAGAAACTGTATTTAATTTTTTTCAACAGTTAGAGCAAAATAATAACAGAGACTGGTTTAATGAGCATAAGAAAGAATTTAAATCCATAGAAAAGGATATCAAAAGCTTTTACAATAGTGTTTTAGAAGATTTAAAAAACCACGATGACATTGACAAACTTAAAATTTTTCGGATTTATCGTGACGTTCGTTTTTCTAAAAATAAATTACCTTATAAAACACATTTTGGAGGGACTTTTCACCGGGTTAAACCGCAGTTACGAGGTGGTTACTACATACATATTCAACCCGGTAATGAAAGTTTTATTGCTACAGGATTCTGGCAACCTGAGCCAGCCGACCTGCTTCGAATTCGAAAAGAATTTGAAGTAGATGCCAGTGAAATGAGAGATATTTTAAATAATAAAACCTTTAAATCTATTTGGGGCGACCTTGTTGGAGATGAAGTAAAAACAGCGCCCAAGGGTTTCAGTAAAGACCATGAAAACATCGACCTAATTAAGAAAAAACAATACATCTTTATAAAAAAATATACCGATGCTCAGGTTTTAGATGCTGGTTTTATTGATGATGTAAATATGGCATTTAAAGCAATTCGCCCATATTTTGATTATATGAGCGATGTGCTTACTACTAATTTAAACGGGGAAAGTTTGCTTTAAATCGCTTTAAGAATCTCGGGTTTTTCAAAAAGCTGTACATTATCGATTAATCGCTGTTTTACAAGATTCATCATACGTTTATTTAGTGCCGATGAGTTTTGAATGTAATTTATATACTCCTCAACCGTAAACATGCCAATAATCATACCTTTTAAAGAATTTCTAAATTTCATATCTTTAATTATAGCATTTTCAATGTAATCAATACGCTTTTCAATGGTTAAGCTGTAGAATACATTTTTGTGCTTGCTCACATAATTTAAAAAAACTTCATTCAATAAATTGTTCTGAAATTTAACAATAGGTCGCAATACTAAATTCTGAAAACGTTCGTCACTACTCATATTGTCGTTAATGGTAGTTGTTTTAAATTCAGGACGAATCTTTGTTAAGTTAAGCTGTCTATTATCCATAATTATAAGAGTTTTACTAAAATTATAGAATTAAAAAGCGCAATTGGTCGTGAAAAATTATAATTGTTAACGACTTTATTAACAAATCATATTTTTATCTTTATTCCAAAATTGAATTAAGAAGAAATAAATGAAGTTTGGAAGCGTAGATAATCCGCAAAATATAGATTTTTCATTACCGGCAGATCACCCGGATACAATAAAGAATTTAAATAAATTTAAAGATGATAATGTTCCTGAAATTTATGTGGGTTGTGCCAAATGGAACAGAGCAGATTTAAAAGGGTTTTATCCGCGTGGCACGAAAGATGAATTGGTATATTATTCATCACAATTTAATTCAATTGAGTTAAATGCTACTTTTTACAGAATTTTTCCAGCCGAACAATTTGAAACCTGGTATAAAAAAACGCCTGAAAATTTTAAGTTCTTCCCAAAATTAAATCAGGAAATTAGCCATTGGAAGCGATTGCAGGAAACCACAGATGTGGTTAATCATTATTTGAATAACGCTGCCAACCTAAAGGAAAAGCTAGGAACCATATTTTTACAGATGCATAATAATTTTTCGCCGAAAGATTTTGATAGAGTCGTGAAATTTGCAGAATCATGGCCTAAGGAAATGCCTTTGGCTATGGAGTTCAGGCATACCGACTGGTATAATGATGCATCTGTTGCAGAAGAATTGTATCAGCTGCTAGAAGCCAACGATGTTTCCAATATTATTGTAGACACAGCAGGAAGGCGGGATCTAATGCATATGCGCTTAACCAATGCCACAGCTTTTGTGCGCTATGTTGGTGCTAATCACCATAGCGATTATACGCGTTTGGATGATTGGATAGAGCGGATAAGACTCTGGTCTGAGCAAGGCGTAAAAGAAATAGACTTTTTTATCCATCAAAATATTGAAAAAGAGTCCCCATTATTATCGGCTTACTTTATAAAAAAGCTGAATTCAGAATTAGGATATAAATTAAAAATACCAAACGATGACGAGCAACCGTCGTTGTTTTAATTAATAAAAACATTATTATGAAATTCCACACCAGAAAATGGGTTAAGCCCGAAGATTTAAACGCTAATGGTACTTTATTTGGAGGACGTCTTTTAGAATGGATAGATGAGGAGGCTGCTTTATATACCATCATACAACTTGAAAACCAGAAAGTGGTTACCAAGTATATGAGTGAAATAGATTTCAAGGCCTCAGCAAAGCAGGGTGATATCGTCGAAATAGGTATGGAAGTGGTTAAATTTGGTAAGGCTTCTTTGGTGTTAAGTTGTGAGGTTCGTAACAAAATGACCCATGAAACCATTATTACCATTTCAAGTATTGTTATGGTGAATTTGGGGCCAGATGGTAAAGCAAAACCTCACGGAAAGACCGAAGTAGAATACGTAGTAGACAGGTTGAAGTAATTTACCTAAAATAGAGCTTTAAAATTTCCAAGCAATTTTGCGATTCCGTTAAAAAATTATCGATTTTTTTCAGCTTCGCTAATAATCCTATAAAAATATCACAAGCATGTGCCATATGTTTTAGTAAATGCTGAAAAAATTAGAGTATTTATTAACTTTGTCTGCCTTGGTTAATTGAACTTCATTAACCAATACATTCACTAAGATTTAAAACTAAAATTAGAGATATATTATTATGAGCAAGACATTGTTTGACAAAGTATGGGATTCACATGTTGTAAGGAAAATTGATGGTGGTCCGGATGTGTTTTTTATAGACCGTCATTTTATTCATGAAGTTACAAGTCCTGTGGCATTTCTTGGGTTAAAAAATAGAGGATTAAAAGTATTATACCCAGAGCGTACGTTTGCTACAGCAGACCATAACACGCCAACCATTAATCAGCATTTACCGGTAGAAGATCCCTTATCTGCTAACCAATTAAAGGCATTAGAAGAAAATTCTAGTGAATACGGTATTAGCCACTGGGGATTAGGACACAAAAAGAACGGTATTGTTCACGTTGTAGGGCCAGAAAATGGTATTACATTCCCTGGGGCAACTATTGTTTGTGGAGATTCACATACATCTACACACGGTGCGTTTGGTGCTATTGCGTTTGGTATTGGTACTTCAGAGGTAGAGATGGTATTGTCTACACAATGTATTATGCAACCTAAGCCAAAGAAAATGCGTATCAACGTAAATGGCGAATTAAGCAAAGGGGTGACTCCTAAAGATGTTGCTTTATATATCATTTCACAATTAACAACATCAGGTGCAACAGGGTATTTTGTTGAATATGCTGGTGATGTTTTTGAAAACATGACTATGGAAGGCCGTATGACTGTTTGTAACTTATCTATTGAGATGGGGGCTCGTGGTGGTATGATTGCGCCTGACGACACAACGTTCAATTATTTAAAAGATAAACCATTATCTCCAAAAGGAGAGGAGTGGGATAAAGCTGTTGCTTACTGGAAAACTTTAAAAACTGATGCTAATGCATCTTTCGATAAAGAAATAAATATTGATGCTAAGGATATTGAACCAATGATTACCTACGGAACAAATCCAGGTATGGGAATTGGTATTTCTAAACACATTCCAACTGCAGAAGCTGTTGAAGGAGGTGTAGCAACATTTAAAAAATCTCTTGATTACATGGGCTACCATGAAGATGATGCTATGGTTGGTAAGAAAATCGACTATGTGTTTTTAGGAAGTTGTACCAACGGTCGTATTGAAGATTTCCGCGCCTTTGCTTCTATTGTAAAAGGACGTAAAAAAGCTGATCATGTAACCGCCTGGTTAGTGCCTGGATCTCATGAAGTTGAAGATAAAATTAAAGAAGAAGGTATTTTAGATATTATTACCGAAGCTGGATTTACTTTAAGACAGCCAGGATGCTCGGCGTGTTTAGCAATGAACGACGATAAAATTCCTGCTGGAAAATATGCAGTTAGTACGTCTAACAGAAATTTCGAAGGACGTCAGGGACCTGGGTCAAGAACCTTATTAGCATCTCCTTTAGTGGCAGCAGCAGCAGCTGTAACAGGAGTAGTAACCGATCCTAGAGAATTATTATAATCGTTGAAATAATATTTATTAAATCAAAGATTAAACACAAAAATTAGAAATTAAAATGGCTTACGATAAATTCAATATATTAACAACAACAGCGGTGCCTTTACCGTTAGAAAATGTAGATACCGATCAAATCATCCCGGCACGTTTCTTAAAAGCAACAAAGCGTGAAGGTTTTGGAGATAACTTATTCCGTGACTGGAGATATAATGGTGATGATACACCAAAAGAAGATTTTGTTTTAAATAATCCTATTTACACAGGAAAAATATTAGTTGGAGGAAAGAATTTTGGTTCTGGATCATCAAGAGAACATGCTGCATGGGCGGTTTACGATTACGGATTCCGTTGTGTGGTATCAAGTTTCTTTGCTGACATCTTTAAAAACAACTGTTTAAACATTGGGGTGTTACCGGTACAGGTTTCTCCAGAGTTTTTAGAGCAAATCTTTACTGCGGTTTATGACGACCCAAAAACAGAAATCGAAATCAATCTACCTGAGCAAACAATAACTATCCTTTCTACTGGTGCTCAAGAGTCTTTTGATATCAATAGCTATAAAAAAGGAAACATGCTAAATGGTTTCGATGATATCGATTATTTACAAAGCATGAAAGGTGATATAGAAGCGTTCGCTGAAACTTTACCGTTGTAATACATGGCGTCTAAAAGAATTGAAATAATGGATACGACACTCCGCGATGGTGAACAAACCTCGGGAGTGTCGTTTTCTGCTTCAGAGAAACTCACCATCGCTAAACTTCTTTTAGAAGAATTAAAAGTTGACCGTATTGAAATAGCCTCGGCCAGAGTATCTGAAGGTGAATTTCAAGCAGTTAAAAACATAACAAAATGGGCAAAGGACAACAACTATTTAGATAAAGTTGAAGTCTTAACATTTGTCGATAAAGGCGTGTCTATCGACTGGATGATTGAAGCGGGAGCAGTAGTTCAAAACCTTTTAACCAAAGGTTCATTAAATCATTTAACTTACCAGCTTAAAAAAACAGCAGATCAGCATTTTAGTGAGATATCAGAAACCATTGCTTTAGCATCTTCAAAAGGCATAAAAACCAATATTTATTTAGAAGACTGGAGTAATGGTATGCGTAATTCTAAAGACTATGTTTTTCAGTTTTTAGAGTTTTTAAGTACGCAAAAAGTAGATCGTATTATGCTACCTGATACCTTGGGAATTTTAACGCCTCCAGAATCTTATGAGTTTGTAAAGGAAATCAAAGAAAAGTATCCTGATTTACATTTCGATTTCCATGCGCACAACGATTACGACTTAAGTGTAGCCAATGTTATGTCGGCTTTAAATGCAGGCGCCGATGGTTTACATTTAACTGTAAATGGTATGGGCGAGCGTGCAGGAAATGCACCTATGGCGAGTACTATTGCTATGATAAACGATTTTATGCCAACTATTGAAATTGGTGTAAACGAAAAGGTGTTATTCACGGTAAGCAAGCTGGTAGAAAACTTTTCAGGAATTATGATTCCTGCCAACAAACCGGTAATTGGAGCTAATGTGTTCACACAAACTGCTGGAATTCACGCAGACGGCGACAACAAGAAGAATCTCTATTTTAGCGACCTAATGCCTGAGCGTTTTGGCAGAACACGTAAATATGCGCTAGGGAAAGCCTCAGGGAAAGCCAATATTCAAAAGAATTTACAGGAATTAGGACTATCGCTCAACGATAACGATTTAAAAAAAGTTACGCAACGTATTATCGAGTTGGGTGATAAAAAAGAAGTGGTTACTAAGGAAGATCTTCCGTATATCATATCGGACGTTTTAGATAGTTACTCCTATGAAGAGCATACCAAGGTTAATTCATACGTTTTAACACATGCTAAAGGCTTAAAACCATCAACAACGGTTTCCATTACAATTGATGGTGATACATACGAAGAAATTGCTTCTGGTGATGGTCAGTTTGATGCGTTTATGAATGCACTTCGCAAAATCTATATGATGCGAGATGAAAACCTTCCAGATTTAATAGATTATGCGGTAAGAATACCTCCAGGAAGTCATTCTGATGCCTTGTGTGAAACTATTATAACCTGGAAAAACGGTAAAAATGAGTTTAAAACACGTGGTTTAGATTCCGATCAAACGGTTTCGGCAATTAAAGCCACAGAAAAAATGTTAAATATAATTACTAATTAAGAATACAAAATAAATGAAATTTAATATAGCACTTTTAGCAGGTGATGGAATAGGACCTGAAGTGATTGAGCAAGCAGTGAAAGTAAGTGATGCTGTTGCTGAAAAATTTGGACACGAGATAACTTGGAAACCAGCTTTAACAGGTGCTGCTGCGATTGATGCGGTAGGCGAGCCTTATCCAGATGAAACTCACGAGATTTGTGCATCGTCAGATGCAGTGTTATTCGGAGCAATCGGGCACCCGAAATTTGATAATGACCCTACAGCGCCGGTACGTCCAGAGCAAGGATTATTAAAAATGCGTAAAAAATTGGGCTTGTTCGCTAACGTAAGACCAACCTTTGTTTTCCCGTCGCTATTAGATAAATCGCCTTTAAAGAAAGAACGTATTGAGGGGACTGATTTAGTATTTTTCCGAGAATTAACCTCTGGAGTGTATTTCGGTGAAAAAGGAAGAAAAGATGATGGTAATACCGCTTACGACACCAACATGTATACGAGAGAGGAAATCACACGTTTAGCACGTAAAGGTTTTGAAGCGGCTATGCAACGTTCTAAAAAATTATGTTGTGTAGATAAGGCTAACGTTATGGAAACTTCTCGTTTATGGAGAGAGACTGTACAAGGATTAGAAAAAGAGTATCCTGAAGTAACAGTGTCTTATGAGTTTGTTGATGCTGTAGCAATGCGTTTAGTGCAATGGCCAAAAGATTACGATGTACTAATTACAGAAAACCTATTTGGAGACGTTTTAACCGATGAAGCTTCTGTAATTTCTGGTTCTATGGGGTTAATGCCATCGGCATCCTTAGGAACAAGTGTTTCGTTATTCGAGCCGATTCACGGGTCGTATCCTCAGGCGGCAGGTAAAAATATAGCGAACCCAATGGCAACGGTATTATCTGCAGCTATGATGTTTGAGAACTTCAACTTATTAGAAGAAGGAAAAGTAATCAGAGATGCTGTAAATAAAGCTTTAGCAGAAGGAATCGTAACGGAGGACTTAGCCGAAGGCGGAAAAGCTTACGGAACTAAAGAAGTAGGAGATTGGTTAGCTGCAAATATATAAGCTAACATTTTTATAAAATATAAAAGGTGAATTCATTAGAATTCACCTTTTTTTATGACTTGATGCTATGCTGAATTGAATTTAGAATAACAATGTTAGTTTCCTTTAAAGCTTGAATCACTTGGCAATTCGAAAATTTCCAAATCGAAATAAGGAAGGGCTGCTATCAAGTGATCAAATATATCAGACATAATATATTCGTAGTTTTCCCAGCGTTTATCACTACTAAATGCATAGATTTCTAAAGGAATGCCTTGCGTTGTTGGTGCTAACTGGCGCGCCATAATCATCATATCTTTATTAATAGCCGAGTGTTGTTTAAGATATGAATCGATATACTTTCTAAACACACCTAAATTGGTTAAATTTCTTCCGTTAAGAGATAAAGATTTATCGATATTATGCGATTCATTATACGACTTGATATCGGCTTGTCTACTATCCAAATACGATGTAATGAGTTGAATGCCTTTTAACTTTTCAACTGCTGCATCATCTAAATATTTGACACCACTTTGTTTAATATATAATGCTCGTTTAATACGACGGCCTTCGGAACTTGTCATACCACGCCAGTTCTTAAATGAATCTGAAATTAAGGCATACGTGGGAATGGTAGTAATGGTTTTATCGAAATTTTGAACTTTAACGGTTGCCAGAGTAATCTCAATAACATCTCCATCGGCGCCGTACTTTTCAAAAGTAATCCAGTCACCAATACGAACCATATCGTTAATGGATACCTGAATACTAGCTACAAACCCAAGAATAGTGTCTTTAAAGACCAAAAGCGCCACAGCAGAACCAGCACCTAATGCAGTAATAAATTTAAAGAATTCAATTCCAGTAATGATAGCAAACGAAGAGAAAATCCCAATTACCCAGGCGAAAATCATAAACACCTGAATATAACTTGCTATAGGTTTATCTTTGAAGTTTGGTAGGGTCTTAAGATAATCTTTAATCGTGTTTAAGAGGCTTCGCACCACCCATAAGGTCAATACTATGGCAAACACCTTAAGTGTCTTTTCCGCAAAATTTTCAAAATCAGGAAAATCTGTAAACACTAAAGGAATAAACTCTAAAGTAATAAGCAGAGGTATAATGTGAGCTATGTTTCTTGGTACTTTATTAGCGATCAACAAATCGTCAAAATTAGTTTTCGATTTGGTGGCAAATTGCGTAAAAATACCTCTTAAAAACTTTCTGATAAGGAAGTCTATAATAAACACCAAAACACCCAAAACTACTAAAAGAGCGAACATATTCAGGTATTTCGCGCTAGTCTCATTTAAACCTAAAGATAAAAAATGATCGTATAGCCAGTGCTTAAGATCTAAACCTGTTGTTTCAAAAACCTTTTCGGTAGATTCTATAATATTTTCAGTTTCTTTTTCTTGAAACATCATTAAACTACTGGTTTTAAATATTTTTTATCCACATAAAATGTTCCGAATGGTAATATAGCTGCGAATAAGATAAATGAAAATTGTTTACCGTTCCAATTATAATCTGGTTTTATTAAAAAAGCTAAAACAATATATCCGACAAATAATAAACCATGTGGCATGCCTAATAATTTGACATATTGTGGTTCATTTAGCATGTATTTTACCGGGGTAGCTATAAAAAGTAAAAGAATATATGATAGCCCTTCTAAAAAGGCAACAATTCTAAAAATGTTAAGCAATGAAAACATAGTATAAATTTTTGCCTGTAAAAATAGTGTACAAAGATTAAAAAAAGCCCGACTTTAAGACTTTTTTAAAACACATGAAAAATCACCAGTCCGTAAATTAAAAAACGTAATAAACGTAAGGACCCGAAAAGCATGACGTTTCTAAACGGAAAAGCAATAATGCCGGCTGCCATACAGGAAATTGAAAAGGGTAGTGGTAGGAGTGCTCCAACAACAATTAAGAAACCACCCCATTTTTTAGAGTTTTTCAATTGTTTTTTCATTTTAACCTCCATGTAATTGTGTATGGAAGGTATTTTAGTGATAATATGTCCTAGATAATAAGATATTAAACCTCCTGAATATGATAAAATAGCCAGTAAAAATAAATACATCCAAGGCGCATGCATTTTTCCTGCCCAGGCAATAAAAATTTCTGGCGGTACAAGCCCCAGAAGAGTTTCTGAAGCAAAAAAGAAGGTTAAAACGCCATAAACAGGTAATGTTTTGGTTAACTGAACCAGTAGATCGTTAATATTAAAAAAGTGATTAACAATATAAACGCCAGCAACCGCTAAAATAATGTAGGGTAATGCTTTTTTTACGGCATTCCAAACAAACCCATAAAACCCTGTGTAGCTATAATATTGGTGTAATAACTGTAATCTGGATTTTTCAGATTTTGTTTTTGGTTTGGATTTCATTGTAAAAGCAATTTTTTAGGCTAACAAATATAGCAGATTAGAATGCTTTACCTGATGAAGTATGGGTTTTTTAATAAAGATTTAAGACTTTATAAACCCTGAATTCAAATATTGAAGAAATGAAAAAAAGCTGCCTTTTGAGGGTAGACAGCTTTTTTTACAATGGATTAATAGAGAGATATGTTTTATTGATTTGCAGCCATTAGCGCAAAAAACTTATCGATATTTGGTAAAATTACAATTCTTGTTCTTCTGTTTTTAGCTCTGTTTTCGGCAGTATCATTACTTACTAAAGGTTGGTAAAAACTTCTACCAGCGGCTATTAATTTTTCTGGTGCTACTTCAAAATTGTTTTGCAAACGTTTTACAACAGATGTTGCACGTAAAACACTTAAGTCCCAGTTATCTTTTACAGACGCACTTTCAATCATTTTCTTATCATCTGTATGTCCTTCAACCATAACATCTAAGCTTTCTTCAGAGTTGATAACATCAGCGATTTTTTGTAAAATAGCATCAGCTTTATCAGTTACTCTGTAACTTCCAGATTTGAACAACATTTTATCTGAAATAGAAATCATAACTACAGTTTCTTCAACTTTTACGGCGATATCATCACTTTCATCAATATCGCTTGCTGTGTTTTTAATGTTGTAAGTAATAGCAGCGTTCATTGAATCTTTTAGAGTAGTGGCACCAGCTAAATATTCCGAAGGTACATTTTTTAACGTTTCACGCATTTGAGCTTTAGCATCTTCGCTCATAACAACGCCATCAACGTTTACCATTTTTGCGTTGCTTTCTTCTGTTAATGAGTTGATTTTGTTATTGTAAGCATCAACACGCGCTTGAATAGCGTCAAATTTTGCTTCTAATTCTTCATTTTCAACTTTTGTTTTGGTTAATTCGCTTTTAAGCTGACCATTTTCGGTTTCTAAAGCAACATATTTCTTTTTAGAAACACAAGACGATAATAAAATCGCAGACAATACTACTAATGATATTTTTCTCATAATTTAAGTTTGTTGTTTTGCTTATAATTACGATGAGATGTCGATTCTAGACGTTGAGCGGTTAATTATTTTTTATTTTATTTATAAACTACTGAAATAGAGAGGATTCAAAATATCCTATTTTACATAATATAAATTATAGTTCAATTTGATTTGTGTTATTTAAAGTCTGTTCTTAGTATTTGAAATATTGTATTACTCTGCGCTAATTATCTAGATATACTATTTAGGATGGTTGTTATCTTATAAATACGGTTAGCTAATCCTTATAAATTATGATTTATTTGTTTTGTGTATTTATAATATTCTGTACAAGAATATTAATTTCTTTAAATAAGCGATTCTCAGCAATTCGATATAAGTTATGTATATTTGATTTGCGGCGTATACTTAAGTTTGACTGGGCTTTAATACGGGTGAACCTGCAGTTTAATACTATGCACAAAGATTTAAACCACAGCGACACACACCATAGCTTTAGCTGTTTGCTGTGGTATGAATTGGTTATCTAGTTTTTGAAAATATGTTATACCCAGCCAAACCATTACAGCAACCTGTTTTGGTATACTATTGTTTACAGGTGATTCTAGATTTAAGTTTATATTTTTGTGTTCTATTTTACATAATAATTTATGACTTTGCTGTGCGCTGCCTAAAGCATTGATAGCCGGGAATTCTGGTATATACGTATTGAGATCTGATTGCCATACATAATTAGATACTACGCTTAAAGCTGCTGTAAGCTGAACATGTGTATGGTTTTTAGGTAGTTTTTTATGAGTTTTAGCTGTGATTTTGGGAATATTTATTGAAACACGAGTTCTTTTACTATTATTTGTAACAATAGGTTTTACGCTAATTAATTTGTTGAAAACAAGGTCTTTATTGAGTTGAAACCCTATTAGTGCTGTTGTGTTATTATGTATATTGGCTTCTCTTTGCCCCAGGTTACCACTACCCTTTTGTACTATTTTGAGGCAACAGCCTGTTAAACGACTTGCCATATAGGTGTCTTTAAAATACTTTGCGTTATTACCTAATCCTGCTCTTAATGCTTTTGAAAGCATTGACGCTGCAGCAAACTCTTGATTATTAGCTTTTACCTTGATAAATGCAGGATCTGAATTAATGCGCTCTTTTGAAGGGCCAACGGCCTTTCTAGCCACG
Source organism: Aestuariibaculum marinum (assembly GCF_014596975.1). Lineage (GTDB taxonomy): Bacteria > Bacteroidota > Bacteroidia > Flavobacteriales > Flavobacteriaceae > Aestuariibaculum > Aestuariibaculum marinum. The sequence goes on along the minus strand of NZ_JACVXD010000001.1, from coordinate 387,546 downwards.
TATACACCATTTAATTTGTAATAACTTACGCCATTAAAAACGCCTTTAAGTTTTATTATTCCATTTTGTTTAGGCATTGATTTACAGTTTTTTGGGGATGTATTAAATGTAATTATTTTTTTGAAAATTATACATGTTTTCAAACAAACACCCCTTTTTATTATGTTAAAAACCTACATTATAGACTACTTTGTTTAACTTTTTATAAAAAAAGTTAAACATTTTAAATAAATTGCTTATCTTTAACCTATTAACTAAAACATATAAGTGATGAAACGATTTTACAAAAGCATTCCCCAAATCGCAACTTGTTTAATGTTAACCTTGTTTGTGTTGTCTTGTAATACGGAAGACATGTCTACCATGCAAGATGACACTACTGCCTCTTTATACGAAATTATAGAGGCTAATTCGACTTATAGTTCTTCAACCGCTAAAGCTGCGCCCAAAAAAGGTTCCGATCCTATAGCTGCGATTGCTATAGGTGCAGATTTTACTCAATTGGTAGCTGCTTTAATGTATGTTGATGAGCAACTAGATGCTGGTCTTGTAAATCTATTTTTAAATGGAACAGATCAATTTACCGTTTTTGCTCCAACCGACGAGGCTTTTAGTGCCTTGTATGCTGCACTAGGAATAGATGGTATTACCGATTTAGATGCTGAACTGGTTTTAAGTGTATTACAATACCACGTAACAACCGGTCGTAGAGCTTCTAATAGTGTGGTGCCAAAAAATGGTATGCGTACCATTGAAACTTTATTGCCTGATGCTACTTTTGATGTTTACCCTGATTTAAGTATTATGGCTATTGGAAATTCGGCTAATATTATGGATGCTGATATTTCTGCTTCTAATGGAATTATTCACGTAATCGATACGGTTATACTCCCTATAGAATAATTTGTTTGTAGTTTAATTGGTTTATTAGGTATAAAAGCTATCAAAATTTTGATAGCTTTTATTTGTTTTACTCCTCCTCTATTTGAAAATCCTGTTGCTCTTCTCCTTGCATTTTATATTTAATCTCAAAAACAGGTTGGGCTCCTGTATTTTTAAGGTTTGTTGGAGATGGAATTGTTATTTTAATTTTTGTACTATCGTTAGATTCTCTTGCTAAATAAGTTTTAACACTAGCTACCCGTGTAGAATCAAAAGCCTTTGATACAGCATTGATTTCTGTTGTATCTACCAGTTTTAATGCTTTGGCAATTTCTTCCTTTTGTTTGTTTTTATCATTAAAATATACCAGTTCAATATCTAAACCAGGTTTGTTTTTTTCGAGCTTTCTTAATAAGTCAAGTTGATGTTCTTTGCGGTTAACAAGTGTTGTATCCATGTAAGTATAATTAATCTCTTTAATATCACTTGGATCCACATTTATAAGATTTGAGAGCGCTCTGAACGGTGACGTTACCGTTTTTACCAGAAAATTACCGAACGTTCGCCATATTATTTTTCGAATATCAATTTCAGGATCGTTTAAATCACCTCTCACAGGAATATCCATATTAATTACACCGTCCTTATCCTTTAATATAAACAATGCCACTTTTAATGGTAAATTATAAAACGGACTTCCTTTTTTATTACCAACTTCTGCATGATGCACAATTAATTTGTTTTCAAGATTAAGCTTTCCCTGGTTAATATCAATGATTCCTTTATAATACATATCTCCATAAAGAATAGGATAACCGGTGTATTCCATTGAATAAATGTTTAAATCGCTTAACTGAAAGTCTGAAATCACATAATTTACCTTCATATTCATAGCTGCATCACTAGGGTTAAATCCAATGTCTGCTGCTAATTGTCCACGATCATTTAAAACCATAGAAGCCTTGCCATTTACCCAATCGGAATCATTTTTAATTTCGTTGAAATCCATCTTTACTTTAGAGAAGTTATAGACGAAAGGCGTTGCCGTGGTATGGTCTGTAAAATTTAATTTACCTTCTTCTAAATGAATAGATTTTACACTAAACTTTACTGGTGTTTTCTTGTGGTTCTCAGATGTTACATCAGGTTCGGATGAGCTTTCAGTTGTATCTAAACCAAAGGAACGATAAAAATTATTAGAGTCTTTAAATAGCTGAAAATCAATTGTAGGTTCTTGTATAATGATATCTCCTAACTGATACACTGACTGCATAGGCATCACTTTTTCAATAGGACAAACGATGTTTTGTGCGGCTAAAAATTTCTGACCGGTAGCATCGGTTAAAGCAAAGCCCTCTAAAGAAGAATTACCTATAATATCTATTATTTTTAAGTTATTCATGTTTCCTGAAATATCAACTTTTCCTGAAGCTAATCCTTCCATTTCCGAAATGTTAAGATGCTCTTTAGTGTATGGAGTAAATGATGAAATATCAAGGTTATCGATAGTTAAATGAACTAAATAATCCCCTTTTTCTGAGTCAAATTCTGAAGCAATTCCAAACTGTCCTCCCTCGGTTAGTTTAAATGAAGCATCCATTTTACTAGAGCCTCTTCCCCATTCTACATGAGGTAAATAAAAGGATAAATTATTTAAAGTCTGAGTTACATCGTGTGTTTGATCGTTATATATTAAGGTGCCTCCGTTTAGCTTTAAATCAGACAAACTAAAAAGGTAAGCTTCCTTGTCGCTATCTGGTTTGGTAACTGTATCATTTTCAGTATTGTGAAAAGCAATTAAATCATCGAAATTGAATATAGAATCTTTCTGAGAAATGTTTACCCAAAGGTTTTTAATATATAGTTGCTCCACTACTATAGATGAAGAAAAGTATTCTAAAGGATCTACATCAAGAATAAGACTATCCAAAGAAACAAACTTATCCTTATCATTAGCTTCAAACATTGTTGCTCCAGTTAGCGTTATTGTAGAAGTGAAATAATTTACAGACAAGTCGTTAATTTTTAGCTTTCTACCAACCCATTCTCTACCGTGTTTCTCCAATTGATTTCGAACAATAGATGGAGAAATTGCAAGAAATAGTATGACTACCATCAATATACTAAAGCATACAATTACCAAGCGTTTCATTGATTTGGTTAAAGAAATTCCGAGAAACTTTGACTTTTGGTTTTCTGAGGGCATAGAGCTAAATATTTATAAGTCTCGTATTGAAATATAATTCAAAGGTAATAATTATGCTATTTATATTTCGTGGGTAATAGATATTCAAAAAGTTAAAATATATTAACTGAATGATTTTACAGACCAATAACACCTTCTTTATTATTATTAGTAAAATCGATTTTAAAGACTTTTGTAATAATATGTATCTATAATAAATTTATCTAATTAAACGATAGTATTTCATTGTTATAACTTATTAAATTAATCTATTTTTTATACCTCTCATAATTTTAATATTCCGCATCATTGATTAGAAATTTTCAAATACTCAATTCTCACGGCGTAGTATTTTTACTTCAAAAATAACATTCATTTTACAGAATCATAAAATACTATTACAACAATAATTTAAATCAATTATTTCTATTTTAAAGGAGTCAATCTACTTTTCTGTATTTTTAGTATTTCGAATAAATACCCGTTAATTTTCAAATACGCAATTCTCAGCAATTAGAAATTCATTAATATACGCAAGGCTTTTTGCGTAACATTAATATGTTAATACGCATTAAATCAATAAATTAAATTCAATAGAAATGTAAACTAATGCATTTACAAAGTCAAATCTTAAAATAGTAGGTCTATTTATTTTTTTAAGACAACCAAGAAAGAACAACAATTAATAGTTTTATTTTTAGTCAGTTAAGCGCACAAAAATTCTTAAATTAGTAATAACATAAACCAACTGCGATTTCATGTCTTTTGACTAAAATATCCTATTATGTCTAAAAAGCAACTAAACGAATTAGCTGCGACAGCTATTTGTGGTAACGACATTAGTTCTTCCTGTTTATATGTTTCAGCGCTATCTATTGTATATGCTGGTCAGTATGCCTGGATTTCATTACTTCTGGTTTCAGCAATTTTATTTTTATACCGAAAAATATATGGAGAAGTTGTTGGAGCATTACCTTTAAACGGTGGTGCTTACAATGCCTTGCTTAACACTACAAAAAAATCGACAGCTTCGTTTGCAGCAACATTAACGGTATTGTCTTATATGGCAACCGCTGTGATTTCATCTAGTGAAGCGATTAAATATGCTCATAGTTTATGGAGCGGCATACCTATAGTTTATGCAACCATTTTTTTATTATTCATTTTCATGGGGTTGGTTATTATGGGCATTGGAGAATCGTCTAAAGTGGCCATATTTATTTTTATATTTCACTTGAGTTCATTAATTATTTTATGCTTTTTTAGTTTATACTTTTTGTTTTCTAACGGTTTTGATGTACTGATTGAAAATTTTAAAGCTCCTGTTAAAGGCAGTATAGCTACTGCTCTGTTTTTTGGATTTGCAGCTGCCATGTTAGGTATTAGTGGTTTTGAAAGTTCGGCCAATTACGTAGAAGAACAACAAGATGGCGTTTTTAGAAAAACCTTAAAAAATATGTGGGTTATCGTTACTGTTTTTAATCCGCTATTGGCATTTTTGGCCTTATCGATTATTCCGTTAGCAACTATCACTACTAATGAAGATACGCTTCTGTCTTTTATGGGACATTTAACAGGCGGAAACTGGCTTTTGTATCTCGTTTCTATTGATGCAGCTTTAGTGTTAAGTGGCGCTGTACTAACCTCTTATGTTGGCGTTGGTGGTTTGGTTGAACGTATGGCTTTAGATCGAATTCTTCCGAAAGTATTACTTAAAAAAAACAAACGTGGTAGTTCTTATTTAATATTTATTGCCTTCTTTTTACTTTCTACTTCCATCCTGCTAATTACTGAAGGCGATTTAGAATCTCTTGCAGGTATTTATACCATTGCCTTTTTATGTGTAATGATATTGTTCAGCTTTGGTAATATGCTTTTAAAAGTAAACCGAAAAAATTTACCCAGACCAGAAGTTGCCGGTTGGATACAATTACTCATTGCTATAGCCGGGGTTGCAATTGCTTTAGTTGGAAATATTATTTTAAACCCCGAAGATTTAAATGTATTCTTAGAATATTTTATTCCTGCCATGCTGGTTATAGGTTTTATGTTATACCGTATAGCTATTTTAAAAGCCGTCCTGTTTTTTCTGGATTATATTACTCCTGAAAAGAAAACCATATTTAAATACCTTAATGTAAAAATCAAATACGCCATTCATCGCATTAATTCACAGCACTTTGTGTTTTTTACTAATCATGATGATGTTGCCACTCTTAATAAGGTTTTGCAATACATAGAAAGTAATGAAAACACACGACGCTTAAAAATCGTTTCTGTTGTAAAGGATGAAACTCATGTACCTGATAACCTTAAACTGGATATTGAAGTTTTAGACCGGGCTTACCCAGATATTGATATCGAGTTTATTGAAGAACCCGGAATTTTTGGTCCGGAAAAGATTCAAGAACTGTCCAAACGCTGGCACATCCCAATCAATTTTATGTTTATCGGATCGCCAGGAGATAAATTCCCTTATCGAATTGAAGAACTCGGCGATGTAAGATTAATCATTTAATGCTGTTAAATCAATGCGATATTCCGAATCCCAGGTTTTATAATCGTATCTGGAAACTAAAAGTAAATGATCTACATTAAAAGTTTTTACATAAGCTTCCGACTTGAAAAACTCTAAACTTTTCTGAAGCATATCAAGATTTTTAGTTTTAGAAATAGTAATATGAGGGGTGTTTGATGTGATTAATGTATTGGGTTTTCTGTGAAGATCTCTAACCCATATTACTTTCATTTGTTTAATTAAATTACTGAAATTTTCTGAATCGGAAACCTTTAAAATCAGCGCCTTTGAAGAAATAAAAGTGTAAAAGCCTTCAATTTGCATTTTAAACTTTTCAAGATTTGAAAACTCACTTAAATACTGAAGTAAATAAGGCTCATTTTCAGTATGCATTTGAAATTGAGCCAGAGTAATATGAGGTTTAGATTTTGAGTATGTTTGCTTACCAAAAGTTTTAATAAATGAATCTTTAAATGCTAAAACCTCTTCATAAACAGGAGAAGGCGGCACAATTCTTAAATTGTAAATTTTAGTTTCAGCCATTTATTAAGTGTTGTCTTTTTGATATAAGCATAAAATAATGTTCATTATAAAATTAATAAAATACTATTTATCACTAATGTTTTAATGGGATATGTACATTAAACGACTCTCCTTTTTGAGTGGGATTTACGTTAATTAAAGCACATGCTGAATACAGCACCTTAGGAGTTCCATCTTCATCAATTAAAAGTTGCGGACGTTCTAAACGATCTACATGAAGCGTGTCTCCAGATTTAAGAGTGACTTCCTTTTTTAAAAAAAATGATTCTTTTGGTTTTGTCCATTTTATACCATCAATGGACTCTAGTAATGCCAGTCCTGGTTGACCTGTTGTAATTTTCCCTGTAAAATCCTTAAGTACAACATAAAACTTTTTATTTGTATTGTGATACCATACATAAGGATCTTCCCCACTGGCAATCGTGCCATCTTCGTTTCTAATATCAAATACAAAGTCGTCGGTTGCTGTAAAAGGGCCTATTGGAGAATCACCAATAGCAACACCATGGACTCCTCGCCATCCGGGATTATAAAAGTTACCTTTAAAATATAACAGATATTTTCCATCTGATGGACGCTGTACAACCGAAGGGTTTACTACAATAATATTATCCGGCTTAGGCGCTGTCCCTTCTGGTGAAGGATTAACAATATTATTAGGTTTTACCCGGGTTCTGGGTTTTAAAAGCGGTGTATCGAAACGTTTGTATTTTCCGTTCATCAAATCTTCAAAATTATTAAATTCAATAACGCCAATACATTGACTTTGCTGAACCCGGTTTCGTTTATTTACATGTTCGCCTTTTGAACCTGCAGGTTGCATCCCCGGATCTTTTCCGGCGCCATAATATAAATAGTACTTATTATTAAACTTCTTTACATGTGGGTTATGAACCATTTGTGCGTCCCAGGTTGTAGAATCTCCTTCTAATGCTTTTCCCCTTAACACAATTTTTTGAAATTTAAAATCTCTATCAGGATAATCTGAAACAGCGTAAGCTATTTTAGAATTAAGCACCCAGGAATTTGAAAATGATGGAATAGAATCTCCGCACTCCCAGGTAGAATAGAGCATATGGTATTTATCATCATCTCCTTTTACAACACTGCCGCCCCAAACAAATCTATCAGGATCATTTAATACTGATGGTCCAACAATAATATTGCCTTCTACATGACCATCAATTGGTACTGCTTGAACGCTTAGAGATTCTTGTTTTTTTTGAGTACAGCTTAAAAGAATTAATACTGAACATAAATTAAGAAAAGTGAGCTTCATTTAGATTTAGTTTATTTTTTTAAAATAGTTGTTAGTTTGTTGCTTTATTTACGGAGTATCCTTGTTCGCGATAGTTTGAAAGTAAAAAGCCTGAACCACACCAAAATGATTGCTTCGCCAGTGGTGTTTTCCTGTAAGAAGCGCATAACGACTGGGAGAACATATTCCTGATGAGCTATGAGTATCAGCAAAACGCAAACCTTCTTTTGCCAAATTATCCAAATTAGGGGTTGGAATTTTTGAATTCGGATTTTGAATATGTAAATCGCCGTAGCCCATATCATCAGCATAAATAATGACAATATTTGGTGAAGCATTTACCTTTTCTTTCGAGCAGCTAACCAAGGCTACAAACGCTAATAGAATATTTAGAATTTTAAATGTTCTCATAAATTATCTATTCCGTAAATTGATTTACAAAATACTATATGTGTTGATATTTTAAACGAATTTTCGATAGACAACAAACTTAAAGCCTTTAACAACATTTGATCTTTAAACCGTATTTTGTTTTCCTTTATTCCGATAATTTTAACCCTATTCGTTCGCTTTAGTCCAATCGGATTTTGTTATTTTATAACACAAGCAAACTTCATATTCTGGATAGCCTTTAAGTTTAGGATGATTAAATTCTGAAACTTTTTTCATTCCTATTTTCTTCATTACGCGTTCAGAATTCTCATTTTGTTTGGTACATGTGGCTATAACATGGTTTAGATTTAAATCTGCAAATGCCAGTTGAAGACATCGTTTCGCTCCTTCCGTAGCGTAGCCTCTTCCCCATGCTCGCTTTTTTAAACGCCAACCTATATCTACAGCTGGTGTAAAGCTTGAAGCATACGTTTGAAAGGCTAAACCAATGAAACCTATAAATTCTCCTGTTTCCAGAATATCGACAGCAAAATAATTGTAACCATGCGTTTCAAAATGGACTTGTAATCGCTCGACAAACTCTTTGGTTTCCTCTTTAGATAAAGTTTTAGGGAAATGTTTCATAACGTCTGCATCGGCGTTCATTGCTGTAAATTCCTTTATATCATTTGTTTGCCAATTTCGAAATCCTAACCTTCGGGAGGTAAAAAGATAATCTGTATTCATTGTCTATTTAGTTGGTTGTTAGTGTTTTTTAACTTAATTAGATCGCCTTCACCATCCATATATTACAAGACGTATGCCCGGATTGACCTAATGGTTTATCTAAGGGTTGAAAGTCAAATCTTTTATACATTCTAACGGCTGTTGCAAAATGTGGTAAACTTTCAAGGTAAATATGATGAAACCCTAATGCTTTGGCGGATTCAATATTTTGCTGCATAAGTTTAGTGCCAACACCCTTTCCTCTGGCTGATGGCGATAGGTAAAACTTCACCAGTTCTGCATAGCCTTCCGGCAAGCCCTCTGTTGGGTATATTCCGCAACAACCTAATACTTCTCCTTGATCTTCAGCTACCCATAACATTGAGTTTTTATGTTTAAACAATGTAAATAAATCATCGGTGGTGGGATCAGAAAAAACGGTGCCACATTTTGGAGCATCATGTTCGGTAAAAGTATTCTTTACTATACTTGCCAAAATAGAATTGTCTGATATTTTTAGTTGTCTAATGATCATTTTAACATATTCAAATTTAATTAAGGCTTCTATCCTTATTTGTTTTTAAGTTTATATAGCAATAAATCTTCGTCATCACCTGGAATATTGGTGACTTTCTTGAACTTTAAGCCTAATTTTTCAAGTAACTTTTGTGACGAACTATTTTCCTTTGTTGTTATGGCATAAATTTCGGTTAAGCCAAAATTATTAAAAGCCATATTTTTCACTTTTCCAGCAGCTTCAAAAGCATAACCTTGTTTCTCGTACTGTGGAAGAAAAGCAAATCCTATATCTACGCCTTCAACCCCTTCTCTGTCGTATAAACCACAGCTACCTATTTTTTCTTGATTGGTTTTTCTAATTACTGTATAATTTGCAAAACCAAGTCTTTTTAACTGAGGAAGCATCTTAGTTTCTATATATAATTTGGCTTCGCTTAACGTATGTACTTTTCTATCTCCAATATATTTTAACCATTTAGGAGTGTTTAATAGCTCTAAAACAAAGGCAGCATCTTCTGTAGTTGTTGGCTTTAAAATAAGTCGCTCGGTTTCAAAGGTTTTGTACAAGCTCATGGCTTAAGTTTTACATGTTTAAATAAAGATAAATTATTTAGAAAAAATAAGTTGCACATGACTGCCTTTTTCTAACTGCTCTGCATTAAATTCATCCTGCATCAATTCAAGATATCAAGCTGGGAATCCTGAGCACCTAAAACAGCCGTAGTAAGAAATAAGAATATGTATAATTTGCGCACCTGTAAATTTTATGAAGGATCTTTAGAACTTACTTAATTTAATACGATACGATAGTTTCTTCCAATTAATAGAAATAAAATCGGTTTAAAAGATGAATTATTAAAGCTAAAGTTCATATAGATTATTTTACACCAAGCAATATAAATATTTGTAAGTGAAAACAAAAAAATATGTCCTATTCCTGTTTATTACTGCTTAAAAGTTCGGCGCTTTTTATAAGTCGTATCATCTCACCTCGATAGCCTTCCTCATCACTACCTTTCGCATCTTTTGCCAGCATATAAGCCGATTTCCATGTGGCGGTCCCTAAATATTTAGAGTCTCGTAACAACATACCGAATTCTGCTACTGATGCGGAGAACCTATAATTATCACTGGTCTCGGTAAATGCTACAGGCTTGTTTTGTACAGATTGCTCAATAAGCAAACTCTTATTTTTTTCAGGTTTTTTATAACGTAATTTAAGCGTGATTAAATCGTTGCTTTCTAAAGCCTGACTTGTCAATTCTGATGTCTGGTATCTTAGACGATTCTCCTTATCGCTATTGTTTTTAGAAGGAATAATTTCATATAAGGCTGTAACTGTATGTCCCGCACCTATCTCTCCGGCATCTTTGGTATCATCTTCAAAATCTTCTTCATTCAGTAAACGATTTTCATAGCCTACCAATCTGTATTTTGAAACATGCACCGGGTTAAACTCCAATTGAAATTTCACATCTTTTGCAATGGTATACATGGTCCCTCCAAATTCACTCACCAATACTTTTCGGGCTTCTAATAAATTATCGATATACGCATAATTACCGTTACCTTTATCGGCTATAATTTCCATTTTATCATCCTTATAATTCCCCATCCCAAAACCTAAAACCGAAATAGCTATTCCTTTTTCACGTTCTTCGGTTATTAAGCGCTCCATTTCAGAATTACTACTTAACCCTACATTAAAATCGCCGTCTGTAGCCATAACAATACGGTTGTTGCCCTTTTTTATGAAATTTTCATTAGCTATTTTATAGGCTAATTTTAAACCTTCGCCACCTGCTGTAGATCCGCCTGCACTTAGGCCTTCTAAAGCCTCGATAATGGTTTTCTTATCCTTACAACTGGTCGACGGTAACACTAACCCCGAACTACCTGCATATACTACAATAGCGACGCGATCCTTTGGTCTTAGGCTTTCTAAAAGGAGTTTTAATGAAGATTTTAATAAGGGTAACTTATTCGGACTATTCATAGAACCTGATACATCCAAAAGAAAGACGATGTTAGACGGCGGCAAATCATCCATAGGTATCTTTTTGCCTTGTAACCCGACATGTAATAACAAATTATCTTTATTCCATGGGCAAGCCGACAATTCTGTGTTGATACTAAAAGGGGCATCGTCTTTAGGCGCTTTATAATCGTAATTGAAATAATTTATCATTTCTTCAATCCGAACAGCATCTGCCGGAGGTAAGCCCCCGTTATTTATATAACGACGTACGTTGCTGTAGGATGCCTTATCTACATCTACAGAAAATGTAGACAACGGGTTTTTAATAACATCTTTAAAATCATTCTCCTTAATTGCAGCATAACTTTCTGTGTTTTGTGGTATTCGCGCAATAGAATACCCTACAACATGCTCTCTCTTCATCATCCTGGACTCTGCCATGCCTACTACCACAACTTCATCTAAAGTAGCTGAATCTTGTTCCAGGGTGACATTAACAATGGTTTTACCCTTTACTTTTACTTCTTTGGTTTTATATCCTATAAAAGAAAATACTAACACCTGATGTTTTGCATCGATTTCAATCTCGTATTTACCGTCAAAATCTGTTGTAGTGCCTTTAGATGTGCCTTTAACATAAACATTAGCTCCCGGAAGTGGTGTTTTAGTGTCGTCGTAAACTGTGCCTGTAATTTTTTGACCTATTACCGTTTGAGCTAATAGAATTACAAAGAACATAATTGTAATGCTGATTTTGTTTAGTTGCATAGCTGTATGTTTTAAGATTAATGAAACGTATTATTTTAAGATTAAATAAGTTGTATCATAAATTATTCCAAACTAACCTATTAGTTTAAAATAACGCCATTTAAATTAATTAAAATGTAGTCAATAACCTAAAAACAAGTAAGAAAAGAAGTAATTATTTGGAGTTAAATAACTAAACTGCTTTATTGAAACTCAAGGTGTATGTTTTCAGTAAACGCCTCTACTCTATTCCAGTCTGTAAACTCCAGAGGTTTTTCTGTTTTTGTCGGGCCTTTGGTCATTTTCATGATGAGTTTAATCATTAGGCTGTCTAAGAAGGAATAGGATTGATAATCTAACTTCCCTGCAAACACATCTACAATGTCTGGTCTCCAAGCTTGCTTTTCAAAAAACTTAATCACATAAGGATTGGTATCAAAGGTGCTTTTGTCTATTTTTCTGGCCACCAGATTTACCGAAAAAAATGCCGTTTTCATCTTTTTCAGGGTATCAATATGTTTATCTATAAAATTTGAAACAGTCTTATGGTGCTTGCCATACCTAATACTAGCTCCTATGATTAATGATGAATAGTTTAGTAAATTCCCTTTAAACTTTGAAATTTCAAACACTTCTACATTAATGCCCCTTTCTTTTAAATTGTCAGCAATGCTGTTGCATATTTTTAATGTTTGTCCGTCTACAGAAGCATATAACATCAGTAAGGTATTCATGCTATAAATTTTAAATAATTATGAATGACACCAGTTATTCGAGGGCATATTTTATGTTAACTGAAACTTCAAACTTCACCTTCTGAAATTCGGTATTAATAGGATCGGCAACTTCAGCTTCATATCTGCTGGCCATCCCTCGTATTTGAATACCTGCAGCTTTCCCTTGCAAGGCATTAGTAATGGAATAACCATCTGAAATATAAAGTGCCTTACCAATACTCTGGTTTAAAGGTTTAGCCATGGTTTTAGCTGTTACAAGCGATTTCTTTACGGCGCGAGATTTTAATTCTAATAATAATTCTTCAGATTTAGAGTACTCTGTACGATCTATACTCACATTCGAAATATCTACATATTCTAATTCGGCTAATACTTTTCCGGCGGTCACAGCATCGCCTACCACTAACGCATACATTTTAGATTTTACGACATTCTGCCCTTTTAAAAAGTAATTTTTAAAATCACTTGAGAACTCTTGTAAGGACAAGTCTTTTTCGGTGTCGATATTTAGTTGCTTTAGTGTCTTTTCCAGTGTTTTTTCCTGCTCTTCAACAGACGTTTTGTTTTTGCTATCGGCTTCATTTAAAAGTATAGACATATATATTTTATCAGGAACCACCAGCGTGTCTACTTTGGCATTGGTCTCAACATAAGGTTGATCTATAAAGTTTTTTTGTGCTAAAGCTAATGTAGGTACAGCTAAAAGAATTAGGATTATTAAGTGTTTCATTGTAGGTTTTTATTAATAGATGCATTAAACGGAATTTGGTTGCGTAACGAATTCTGGAAATATAATTTGATTTAGATGTTTTTAATGTCGTGTTAAAGTTAGCAATTCCGAGTGGATTCAGCTAGCTCTGAGGGTTTTTAATCTGCCTTAATTCTGGTTCTATAGTTTTGTATGAAATATTTTATTTAACACAATCATGGTCTTCAAAATCCCAAGGTATTTCCCTCTTAAAGTATCGAATATATTTTTCCATTAATTCCAGTGAAATATGTTCTTTAAAAAGTCGTATAGTCCTACTTTTAGTTGAATCATCACGAAATATTTCCATAATCAGTTCATCATTTTGATAGATTTCAATTCCGATTCCATCACGCGCATTTACATCGCTACAAATCAGAACGTTCTCATTAGTCATATTAAATATTTTGATTTATTGAGTACAATGGTTTGTGCAACCGTTAGTTTCTTTCAACGAGGTTTTTTCCTTCCTACCAAGATACGCTAAGGTTACAGCATATAGCACTAAAAATATAGAAAGTGTAACAAAAAATACAGTTTCATCTACAAACTTATAAGTGTTATCACTATACAAATACGACAAATAACCACCTAAAGGAAGTAAAAGAAATACACCTCCTAAAGTGATTATCAGGCGTTGCCTTTGTAATGATTTTATAGCGGTAAACAGAATCATAATTAGAGTTACTACAATTAGTATGGACAGCATGACACCCAATATATCACCAGCCATAAAACTAAAAATTAAAGACATGCCTATTGGCATCGCAATATGTTCGCCCGGCAGTATGATGCATAAATAAGAAATACACATAAGTATTTTGAGTAGTCGTTCCATTATTACCTATTAAATACACTGGGTTAAACTAATTTTTCAAGACAATTCTATAGCGGGCTTTTCCTTCTTCTAAATGTGCGATAGCCTCATTAACATCACTCATAGAAAACTCTTCTACTTGTGGATAGATTTCATGACGCACACAAAAATCAAGCATGGTTTTAGTTAGTGCAGGGCTCCCAATAGGACTTCCTCCTACCGATTTTTCTCCCATAATTAAACTAAATGCCGGAATAGCCATAGGCTCTAGTACAGCTCCAACCGTATGAAAACGCCCTTTAGGTGCAAGGGTCATTAAATAAGAATTCCAATCAAGAGACACATTGGTGGTATTTAATATAAAATTAAGTTGACCAGCGATGCTTTCCAGCTCTTCTGGTGCTCTTGAATTAATTACTTTATTAGCGCCCATATTTAAAATATCCTGTTTTTTGTTTGGATTCGAGCTAAATGCAACGACTTCACACCCCCAGTGTTTTAAAAACTTAATGGCCATATGTCCAAGACCGCCAATACCTATTACACCAACTTTATCTATAGGTTTTACGCCCGCAAGAATTATCGGATTAAAAACCGTAATACCTCCACATAATAATGGCCCAGCCTTACTCATATCGATGCCTTCGGGAAGGGGAATTACCCATGACCAATGTCCGCGAACCTTATCGGCAAAACCACCATTTCTTCCCACAATAGTGGCCTCACTACTTCCGCATAAATGATGTGATCCATCCATGCATTGTTCGCAGCTCATACAAGACGATGACATCCATCCTAATCCTACTTGATCTCCAACTTTTAGGTTTTTCACGGCATCACCAATTGCTAGAACTTCACCAATAATTTCATGACCGGGAACAAAAGGATATTGAGACATGCCCCATTCATTATTAATCATACTTAAATCGGAATGACAAATTCCACAATAAGATACTTTAATATCAACATCTTCTGCACCTAAAGGTCCCAATTCGTATGTATAAGGTGTTAGTTTCGATTTTTCTGCTGTCGCAGCATATCCGTTTACTTTCATGGGTTTTGTTATTTATTAATTGAATAAAAGCCACCAAACTGAAGCTTAAGGCCTCATTTTGGTGTCGTCTCTTTAAATTTACAAATTCTCTTACTTAAAACACCTTAAAGAATTGATTTATTTGTGTTGGTTTGTTGTATTTATAACCCAAAAGGTTTTCCTGAAGCTTAGAAAGTTTACCCGAATCGATTTAAATTTATGTAGTTGGTATAAGGTATTGAATATTAATTAGATATTATTAAATGATTCAGGGTCTTAGTCATTTTTTTAAATTCTTCTTTGGTAAAACCAACCGAAGCATAAACAATGGTTCCTTCAGCATCTATAATATAATTTCGGGGAATATAACCAGTTGCAAATTTGCTGTAAACAGACTTATCCTGATCGCCATATACAGGGAACCCAAGCTTGTATTTATTTTTAAATGCAATCACTTCACTTTGGTTATGTCCTCTGCCAATGGCTATAAATTTAAAATTCGTATGGTCTTTATATTTCAACCAAACCTTATCCTGTAGTAAGGGCATTTCTGCAACACATGGACCACACCAGGTGGCGAAAAAATTAATAAGAACGATACTTCCTTTTTGGTCGGCGATAGAGAATGACTGCCCGTTTTCATCATTTAAGCTAAAGTCTGGAACTTGCTCGCCTTTGTGCACAATATTAGACCCTTCAACATTTTGTCCGTAAATGGATAATGACAATGTAGCAATCGCAAAAAATACAGTCAAACGAAAAGTTATGGCATTCATAGTATTAGCTTTTATTACCTATTAAAGTTGTTAATCAGATTTTATATTCAGGCTTTTCGCAAGGTTAAATACCCAGCAATACCACACAAAAGGGAAGCTATAAAAATCCCTATTTTAGCTTGTAGAATATAAGCAGCATCCGCAAACGCCAGGTCTGTTATAAACAACGACATGGTAAAACCAATACCTGCCAGCATCGCTGTTCCGTAAATTTGTTTCCAATTAACACCTTCCGGAAGTGTTGCCAGTTTCAGTTTTACTAGGATTTTAGAAAAACCGACAACTCCAATAAATTTACCAAACGCCAACCCAAAAATGACACCCAGGCTAACATTGCTACTCAAATTATCAAAAAAGCTACCAGAAAACGTTATACCAGCATTAGCAAGAGCAAATATTGGCATGACCACATACCCCACCAATGGGTGCATACGATGTTCAAGACGTTGCAGCGGTGTCATAGCCCCTTTGCAGTAACTTCTTATTTTTGCTAAAATATGAAGCTGGTCTGCTGTAATTAAAGAAACATTGTTAGGGGCACTTCGTTCAAATTCATTCGTAAGGTCATTCATTTTTTTTACAAATAAAGTGTCTCCAATTTTTACATTACCAGGAATTGTAAGCGCTGCAATTACCCCCGCAATGGTAGCATGAATTCCAGAGAGCAAAAACGCCATCCATAAGCCGCCAATGCCAACAACCCCATAAAATATAGTACTTCTGACGCCTAAAATATTGGCTAATAAAAGCACAGCAAAAAAACCACCACCAATTAATAGGCTAATTGTAGAAATATCAGAAGTGTAGAAAAAGGCAATAACCATTACTGCACCCAAATCGTCAACAATAGCCAAAGCCGTTAGGAATATCTTGAGAGATATAGGTACTCTATCACCTAACAAGTAAAGTATGCCCAATGCAAAAGCAATATCTGTAGCCATGGGAATCCCCCATCCATTAGATGCTTCACCTGTTGAATTCCATAATAAATATAGAAATGCAGGCACCACCATACCACCTATTGCTGAAAAAATAGGAAGCATAGCATCTTTGGGCTTTGAAAGTTCGCCAGCCATGATCTCTCGCTTCAACTCTAATCCCACTACAAAAAAGAATATCGACATCAACCCATCATTAATCCAGTGATGCAAGGATTTAGACACTTTAAAATCACTAAAACCTATAGTGAAGGTATGTTCCCAAAAATGATGGTAAGCCTCTTTAAGAGGGGAATTTGCTAGTATTAAAGCTAGTATAGCTGATGCAAATAATAAAATGCCACTGGTTGTAGAATTGCTAATAAACCGGTTTATGGGAATTAATAAATACTTATCTATTGGATCTAGTCTCATTGAGGACGTTTTTTATTTTGAAATATATTATAATGCATTAATTATCAGTATATTCTCTAACCCCTAATAAGGTTGGTTTTATGACTACCCGTCAGGATTTCTGGATTATTAACTAATATAACAAATTTGCGAGGATTTTCCGAATGAAAATACGGAGGAGTAATCACTATACATTGTTATTATCCTTTTTTTGAGGAAATATAAGTTTACAGAATTATTGAAAATAATCTTCTCCTAAATTCCTCCGTTTCGAAAATTCTTTAACATACAACTTTAACTCAGGTTCGTATTGATATAATACTTTGTTTTTAGCTATCTCAAATTCTTTAGCAGTATACTTTCGTGGAGTTGTATGTCTCATTCCAAAGGTAGATTGAGCTTCATAAAATACAACATAATATAACACCTTAAATTTATAGTTGTTTGATTTTAATACATTCAAATCATGTTCTGTAATAGCAAATTCAAAACTCAAATCAATAAAACCTGATGAAACAGGAAAACTATACATTAGCCCCGTTTCACTTTTATAAATAAAAGAGCTATAACCTTTATTGAGACTATAAACCTCACTATTTCTTTTCATTATTTTTTTAATTGAATATTCTATAAACACATGATAATTGCAATATGAATAACCATCCGTTATGGGTTTAGTCTACTTTATTTTTCAGTTTAGAATTGTCGTTGGCAAACCTTTAGGTTCCGAGGAGCTAATCCCGAGTGGATTCAACTAGCCCTGAGCGTAATCGAAAGTTAGTCTAATCTTCCGTTAAGGTTATAGATACTTACTCATTGTTGTTGTTGTCATTCCTTTTTTTCGAGGTAAGCGATTAAGTTCATTAAGGTCTTTTCATTGGCAGGTATGAAATAATTCATTAACGAAAGATATTTAGGATTGTTTTTATATCCAATTCCAAAAGACTTTATATTAGTGTCTCCATTTTCTAACTCATCAAAATAAATAACATTGAAGAAATCCTTGGCGTCACTTCTCATAAATTCAGGAAAATTATCGGTTATTTCTGCTTGTAATGTTAGAAGTCTTTTCGGTACGTAATTTATGATGTGAGTAACAATTGTGGTGCTGTCTCCTATTTGTCCTTGCTCATTGTAATTCGTTTTGATATATCCGCCAACCTTTAGCTCAACTTCGGCAAGAGGCACAGCCCAACTTTCCCAACCTTTTTTAGTAGTATATGCGTTCCACACCGAATCGATAGGCGCTTTTATAGTTAGTTCTTGAATTAAAACTAATTCTGGTGTTTTTGTCGAATCAATTTTCGATACAACTCTTTTCTCCTGTCCGAATGAGATTGAGGACAAAAAGATTGAAAGGAAAAAGATTAGTGTTTTTTTCATTAGAATATATTTTCGTTTTTATGTTTTTTCAAGTGCATCCAATAGTACCTTTGTGATTTCCAATATATCATTATATCTATAAGCACTATTTCTATGGGCTACTAGTAGAGAATTATAAGCTGAAAACACCTTATAATTTTGAAATATTTCCTTCAAATCTATTTCAAATGGTATTTTCTCTATTACGTATGGTATAGCTCTTAATTCGTCAGTTTTTAAAGTGTCTGAAACAGAGGGATTATCACCTGTTATTTGATGAAATAAAGTTTCTTTAGGTACTAAATTTGTAAATTGTACCACTTCTTTTAATAAAATCTGTCCATTTCTAAAATAGGTTTCTTCATAACGGTTTATGTCTTTTAATTTGTATTCAACCATTTCTACATATCTGGTGATTTTAATTTTTAAATCATTAGATTTTATTAATGTTACATTACCAGAATTAATGATTGACCGCGCAGTTCCTAGTGTAGGACTAAATACTGCGTTACCCAGAGGTATGCGCATGTATTTATAAATGCTGTCATTTGGCGTATCGTTTTTAAAGAAGGCATGACACACGATGGCACTTGCTTTAGCTCGTTCTTCACATGAGTCTTTGATTTCCTTAAGTTCTATTTGTGATTTTTTAAGATCTTCTACGAGTTGTTCAATAATAACTTTCTCAGCATTTTTTCTATTTTTTTCGTTGTTCCAATTATTAATTTGAAGCGCAATTAAAATTCCAATAACTACAAGGATAATTTCTCCAAAAGCATATGTCAAATATTTACTGAATTTATGTTCAGCGAGCAGTTTTTGCCTGATTTTTCTAAAGAATTTTATCATTGGTTGGTAGTTTATTTAAAACTAGTAATTTTTCATATAAGTTCTTGAACACTGGTTGTTTACTTAATTAAAAAATTATAAGCTGCAATTGGTGCTGTTATTGGCCGAGTCTCTCTTTCTCCCGAATTGGAAACCGCGGAAATATAATATTCTATTGCTGTGCCTGAATTATGATTTGGAATTTCGGCAGAGAAAAGGTTATCAGTATTGGTTGGCAAGAGCGGAATAATATTCCATTCGGTTGCTCCTGATATTTTCCAGAATAGCTCCGTTTTATTCTCAACAAGTCCTTGTTTGCTGTAATCTATTATTGTTGCAAATACTTTATTGTTTTGATTTGAATCGACTTCTGCTTTAATTTTATTGACTGTAATAAAAAGCATTTCAGGATTCCAAATTGCCCTTGTTCTGCAATGCAATGCATCTCCGCTGTTCCAACCATAAGATTTGTAATGTGCTCTCAATTCATCTGTTACAACAGGCTCATCATCTAAAGCGAACGTAAAGCCTTTTATTTGATATCCTGGCATTGCATCTTCCCAAGTTTGTAATGCAATTGAATCTTGTGGAATATCAAAAAGAGGAACATAAACTACTTTGTTTAATATAAGAGAATTGGTATAGGCCGCTAAACGTTCATCTTTATAACGATCGGTCTTAATTCTTACAATCTTATATGGTTTATTATAGGGTGATTTTAACACTGAAAGTTCATTTGTGACAATATTATTGTAGATGTCATAGAGTTCGTGGTCGTTTGGTGGTTCTGCCACTAAAATTGTTTCTTCATCAATAAGTTTTAACAAGCAGTCAATATGTTGAATTCCCATCTTTTCAAAATTAGAAATGATATTATAGCGTTCAAAACCTAATAGAGAATCATTTAAATGTAGAAAATTTTTACTGTCAATTCCGTGATACTTGTTTTCAGCGAATATAACACAGGTAGAAAAGGCTGTTCCTAATCCATCCGTCAATACATTGCCACCGGTATTGTTAAATGGTAAATCCATAATATCAAACCCCAATTGTTTGGCAAGGGGAATTGTGGCGTCATCATCAATTTGCGTTAGTTCTAATTTATTATTTTCATCCAAGAAGAGGAATCGCAAAGAATCATTACAGGCTAAATCGGTTCCTGGTGTTGAATAAATATATTTTCCATCAGCTAATTTATATTCTTTTTTTCTTGTAAAAATAGCACTTGGGCCCCAATCCCTGGTCCACCAAGCATCAACGCCTTGTTTTGCATAAACAAAAGTCACATTTTCTTGATTGATACCCCATTCATTAAACCATTTTTCTGCTTCTTTTCGAGCGTCTTCGTTTTCTACCATTGTGAATAGATGATTGTCATTCGCAAGTTCGATAGCTAATTTATAGGGAATACTTAGTGGCCAAACTATCAATGTTCCTAAAGCCGGTTCCCATTCTGCAGCAGTTCTATTATTATATCCTTGTGGATAATAATAAGATTCAACTGTCTCAATGTTTCTTTTGGTATTATTCGAACAAGAAAAGAGGAATAATAAAATTAATATATTTAGTGATTTTTGTTTCATAGTTCCTCTTTTATTTGAATTAGCTGTAACGGCTTATTTTATATATAGTTTCGTATTTCTTAAGTGCTTAATTTAGAAAGCTAAACCTAGTAATAAGCTATAAATGGCTTAAGTTAATTATTCAAGTCAAAGAGTAGGTCCTTTGTTTGTAAATAAATTGTTTTATAAATTTCCACATGGGTTTGGGCAACAATTGTTCTTTGTTCCACTAAATTGAATAAATGTAACGTGTTATTTGCATCAGATAACAAATCTTTTGAAGTGTTTCGAATACTATTTAGTGATTCTCTGTCAAAAATTAACTTATTCATGTTTTCAAGTACAGGGTCATCTTCATCTAAAGTAAACAATGTCTGTTTTAAAATTTCAGGCTGGTAAATTCCATCAACAATATGAACATTGTTATTGGCAATTACAGATGAAATTCTTTCCAACTCTTTATAATATTGTATTATTTTTCTCTTTGTTGGCTTATCTTTTAAAATTCCAATAGTTCCAGTGGAAATTAGTTCTTGAAAGGTTGTGTTTAATGGAGTAAATGTTCTTCTAGAAGCTAAAGAATTCAACTTTGCGTATATGGTATCGTTGTCATAAAAGGTTTGGTTTTTAGCGAAATGAGTTAAAATATCTTTTCCATTTTGATAAAAGCTTGATTCGGTTTCTACATAATCCTTTAATAATCTAGATTGTTCTTCAAGGTCAATTATAAGCTCTGCTAAAATTAATTTTTCCTTGTTGTTTTCAATTCTCTTTTGGTTCCAATTATTAATTTGAAGTGCAATTAAAATCCCAATAACTACAAGAATAATTTCTCCAAAAGCATATGTCAAATATTTACTGAATTTATGTTCAGTGAGCAGTTTTTGTCTAATTTTTCTAAAGAATTTTATCATCGATGTTTTGGTTAGTCATAATGTTTAATCCTGAAATATGGCTACAGGTTAAACATATTTTAAGCACTTACTTGTACACCGCATTAGGTGTTTTAAAACCTAAAGATAGGTGTAATCTTACTTCATTATATAATTTAATTGCATTTTTTGTAGCCCTTTTTGCATTACCAGTATTCATAAAGGTTGTATCCAGATAGACCGTAATACTTAAAAAAAACAACAAACGCCCTTAACAAGGACGTTTGTATATTATTTTTCACAACATTATTGACTTGTGTAACAGCTATCATTATTATGCTTTCATTCTTTTATTCATATTCCTCGATTAATTCATAGAGGTTTTCTAATTCATTTTTAAGTCTTTGGTAGTTATCAATCTGTACATTAGAGTTATAAAATATATTGTCTATTAAGCTCTCAAACTTTAGAATATTCAGTACATTTAAATTGTTGTGGCTGCTAAATTTTGAAGGCCCGATTAGTTCTCCATGCGCAGTGTGTTCAAAGTCCATCTGCCTAAAACTGATATGCTCATATATAAACGGATAAAAATATTCGTTAAGGTCTTCGTTCATGTATTTTTCTCCACTTCTAACCTCTTCGACTAGAGATGGCAAACCGTATAAACGTGTTTTTAAGGAATCGGATTTAATAAGTGCGACCTTCCCTGTATTCAGCCCTTCGTTTAAGGTTCCATTTTTAAATTCCACATTGCCATTTGCCATAGTTATAATGATTAGGCTGTCTAAAGTCTTTGAAGAAAGTTTGGTTATATCTTCACCAATCATTTTTAAAATAGCTAAAGAACTCCTTCTTTGGCTTTCTTTTTTTTCAATTTCCTCTTTAACAAAACCTATATTACTTTTTACTTCGGCTTTTAGTCGTACAACAAACTCTTTAGATTCTTTTAAATTGCTTTTATTTAGGTTCCTGTTATTGATTTGAAGCGCAATTAAAATTCCAATAACTACAAGTATGATTTCTCCTATTGCATAAATAAGATATTTACTGAATTTGTTTTCAGTTACTAACCTTTGTCTAATTTTTCTAAAGAATTTTATCATTGGTTAATGGTTGTAATAATCGAACACCACAGCTTGTGCATAGTTTCGTTAAATGAAAATCCGCTACAATTATCAGATTATCTAACTAAGATAGTAAAGTTGTGTGAACTTTCCGTGAAGAAAATTAGAGTAACCAAATACGCACTAACTATTTATTTTGTAATAAATTACTAATTATTTTTATGCGTCTTTGTTGTAAACCGTATTTTTATTCCTTTACCAATTTCAACCATTTATTCTTTCCAATTGTTAGTGTTCCAACAAGTCCAATGAGAAACAATATTAAAATTCCTATTCCGATATTTTTCACATACATAGTTGTACCCCGTGTTTTATTCGAGGCTATTTAAATATTTCTCTAACATAGTATAGCCATCTGAATCAATCCTATTTCTGTCGTCAGGATTTGTTTTATCCAGTTTATGTTTTTCCTCCCAAGTATCAGGAATTCAATCATGGTCTGTTTATTGGAGCTTCCACTTCCATGTTTGAACCAAATTCAGGCTGAGTTCCTTTAATTATTGGAAGAATCTTCGTAAGGTCAATTTGAGGAGTTAACTCTTCCTCACGTTTTTTACTAAAAAGGTTTTTAAACATATCTAATATGTATTTATAGTAGTTCCCAACCACCTTGGTATTTGTCCCCTGTGATTTTTTCTAGTTCAGCACACATTTTATTCCACGAATCAAAAGCTCCTTCGCCACCTTTAATGGATACAACGTTTAATCTGTCAACGTATTCGAAGTCCTCTTCACCACTTTCAACACCGTATCCTTTTTCTTCAATCATAAGTGCAATTGTTGGGAAGTATTGCTTTGCCCATTCAGGGTTCAATACAGGTTCAAAGTAATCGTTCATTGCTGATCCAGCTTCATAACCTTGTTCCCCCCAAAGTTCTTTAGGTTCATCAATAATTTTAGAGTCGTGAAGTCCCTTTTTTATTTGTTCAGTCTTAATCTCCTTTACCTCTTCTTTAGGCCAAAATTTTAATATACAATCAGACATCGTTTAGTTTTTATTCTTTTACCGCTAACGATCTGGTATAACAATCAGTTGCGGATTGGTTGGAACTAAGATAGCTAAAATTACTAACTTTTACGCTTGTGAATGGGTGTTGAAATCCCAGTTAACTTTGGTAGCCCAAGAATAAAGTTGAAGATAGTTCTATTAGGTGTAAAGAGCGAGTTGAAAAGATGGTTATTGAACCGCCGTATACGTGCCCCGCTTGGTTTATCCTGAGCGCTAGTCGAAGGGTACGGTGGTGTACTCAATCTGTTATTTTATTATATAGAATTTCGTGATATAGCTTCGCTAAGTTGAGAGGCGCACCGTGAACTTAGCGTTCACGGCCGTCTATTCGATTGTGTGTAGTTTTTTATTAATCAGCTTCTATATCTTTCAGTTTTTTCGCTGGATTACCAGCAAAAATTGTGTTTTTTGGAACGTCTTTTGTCACAACAGAACCTGAAGCAATAATTGAATTGTCTCCAATTTTAACTCCACCAATTATTACACAATGTCCGCCAATCCACACATTATTTCCAATTGTTGTAGGTTTCGCAAATCCAGTTTTGTGTCGGTCAATTGGATTTATGTTATGTCCAGCTGTATAAATTCCAACATTTGGTGCAATAAGACAATTATCTCCAATTTTAACTTCCGCCATATCCAAGATGGTACAATTGAAACCTGCGTAAAAATTCTTGCCAACGTGAATATTGTATCCTAAATCGCAATGGAAATTATGTTCGACTGAAATTCCATTTCCTACTGTTCCAAAAAGTTCGGTCAATATTTTCGTTTTCAACTGTTCATTTTCGTAGTCAGCCAAATTGAATTTTTGCAGAAGTTTTCCAGCTCGAACGAAGTCCTTTTTTAGATTTTGGTCATTTCTTTTGTATTCAATTCTCTTCAAATTCTTTTATTTTCTTGATTTTAGTTCAAATGTCTCGTCCTGAAATATGGCTACAGGTTAAACATGAATTTAAGCAGTTAATTTGTATACCATATTTGGTGTTTTAAAACCTAAAGATAGGTGTAATCTTACTTCATTATATAATTTAATTGCATTTTTTGTAGCCCTCTTAGCGTGAGCTGTATTCATAAATGTTGTATTCAGATAGACCGTAATACTTAAAAAAAACAACAAACGCCCTTAAAATGGGCGCTTATGTATCATGTTTTTTCAAAATTATGGGCTTGTGCAACGGCTACTGGTGTTGTAAGTAGTTTCATTTTTTTTTGTAAACCCTAATAAAAGGTTCTCCTTTCCGTATGAAATTAATTTTATCTTTTTTTATCCATTCGATTCTTACTGTGTCTGAAGCAAAGTCTGTTCTTTCTGGTACTGTTACAATTTTTGAATTAGGTATCCAATACCAATTTGCTTTTAAAGGAGTTTTATGGTCAGGGTCTATTATATTTTCTCCATTTTCTTTATAAATTACGTCGGGAAATTTAATTTTAAATTTTGGACTATTTTTAGTGAGACTAACATCTGGATTTAATTTTTTTCCATTTTCGTCAATCATTTTGATAAATTTCCATCTTCCTATTAAGTTTTCTTTAGGTAGGTCTAAATTCTGTGCACTGTGGTTTAAATAAGTTAAAAAGAATACAACACTTATTATTATTTTTAATTTCATGAACCTGATTTTAAATTACTTACAACATATGTATAAACACACTGGTGTGTTTATTTCTATTATATATACACCCAAATATACATAAATACCTACAAAAAAGTGCTGTTATTTAAGAAAATACACATTTAATTGAAACGCCTGTTTTAGGGGTTTCCTTCGAGTCATGTTCGATATTCCTTCGGGAATCCTTCGGTAAAACCCTTATTTTACGAAGAAAACCCGAGGAATTCCCGAAGGAAACACGAACCAAACCCCTGCAATGCTACAATATCATATTTAAAATCTTACAATAAAATTAAATTAGTCAGTTTTTTCTTTGTATATTTACTTTATGTAACCCCTTAATAATCAAAATCATGGCAACATACCAACAAGGTGTTTTAGGCGATTTCTCAGGAAAAGTAGGGACTGTAATTGGTAGTCGCTGGCGCGGTAAAGCAGTGTTACGATCGCTACCCAACAAATCGCATAAACCACCAACACCAGCCCAACAAAAGCAACGCAATAGATTTAAATGTATCCACAGCTTTTTAACCCCCATTAAAGACCTTTTAAATGAGACCTTTGGAGCACCTGTAAAGAGTAAATCGCGATACAATCTGGCGTTTTCGTATCACTTAAAAGAAGCTACCATTTTTAACGGTGTGGACTTTATAATACAGTATAACAAAGTATTAATAAGCATGGGGTCGTTACGTGGTTTTGAGGATGTAGTTGTTGAAACACAGGAAAACCAACCCTTAAAGCTACAATGGACAGATAACAGTAATCAAGGCATGGCTTATGCAGACGATAGGCTTTTGGTGGTCGCTTACGCCCCGGCTATAAAACAATTTGCTTGTTTTACTCCCACAGTGCAACGTAGCGATTCGGCCTACCCCTTAAATTTCGAGCCTGTATTTCAAGGTCTTGAAGTGCAGCTATGGGCAGGCTTTACAAACCCCCAAAAAACATTAAGTGCTACCAGTTGTTATTTGGGGCCTTATACAGTTTAAGACAAAGGCGGTGTATGCTTTGCATTGGTATATCTTATTTCGATTTATGTCCGAATCTGTAATTTAAAGAAAACACCATTTTCCCACTGGTGTTATCATCAAAAGGCAAATAATAATCTTCTTCAAAGATATACATGATATTGATGCCAAATTGTTCGGTTATTAAGGCTTCGGCTGAAATATAACCGGTATCTAAATTTAATATATGTCCATAGCGTAAACTGTAATTATCACTTAAACCAAATCCTGAGCCAATACTTACTCTGGAGTATAATGTTGGAAATGCCGAAGGATACATAAAACCGTAATTATAATCGATATCAAAATACTTTTTAGGCCCCAGACGCACATAAAACTCAGGTAAAATGGTATAGGTTTTTTGAGCATCTCCTATATTGTTTTCATCTATAGTTTCATCTTTATTAACTCTTAAATTACCCAACTGAAAACCACCACCGCCTCCCAGCCATTTGCCATCCACTTTAAAATAAGGGTTTACACCAAAAATAAAGTCAGATTCGCTGGTATTCGCAGAGAGATTCGTGCTTTTAATGGTTCCTGCTGAGAGATTAGCGCCATAGGTAATTTTACTTTTTTTCTTTTCTGTAATAAAGGAGTACCCGCCGCCAACAACACTGTAGGTTTGTTTAAAATACTGGCTGTCGTAAGTGGTGCCGCACTCCCCTTCCTGTGGATTAAAACGGACTTCATTTGCAAAATCGCCAAAAGAGCCACCAACATCAATTCGGTGATATTGTTTTACTACAGGCTTTTGTGTGGGAATGGTTTGTGCAAACACATAAACTGGCATCACGAGTGCCAAACTGGTTATCCAACGGTACCGTTTTAAACGGTTATCGGTAAATAAGTAATACCCCGAAAGCACAATAGCAGGAAGAAACTTAATCCATATCACTGCAATTTCGTAAGTAGACAACAAGCCTTTAAACGTATAAAGTCCCAGAGATATGAGGATGATATACATAAAATCGGCATGAAGAAAGGGTGAGTTTTGTCGTCCCTTAATCAATTCTATGCTTAAGTATCTCTCATAAATTAATAATATAACTGAAGCCAAAACACCATACAGAAGCATGCTCCATTGGTACCAGCGCAATCCGTAATAATACACATCATTAAATTGGGAGCCGCTTGGATCTCTGAAAAACTCTATGCCAAAGCGCATAAAAAAGAATAGCACTAAGCCCGATACTATAGCACTGAAGTTTTTACGCCAATACTTATGGGTTTTACAAACTATAAACCCAACCACAAACAGAATAAGACTTTCGTACAATTGTACAGGGTGCACAGAAAGGGTGGTCGCCATATCTGAAGGGATTAGTCCCGCAGACCACTGATTGAAATGGGCATGGGTACCCACAGGATAGCGAACCGCCCAAAAGGCATTACTGGGTACGCCATAGCAACAACCGTTAAACAAACAGCCAAATTTAATAATGCCCAAGGCTATGGGCCCCAACCAGGCATATAAATCCAGCATGGGCCGATTAAACCCGAAAACGCGCTGAGAGATCACTAAACCAACCAAACCAAACAACAAGCCTCCTACGGCCGATCGGTTATTAAATTCAGTGGCTGGCGACTGTATAACGCTTAACCAGTGGTCTATAGAGATGGTAAACAGCCTTGACCCTAAAACCGTAAACAGCGATATGGTGGTTAACATAAGTAATACCGAACGCAAGTGGTATTTGCGTTTAACACTTTTATAAAGCACCATGGCGTAAATAAAAACAAAAGCTAAAAGATAAAACAGCTTGAAGTAAAACCGGGGATTCTCGATAGTAATGTCCATACTTAACGGGTTTTATTAAATAGGTCATTTAAATACCTCGAATATTTAAATTAAAACGTTGGTTGGTAGTTGGTTAAAGCCGGCTATTAAATTTAATAAATTATACGCATATAATCCTCTGAAAAGCTTAAAATAACACCCTGTTTATGATATTTTAAGTAAAAAAAACAGGCACCCTTAGGATGCCTGTTTGAAATTCGATTAACAGAGTAAAAATTATTGAGCTAAAATATCGACACCTTTCTTTAAGGTAATGTCTTTGTTTGCTATAAGCATACCGTCTTTCATTTCTAAACGCAGCATACTTTTAACAGCTTCCGCTCTACAGGATAAGGTTAACTCCGGGATTAACGGATCGTCATTAAAGAAAAACGATGATAATCCTTGTTCTGGTTGCCCAGGCACTTTAACAATCCTGTGAATTTGTTTTAGCTCTTTTGCTCCTAAATATTTACCTGGCATGAAGGTATAAAACGTATATTTTCCATCGGCATCGGTTTTAATCCAACCGCGGTGGTGCACATAACGTTTACGGTTACTATCGCGTTTCATTTTATAGTCGCCGTTTTCATCAGGTTGAAAAATAAATAAAACCACATCTTTAGCAGGTGTTACACCATCACTTTCGTAGATGGTTCCGGAGATTTTTAATTTGTTTGGCTTTTCAGCAAAATCCGGAATGGTATCGGTGTTATTCAGTTGGTAATCCGATAATAAATATATAGGGCTTGATTTTTTGTATTGAGGTGGTACATCATCTAAAATACTGGCAGTCTCCTGCGCGTAACTCCACATGCCAGTTAATAACATACATACAATGCTTAATAAAGAATAAAGGGCTTTCATAGTAAGGCATAAAATTTAATAGGTTTAAAATTAAAACATTAAAGCTACCACTAATAAAATATTATACGAACGCTGTATTTAACCGATAAACTACAAAAACACGACTTTTTTGCATCCATAAACCTACTGGAAAACCATCATTGCAGATAATATAATGAACAGGGTTATTGGAAATAAAACACCAAGCGCAACCCACCAGCTGGATTGAATGTGTTTAAAAAGATTGCTTTTGTTTACGATAACAAACCCGATTTCTGACGCAAGAAATAATATAAAAATCCATAAATAGAAATACACAAAAAACAGGGTACTTATATATTTTATACCTGAATTGGGTGTAAAAATACCTATTGAAAACAGCAATACGCCTACTAAATTCACATAACGAACTAATCGGGTTAACGGATAATCATCGGAAACTGTCGATTCCTTCATTACATCAATGTATCTAAATGATAATTAAGATCTTACTCCTCTTCTTTTTTAGCACTTACTTCTCCAGTATATTGTATGGTTGTTCTGGTGTTTCCTGTTAAGGTCATAGAACTTTTCATGTTGGGATATAAATCGATGCTAACATCAAAATTTTCATTATTACTTGTGGCGTCAAATTTAATCGTATACCCACTGTGCTTGTTAGGTTTAACTTCATAGTCTTTGACTAATCCTTTAAACTCTATACCACTGTCGGTACCACCATAAGCACCTCCCATACGACGCTCGCCAAAATAAGGTAGATACGATGTGATGCTATCGCCTTCCAGCTTTAAAAAGTTAGGATTACCTATTAAATTAATGTTTCCACCACCACTAGCCCCACCTCGCATTAAAGGTGAATTTAAAACCTGTGACATAGCAGCTGTTACTTGGGGATAAGCCCATTCAGACTCAATATAAAACGACTTGCTATCTACCAGCTTTTTTAAAGCCTGGATTTCTTCAGGTGTCGCGGCATATTGTGTGCTACCACAGGAAAAAATGGTTAATATAAACAGGCTAAGAAGGAATGTAAGAGCTTTCATAATGTGTTGTCTAAATATTTAATAACCTAAATTACAAAAAAAAAGGAATTTTACCTAATGGGTTTAGTCAACCATTGGCTTGGCTCAAAGGTGGATTTCAATTACTTTAGCGTTATGCCACATTTTAAAGACAAAGACATTCAATTACAATATGAAGGCTATGTAAACACACCTTTACTTTGGCAGCATCAAGATGTGTACGGTTTACAACAACTGGACATCCCCTCTCATAACATTTCTAACTTTAACCAGTCAGTACCAGAGGGCTTACGTCTAGGAAAACGTGTGGAGCGCTTTGTGAGTTATGAACTGTCTCAGGATGAGCACACAACCATTTTAGCTGAAAATATACAAATACAAAAGGATAAGCTCACTTTAGGTGAACTGGACGCGCTGTTGCTATATAACAACCAACCGATACACCTGGAAATAGTATATAAATTCTATTTACATGATGCTCGTGTTGGGGATTCCGAACTCGACCATTGGATTGGTCCAAACCGAAAAGATACTTTAGTTAAAAAGCTGGATAAACTTAAAAATAAGCAGCTGCCTTTGCTTTTTAACCCATATACACAGCCTTTGTTACAAGATTTAAATTTAGATATTAAAAACCTGCAACAACGCGTTTTGTTTAAGGCTCAGCTTTTTACGCCATATAATGATGCCAACATATCGTTTGAACTTCTGAATAAAACCTGTATAAAAGGGTTTTATATTTCGTTTAAAGATCTTAAAGTTTTAGATAACAATAAATTTTATATTCCAAACAAAATCAATTGGTTATCTGAAACTCAAACACAAAGTAACTGGCTTACTTATGACAAGTTTTATGAAGCTGTGTATGCTTATATTTTAAACAAAACATCGCCATTATGCTGGGTGAAGTTTCCTAACGGAATTGTTCAAAAGTTTTTTGTGGTTTGGTGGGAATAATACCCTTGTAAAATACCCTAAAATATTACCTTTGCGGCCATGTGGATGTATCTAGGGCTGCTTGCAGCATTATTTTTAGGCTTACATAATTTATGTAAAAAACATGCCGTGCAAGGCAATGAAGTGTTTCCGGTACTTTTTGGTACTATTTTAGCTGGTTTTTTATTGTTGTTACCTTGGTTTGTTTTATCTAAAATGAACCCGAGTTTAGCAAAATATATTGGCTTATACATAACCGATATTCCATTATCTAAGCATGGCTTTATCTTTATAAAGTCGGCTATTATGGCGGCGTCCTGGATTTTAGCCTATCAGGCCTTAAAACATTTACCGATTACCATTGTAACCCCTATTCGCTCTGCGGGTCCGTTTTTTACGTTTATCGGGGCTATTTTAATTTATAAAGAAGCCCCAACTATGCCGCAATGGCTAGGGTTTTTCTTAATTATCTTTTCGGTGTTTTTATATTCGAAAATCGGAAAAAAAGAAGGGATTCATTTTAAAAGCAACAAATGGATTTTTGCTATTATAGGCGCAACATTCCTAGGGTCTTCGGCAGGTCTATACGATAAATTCTTAATTCAAAACTTAAGCTTAGAACCTCAGACACTACAGTTTTGGTTCTGCTTATATACCACATTAATTTTACTGGCTGTACTATCGATTACGTTTTTCCCGAACGCAGAAAAGCGCAAGGCGTTTAAATTCCGATGGACCATTCCAGCAGTGGGGATTTTGCTTCAGATGGCCGATTACTTTTCGTTTAAAGCCCTACAGGACCCTGACGCTTTAATCATGTTACTTTCCGCCATAAAACGCAGTCAGATTTTAATAGCTGTGGTTATAGGAGGACTAATTTTTAAAGAGCAAAACAAACGTAAAAAACTTGTTCCGCTTCTAGGTATTATGGTTGGGGTTGCCTTAATACTCTATTCAAATTAATTATTCCAAACAGTAACTAACGCCTTATTGACTAATGCTTTTTCGGTTATGCCTTTGACCAATGTGATAACCTATACCTATGCCTAATCCGAAGGTAACAATAAGTATGGTTGTTGAAGTGATAACTAAAGATACCATAATAAAAAAATAAAAATTAGTAGGTTAAGTCTTTTGTTTAATAGCAAACAAAAGGGTTGTAGATACTAGCAATTTACCCTACAATAGTATTATGTTTTCATTAAATATGATAGAAAATTGATTGTTAAAACAGATTGTCTTGACATATATCAAGATTCCATTTCGTTAGCAAAATCAGCCTCATTCGCCTTTAAGATTCTACTGAATGTTTCGGGTCTCATACTTAACATATTAGCTAAAAACTTGTGAGGTGCGCGATTTAAAAGAAAGGTATTGCCATTAGATACAAAATGATCAAACCGACCTTTAGCCGAAGGAATACGTGATAAGAGGGTGCGGTTTTCGGCGTGTATATAATATTCAATAAGCAGAATATTAAAAATTCGTACCATTTCAGGATACTTACTCAAGGCTATTTGAAAATCGTCATAGCTTAAATATTCAACATAGGTATCTTCTATAGCCTGAATATTTTCTGATGCCGGAATGTGCTTAAAAAAGCCGGTTATAGAGGTTACCAGTTCGTTATCGGAGCTAAGCCATGTGGTTATTTCATTATCTTCAATGTTATGAAAGCCCCTAATCATGCCTTTTTTAATGAAATACAATTTATCGCACAAGGTGCCACTTTCATTTAAAATACTCCCCTTTTTGTACAAAGCATGCTTAACCTGCTGCTGATAAAAGGATTTAAACTCATTAGATAAAGGACTTATTTTTTCTAAAAAATATAGAGAGAAAGATATTTTTTTGCCATTCATAGTTCAAGGATCTACTTCGAAACTAAATGTAAACAAAACTCAGTAAAAATCAAGCCTAATCAGGAAATCTATAGTGATTTTAAATTAGCTTGGCATGTGACTTTATTCCAAATTAAGTAAAAGCTCATAAAAAAAATCTCCAGATGACAATCATACAGGAGCTATATACTTGTTTTACAGGCCTATGATTTATTCAAGAATTTTACGAATACTTTCTATCCAGTCTTCAATAGTGGTGTTATTGGTATTAATAGCGATATTGCCATTACCATACGGACCATATTTATACTCATCGGTTACTGAAAAGAAGCCGACTGTAGGGGTTTCTGAAGCTACTGCAAGATGCATTACGCCATTATCAGCCGCAATAAAAATAGCTGTATTATGAAGTACGCCACCCATCTCTCGAATGTCTTTACTGTAAAAATTAGGCGCTTTAAAGTTAATTCGGGAAATGTTTTCTATAGGTAACATTTCAATAATATTGAACTCAGGAAACTCCTGTAACAAACGCTGGTACAACGTCTCCCACCATTCTTGAGAATAACATTTGTCCCCAGTAGCATTGGTGTAAATACAAATAGAGGGTTTATCGTTTTTGCTAATACCGTCTAAAATAGATTTACCTTTACTAATTTCTTCGTCGTTTAAGCGAATGTTTAAAGTAGGCAGCTCACGCTCATTTAGGTCAACCCCAAGATGTTTTAAATAATAGCGTAAATTATAAATCGGGTATTTTGAAATATGTTTATGATCGGGGTGCAACGTTTGAATCTCTTCATTTACATCACCAAATACTTTAAACTTTGCTCGAGATAGCTGAGTTAATAAGCGTCCTGAAGAGGAGTCTTTGTCACCGTTAATTACTAAATCGTAAGATTTGTTTTTTATAGACACCCAACTCTTCGCGTATTTATATAAATTATTGAAGGGTTTACGTGGTAACTGAATGATTTTATGGACTTCAGGATAATTTTCGAATACGGGAAATGCCACACCGCCTTTAACAAACAAATCAATCTCACAATTAGGAAATGTTGCAATAACCTCCTGAACAATTGGAGTTAACAACAGCTGGTTCCCTAATCTATGATTCGGCCTTATAATTAGCACCCGTTTGATGTCTTCCGGCTTCAATGAACCGTATTCAGGCTCCTTATAAGAGCTTCCTACATTTTTAGTAATGCTGTGCATCACTTTTCTTCGAACGTTATTGACTGCTGTTTTAAATGACATGTGCTACCCTGATTTTATGTAAAGGCGAACAAAAGTACCAATTTGATTAGTTAAGAACAAGAATTACCCCTGTATTGCTCTGCTATTTAATGTATTTAGATTTGTACCAGACATTTAGCACCAAACCACCTATAATTAATGCAATACCCAGTAGGTTCCAAATCGTATAGATCTCCTGAAAGACCATCACACCAATAGCCGCTGTAAAAACAACTTCTATATATTTTAAAGGGGCCACAATATTTGTAGAAGCCGCCTGAAACGCTTTGGTCATGTATATTTGACCGATGTAACCAAATACCCCTAAAGAGAATAAGAAAGGCCATTCTGAAGCCTTAGGCGTTACCCAATTACCAATTGAAAGTACACCACCTAAAACAGTAGCGGTAACCATAAAGTAATTGACAATAACCGCCGGATGTTCCCGCTTACCTATTTTACTGATTATGATATACACCAAACCACTTAAAACAGCCGCAATAAGCACCAGTATTAATCCATAACTGTTAATATGCTTATCTAAACCTTTTAAGACGATTACCCCAATAAATGAAACAACAAAAAACAGCCACTGCAGGGGTTTTACTCTCTCACGAAGTAAAAATACGGCCATTATAGCTGCAAAAATAGGTGCCGTATACCGTAAAGACACCGCTGTCCCAATTGATAAATACTTCACCGACATAAAAAACAATAACATAGAAGACGCCCCCACTACAGAGCGCGCAATGAGCAGTGTATTATGTTTTCCGATGATGGGAATTTTGTTTTTTAAAAGAAAACCGAAAGTAAAAAATAAAGATCCAAGAGATCTAAAAAATACAATCTGATAGCTATTAACGTCTTTCAGGTACTTTACTGTGGCATTCATACATGCGAAGCCCAGCGTACTAAAAAACATGTATTTTAAAGCTTTTTTAACGTCCAAAAGGTCTGAGTTTAATTTTTCGTTTGGTAGTGATAAAATACACACCGGTTAATAATATCGTAGCAGCGATTATGGTTTGAAAGCTAATGGGTTCGTTTAGAACAAACCAACCTAAAAAAATAGCGATAACAGGATTCACATACGCCGAAGTAGACACCTTTTCTGGTGATACCACTTTAAGTAAATAATTGAAGGATGTAAATGCTACAACACTTCCGAAGACAGCTAAAAGCACCATGGCTAAAGTCACTTGAGAGCTCCATTTATTTGGAGCTACCCAGGTTTCACCTAAAATAACGCTGGTTATTGCTAACATAACCCCTGAGGCAATCATCTGGTAGGCGGTACTGACAAAGTAATTACTTGGTAAATCGGCTTTAGACACAAATATACTGCCGTAACTCCAGCTTAATACACAAGTTAAAATCATAAACATACCTAGTAAGGTTCCTTCTTGTGTTACCAGCTCTTGTTGGCTCACCAAAATATACATTCCAATAACCCCTAGGGTGACACCAATAATAGAATTGGTCTGCATTTTTTTTCCGTCTATAAGCTTTAAAAGTAATAAAATGAATAAGGGTTGTGTTGAAGCTTCCAGAGCTCCAAAACCACTATCAACATACTTTAAAGCCCAAACAAACACGCCATTACCATAAACCAGAAATAAAAACCCGGTTATGATTGAGTTGATAAGTTGTCTTCTTGTTATTGACAAAGACAACCTCATTGCTTTAGAAATCGCAAAGATGATTATTCCCGCTAAAGTAAAACGGAAGGACGCTAAAAAAAATGGTGGTAATTCGGAAACGGCTATTTTGTTTAACAGGTAGGTAGAACCCCAAATCACGTAGATAGCAAAAAATGCCAATACAATTAAAACAGTTTTACGAGGTATACTCATAAATATACAATTAGTTCTTATTGCAAATTATATTTTTTTAACTCTTACAGCGTTCATGCCTTTAGGTCCGCGTTCCAGCTCGTAAGTTACCTTGTCATTTTCAGAGATAGGTTCAAGTAAACCACTAACGTGAACGAAATATTTTTCCTGATTAATACTGTCTAAAATAAATCCGAAACCCTTAGAGGTATCAAAAAATGATACTTTACCTTCTTTAGCAGCCGGCTCCTCCTCTTCGCGTTCTTCTTTCTTTGGAATTCCCACTTCAATACTTTCCAGGTCTATCTGTTCTTTTAGTTGTGGATCCGGTGGTGTATCAGTTAAATTGCCGTTATGATCTACATAGGCGAACTGAATTCCTTTAGGATTTTCCTTCGCTTCGGTCTTACGTGCTTCTTTCTTCTTCTGCTTTTCCTCGCGCTTTTTTAAACGTTTCTTTTCTTTTTCAATTTTGTTATAAGTAACCTGAGATTTTGCCATAAATAATTCGTTTTCTATTAATACTGAATGTTACAGTGAATTTTTATGAAAAACCTAAACCAAGACCTCTGAAAAAAAAATGGAAAAATTAAATAAAAATTGCCTAACACACTTATATGGCGTAAAGGTACATTTATTTTTTTTTCGTTTTAATAATTATTGTAAGATATATTTAATCTTCCGGAGGATACCCATGAATATCTTCAAACACTTCGTCAAAGTTCTGACGTAAGTATGAGTTTAATTTCTTGCGATAATCGTCTTTTAACCATTCTACAAAATTGTAAGTACTTTTACTAATGCACTTCGTATAGCGTTGAATTCTGAAATCGATATCATCGCCCAGCATCTTAGCTAACCCAATGGCATCGTAAACATCCTCACTGTTTTCAATACATATTCTGGCATGTTGCTCTATTGAGCGTTCTAAGACCACTTTTGAAGACTCTCCACTTCTAATTGAGTCGACATACGTTTTTTGAATATCGAAATACACCTCTTTACTATTTCCAAACTCCTTACGTAATTCGTCTGGCATTTCGTAACGGAAGTTGCTTTCTAACTCTTCATCACTAATAATAGAATCCAGGTAATAGTTAGGTGATTTAAAGATGCGTTGCCAGTCTAAATTATCACCCCATGGCCCGAAACGGTAAAAGTTATTACCTAAGTCTATAACCGTAAATTTATTCTTATTCTTAAATATACGAGAACCACGACCAATCATCTGGTAGTATAAGGTCAACGATTTTGTTGCTCGGTTAAGAATGATACTCTCCACTGATGGCTCATCGAATCCGGTCGTTAGGATACTCACCGAGGTTAAAATCGCATCCGGTGTATTTTTAAACCACTTTAAGATTTGAGCACGCTCCTTTTTAGTATTGGTATTATCTAAATGCGCAATAGGATACCCCGCTCTTCTAAACGTATCGTAAACGTGTAAAGACGTGTTAATACCATTGTTAAAGATTAAGGTCTTCTTCCCTTTTGAACGCTCCTCATAAGCCTGAAGCAATTTCGATAACATGTCATCTGCTGTATACAGATCTTCTGAAGATTTCACGGTATAATCACCATTAGCACCTACGACTAACGAGGTTAACCCTACGTTATACGTGTACATATCAGCACGTGCCAGGAATCCGTTTTCAATAAGCGACTCAATACTTTCTCCAACAATTAACTCATCGTAATTATCGGTCATTGGTAATTCAATACTAGAACTCAAAGGGGTTGCTGTAACTCCAAGTATAAATGACTGGCTAAAGAATTTAAACAACTTCGTGAATGAGTTGTAATGCGCCTCATCGATAATCACTAAACCTATATCTGAAATATCAAGTTTGTTGTCATTTAAACGGTTGTTTAAAGTTTCAACCATAGCCACAAAACAACTGTAGTTGGCCTGGTCGCTTAAGTCTGCCTTACTATCAACCACTTTATTCTCTACAGCAAACTCTGTAAGCATTCTAGATGTTTGCTTGCACAGCTCAATACGGTGTGTCATGATTAACACCTTCTTGTTGTGGTTTTTTAAATATTGTCTTACAATTTCAGAAAAAATAACCGTTTTACCTCCACCGGTAGGCAACTGGTATAACAAGTGGTAATCGTCACGTGATTCATCAAAAGCCTGAAAAATTTTACTGATGGCTCCTTTTTGATAACTATATAAGTCCTTCCCTGCTTTACGCTCTTCTTGTTCTAATTCTGCTTTCGATGTAATAGACATGTATTTAACTTTTAGGCGTGCAAAAATAACACCTTTGCAGGGTTTATGACGAATAAATGGTATAAAAATTTCGAAGTTTTTATTTATTCTAATCTTCAATAAGATAGATTTAAACTGTAATAATTTTGAAAAGAAATTTATCTTTACAAACCAATTAAACAAATACATATTTATGCAAATCAACGACAAAAGCCAAACCAAAGCCTATTACGCCAACGAACAGCGCTATGATACCATGACTTATAATCGCTCAGGTAAAAGCGGTGTATTACTACCGGCATTATCTTTGGGCTTATGGCATAATTTCGGATTTGTAGATAGTATTCAAAACGGACGAGATATTTTAAGAACCGCATTCGATTTAGGCATCACGCACTTCGATTTAGCGAACAACTACGGCCCACCATACGGATCGGCTGAAGAAAACTTCGGAACCATTTTTAAAAAGGATTTTAAACCGTATCGTGATGAACTTTTTATAGCATCGAAAGCAGGGTATGATATGTGGCCGGGACCTTATGGCAACTGGGGCTCCAGAAAATATTTAATTTCAAGCTTAGACCAGAGTTTAAAGCGTATGAATCTGGACTATGTCGATATTTTTTATCACCACAGACCTGATACTGAAACCCCGTTAGAAGAAACCATGGGCGCATTAGCTGATATTGTCCGACAAGGAAAAGCCTTGTATGTGGGTATTTCTAATTATCAACCCAAAGAAACCGCCGAAGCAGCGAAACTACTTAAAGATTTAAATGTGCCGTTTATTTTGCATCAGGCGCGTTACTCGATTTTTGACCGTTGGGTTGAAGAAGGCTTATTAGATACATTAGAGGATAATGGTGTAGGTTGTATAGCCTTTTCGCCATTAGCTCAAGGCATGCTTACCGATAAATATCTAAAAGGTATTCCTGAAGGCTCTCGAGCATCAAAAAGTTTAACTTATTTAGACACCGATGCGGTAAATAAAAAAATTGAAAAAATACAGGCCTTAAACACTATCGCGGCGTCTAGAAACCAAAAGCTTTCTCAAATGGCTATTGCATGGATTTTACGTCAGCCACAAGTGGCCTCTGTTTTAATAGGCGCAAGTTCTTCTAATCAATTAAAAGAAAATGTAAAAGCACTAAACAATTTAAGCTTTAGCCATGAAGAACTTGAAGCTATAGAACGAATTATTAAATAGTATTATTCTTTTACAATAATTATACTGGCTTTAACACCTGTGGCAAGGTTCCATCGGTTGCCTGAAATTAAGTTTTCCTGATCATCGACCACTCTAAACTCAGCGGTGTTTGGGCCAGATTGCCCTTGGTTTAAAGCTACAAAGTCTATTTTGTTTAATCCAGGTCTTAAATCAATTTTAACCCCCTGATATCCGCCATTTAAATACACTCTGGATTTGATAACATCGTCGTTGACACGAACCTGAATTATATCGCCATCAACAGCGCCATGATCACGATATACGACGTTAACAAATTTGGCATTGCTTTTAAAATCCCCAAAATACTGATCAGTTTTACTTCCGTTTAACTGTTCTACTTCCTCTGGCGATAGTTTTAAATCGGCTATATTTTTATCGATTTGCTTTTTATATAATTCTCCCGGGTTCCCAAATTCCTCTTCGTATAATGAAAACGACTTTTTAGGGGTGTTTAGTCCTGTAGCAGAAATATCAGGAACATCTAATTTCCCAAACACCACAGGGTCTTCTTTCTTTTCAGCAGGCAATATGGTTTTAGACTTGGTTTCCTTTTTGGTCTCAACCGCAGGAATAGCTACAGACGTTTTTCTGTTATCTAATTGCCCGTATGCAGATAACGATATAGAAAATATGATAATATATAACGAAACTAACTTCATTGTCAATTTAAAATTTGGGTTCGCCTAAACGTATCGGTTTATATTTCATTCAAATATATTTCTTAAAATTTAAACCACCTCGTTGTACGCGGTATTTTGCATTGATTTAACAAAAATCGTTCCTATTTTATCAATAAAACAGGAAATACTTAATTAAAATTCGCATTAATAGCCCAACCTATTCATTCTCTTTTGTTTATGGTATTGTTTTTGTGAGGTAATTAACATATAACCTCTAAACATATTCTTATGCGACTTTCAAAACAACACCCAGAAGTCAATGCTGGTTCTATGGCAGACATTGCATTTTTATTACTTATTTTCTTTCTGGTAACCGCGACGATCTCCTCGGATGAAGGTATTAACCGAAAACTTCCAGCGGAATGTCCACCGGGTACAGACTGTGAAACCATGATTCCTGAACGCAACTTATTTCGAATTTCAATCAATAACAAAGATGAAATAATGGTTGAAAACGAAATTATTGATTTAGACGAGCTCAAAGCGTTAACAAAACTGTTTATTAATAATAACGGTGATGGATCTTGTGCGTATTGCACTGGTATTAAAAACCCTGAAGGGTCTGATAACCCATCAAAAGCTGTGATTTCACTATTAACACACCCACAAGCTACATATAATCGCTTTATTCAAGTACAGGACAGGCTTACTGCTGCTTATTACGAACTAAGAAACGATTATTGTTTAAATGTTTTAAACAAACCTGCCACCGAGTTAACATCGGAAGAATTAAAACAGGTTAAAGAAGCTTATCCGTTTATTATTTCGGAAGCTGAAACAAAATAAAACAAGCTATTCATCTATAAGCTCGCCATAAGCTATGGTAATGGTTCGCCACCCCCAAGCTTTGGCAGCTTTTACATCAACTCCCATATAAATGTCTATTTTATTTTGCCAGCGCGCTGGCATTTTATCTTTTACATAATATATTCCTTCAAGCCCTTTTATTTTTACCGGTGTATTGTATTTAAGTCCTTTTTTATACAAATCATTTGAAACAGCAATAACTTTTAAACCTGGTTTTAAACTGTCTCCAAAAGCTGTAATTTGAGGTCTTGAATTGGTTTGTGATTGCAGAGAATTATAAGCCGTTGCTGTTACCTTTAAATCATGCCAGACATAATTATCCTGTATGTCATAAGGTATTAAAGGATGACTTAACAAAAAAGCTACAGTTATTACAATCGTTTTCAATTCAGTGAGGTTTTCTTAAATATACGATAATTTGATTTGTTCTGGATTATAAAAAAAGAGGGCTAACGCCCTCTTTACTTTCTAAGACACATCAATTTTCTTAATGGACTTAGTTTTGTCTTTTTCCATTTTTGGCAAATGGATATTTAAAATACCTTCATTGTACTCGGCTTTAATCTTTTCGAGGTCTACAGTTTTAGGAATGGTAAATGTTCGTTTGAACGAAGAATAACCAAACTCTCTTCGTGTATACTGCTCAGATTCTTCTTCATGCTCTGTTTCGGTAGCTGCACTTATAGAGAGCACATTGTTGTCAATGTCAATATTAAAATCTGATTTTTTAAGTCCTGGCACAGCCATTTCTATAGTGTATTTATTTTCAGAATTCATGATGTTTACAGCAGGTGATGAAATTCCTGTATTAAAATTAGACATGAAATCTGTACTGAATCTATGATCCAATATTTCATCGAACCAAGATGTTAAATTTGGTAACAAATTAAAGTTAGAGTCTGAAATTTTATTACCGTTTCTATTAGTTGTTGGAATTAAAGTACTCATAACTATTGATTTTAAATTAAACATTTATTTTAACCTAAAAACATCAAAAAAAATACCATGCTAAATAGACTGAAAATTTTTCATAAAAACTGACAAATTTTCACCGTAACACCCTTATAACAAAAGATTTACTAGTAATTTATTAATTCAATTAACGCATCTTCAAACCTAACTTTAGGCAAGTATTGTTCCTCTAATCGCTTATTAAAAGGAATTGGGGTATCTAAACTTCCCACCCGCTTTACAGGGGCATCTAGGTGCTCAAAACAGTGTTCTGATATTAATGCTGAAATATCACTGGCAATTCCACCAAAAAGAGACTCTTCCTGAAGTATAATAGCACGTCCCGTTTTTTTGACAGAAGTATATATGGCTTCAATATCTAAAGGCTGTAGCGTTCTTAAATCAATTACATCAGCTTTTATTTCATAATGCCTATCTAAAACCT
Source organism: Aestuariibaculum marinum (assembly GCF_014596975.1). Taxonomy (GTDB): domain Bacteria; phylum Bacteroidota; class Bacteroidia; order Flavobacteriales; family Flavobacteriaceae; genus Aestuariibaculum; species Aestuariibaculum marinum. The sequence goes on along the minus strand of NZ_JACVXD010000001.1, from coordinate 345,168 downwards.
CCAACGCCCAATGCACAGCAGCGCCATAAGAAATAATGGTAATCTCTTCGCCAGATCTAATAAGTGAGGCTTTTCCAAACGGTAAGGTGTAATAATCTATAGGCACCTCTTGTTTTATGGTTCTGTACAATCCTTTATGCTCAAAAAACAACACTGGATTCGGGTCGTTAATAGCTGTGTTTAATAATCCTTTTGCATCGTATGGAAATGCAGGATAGACTACTTTTAATCCGGGAGTTTTTGTAAACCAGGCTTCATTAGTTTGTGAATGAAAGGGTCCTGCTCCCACTCCTGCTCCGCATGGCATTCTCAAAACTACATCAGCATGTTGTCCCCAGCGATAAAAACTTTTAGCCAAATAATTCACAACCGGATTAAATCCGGAAGAAATAAAATCGGCAAACTGAAGTTCTACGACGCTTTTCATACCTGCAATTGATAATCCCATTGCTGCTTCAATAATAGCAGACTCACAAATGGGTGTATTGCGAACACGCTCTTTTCCAAAAGCTTCAACAAACCCCTCCGTAATTTTAAACACGCCACCATATTCAGCAATATCCTGTCCCATAATCACCAGGTTTTCATGTCGTTGCATGCTTTGTTTTAAACTATCAGAAACAGCATCAACAAATCGAATCTCTTCAACTTCTGAGTTAGACTTAAAATGCTCAAAATCAATAACTTGAAAAACATCATTTAATTCATTAATTTCATTAGGCGTAATATCTTCTTCCTCAAATGCTATCTGTAAGTTATCGGTGATTTCTTTAGTAAATTCAGCTTTTATAGCTTCAATTTGTCCGTCATTTAAAACACCTGTTTCTTTCAAAAATCGCTCATAATTTTCTACAGGATCTTTTTCACCCCAAACATCCATAAGTTCCTGAGGGACATATTTGGTTCCGCTTGCTTCTTCGTGACCACGCATCCTGAAGGTTTTAAATTCAATTAATACAGGACGTGGATTTTCACGAACACTTCTGGCAATTTCTGAAACTTTAGAATAGACTTCGATAATATTATTTCCGTCAATAATGTGTGATTCCATGCCGTACCCCATACCTCGATCAGCAATATGCTGGCAATTATATTGCTCGTTTGTTGGCGTTGAGAGTCCATAACCATTATTTTCAATACAAAATAACACAGGTAATTGCCAAACCGATGCCACATTTAAAGCTTCATGAAAATCCCCTTCGCTGGTTCCGCCTTCTCCACTAAAAACAGCGGTTACCTGGTTCTTATTATTTATTTTAGACGCTAAAGCAATCCCATCGGAAACCCCTAATTGAGGTCCAAGATGCGAAATCATCCCCACCACTTTGTATTCCTGCGTGCCAAAATGAAACGAGCGATCTCTTCCTTTAGTGAACCCGGATTCTTTCCCCTGCCATTGCGCAAACAATCGGTGCAATGGAATATTTCGAGTTGTAAATACTCCCAAATTTCTATGCATTGGTAATATGTATTCTTCAGCGCCTAAAGCCATGGTCACTCCAACCGAAATTGCCTCTTGTCCAATACCCGAAAACCACTTACTAATTTTACCCTGACGCAACAATACCAGCATCTTTTCCTCAATCAATCGAGGTTTTAATAATGCTCTGTAAATTTCAATTTGTAAATTAGGACTTAGAAATTCGGTGTTAAATTCCATATTTAAGTGGTATAATTAGATGTCGTTTAGTGGGTTGATTTATATCAAATATACTATAAAATAAGTGGACGATAAACAAAATAGTATACTCTAAACTTATCAATGTTTTTGTACATTTGTATAGAGTCTTATTTTAAATAAATGCCACATGAACGTAATTCCTAGTGTAGATTTATCCGATTTTATTTCGGGTGATGCTTCCAGAAAACAGAAATTTGTAGACGCCATCGGTAAAGCTTATGAAGAAATTGGTTTCGTTGCTTTAAAGGGTCATTTTCTAGATGACACCTTGGTTGAAAACTTATATACAGAAGTCAAAAACTTTTTTAGTTTACCTCTGGAAATAAAACAGAAATATGAAATTCCAGGCATTGGAGGACAAAGAGGCTATGTGTCTTTTGGAAAAGAAAGTGCTAAAGGCAAAAAAGAAGGCGATTTAAAAGAATTCTGGCATTTCGGACAGTATGTGGAAGATGACGACAAGCTTAAAGCAGAATATCCAGATAACGTAATTGTTGAAGAATTACCTGAGTTTAATAAGGTTGGTAAAGAAACCTACCAAATGTTAGAAAAAACTGCGAAATACGTGCTTCGTGCTTTATCGCTTCATTTAGGTTTGGAAGAAACGTATTTTGATGAATATATTCATAATGGTAACTCTATTCTTCGACCAATACACTACCCGCCTATCACAGAAGAACCAAAAGAGGCTGTTCGTGCTGCCGCTCATGGTGACATTAACCTAATTACTTTATTAATGGGAGCTCAAGGTCGTGGTTTGCAAGTACAAAACCATAAAGGCGAATGGATTGATGCTATCGCTGAACCCGACGAATTAATGATTAATGTTGGGGACATGCTCTCTCGACATACAAACAATAAGCTTAAATCGACCATTCATCGTGTGGTGAATCCTCCAAAAGAACTTTGGAGCACCTCACGTTATTCTATTCCGTTCTTCATGCACCCTATCAGTAGTATGAAATTAGATGTTTTAGACAGTTGTGTAGACGAAAACACGCCTAAAGCTTTTGAAGATATTACTGCAGGTGAATTTTTAACAGAGCGTTTAATAGAATTAGGACTCATTAAAAAATAAAAAAATGGATTTACAAGACCAGTTAAAAAATCTGTTTCCCGATCACGTGTCGGAAGAACCAATAGAAGAGACAACAGAAGAAACGGGAATATGGATGCAGGACGATCCTTTAATTTGTAAATACGAAAAACGGAAAGGCAAGCCTATTACTATTATTGAAGGTTATACGGGAGCCACGAGCGATTTTAAAATATTAGCAAAAGAGATAAAAACCAAATTAAGTGTTGGAGGTAGCTTTAAAGATGATAAAATTATTATTCAAGGAGACTACCGTGATAAAATCATGCAAATGCTTAAAGATAAAGGGTTTCTTGTAAAGCGCGTTGGCGGATAAATAATGAGTGAAACTTCACTACATATTACCAACGGCACCGTTTTAACCAACCGCTTAGAGGAGTTAAATATAGAAGGTAAAAAACTTACCTGGCAGGAAATGTTATGTGAAGGCCCTACCGTAGAACAGGTGTACTCTGAGGAGTTTTATGCCCTAAGAAAACAGTTCTTTGATCAGTTTTATAGTATTGATTTAGAAATTGAAAAAATAAAATCTGCTTTAGATGTTTTAAATCATACCGAAGATTTTACTGAAATTATACTTTGGTTTGAATACGATTTATTCTGTCACATCAACATGATTGCTGTGATTAGTTTAATTCAGCAGAAGAAAATTGACCTTCCTCTTTATTTAGTATGTAGCGGTCGTGTTAGAAGAAGTAAGAATATGAAAGCGCTGAACGAATTAACGAGTGGACAACTTCTTAAACATTACAACGATAAAATAAAGTTAACTCCGGAAGATATTGATTTAGCTCGAACCGTTTGGAGCATTTATTGTGGCAAAGATCACAACTTGTTAAAACCTTATATTCTAAAAGAATCATCTTTCGACTATCTAAGTAATTGCCTTAAGGCACATTTAGAGCGATTTCCAGCTACCAAGGATGGCTTAAATAATTTAGAACGAAATATCCTTGAAATAGTAAGAGATATTGATGTTAATTCTACGAATCACTTATTAGGATACGCCTTGCATTTTCAGGGGTTCTATGGCTATGGTGATTTGCAATTAATAAGAATCATTGAAACTCTGATGGTGTATATTGATAAAGAAGAAAACAAATTAACCCTAAACCGAAAAGGTCATGAGGTACTATTAGGTACACATCGTTATCTTTCTGAACTTGATAATCGCATGGTTTATGGAGGGGTGAAAAAATCAGATTTTCAATTTAATAGCACCATCAACCGATTAGTTAAAAACGCATAACATGAGTATTAAAGCTTCCGAACTAATATTAAATCCTGATGGCAGTGTTTATCACTTAAATTTGAAACCAGAAAATATAGCTCAAACCATAATTTTAGTAGGTGATCAGGATCGGGTTGAAAAAGTTTCGAAACATTTCGACGCTATTGAGTTCAAAACTCAAAAGCGCGAATTTAAAACCCATACCGGAACACTAAATGACAAACGGATTACAGTTGTTTCAACAGGTATTGGACCTGATAATATTGATATTGTTTTAAATGAATTGGACGCATTGGTTAATATCGATTTAGAAACACGCTCTCCCAAAGAAGAGTTAACATCTCTAAATATCATTCGAATTGGAACTTCAGGAGCATTGCAGTCATCAATTCCTGTAGACAGCTTTGTCTTAAGCTCCGCGGGTTTAGATATTAACGGTATGCTCCACTCCTATTGTATAGAACGCATTTGTAATCCCGATTATGAAGACGCTTTTATAAAACATACCGGCTGGAATTTAAACAAAGCAAAACCCATTTTAGTAAAAAATAGTCAAGCTTTAGAAAACATACTAATTGAAGATCATATCTTTAAAGGTGTAACACTAACTGCTGGTGGCTTTTACGGGCCACAGGGACGTGTTTTACGCCTTCCAGTTCAAGATCCGGATCTAAATAAAAAAATAGACAGTTTTAGTTTTCAGGGAATGACAGTGACAAATCTTGAAATGGAGACGTCTGCAATTTATGGGTTATCCAAACTTTTAGGACATCATGCTGTGTCGTTAAATGCCATTATTGCCAACCGAGCCACCGGAGATTTTAGTAAAAATCCTTCCGAAACGATAGAAAAACTCATAACTTATACACTAAATAAAATTACCATTTAAAAGAGAAGGATTCATGAAGAAAGTTACTATTGGTGGCGTGCCGGAACATTTTAATTTACCTTGGTATTTAACATTAAAGAATGGTGAACACAAGCAAAAGGGTATCAATCTGCGTTGGAAGGATTATCCGGGTGGCACAGGTGCCATGTGTAAAGCGTTACGTGAAAAAGAAATTGATATTGCCATAATCCTTACAGAAGGTATTATTAAAGATATTATTGAAGGAAACCCTAGCAAAATTGTGCAAACTTTTGTTCAGAGTCCTTTAAACTGGGGAATTCATGTTGCTCATCATTCACCTTACAAAACAGTTAAAGATTTAAAAGGAACCAAAGCTGCAATAAGTCGTTATGGTTCAGGATCACATTTAATGGCCTATATCAATGCTGAAAACCATCATTGGGATATAGAAAACGATTTAAATTTTGAAGTTATAAAAGATTTAGATGGCGCCATTGAAGGCCTCACTAATGGTTCTGCCGATTATTTCATGTGGGAAAAATTCACCACCAAACCCATTGTCGACCGGGGTATTTTCAGAAATATTGGCAACTGCCCTACACCCTGGCCATGTTTTGTAATTGCAGTTCGTGAAGATTTTATTGAAAATAATAAAGAGGATCTAAAAACCATTCTAAACATTATCAACACTACTACAGCTGATTTTAAATCTATTCCAAATATAGATAAAACCATAGCCAATCGTTACGAACAGGAACTGGAAGATGTTAGAGAATGGTTAAGTATCACCGAATGGTCTCAAAGTTTAATTGATGAGGAAACTATTATGAATACTCAAAAAGAACTTCATACTTTGAATATTATTTCTGGGGTTGTCAATTACGATAGATTAACTTACAAATTATAAACCCGCGCCAATCAACTTCTTTTAATCTAATAATTAAACACTTAGACTATAATAAATTAACATCTGGTATTTTTTTTCATAAATTTAATAAAGCCTAAACTTATTTATTTATGAAAAAAACTACTATTGATTTAATTCAAGTTACCTTGTTATTTTGCTGCCAAATACTTTTTTCACAAGCCCCTCCTGCGAATGATTTATGTTCTGGAGCAATTGCCCTAACTGTAGACCCCAATGGAGGCTGTACTTATGAAACTGTTACCTTTAATGGTTATGAGACAGATTCCGGTATAACCAATCCGGATTGTGCTAATTATGTTGGAGACGATATTTGGTTTTCCGCTGTTGTTCCATCAACTGGAGCTATAACCATTGAAACCAATAAAGACAGCTTCTCAGGACCTACCAGTATTGATAATGGTGGCATGGCTATCTATACCGGAGATTGTAACAATCTGGTGCTTTATGAATGTAATGACGATGGTAATTCTACCTTGGCTCCATTCGAAAAAATAACATTTTCGGGAACTATTGGAGAAACCATCTACATAAGACTTTGGCAAAACAACGTTCTAGACAATGCCGGAACACACAGAATATGTGCATATGCCGTAGAACCACCTCTGGAGGCGACCAACGATAATTGCGACACAGCTATACAACTTACATTAAACACCTCATGCTCTCCCATAATTGGCTCGAATTTCAGAGCTACTAACTCTGGTGTTGCTGTTTCAAATTGTGGGAATGGGAACGACGATGTATGGTTTAAAATTGTATTAGACGATACTAAAGATTATGATATAGCCATAGAAACCTATGAGGACACTGATAACTCAATAACCGATGCGGTTATGGCGGTTTATTCTGAAAATGAATCCGGTAACTGTACAGCTGGTTTATCAGAAATCACCTGTGATGATGATAGCGGAATAATAACCAATGAAAATTTTGAGCGCATTGAACTGTTTGGACGTCGAAACGAAACTATTTTTGTTAGAATATGGTCGCTTGATAATTTAGAAACCGGAACATTTAATATATGTGCCACAGACATTTCCAGTCTTGATGACAAAGATTTTTTATCTCAGGATTTTGTCTTATTTCCAAATCCCGCACAATCTTCGGTGAACTTGAAGTTTAAGTCTGGAACAAACAATAATCTTGATATTAGCATTTATAACATTCAAGGGAAATTAGTATTGAGGACACAAAAAATAATTGAAAACAGCCATTTACAATTGGATGTTTCAAACTTATCTCATGGATTTTATTTCCTGAAAGTATACGATGGTTTACATACAATGTCTAAAAAGCTAATTATAAAATAAGCTATACCAACAAAGGCTACTTTTCAGTAGCCTTTGTTGGTATTAAACATCTTTTTTAAAATTTAATCATTTGTCTTATCGTAAATTCACTGGTTTCAGAATTACTTATTTTAATTAAATACATGCCCTGCTGAAATATATGAAGGTTATTAATTTCAATTTGGTGATTGTGACTTTGAACACGCTTACTTAACACCGCTCTGCCATTTAAATCATAAATGATTACCTCAAAACTCGTGTATGTATAATGTTGTGGTATTTGAATAAAAATGTCTGCGTTAAACGGATTGGGCTGTATTGCTAAATGGTTTAACGCATTTGTATTTAAGCTTAAACTTTCACACCCGTCTGGTATATTATTGTTATTAGTATCGACCGCATCGTCAAAACCAGGACATACATCCACGCAGTCGGCAACACCATCTCCATCGGTATCGGTGAAACCTTCATCTATTTGTCCGTCACTATTATTATCTATCCCATCACAAATTTCGGTAGCATCAGGATTAACATCTGGGTCTGCGTCATCAGAATCACCACTAAAAGCAGAAAATCCTGTTGGGGCAATAATTGCACATATATCAGCTGTTTGAGCAGAACCATAACCATCACCATCATTATCCACATAATATGTTATAGGTTCATGAATTGCCGCATTTGTATCGTCGCAATCGGTATTATCAGAAACATAACCATCGGGTTGACTACACGACAAAATGCTAACTGAGCCATCTCCATAACCATCATCATCGGCATCAGCATACCAGGTGCTTTGCCCTGTAACATTTGGGTCATCATCATCTGTAAGTCCGTCGCAATCATTATCTATACCATCACAAATCTCTACTGCTCCGGGGTGTATAGCATCATCGGTATCATCACAATCTAAACTATTAGAAACATAACCGTCTGGCTGACTACACGACAATACGCTAACTGAGCCATCTCCATAAGTATCGCCGTCGGCATCAGCAAACCAGGTGCTTTGCCCTGCAACATTTGGGTCATCATCATCTGTAAGTCCGTCGCAATCATTATCTATATCATCACAAATTTCTATTGCTCCAGGGTGTATAGCATTATTATCATCATCACAATCGGTATTGTTAGTCGAAAATCCGTGAGGTGCAGTTAATTCGCATAATTCGGCTGTTTCGCTTGATCCGTAACCATCCCGGTCATTGTCTACATAATATGTAATAGGTTCATGAATTGCGACATTTGTATCGTCGCAATCTGAACTATTTGACACAAATCCTGTCGGTTGCTCAAGTGCCTGCTGACTTACTTCAGGATTTCCATAACCATCTCCATCGGCATCTTCAAACCATAAATAAATATCGACTCCGTCACAATTTTCATCTACCCCGTTGCTCGGAATCTCTGATGCAGATGGATTAATATCAGGGTCGGTATCATCGCAGTCTGAACTATTTAAAACATAGCCATCCGGTTGATTACAGGAAACCATACTATCTGAGGCATCTCCATAAGTATCGCCATCGCTATCTGCATACCAAAGGGCATCTGGATTTATTGCTGCATCAGTATCATCACAATCTTCACTATTTGACACATAATTGTCGGGGTTAGTGCATTGTGTTATCGTAGTATTGATATCCCCATAACCATCACCATCGCTATCTGCATACCAAAGGGCATCTGGATTTATTGCTGCATCAGTATCATCACAATCTTCACTATTTGACACATAATTGTCGGGTTTAGTGCATTGTGTTATCGTAGTATTGATATCCCCATAACCATCACCATCGCCATCAGCATACCAAAGGGTATCTGGATTTATAGCTGCATCTGTATCATCACAATCTTCACTGTTTGAAACATAATTATTAGGTTTAGTGCATTGTGTTATCGTAGTATTGATATCTCCATAACCATCACCATCGCCATCAGCATACCAAAGAGTACCTGGATTTATAGCTGCATCAGTATCATCACAATCTTCACTGTTTGAAACATAATTGTCGGGTTTAGAGCATTGCGTTAGCGTGCTATTAATATCACCATACCCATCACCATCACCATCGGCATACCAAAGGGTATCTGGATTTATAGCTGAATCAGTATCATCACAATCTGTATTATTTGTGGAAACGCCTGCGGAAGGTGTTAATTCGCATCGCATGACTTCAATGCCTGAGCCGTATCCATCTAAATCATTGTCTTCGTAGTACATAACAGGTTGATAAATGGCAGCATTGGTATCATCGCAATCTACAGTATCGGCATAACCATCACTATCTAAATCTGTGGTTGCCGTTGAGGACCATAATTTTAAATTAAATGTCCTGTCTACCGAAATAGACGTGTTAAAATAATACACTCGAATATAATAGGTATCACCAATGTTTAAATTTGAATAAGTAATTTGCTCGTTTTTTGTTGAGGAATCATCATCACTACATGATATATAAGATAAGCCATTGCAATCTCCTGAATATAAAGTGACAATAAAATCGACACTAGCATTAGGTACAACCAAAATATTTATATCCTGAGTCTGGGCCAAAAATGAATACCAGACATCGTCTCTCGCATTTCCTGTGCTGCCGTTACAGGTTTCAGCATCCACATCTGTTCCTGCACCTCCATTTAAATCTCCCGCAATAGGTGTGGCCTCTGTTTCATTGGCTTTCCCTGTTTCTTCTAAAATTGAAATAGCTCCAGAACAATAATCATTTACAGGAGGTTCTACAGCGTTCGTAACAAATGTAAATGGGCCTAACCATGCGCTTGTATTACCGTCGCCACAATCTGATCTTAAATATAACTGATATGTTAATCCCGCAGTTAAAACATCACCGGAACTATCATTTGTGGTTGGAGCTACGGTAGAACCAGCTATAACTTCAGTTCCGGTTTCAACTTCAAAACCATTTAAACCAATTTCCCAATCATAACCCACAGGTGAGCTACTCGCAGGTGCACTCCATTTAAAATCTATTCTGGTGTCTGATTTATATGTAACATCGTTCGCGGTAACAACAGGCTGATAACATGCTAAAGATGCATTCGTTAAATTTTCTATAGTTGTTTTATGAAAAAATAAATCTGTTCCACACACATTATCAGTACTTATATGGACTCTAACCACGGTATATTGCAAATTGGTAGTTGACACTGATGATGTACCTGAGGCGATAACCGTACCGTTGGTGATATCGGTAATTGTAATAAAATCATCTACCGTTCCACTATTATGCGTACTGGTAAACCTATAATCATGCCCTATAATTAATCCTGCTACTTCGGTAAATTCTGAAGTTTCCTGATTTGAAGCAATTTCTTCAACAAAACCACTATTAGGCATTAAGGTTGTGGATGCATTTAACGTGGAGTTGATGCATTGTGCGATGACTGAATGCTGATAAATTATAATTACAAGAAGTAATAAAGTAATTTTTTTCATATACTCATAAGGTTTTACAGGTCTCAAAAAAGCAAAAACAGCACCTTAAGAATCACTAAACAAGCATTTTAAGAAACTCTCTTAAAGTTATTTCAAAAAAAGAAAAGACAATAAGATAATAGATAAAACCTTTAAAACATCGTCGAAATACACACCAAAACAGTGAATATTTCTAAAAATTAAATTGTAATCCATTTTATTTAAGTCTGGTACAATTTTTCTTTAATGATAACTTGTTAATAACTAACCTTGTTTAATTAATTAGTTTTCAGAGATTTAGTTATTTTTGCCCGAAATAAATCTAAAATAGCAGGTGGGATAATGATTGAACGGATAGATTAATAGCATACTTATTTTTAAAATCATACTCATAATCCTACACAAATGTTAATAATACATGTTTTTTATCGATAAAAATTATATTTTATCCGATTAAATGTATTTATTGTTATTTTTATTCCAAATTAAACTATTGATTATGAGAACATTATTACTTGTTGCTGTTTTTTGTTATAGCACACTTACTTTTAGCCAATCACCTTTCGGCCCTAAACAAACCATTAATTCAAACACAGGAGCAACACCTCGGGTGATCGCCTCAGGATTAATAGATAATGATAATTATATCGATATTGTTATTGGAACCTCTTCTGGTAATACCATTGAATGGTATAAAAATAATGGTAATGGTACATTTAGTTTACAGACTCTCGTATCAAGTAATCTTCCTAAAGTTTACGGACTAGCTATTGCCGATTTAGATAAAGATTCTGATAATGATATTGTTGCCACTTCTAATAGCGGAGAACGTTTAGTTTGGTTTCAAAATGATGGTAATGGAAATTTTAGTTCTGAAAAATTAATTTCCAGCGGATTACAGGAAGCATTTACGGTTAAGGTTGCTGATATCGATGGAAATAACACTATGGATGTGGTTGTTTCTGCCCCTGTATCTAACCTTGTTGCCTGGTATTCTAATGATGGTTCAGGTAACTTTGGAAATGCAAATATTATTAGTAGTATTACATCTGGCCCAAGAGATTTCGATCTTGGAGATTACGATAAAGACGGTGATCTCGATATCGTTATTGCTTATAAGTATAATTATGCCGCCAAATTATTTAACAACAATCTATCTCAAACAGGTAGTGTTTCATTTACTGCAGAAGCCAATAATGTTTCCAGTGGTAACCTTTTAATACAGGATATCGCATTTGGAGATGTTGATAATGATGGCTATCTGGAAATTGTTAAATTAAACACCACCACAAACCCTGCTTATTATAAAAAACAGAATGATGGTAGTTTTACAGAAACCATATTAACAACCTCAAATCAATCTCCTTCAGCCACCGCTATAGCAGACATTGATAATGATTCTAAGAAAGATGTCATAGTTGGTTACTCAAGCGGAAATGCTAACGACCAGTTAACCTTATACAAATCTTCGAACCCTTCAAGTGAAACGCTTATTGATGGCTCTCAAAATGATATTTACTCTATTACTGTTAATGATTTTGACAATGATGGCGATTTGGATATCGCAACTATTTCTTTAGCTGAGAATCATTTAAACTGGTTTGAGAACACGACAGTTTCAAAATCATTGAGTGTAAAAAACACAGACGTAACTGCCATTCAAATTTACCCCAATCCATCTAAAAATAAATTAAATTTCAATAATTTTAACGATACTAATTCTAGTATTTCTATCTATGATATATTAGGTCATTTGGTTATGAATACTAGGTTACAAGATAAAAACACTTTGGATGTGTCCACTTTAAACAAGGGGATGTATTTATTAAAATTTAACGAAATAGGGACTGTAATAAAGTTTATAAAAAACTAATGCGATAATTTAAAAACAAAAAAGAGCAGCCTGGTGGCTGCTCTTTCATTTTAATATTTGCTATTTTCTAATGCTTTTGCTTCTTGCTTGAAACAATTTTCTTAACTATGGTACCTTTCGCTGTTGTTAATCTAACCAACAACATCTGGTCGTCTACATGAGATAAATCGAACTTGGTTTGCTCACGAACACCTTTCATATAATTGGTGTTAGCTGCTCTTTTAATTAAAGCGCCTTTCAGATCAAAAATATCGATATTAACATCAGTATCATACTCAAACTTGTAGCTAATATTAACCTCATTTTCATAAGGTACTGGATAGGCTGTAACATCTACTTTAGAGTCTGTTACTTTACCCCAAACAACATCAACTTCACAATCTGCATCAGTACCTCCATTGAAACTACCGTGTTCCATTGGTGATGTTGGAATAAAACTACCTTCAGGAATTTCCTCTCCACAGGCAACGGAATGCGCTATGACATAGAAGCCTCCTGTTGCTGAAATGGTTGCATTATCTGAAGTCCATATATCTGCATGTTCCAGATTGCCAGCAACAAAGGTATACTGACCTGGAGCTACTGTTGGAGTTTCTTTTTTCTCCGGATACATTTCGCAGCCAATATACAAGTGTACTTCATCTAATCCGTAACCTGGCGCCATATCATAAACTACATTTACTTCACCTTCATCGGTAAGTCCTATTTGAGAATATGTAACGGTTGCAGTACCTACATAAGTTCCTTTATTCAAGTCACATTTACCTGCTCCTTGATAAAGTTCTAAAGTATAGGTTCCAAAATCTGAAATAAAGTTGGTCCATCCCCAGCGGCTGAATCCATCAAGACGGAAACATCTGCTTATAGAATCATCAACTTCTCCCTCAGGTGTAATAGCAACCCCAAATGCTGTTCCGCAATCTACTACACAATCCTGAATGGTTACCGTTGTATTACATGTGCTTGAACATAAAGTCACTTTATTTGTAATTTCAACTTCAAGGTAGTAATCTCCTGGTAAAACCCCACTATTCAAGAATACAGGTGTTGGTGACGTTGTATCATCTAAATATGCTGCTCCAGGCCCTGTCCATTCAAAATCATAATCGGCAACATCTCCTGTAGTTGGAGTCACCCAAACATTAATATCTAATGCACCAGGACATTGTGCTGGGTCGTTACCTGCTGTACATGAAGGATTTTCATTTATAGTAATCACTAACTCAGCGTCTTCATAACACTCATTGCTATTGGTTACTCTTGCATAGAAAGTATGTGATCCTACACTTAAATCTCCTGTGGTGGTAACCATCATCGTGCGAGCTATATCGCTATACCAAACAACACTGTCTCCATTTCCAACCTCGGCATCATAATCTGATAATGTCGTATCACTTTGATCCGCATCACAGAACGCATCCGTAGCATCATCTACATCTGGCTGTGCGTAAATGGTAATCACTAACTCAGCGTCTTCATAACACTCATTGCTATTGGTTACTCTTGCATAGAAAGTATGTGATCCTACACTTAAATCTCCTGTGGTGGTAACCATCATCGTGCGAGCTATATCGCTATACCAAACAACACTGTCTCCATTTCCAACCTCGGCATCATAATCTGATAATGTCGTATCACTTTGATCCGCATCACAGAACGCATCCGTAGCATCAGATACCGTAGCCTGCTCATCAATAGTTAAAGTTAATTGCGTATCAACATAACAACCTGTTACATTATTTGTAATTCTTGCATAAAACAAATTATCCCCAAGTGTTAAAATAATATCTCCAATAGTAGTAATAACATCAGCAAGACTTCTAGTTGGTGCCTTGTACCAAGTAACAGAAAAGAGAGAATTGGTTCTCACATTATCATTATAATCACTTAAATCTGTTTCCTCTATATCTTCAATTTCATTTTCACATATTGAAAATGCATGAGGAGTAAATCCAGGAGGTCCACTTATAACAACATCAACCTCATTACTAGTTGCTGTACAGCCACCTAGTCTTGTAACTAAAACTCTGTAAGTTGTTGTTCCAGCTAAAGCTGTGCTTGCCTCGTATGTAGAGGAGGCATTAGGTCCTGGAGCGGAATCCCAAGTACCATTATTATCATATTCCCAAGCATAGCTGTATGTTCCTGGGTCGTCTGGTGTTGTATCAGCTGTTAATATTACCGGATTATCACCTACACATGCAGCTCCCCCAGCAATTTCTACCTTTAATTCCGGTTGATCTCCTAAATCAAAAGGTCCCCCCATATCTTTTAAGGAAGAAGTCCATGAGTGTGAAGATCTAGACTTAACCATTACACTTCCTAAACCGGAATCACAACCTGGCGTAGAACGTGTATCAAAACCTAGAAGGGTTGCATTAACTGCTATTTCAACAAAGGTATCTGTTGGATAATTCATAATTAAATTTCCACCAGAATCTATAGTTCCCCAAGGTGGAGCAGTTGTAGTCCCTGTATTATTAAGTTGGGTGTGTACAGCATCAGGAACTAGTGGTCCTAAATCTTCTCTTAACTTAATTTGGGCATATCCGTAGTTGGCCTCAACAGTTGAGTCGAACGCATTCGTACACGCCGTAAAATTATCATTGGAAATAACAAAATCAAAAGGCCTGTCATTAAGACCATTAAATATAGTCATTGCATTATTATTAGGAAACTCTGTTCTGTCAATCCAAGCCAACAAGGTTACTTCCGCTGTTCTTCCCCCATCTTGATAATCTACAGATAACAATACATCACCATGAGTAAGCACATTACCAGTACCATCAAAAGAGTAGGTACTATGCCCGCAATTAATATTGTTTAGAGGGTCTTCATCAGCCGCATCTTCATAAACTATAGCCCCACCTATAAAGTCTATTTTCTTTCTATAATATTCAAAATCGAGGTGATTACTTCCATCGGCATCTGCAGTTGAAGCTGCTAAAAAAGCATATTCACTATCTGAAACTGTAGGCAAACCAGGCCCTGGATCTGGAGCTCTTCTTAAATGTCCGAAGACATCAATAATATCTGTCTTTGCAGGAACATCTCCTGTTTTAAATGTCCAGGATCTTGGATCATCGAAATTTTTATTTATTGACTGAGCAAATACAGTGGAATCCTGATTATTACCACTTACGTAATTATCTCTTATATAAGCCGCATCAATCCATGTTCCGTTTCCATCAGGCTCAGAATAAAGATCGGCGTTCATCCGTAATTCCGCAGTTTTGTTCAGTCCCGATAAAATTTTATTTACTTCAGGTAAATAGGCCCCAAATTCATCCAAGTACTTTATTACACCTGATCCTTCAGGAGAATCATCATCACTAGTTGTTGTGTTTCCATTAGGAACAGGACCAATCCAGTCATCAGTTCCATCAATAAAACTAGGATCAATAGTAGGATTAGGAATAGATACCGTTGGCCAAAGAGAAATCTCCTGATGATAAGCATCTCCATCTACGCCAAAATCAGCTAAAACTGTAGTTTTAGTATCTACTAAAACCTGCGCTTTCACCGCAGTGACGCTAAACAAAAAAAGCATGAATAAAACCAAGCTCGCGGCCCGTTTTACATGCTTTGTTAACCAACAGCAATAAGCTGTTCGATTAGTAAATCGTTGAGTAAAATTGTTCATTAACATAACAGTAGTTTTAATTAGTAAATATTTTAACACAACAATCGTAAAGTTCAAAACACCCTAACTGTTTGGAACAGTTAAGATCTTTTTTAGAACAGGGTGACATGTGGGCATTTTAATTACCTAACAGTCGTAAATTTTAAACAGATTGAACTAAAAAATAGTTCAAACTATAAAATACATAGAAATTAAGGGCGCTTTACCCAACAAAAGAAAAGTTAAAATAAACCAAAGTAATTATATAACAAATTACTCAAGTAAACTTAATAGTACAAGGATGAAAATAGGGCATTTCAAACTGCTATTAATCAAAATGCGCTTTTAACTATTAAAGAGAATATAATATAAATATGAAAAGAATATGAGAGAATGGGTTATAACAAATATATGTAATAAAATACTGTTAAGCAAGAAGATTTTACCTTAAAATTTATTTTTAGACCATCCGCACATTTAAACGATTAAAAGATTTTTAACAATGTCTTTCATCTCCAAAACCTAACCTTTTATACTATACCGCAACTTTAAAAATAATAGGAAACCAGTAATATTCAATCGTTAATATTAAGTGAAAGTTGCCTTGTAAACCACATGATTTTATATTTTTGAGAACATAAATACTAAAATCAAACATGAAAAAACTACTCATCTTATCTACAGCTGTTGCTATGATAGCTTGTAAAGAAACGCCTAAAGTTGATTATGCGCTTATTGGCGGAACCATTACAAACTTTAAAACCAATACTAAAGTAACAATTAATACACCTGACGGTTCGGTTAAAGAAGATTTAATGGTTGCAGATAACGGCACCTTTACGGACACTTTAAATACCAATAAGAACCTTTACGCGCTATACGACGGAAAGACACCTATTTACCTTTACGTAGAACCAGGTTTCAACCTAAATATCAATTACGATATTAACGATGTTCAAAATTCCTTGGCTATTACAGGAAAAGGTGCTGAAATTAACAATTACTTAATTGCTAAAAGAAAAGAAGAAGGTGAATTATTCGGTAATCCGAGAGAGACATATCAACTAAATGAAGCGGATTATAAAACAAAAATAGCCACAGTAAAAGAAGAACTTACAAAACTTCTTAATGAAACTACTGGACTTCCGGAAGCCTTTAAAGCAAAAGAATTAAGAAACATTAATTATTTCTATTTGAGTCTTCATAATAACTATGAAAACGCCCATCGTGCATTAACTCAAAATCCAACATTTAAGGTGTCTGATGATTTTCTGAAAGAATTAGATAATGTAGATTTTTCTAATATAGAAGATTTTAAATATTCTACCTACTATAAAAATTTAGTATCAAATCATTACGGAAAACAAGCACAGGAATTAGCAGAAAAAGATGCTATAGATTATAGTATAGCTTACTTAAAAACAATAGCTCCAATTACAACTCCAGAAATGAAAAACACGTTAGCTTTCGAGTTCGCAGACCAATACATAGGTCGCGCAAAGGATGTTGAAGCGTTTTATAACTTATACATTGATAACTCAACAAACGAAGAAAACAATGAGGTTATTAAAGAGAAGTACAATAAGTTAATGGCTTTAGCTAAAGGAAAACCTTCTCCAAACTTTACCGATTATGTAAATTATGAAGGTGGTAAAACATCGTTAGCTGACTTAAAAGGAAAATATGTTTACGTTGATGTTTGGGCTACCTGGTGCGGACCATGTAAACGTGAAATTCCTTTCTTAAAAGAAGTTGAAGAAAAATTTCATGATAAAAACATTGAATTTGTAAGCATCTCAATCGACCAACAAAAAGATTTTGAAAAGTGGAAATCTATGGTTGCTGAAAAGGAACTTAAAGGAGTTCAGTTATTTGCTGATAGCGACTGGAAATCATCATTTGTTCAAGAGTATCAAATTAATGGAATTCCTCGTTTCATCTTAATCGATCCGAATGGAAATATCGTTAACTCAAACGCTCCAAGACCTTCAAATCCTGAATTAACAGAATTATTTACGTCTTTAGACATTTAATTCCAACTTATATACTATTAAAAAAGGCAGCTGTAAAGCTGCCTTTTTTAGTTTTGCTTATTATTTATTTTGTTTGTTCTGCTTGCTGAACTTGTTCTGGTTTTTGAAACAAATCTAAAAAAGCTTCTCCAAGGTAGTTTATAACATGACTGGCAACTAAACTTTCATAGCCATAATCTTCAACAGCAATATCTGCTGATTTTCCATGTAAATACACACCAAAAACAGATGCAATCAACGGATCATACCCCTGAGCTATTAATCCTGTAATTATTCCTGTTAACACATCGCCACTCCCAGCTGTTGCTAACCCAGGATTCCCTGTAGAATTAATATAAAGTTTGTCTTGATAAACAGTAATGGTATGAGCGCCTTTAATAATTACAATAACATTATATTTTTTTGAAAAGGTTTTCACTTTATTAAGCTTATCGAAATCGTCCGTCCACCCCCCAATTAATCGTTCTAACTCTTTAGGATGCGGTGTTAAAACTGTTTCCGGAGGTAAAATCTTTAATAACTCTGGGGCTTTAGACAATATATTTATACCATCAGCATCAATTACCAAGGGTGTTTTGTTTTCTTTAAAAAACACTTCCAAAGCATTGATTGTTGGTGTTGCTGTCCCAATTCCTACACCCAAACCGATAACCGTAGGCTTAATCACAAAAGAAATATTCGTGATTTTCTCCTCATTTTTATCAGTTATTACCATCGCTTCCGGAAATCCAGATTGCAAAGGTATATAGCCACATTTTGGAACATAAGCCGTTACCAATCCTGAGCCCACCGTAAGGGCTGCTTTACTGGCCAAGGTTACCGCGCCAATCTTTCCGTAGCTTCCTCCAATAATCAAACTATGTCCAAAACTTCCTTTATGTGAAAACTTATCTCTAGGTCTATATAATGGTATAACTTCATTTTTTCCAATTAAATTAGCTTCGGTTTCTGTTTCAAAAATATATTGTTGATCAAACCCAATGTCTAATACTTCCCATTGGTCTGTATATTTTGCTGTTTCAGGTAAAAAGAACACAAGCTTTGGCGTGACAAAACTTAAGGTATAATTTGCTTTCACGACACACAAATCACTTTCAGGCACTTTATTGGTTTGCAACCCCGAAGGAATATCAACCGATAAAGTAAAGGCTCTTGACTCATCAAAATGTTTAAATAATAATAATACCCACTGGTGTATTGGTCGATTTAATCCAATACCGAAAACGGCATCAACAATAATATCCTTCTCTCCTATATCAGGAAAGTCATCACCTTCTTTTAGTAATGTCGGCCAGACTTTTGTAGACTGCTTAATTCTGTCGTAATTAATTAAGAAATCTTTAGAACGTTTATCACTGTAATTAACGATATAGGTTTTCACATTATAACCATCGTGAATAAGATGCCTTGCCAATACCAGACCATCCCCGCCATTGTTACCTATACCACAAAATATATGAATGGGTACCTGGGCCCCCTGCATTCGCTGATGAAACCAATTGAAAATAGCTGTACCGGCACGCTCCATAAGATCTGCAGAGCTTATTTGCTGCCGCTCTACAGTCAACCGATCACCTTCATAAATCTGTTCATTTGAAAATATTTTCATTTATATCTTTATCGTTTGTAAGTTGCTTCTTTTAAATTCTCTTAATATTATCTTAAAATTTATTTATTAAATTTTCATTTCTTAATTCCTTTCGTGAATTTTATTAAATGAAAATCGACTCAATGTAAGAATACTGTAAAAAAAATCAATTTGTTTTTTTATACCATTAAAAATAATACTTTTGAAACATACTATTACAGAAATAATGAATCTTTTAACCCAAAATATGAGTACAACACATCCTTTTTCTTCAAAAGGATACACTACTATTTTTGGTACAACTACAATTATTACAACCCCTTGGGGTTACTAATTATATATTCTTCAGGCTCATTTTGTAATTTCAACAATTACAACCAAACAACATATTTAACCAAACAATCAATTTATTAAAACATGAAAGTTTTAAAATTTGGAGGAACATCTGTAGGTTCATCGAAAAACATCAACAACGTTATAGATATATTAGAAAACTATTCTAAAAAAGATACAATCACATGTGTGGTATCGGCTGTTGGTGGTATTACAGACAAATTGCTTCTAGCTGGCAAACAAGCACAAAACAAAGACCAACAGTATATAGATACATTCAACCTGATTAAGGACATTCATTTTAACATTATTAATGAACTTAATTTAGGGGATAGTTCTGCAATTATCGCCTTTGTAGACGATAAGCTGAATGCACTTAAAAGCTTATTAGATGGTATCTTTTTAATCAATGAATTATCGCCAAAAACATCAGATAAATTGGTGAGTTTTGGTGAATTATTATCATCTTATATCATTGCTGAAACGATGAAAAATCGTGGCATTTCAGCAGATTCTAAAAATTCACAGGAACTAATCGTTACAAATTCGAACTTCACAAAAGCTGAAGTTAAATATGACGTAACTAATAAAAATATTCAGGATTATTTTAATAGTGCTTCACAGCAAATTACTATTCTTCCAGGATTTATTTCTAAATCTAAACTAGGAGAGCAAACGACTTTAGGTCGTGGAGGCTCAGACTTTACTGCTGCCATTGTAGCGGCCGCTTTAAAAGTAGAGCAATTAGAAATCTGGACCGATGTAAGTGGTATGTTTACCACAAATCCAAAACTGGTAAAACAGGCCTACCCGATTGAAAAAATATCGTATCAGGAGGCTATGGAATTGTCTCATTTTGGAGCGAAAGTATTATACCCGCCAACCGTTCAGCCGGTATTAGATTTAAATATTCCAATACACATTAAAAACACATTAGATCCTGAAGCTGCAGGCACTGTTATTTCTAACGACGATGCCCCTGTAAATGGTTCCGTAGTAAAAGGAATTAGTAATATTGGAAACATTGCCTTAATTACTTTACAAGGGAGTGGTATGATTGGTATTCCTGGATTTTCTAAACGTTTATTTGAAACCCTATCCCAGGAAAAAATTAATGTTATCCTTATAACCCAAGCTTCATCAGAACATTCTATTTGTTTAGGTATTGATGAAAGTGATGCCGATTTAGCAAAAACAGCTATCGATGCGACATTTGAGAATGAAATTCAACTGCATAAAATCGATCCAATTATTGTTGAAAAAGGACTTTCAATCATTGCTTTAGTTGGAGATAATATGAAGAACCACCAAGGCATTAGTGGTAAAATGTTTAGTGCCTTAGGAAAAAACAATATCAATATTAGAGCCATTGCTCAAGGCGCTTCAGAGAAAAACATCTCTACCGTAATTGCTGAAAAAGATGTAAAAAAAGCATTGAATACCTTACATGAACAGTTCTTTGAGTCTAAAACCAAGCAACTTAACGTCTTCATCACAGGTGTTGGTAATGTTGGTGAAAAATTGGTGGAGCAAATCAAACAACAACGTAAATATTTAAAGGAGAATTTAAAAATCAATTTACGTGTTGCTGGTTTATCGAATTCAAGAAAAATGATTTTCGACGAGGATGGTATTGATTTAAGTAATTGGAAAGAGCAACTTGAAAGTGGAGAACAGGCTTCTTTAGACGGTTTCTTTGAAAAAACAAAATCACTAAACTTACGCAACAGCATTTTTGTAGATGTGACAGCTAATAAAGACGTCGCTTTTCTTTATGAAAAATATTTACGTCAAAGTATAGGCGTTGTTGCTTGTAATAAAATTGCTTGTTCCAGCGATTATGAGAATTATAAGTTACTAAAACGTTTATCTCTAAAATATAATGCGCCTTACTTATTTGAAACCAATGTTGGTGCTGGATTACCAATCATCGATACACTCAACAACTTAGTAGCATCGGGAGATAAAGTAACATCTATCCATGCAGTATTATCAGGAAGTTTAAACTTTGTATTCAATAACTTTAACGATACCACTAAGTTTTACGATATTGTAAAACAAGCTGGCGCTGAAGGCTATACTGAACCAGATCCAAGAATTGATTTAAGTGGTGTAGACGTGGCTAGAAAAATTTTAATTCTTGCCAGAGAAAGTGGTTTTGAAATGAATTTAGAAGATATTGAAAACATACCTTTCTTGTCGGAAGCCGGTTTAAAAAGTGATACGGTAGATGATTTTTATGAAACCTTAATAGCTGATGAAGACCATTACCAAGCGCTGTATGCTTCAGCGAAAGCCAAAGGATGTCAGTTAAAATATGTTGCTCAATTTAATAATGGTAAAGCTAGTGTAAGCTTACAGGAAATTCCAAGCGATCACCCATTTTACAATCTAAAAGGAAGTGATAATATCGTAATGTTCTATACTAACCGCTATGCGAACCAACCCATGATTATTAAAGGTGCTGGGGCCGGTGCTGATGTTACCGCTTCTGGTTTGTTTGCCGATATTATAAGAATTGGAAATAATTAATTGTTATCTGAATAGAAATAGTCAAACTCTAAAACTAAACCAGATGACATTACACAAACAAAATTCCAGCTTTTGCTCTAGTGCTGCTGAGAACTATTTATTAGAAAAAATGAACGAAATAAGAATATTTTCACCTGCCACTGTGGCCAATGTAGCTTGTGGTTTCGATGTGTTAGGCTTTTGCCTGGACAGTGTTGGAGACGAGATGGTTATTCGTAAGGTTGAACGAAAAGGGATTCATATCACGAACATTGAAGGATTCGATTTACCATACAAAGCTGAAGAAAATGTTGCCGGTGTTTCTGCTCTAGCCATGTATGACGCTATCGATGTTGATTATGGCTTCGAAATTGAAATTTACAAAAACATAAAACCTGGAAGTGGCATTGGTAGCAGTGCCGCAAGTGCTGTTGGTTCTGTATTTGGTATGAATGAGCTTATCGGTCGTCCGTTTAACAAAACACAGTTAACCGAATTTGCTATTAAAGGTGAAGCTTTAGCTAGTAAATGCGAACATGCCGACAACCTAGCTCCTGCTATGTTTGGTGGTTTTACCTTAGTGAAAAGTATTAGTCCGTTAGAGATTTTAGAAATCCCTTCGCCTCAAGATTTATACGCTACTATCATTCATCCGCAAATTGAAATTAAAACCTCTGAAGCCCGTGCTATCCTTCCAAAAGAAGTAGCATTAAGTAATGCCATTACACAATGGGCAAATTTCGGAAGTTTAATTCATGGGTTACATACCAGCGATTATGGTTTAATTCAACGTTCATTAAATGATGTCATTGTGGAGCCATACCGAAGTCAATTGATTCCACATTACAACGAAGTCAAACAAGCTGTAATCTCTGCAGGTGCTTTAGGCGCTGGCATTTCAGGATCTGGCCCTTCAATATTTTCTTTAAGTCAAGGCTTAGAAACTGCAGAAAAGGTAAAAGATGCAATGAGTCAAGTCTACGCGAATACAGACATCGATTTCGATATCCACGTGACTAAAATTAACACCTCAGGAATTAAAGTATTAAACTAACTATTCATCATTAATTTGATAATACAATGAACTATTACTCATTAAATCAACAAGCACCAAATACATCTTTTAAAGATGCCGTGATAAAAGGATTGGCTCCTGATAAAGGCTTATATTTCCCAGAAAGTATAACGCCGCTCCCAAAGTCCTTTTTCGATACTATTGATAATCTATCATATTCTGAAATTGCTTTTGAAGCCATTAAGCAATTTGTCTCTCCGGAAATTCCTGAAGATACTTTAAAAACCATTGTTGAAGAAACATTGTCTTTCGATTTCCCTGTGGTGAAGTTAAATGATAACATTTCTACGCTTGAGTTATTTCACGGGCCAACCATGGCCTTTAAAGATGTTGGTGCACGTTTTATGGCGCGTTGCTTAGGCTATTTTAACCAGAATAACGACAAAGAAGTTACTGTTTTAGTAGCGACATCTGGTGATACTGGTGGCGCTGTAGCCAATGGCTTCTTAGGGGTTAAAGGTGTAAATGTGGTTATTTTATATCCTAGTGGAAAAGTGAGTGATATTCAGGAAAAACAATTAACTACACTCGGGCAAAATATTAAGGCATTAGAGGTTAACGGGACGTTTGATGATTGCCAGGCGATGGTAAAAACAGCGTTTTTAGATGAAAGCTTAACGAGCCAAATGCAGCTAACATCGGCTAACTCTATTAATGTCGCTAGATGGTTACCACAATTATTCTATTTTATGTTTGCCTACAAGCAATTACACAAGCAGTATAAAGATATTGTCTTCTCAGTACCAAGCGGAAACTTTGGTAACATCTGCGCAGGAATGATGGCGCAACAATTAGGTTTACCCATCAAACATTTTGTAGCCTCAAACAACGCTAATAATGTTGTAACTCGTTATTTAATTTCTAAGTTATACGAACCAAAACCATCGGTGCAAACCATTAGTAACGCCATGGATGTTGGTGCTCCTAGCAATTTTATTCGTATTCAAGAGATTTACAAAAATGATTTTGAACATTTAAAAGAGAATTTGTCGTCTTTTAGTTATTCTGATGAAGAAACGAAAGAAGCGATGCTGGAAATGTATAAGAACTACAACTACGTTGCCGATCCTCATGGCGCTGTGGGGTATTTAGGTTGTAAAGATTATTTAAAAGAACAACCTGATGCACATTGTGTGTTTTTAGAAACTGCACACCCAACAAAATTCTTAGATGTAGTTGAAGAGGTTATAAAAGAAAAACAACCATTACCGGAGCAAATTCAAGATGTAATGGATAAGAAAAAGGAATCTTTAGTTATTTCTACTTACGATGATTTAAAAAATTTCCTTTTAAAATAATACCAACAAGCGTTTCAAAAGTGAAACGCTTTTTTTTGCTCCAAAGAATACCTTTGAATGTTTATATTTACCCCTCAAACTAAAACTTTCAAAATATTCTACTTAAAATCAACCATGAATTTTAAACAACTTTTACCCCTAACCTTATCTATTGCCTTATTCGTTTCCTGTGGTAAAACCAATAAAAATCAAGACAAAACTAAGGTCATAGCTAAGCGACCCAATATCATCTTTATCATGTCCGATGATCATGCTTATCAAGCCATAAGTGCGTATAGTGATAAGCTAACCACAACTCCCAATATCGATCGCATAGCTAACGATGGAATTTTATTTACCAATGCCTCGGTTACCAACTCTATATGTGCGCCTTCCAGAGCAACAATCCTTACCGGTAAGCACACACATATTAACGGAAAAATAGATAACCTGTCCCCTTTTGACACGACTCAGATTACATTCCCACAATTATTTCAAAAGGCGGGTTATCAAACCGCAATGTTTGGAAAACTTCATTTTGGAAACAGTCCCAAAGGAGTCGATGAATTCATGATTCTTCCGGGACAAGGTAATTACATCAACCCTGATTTTATTACCACAACCGGAGAAAGAGTAAACAAAGAAGGCTATGCGACAGATATCATCACAGATATGTCTATTGAATGGATGGATAAAAAGCGTGACACCACAAAGCCATTCCTACTAATGTATCTGCACAAAGCCCCACATAGAGCCTGGTGGCCTAAACCGGACAAATTTAAGGCTTATTCAAAACGAAGCTTCCCTGAGCCTGAGTCTTTATTCGATGATTATACCAATAGAGGAACAGCAGCTAAAACTGCAGAGATGAATATTCTAAATCACATGTTACTCTCTTACGACCTTAAAGTGTTTCCTGAAACTGTTGACGCTTTGGGAGCAAACACCGATAAGAGAAATACAGGCATGTTTAACCATGGTGATTTCTCAAGAATGAATGAAGAGCAAAAAGCCTTGTATATGCCTATTTTAGACGCTATCAATAAAGACTTTAAAGACCATTGGCCTACAATGACGAAAGAAGATAAAATGCGATGGAAATACCAACGTTATATGCAGGATTACTTAGCCTGTATTTCTACAGTTGATGAGAATATCGGTCGTGTTTTAGATTATTTGGAAGAGAACAACTTAGAGGACAATACCATTGTGGTTTATACGTCCGATCAAGGTTTTTATTTAGGTGAACATGGTTGGTTCGATAAGCGTTTTATGTACAATGAATCCTTCAGAACACCTTTAATGATAAAATGGCCAAACCAAATAAAACCTGGAATTACAAGCGATGAAATGGTTCAAAATTTAGACTTTGCACAAACCTTTTTAGAAGCGGCTGGAATTTCAATTCCCAACGATATGCAAGGTGAAAGTTTAATGCCATTACTAACTGGTAAAACCGAAGAATGGACGCGTGATGGCGTGTATTACCATTATTACGAATACCCTGCTGAGCACGCCGTAAAACGCCACTACGGCATTGCTACCAAAGAATTCAAATTAATTCAATTTTATTACGATGTGGATGAATGGGAATTATACGACCTTAAAAACGATCCTAAGGAAATGAATAACGTTTATAATAACCCAGAATATGCCGACACCGTTATAAAACTAAAAAAGGAGTTAGCTGATATGCGTAAAAAATACAAAGACTCTGATGAGTTAGATCAAAAATTTATAGACCGATATAAAGACAAAAGAAATCATCATTAATTTTAAAAAAGGCGTTTCAAATGGAACGCTTTTTTTATTTCAGCATATCAACTAACTTTATATCTCAACTTTTACTCATGAAAACAGAAAAAGAAAAAATGCTTGCCGGCGAACCGTTTGACGCCCATTGCGACGAAATGATTGACATCAGAACTAAAATAAAACACATTCTCCACAAACTTAATGTTACCGAATATTACACCGATAAATTTCAGGATACCATTAATGAATTATGTCCAAACTCAGCCAAAAACATTCACCTAGAACCTCCTTTTCATTGCGATTATGGCGAAAACATTTTTGCCGGTGATGGTGTGTTTATCAATTTCGGAGCTGTCATCCTCGATGGCGCCAAAGTAACTATTGGGAGAAAAACATTAATTGCGCCTGGCGTTCATATTTATACGGCACGACACCCACTTAACATTAAAGATCGACGTGTCTGGGAAGACGTTAGACCCGTAACTATTGGAGAAGAATGCTGGATTGGTGGACACGCCACAATTTGTCCGGGTGTAGCCATTGGCGACCGGTCTGTTATTGGTGCAGGTTCAGTAGTAACTAAAGACATCCCTTCCGATTGTCTGGCTGTTGGTAATCCTGCAAAAGTTGTAAAACAATTAAATCAAGAGAACTAAATGAATTTAACAGATTGGATTGGCTTCGTAGGCGTATCATTAATACTCCTCGCTTATATTTTAAATGTTACCAATAAAATTTCAAATACCCACGTAGCATTTATTCTTCTGAATTTTATTGGTGCATCATCAGCATGTTTAGCTTCCATCCTATTGAATTACTGGCCATTTATTATTCTGGAAGGTGTTTGGGCGTTGGTATCATTACTGACACTTTTCAGATATAGAAAATTAAAATAGTTCATTTTTCATTTTTAGGCATTGAATCTTAAGTTCTTTTTAACTTTTGATAAAAAGAGGGATCTATAAAATTTCAATACATTTGCGGAACAAACTAAAATATTACGTAAATGAAAAATACAGCCTTAACAGAAACTCACGTTGCTCTAGGTGCTAAAATGGTGCCTTTCGCAGGATATAACATGCCTGTGCAATATGAAGGAGTAAATATTGAACACGAAACCGTAAGAAATGCTGTTGGTGTTTTTGATGTGTCTCACATGGGTGAGTTTTTAATTGAAGGTGAACATGCGCTAGCTTTAATACAAAAAGTATCGAGTAACGATGCTGCTAAATTAACCATTGGTAAAGCCCAATACAGCTGTATGCCGAACGATAATGGTGGAATTGTAGACGATTTAATTATTTACAAGATAAAGGACGAGCAATATTTATTAGTGGTTAACGCCAGTAATATTGAAAAAGACTGGAACTGGATTCAATCTAAAAACGATGTAGGTGCTGAGATGCGTAACCTAAGTGATGAATACTCGTTATTAGCGATTCAGGGGCCAAAAGCTATTGAAGCAATGCAAAGCTTAACAAGTCACGATTTATCAGCTATAAAATTTTATTCTTTTGAAGTTGGTGATTTTGCTGGTATCGATAACGTAATCATCTCTGCAACCGGATATACCGGAAGTGGTGGATTTGAAATCTACGTAAAAAATGAAGACGTACAACAGGTATGGGATAAGGTATTTGAAGCCGGTGCCGACTTCGGAATTAAACCTATTGGTTTAGCGGCTCGTGACACCCTTCGTTTAGAAATGGGATACTGTCTTTACGGAAATGATATAGACGACACCACCTCTCCTATTGAAGCTGGTTTAGGCTGGATTACAAAATTCACAAAAGACTTTACAAATTCTGAAGCTTTAAAAGCTCAAAAAGAAAATGGTCCATCACGTAAATTAGTAGCCTTCGAATTAGACGAGCGTGGCATTCCGCGTCAAGGTTACGATATCGTGGATGCTGAAGGAAATAAAATTGGAAATGTAACATCAGGAACCATGTCGCCAAGTTTAAGCAAAGGTATTGGTTTAGGTTATGTACCGACCGAATTAACTTCTGTAGGAAGTAAAATTCACATTCAAATACGTAAAAATGCAGTTCCTGCAACTGTGGTAAAACTACCTTTTTATAAGGCATAAATTCTAAATTCTATGTTATGAAACGGTTGCCGAACGAAGTAAAACATAGAATACTAATATTAGGGGCTAGCGGTTTTTTAGGCCATGCAATCTACAAAGAGCTATGCCCCTATTTTAACACCTTCGGCACCTATAATACAGAGAATCCTCAATTTGATAAAAATCAGCATTTCTTTCAATATAACATTGAAGAGGACGATATCTACGAAATTCTCGATATTGTAAAACCAAGTATTATTATTTCAGCACTTCGAGGCGATTTTTCTGCTCAGTTTATAGCACATAAACATGTTGCCGAATACATAAGTAATCATAAAACCAAATTTATCTTTTTATCCTCTGCCAATGTGTTTGATGCATATAGCAAATACCCCAGTTATGAAGAAGATAAAACCTTAAGCAATAGCATTTACGGGCATTTCAAAATAAAAATTGAAAACATGCTGCTTCGACTGCCTAAAAAGAAAGTTGCGATACTACGATTACCCATGGTTTTCGGACCTTATTGTCCACGACTGAAAGAAATTGCACAACTTATTAGTGATAAAGAACCGGTTGAAATATTTCCTAATTTAATTATGAATGTCACCACGCACACTAAAGTGACACAACAGATTCACTATATCATCAACCGGAACAAATCTGGCGTGTTTCATTTGGGAAGTACCGACCTAGTGCATCACGATGAGTTTATCAAAGATATTATTAATGTTTCAGGACTCAAAAAAGCGATTTATAAAAGGGTTTACACAACAAACGACGATAGGTATTTAGCGGTTTTACCCAAATACAATATGCTTCCTAAAAATCTACAATTATTAAGTCAGGAAATTTTAACAGAGTTAGAAATATAATTGATTTTGCAATTCTTAATTAGTACATTGTAGCTAATTATAACCCTATTAAAAACCACACATTATGAGCAAATTATCAGAACAAGATATTGAAAAACGTTTATTACACCTACCAGAATGGGACTATTATGACGATGCCATTCATGCCGAATTTGAATTCGACAACTTTAAAGACTGCTTCAGTGCTATGAGTCGTATTGCTTTTGAATGTGAAGCATTAAATCATCATCCAGACTGGTCTAATACCTACAACGTCTTAACCATTTCCCTTTCTACACACTCCGCTCATGGCGTAACCGATAAAGATTTTGCATTAGCAAAAGCCATAGAAGCAATTGTAGAACCGGAAGATGAAGATTAAAACTTGCAACAATTTAAAATCTAATGCACATGCTTTGTAGATTTTTTTAAATTTGCAGTCGAAGATTAAAAATAACAACCTTAATAAGTCATTCTATAAATGACTTTCATATAAAGATTTTATAATATGGGAAGAGCTTTTGAGTTTAGAAAAGCACGTAAAATGAAACGCTGGTCCGCAATGAGTAAAGCGTTTACGCGTATTGGTAAAGATATTGTAATGGCAGTAAAAGAAGGCGGTCCCGATCCGGATAGCAATTCGCGTTTAAGAGCTGTTATTCAGAATGCCAAATCGGTAAACATGCCAAAGGACAATATTGAGCGTGCCATTAAAAGAGCTTCAGATAAAAGTCAAGGAGATTATAAAGAAGTTATTTTTGAAGGTTATGCGCCTCATGGTATTGCAGTTTTGGTTGAAACCGCAACCGATAACAATACAAGAACAGTCGCTAACGTTCGAAGTTATTTTAATAAATGTGACGGAAGTTTAGGAACTTCAGGTTCGGTTGTATTCATGTTCGACCACACGTGTAATTTTAAAGTAAAAGCTGACGGTCTGGACATGGAAGAACTTGAGTTAGAACTCATTGATTTTGGTGTTGAAGAAATTTTTGAAGATACAGATGAAGATGCTGATGGAAATGAAGTTACTAGCGTAATGATTTATGCACCTTTTGAAAGCTTTGGAAAAATTCAAGCGTATTTAGAAGAAAATAACATTGAAATATTATCATCAGGTTTCGAGCGTATTCCGCAAGTAACGAAGCCACTTTCGGGTGAAGAAGTTGCAGATGTTGAAAAGCTTTTAGAAAAACTTGAGGAAGACGATGACGTACAGAATGTATACCACACCATGCAAGAGGAATAGTCAGTAAAATCAATAGATAAGCTGAAAACCCTTGCTATTACAGCAGGGGTTTATTTTTTATAATCGTTTATAATTATTTATTTTTTATAGGATTTCGAACAAATTACGAACTAATGAATTTCAAGTATTATTTAAACACATATAAGAAGCAAAACGGAACCTTTTCAATTCGTCTTAAATTAGAAACTTCTAAAAATGATGTTCAATACATTGATTCAAAAGTTTCGGTTCTAAAAACGCAATGGGATCCTAAAAAGCAGCTCATAAAAAAACATCAATTTGAAGAGCAATTAAACGCAGAACTAACGTCATTATTAAATAATGTTCAAAGTGTCTATTACAAGAATCGAGAAGTATCTGCTAAACGTCTCCTTCAGATCTATAAAAACTCCAAACAATACGATTCCTCCTCTTTCTTAGATTTCTATGATCAGATAATTCAGGAAATGGATCTGAAGAAAAAACATCGCTCCGCAAAAACAAACCAGGTATATTTAACAAAGCTTAAAAAATTCGCATCATTTATTTCTTTTTCGGACCTCTCTCCTACCTGGGCCAAAGATTATGAGAACTACTTGCTGAAGGAAGGTAATTCTGTAAATACAGTAGCATCAAACTTCAAAGCTATATATGCCACACTTAACAAAGCTGTAAAGCTTGGTATTATTGATAAGAATCCCATTAAAGGTTATGAAATAGTTACTGAGAATACAGAAAAGGATTCATTGACCTATGAGCAAATCCAGAAACTTATTAAGTTCAATATTCATAAGCGCTTCAAAGGAATGGTTACAGCAAAGGACATGTTTCTATTCTCCTTCTATACTGCCGGAATGAGATTCACTGATATGTGTAAACTGGAATGGAAAAATGTTTCTGAAAACGAGATCATATACACCATGAACAAATCCAAGAACCGTTCCGGATCTCGAAGAACCATACCTTTAATTGGTGGCGCAAAAGGAATCCTAGAAAAGTATAAGGGTAAAAATGATAAATATGTCTTCCCTCCTCTTTACGGCTACGAGGAATCAACAGTTAAAGAACAGGAATACCGCATTTACATAAGAAATAATGCTCTAAATAGATCATTAAAGCAAATTGATAAGCATATGGAATTCGGGAAAGAATTAAACCTCCATATGGCTAAGCACAGCTTCGCTGATTATGCTGTTAAAAATAAAATTGATATTTTAATGATATCAAAATTATTAGGTCATACAAAGCTTGCTACTACACAGCATTATCTTAAAGACTTTTATCAGGAAATGGAGTATCAAACAATGAATGACTTATTTAATGATGGTAAAAATACACCTAATAACACAAAAGAAGAGTTAATTATGGGAAATACTAACTTTATAGATATAGAAGATGATTACCCCAAAAAACAAGGTGAATACCAAGTGAAAGTTCATACTGAAAGCGGTTACCGTGAAAGTATTGCTAAATGGACTCCTGAAGGTTTTATTTTAATTGATGATACTTTACAACAAAGTGAATATATAAAATCTTGGAAATAATTTAAATTAAAAGCTATGTGTTACGCTAACGCCTTAAGGAAATCGGAAACAGAAATTTTAGCGACTAAAGAATACCTTAGAATTACTTCTATTGCTCCAGATGCAAAATATCACCCAACATATCACCTTAATGGGTTTTCGCATGGTAATTTGTACATCATTAAAATGGATGACCCTGAAGTAGTTCATCCAGCTGCATGGGGCTTGGTTCCACATTGGGCTTCTCATAATGCAAATGAGTTTTGGAAAAAAAGCAACACACTAAATGCGAGAGCTGAAAGCATTTTTGATAAAGCTTCGTTTAAGGATAGCGCGGAGA
The DNA here is from genome assembly GCF_014596975.1 of Aestuariibaculum marinum. GTDB lineage: Bacteria > Bacteroidota > Bacteroidia > Flavobacteriales > Flavobacteriaceae > Aestuariibaculum > Aestuariibaculum marinum. The sequence continues at coordinate 312,580 of NZ_JACVXD010000001.1, read as the reverse complement.
GTAAACGTTGCTTAATTCTTTCAAATGGATTCTACGAACCGCATCATGTTAACAAGGTTTCAACGCCTTATTTTTGTTATCAACCTTCTAAAGAATACCCTGAAGGAGATTTATTCTTTTTTGCTGGACTGTATAGCGAATTAGACAACAATAAATTATCGGCCACAATAATCACCACAGAGGCTAACGATTTCTTTGCTGAAGTTCATAATCTTAAAAAGCGAATGCCTTTAGTTCTGGATAAAAACTACCATGAAGATTGGTTTGATGACGGATTAACTAATCAGGATCTAAACGAGTTAATGGCTACTGGATTTACAAATAATACATTTAAAGCCCATCCTGTATCAAAAGATATCTACAAAAAAGGGATAGACACAAACAAGCCTTATATTATTGAGCCTGTTGAAAAAGATACGTTATTCTAAATCTTTCTTACTTCTCTCCTTCATTTCATCCAATAAACGATATGCAGGTGTATGTTTGGTTAATTCCCAAAGTTTTTCATGAAGTTCATTTTGGCGCTTTGTTCGTTCTTCATAACGAGAAACGCCACGAACTATAAATCCCTCATCTATCCTGGCTTCAGTAATAAGAATTTCAATAAAGTTTAACAACTCTTTATCTGAAAACTGTGGTAGCTTATTACCACAAACATAACTTCTTAAATATTCAATGTATTGCATGATGCAAAATTACATCTTATCTATTGTTTTGATTGCTTGGTTTTGTAGCAGAAACCAGGTCTTTAAACATAACTACCTAATTGTTAATAAGTTTGTGGAAAATTGCACCACATAATGGTGCAATTTCATTTAATAAAAATATATCTTTATAAGGCTATTAATTTAAATCTTAAAAGGCGTTTATGAAAAAAAACCAACAACTCACAACAAAAGCTGCCACAACGTCAAAAACTCTTAGATTAAAACAAGACGTTGTTGATAGTATTGAAACTTTAGCTGAAGATAACAACAGAAACTTCAACAACATGGCTGAAACATTGATGAGACTAGGTATGAAACATTACCAAGGATTGGGTTTAAGTAGTTAACAAATCAAGGGTGCTAGAAATAGTACCCTTTAAAACAAAGTAAAATGAATGACGTAAAAATACATTATAATAAAAAAGCTTTCATTCCAATTAGGAAGAAAGCTTTGATTTTTAAAGTATTGACGCTGTGTCCGAGAGGTTAGGTAATGTGCTGGCCGCATATTTTACACCAGTTCGAATCTGGTCAGCGTCACAACTAAAAGGAATGGATATTTAATCTGTTCCTTTTTTTGTTTATACAAATTAAGTAAAATTATTGGCAAATTTGTACAATGCTGTGTTAAAATCGATGAAAATAAATGATTTAGGAGCTTTTATACCATCTCCTTGAGAAGTAAATAGCGAAACAAACCACTAGAACCACAGCCAACCAAAACCACGGACTTTGCCTTATAGAAAAACTATCTGAGCTTCTTTTAGCGGTTTTCGTTTCTTTAGTGCTTTTGGTATTATCGACATACGAGGTTTTAGAACTATCGATGCTTTTTTGTTGTTCCTGGTGTTGCTTGTTTTCAATTTCTATTTTGGCGTTATCGTAGGTTTTACCATTAACGGTTATCGGTTTAGAATTATCGACTGGAGTAATGATAATTTTATGTTCTGAAGTGTTGATGCTAACGGTATCAATCTTATAATTTTCTGTTTTAGCCTGGATATCCTTTTGTTCATACTCAACGCTTTTAGTACGGTGCCGGTTCGAGGCTTTCTTTTTAGAGCCACATCCTGTTTGCATAAATGCAAATATTAAGGCGAATATGATAATTAACTGTCTCATACTCTAAAAAATGCTTTGTATTCGGCCAGTAAAGCTTTTCGATGTTCTAAACCATTATAGCCACCATTTATGCGTTTAGTAATGGCTTTAATTTCATCACGATCTGCATACTTATTTAAACCTCGTTTGTTCCAATACCAAATGGCCGACACCATACTATCGGCTTCATTCAATAGTTTGTTAGGATCGGTTAAATAATCTACTCCGGTAGCTTCAGATAAAGCTGTGTAATTATCCTTTCCTGTGATCTGGATGAATCCACGACCTCGATACTTCCAACCATCACCACTAAACTCACCACCATTCCCCATTCGATTGGCATATATTCTATTTGCTATTGCTTCAGGTTTGCTTGCATATTTTGCAACATGCACCGTGCTATGAAAATATTTACCAAACACCCTTAACAATGCATCGGTTGAATAATTAAGGTTTTCGCTTACCGGTTGCAGATTGCTTTCATGATGCAATTGCGCAAAGAAATGCGCCAAGCGTAAAGGTGTGTTAATTCCTGCCTTGTCTAAAATGGTACGGTATTTATTGTGTAAGTTCATAGCCTTAATTTTGTTTTTCTTTACGGAAAAACCGTAACAGTTTTATTTTGGTTTTTTTTTCAATCGGTCAATACGTTTAACGACAATCGGTTTTAAGTAATGTACAAACACGGCACCGGAAAGCATAGATATACAGGTGACTACTACACGCAATAAAGCTTCCTGAAAGGTTAAAAAGTTAACAGCTAATCCTACTAAATAAGGAAAAGCTTTTGCACATAAATCGTAACACGTTAAATAAAGGGTAACTACTTTATCTGTCATGGTTCGTTAGGGGTTTTGGAATTTGTAAACTTGTCTAAAAACTTATTTAAATAAATACCACCCACAATAAAGAGTAAACCGAAACTGTTAATCACCATGTAGATAGCTATATCTAAATGAATCTCCTTTTCAGTTAACAGAAAACCCTTTAAAATCATTCCCCAATTCTGACTGATTACCATCACTAAACCAAGAACCCAAAGGATTAACTTCCCTATCCAGTTCCGGTAACTTGTAATTTGATTAAGTATTTTAGTCATGATAATGAGTTCGTTAGTATTTACTCATGCTAATTTCAACAGATTAGCCTTTTTGAACTCTGATTTTGACTACAGGATTCAGTAGTTTCCTATGAATTGTTGATAGGTTGGTTAAGAAGTTTGTTTTAGGATGTTAGACTTTTCTTAAAATCATGCGTATTTTGGCTACAAATCAAGTCGAATAAAATAAAAAACAACATAAATATGACCATTTCCGAAGTCAGAAAATTAGTTTCGAAATCAGATCATTATGAATGGCTTAAATCTTTGAGTTGGGAATTGAAAATTGAAAACTTAAATTATCATCATAGTTTTACAGGTTTTGTCTCTATATATAAATTTTTAGAACAACAAATTGATGGATGGGAAAAACATAAAGATGATATTCCGGTGGAATTTGTAAGATCAAAGAATATACTATCTAAGTTTAAAACAGATCTAGAAAACTTCATTTCTCAATCGGAAAGAAATAAAATAAATGAAGGGCAATTAATTAACAATTGGACAAATATAAATAGACCATTTAGAAATTATCCTAATTTGTTTTTATACAACTTACCAGAAACCTTGTTTTTAATTGAAGTTTATAGAACTAGACAAAACAATTACCCTGGTGCCTATAAATTTATTATGGGTAAAAGTTCAAACCCCTCGGACAAGAATGAATTTGTTGGAGGAATTTTAGCTTATGAATTTGAACAACAAAACCCAGATATACTAAAAAGAAGAAATATTGAAAGAAACTCATTTTATAAACTTAGAAAGGATTTAGAAAATCAAATTTCAGAATCAGAAATTGAACTTAATGACCACCTTCTTGAAACAAATAAAAAATATGATGAATATGTAAAAAGGATTGATGATTTACATGTAGACAAAGATAAACAGTTCACGAATTGGTTTGAAGGGACTGAAAACGAAAAAGGTATTAAATCTATTTTTAATGAGTTTAAAAATGAAAAGGAATCAATTTTTAATCATTGGTTTGAAGGTAGTGACGAAGAAAAAGGAGCTAAAGAGAAAATAAATTCTCTTGAAGAAACATATAAAAATTTATTAGCCCTAAAAGAACCTGCAAATTATTGGAAAAAGAGAGCAGAAAGAATGAGAACTCAAGGTTGGATTTCATTAGGTATTCTTATAGGTTTAGTTAGTGTTACTGTTTGGTCCCTAAGTGAATTACTATGGAAAACACCAGATCAAATTTACACCAGTTTTTTTGAAGGTGACAAAAGTGCTGCAATAAGATGGTCTATTATTTATGTTACGTTTATATCATTCCTTGCATTTTGTGTTAGAGCTATAACAAAAGTAATGTTTAGCTCTTTTCATTTAGCTCGGGATGCTGATGAAAGAAACACTCTTACATATTTTTATCTTTCTCTAATTAACGAATCTGACATTGATGATGATCAACGCCAATTAATTATCCAATCTCTTTTTAGTAGAGCGGATAGCGGTTTATTAAAAGGAGACTCAGGCCCAACAATGCCAAATGATATTGCTTCAAAAATATTTGGAAGTAATTAAACTAATAGTTTATTATGAAAAGACAAAAAGATGAGGAAATAGACATTCTTAAAGAAGTATATCAAACCCAAAAAATTAATGGAAATATTATAAAAAATGAAACACCTGATTTTATAATTATAGATAAGGAGAAGAATTTAAAAATTGGCATTGAAATTACAACACTATATGACAATGAATTAGGCCCTATTAGTTCTGATGAAAAGTTTGCTAAAAAATTTATAGCCAATCACAGGCCTGACCTTAAAAAAAAGAATAAAAAAAATAAACGTTTTAAAAATATGTGGGTTGCTAAAATTGAAAAAAACCCTTACATATCTGGATCTGTTAATACTGATTACACCATAGTTCAATCAAATGATTTTGGTGATTTTTTAGATTTTTTCGACAAAACTATAAACCGAAAAAGTGAACATTATCATGAAAACCCAAAAGGATTAGAATTCGTAAACCTAATCATTAAAAATAAGGGAGGATTACTTTCAAATCCAAAACTTGATATGACTCTTTTTTATAATTTTATTAGAAAGCATGGATTATTGAAAACTATTATAAATTCTAATTTTCAAGAAATATACTTTATCTCAAAATTTAAAATGGGAAAACTACTTATTCCTTTAAAATGGTTTGTGTTTTTTTCTGAATTTTTAATTTTTTCAAAATTTTGGAAACAGGCTGATTTTGTTAAAGAATCAATGAAATCAAATCTCAACGATAAAATTAATAATTTCATTATTATTCTTTTACACTTAGGGTTTAATAATATCTACTTGTATAAGGAGGATGAATTTAAATATATTATGTTTGGTAACAAGTACATAAAATTTCATCCTCATGAAAACACCCTTAAAGAAGTTACATTTTTTACGGTAGAATTAACAAAATTAAAAAAAGCAGAAAATCATTTTAATTATAAGGATTATTACTTTTTGTTCATCAAATACAATGAATTTAGAAATAAAGTTAGCCCAAAATTTAAAGATGAAGATTTTATTAAATTAGACTAAACATTCAAACTAAACTTAACCGGCTTCCCTTTTAATAGCTGTTTAGTAAGCTTCCTGTTATTCTCATAAATATGTACGTTTCCAAGAGTAAGTGTAATTGATTTAAGAGGTAAATCAATCTGCCTGCTAATTAGATATAAATGATAAATATCTGCAGGTAAACCTAAGTTAGCATCACTAGATCTTTGATAAGCACTAAGCACCAATTTTCCCTGGTCTATTTGAAACTGAATTAACGACAAGCATGGTTGCTGGTTGCTTTCAGTATCATTGGAGCCTAAGAACAAAACATAGTTTTTGCTGTTTCGTTTTTCCTTGTTAATCTTAGCTATTAATCCAGGAAGCTTTTCAAAATACGTCGGATAACTATTAACCAATATGGGACCGCAATACTCCCACCAAGTAATACCAACTTCAGAGTAATTTTGAGTTAATCTTTCACCGCTCTGAAATAATTCAAGTTCCTTTTTCAATTTGTTCCTAGCAATGGTATGCTCTTCAAATATCTCCAATAAATCTCCCGGCTTTAAATGAAGCTTCTGATTCAACAAGTACTTAATCTCCCCTTTTTTGTTTTCCTGTACCTTACCCTTTTCAAGGATTTTCTCTAATGTTTTATAATAAACGTTGTTCATAACTGTTCGCTTTTAAAATTGATTTTAATTGATTGATGATTATATTTGCCTTACCACACCTTACAGAAAAAGCCAGAAAGCACCGGAAAAGACAATATAGTCCTCCAGTAGCCTTCTGGCTCTCTGTTTAAAAAGGTGTGGTAACTTATTTTAAAACTGGAGGATTCTTTTTAACCTATCCTCAAATTAATATCTTCTATTAATTTTAAATATTGTAAAGTAGGTTAAGGTTCATGGTGTAGGATTTTTGGGTTATGGTTTAAAAATTATACTTGTTGCCAGCCTTGAGGATAATCTGTCGGACTCCATACATTATCATCAATCAAACTCTCATAAACAGGGTCATTTTCTGTTGGATAATGCACTTGGTCGCCTGTGTTATAAGCGTCTTGCGCTCCGGTTGGTTGTACAAATACAGGTATTTCGCCTGGGTAGGCCACCTTAGTAAACAATGCAGGAACATCCTTTGGTTGCCAATCTTCTTGGCTTGTATGAGGTTGTACGCATTTATATAAAAATACGTCTACACCATCAAAAGCTTGCACTTTAAAACCTACTGTATAAGCAACTCCAACTTCCCAAAAAGGGTATAAAGCTTGATTATCTAATGCAACAGTGTCGTCTGATTCTGCTTGTGCTGATTCCAGTATTTGAGCTTCAAGTTTTTGTTGAATAAGTTCCTGTTTTAAACTGTTTGATTCGTTTATTTTTTCATCCTTCAACTTAGCATCAATCTCAGCTTGTGTAAAGTCGTGTACTGGATAAGTAAATACTAAATTTTCAACATCAAAATAAATTTGTTCAGGTAAGTAATACTGGGTTTGTGTGTTATACGCCGGAACCACTACATCGTAAAAACCTGCAATAGCATGTTTATCTGTATCTGTTCTAAAAAACGCACTAGACCAACTTAAAGCCTTATCTATTTGGTTATTTTCATCTAACACTATATGTCGCCAATCTTTAGGCATACGGATAAATGTTTTTATACTTCCTACTTCTGCATTACCTAAGTAAGCAGCGTTATATTGTTTATCGAGTGCGGTTGCTATTATTGCTTTCATAGTATTTATAAAATTTCAAGTTGATATATAGAGTCGACGCCGTCCGAAACAATATAAATATATTGCCCATTAGGGTCTAAAGACATAAATGTATTACCACCCTGTGATAAATCATGAGTAAAAGTGTCTATTATATCACCCATAGTAGACACATTGTAGGGCGTACTTAACTTTCTTAAGTAAACATTATCGCCGGCGTTATAAAGGAAGTATTGCCCACTATCTAAAAAACCAAACCCGTATGTAGTTAAAGCAATTGTATAATCTAATACAGATGTTAAAATATCCCACGCCGTACTTACCGTAAATTGTTTAAACTGACTACTTCTACTACCAACCCAATATGTAAGACCATCGTCACTAAAAATAATTGACGCTGAGTACCCCGAAATACCAGTATTAAATGTGGTTACGGTTGCGCCATTACTGTCATAAGGTGAAATACATTCACTTCTATAAATAATACCCGTAAGACTTACGCTATAAAGCATTAACCCGTCATCCCGCCACCAATAAGACCACCCCGCCGAGTTGTTCGAGGGTTCGTATCGTAAATATGAACCTGTTTCAATATCTAAGCTTGTAGACAAGCTATATAAAGCCCCTCTGTCAGTACTATAGTCAAGCACAAAGGCCATACTTCCGTCGTTTTTTATTTGCATCTGTCTAGGCGACGATACCCTAGCCGAAATATTTAAAACCCCTATTTGAGTAAGGTCTATGCTACTTCGCCCACCAGATTTTTTAAAAAAATGTCTTCTTTGTCCCATTACTCAATAACTGTATAAGTGTAGCTCACACGCTCAGTACCACTATCTATGTTCATAATATCCCAAGTTAATCGCACACGTATTGCGCCTGTTGGGTCTTCGCTGTTTGTATCTGGAACCCAATACAAAGGGAACGTCATGGTAAAGCCATTTAAAACAAACTCACCGCCTCTGGCTTTATCGTCTATTACCAGATTAACATCTGTAATGGTTACATTTCCTGTTAGGTTTTGTTCTAACCATTTTACGTTGTTATGATCGAAGTTTATTGCTCCGGTAATATCGCCTTCTGCAACTACTCCGGTTTTAATTCCGTTAAGTTTTGAAAGTAAAGCATCGGTTAGGTTATTGGTGTCGCTTTCTGCGAATAGAAGGTTTTTTATTTCTACACCTGTCTGATCTGCGGTTGCGCCTGACTCTACACTATCTAGCTTAGTTTTATCACCATCTATAAATGCGCCTTCAGTCGGTTTTAATTGCCAACTGCTTAAATCTAAAACAGGGTCGGTAGCTGTGCCGCTTACACCGTCGCCCGTTACGCTTTGCACGCCACCAGCGGCGGCTGCCGGACTCACATCAATATCTACCTCAAGCACATCACCGGCACTTACTTCAGTTACCGCAATACTAGCATCTAAAGCAACCAAATAATACTTATTGCCAGGGTTACTGTAAGCAAACCCGGTTACAACATCAATAAGCGTTTTATTGGTACTCTTGTTAATTAACTTAAAAGTTAAGTTATTGGTGCCCGAAGCATCGCTGTAGCCTTTTAAATAGCTGGTAAATGGTTTATCAAATAGGATGTGAGTAATCTTATTATCAACATTCTCATATTGTATGCGTACACTTCCTGTTGGCACGGTAGCAGCTACCTCCACATCAATATTAGCAACGGTAAAGGCATTGTAAGTGCTTCCGGTTAATACAGCTTCAGACTCTCCAGGCGTCAAAATACGGTAATCAGCCTCGCTTGCTGTGTTAGTGTCTTTCTTATCGAATAAAGCAAACCCATCAACAATCTCACTATGTCCGGAGGCATCAATAACGTATTGATATTTACCTGTAGTCTGGTTAACCTGATCGGCATACATGGCCACCATATCTGGATAAACATTCTCGGTAGTGGTTCCGGTACTGGTATTACTTCCGGTGTCTTTATATGGTAAAGCGTTGTAAGGGGTTACACCGTCGCCTGTTTTTTCGCGTTTACTGTCTATTTCAAGCGCTGGTTCTCCCTGGGCAAGTATCGGGTTGGCCGCTGCCCAATTATCTTTGGTATCTCGTCTTAACTGAATTATATCTGCCATGTCTTTATTATTTAAGCGTCTCCGCCGTCTATGGTTCCGTATGCAGCGGTGGCCGAAGCTCCGCCTTCTATATTTTGAGTTGGTAAATAAACTGAAGACGCACTCCCGCCATCGATGTTTCTATACCTCAACTTTTCAAAATCTAACTTTCCAAAATTCCCTTGAGCATCAGCTGATACCACATAATCAGGTGCCGATGTCAGAGCATTTAAAACCAATACTCTTAATTTCTTAAATTGCGATATTCCACTCATTACGCTTCAGGTGTTTCATCAATTGTTTCTAATTCATCCCATGAGGTTCTAAGCTCCTTAATACCTCCTAAGAAGGTCCATTTCTTAACAAAAATGTATCGATTCCAATAATTTCCATAAATCACATCCCCTGCCTCTAACTCAGTTCCATTGTTATCATATCCTTTCTCCCACCAGAATTCCTGACCATTAATCGTTATCTTCTTAACATTCGAATTATTATTAATGGTTGTGCTACTGTTATTGATTACAGTGGTACTTGAACTATTATTTACCGTATTATAAATGTTCTGAAGTGTTCTGGTTGTGGTAATAGCTGACTTAGTTACCTGTTCCTGTAAACTGTAAGGAATAAAATCGGCTATAACAGCTTTAATCTTATTTGGATTCACTATTGGATAAGTTATTTGATTCACGCGAATAGCACGGTCCACACCTAAATAGGAATCAACAATTTTTACCAGATCTCCGGCATCTAATGTGATGGCATTAGCTTTAACATACTTCTGATCTAGGTCTGCTAAATACAAACTCTTTGGAAAGCAATTAGAATCCAGGTACTTTTGAGCAGCTGCTTTTAAATTATTCTCAGCAGTTATGATATAACTCTGAGGCATATTGATATCCACCAAAGTATAGGTATCACCAACTTCAGGCAATAGATTTTCATTTGGCACTATATAACCATTAGACTCCTGAAACGCGTTAAAATAAATTCGCTTATTGGTATGATCGTATTTCCAAATTTCAAACTCATACCCTCTTAGATTTCCTGTTTTAAAAACAATCTTAGCAACTAAACCTTCAGCTAAATAATCATTAATATCGAAGTCCAATGTTGAATCGGACACATAACTCGTTTCGTCATTAAAAGTTCCATTAATAGCCGTTAAAGTGGCCGTTCTGTTAGGATATATATCTTCATTGGTATAAACACCCTCTCGAACACCAAAAGAAGACACATTCTCCTCCAGATATCTTTCTTCAAACACTAATCGCTTAGCATTATCCCTATAGGTATAAGTCAAATTCTTTGAAGCTCCAAAGGCATATAACCTTGTGACTAATGTTTTACTCTCAACTGTTTTCCTGGTTAAAGTATATAACCCATTATTCTTTCCATATCTAAAAGTCAAATTCTTTACGGTACCAACCGCTTCTTTTAAATGGATGGTTTTGCTCTCTAGCTGAAACTCCAAATTATATTCCTCAGATAATTTGGTTAAAGCTGATCTGCAACTATCATTTGTAAATTGAAAGGTTCTTAATTCACTATCATCCACATCTCCAACAGCCCATCCTGAAGAAATCTGATTCATATTACTAACTATAAAAGTCAGTACGTCCTGAGCATTACCGGAATAACTAAAATCACTCAGCCCATCTGAAGAAATAAGAAGCTTACTAAACATGTCATACAGCACGCCTTGAAAAACCATGTCATACTTGTAGCTGTTATCGTTTTCTTTATCAATAGTGGGTAATTGATTGATGTAATAGTTATTTCCAGACACAGTAATATAATCACCAATTTCCACTGGCAATACGGTATTACTCACAAAAGCAGCATTCACTCTATCGGCATTCATTAATTTTTTAACCAACACAGTGCGCTCATCAATCTCTGGTGATGCTATGATACTTCCGTTTCTATATATATCTAATACTGCCATTGAACTATGGTTAAACTAATTTGAAATCGAGCATATACAACATTACTGAAGACATACACTCCTGTTATTGAAAATCCGTTCTCCGCAAAACAGTTAATTGGATCTGCTTCTAATTCTATACTTCTTTGCCCAGAGGATTTAAATACATCATAAAGTCCAGAAACCTTAGTTTTAAAATCAGCTAAATCAGCAGCCATGATGAATCCTACTAAATCAAGCTTGTTATCTTTATGCTTAGTGATCTGATACCCTTGCTTTCCATACGCTGTATAGAATTCCTCTTTCGGATCCATTAAATGGACCTGACCATCCTGTTTGCTAATATGCAAACCGTAATTAATCATTGGTATGGTGTCTATGCTATACATCGTTATTTACTACTAAGGTTAAACTAGAGGTTCCACCAACTTTTACGGATATTTTCAATGGATCACTACCATAAACTGAAGCATATGGCTTATCATAATTTGAATAAGTGGGGTACTGATTATCTGAATTCCAAAAGGATTTTGTCTTAGAATTAATAGCAGTTATTAAAGCCTGAACAACATCAGCTCCGGTATCTCCTTCCTGAGCAAAATACCTAACATCAACACCATAGGCTATGAATGAAAAAATAGAATCTCGTTTCACTTCATTCCCTATAGTCCAAACTCCCTCATAAACACCTCTCGGCAAACTTCTAATGAAATCTTTAGTTACTGTAGAAGTTCCAATAAAAGAACAAGTACCGTTTTCATTAGCGTAGTTTTGAGCATTTGCATCTAAATCAGCATAAGCTTGTGCATCGGCATCCTCTTGACTAATGTTTGATGAATATACACCAGCCTCAACAATATAAACCTCTTGACTACCTTCAAAACCAGTGCTACAGTCGTTTTTATAAAGTATTCGACCTATTCTAGGGTTATAAAATAGTGCTGCGCATGTTCCATTTTCGTTAGCATAAGCTTGTGTAAGATTACTATCTATTTCGGCCTGCGCTTGAGCATCTGCATCTTCTTGACTTATTAAACTACTATACTTAAAAGCATCAACAACATACTCAACAGTTGAACCGCTAAGTCCAGATCCACAATCATCTTTTTGCAAATTACCGGTAAGTTTTACATTATAATAAACAGGAGGATTAACAATACAACTACCAGTTGCATTGGCATAATTCTGCTTGTTTTCACGTACCCACTGAACAGCTAATAAATCTGCTGCATTTTGGCTTACTGTACTATTAAATTTTCCTGCTTCAGCTGTAAATGTTTCAGTACTTCCATGATATCCCTCCTGGCAGTTATTTTTATCTGCATCTTCACTGTATTCTGCACTGTAATAAATAGTAGGAGGCACACTTACACCACACGAAGCGCCTACTTGTGGTTCGACTAATTCAATTTGTATAATTGCACCTCCTCTATAAAACTTAGGGGTAATCTTTTTTACTTTCACACAGGCATTTCCATAAGGAGTTTCAAATGGAACTAAATCAGTGTATGCTTCAATATCAGAATTGAGACTGGTTAAGTTGGCCTTTATAGTAGCGACATCACCAATAATAAACCCTTGAAACAACAATTGTCTTGCTCCAAGAAAAATTTCATCAGCATCCACATAAGGCTCAACGCCACTCTCTTCTGCCCAATCATGTCTGGTATCACCTATACGTTTAGGTAAATCAAATATGCCTTTAACAGCAATACCCTCCCCAGGTACTCTGGAAGGAATAATACCGTACGTAGAAAGTAATATGTTATTTAATTTATACATTATCCAAAATCAGCTTGATATATCTTTTCGGTGTTATCTGCAATTTTCTTTAATTCAATTATGGCATTCTGAAGCTCTATCACGGTATTAGCCGTGTTATTAGCAATTGCCTGAGAATATGCCACAATGTTATTTATGGAACTTAACTCCTGTTTAGAAGTTTCAAAATGTTGTTTTGCTAAATCATATTGGCCTCGGAATAATCCGGTTAATTCGCTAGCAGTTTCCTCTGTAAGTTCCCTGCGAATGGCACCGGTTAAACCTTGTTGCTGAAAAGCATCATTCGTTACACCTAATGCACCTATTCCTGTTTGCTCAAGTATTTTATTGATAGCTTCAATATCTCCCTGAGCACCATTTATGATTTGATTATATAAAGTCTTAAGCGCTTCTATTTCTGTAGTGGTATAAGTGCTATCAGATCCGGCTAAAGCAAAGGCATCATAAAACTTATTGATTTCCTTTTCCAGGTACTTAATTTGGAAGGCTTGTAATAATGCATTTTGCATCAATTCTTTGAAGCCATCAGCAAAGTCTGAAACAGACTTTTTCCCCTCTTTTAATCCTGCAATAATGCTATCAACAATGGTATTTTCTGTGGTGCCTGTATATAATTCATCTAACTGCTCTCTAAGTTCAACAGCTTTCCTTCTGGCATCTTCCGCCTTTTGCTCCAATTCTTCTAATTTTGCCGCATCAGTACCACTTCCAGATCCTTTCTTTCCAATAGTGATCCCTAGAAGCTTTACTTCCTTTCTGGCATCCAATTCAGCTTGTTTTGCTGCTTCAGCTTGTTTCTCTAATTCTTTTAAATCATCCAATGCTTGAGCGCGGTTAGCAATCTTATCCTGACCTATGCTTTTTGATATCACATAGTCTAAATCAGAAATAGCCTTTTCAAGCTTTTTAATAGCTGCTTCAAATTTGGCAGTATCAGAAACCACTTCAACAGTCAAAGCGCTGTTTAAAACCTGTAAGCTTCCACCAACGATATCTCCAGCCGCTATTCTGGCAGCTCCTTCAGCAACACCAGATAATTGTTCTAATAATTTGGCAGTGTCTTCATCTCCAAATTTTGAAAACAAAGAGGAGGCTTCATTTAAAGCTCCGGAAACCTGACGAATAGCATCAGCTGTATTTTTACCTATCTGTTCAGTTGCACTAACTATATTCCCTTCAGCTTCCTGAGCAGCTTCAGTCCCTTTTTTAGCTTCCTTTAACCGTTCCTTCCAATATTGGATGTAGTTTCTTAGTTCGCGATTATTTAAATCACTTAAACTTCGAGTTAAATTCTCATATAGACCTTTCTCTTGCTGAACTGCTCCTCTGGCAACATCCAACTCCTTCTGCTTAGCCTCAATCTTTTTCTTTAGAAGCGCCTTTAACTGCTTATCATCCTCGTTTAGTACTTGTTGAGAATTGAAAGCCTCCTGAAGAGCCTTTAATTGTCTTTCAATAGCATTTACTGATGAAGTGTCTAATGCAACCCCTAATTCCACAACAGGTTGAGATTCTAATTCTGAAACAATACTTTGTTTTGCTCTATCAACAAGTCCTTGTCCGGTAACTTCTAATACCTGAAGTATTTTTACTTTATTATCGGCATCCTCTGTTGCTGAATAAAGATTTCTTAGAAAGGTTTTATAATCCTGCTCTTTTAACCCATACATCTGCTTTAGCTTACTAGCTAAATCTTGGTCGTTGTTCTCAATGGCCAATGTATAAGCATTGTATTGTTCCTCTCGCTTCTTTAAATAATCAACAAAAGCATTATCATCTGGATCATCTCCTTTTGGTTTATAATCGAAAAAAGCTTTGCGCTTTTTAGCAGCCTCAGAAATAACTTTATTTTCAGAATCTATATATTGCTTTAGGATATCACCGTTATCAGCATACTGCTCTTTGGTGATAGCTTTTATTGCATCTAATTGTTTTTGAGTTTCAGCAGTGATTTTTTTGGAGTTCCCTTCTAAAGTAATACCAAGTCTTTCAGCTAACTTTTGTTTTTCTTCAAGCAACTTATTCTCCTGCTCTTCCTGAATATTCAAATTCTTTTTGGCAGTTTGTAATTCCTGAACCTGGAATGAAAAATCAACCAATGGATTAATCAATCTACCACCTGATTGTGGTCCTGCTTGCTTTAAAAGATCCTGAGCTTGTTCTAATAAAGTCACATTATCTTTAAGTGTTATACCTTCCTGTTCAGCAAGTTTAACTAAGCGATCCTTTACTATATCTTCCTGCTCTAAAAGTTTAATTCTTTTTTCTGCAACAGTCTCATTTTGAGCATTGATTTCAACATCCTTTCTTGCTAAAATTATCTTATTAATCAGTTGGTCATTTACTTGCTTTATGGCCAAAGTAAGCTCTTGATTGCTTACCGTTTCAGCATCTATATTTCCAAGTAAATCAGGATAATTACTTTTCAGTTCCTTTATTAATTCAAGCCTCTCTTCATTGGTAGTGTTTGAATCTTTTAATGTTGATTCAAGTTTTAATACATTTAATCTTTCTTGCTCCAGTCCTTCAACAACACTATCCAAAGGCTCAAATAAATCATTAAGACCTCCGGCAATATCATTACTCATTTCAAGAACCGCATCACCAATTCCTTTTGTTGTGGCTCTAATTCTGTTCCTAAGAATCTCAATTTCATTAACATTGGAAGAAGACATACGTTTAAACGCATCTTCAGTAGATCCAGCAGCTTTACCCATTGCTTCCAAATCTTCAGCTGCTCCCTGAGCATTTTTACCTGCAACACCTAGCACACCCCCGACACCTTCAATAGAACCAACCATTTCTTGTAGAACAGTCTGGCTTCCATCGGCCTCTTCAAATAATTTCTGAAAAGCTTCCTGAAGGGTTAATGTATTATTCCAACCATCTCCAAGAGCTTTATTAGCACCTTGAATAGCTGCTCGTATTTGGGTCATGGCCTGAGCCGTTGGAACCCCTTGTTTTGTAAGTGTGGCTACTGCTCCAGCAACTTCTCTAAAATCGATACCTGTTGCCGCTGCCAATGGTGCCACAGTTGATAGATTAGCAGCTAATTCAGAGAAAGTGGTTTTACCTAATTGAACCGTTTTAAACATCACATCAGCAACTTCAGTAGCCTGTTCTGCTTCTAGGTTAAAAGCATTTAAAACAGTGGTTATTCCATCGGCTGCTGTAATGGTATCAGTAACACCGGCAACTGCAGCTTTAGATGCAGTTTCTAAAAGCTTAATTCCTTTTACACCATCATAACCTGCAGATACAATTTGATAATAAGCTTTAGCTAATTTTTGAGGGCCATCAGGACTAATCTTTGATAAGTCAAAGACCTGTTTTGAAATTCCTTTAAAGTTCTTTTGAGTAGCATCAGAGATTGTCTCGACTTCCTTCATAGCATGTTCGAAGTCTCTGGACATCTTGTAAGCTTCAGTAGAAATAGCAGCAAAAGCAGTAACCGCTCCAATTGCTAATGCTGCAAATGGATTGATGCTTGCTATTTTGGCACCCATATTTTGAATAAGATTTACAGCATCAATAGAACCTCTCTGAAGGCCAGTATTATCTATTGCTGTAGCAAAAAACAATGAGTTATCTCCTTGTACTACCCCCATGATAATTGATTTATCATTAAAAGTATTTGTGCGAAAGCGTTTATTGAAGTATTTTAGAGTTCTGTTTCAGTAGTTTCCATCGATTATGTTTAAACTCATTATTGGTAAAAGCCGTTCAAAAAACTTCGACAAAGCTGTTGACCTCGCGTTATTGCTTGGTGGTGAATATGATGGAGAAAAAATTGAGCTAACAACCAATGAAGAAATGAAGGCCTATGAGAAATTCTTCCCGTTATTCAGGCTGAATGTATTATCATGGAGCAACACCAGAGCATATTATGATGGCAATAAGGTTGATCCGTATAGATTCATGCTTTTCATGGAACAAAGACGAAGAACCTTTTATGCTGATGTTCTGGAACAACTAGATCCAATTAACTTTAGAACTTTACTAACCAATAATAACTCATCCCCTTTCTTATATCACAAACGCGAACATAACCGCTTTTTCTTCCAAGGTGAACACAGGTCCTTTAGCCTGGTACTTGAGGATAAAAGACTCTATGATTTTGTAGATCGATATAATATTGGAGATATAGTTTATTTCGAATAAAATTATATTATGAACGGACCTTTTGATACCAACAAAATCAACAAAGCTGTTGTAAACCTTACTGATGAATTAGATATAAAAAGCGGATCTAATGGAGAAATGGATTTATACCTTCTTATGAGGAGTTACCTTAATAATTCAGATGTTAGAAAAAAGATAAATAAGGTTTTATCGGATAATCATTGTGTTTAATTTATGATTGATTTTTTAGATAAAGATAACTTGACAATTGATGATATTAATTCACTAATTGAAAATGGTATAGAAGAATCTGTTCATCTTGATTTCAAAGCATCTGGTTCACTTTCCAAAAACGATAAAAAAAAATTAGAAATTGCAAAGGATGTATCAGCATTTGCTAATTCTGATGGAGGATATATAATATATGGTATAGAAGAGGAAAACCATAAGGCTTCAAAAATATCTCCAATTGATGGAAATGAATTTACTAAAGAATGGCTAGAACAAATTATTCAAACTAGAATTCAAAGAAAAATTGAGAGTGTTAAAATAATTCCTATAAGAATTAATGGTAACATCAAAGAATCAATTTATGTAATTAGAATCCCGGTGAGTATCTTATGTCCTCATATGACTTCTGATAAAAGATTTTACAAAAGATATAATTTTGAATCTGTTCAGATGGAAGAATATGAAATTAGAGATTTATATAATAGAACTTCCAATACAAAACTTGAATTTGATAATATAATCACCAAACTAGGATTTCAAATTGAAGATGAAGAAGACGTATTTAAAGAAATGACATTTCAAGTCAAAAATATCGGAAATGCAATTGAAACTAACTATAAATTAATAATATATTTAAATTTCAGAGATTATATATTTCATATAGATCCATTAAGCAAACAAAAAAACTTCAACCATAGTATAGTCGACACAGAAACTTCATCGGTATCATTTCATTCTCTAACTCCAATTTTTCCTGGAGAAGTTTTAACTATTGGTACTTTCAAAATAGGAGTATCTAAGCATAAACTTCAAGATATTTTAAGCTACGCAAAACTTAAAATACAGCTTCTTTATAGCAATGGAGAGGATATTCATGAATTTGATTTAAAAAATTTATTCTATAATAATTAACTGAATTAACCAAATGTCATTATTAAAAGATATTTCCGAATCACATGATTTTCTTAAAGGCATCGCAATTTCAGCTGCATCAGCCCCTCTTTGGTACATTTCATTTTATTTATTGAATTATTCTTTCTATGAATCAAGTGATATTGTAATAAAAATTATTCTTTGTATTACCCTTTCTGTATTATCTGGTTTAATAACATACTGGAATTTTTTTCACCTTACTCCTTTAGATAAAATACATAAATATGGAACTAGCGCATTAGTGTCTATGGCTTCATTATTCGTTTTCCTTTGGAAATCCCTCCTTCTATTTATCGTCTATTCTTTCGGTTTTTTATTCAATCATTGGTTATACTTATACTCATACATAGTAATATTCTTTGCCCCAATTATTATTTGGTTTTTAGTCTCACTTATATCGCCTTATATTAAGCCGAAAAAAACAAAAAAAGCAACGGATGACTGATTACACAATTATTAACTCCAATTTGCCTTCTGATGAGTTATACAAGGTTCATCCCAATGGAGATATTGAGGTTTCGATACCTACCTCAAATGATATGTTTACCGTTTTAATTGAAGGAAATACAGATTCTATGTTTGATGCTAAATTTGCTTTATTCCTTATAGACTTGGAAATAATAATTACCAAACTTGGTATTACATAAAAACTCTCCATTTACTGAAGAGTTTCTAATTGATTTAAAAAAATATAAGTTTGCGCAAGGTCTACCTTTGTTGGTAATTGTTTTATTTCAAGAAATTTGGTTGTTTAATTTTGATTACCATATTACCTTCAATACTTAAAGCCTTTGGAGTTCCAGGTACGGTTGAAAACCCGACCATACCATTTCCTGCATAATAAGCGTTCATTCTTTGAGGATTGTCAATAATTTTCCCAGCAAAAGATGGATCAGTATAAACAACTACATATTCCACTAAGGGTCCTAATTCCATATTAATTAAATATGAACGTGACAGGTTATATTCACTTGAAAATGTTGAAGAAATTAATTCTGAATCTAATGCTAATACATCTTTGTTTTTATCAAGTAAAATGATTTTAGGCATCAATAAGGTTGGCTTTTTAAATACTATATTTTGGCCTCCATATGCTCTTGATTTAACAACAAGTAAATAGTTTCCTGTTTGAGGATTTATCTTAAACGCTTTGAAATAACTTTTTCCTTCTTCAAAATTAAAAGTCTTGTCTTCTCCATTTATCTTAAAACTATATTTTTCTTTTATTGGAATATAATTGAAGTCTTTATAGGAAAAAAAATTTACTTCTTTTTCTTCAAGAGTTTTTCTGTGTTCAGAAACTACGGATTTCTGATAATTGCTATACGAACATGATGATATATTTAAAATCAAAAGACATAAATATATGATGTTTACTTTTCTCATTTAGTTTTTATAATCGCTTGTAAACATAAAAATATTTCTTTTATAATGAGATAAAAAAACATAAATAATCATCAAACAACTAGAGTATGCGAATGATATGAATTCTCAACTTGAGCACGATCATGAGCCATCACACAGGTGTAAGTTTGAGCTTCTACAGTAGCATCATCCCAGGCTTCAATTTTTGAGAAGTCTTTAGCAATCACGTTGCAGAAATTAAAAGCTTCACCAACGCAGTTATTTATTTCCATCGAGCTTTCATGAAACCCTTTTACAAATGAAGTATCAAAGGCTTTGCAAATGGCAGTATCAAAAAGAATGACCTTACTATGGCCAACAGCTTCAATACAAACGTCACCAATTCCTATGGCAAAACCTGAATTGATTTTAATGTTTCCGGATATATAAATACCATGAGCGTTTAACTGATCTGGAGTGAACCATTTAATTAAATCTTCAGTGGTCATAGTACCTGTATTAATGCACCATTCAATATTTTCGACAAGTAAAGACCAGCAATCCTCTTCATTGAAATTGGCGTGTAATTTTTTAATCTTCATCCAAAACTCCTTACATAAGGTATTTTCAGATAGATTGGCTTCAATAAGCCTTTTATAAACAGTTTCAAAATGCTTTCTCATAATTTCATTTTTGACATCATCATTTGAGTAAAATCTTTAGGCTTGTTTTCCTTTTCCTCTTTCGATTTAAACTTTGGTACTGAAGCTGATAATAACATAAGTTTTTGGAAGGATATCCCACTAAACACATATTCAAAAGAAAAATGATAATAGTTACAAATACTTCCTATTAATTGGTAGGGGTTAAAACGCTTGGGTTCGTCATCATCATCGGATTGTTCTGATCTACAATCTGGAAAGAGTTCAAAAAAAAATCTGTCTGTAATTTCAAGACACTTTCATAAAACAACATATACAGCTCTTTTCCAGTTACATTTTTCAATATAAATGGAATATACCAGGAAGGATATTCAGAGCTTTTACCATGAGCTAAAATTGCAAATACCTCAGCCATTTCATTCATGTATTTAACAGCTTCATCAAGTTTCAGTTCCTTGGATTCTCGAACCTCATCAGGAATTCTTAAAACAGGCTCAGCACATTTGGCTAACACTTCTAGACTTGGGGGTCTCACTATAAACTCCAGTTCCTTATGGTCCTTTAATTCTTCAGGAAGCATGGAACCATCAACTACTCCTATTCTATAGGTAGAAGGTTTCTCAATTAACGATTGAATTAGCTTTTGTTTATTGTCCATAAAGCTATTAAATAAAGTTTATTTTAATTTTGGTTACACCGTTATCAAGTAATCTGGTAAAGGTTCTTGTTTGCTTAATTACTGGCTTCTTTTTACCAATAACAACTTCAATAGCATCAAATCGAGCATTTAAGATCTCTTTACAAGTATCTCCCTTCAGATTCAAAGAAACTGACTTCTCCTCTACTTTAATTTCATCTCCTTCTTTAGAATCATATTCTACAGTCGGCACTTCTTTTCTGGTTAATTTAACTTTGAAATTCGTTGTATTCATAATTGTAAGTATTAGACAAAAAAGCCCTCTTTAATAAAGAAGGCTTTTATTAATTAATATGTTATTAAGCTGCGTCTTCCACACCAAATCTTAATGGTGGTCCTTCAACCTGAGCTGCTGAAACTGGAGTGTTAGCTGTTAAAGTAACATCCACAGCTGGTAATCCGTTTTTAGTCACGGTACCTTGCAAACGTGCAGTTACTTTAGCATAAGCCATTTCTAAAACACCTACTTTTCCGTTGATTGGTTGTCCTTTCATTCGGAATGATAAATAGATATTAGGAATAGTTTTTGGAGCTTCCCACAGTCCATCTGTACCGTTTACTTCACCTCCTGCTAATTCTACCATTTGAGTCGGTGTAACACCATACAGTCTGGCTGTTACTGATGAAGGTGTAGCCTCACCGTTAATAGTGATATAGGCATCACTGTTTTCTGTTGGGATGGTCTGCTCGTTTGCCTGAGAGCCTTCTATATTAACACTCCCAACCTCAACATCAGGATAGTTAGTTAAAGAGACACCCATAACACCATCACCTGGTGCTCCTAACTCGAAGCTTGAAACACCTAAAATGTTATTTGTATTTGCCATTTTCGTTTAATTATAAAGTTTGAAATGTTAATCTTAAATTATAGTAATACATGCTATCCTTGTCATCATCTTTAAAGTTGCCTTTATCATCATCTATTTGAAAGAATACACCATCTGAAACAGCGTCTTCAACCAATGGCATAATGATATTGATGAGTTCTTTAATCCTAGCCAGATCTGCTCTTCCTGACTCTACCTCTTTTGTAAATAGATTTAGATTTGCAAATCCAGTTTGTAAATATGCTTTAGGGTTTGTAAGTGTATTTAAACCGATATCCTCTAACTGACTTGTATCAGGAGGAGTTCCTATATAAACCTTACCTGTAATAACATTGGTTACTGCCGGAACATTAACCAATTTGAATAAGGCTGATAATATGTCTAATGTCGATTTCATTAAAATACACTTCTTAAAATAGAACCTAAATCATCTTTGTCTGGTGCTGAACCAGTTATTACATCATAACCTTTTGCTTCAACAGCTGCGGCATAATCCATACCGGCTACACCAACTAAAACATAACCTTCAGGATATTTTAATGCTACTTCATTTGCAAATTCCTGAGCTTTAGACTTACCATTTTGTTTTCCTGAGAAGTTTTTAAATATCACTTTACCATCAAGTAAAATGATATAACCAATAGAACTTCTTAAGTTTCCGGTACGGTCCGTATAATTTCCGGTTAATCGCGCCTGGTTAACAAACTGCTCTCCTAAATACTGTAGGGTTTGCAAAGTCTTTTCATCAACTTGTTTTTTAAATTGATCAAAGATGTTTTGCAATTGCTTTCCTTTAAATAAAGGGGTTAATCCGTTTACTCCAGCCATATTTCACAATGTGTTTGATATGGGTATAACTGAGTTATTTTAAACGTTTTCCCTTCATATATAAAAGGCTTTCCATCTACTTCAAAAGGTGCTATATCTTCGTTTTTACAATAGAACTTTGCTGAGTAATCCAAAGCTTTATTTTGTCCTGCCGGCTCATACCTTCCTTTAATAGAGATATCGGATGGAGTTACTGTTGTAATTCCATCAACAGGATTGTTTTCTACTGTCACTCGAATAATAGCAGTATGTGGATATCTACGCAACATCACTAGCGTCTGTTACACCTACATTAATAGGCTTAGGTTGTAATTCTTCAGCTTTAGGATCATCATACTTCAGATAGATACTTAAAGCGCGTTTTTTTAACGCTTCAGAATCATATTTCATAGATAGCTGCCCTTCTTTAAATTCAGGAAGTAAAGCCATATCTGAGTACATGTCAGCTGAAACTAATTCAACATTTTTCAAAGAACTTGAATCATAAGTAGCCGCTCCATCAACAGAGCGGCTATCTAATGCATATTGGATTGTGCTCACTGATAAATCAGAGAACACAGGATTAGCTTGTATTGCTTCAATTATGGTCATTATACAGCTGGAACTAATTCAGCCTCGAATAATGCGATACCTTCCTCAGAAAGGGCATCAATTTTCTTAGCTAATGTTGCGTCTTGCTGGTTGATAGTTGCAGCAGCTATTTGAGTGTCTACGGCACGAGCAGCATTAATACCATCTACAACAGATTGCTTGGTATAGCTGGTTCCTTTGTAATCATAATTAGCATCACCTTCCGTCTGAGTATCTTCAGCAGCAGTCGCTTCATTAGTATCCATGATGTAAATAGACTCTACATTGTCTAACACTGGAATAGCTAAAGCCTGAACGCTTGTATTCTCTTTCAATGGATCATTCGTTCTATACAGAGATACTAAAATGAAGTCATCGACAGTGCTGTACTCTACATCTTTAACAGGATGGTTAACTTCGGCTAACTCACCATAAGTTAAGGTACCTAAATCTGTAGTTGTTGTGAAGGTTACATTACCAGTTGTCCAAGGCTCTACAGCTGTTTTAGCCCCCCCTTTTTCAATCTGAACTACTTTGTCAATAACTATAAGGGTTAAACCATATTCATCCATTAAGTAGTTCATGATATCTTCTTTCTTAAGTCTAAAGATATAACTAGCATCTACTTTAAGGAATCCGGCAAAAGCACTCTTCACTTGAGCATTCATTTTAAATGCATTGAATGTGATTGCATCCATCCAAATATATTTAAGTGAATGACCTTTAGACCTGGCTTTGCTTGTGACGTTATCAATATCGGTGATTGGAGTAGCATTAGCATCATCCCATTTGGTAGTAACACCAAATTGATTTCCTGATGGAATACCGAAATCAATACGAATACCAACACCAGTGTTGTTTTCATCATTGATTAATGTAACTCCAGATGATAACGCTTGTAAAAACATGATGTCTAATCGCTCATAAACACCTTTCACACCATCAGCAGCATCAGAAAATAATTTCTTTACTAACTGCATTTCTTTGTTACCTCTTGCTTTAAGGTTCTCAAGAGCTTGTAAAGCACTTTCTGTTAAAGATTTCTTCATACCTAATTTTGGTACTTCACCTTCAGCAGAACTATGAGAACCACGTTTTTTAAGTGGTAATTCAGAATCTAAAGCAACAACATCAGCAGCAACAACACTTGTATTGCTTGATAATGATTGCCATTTCATGTCGGTTGAAAATTCTTTTTTCAAGTACTTCTTGTGCTCGTACTGAATTTCACCTTCTTTATCGTTTACCTTTTCGGTAATTCCTTTCGTAAGTTTATTAAAATACTTTACGATGTAATCTTTAAAAATACTAGATACCATGGCTCTATTCGTTTATAAATCTGATTAAACTTAAGGCTGTTTTAGCTGCTGCTGGTACTGAGTACTTGCAGTATGCTTCGTTAACTGTCCCTCTAACCATGATTGCAGCTTGTGCATTAGCTGTTTTAATAGATGAAACTAAAATGCCAGCATAAGAATGATTGGCAGGAATAGTTCCAGTCGTAGGCAGGGGCTTGTAATCCATCGGAGAATTATCATCTCTAATGATAACATGACCAGCAGATATCTCGGTATCTCCAAAGCCTGTTACATCAAGAGTGCGTCCTCCAGGAATTCCTTCAATGTGCTTTACGATTACTACACTATCATTGGTAGTATCTACACTTTGCTTTGATGTTAAATTCGCTGTTGCGCTCATTTTTGGATTTGTTTTAGATTAAGTCATTTACTAAAGAACCTACCTCTTCATCAGAAGCTTCATTTTTTCCTTTTCCTCCGGTTGGCAAACCTTTACCTGAACTATCACCCACAATTGAAGTGTGCATTTCCTGGTATTCGTTTTCCAGTTCTTTAACCTGGTCTTCAAAAGATGTTTCACTCTCAAGGTCAATTCTTCTCATCCACTTCTCTTTTAAAGCGTCTGTTAGAACTGTTGATTTTGCTATGATTGCTTTAGCCTGATCTAACTTTGTTGTTTGAGTTTTAGATTTCTCCATCTCCTCAATTTTAGATTCAAGCTTTTTTAAATAAGATAACACAGCATTATCTCCTGTTGGTTGTTTACCATCTTCATCCTCCTCTTCAGTTTCTCCGTTTGCTTTCTTAAGCCACTTCTCCTGGAATGTCTTGATACCGGCTGTAACTTTCTTGTCATGTTCGCTTTGAAGCGGTTTAGCAAGTTTAATCACATTATCAAATCCAGTTTTAGCAACGAAATCAGCAAATTGCTGAGAGCCTAAAATTTGGTTAAAATCGGGATCGGTTGGATTGTTCTGAGTTGACTGCAATGAAATTACAATCCCCTCGATTTGAGATTCCGATGTGATGTTGATTGATTCTGCAAGCTCCTCGTTTAGCCCTGCCTCTTTGAGTGCTTTTTTGAGTTTCTCCTTTAGCATAGTACTTAATTGTTAATTATTAAATTAGATAGTTAAAAGTATATGCTCAGCTTATAGTTATAAAGCGAATTACCTTTGGTATGCAGTAGTTTCCAACGATATTATGTCTTCTCTTACAGTACGCTCTGAAGCAAATACGATTTCAGATAAATCCAAATGCAGTTCTTTGAGCATTTTATTGTTCTGATATTTCTGGATATACCAATTGGTAAAAAGCTTTCTTTTCTCTAGTAATCGTTTGCTTCTTTTCATCTTCTCAAGTATTTCGTTAAGTCCGTTATCTTTTAGGTACATATTAAAATCCTTATGACATTCAATAATGAACTCAAACTGAATAAACAATTCTTCCGGAGAAATGTCTAAACCATAGGCTTTGATGTAGTCTTCTGAAGATTTAAGTATGTCCATTTTTAGTATATTTGTTATTATGGCAACAATTTTTGATTACAATCCAACTCCACAAGAATTGAAAAACTTGTTTGGAGATTTAACTCTTTCAAAAGACACTTACTTAAGTGAATTTGATACTCATGCCTATGCCTGGGATTTATGCCTGTTATTTCATCTTAGAAATGACTCAAACAACCTTAACAAGGTTCTTGAAACACTAGATCCTTTGACAAAGCAAGATTTCTACAGAACAGTTGAACACACCTAAAACTCCATTTTATAGGACCTACCCATTTTCAACACCAGTAATTCAGCATCCTTAATCCCTTTTCCCTTGAAGTAATTCACCATTTCTTCATGAATCTTTTCATAATGTGTCTCCTGGATAAGGTTTCTGAAGTGGCTTAATGCATCACTTTCCTTGATTTTATAGTGTTTTAATGTGTTCCTGAAATTGTCTATGTATGTCGAATAACCATAACCTCTCTCAATTACGGCGGTTTGATTTACAGCCTTTCCTCCTAAGCTTTCAATGAAATCATTGTATGTGTGTCTAGCGCAAAACTGATTGATGATTTCCATTGATATTGTTCGGTTTGGAGTTGATGCATTAATACCGGACCATCCCTTTGCTCCTGAGTGTCTCATTTCGTGCCACATGCTTTCCAGTGCATATTCCTGATCGAATGTTAATGCCTGCCCATTTTTAATAGCTTCAAAGCTTTCCCTTATGCTTTCCAATGGAGAATAGATATGATCCTGTCCAATACGATATTTAGATTTGGTTATGCCTATTGAATTACCCCTTGACACCATATAGCCATTATGGTCATAGGATCTGCTATTGTGCATCATGCCTTGTAAATTCTTGCGAATGGTTACACCTCTCAATCCTCCATAGAATAGCTTAGGATTATCCTCTGAAAACTGATGAATCACTTTCTTAATATCATTATCTGTGAACTCATTCGTATCTTTTATCAATTGCGCGGCTTTACCTTGCACCGGTTTGTAAGGATCTATTGGCGCTTCAGTTTTAAATGATTGAGTAGGTTTAGGATTTACGGTACCAATAGAATTTTTAAGAGCAAATCCATCTTTAGTATTCTTAAAGTTATCCCTTATAAAATATGGCGTATTACTCAGTCCCTTAATACGTTCCGAATTTTTATTTAAATAATTAGAAGCGCTTTCTGGAATGCTTTTAATGTATTTACTTTTAGGTACTTTGCCTGTTTTCAGTTGCTCAATAAAATCCTTTTTTGAAAGTAATACTGAAGTGGTAAAGCATAAACAATTAGGATGCCACCCAACGAAAACAAACTCCTTTGGATATTCTCCCTTCAATTCGTCACAGATGTCATAAACTGTATGTGCTTGTGATAAGTTCACTTTGATACCAACAACAAAATCAAGCTGCTTTCTGCGTTCCATATCAGCTGTACGGTAAGCAATATTGATTTCATTCCGGGCTAATCTTAAAGCATTCTTGTATGATGAACGATATACACCTGTTCCGGGCTTATAATCTTTAGCAGGATCACTTGAAATAAGTTTGCCGGTTATTGGACTGCGTTTTCTTCTGAATCGTTTATCAGGCGCTTTTAAATACTTTTGGATATCTCCGGCCAACTTAGCAGCAGATCTTCCTTCAGTCAATCCATCAGCAATGAAATACTCCAATTGTGATTGTGTTTGATTGGTTAGGTTCCATACACGCTTAGATAAATCCAATCCATTGGAAGAGCGTTTTAAAAAAGCTTGCAGCGCTTCGGTATTTCTTTGGTAGTACAATGCCGGATTAGGAAGCTTAACACCTTTCACATAATTATCTACAAAAGCATCATTATGATTATCGGCCATGCTCCAGGCGTCAGTGGTTCCTTTGGATATATGATCGAAAAGAATGCTTTGATATTTCGTTAAAACAGCCTCAACCTCCTTTTTTACATGAAGGTTTCTATGCCAAATCTTTGAGTTACTATTGAGTTTGTATTTCTTTAGAACTACTGCCAAATCTTTTGACATAGCAGCATACACGCGACTTAATGAAGCGTCCTGAGCAGATAAGAGTTTAAGTAGTTCGGCGTGGGCTGGCATGTTATTGTCTTGAATTATATATTTCGTTAGCTTTTATTATGGATTCGGTTCTGGCTTGGTTTCTTCTCCAAATCCCTCTTTCATGTTTTATTAATTTTTCAAAATGAGAAATACTATATCCAAACCACGTTTGAAAATCCAATTGATAAAGAGTAATATTTATACCAACACTATCAAAGAAGTCTACATAAACACCAAATTGCATTGATAACTTAGTAAGAGAATCTATTTCAATAAAAGCCAACTCCACTCCAAAGAAGTACTCTTCATTATACCACTTCTCAAAATCCTTCTTGCATTTTCCTGTTAGATCCATATTTAATCTTCACTTGGTTCAATTCCCATTTTAATAAGGATGTTTTCTTTAGCAGTTAATTCAAAATCATAAACTTCTGATGTTAACCCTTTATCTGAAACTTCTATAATGATTCCGGTCTTTCGAATTATAATACCAGTCACTAAATGCTTTCTTTGTTCTTCATCAGTTTTGAAATAAACTGTCTGTCCTATTGAAAAAGGGATAAATATTTCTTCCATATCGTTAAGTCCAAGCTGGAGCAGCTCTATGTTTGTTTTTCTTGATTGACTTTTTATTGTTTTGATTCCAGATATTATAAACCTGAGATGGTGTACATCCACAAACAACCGCTGTCGATTTAGCTGTTAAATAACCATGGCAACACAATACTTTCTGAGTTAGATTCATTGATTTCATACCTTAAAGCGTTTAGTTGAAGCATAATGTGCATTACTCACTTTAAACTTTTTTACTTGCTTAACAGGCTTGATGCCGCACTCCTGGTTAATATCCTTCACAACTTCCTTCAAGCTCTGCTTTCCGAATAGAACCCATTTAAGTTTTATGAAGAATATTTTGATTGATTTAATCATAATAGACTATTTTTTTCTGCCTGTTCCATTATCTCATTTAACTCTGCTATTAATGTCTCATTAAAATTCTTTATCTCTAAATGGTCACAAAACAAGTATAGAATTGGCCAAATGAACAACCATAACAAAACCACTAAACATATAGCTGAAAGCTTTAATCTTGAAACAATATGTCTAAATAACTTATTCATTACACTACTGTTTCACCAAGAGATCCAATAGCTTCAGTAGCGGCTTCCTCTTTGATATTATCCATTTCCTCTTCAACATTATCAACCAATGGATTGTGAGACACAGCTGATTTCTGACTCATAATGGCTTTACCTCCAGAAGCTTCAGAAAGCATTTCAATAATCTCTTTGAAGTTCTCTGGAAGAACACTTGTAAATAGGATATCCATTCTAAGTTCTTCAATCTGTTTAGCACTAGCTTTTTTAGTGATGTTTAGTATCCCTGATTTGATGATATTTAGAATACGGCTAATGGCAATCTTGTATTCACCCTCCCCTTCTTTAGCCTTAAGTATTGGTCCAAGAAACATAAGTTTAAGGGCTATACCTGAGACATTTCCAATCCCTTTCACATTATCAAAAGTTAAATCTGGAGTGTCGGTTAAACCATAAATCAATCCTTTGTTGGTTTCAAACTCCAACTTTAATGCTTCAGGAGCGCGGTCCCATGAAATAACATCTAAATCAGCCTCAATAATATTCCCTTTGTCTGTTTCAACAATATCTAGTTTCACCAGTTTACCAGTTTCATCCTTCTTAGGAATTGATTTCACAGCGCCTTTAGCCTTGTACATTGGAGAAGCGAAATAATCATTCGTATCAGCGAACTTAGAGAAGGACATTTCAAAGCGATCTATAAGCTCTTGAACTTCCCACCACTCAGGATTTTCTTGAGACATGTAAACAGCCGGTATCTTTTTAAATAGGTTTGCCTTAGGATAGCCTTCTAAATCAGTAAAAGTGCTTCCATCACCTTTTACAGCATACATGGTTTCAGCTGTCCAGCAATACCAATAGGTAACATCCTTTCCATTTTCTTTCACCACATATTCCCAGTTAAAAGCAACCATATCACCAAAGACATCAAACACCGGAGACACTTTGCCGTTATCACTGGTAATTAATCTGGATTTGATTTTAATGGATTTAGTAGCTTCGTCTTGAACTGAGAAGAATACAATAGACGCTTCAGTTTCCGATTTTACAGCTTTACAGAATTTAAGCAATGTGGAATCCATACGCATATCATCCCAATTATTCATCACTTCAAAAAACGCCTCACCATCCTTGTCTTCATTCTCAGAATCTTTTTTCTCAATAATCTTTACCGGAGACCCTAACAGAAACGTACTGGCCGCCTTAACGATTTGCCTTTGAAATGGAATTGGAATTTTCGAGACTTTAACCGTACCATCCTTAGTGGTTTTATCAGATCGTTTTCCCACCTGAGTATCGCGTATATCGCGTATGTTTTTGAATTCAGAAGTATTACTCTCAATACCTTCTTTATAGCTTAAAAGCTCTTTGGCAGCTTTATAATCTTTGCTTTTAATTAATTCTAAAAAATCCATTTCCTGTTATTTAAAAAAGACCTAAGTCGTTAGCGTTTACTTCAGATTCGTGTTTGTATTCTTTGGGTTTTACGTCAAATATTCGTTTCATCATTTTAGCATCTAGTAAATCGGGAGAATCACCATTCAAGTACTTCTCTTTCATTTCTGCTTTAGGGATTAAAGCCTGAGGCTCCTCATCCTTTTTCTTCTGTTTCTTAATAGCTTTACGTTCAAAAATCAAACGCTGCCTAACAGTCATTTTATCATCATACATCATGTTAGCAACGTGTTCAGAGATGTATTGTTCAATTTTTTCCCCATCAATGCAATAACACTGTGCTTTCAGGTTTTTAAATGTTCGTCCATCTTTCATTTCAAAAGCTTTACCGCCATTATTGAACGCTATAGAACCAGGAATAAAAGCGTTATCTCCACCTCCAATAAACGCTCCAACACCATTGGCATCATAAACCACTTTAGAATTAGGAACACCGTGTTTATTCTGCATCCTTGCAACAGCATCAATGACGTCTTTTCCTGTTGATTTATCGATGATTTCCAGATCCTCCCAACGTTCTCCCTCGAAATATGCTATAACAAGCTTATTGCTTCCCTGCATAGCTACATCGACCGTAATGCACTTGTCTCCAGTTTCAACCCAAACGTTTGTAAAGAAATCTTTGAATGCTTGATAATCGTAAACATCGGATGGGTTTAAAGCTACCTTCCAGTTTCCTGATAAAAGCTGTAGTCTTGTCTGTTCATCCTGTGAAGCTAAGTTTGCTAAGTATTCAGGATTGACGCTTAAAAGCTTCTTGTTATCATAAAGCGAACCACCAATGAATGTTACTGATTTCACAAAGTTCTCAGCTGCTATTCCCGAAGCATCTACCAATGGCTGAATAAAATACCATGCTTTTTTAATGCATTCCTTCACCGAACTTGCCCAAATGAAAGTATCTCCATCTTTAACGAAGTATCTCAACACACCTTGTCTTTCCGGAATTGGAAAACCATCATCCCCAATCCACCAGCTAATAAAATCAGCAACCCAACTATCAGGATCAGGATTACATGTGGCCCTAACATATGGCTTAACACCGCAACTTGAACGATTTCTAGATAGTAAATAAAAGAACGTTTTCTGACTGAAATGAGTGAGCTCATCAAACCCTATAAATGGAATCTGAGAACCCTGCCAACTGGTGACATTCTTCTCATGCTCCAAGTGACTAAACTTAAGCTTAGCACCGCTTGGAAACTTCCATTGTAATTCAGTCTGATTAGGAACTCCATTGAGGTATGGATAAAGCTTTTTACTTTCATCCCATAATCCTCCTTCACTTTTTATTTGAGTTGTAAGGCGTCTAAAAATAACACCTCCAAATTCTCCATTTCCAAAATCCCTTACCGGATCTAATAGTAAGCAGAATGTTTTACCCACACCTGCTGCGCCTCCTCCAATGACAATATCAGCAGGAGATGAAAGCGCCATCATCTGATAGCCTTCCTGCGGTGTTATTTCTGTTATTTCGCTCATTCATTACGCCCATTGTCTGGTAATTTGAACATTACAACATTGTCTGTTTTCTTTTGGTTGTTGTCTTTTTCGTAACCTCCTAAATGCTTCATAAGCTCAATGATATTTGACCTTCTGCTTGATAACTTAACTTTCCTTGAAACACCAATTACAGCATCTTCAATCTTAATTTCATCACTCTCAAAACCTTCAATAACCAACCTGGCTTCCTTTGGAATATCTTTCATGGCCTTCAGTGATCCATCCTCGTTGTATAAATCGGCAACATCAAAACGCGCCATAGCAGTCAGCATTTGTACGCATTCATCAATGGTAATTTTGTTTCTTTCCTTGATTTCTTCCTTAAGTTCCTCTATTCTAGCGGAAATGTCAGCTTTTGTCAACAAACGTTGTCCTTGAGATCTTGCTGTTCTTTCGGAGTATCCAGAACGTATGGCTGCTTGAGTAGCATTATAATCCACAACATATTCCTGGCAAAACATTTCGCGTTTAGGGCTTAGTGGTGATGATGTAGATTCAGTGCTTTGCATAAATTTAGCTTAAAAAAAGCCTGTCTTTCCAGGCTGTCAGAACTACTGTTCAGTTCGGTCAGGTAATTATCTTGAAAACTAAATCCGTGTGATTAACCTTTTGCTTCCGGTGCTGTCCGTATTTCTATTAATCTATCCAGCGTGTCAAACGTCTTTCCGTTTTGTCTAAATCACATTAAGGCCTTTTTGTCTAGTTTCTCAAATTACCAGTCTTCATCTCTAGGGTGCATTGTAGCGAGGGCAGGACTCGAACCTGCGACCTGTGGATTATGAGTCCACTGAGCTAACCAACTACTCTACCTCACGATTTTCACTCGACTAATTTACAAACAAAAGTAATGCAATATATTACTTTTTTAACAATTTTTTTAAATCGCGGTTTAAATTTTTGTAAGTTTTTGCTGTGTATCTAAGTACAATCCAGCCTTCTATAGCTGCGAGGTTATATTTTTCGGTATCTCTGGAGAATCCTGACTTGGTGGTGTGCCTGCTTTTACCCGAGAATAAACCCTCATATTCAATTGCAATCTTAAGATCCGGGATAGCCCAATCAAAACGAAATTTTCTTTCTTCACTGAATTTAAGTTCTTCAACAACTTCAGAAATAAAATTATCGCGTTTTAAAAGCCATAAAATAGTTTTTATTGATTCTTTTTCGACTGAAATCTTACCATTTTCGACTTTTTTTGTATCAAAAACGTTCGCTTTTGCACTGTTTTCAATCAGATTGTGCTTTAATTTAAGCTTATCTAAGTCTTTTTTGGTCCATTTTTTCATGATAAAAAGTGTTTAATAAATTTAAGTAGAGTATATTCGTACAGATTGTTTAAGATTTTTGAAATGAGTAAAGCAGAAGACATAATTTTCTTTATCAAATTTGGGCAAAAAAAATACCTTGAATTACTAAAAAACAAGGGAGAACTTTATTTTAAAAATGCCAAGTTTTATAATCAAATTAAAAAATCAAACAATGAACAAGGCGATGAAAATGAAGGTGCTATTTGGATTGAAAATTTAAAAAATTATCAACTTACATTAAGCCATCCAGAATATGGTGAATTAAAATTCAAAAGCGTACCTAATCAAATTGGCAAACTAACTCAGTTTAATCATAATTATTTAATCACAAGCTTCTATTCTGTATCTAAAAAAGATTTTTCAACAAATGGAACATTGAAAATATCAAATAAAATGACAGAAATGGGTGATCACGCATTAATAATTTTAGATACCAAAAAATTTTTAGATAGTGTTCTAAAATCAGCTAAGAATATCGACATTCCTATCATTGGAAAAAAAGTTGAATATCACGATTTAAGTAATGAAGGGCGAATCGATATGAGTCCGTTCCACAAAAAAAATGAACATAGTTACCAAAATGAATTTAGAATTATAATTGAAAATTCAATAGAAGAATTTAAAATTCTATCAATTGATGAGTTATCAAATAACGGAATAATTATTCCCGTACCTAAAAATCAACCTTTAGAATTTAAAATTGACTAAAACGGCATATCATCATCACCATCAGGCATAGTATTATCTTCAACAGGCCCAAAAGCGTCTTCAGGAGATTGAATTGGAGGTGGTGGCGGTAAAGGTTCCCATTGGTCCTCAAGATTATGAAAACGCATATAATTCAATTTCACTCCAACAATACAAGCTCCAGGCTCTCCTCCCCTTAGTTTTTCGATGTTTATTTCACATTGACCATGAGTTGGTGTTCGTTCATCATTGTCCCATTCCTCGATTTTGTAATACTCAGGTCTATAGACAAACATCACCTGATCTGCGTCCTGTTCAATAGCTCCGGACTCTCTCAAATCTGATAACATTGGACGCTTCATTCCTCCTCTGGTTTCAACAGCGCGGCTTAATTGTGATAAAGCAATAACCGGGACATCCAAATCCTTAGCAGTTCCTTTCAGGGACCTTGAGATAGCAGATATTTCCTGTTCCCTGTTGCCGGTGTGATTCTTTCCTGAAGCTGTCATTAGCTGCAGATAATCCACGTAAATAATTTTAATACCATGGTCTCTCTTCCACTTACCGGCCTGAATTTTAAGCTCCATGTTTGAAATACCGGCCTGATCGTTTATGTAAATCGGAAGCTTTTCAATTTCATGTCTGTGTTGCTGTACTAATCGCTTTTGAAAATCGTTTAAATCATTGTTTTTAATAATGCTGGCATCAATTTCACAGTGATTGGCAATGATACGTCCAAGGAGCTGTTTTGCACTCATCTCCAAAGAAAATATACCAACCGGAATCCCTTGTTTTGCCTGATGATAAGCTTCATTCAGAATAAAAGCCGTTTTACCCATGCCAGGGCGTCCGGCCACAATTACCAAATCACTTCCATGATAGCCTTTGGTTTTCTTCTGGAGTTTGGTTAAGGCGCTTGGAACACCTGAAATTTTATTATCTACGTTGTCGAAAAATGAATCTAAAACAGATTTTAACGAAGCTGCTGGTTTACGTACCAGCCATTGCGCGGTATCATCAATATCCTTCTGGCAATCGGCTAATAAATCGAAAATATCGGTTTCTTCTTTGTATGATTTCTCAATGATTTCATTGGCCACTCCAATCGCTTTTCGTTTCACCCAATACTGCAGCAATAATCTGCAATGCATTTCTAAATGCGCTGTGGTTACTGAGGATTGTGAAAGCTCAATAAGCCTGTAATCTCCTCCGGCTTTTTCGAGGTTTCCGTGTTGTTTAAGCTTCGTGCTAACAGTTAACAAATCCACAGGCTCACTATCTCGAAATAATTCACACATGGCATCATAAACGAGCTGATTCTGTTCTTTGTAAAACACTTTCTCTTCACGAAAAAGGGCTACAATTTCACCAATTGAGGATTGATAGGTTAAGGCACATCCCAAAACAGATTCTTCCAGATCTATTGCTTGAGGTGGAATCAAACCTTTCTCAAGATTAATCAAAGTGCTTTTAGATGCTTGGTTAGTTATTTTTTGCGGTTGGTTCATTTAGAAATAATTTGGGCGTTTTGTACTTTGATTTTGTGGTTGTGCTTGCTTGATATCTTTTTGAGCATTTGAAACCCATTGAATCACAAAATTTCGAAATCTGGGCATTAGCTGTTCTGGTGTAAATTCAATTTTGCTTTGAGCTAACTCCAATTCCATTTTGTTGTTGAACGATTCTACGAGCTTCCTTTTATCCTCAATTTTGGTTTTGTTTTGCATCCACAAAACATCAAGTTCAGATTGTTTATGAGTTTTTAAAATTTCAATCGCGAGATCTTTATTTTCTTTCTCTTTTATTTTACTTTTTATTTCTCTTTTACTTTCTCTTTCTCTTTTACTTTCAGAAGGGGGGTTTTTTGGGTTTTGTCCTTGGGTTTTTTCTGTGGGTTTTTGGGTTTTTATTTCAGATGGTTTTTCTTCTGAATTTTCCTTTTTTGGTCTACCTCCTTTTTTGCCATTTTCACGAGCTGCTTCAGCTTTAGAAATTCGTTTTCTAATGTTACTTATCCACCACTTACCATCTTCTTGGATCTCGATATAATCCAAAAGCTTTTCGTATTCTTTATCACTTAAATCAATATCCAGATCATCAAAAAGAAAATCTTTATTCATTTCAATTGGACCAGCCTCTATATACATCAGATCATAAAGTTCTCTTAGGGCATAACGAACTAAAGGAAACCGTTTTAAACGTTTCCTTGTGTTTGAAATAAACCAATCTTTCGGGTACCAGGTATATCCTAATTGTGTCATATTATAATATATTGCATTACTTATTTACTGTGCTAAAACTTTTTGGAAACCGTAAAATAACTACTAAGGATGTATTCTGGTTTCCATCCGAATACCTCCTGATCGTAACGATAATCTAACGTACCTCGTAAACCTATTCCAAAGCCATTTCTAAAGAAATAAGTGATTCCTCCTTCCCAACCTATAAAACAGCGCATAAACCCTTCTCTAATTGGCCCACGATAAGCTTTTACTAAACGAATGCCGGTGTTATAATTCCATTGTTCATGGTAACCATAAGTTAGGTTGAACCCTATGGCACCATGGAAGCTCGTATATCCATTTAATTCCAATCCATCAAGTTCCGCGCCTTTTAATGCAGAAAAGCTCTCATATCCAATAAGAGCATATATCTTTCCTGTGTATCCGGCTTCAATAACATAATTAAGACCAGGATTGTTAGATTCAGTTTCATTAAAATGATAGTGCCAATGTGTTTTAATAATGAAGTTCTCTGTATCCGGAAACCTCAAATGATATTGGGAATAGGTGTTAGAACAGAATAAAACTGAGGCTATTATAAGTAGTTTTTTCATAATTAACTTGCTTGTTGCATTAAATCAGGTTGTTTCTTCGCGATTGATTTAATGATTTTCAGGTTTCTGTTCACCAATTTTACTATACGATCATTATACTCGGTTGCTTGGTTTTTATAGCCTCTGGCCTGAACTATTTTCATGGTTGCTAATGATACTTCAATAGTTTCAACCGGCTCATCATTTATCCGAGCTGATAACACTAAAGAATCTTTCTTGTTATAGTATGCATTCGCAAACACACAATGCTTTAATAAATCTCCTTCAGTTAGAAACTCTTTAACATGCTCCAATACTTTAACAGTGATTTCTCCATCGGTAAATGCTAAACCAAAGAATGCTGATTTCATTTTTTGGTATTCCTTTTGCGCTTCAACAACCTTTTTCTTTTGCTCTTCAAGCTCTCTTTTGCGCTGAATATTCCTCTTTTTTTCGACTAACCTGTCATGAACTC
The DNA here is from genome assembly GCF_014596975.1 of Aestuariibaculum marinum. Taxonomy (GTDB): domain Bacteria; phylum Bacteroidota; class Bacteroidia; order Flavobacteriales; family Flavobacteriaceae; genus Aestuariibaculum; species Aestuariibaculum marinum. Next base: position 275,267 of record NZ_JACVXD010000001.1, on the reverse strand, counting down.
TATTTAAATCTTTTGGACAAACATATTTAGCGTTTCTTAAGTCTTTATTGAAGTATTGAAGCAGATCCAAATAATCTAACCAGGTTGTAGCATCCTTAACCTTGTAATTATTTCTTAGGCATATCTTTATAGAATTCCAACGTCTGTTAAGTTCTCCAGACCTATCATTAAACTTATACAATAAACTATACTGCTTTGCTTTTAATAGAGTTTCCGCTCTTGGGTTACTCGGAATAAGTTTTATAGCCTGAGGAACTGTCAAACCATACAGATTCTTATTTATTCCAATCTTTTTGTACTCTGGTTTAAATCTTGATTCAGCAAAGTATTTGTATGGATAAATCAGATATTTATTAGCGTTCCACGAGTAATAACCTCCATCTGTTCTAATAGCCCAATCTCCGGTCCAACAATCAGCAAAACCACTTGTCATGTGTAACAAACCAACCTTTTGCACTTTCCCTTCCGGAGTAATCCAGTATTGAAGAATTTCATGAAGATGATAACGAACCTTTTTGCCTTTCTTATGATGTGCATATAACTCAAAGTTTCTTATTACCTGGTATTCTCCAACAACTTCAGCTAAAGCCATATATTCAACCTGAGTATGGGTTCTCATTTTAGTGTCTTCAACCTTCAATTTGGTTTTACAATGCGGACAAACAGCACGTTTTCTAACCACTAATTCAGGAGAAAATGTTTCTCCACAATCCATACAAATCACTCTTGTTTTGGTTGCATACCCTAAATGATTCGTGCATACCTGATAAGCCCACTCTTTTTGTTTTAGGGTTAATTCCGGAAGCCTTTTACTTAAACCAAAGACCTCTTTTTGAAGTTTTGTTCTTGGTTTCATATGAAGTCAAAAATTGAGGTTTGTTGATTAGGAACTGGATCAGATTTAACAACAGCTTTCTTTTTAGATTTTGGCTTTGTAATAGCTTTTTTCTGTGGAGCTTCAGATGCATGATTAACAACCACATTACATTTAACTGGTTTCCCTGGCTTTAAATCATCTTCATCATAATAGTGAATGGCCATGCTAAAGATCTCTTCATCTGCAAAGCCGGAACATCCTGATTTTTGCACTTCATTAAGAATATAAGTAACACAATCATCTATGTTCTTATTCTCTTTTTTAAGAGTTTCCGCAAACAATGCATCATTGCCGGCCACTTCGTTTAAATAGTTTTGGATAATCGTTTTAAATTGCTTTGTTGCTTTCATAATTCAATGGTTATTTGTTGATTGACTTTCTCTGATAACATCAAAGCTCCTTTACACTGATCACATTGTTTCTGACAGCTATTTTCCAATGCTCCACTAGATTTTAACCTGCAATAGTGAGTTGAATACTTTGATGTTTTAATGGATTTCATGATGAATTACTCTTCAGATTTATCGTAATTATCAAGATGAATGTTTGAAAACTCATAATTGATGATATCATTACAAGTAATGGTCTTAGCTGAGATAATAATTACTTCAAAATCAGGGTTTAAATCCAAGGCCTCCATATTTTTATTCAGGTAATAAATGATGTTGGATTTCGCCTTTTCGGCATCTGAAGCGTTTAATATAAATTCACGCTTAAATGTATCGTCCTCATCTCTGGCAATCTCCACTTCTATCTTGTAGATTTTATCCTCATCTTCCGAATCATGCCCATCCTCTTTATCTTCATCAGCTGAAATAAGATAGCTGTACGCAAGCTCTTTAATGTTTACGAACTTGAATTTCCCAAGATATTTCTGTTCAACATAATCCTTAGAAATACTCATGGCTGTATCTACACAATTGGCATACAGATAAAGGCTTTTCTTTTTACCAGATACTTCAATGGTAACAAGCCAAACAGTAGGCATACCGCTCACTAAAACAGCAGCTCTTTTCTGGTTGCTAACTCTAATTTCTTTGATGTCTCCACTTTGGAGATAGAAGTTTATTTCTGAAAGTTCATGGTTGCTTAAATACGTACCTCTTTCAAGAATCACCTCATTTCTTTCAATGGAAACCACTTCTCCAGTATCTGCATCCGTGAAATCCTCATTCCAGGATCTAAGTAATCTTTCGGCCAAATACTGTCCTTTCATTTTGGCTAAGTCACTTGTTTTAAAAGTCACTTCATTAAATTTTGTTTCTAATTGACTCATTTATTTAAAAAGTATTTGCTGTTATGAATTGTTCGTCTAAGTTTAATTTTACCCTCTTTCTCAAGGTCCTCAAGCAGAGGATTTAAATCGGTAATATGAAATCCTCCATGTCCTCCAGTCTGCTTTTCATTTTGCTTTATGATGTATAAAAGCATGGCTTTAATCTTGGAGGTTTCTTCTGGAGTAAAGGTCATTTGATTAGTATTTTAAATCTGTCCAGTGAATTATTTTACCAGTGAAGTCCTCGTTGAACCATAACCAAAAACTAATTAAGTTTTCAAATCCATCATTCCATGCTAATTGCTGAGTTTCGTCTAATGACAGAGTTCTGCCATCTATTGAAACAACAGGATCATTAAGGTTTTCGGACCATGCCGGATACTTGATTTCAATTTTTTGAATTGATTTAACTTTTATTACTGGTGCAAACTGCTGTCTGTTTTTAGTTCTATTACCTGTTACAAAATGAATATCATTACCAGCTTTCCATCGATTCCTAGAATCTTCTCTAATAGTATGAAGCTTAGGATTGTGAGTTCCTACAATGTAATTTTTAGGCAAACACTTTCTTCCATACTCGATAAAATCATTGGCATTTATTTGAATTCCTTTTTGAAGAATTGCCTCCCATATCTTTTCAACGAAATAAGCGGGCTTCTTTTTTATTTGTGTGCTAAATCCTAATGTCATTTGTTAAAAAGGTGTTTTATTAAAGTCTATCACTAAGCCATTATCGGCCACTGTAACTGTCTTTCCTGTTGCTTTGTATACTTTACTTGAGAATAGCTTTTCATCACTATTACTGTCTGATAAATGGATTAAAACAATGTTATTTACCGCGCTTAAATCGTTTGCCTGAAGTGTTTTGATACAGGTATCTAAACTCATATGACTTTTGATAATCCTGTTTCTAAGAAACTCCATATCATTTAGCTTACTCCTGGCTATCTCTTCATCATAATTAGCCTCAATAATAATGTTGTTAAGTTCTTTGAATGTATATGCTGAAAAGATTAAATCTGTTAAGAACAGTATCTTTCCTGTATCAGGATGATTAATAAGAAACCCTGAAGGTTGAGCTGCATCATGCAGCACATCAAAAGCCATGATTTTAAAATTTCCTAAAGCAAATGGTTTATGATGCTGAAATACAGAAGCTCTGTGATGTGATATAGTTCCTAAAGCTTTGTGAGTCCCTTCAGCAGAAAACACATTGACTCCTGAAGCCATTAATTCTTTTGCCGATTTAGCGTGGTCACCGTGTTCATGAGACAATATGCAGCCAACTACTTTTGAAAAATTGAAGTTTAAAGCGGCTTTAATATCCTTGATGTTTAATCCACACTCAATTAAAAGTGATTCATTTTCATTCTCCAGGATATATGCATTGCCTTTAGATCCGGTGCCAAGTATTTTTAATTCCATTTATAATTTGTGATTGAAGTTTCAACAAGTGACACAGCGAGGCCCAACCACCTCGCCATGAAACTTGAGGGCTATTAATTATTGTTAAAATCCAGGCTCTTCTGCAACCTCTTCAAATCCCTCTGGTATAGGTTGCTCAGTCTTCACCTCCTCAAAGTCAACATCCAAATCCTCTTCATTAAAATCAATCTGTTTTTTGTTGGCTTCAGCCTGAATTTGTTCAACAACTTCTCTATCGTTCCCCTGCTGTTCGTTCTCAAGAACTCGCATTAAATGATCATCAATCTTTTGGCTATCGATGTTTACATGATCCCAGCAATGACGCTTTAAGGTTTTCATGAACATCTCCTCTTCCCAACCTTCAACTTTGACTTTGTTGCCGGTTTTCTTACTATTCTTCCATTCATCCTTTTCACCTCCCCAGAATTCTGCTGAAGCGTACTCAGGTCGACGTTTTTCAATTTGGCTCCTGTTCATCACAACCAGTTTATTTTTCTCCGGATTGTCATTGTAAATCATGTAATAGAAACCACCTTCTAATTCACCACGATTGAAATCATCTGTAATCTCAAAATCATAGCTCTCAACTTTGTTTTGAGCATTCTTTTTATGAGATTTAAAAACATCGGTTGAAAACTTCAATTCGAAAATCACATCATCCGGAACATCAAATCCATACTTTCTGGCTTTAAGTTCCAAACCATTAAAACCTTCCATTAATGTGATGTCGTATTGGTTCGTTTTACTGTTCTTGTAAGGAATCGGGTGAATATGATTCTTCTGTAATGGATCTAAACCAATACTTGAGTAAGCCACTACATCCAAGGCAAGTTTATTCATGTTTACATTGTTCCAGGAGAATGCTAATGCATCTCTGTATTGCTCAGATTTAGCCATACGCTTGGATTCAGCTTCTTTTAAAACGCCATCCAGTTTTATGAAATAATTCTGGATAAGTTTTCTTTGGAAAGATGTCAGTTCTGTCGGCTGGCCATTTAATCCATTTGGGAATTCTTTAATAACGGCCATTGTAAAACGTTCTGAAGGTGAAGCTTCACCTGCTTTAGCTAATTCGTTTTTAGTTGTTGTTACTGCTTTTGTACTCATGATTTTGTTTAATTAATGATTAATAGATTGTTTATGCCGTAGCTAAGTTTTGATTGAATGCATATTCTGAATAACTCATAGGTCTTTCGGAAACACGAAGTTTTTTATCCTCTTCAGATACAATCAGGTTGATGATTTGAGATTGTGATGGAATCAATTGAACAACAGATTCGCGGTTGTCAATAAAAATTGGTGCATTAGCCTGATAATGGAAACAAAGGGTGTTGATGATATCTAAACCTGCATTAATTTTGGAAGCTGTATTTGCATCACTAAAAGGCACACCATTAATCAGTGCTTTACAAGTTGGCACCTCACCTCCGTTGATTTGAGTTTCAAAAAGCTTGAAGTTTACTAAACTGAATCGACTGTTTACAGAGTCTTCAATTCTTGTACATTTCTCTTTTTCGAAGGCATCAATGATATATTGGTCCTTTTCCAAGTCAGCAATAGATTGAGCCAAGGTTCCCTCCTCTTGAGATAATTCAGTAATTCTTGTGTTTGCTGTTTTGATTTGGTTCTCTAGCTGAAGCTGAGATTTAATACCATCTGCCTCCTGATTCAATTGAGATAACTTAGCTTTTAAAGCGCTGTTATCGAATCCTGAATTAACATCCAGTTTAGCTTTTAACTCTTTTATCTTAGCGTTTTCAGCACTAAAGAAGGCTTCATGCTCCTGAAGTAATTCTGTGTAAATCTCATTCTGCGTTTTAGTATTACTGAACGCTTTCAGTTCAGCTGTAAAATCAGCACGTTTCTCCCATAAAGCTTTCACTTCTGCCTCCAAGGCAATAATAGACTCCGCTTCACTTTCAATCAATTTCTCAGTAGTAAGTTTCTCTGATTTCAAGTTTTGGCCCTGTTCAGTGATTCTTTTAAGATTTGCCTTTTTGTTAGTATGGAAGTATTGTTCTAAATCGGCACGCTTCTCTTCAATATTTGCTGCATCAAAAGCACGTTTACAAGTCGGACAAGCACACGCGTCTTCATCCATTTTAAATTCAGTGGCATTCTCCTTTTCCCAATCAGATCTAAGAGCAGCCATTTTCTTTTCAGTTTGCTCCAGATTGTATTTATGAGATTTAATACGCGCCTTTTTAGATTCAATATTACTCTCTGAATACTTAATGGTACCATCAAGATTAGCTATCTCACGTTGAATTTCACGAGGCTTATTATTAAGCTCATTAAACTTCATGTTAGCCAATTGCTGAATCTCATGACGTTTGTTTCCAATAGCCGTTTCAATTGCATGAATCTCTGTTTGAAAACCTCTTTTCTTTTGGAATTCGGCTTCATTAGCTTTTAGGTTGTCAGATATCTGATCGTTAACCTCTTCAATAGCTTTTGTTTTCTGAGATAACTCAGTTCTTAAGGCCTCAAAGTTTAACGCCTCCGGCATACTGCGTCTTACTTCATCAATACGTGTTGGAATGGTTTGAAGTTCCTTTTTAGATTTAAGAATACTGGCTTTAACCTGTTTCTTGTATTCCTCTAAATCTTTTCCAACAAGCTTGGTAAATAAATATTCAAAATCAGGATTCCCTTTAATCACATCTTGATCTGTGATATTACCGGCCATATCAATTAAAACACTTCTCTGATCCTGCCATTTTAAAGCATTAAATGATGCAGGATTAGTAATCATTTTAAAAACCTTCTCATCAACAATCTGACTGATCTTTGCTGCATAATCACCAGCGTTCATTGGAACACCATTCCATTCATACGAAGTTTCATTTCCAGAAAACTGAGCCTCTAAAGCACCTTTAGGCTTCACCCATTTCTCTCTTAAAATTCGTCTAAGCAGTACTGGTTTACCATCAACTAAAATTTCAGCTTCAACCTCATGATCTATCTTTGGAATGATATTATTGTTTTCATCTAAGGTTTTTATTTCAAAAGATTGTCTATCTGTACTGTCTTTGCCAAAAAGCAACCATGTAAATGCGTCGAAAATAGTGGTCTTACCTACTCCGTTGTCTCCATAAACAAAGGTTTCGTTATGGATGTTGTTCAAGAATAACGAACGAATTCCTTTGAAATTCGTAAGCTTTAAAGTGATGATTTTAATTGTTTTCATGATTATAAGGAATTTGATTAATTGTGTTTGTTTTCAAGTGCTTGAAAAAACCATCCATGAAGGTCTTTTCAAGATTTTCTAATTCATGGTATTGCTTTCCGTTTAAGGTCCACCTACCATTGGTTTTCTTAATTTCTATCTTCATCTCTTTCGAGTGTCATTAAGATTAGAGGATTGATATCTATTCCGGTTGAATAAGCTATCATGGCAAAGGTTAATTGCTCAGCAATCTCACTACCTTCAACACTATCTAATAAGTGATGATAGAAGTTTGCTAATTGCTCATCGTTCTTTGCCTCCTGGTGCTTATCGTACAGGTTGAAGAGCCCTAAATTGATTAAGGGGTTTCCTACTTCGATTTTTTTTAATACATTTGCTTTACTCATAATATCAGTTGCGTAAGATTAATTGTGTTATGATTTGACTTTCAGCCATTCCCCACGAATGGCTTTTTTTATTTCCTTTTTAGAAGCTTAGTTAATTCTGGTTCTACAATGGCCACATAAACCATAATCCCTAAAAACACTCCTATGATTAATTCTAATAATATGTCCATGGCTTTATTTATTGAAGGTTATGTAATAACCGTTGTTAGTTTTTATTGAAATCTCACCGCTTCTTAGCTTGTCGCTTACCTTTTTCACATCCTCAGTTGGATACATGTACTTTTTTCCAATCTTGAAAAAGGAGACTATTTGTAAGCTTCTCAATTGCTGGAGAATCTCTCCGTTATATGAGATTCCTACAGCGTCGCAAAATTGTTTTCCAGTTACATTTAAAGGAGTCATACTTCTAATTCTTCTTTTCTTTCTTTTTGATTTTCTACATAGTCCTTCGTGAACTCTAATAACCTTTCCTGAGTATTGTATTTCTCAGGAATTTCAAACCTGGTCCCGAACCAGTTCGTTCTAACTGATGATGGTTTTAAACCAAACTCATCTGCTACTTTCTTGTGAAAGTCATTTTTGTCTAATACCTGTTCGTATAGCGCTTTTAATTCTTCTAATACTTCCATTTATTGCTTTGTTTTACGTCCTCCTGAAACTCTTGCTTTTACTACTCTTACTGTTCTTTTACCTGATCTTAATAATCGATATTCATCAACATCAGAAAATACAATTGTGAAACCTTGAATACTTAAAAAGAAAGCTGCAACCATGGTTCTGAAGAATTGCTTTGGATTATCTAGTGAAAGAATGAACTCTCTGGTGATATCAGCAATGTTTTTCAAACCATTCTTTCTCTTGACATTCTTGATATGAGTGTCAATCGTGTAAGGAGATCTACACATCATATCAGCTATCTGCTTTACTGCATAACCCCTGGCTATATTCTCACAAACTATATGTTCTGTATCACTCAATTGCATCCCTTTTTTTCGGTATTTGTTAATTGAAATTGGTTTCCTACTATTTGTTTTTGTAATATTGTGTAGTATTACAACACAAATATATATAACTCTTATGTATTACTAAAACTAATTATGCATAAAAGTTATTCAATAAATCTTATTTATATAGATTCTAAATAATGAGAAGTCCAGAAGAGATTCGTAAAATATTCAAAGACAACAATATAACAGGCTATAGACTATCTATTGATTTAGATGTAACACAGGTTGGTGCTGATAAGTTTCTAAACGGAGAAACAAAGAAACCCTATAAGTCAACAATCGAAATGTATAACTCTTATATAGATAACGGGTTTAAATCAACTGTTATTGAATCAATAAATAAGACAAATACAGATTTTATTCCTGAAGGAAAAGTCATAAAAGATGAAAATTATCCTTCAAAACAAGTCTTTGTTATTCCTGTAAAAGGAAGAGGTGGACTTGAGAATGCCCTATTTGATGAAATCATGTTCAAACAATTAGAAACAGAAACATTGACAATAAAAGAACCATCGTCAAATGGTTCAAAGTATTTCAAAATTGAAGTTGAAGGAATAAGTATGGATGATGGATCAAAGAAAAGTTTGGCTGAAGGAGACTGGGCTTATTGCAGATCTATATCAAAACAATATTGGAAAAGTAAATTTCATACTCATAAATATGACATATTCTGTTTCTTCCACAATGAGAGAGGAATAATATTCAAGAGGATCAAAGACCAGGATACTGAGACTGGAGAATTATTACTTGAGTCATTGCATCCGGATAAGAAACAATTTCCTGACTTTAGAATAAAAGTATCTGAATGTTCATATATATGTAATGTTATAAAAGTTCTATCTGAATTTTAATTTTAATTGAAGTGAATAAAGTTTATCTATTCTTAGTTATCTGTTCTATCCTTTTCTCTTGTCAAAGTGATGAAGAAAAAATCAAAGACATTATAATTGATAACATAGAGAATGAATTGATTGAAACTTTAGATGATCCAGACTCTTTCGAGTTTGTTAAGCTTTATAAGATTGACACCATATTTAAATTACCTTTCTACAAAGCCTTGAAGAAGTCAACAGAAAGTTCTATAGGGGCATTTAAAATAAAACTTCAAGAAGATCATGAAAGCATTACTCTTCTAGATACTGAAAGAGCTAAAAGAAATTTAGATGACCTTGATAAATATGAAAAGCTAATAAATGAAAGTAAAGAAGGTGAAATTCTTGAAATAAACACAACATTCACCTGCAGATACAATAATGAATTTGGTGCTAAAATGCTACATGGTTATGAAGTTTCACTGACTGAAGGACTCAAAATAGATAAAATCAAATTAATAGAATAAACAATATGGAAAATCTTGGAATTGGAGTTGCATCAATTATTATGATGATTCTTTTTTTTGTCATTGGAGTTCTTGTAATGCGTTTTATTGGAGCTTGGATGTTAAGAATTGATGAAGTCATAAAAAACCAGAGAATTTTAATCGAAGAAATTAAAAAGCTTAAGAATAATGACTGATAAACAAGCTTTCATATTATTAATCATTGTAGTCATCCTTGCTGGAATAACTCTATCTATATGAAAAATATAATTTTATATTCTATTTATTTGCTATCATTTTATGTTTTCTCACAAGAAGAAACCAATATAAATAACCTTGTGATGGATAATATAGAGCCCGCAAAAACAATTGCGTTAGAAAACATAACTTTTTATGAATCACCTAGTTTCGATAAAAAATCAGGTGTTATAAAAGTAAACGATTCTTTTAATATAGTAAATTATTATAGAGGGATCCCTTACAGAAACATTACATTTTATAATATTAGATATAAAGGTCAAAAGGGATATATCAACTCTAAAAGAAAATTAAAAATGTCGAATTATAGGATTTCCTTTGAATTCGAAAAGGAAATAAATATGTTCAAGGATTCCATATCACGAATAAAAACCAAAAAAGAAAGAGAAGAGAGACTAGCTAGACAAATGTTAGCTGATAGTCTTAAAAATGATTTATATTTTAATAAGTGCTCTTATATAAAAAACGAAGTAGACGAATTCGAAGGATATAAAATCATATCCACAATAGATTATATAATCAACGATCCAAAATTGGTTGTAAGAGAATTAAGAATCCAACTTGCTAGAGTTAAAAATGAAAAGTTTGTTATTTTTTCCTCATATGATTTAGGTTGTACCAGTCCTTATAAAAGCAGTAAATCTTATGTCAAAGTTAAATTAGAAAACAATGACATTATTACCTTCTATCATCATGGAGATATTGATTGTGGTGACGAATTTAGATTATACGGAAGAATAAGTGAATCAGAAATAGCACGATTAAAAAGTTCGGAAATAAAAACAGTAAGATTATCTGGAACTGAAGGGTATCTTGATGTAGATGTAGATTATTTTAAAGACTTCTTCATTAAAAAACTTAAATGTATAGAATAAGTTAAAAATGGAACCTTCAAGATTAAATACGATTTATACAAGCGATAAAAAGATGCTTCTTTTAATCGAAATTTTGAAGACTTCAAATATCATTCGATTTGAAAAGGAATTTTGTGAGGCCATAGATTTAAGAAAACAGAATCTAACCAATATCAAAAATGGATATAACCATTTTACTCCAGAACATATTGAACGAGCTATTAAGAAATATAAGATCAATGCGAACTGGATATTTGGAATTAGTGATAAGATCTTTTTAAGTAAAAATTTCCCAAAAAACGAACGAATATCGAACAAATCAGAAATTAAAAATATCCAATAAGCCTTTATATAAGCCATAAAACAGGATTACGACGCTATACAGAATGTGTATCACACGATGCAGGAAACAGAAGAGTAATTCATCAATATAATTTACAAAAGGCTATCAAAATTAATGATAGCCTTTTTTATTACAACAATTCTTAACATAAAGATTATATTAGCTAAGTCTGACTTTACAAAGAATTCTTAATTTAGAAAGAAAATATATACACATGATAAAAAACAATAGAGTTATTAAATGGGGCATTATTGGTTGTGGAGATGTTACCGAAGTGAAAAGTGGGCCGGCTTACAAACTCACTAAAGGTTTTGAACTGGTTGCCGTAATGCGTAGAAATAAAGAAAAACTTAAAGACTACGCGAAACGTCATCAAATTGAGAAATACTATACCGACGCCGACGATTTAATTAACGATCCGGATGTTGATGCTGTATATATTGCTACGCCGCCAGATTCACATATGTTTTATGCTTTAAAAGTAGCCGAAGCCGGTAAAATCTGCTGCATAGAAAAACCAATGGCTCCCAACTACAAGGAAAGTTTAACCATTTACAATGCCTTTAAAGAAAAAAACATCCCTTTATTTGTGGCTTATTATAGAAGGTCTTTACCGCGTTTTACGCAGGTGAAAGAATGGATTGATAATAACGAAATTGGAGAAGTAAGACATATTAGTTGGCAGTTCAGTGCACCTGCTTCAGAGTTGGATAAATCTGGTGAATACAACTGGCGTACAGATACTGAAATTGCGCCCGGTGGTTATTTTGATGATTTGGCCAGTCATGGTCTGGACTTCTTTACCTTCATTTTAGGAAACATAAAAGAGGTTAATGGCATTAGTGTTAATCAACAAGGTAATTATTCTGCCAAAGATGCCATAACGGCTTGCTGGCTTCATGAAAATAATGTTACAGGATCGGCATTCTGGAATTTCGATTGTAATGAACGATTAGATAAGGTTACCATTCACGGTAGCGAAGGAAATATTGAATTTGCCATTTTTCATGACAAGCCTATTAAATTGAAGAGTATTAAAAACAAAGAAACTCTTGATATAGAACATCCAAAACACATTCAAATACACCATGTCGAAGATATCCGAAATATGCTAATTCAAGGCGATTTTACACATCCATCCCTAGGTGCTTCAGCATTGCACACCAGTTGGATAATGGATAAGATTTTGGGAGCACTATAAAACAAAAAAGCGACTTCATTTGAAAGTCGCTTTTTTTGTATGTAGACATGTAATGTTTCTTTTTAGGGACAACTAATTGTTTACTTTATGTTTCATTAGAACCACACATACTGTAGAGTTCAAAATCTATGCCAAATTAAAGTTTTAAACCTCTATTTAACAAAGTTTTTACTACATTTTCTGGTATAAACTTTTAAGTTTTTTTGGAGTCATAATACTCTTCCAGTTTTTGCCTAAAGCATTTTCCCAAAGTGGTGCCATCCCAAGAGATACATTAATCATAATATCAAATTCAGCATCAGACAAACTAGCACAAATACCCTGTGGTAATTCAACATTATGCTTGGCTTTCATTTCTTTAAATAACTTCACGCCTTCAGGATAAAATTCTTCTAAATGGTCAAAAACAATACAGTTTCCAATACCATGTTTAGTTCCTAATAAATAGGCTAAACCGTAACTCATGGCATGCGCAACCCCTACCTGAGAATAGGCAATACTCATGCCTCCGTGCCAAGAGGCCATCATTAATTTTTCCTGTGATTCTTGATCTGATAAATTGTTATCTAGAAAAATTTCATGACATAAATCGAATGCTTTTTCTCCATAACTCTGACTAAACGCATTGAGGTAAGACCCTTCTAAAGATTCTATACAATGGATATAACAATCCATACCTGTATAAAACCATTGTTCTTTTGGTACATCTTTGGTTAGTTCTGAATCTAAAACAACCTGATCGAACGGGGTGTAATCTGAATTAATTCCAAGCTTTTTTTCAGGTCCTGTAAGAACCGTTGTTCTGGATACTTCGGCTCCTGTTCCGGAAATAGTAGGTATGCCAACGTGATAAATAGCTTCATTTTTAACTAAATCCCAGCCCTGGTAGTCTTTCGTTTCCCCCTCATTGGTTAGCATGATTGAAACAGCCTTAGCCAAATCTAAAAGGGTGCCTCCTCCTATTCCAATAATTCCAGAAGGTCTTTCTTTAGTTGTGAGTATTATATCTTCCACCAACTCGTCGACCTGAGACGTTTTTGGTTCTTCAGCAGCAGATATATATATAATTTTATCATCATAAGCTAAAGGAATTCTAGAAGTCAGCCACGCGTTATTTTTAAATACATCGTCTACCAAAAAAATAAATGGAGCTTTTGAATTTAAACGCTTTGGTTCTAAAATATCATTTAACTGATTGAAACTACCGCGACCAAAAATAACTCTTGGTACCATTGGAAAGTTTTTATAACTCATCTAATATGCTTTCTTTTTCGAAACCCAAAAATAAGGTTATTTTAAAATTTACCTCATAAAATCGTACTAGATTTTATGAATTTTAACACAAATTATATTTAATCTAAAAGTGTTATCAACTCCTTTAAACTACTAATGGTTTTGTATTTTTTACCATTAGTTTCTTTTTCAGACACTTGCTCATGAGCCCAAGTGGTATGAAATGGTATATGCACTGCATGAGCTTTAATATTCACTAGTGGCAGTACATCAGATTTTAATGAATTACCAACCATTAAAAACTCCGAAGGATTAATATCTAAGTGATTTAAAAGCTTCGAATAATTCGCTTCTTTTTTATCACTTAATACTTCAATATGATGAAAATACTTTGTTAACCCAGATTTTTCAAGTTTACGTTCCTGATCTAATAAATCGCCTTTTGTTGCTACTATTAAACGGTATTTTTGCGACAATGCTTCTAAAACTTCTTCTACTCCATCAAGTAATTCCACAGGTTTATTCAGCATATCTTTACCTATGTTTAATATGGCTTCGATGGTTTTTGTGGACACCTCGTAATTAGATTGTTCAAGCGCACTTTCAACCATCGATAACACAAATGCCTTTACGCCATAACCGTATAAAGGCAGATTATCAATCTCCTTTTTAAAAAGTTCCTGATCTAATTTGTTTAGGGTTTCATACTCCGATAATAAATTCCCAAAAGTAACTTCCGCTTCTCTAAAATACGTTTCATTCACCCAAAGGGTATCGTCGGCATCAAAACCTATAACTTTTATATTGCGGTAGTTTACTTCCATTGTTTTTGTGCTCGTACTAAATCTTCTGGTGTATCAATTTCTACACCTTCTACATCGGTTTCCACCATTTTAATGCGTTTACCGTACTCTAAATACCTTAGTTGCTCGAGTTTTTCCGAAGCTTCTAATGTTAACATCGGTAAACGGTAAAAATCAAGAATCGCTTCTTTTCTAAAGGCGTATACCCCTTTGTGTTTATAATACTTCACCTTAACCTCCTTATCTCTTGGGAATGGAATCGGGCTTCGTGAAAAATATAAAGCGAAATTAAAATGATCAAGCACCACCTTAACGGTATTTGGATTTTTTATATCTTCCTCCTCGGTAATATGCACCATTAAAGACGCTAAATCAATTTGTTTATCATGATCATCTTTAAAAACATTGATTAGTTTTGATAAGGATTCCTTATCCGTAAATGGCTCATCACCCTGAACATTAATTACAATATCGATATCCATATCTTCAACAGCCTCGGCTATCCTATCACTTCCACAATCATGTTCCTTCTTGCTCATAATGGCCTTGCCCCCATTATTCACAATTTCGTTGTAAATGATATCGCTATCGGTTACCACAAACACATCATCAAACAATCCTGTAGCTACAGTGGCTTCATAAGTTCTAAGAATAACTGGCTTTCCTCCCAAATCTTGCATGAGCTTTCCTGGAAAACGAGAAGCACTATAACGTGCCGGAATCATTGAAATTATCTTCATTGGTGTGTTATTAATATCTGCTTTCAGAACTTTTCTTTTTTATTTAAACTCTGAAATTATGAGACAAAAATAGAATTTTTATTATCGATTTGAAGCTTTTGGGCGACTAAACTTTTTATAGAGTTTAAATATGATAAACAAGATGAATATCACAACTACAAAGGCGATTACAGGAACAAAAATAGAAAGCACAGACATCACCAGTGATGTACCAGTTTCTAAGGTCGACACCACAGGGTTTGCCAAGCCGCCTGTTGTAGCGGTTGATGCTAATCGCGTAGTTCCTGAAGAGCCAGAGATTGCTGCTGCTGTTCCTCCACCGGCTATTATTGCCAGTGCCCATGTTACAACCGGGCTTAAATCGGCCACCGTAGAAAGCATCACCGCCGTTCCTGCCAAAGCAGCTAAAGGTACTGCAATACTGTCTAAAACATTATCAACGTAAGGAATAAAATAAGCGAAAATTTCAACTATTGTAGCTACCCCTAAAGTGATTAATGCAGCTGAGCTCCCCACCCACTGCCAGGATTCATTAAGTTCCCAGACACCAAAATATGATGCTAAACTTAAAGCAAACAAAGGTAAGAATACACGAAAGCCCACTGAAGCTGCCAAACCTATACCCAAAAAAATACTTATTATAGAATCAACTGTCATAGAAAAATAAAATCAAAAACTATGCCTCAAAGAAATCGTCTTTAAAACCTATAAGATACAATTTTTCTTTGGCACGTGTCACTGCCGTATATAACCAACGTAAATAATCGGTATCGACGCCATTTGGCAAATAAGGTTGTTCTACAAAAACCGTATTCCATTGTCCTCCCTGAGATTTATGACAGGTAATGGCATAGGAGAATTTCACCTGTAAAGCATTAAAGTGTTTGCTGCCTTTTACTTTTAAAAACTTACGGTAGTTACTGCTTTCATTAGCGAAATCTTTCATAACTTCCTGATACAACTTGTTGGAATCATCATAAGACAAGGAGGGTGTTTCTGCTTCTATAGTATCTAGTAACAATACGGTTTCAATGGGTGCCATTTTAGGATAATCGACCATGCGTATTTTTACTTCCGCAAAGCGGAACCCATAAAGCTCTTCTATTTTAAATATTTCCAAAACTTCAATAATATCGCCATTAGCAATAAATCCAGCTTCACTGGTTGGCTTTACCCAGAAATAATTATTTTTTAAAACCATTAAATAGTCGCCTGCCGAAAGTTCACTTTCATTAAATAAAATACGGTTTCTTATATTCTGATTGTAGAGATTCGCTCGCTTATTACTGCGAACAATAATAGTAGTTTCTTCATTACCTAAATCACTGTAAGCACTGTTAATCGCGTCCATAATTTCATGTCCATCGATTAAGCGAACAATGTCGCTGAAGCCATGTAAATCGAACTTAAAATAGTCATGATAATCGCTCGCTAAAGCCTCGCGTAACACCGTAGCATTTGCTAAAATACCTGAATCGTATTCCTGACGAACCACTTCATCTAATTCCATACGAGTGACTTCCTTATTATAATTTAAAGCCAAGGTGTTTTCGTTTAAGGCGGGACTTAAATCCAATTTCACGGGAGGCAGCTGTGCCGTATCCCCTATTAATAAAAGTTTGCATTTATGTCCGGAATACACATACTGAATCAAGTCATCTAAAAGCGACCCGTTTTCAAAAAGTTTTGATTCTCCAGGGGTATCCGGAATCATCGAGGCCTCATCAACGATGAAAATCGTGTTTTTGTGTTTGTTAGGTTGCAATACAAACGATACGCCGCCTCCCTTGTCTTTTTTAGGGAAATATATTTTTTTATGAATCGTAAAAGCCTCTCTTCCTGAGTAATTAGATATTACTTTAGCTGCCCGACCTGTTGGCGCCATTAAAACCGAACTTTTTTTGGCTTTCCATAAATTATTTACAATGGATCCAATTATGGTTGTTTTTCCGGTTCCTGCATATCCCTTTAAAAGATACAATCCGTTAGGCGAATCGTTAAATATAAATTCCGAAAGTTGCTGTAAAACAATACCTTGCTTTAACGTCGGTTCGAAAGGAAATTGTTTTTTTACTAAGGAATTAAATTCGGATGCAGTCATTGAAAAGAAAAAAATTTATAAATTATTCAAATATAGAAATGATTTTATTCTCAATAGATTTTTACGATTAAAAAAAAATTGTAGATTTGCGAAAGACCTTTAATAACTTTTTAATTAAAAAATAACGATGTTAAAATTTATTCTTATTGCTGTTGCAGTAATCCTACTTACAGTTGTCCTGGTTAAGGTAATTGACAAATTTGTTCCTTCTAAACTTAAACCAGTTATTAGTATAGCACTTTGGATTTTAATCATATTTTTAGGTTACCAAACCTATATGTCTATATACACGCCTATCTTGTTTAATCAAGAAAAGAACAAACGTTACGCAGAAGTAATTAAGAAATTAAATGACATTAGAGATGCCGAGTTAGCACACAAAACCGTTACAGGTAAATTTGCAGATAACTTTGATGATTTAATAAAATTCGTAGATACAGCTAAATTCACTATTACAGAGCGTCGTGATACAACTGTACTAGATGTTGAACAAACAAAACGTTTTGGAGTTGATATGTTTACAGGAACTGTAGTTATTGACACACTTGGATACAAACCTGTAAAAGACTCTTTGTTTAAAAACTCAGACCGTTACAAAACTATGATGAATGTTCCTGTTGGAGAGCCAGGTGCTAAATTTAATTTAGATGCTGGATTTATAGAACAAAGTAAAATCAACATACCTGTTTTTGAAGCATTCGTTAAGAAAGACGTTGTTTTATTTGACTTAGACAGAGATATGGTTATTCAAGAAAAACAAGTAATTTCTGTTGATGGGGTAAACGGTGAAACTTTAAAAGTAGGTTCTATGGAAGAAGTTAATACCGCTGGTAACTGGCCTAAAAACTATGGCGCAAACGAATAAAGAAATAAATACTTTAACAAATAAAGACTTGTCCATTCAAATTAGTTTGAGTGGACTTTCTTTTTGTATCCTACAAAGAGATACCAATACCATTAGCTCACTTACCGAAATTAATTTTGATAAAAAGCTAAATTATTTAGTGCTTCTTGATCATTTAAAAAATGCTATTGAAGACACACCTGCTTTACAACAATCATTTAATAGCATTACGGTAGTTCATGACAACGATTTGTCTAATTTGGTCCCCATGCCACTTTTCGACGAAGATCATCTAGCAGACTATCTTAAATTCAGCTCAAAAATCTTAAAGTCAGATTATATTGCAACCGATGATATTGTATTAAATGATAGTGTCAATGTTTATGTGCCGTTCATCAACATTAACAATTTTATCTATGACACCTTTGGTGAATTTACATTCAAACATGTCTCTTCTGTTTTAATAGAAAATATTCTACTTACAGAAAAAAATGCCGATGAACCCAAGGTTTACGTAAATGTTGGCCAAGATCATTTTGAAATCATCATTGTAGACAAGGCTAAGCTTGTGCTTAACAACACCTTCGATTTCTCTTCAAAAGAAGACTTTATTTATTACATTCTGTTCACTACAGAACAACTTAATTTAAACCCGGAAACCTTTCAGCTTATTCTATTGGGTCAAATTGAAGAAGGCGACGAGTTATATAATATAGCGTACAAATACATAAGATTTGTTAGCTTTGGCGGTAGAAACGAAAACTACAATTTTGTAGAGACACCAAAATCAAAACACTCTAATTTTACACTAATACACAGTTTTTAATGCGAATTATTTCAGGATCACTTAAAGGAAGAAAAATTATTGCTCCAAAAAAATTGCCAATTCGTCCAACCACCGATATGGCAAAAGAATCCTTATTCAACATTTTAAATAATTCATTTTATTTTGACAGTATTTCTGTTTTAGACTTATTCGCCGGATCAGGAAATATAAGTTATGAATTTGCATCTCGCGGTACTTCACAAATCACTTGCGTAGATCAGGATTTTGGTTGTATAAAGTTCATTAAACAAACTGCTGATAGTTTTAACTTGCCTATTCAAACTATCAAAAGTGATGTGTTTAAATTTTTAGAGAAAGCGACGATGAAAACCGATATTATTTTTGCCGATCCGCCCTATAACTTCCCTGAGGAAGAGTTTGCTAAAATTGCCGAACTCGTTTTCGAAAATAACTTTCTTTTAGAAGAAGGCGTATTAATAATAGAACACTCTAAGCATACCGATTTATCAGAGGTGAAACATTTTAGTTATGCCAAAAACTATGGCAGTAGTGTTTTTAGTTTCTTTGAAAATGAAGTAAGTTAAGTTTTACTTCTGTAATTCTTTTTTTTTCAGTACTTTAGGAGATAGAGTTAAAGCCCTTTCTCTAACTTTTACTTATATTTTCATGTAAGCCAGTTGTTGTTCTTATTTATGGTTCTGTGTATTAATAACCAATTAAAAACCATAAATATGAAAAATCTTTTTCTATTATTACTTGCATTAAGTGTACTTACTGCATGCAACGACAAACCACAACGCTATTTCGAAACTTCGCAGGAAATAGATATCTTAAAATCGGGTATAAAAGCCTACGAAACACAGGACTGGACTGCCTGGAGAGCCAATTTCGCCGATACTGCTAAAATTCACCACAACACCATTAAAGGATTATCACCTGAAGATAATATGGCTAATCTGCAAAGCATGGTTGCCAATTTTGCATCCTATGGATTTCAGGATAAAGGTTCTTTCTCTGAAATGGTAATAGACAAAGACGCTGAAACCTGGGTAAACTACTGGGGCATCTGGAATGGTGTTGTCATGGCTTCTGAAGAAAAGGTTACGGTTCCTGTGCATTTAACCGCCAGATTTATTGGTGATAAAATTGTAGAGGAATATGTTTACTACGACTCCGCTCCTATTTCAAAAGCTTTAGAAGCTGCCAAAGCCATGTCGAATGCTAAAACTCCAGCTGAAGAGGTCGAAATGACCAACGAATAATCATTCTTTTACAAACTAAAAAACCAAACCAAAATGAAAACGATAAAACACTTCCTGACACTCATTTTATTAATTGTATTAATTCCTGCAGGTTCTGCTCAAATGTATCGCATACATCAAGATAACGTAAAACCATCCAAAGTTATGGACTATGAAAAGGCCGCTAAAGCCTTTAATGAAGCTTGTGCAAAATATAATGTGCAAACAAGCTGGGCCACGGCAACCACAAATGATTTTAAATACATTTACATTTCTGAAATTGAAAACATGGCCGCTTTAGATGAACGTCCTTTTGCCACTATGGCTGAAGCTATGGGAGACGACTTTGGAAAACTATTCGAAGATTTCGATAAATGCTATGATTCGCATTCCAGCTACATCATTCATCTTTCAAAAGATTTATCTTATATGCCAGAAGGATTAAGTATTACACAGGAAGGCCAAGACTATCGTAAATGGTTTTATATTTATTTTACCCCTCAAAATGCAAGAAAAGTTCAAGAAGGCATGGAAGCTGTTAAAAATTTGTATGCATCAAAGAATGCTAAGGAGTATTACCGTGTTTACAGAAACGGTTTCGGCACCGCTGAAGACTGTTATATTGTAGCAGTATCATCCAAAGATGAAATTGATGGAGCAACTAAGTCTAAAGAAAATGAAAAACTTTTAGGCCCTGATAGTTGGGATACCTTTAAAAAAGTCATGGATTATACAGAAAGATTTGAAGAAGTTAACGGTAGAATGCGTCCTGACTTGTCTTACGCTCCTAAAAACTAAATTATAACAAGTAAATAAAAATCCTTCTGGAACACCAGAAGGATTTTTTGTGCTTAAGTAAATCTATAAGCCGAATTCTGTACTTTTAATACTAAAAGCCCTTATCATTTATCTGAATGTACTGTTACCAGCACACTTTAGCTGCCTACCCTCCAACAATCGAACGTGCCGCCCTCAAGCGTTGGTATACATGGCATTGCACCGCATAGAGTTTACCTGATTTCACTACAGCATTACCTGTACATACTTTCTGTTGCACTTTTCCTGACCTCTCGGCCGGTGGTCATTAACCACTACGCTGCACTGTGGTGTTCGGACTTTCCTCTCTTTCAAAACAAATTGAAACAGCGATAAGGCGATCTACTCGCGGACAAAAGTACAATTAATTGTTAATAACTCCTGTTTAATTTTTATTCTGTTTTCATAAATTTTTGACTTGAATTTTTAACTTTGTTTATCAAAAAATATCAATGGAACACTTTGTAGTATCAGCCCGTAAATACAGACCACAAACGTTCAAAGACGTTGTTGGTCAGCAGGCCATTACAAACACATTACTTAATGCCATTGATAACAACCACTTAGCACAAGCTTTGCTCTTTACAGGACCGCGTGGTGTCGGAAAAACAACCTGCGCCCGTATTCTGGCGAAAATGATTAACAGTGATGGTGCTGAAACCGGAGATGAAGATTTTGCCTTTAACGTTTTTGAACTGGATGCCGCCTCAAATAACTCAGTAGACGATATTAGAAGCTTAACCGATCAGGTGCGTATTCCTCCTCAAGTTGGGAAATACAAAGTCTATATCATAGACGAGGTACATATGTTATCTCAGGCTGCTTTTAATGCGTTTCTTAAAACATTAGAAGAACCGCCTAAGCACTGTATTTTCATTTTAGCCACCACCGAAAAGCATAAAATTATTCCAACCATCTTATCGCGTTGTCAGATTTTTGATTTTAAACGCATCACCGTGAAAGATGCCAAAGAATATTTAAAATATATAGCCGAAGAGCAAGGGGTTAATGCAGACGATGATGCACTTCATATTATTGCTCAAAAGGCAGATGGAGCCATGCGTGATGCACTTTCTATTTTCGATCGGGTTGTTAGTTTTTCGGGAAAAGACCTAACGCGACAATCTGTTACCGAAAATTTAAACGTACTAGATTATGAAACTTATTTCACGAGTACGGATTTAATTTTGGAAAATAAAATTCCGGATTTGCTGCTACAATTCAACAATACCTTAGCAAAAGGGTTTGATGGGCACCATTATATTGCCGGTTTAGCTTCTCACTTTAGAGATTTACTGGTAAGTAAAACACCGGAAACTATAGAGCTTTTAGAGGTTGGCGAAGAAACCAAAAAGAAATATTTAGAACAGTCACAAAAAGCATCACAAGCTTTTTTACTTCAGGCCATCAATCTCGCCAACGACTGCGATTTAAAATACAAAACCAGTAAGAATCAACGCTTACTCATTGAATTATGCCTCATGCAGCTTGCCTCTATCACTTTTGATGGAGAAAAAAAAAATAACAGACATTACATAATTCCAGCTTCTTTCTTTAAAAAGAAAGGTATTAAACCTATTGCTGTTAATGTTCCAAAGGAGGAAACAGCTCCAGAATCTGACACACCTAAAAAACAAACCCCTTCAAATAATTTTCAAGCGCCACAACCCGCCAAAATTGATTTAAAGAGCGATAACAAGCGTAAATCTGGTTTATCACTTAGTAGCTTACGAGTTAAGAAAGAGCACCAAATTAAGCAAATGGAAGTGGTTGTAGATGAAGAAAACCTACCTACCGAGCCGTTTGAAGAACAAGACCTTATTACCGCCTGGAATGAATATACAGACGCTATAAGAAGCAAGGGACAATACAATTTGGCCTCTATTTTGGCTATGGATGTTCCTAAAGTAAAAGGAACTACGATACATGTAGAATATCCAGCTGAAACCAATAAAGTAGAAGTTGAGCGTAACCAATACGAACTTATGTCCTATATTAGGAAATCTCTAAACAACTACGATATTAGTTTATCTATTGATGTCAATGAAGTGAAGCAGAAACAATACGCTTACACACCGATAGAAAAGTTTGAAAAGCTTAAAGAGAAGAACGCTAATATTGACGTTTTAAGAAAAACTTTCGATTTAGACATTTAATCATTTTAAAATGAATAAGTTTCTGTTTTTTATTTTAGTCATTACTGCCTTTGTAAGTTGTGACGGTCGTGAACGGGCTTACATGACTAATGAGGCTATTTTAAAAGAAGATAATCTCTTTAAAACCTTTAGCGAAGAGTTACATTTTATTCCTGAAAGACCTGTTGTAATTGAAACTGACACGATTTTAAGTACAGGATTTGAAATTAAAATCAATTACCATTCAACAGAGCATAACCCTATTATTTTATCTAAGAAGAATAAAAGCGACTCTATAACATATTCTCATTATAAAAATTTTGAAGCCAATATTGATTTTTCGAAAAACAGTTCATTAATAACAGCATTTGTTTTAAATAAAACACACTTCAATCAATTTGAAAGTCCAGCATTCTGGAACAACGCTATTATGCAATATGTGTGGATTAATCATGAAGCTTCTGATGAAAACAGAGTTCAATTGCATACTGCTTTCAAAATTCCTGAAACAGAGATTTACAAAGATTTTATTTTAAGTATTTTTGCAGACGGAACGACAGAAATTAAAGAATACCAAATAACACCAAAAACAATATAATATGTTAGGATTAAAATTACCAACAGACCCACGTTGGGTTAATATTGTAGAAAAAAATATTGAAGAAATACTTACAGATCATGCATTTTGTGAGCAAAAAGCAACAAGTACGGCAATATCACTTATTGTAAGTTTTCCGGAATATACGGAGCTTGTTCAGGAAATGACCGCCTTAGTGAAAGAAGAAATTAGCCATTTTAAAATGGTTCATGATAAAATCATTGAGCGTGGCTGGACTTTAGGACGTGACCGTCGTGATGATTATGTTGTTGAATTAATGAAATTCTTCCCTAAAGGTGGAAGCAGAACCACACAGCTTGTACATCGCTTACTTTACGCCGCTCTAATCGAGGCTAGAAGTTGTGAACGTTTTAGATTATTATCGGAAGAATTAGAAGATAAAGAACTGGCTACATTTTATAGAAACTTGATGGTTAGTGAAGCTAACCATTACACGATGTTTTTAGGCTTTGCCAGACAATATGGTGAAAAAAAAGAAGTTGATGCCAAATGGCAACAACTTCTGGAATATGAAGCGGAGATTATGTCTAACTTAGGAAAATCTGAAACCATTCACGGTTAAAACTTAAAACCAACACCTATTTGGATATTGGTGTTTTTTGCTTCAGCTGAAACATAATCATCAAAAATATTTGAGAAACCATAAGTATATCGTACATCTGCGAATACGCTGTACGATATCTTATATTCTAATGCTGCTACACCAGAATAGGCAAAGTTTTTCATCATATCCTCTTCTTTATGCACTTTTAGCCCCACTTGTGGAGCCACACCAAAACGTAATTTCTCTGCCAGTCTAAACTTTAAAAAGATAGGCATTTGAATATAATCTAAGTTTAATTCTTCAGCCTTAGCGCCTTCAGCAGAAAACTGAATTTCAGGCACTAACGAAAATCCTTTAGAAAAGGCTATATCACTAAAAGCACCAAAATAAAAACTGTTTCTGTGCTTATTTTCCATAAATGGTGTGTCGTCAAAATCTAGATTTGATATATTATAACCTGCTCTAACACCGAATTTTACATCTTGTGAAAATCCGTAAAAAGAAGCACAAAGAGCTATTGTAAGTAGTATTTTTTTCATAATAAATAGGTTTAGTGTGTAAATCTGTTGCTTAAATAAATAAGTAACACGAATATATATTATAAACCTAAAATCTTACAATTTTAAAAGGTGAAGTGCACAATTTTACTGTGTATTGCTAGAAACGGTATCGTAGTATATACTTTTTATAATACCATCGGCCAATCCTATCTTTGGCACATAGATGTTTTTCGCATTACTCCACTTCATCGCCGATAAATAAATACGCATTGCAGGAATAATAACGTCTGCACGGTCTTGATTTAAGTCTAATTCTGAAATACGTTCTTCGTAAGAATAACTTTGAAGCGTGTTGTAATATGAGGTTAAATAAAAGTAAGATAAAGGTTTGCCCATGGCTTTTCCAGAGATTTTAAAAATCTTATTGATGTTACCTCCAGATCCTAAAACAGATATCTTGTCATATTCTTTTGTATTGGTTTTAATCCAACTTTCAAGTTCTAACCAGGTTTCTTTAGACACCATATCATTAAGTAAACGTACGGTACCAATCTTAAAAGAACGAGAGGTAATTTGTTCACCTTCATGAATAACCGTAAACTCTGTACTACCGCCACCTACATCAACATACAGATAGGTCTTGCTTTCATCGATATAGGTATTTAAATCGGTTGCCGCGATAATAGCAGCCTCCTCTTCACCATCAATAATATCAATATTTATACCAGCGTGCTGCTTTATACTTTCAACAATTTTCTTTCCGTTTGCAGATTCACGCATCGCAGATGTGGCACAGGCTTTATATTTAACTACCCTATGAGATTTCATAAGTAATTTAAATGCCAACATCGTGTCCAGCATGCGCTGTGTATTTTCTTTAGATATTTTCTGATTTACAAATACGTCGGCACCCAAACGGATAGGCACACGTACCAATGAGTTTTTTTTGAACTTGACCGGTTTACCTTCGCGTTCTATGATATTTGAAATAAGTAATCTAACGGCATTCGATCCAATATCTATAGCCGCATATTTTTTTATTGAAAGCATATTAGTTTTTCATTTTGTCTACATAGTATTGGTAAGTGGCAAATTGCGATCTTACCTTTTCCTTGTCATTAACTCTATATTTATTTTCTTGCGAGTCGCATATAATACGAGCTTTAACATTGTCGCTCCATGAGATATTGAACGTATCAATTATTTCTCGTTTAATATCTTCATCGTATATAGGACAACTTACTTCTACTCTATTATCAATGTTTCTTGTCATCCAATCTGCAGAGGAAATATAGACTTTTGGATCGCCATCATTTCCGAAGATATAAACTCTCGGGTGCTCCAAAAACTTATCGACAATACTTATGGCTTCAATATTCTCGCTCATCCCTTCTATACCAGGAATTAAACAACAAATACCACGAACAATCATCTGGATTTTCACCCCGGCATTACTGGCTTCATATAATTTATCGACCATGGTATAACTTGAAATACTGTTCATTTTAAGTCTGATATACCCCGGTTTTCCCTGCTTGACATTCTCAATTTCTTTGTCAATCAGTTTAAAAAGCGCCTTTTTCGTGTAATGCGGAGACGTGATTAAATGCTTATATCTGAAAATTTTATAATTGGTTTCAAAGAAACTAAAAATCTTATTGACGTCTTTTAGAATACGTTGATCTGAAGTTAACAAGGTATAATCTGTATAAATCTTTGCAGTCGATTCATTAAAGTTTCCTGTACTAATAAATCCATAGCGTCTTATTTTCTTACCTTCTTCCCGTTCGATAACACACATTTTACTGTGAACTTTTAGTCCTTGAACACCGAAAATCAGGTTTACACCCTCTTCCTTCATTTGCTGTGCATAAGCAATATTCGCCTGTTCATCAAATCGGGCTCTAAGTTCAATAGCAACGGTAACCGATTTACCGTTAATAGCAGCATTGATTAGAGAGCTGGCAATATGTGAGATTTCAGCTAAACGGTAAATGGTAATGCGAATCGTTTTTACACTAGGATCTAATGCTGCTTCTCGCAATAATTTAACCACATATGAAAAGGTCTGATAAGGTGCATAGATTAAATAATCCTTCTTTTTTATCGCCTTAAAAATACTTTCTTCGAGATTTAAACCTTTAACAGGTAAGGCTTCAATTTTATCATACATTAAATCTGCGCGACCTAAACTCGGGAAACTCATATAATCTCTTCGGTTATGGTATCGACCGCCGGGAATAATACTATCTGTATTATCAATGCCCATTTTAGACATTAAATAGTCTAAAGTATCCTGATGAATGGTTTTATCGTAAACAAACCGAACCGGATCACCAATTTTACGGTGTTTAACACTATCGGATACTTTTTCAATAAAACTTTTACTTAAGTCACTATCGAAATCCAACTCACCATCGCGGGTAATTTTAATCATGTGAGCCGAAATATCTTTATAGTCAAAAATATTGAAGATATCTTTAAGACAATAACGTAACATATCATCAATCATGATAATATAGCTTTTATCACCTTGTTTTGGCAATTCGACAAACCGATTTACTGATTTTGGTATTTCGATTAAAGCAAATTGCTTTTCGTCTTTAGCCATTATCATCTTTACTGCAAGATAAGCCGCACTATCTTTAAGGTTAGGTAAAACAACCGCGTCATTTAATATAATAGTAACTAATGCCGGGCTAATTTTTCTTAAAAAATAGCGTCTAATAAATTCACTTTGAGAATCGTCTATCTGTGTTTCATTTATGATATGAATATTTTCAGCCTCCAGTCGCTCCTGAATAACCGCCAGAATCTCTAAACTTTCGGTTTGTTGCTTTATAACAATTTGCGTTATGATTTCAAGCAACTCTTCAGCCTTTATCCCTCCTAACTCGCTTTTACCTGTTTTTCCGGCATCAACAATACGCTTTACCGTAGCATAACGCACCTTGAAGAATTCATCTAAATTGTTCGAAAAAATACCAAGAAACCTTAACCTATCGATTAACGGAACCGTTTCATCTTCTGCTTCCTGTAAAACCCGTGCATTAAACTGCAACCAACTTATTTCTCTATTAATATAGCTATTTGTGTGTACTTCGGGTTTCGTCATGCTCATGATTCGTTTTTATCGGTTTAAGCAAATATATTCTATTTGCAGCAAATAATAATGATTAAAAGATTATGTTAGTTTAATCATTTTTTAAATCTCTTGGAAATAAAGTTAACACAGTTTTTCCGTTATTCAAATCCTTCCAATCTTTAATATTAAACTCCATTATAACCACACCACTTGTTGGGACATTATCAATCTTCTGATTACCAAATGTATTGGCAAAGTCGGTAACCGCATGATTATGGCCAAAAACCATTAAGGTATTTACACTATTCTCACAGGATTTTATAGTTCTTACTAGGTCTCTGCCATCAAAATCATATAATTCATACATGTATTTTATAACTTTTTCAATCAAATTTAAATTTGAGATAAAGATTTTTGAGGTTTGCGTAGTACGGACAGAATCGCTTGAAAGCATTAAGTCTACACTCCCTGAATCTATGTTTAAATGCTTTGAAACAAGGTTAGCATCGTTAATACCACGTTGGTTTAACGGTCTTTCATGATCTATGACATTAAATTCCCACGAGGATTTCGCATGTCTAATAAGGATTACTCTTTTCATAACTTCGATAAAATGCAATTTTCATCGTTTAAATGTTGTTTTACTCGATGAAATTCACTTTATTTGTACAATTAATTACTGATTAAAATTTAATATATAAATATAACTAAAGCTATTATCAATTCTCAACATTAACAAATTAACATAAGTAAATAATGTGAATCGCTGAAAAAACCTATAAAACCGATTAACTGTTTTTATTGTACGGTTTATCGTTTTTTTAAGGTGTTTAACATTTTTTTTTGAAAACTCAGTGTTCTGAATGTTCTTTTGTTATGTAGAATATTAAAAAATGACCCCTGAATCTAATATCTCTTTTAAGTCTTAGTGTAATTATAGCACTCCTCCCTCACTACTTTAAGAAAATTAGATTAACTAGAAATTAGTAAGATAATTTTATATACATACCTAAATACTATTCAAACTGATGTTAACCAATTATTGGCTTATGAAAACAAGTACTTTTAAATCTTTAAAGAAGTATTTTATATTAATACTTTTCCTATGTATCGGGATATTAGAAGCTCGAGCAGATTGTACTATTCCTGTGGGAACTACTACAATAGCCAACTTAAATACCAATTGTAGTGGTAATCAAACAGGAATTTTATATATTCCTGATGGAGCGACTCTTGATTTGAATTCAAACACGGTCTTTCCTGCTGGATTTTCTGAAATTATTGTTCTAAATGGAGGAACTTTACGAATTTCGACTGATTATATATTTCCTTCTACTCTTCTTAAAATAACATTAGTTGATAGTGATTTTAACGGAACAACAGCAGGACCTTTATTAAGCGGTAGAATACATTTTGCTCAAAACTATTTTTTAACGCTATCTACTGCTACTCAATTAGACATTCAGAATATTATTACTCCTGTAAATGATACTGGATCAGCTATTTTTGCAAATGTTACAAGTCAAGCAACTAGAATTTATATTGGAAGTCAGCCCTATGCCGCTGCACAAAACCCTAACGGTGCTGGTGTGTGCTTTACTTTTAATCAAGTAATTCAAAATGGAGGAACGCCAAAACTTGATGGCGAGGTTTCCATAGGAGGTATTAGTGGTTCTACTAACTCTGTTTGTTTTAATAACCAACCTTTTACTTTAACAGCATCTATATCTGGTAATATTCCTTTTTCTACTCCAGCTTCATTTTCTTGGTCTAAAATTTCGGGTCCTGGTATAGCAACATTTGGCAATAACATATCAAGCTCTCCTCAAAACACTACAGAAAATGAAACGTCAGTAACGCTTCCAGGAATTTATGTTTTTAGAGTTACTGTTATTCAAAACTTATCTGTTTCTGGCTGTGATGTAAATGCAAGTGTGACATTAACAAAAGATATTACAATTACAATTGTAGCTTCTCCTGTTGCTAATTTTAATGCAAGTTCTAATCAGGCTTGTTTTAGCATGACTTTCGATGGACTTCCATCTCTCGACTATAACCCTCCGACTAATTTAACTTATGAATGGGATTTTAACTATGATGGTTCCAATTTTGATGTTACTGCTAGTGGTGTTAACCCGACTCATATTTTTCCGGGTTGTGGCACATATACGGTTGCACTACGTGTTACCGACCCAGATGCATTGACGGCGTGTAATTCATCTATTACTACACAAACTTTTGATATTACTATACCTGCTTTTTCTATTTCCGAAAACGATGGAGCGCAAACCGTGAGTTGTTTATCGGATGCTACAGAACCAACCACTTTACCAAATATTACAGATTCATGTGGTAATACAATAACTCCTTCTGCCCCGGTAATCACAGACTCTCCAGATCCATTAACTTGTGAAGGAACTCGTACCTATACCTATACATATACCGATTGTGCAGGCAACCAAGACTCTTGGAGTTATACTTACACCATTGATTATTCGGGTGGGCTAACTGCTCCGGCTAATGACGGAAACACTGTGTCTTGTCCTGCAGATGCCGTTAACCCTGGTGCTCCTGCTACTATTCAGGATGCCTGCGGTAGAGATGTTATCCCTGTGCTTATTGGACAGGATGACCCTTCTCCTGATTGTGAAGGTACTGTGGTTTGGAGATATAGATACACCGCTTGTGACGGTGAAACAACTGCTGACTGGACTTATACTTACACCATTGATTATTCAGGTGGGCTAACTGCTCCGG
>NZ_JACVXD010000001.1:73272-244915 GCF_014596975.1 Aestuariibaculum marinum | reverse complement strand
ACACTGTGTCTTGTCCTGCAGATGCCGTTAACCCTGGTGCTCCTGCTACTATTCAGGATGCCTGCGGTAGAGATGTTATCCCTGTGCTTATTGGACAGGATGACCCTTCTCCTGATTGTGAAGGTACTGTGGTTTGGAGATATAGATACACCGCTTGTGACGGTGAAACAACTGCTGACTGGACTTATACTTACACTATTGATACTCCCAATTTCAATTTACCAAATAATGAATTATCAAACATAACTTGTATTGACGATGCTCAAGTGATCCCAACACCACCTGTTTCTGTTTTTGATGCTTGTGGAAATATAATAATCCCAACTGGTCCTGTTATTAGTGCTGACCCGGTTTGTAATGGGGTTAAAACTTACACTTGGACTTACACAGATTGTGCAGGAAATTCAAATGAATGGGTTTATACATACAACTTAAATGATAATATAGCGCCAATTATAGACAACTCTAATATTGCTGATATCAATATTGAGTGTGCTGTTGATGATCCACAAAAATTAACCGATTGGCTAAATAATCATGCTGGAGCAACAGCAAGCGATAATTGCAGTGATGTAACATGGACAAATAATTATGGACAAGATACAAGTGTTAAATGTAAAGAAGGAAAAGGTATTACCATAACTTTTACAGCTACCGATGCTTGTGGTAATTCATCAGAAACAACTGCAATTTATCACATTCAAGATAATATTGCTCCAAACTTAACAACAACAGCATCTGATTATATTGCAGAATGTGATGGTTCTGGCAATACACAAGAATTAGATGATTGGTTAGCTTCTAATGGAGGTGCCACAGCTACAGATGACTGTTCTTCAATTAGCTGGTCTAATAACTTCACTTCTTTAAGTGATGATTGTGGAAATACTGGTTCGGCTACGGTAATCTTTACAGCTACTGATGCTTGTGGAAATGCATCATCTACAACTGCAACCTTCACAATCGAAGATACAACGCCTCCGGTATTAACAGTACCTGCCGATATCACTATCGAGTGTACTGAAGATGAGACAAGTGCTAATACAGGTATTGCAACATCAACCGATACGTGTAGTGATGTAACCATTACTGAAAGTGATAATGTTGTAACGGCTTGTGGTAATACGAAAGTAATCACCAGAACTTGGACAGCTACTGATGAGTGTAACAATGCAACTGTATTAACGCAAACCATTACTGTTGAAGATACAACGCCTCCGGTATTAACGGTACCTGCCGATATCACTATCGAGTGTACTGAAGATGAAACTAGCACGAATACTGGTGTAGCTACAGCTACCGATACTTGTGGGGATGTAACCATTACTGAAAGTGATGATGTTGTAACGGCTTGTGGTAATACAAAAGTAATCACAAGAACTTGGACGGCTACTGATGAATGTGGTAACCCTACTTCTGCAACGCAGACTATTACAGTTCAAGATACAACGCCTCCGGTATTAACAGTACCTGCCGATGTTACTATCGAGTGTACTGAAGATGAAACTAGTGCGAATACTGGTGTAGCTACAGCTACTGATACGTGTGGGGATGTAACCATTACTGAAACTGATGACGTTGTAACGGCTTGTGGTAATACGAAAGTAATCACCAGAACATGGACGGCTACTGATGAATGTGGTAACCCTACTTCTGCAACGCAAACTATTACAGTTCAAGATACAACGCCTCCGGTATTAACAGTTCCTGCCGATGTCACTATCGAGTGTACTGAAGACGAAACTAGTGCGAATACTGGTGTAGCTACAGCTACTGATACTTGTGGTGATGTAACCATTACAGAAAGTGATACTGAAGTTATTACTTGTGGTAATACCAAAGTAATCACCAGAACATGGACGGCTACTGATGAATGTGGTAACCCAACTTCTGCAACGCAAACTATTACTATAGTTGATACTGTTGCTCCTACAATTACCGCTCCCGATAGTGTAACTATTGAATGTTCTGAAGATGTAACAAGCGTGAGTACTGGTGTTGCTACTGCTACCGATACTTGTGGTAATGTAACCATCACGGAAAGTGATTCTGAGGTTGCTGCTTGTGGTAACACCAAAGTAATTACCAGAACATGGACAGCGACTGACGACTGTGGTAATTCTGCATCGGCAACACAAACCATTACAGTTGTAGATACAACGGCTCCAACCTTTGTTGAATCCTTACCTACAGATATAACTGTAGAATGTGATGCCGTTCCAGCTATTGACGACGTCGTTTTAACAGCAACAGATGGCTGTGGAAATGCCATAGTAACTGTTGAAGATGTAAGAACAGACGGTTCTTGTCCTTCTAGTTATTCAATTGCCCGTACTTGGATTGCTACCGATGATTGTGGAAACACCGTTTCTCATACACAAAACATCACGGTTCAGGATACCAAAGCACCTGAGAATATTACAGAATATGAAGAAACCATAGCTGTTACTTCCCTAGATATTCCTGATGCTCCTGAATTAGAATTTACAGACTGCTCTGAATACACTGTTGAATTTACAGAAGAGAGTACTTTCGTTGAAAACCAGTTTGTAGATTATCAGATTACAAGAACCTGGACAGCAGTTGATGCTTGTGGTAACGAATCTGTGTACACACAAACCGTATTAATCGCTATTCAAACCGTAACAACAAGAACAACAGCAAGTCCTATCTGTTATGATGACGGTGCTGTAGACTTAAGAGATATCCTTGAAGGACTTATTCCAAGTGACGTAAACCTTCAAGGTGTTTGGGAATTTATTCAAGGAAATGATGTTGCCACCCTAATCGGTTCTATTTTCGACCCAACGAAATTACAACTAGGTGAAGATTTCAATCCTGGTGAAGTATTAGAATTCTTAGTTAAGTATAAGACCACCAGAGACGGTTCTATCTTTGAAACCGAACTTACACTTCAAGTTGATTCAGATTGTGTGGTATTACCATGTGGTGAGAATGATATTGAGATTTCAAAAGCGGTAACTCCTAATGGAGACTCATATAATGAATCATTTGATATTAAAGGAATCGAACTCTGTGGATTCGTCGCAGATGTAAAGATCTTCAACCGATGGGGAGCTTTAATCTACGAGTCTAGCAATTATACCCTAGGTGAAAATATGGGAGACTGGAGAGGTCGTTCGAATAAATCATCTTTCGGATCTTCTGATACAGTACCAAACGGAACTTACTATTATATAATAACATTAAAAGATAGTGGATTGGCACCATTTACAGGACCAGTTTATTTAGGAACTAAATAAAAATCTTAACCTATGAAACTTTTTAAACATTACATAATCGCTATTGCATTATTAAGTTGTACGGTTGGACTCGCGCAACAATTACCGCAGTTCACTCAGTACATGTATAATACAATATCTGTTAACCCGGCTTATGCTGGTAGTAGAGAAGCCTTGAGCATTGTAGGATTACACAGAAGCCAGTGGGTTGGTTTTAAAGGAGGTCCTATAACACAAACCCTTTCTATTCATAGTCCGTTAAGAAACGACAGAATAGGCTTAGGTTTATCATTTATAGAAGACGATTTAGGTCCTGAAAACTTCACCTACTTATACGGTGACTTCTCCTATGCCATTCCAACCGGACAAACAGGAAAACTGGCTTTCGGTCTTAAAGGAGGATTTACCCAATATAGTCTGGATTCTGAATTTTTAAATGACCCTAGTGTGGTTGAAGACACCTACTTTCGAGGGTTTGCTAATCGCTGGTCTCCGAATATCGGTCTTGGTGTTTACTGGAGTACGAATAAATGGTACTTAGGTTTATCGACACCAAGAATTCTAAACACCGATAGAAACAATGAGGAGGGTTACGAAGCCTTAGAGCGTTTGAGTTACTATTTTACCGGTGGTTATGTATTCGACCTTAGTAAAACAATAAAATTCAAACCTGCATACTTAATAAAAGCAACAAACGGTGCCCCATTATCGTACGATCTTACAGCGAACTTTTTATTCAATGAAAAGTTTTGGTTAGGTGGTTCATATAGAATCAACGAACAAACTGCTGCTATTGGAGGTATCGTAGATTTTCAAATTTCACGACAACTACGTATAGGATATGCTTACGAGAAAGCCATTTCAGATATTGCTGACTATACAACAGGAACACATGAAATCCTGCTTATTTACGAATTCAAATTCTTAAGTACTAAACTAAAATCACCTAGATACTTCTAATACCCTAAGATATGAAGATTAAAAATTACATTTTAGTATTCGCTGCACTACTGTTAACCTTCACTGTGTTCGCTCAGCAAGGGAAGCAAAATAAGGCAGACACACTATTCAATAAATTTTCTTTTGTAAAAGCGGCAGAAGTTTATAAGGAGCTTATTGCTAAAGATTACAACAAAGATTATGCAACAAGAAAACTGGCAGATTGTTATGCCTTGTTGAGAGATCCGAAAAATGCCTCTAAATATTATAAAAAGGTGGTTGAACAAGATAATGTTCCTGTAGAGTATTATTATAGCTACGCGCAATCTTTAAGAGGTATTAAAGATTATGAAGAATCTGAAAAATGGTTAGAACGTTACAAGGATTCTGGTGGTGTTGTAAACAGTAATGATTTCTCTAAAGATTCAAATTTCATAACCAATGTATTCAACGCAAAGCAACAATATTTCTTAGATAAATTCAATTTTAACTCAGAGTATAGTGATTTTGGTGCTTACGAGCACGATGGCAAAATATACTTCTGCTCTACCCGAGATGCCGGCGTTGCTATTAAACGTTTATACGGATGGAACGAACAACCATTCTTAGATGTTTATGTAACCGAATTAGACTCTGAAGAAGAAGTAGACCATACTAAAAAATTACAAGGAGATATCAATACTGTGTTTCATGATGGTCCTGTGACCATTACAAAAGACGGTAAGTATATGTATTTCTCTCGAAACAATTTTAAAGATAACGTAGAAAATAAAGACAACAAAGGTCTTACTAATATGAAAATCTATAGGGCTACTTTTAGGGATAGCATCTGGACAGATGTTGAAGACTTAGCCATTAACAGTGATAACTATTCAACACAACACGCCGCTCTAAACAGTGATGATACTAAGCTTTACTTCGCTTCAGACCGACCAGGAGGTATGGGTGGATCTGATATTTACGTCGTAGATATTTCTGCCGATGGTGTTTTAGGAGAGCCTAAAAACTTAGGAGACGTTGTAAATACCAATGGAGCTGAAGGGTTTCCTTTTATAAATAATGAAGGCACCTTATTCTTCTCATCAGACGGTCATGTTGGTCTGGGAATGTTAGACGTTTTTGCTTCGATAAATGATGAAAATGACAATATCATTGATGTTATTAATTTAGGCACTCCGGTTAACTCCAGTAAAGATGACTTCTCATTCACTATGAGTGCGAACGGAACTGCTGGTTATTTTGCATCCAACAGATCTGGAGGTAAAGGTGACGATGATATTTATGCTTACAACAGAATACCTCCATTAAAAGTTGAAGGTGTTGTTTCAGATGCCATTAACAGCAATCCAATCCCGAATTCAACCATCAAATTATACGATGAAAAGGGTGGACAAATCGCTTATATGGAAACCGATGAAAACGGCTACTACTCCATTAATATAGATAGAAACCAAGATTACAAAATTGTTGGAAGTCATGACAAATACATAGAGGATTACAGAACGTTTACCTCTAAAAATTTGAAAACAGAATTAACAACAATAACTGCGAACTTATTGTTAAACCCTGTAGAAGACGTTGTAACCCTTGCTCAGTTAAATACCATTTATTTTGACTTTGATAAGTATAACATCAGACCTGACGCGGCTCAAGAGTTAGATAAGATTGTCGATTTAATGGTTAACCAATATCCTGATATGGTAATTAGAATTGAATCGCATACCGATTCCAGAGGTTCTTTATCTTACAATGATAAATTGTCGATAGACAGAGCAAATTCTACTTATGAGTATTTAATCTCACATGGTGTTGCCCCTGAACGAATTACAGCTCATGAAGGATTTGGTGAACGCAGATTGACCAACGGATGTGACGGTAGTGAGGATTGTGAAGAACAAGCACACCAGTTAAACAGACGTACACAATTTATCGTTATTAAAATGGAATAACGACAAAGGAAAAATAAGCTAAATTCAATATTTTAAAAACCCATTAAGACTTGTTCTTAGTGGGTTTTTAGC
Source organism: Aestuariibaculum marinum (assembly GCF_014596975.1). Taxonomy (GTDB): domain Bacteria; phylum Bacteroidota; class Bacteroidia; order Flavobacteriales; family Flavobacteriaceae; genus Aestuariibaculum; species Aestuariibaculum marinum. Next base: position 238,713 of record NZ_JACVXD010000001.1, on the reverse strand, counting down.
TTTAAATAGAAATACCTTCATCTCAAAATATTTATAAAGAACAAAGATGTTATCTGACACTATACTCTAAACAGATTTCTTGCTTTCACAACTCCTTTTATGCTAATTCTTTCTGTTCATAATCTAATAGGTATAGTTGTACTATTATATCCTTATTCAGGAAAGTCCTAAGTCATTAACTATAACTATAGTCCCCAAATATTAAGAAGCTTAAAACAAAAAAAGCCTCCCCAACCAAGGGAGGCTCATACCTAAAGCTAAATTCAATAACAATTAAGTTATCAAGGTATAACCTATTAAATACATAACAGGTTATGCGGTAATTGCTATCAAACTGAGACTAGCAAATAATTATTTTTTAATGAAGATATTGGTGTAATACCATTTACCTTCAGTGTTTACTTCGGCAGAAATGTCGAAGTTTGTAAAATCACCTTCAATGGTAGCGCGGTGCCCTTCGCTTTTTAGCCATGCATTAACTACCGATTCTGCAGAACTGTAACCATAAGCCACATTTTCAGAAACTTTAGATGCCCCTGCATTAGCCTTTAAGTATTCACTACGCTTAAAAAAATTAGCATGCGATACTTCATTATTATCTACCATATAATCGGTGTGTGTGTAAGCCACAGATTTTACAATGTTCATATCCAATAAAGGATCAAGCCCTTTTGATAACCTGTGATCATTTATAAGGTCTAAAATTTCGACTTCAATCGATTTGTCTTCTAAAATTATTAAACTAAATTCTTCACCTTGTACTTCATCTTCAAGACTATCAGTGGTACAAGAAAAGCTTAGAATAGCTAGGAGAGCCAAAAAAGGCAGTTTGGTTGATAACTTCATGGTTAGGTAAATTTAGATTTGGTTCTGTAAATTTAGAAGCCTAACTTGAAGTAACTGTTAAAGAAATGTTAAAATCGATTAACGACGTGTTTTTTATCGTTAAATAATGTATTTCATCGATTAAAAATACTCGGCGCAATGAAAAACATGTATTTCAGCGGTAAAATTATGGAGATAGTCGATCAATCTGCCAATTATAATCTGTTTGTAATCTATATCTAATGCGATCGTGTAATCTGTTAGCTCTACCCTGCCAAAATTCCATTTCAACAGGCTTAACAATATAACCTCCCCAATACCTTGGTCTGGTTATTTCTTTGCCTTCGTATTCCTGTTCCAAATTGTAGAGTTTTTGCTCTAAGACCTCTCTACTCTCAATCACTTCACTCTGATCTGAAGCCATAGCACCTAATTGACTACCACGTGGCCTAGATTCAAAATAGCCATCGCTTAAATTTTCAGCTATTTTTTCAGCCTTACCTTTAATGATTACCTGACGTTCGGCACCATGCCAAAAGAAAGATAAACAAACATTTGGGTTATTTGCAATAGCCTTGCCTTTCTCACTGTTATAATTGGTATAAAAAATAAAGCCTTCGTATGTATAACGCTTAAGCAGTACTACTCTACTTTTCGGAAATCCATCCAACCCGATGGTTGAAACGGTCATAGCATTAGTTTCATCTTCAACAAAAAAACTATCCACTTCATAAAACCATTTTTGAAACAATTCCATTGGATTTTCGGGAGCATCCTGCAATAATAACTCTCCTTTTTCATAAGATTTTCTATAGCTACTTAAGTCCTTTTCCATACTAATCTAAAATTATTCAAAATTAAATATTTCTTTTCATTCCTTAATAAAATAATCTTTCTAAATTAGGCCCTCCCTAACGAATTAATATGACATTTGAGAATTCTGCCTATTACGATAGAACGCAGTTCTTTAAATTAGAAAAGCCATTTGGCACCTTTTATTTTGGTGAAAAGTTTATTTTATCCGAAATGATTGAAGGTGTCCACTTTGATTGGAATATGGCTCAAGATTTATTGAATAACGTTAATGCATTTTATGGAACAAAGCCTAGAATAGCCTATATCTCTAACCGCATCAATTCCTATTCTGTAGATCCACATAACTGGAATAAATTAGTTAAACATATTTTTATTATAGCGAGTGCTATTGTTATATACAACGATATGGCTTATTTAAATGCTACCTTAGAAAAACGATTTTCGAAATCTAGTATAAAGCGCTGTACATCGTTAAACGAAGCTATTGAATGGGTGTTAGGTTTAAGAGAATTTAATTAAAATCGAACACCTTACCATCTTGAGATAACCTAACGTTTTTAAAGACTTCCTGTGCTTCTTCTTTAAACGGTTTTAAGCTGTCGTAGCGCGTTGAATAATGTCCTAGCAACAAAACCCCTGCATTCGCTTTTTTAGCAATTGTAGCGGCTTCTTTTGCGGTTGAATGTTTTGTTGGTGAAGCTAAATGTGCATGCTTTTCTAAAAATGTAGATTCATGATATAAAACATCGACATCTTTAATGATAGGCACAATATCTTCTTTGTACATAGTATCACTACAAAAGGCATAGCTTTTAGACTTTTTACCAGGTTTTGTCACTTTTTCATTAGCGATTAACACCCCATCTTCATTTACAACATCAAACCCTTGTTGTAGTTTTCTATAGTAAGCCATATCTATATTAGCCTCCTCAACCAGATTAATATCTAATTTGCGATTACCTTCCTTTTCTTTAAAAAGGTATCCGTTGGTATATACACGATGATTTAAAGGAATGGTATACACTTCAACTACTTCGTCTTCAAAAATTAATTCTGAATTGTTAGATGTTAACTCATGGAAAATAAGCTTATAATTTGTCCAGGAGTCGGAAAGTTTCATTTGAAGCGTAATAACTTCTTTTATGCCTTTTGGCCCATAAATATGTAAATCGGTTTCACGAGTAAGTAATCGAAATGTAGAAATCAGCCCAACAAGACCAAAAAAATGATCACCATGCAAATGCGAAATAAAAATATGCTTAATCCTGTTAAACTTTATTTTATGCTTTCGTAACTGCACTTGAGTACCTTCACCACAGTCTATTAAAAACATGTGGTTGTTAATTTCTAAAACTTGTGATGTGGTATTGGTTAAAGCTCTTGGTGTAGCACTGTAACATCCTAATATTGTGAGCTTCATGTATTATGGGGTTTTATAATTAATAGCATCGACTACCGAAAATTTACTTTTAAAGGTAAACGCATACGGCGTTTCTCCATGTGAATTTAAGTAATCTAAGCGAATTTTCGCATCTTTTAAAGTAGGTTTATAATCAATTGGCACATACCAAAATGCCATATGCTTCATTTTTACTTTAGAAAACCACTCTTTTTTTCTCTTAAAAACCTCAATATGATCGGAATGATAAATGTAATTGAAAAGTGACTCAAGATCTTCCCAAACAGAAATATTAACTAACAGGTTGTCTTCCTTAAAAACAGACAAAGCTTCATCTTTGTCTTCATCTTTAAAACGCCAAACAAAACCGTCGCTTTTATCGGCTAGAGCATTTATTCGGTCAACATTATTTATAAAATCCTGCATAATAGGATCGCTAATTGGTGCTAAACCTTTCGCGATATTAACCTGTGCAAGATGGTAGGTCTTCATTTTTTAAAACCCTAAATCGCGCTCCATTTCTTCCATTTCAATAATATCGTATGCTTCCTGAGTTGTAGGCACTACGACAATTTCATCTGGAGTTTCATCTAAATCAATCTTATCGGTAACAATGACAAACGAGTGTTTAGATCCACGATGCGTATTTGAAATTTCTAAAAATTCAACAATATCATGTACACCAAGTGTTTTTAATGTCGATAAAATAACAATGATGTTACTGTTCTTAAACTTAGGGTATAAGGCCTGAAGTTTTTTAACTAACTCTGGAAGGGTTGCTTTTTCCTGAGTAATAATCGATATGTTTCCGTCTTGATCTATAATCATTGTTTATTGTTTTATTTTAGACGCCAATAAATATATAACAGCCATTCTTACGGCAACACCATTTTGAACCTGATCTAAAATGATGGCTTGTTTAGAATCGGCCACATCGCTCGTTATCTCTACACCACGATTAATTGGCCCCGGGTGCATGATTGTAATTTCTTTATCTAGAGAATCTAATAACTCTTTATTTACCCCGAATTGTTGAGTGTACTCACGTGTTGACGGGAAATAACTAATATCCATACGCTCGTTTTGTACACGAAGCATATTTGCCACATCACACCAGTTTAAAGCTTTACGAAGATTAGTTTCTACTTTTACACCTAACTCATGAATATAACGCGGAATTAAAGTTTTTGGTCCGCAAACCATAACTTCTGCGCCTTGTAATTGTAAAGCAAAAATATTAGAAAGCGCTACCCTACTGTGCAAAATATCACCAACAATAACCACTTTTTTACCTGCTACATCACCTAAACGCTCTCGAATAGAATACGAATCTAATAAGGCCTGTGTTGGATGTTCGTGCGCACCATCTCCGGCATTTACAATACTGGCGTTAACGTGTTTTGATAAAAATACGCCTGCACCAGGGTTTGGATGACGCATCACCACCATATCTACCTTCATAGATAAAATGTTGTTTACGGTATCGATAAGCGTTTCTCCTTTTTTAACTGAGGATTGTGCTGATGAAAAATTTAAAACGTCAGCAGATAAACGCTTTTCAGCCAACTCAAAAGACAACTTGGTTCGGGTTGAATTTTCAAAAAACAAATTGGCAATGGTAATATCTCGAAGTGAAGGCACTTTTTTAATGGGCCTGTTTATCACCTCTTTAAAATGATCGGCGGTTTCAAAAATAAGTTGAATATCTTGCTCATTAAGATATTTAATTCCTAACAAGTGATTTACACTTAATTCGCTCATTTTCTATGTTTAAAGTTAAGTGTTTAAACCTACCTGTATCAGTAGGTTAAACGGGTAAAATTATCGTTCTATAAGGTAAACTGAATCTTCATTATCTTTCTCCTTCCAGTTTACACGTACTTTCTCATTATTAATCACATCTACCTGTCTCCCTCTGTAGTTTGGTTGAATTGGTAAATGCCTGCTAAAACGTCTATCAATTAACGTTAAAAGTTCAATTTCGTTCGGGCGACCAAACGACTGTATCGCTGTTAATGCGGCTCTTATACTCCTACCGGTATATAATACATCGTCTATAAATACGATGTTTTTATCTTCTACTAAAAAATTGATTTTGGTTTTATTGGCCTCTAAAGGCTTTTCTCCTCGGCGAAAATCATCTCTAAAAAACGTAATGTCTAAATATCCTAACTGGATATTTTCAACCTTGTAATCTTCTCGTAAAATTTTAGCAATTCTATCGGCTAAATACACACCACGTGGCTGTAAACCAATAAGTACGGTATCAGAGAAGTCTTTATGTTTTTCAATAAGTTGACAAGCCAATCGGTGAAGAATGATGTTTACCTCTTTTTCGTTAAGTAAAACTTTTTGACTCATATACTATCCAAACGTATTTGGAGAACAAAGTTAGTTAAAAAAAACGTGTGAACCATACAGAAATGATGGTGTATTTAAAATAAAAATATCTAAACCACAGTTATAGATTATTAACTACTGAACAGTAAACACATAAAAAAAGACCTTCAATTTCTTGAAGGTCTTTTAGATTTATAATGGATTCCTAATTAAAGGATGTAAAATTATTTTTTACCGTCCATTTTGTCTTTAAGAGCTTGTAAAGCATCGTTAGCATCACCTAAAGTTGGTTTTGCTTCTGCTGCTTGTGCTTCAGCTTTTCTAGCTGCAGCTTTTACGTTAGCGATTTCTTCTGCTTTAAAGATAGCAGTATGAGATGCAACTACACGCTTAAACTCTTTGTTGAACTCAATAATTTTGAATTGAGCGGTTTCACCCTTTTTAAGTTTGCTTCCGTCTTCTTTTTCTAAGTGACGAGAAGGGATGAATGCAACGATATCTTCGTTAAATTCTACTGTAGCTCCTTTGTCTACGATTTCAGCGATAGCGCCTTCGTGAACAGTTTCTAAAGCAAATTCAGTTTCGTATTTATCCCAAGGGTTTGCAGTTGTTTGTTTGTGACCTAAAGATAATTTACGTCCTTCAACATCTAACTCTAATACTACAACTTCTAACTCATCTCCAGCTGAACAGAATTCGCTAGGGTGCTTAATTTTCTTAGTCCAAGATAAATCAGAGATGTAAATTAATCCGTCGATACCTTCTTCTAATTCTACGAATACACCAAAGTTAGTGAAGTTACGTACAATACCTTTGTGTTTAGAACCTACAGGGTATTTAGTAGTAATGTCTGTCCATGGATCTGCAGTTAATTGCTTGATACCTAAAGACATTTTACGCTCTTCTCTATCTAATGTTAAGATAACTGCTTCAACTTCGTCTCCTACAGATACGAAATCTTGAGCTGAACGTAAGTGCGTAGACCAAGACATTTCAGATACGTGAATTAATCCTTCAACACCATCAGCTACTTCAATAAATGCACCGTAATCTGCAATTACAACAACTTTACCTTTTACTTTATCTCCTACAGCAACTGTATCAGCTAAAGCTTCCCATGGGTGTTTGCTTAATTGTTTTAATCCTAATTGGATTCTTGATTTATCTTCATCAAAATCAAGGATTACAACGTTAAGTTTTTGATCTAACTCAACAATCTCATTTGGATGGTTGATACGAGACCAAGAAAGATCTGTAATGTGGATTAAACCATCTACACCACCTAAGTCGATGAATACACCGTAAGAAGTAATGTTTTTAACAACACCTTCTAATACTTGACCTTTTTCTAACTGACCGATGATTTCTTTCTTCTGAACTTCGATATCAGCTTCGATAAGCGCTTTGTGAGATACTACTACGTTCTTAAATTCGTGGTTGATTTTAACAACTTTGAATTCCATAGTTTTGTTTACGTACTGATCGTAATCTCTAATTGGCTTAACATCTATTTGAGAACCTGGTAAGAATGCTTCGATACCGAATACGTCTACAATCATACCACCTTTAGTTCTACACTTAACAAAACCGTTAACGATTTCTCCAGTTTCGTTTGCTTTAATCACACGATCCCATGCTTTGATTACACGAGCTTTTCTGTGAGATAATACTAATTGACCAGTTGCGTCTTCACGAACGTCGATTAATACTTCTACTTTATCTCCAACAGCTAAGTTAGGGTTGTAACGGAACTCGTTTAAAGAAATTACACCTTCAGATTTAGCGTTGATATCGATAATAGCATCTCTATCAGTAATGTGTACTACAGTACCTTCAACAACTTCATCATCTAAAGTGTCAACGAAATTCTCAGCTACTAATTTTTCAAATTCTTGTAATTGTTGAGCGTCTACTTCGTCAATACCTTCTTGGTAGTTGTGCCAGTTAAACTCTTTTAAGAATTTTTCAGGGTTTGCTTTAGCTTCAGATACTACTGGAGCTTCAACAGCTTTAGCTTCTGTTGCTTCAACTTCAGCTTGTTTTGCTTTTTCAGCCATGTGCTGATTAAAAATTTGTATTTTGTATGCTTAGGAAATATTACGCGGCAACCACACAAAAGTGTTATTAAATATTTGATATACAATCCTTTTACCTTTCCTGAACCGCTAAAAGGAGTGCAAAAATACATATTATTATGCTAATTACCTAAAAATGAGAAAATAAATTTAGTAGTGACTTCCTTCCTACTTTCGGGTCTAATTAAACAGGACTTAAAATCTTAACTTTTTAATAAAAGATAATAGTCTATAAATCATTATATTGAAGGAAAAATATTAAACACTTATAATTATGACAGCAAAAGAAAAATACCAACCGGTGTTAGATTTAGGCGAAACTCTAAATGTTAAAGATGGTAAAGTTGAAGAAAAAGAAAACAAATTAAACGTATGGGGAACTACTAAAACCCAATACGAAAAAAATTTACTTTGGGATAAAATAAAAGAGATTGGTGGTAATAATCCCGAAGATATTATGGCTGACATTAAAGTAGAAGATACCAGCGTTTATGCAAGACATACCGTGAAAAGCGGAGAAACTTTAGGTAAAATAGCAAAACACTACTATAAAGATGCTTCTAAATACCAAGCCATCTTTAATGCGAATACCGATAAACTTAAAAACCCGGATTTAATTTATCCTGATCAGGAATTAGTGATTCCAAATTTATAAGAGATTAAGTAAACAAAAAGAGCGGTAAATACCGCTCTTTTTGTTTACTTATTTAATGTTTTGTTTACCAATTCAAGAATAACACTGAATTGCTCTTCTAAGGTTAAATTAGAATTATCGACTTCAATCGCGTCATCAGCTTTTACCAATGGCGAATCTTCCCGATGTGTGTCAATATAATCGCGTTCCTGAACATTTTTTAAAACCTCATTATACACAACCTCATCGCCTCTAACAACAAGCTCTTTGTAACGACGTTGCGCTCTGGTTTCAGCAGACGCCGTCATGAATAGTTTTAGTTCGGCATCTGGAAATACAACAGTACCAATATCGCGACCATCCATAACCACACCTTTATCTTTTCCCATTTGTTGCTGTTGCTCCACTAATTTGTGTCTGACTTCAGAAACAGCTGCAACAGTACTAACAAATTTGGACACTTCAAGGGTTCTGATTTTCTTTTCTACATTAACCCCATTTAAATATACTTCAGCAAAACCCAAAGCATCATTAAACTTAAAACTGATGTTAACATTTTCAAGATGCTCTATTAAACTTACTTTATCAAAACCATTCTCATCAATAAATCCGTGACTCATGGCGTAATACGCTACTGCACGATACATTGCTCCAGTATCTACATACACATAGCCTAAATGCTTTGCTAACTGCTTTGCAACCGTGCTTTTTCCTGTTGAAGAAAACCCATCTATTGCAATGGTAATTTTATTATTCATGTTATTGTAAGTCTATTTGTAAACCGAAAAAATTAGAGTTCGCCGCACTGGTATATTTGGCATGCGTATAACTAAAACGAAGTTTATTTAATTTGATGGAGAATCCAGCAGATAATCCTGAAAAGTTACGTTGATCGACCAAACGTAACTCCTCTGCTCTTCTAAAATTATAGCCTAATCGAATATTGAAGCCACCTTCCGGAAACACCTCTGCTCCAATAATGGTATGCCTAATGACTTGACCTAAAAATCCAATTTTCTCTTCAGTCTGATTTCCATTTAAATCACTTGTAACACGAGACGGATTTGGTCTAGCTATGGGCCACTCTTGTAAATTCTCTAAAGTGACATGCCAACGAATCGGTACATTCTCTAAAGTTTGCGACATACCAAAATCAACTTCTAATGGTAATTTCTCCTGAAGTCCGGCATAGGTTGTAATTTGGGTTCCCAGATTTCTAATCGCTAATGCCGCGTGAAAGTCATTCACCTCATCGATATATATCAATCCTAAATCCACCGCAGCACCAAATGAATTGTACTGTTCTAATTTAGATGTTATCAATTTTAAATTTCCACCGAAATAAAAATCAGAATACCCTATTTGTAATGCATACCCCAAGGACAAAGCCGTTTCGCTACCCGTAAAGGTTCCAGTAGAATTTCCATCTTCGTCGTAACCATCAAAAGAACCGTAGTTAATGTAGGTTATCCCCCCATGAAAGGTTTGTGTACGCCTGTCTACCGTATACGCATAAGATGCCGTTCCATAACTAATACCGCCTAAATAACTCGTATAGTTTAACGCCAGCTGATTATCCATTTCCATATTAATGGTTGCCGGGTTAAAAAGCCCTTGAGTCACATCGTAATCGACGTTGGTTAACACCTTTCCTCCTAGGGCTGCCTGACGCGGTGATGAGACTAAGTTCAAAAACTGATACGTTGCTTCGCCTCCTAACTGCGCATAGGAGATAACTGAAGTAAATACAGTAAAAGCGACAATAATTTTCTTTAGCATATATAGGGCGCAAAGTAAACAAATCTATCTTAAAACGATAACATGGCCTTTTTATTTTAATAAAAAAATACAGATAAATTGAATGTTAATTAATGATGGTTACAAAAATGTTTTAGAAATTAATACTTTAGAACACATTATCACAAATAACTATTCTTTAAATGGAATTAAAATCGAAAACATGAAATTTCTATTAAGCATCTTAAGTCTGTTTTTATTTCTTAACATACATTCTCAGAATACTAATCTAAATAAAGGAAAGTCTTCAAAGCAATATTTTGAATCCATACCCATTGAAATAGTTAAAAATAAGATTATTTTACCTGTAGGCATTCAAGGAAAAACCTATCGCTTTATTCTTGATACCGGAGCTCCAAATGTTATTTCAAACGAGCTGAAAGAAATTTTAAACACCTCAAAAACTAAAACCATTACAATTACAGATGCCAATGGAAAGCAAAACCAATTAGAACTAATACTACTTGATAAACTAAACATAGGTACTGTAGAATTTACAAAAACACCAACCTTAATTTACGACTTAAATAGCGACCCCGTTTTTAAATGTTTTAAAGTAGATGGATTTATTGGTAGTAATCTTTTAAGAAATTCAATTCTTCAGATTAATATGAAAAGTAAGCAGATCATTATTACTGACGATGCTAAAACTCTGAAATTAAACAAAAGTGAAGCTTCATATATTCAATTTATAGACAACCAAAGTAGCCCATACATCTGGATTAACCTGGAAGGAAAACACAAAGCCAGAGAGCGGATTTTAGTAGATACAGGCATGAGCGAATTTTACAACATCGCTTTAGAAAACTTTAAACTGTTAAACACGAAAGAAATATTCAAAATTAAAGGTAAAAGCACAGGTGCTTCGGGAATAGGCCTTTTTGGCACACTACCAACAAATGAACAATACAAAGTTTTAACGCCTGGATTAAAACTAAACCATGTCGTTTTTGAAAATGTTCCTGCACAGACATCTAACGACAATAACTCAAAAATAGGAACGAAATTGTTACAAAACGGAATAACCACTATAGATTACAAAAACAAAAAATTCTATTTTGAAACAGACACCAACCCTATAAACGTTAACCGCCCAGAATTAGGATTTTCACTTTCTGTTAAAGATGAAAACGTTATTATTGGATATATCTGGAACGAAAACTTGAAAAGTAAATTACATTACGGAGACCAACTCTTAGAAATAAATGACATCCCTGCAAATTTATGCGACATTATTACCTCTCAAATAATTTCTGATGACCTTAACCATATAAAAATGAAAATACAACCTGTTAAAGGCGAAGTCTTCGAAATAACCGTTAACAAAGAATAAACATAAAAAAAAGAGGCTGAAATCCAACCTCTTTTTAATTTATAGCTTTTTAGCATTTGTTACCTTTTGATTCGTGATGGCTATTTTAATAACCTCACTCATATCTGTAACGTAATGGAAGGTTAAGCCTTTTAAGTATTCCTGCTTAATCTCCTCAATATCACGTTTATTTTCTTCACAAAGAATAATCTCTTTTATTCTGGCGCGTTTCGCCGCTAAAATTTTCTCTTTAATACCTCCTACCGGAAGCACTTTACCCCGAAGCGTAATCTCACCTGTCATTGCCAGACTCTTCTTAACTTTCTTCTGAGTAAATAAGGACACAAGAGAAGTTAACATCGTAATACCTGCACTTGGTCCATCTTTGGGCGTTGCGCCTTCCGGCACGTGAATATGCACATTGTATTTGTCGAACACTTCATTATCAATGCCGAATTCATCAGCATTGGCTTTAATGTATTCCATAGCAATAGTAGCAGATTCCTTCATCACCTTACCTAGGTTTCCGGTAATATTAAGCATACCTTTCCCCTTAGAAAGAATAGACTCAATGAATAGAATATCTCCTCCTACGCTAGTCCATGCTAATCCCGTAACAACACCTGCCACATTGTTATTCTCGTATTTATCACGTTCTAATTTAGGTCTTCCAAGCACTTCAATAATATCTTCGTTTGTAACCTTGACATTATACTCTTCTTCCATAGCAATGTTCTTAGCTGCATGACGCACCATTTTTGCTATTTGCTTTTCTAAACCACGAACACCTGATTCTCTGGTATAACCTTCTACTATTTTTTCTAGTTGTGGCTTTCCTATTTTTAAATGCGAATCATCCAAACCATGCTCTTTTAATTGCTTTGGCAATAAATGACGCTTAGCAATCTCTACCTTCTCTTCAATGGTGTATCCAGTAACGTTAATTATCTCCATACGATCGCGTAATGCCGGCTGAATACTTCCTAAGCTATTAGATGTTGCTATGAACATTACTTTAGAAAGGTCGTAACCCATCTCTAAGAAGTTATCATAGAATTCACTGTTTTGCTCAGGATCTAAAACCTCAAGCATTGCTGAAGACGGATCTCCGTTATGAGAATTGGTTAATTTATCAATTTCATCAAGAACAAATACAGGATTCGACGTTCCTGCTTTCTTCAAACTCTGAATGATACGCCCTGGCATGGCACCTATGTAAGTTTTTCTATGTCCACGAATCTCTGCTTCATCACGTAAACCACCAAGCGAAATACGAACATACTCTCTACCTAAAGCCTCAGCTATAGATTTACCCAAAGAGGTTTTACCTACTCCCGGAGGTCCGTAAAGACATAAAATAGGCGACTTCATATCGTTACGTAATTTCAATACCGCTAAGTACTCAATAATACGACGTTTAACATCTTCCAATCCGAAATGCTCACGATCTAAAATCTTTTTAGCACGCTTTAAATCGAATTTATCCTGACTGTATTCATTCCAAGGTAAATCTAAAAACAGTTCTAAGTAATTACGCTGAATAGAATACTCTGCCACCTGAGGATTCATGCGTTGCATCTTCGATAATTCCTTCTCGAAATGTTTCGCTACTTTTTCATCCCATTCTTTAGTAAGTGCACGCTCACGCATCTCTTCAATCTCTTCCTCATGATTTACGCCACCCAATTCTTCCTGAATGGTTTTCATTTGCTGATGCAAGAAATACTCACGTTGCTGCTGACTCATATCCATTTGCACCTTAGACTGAATATCGTTTTTAAGTTCCAGTTTTTGAAACTCAACATTCATGTATTTCAAAGTTGCAAGTGCTCGTTTTTTAAGGTCATCAATTTCTAATAGCGACTGCTTTTCGGCAACCGTTAAATTCATATTTGATGATACGAAATTGATTAAAAACGAATTACTTTCAATGTTTTTAATGGCAAAAGACGCCTCACTTGGAATATTCGGACTCTCTTTAATAATATTTAAAGCCAATTCCTTTATAGAATCAATGATTGCAGAAAACTCTTTATTCTTAACTGCTGGCTTTGCTTCAGGTAAATCTCTTACCGTAGCATTCATATAAGGTTCTTCGGTAAGAACCTCTGCTACTTTAAAACGCTTTTTACCCTGAATAATAACGGTTACGTTACCATCGGGCATTTTTAAAACACGTAAAATTTTGGCAACCGTACCCACCTCATTAATTTCTTTGACCGTTGGGTTTTCTACCGACTCATCTTTTTGAGCTACTACACCAATAATCTTAGAGCCTTTGTTTGCGTCGTTAATTAGTTTAATAGACTTATCACGACCCGCCGTAATAGGAATAACTACTCCTGGAAACAATACAGTGTTTCTTAACGAAAGTATAGGCAAAGTTTCGGGCAGCTCTTCGTTGTTTATTTCTTCTTCGTCTTCAGGTGTCATTAAAGGAATTAATTCTGCGTTTTCGTCAAAATCCTGTAATGACAAACTGTCAAGGGTTAAAAAATTTGATTTCTTCATATGTATATTTAAGCCAATCTGTCAGTCAACAGACTAGTCTTTCAGATTTAATAATTAACCTATAATATCAATTGTTTTAGATTCAGTCGTTTAAACAATTAAAATTATACATCTTTCTTATATAAAGTCAATTCCTGTGCCATAATAGTAAACACGACAAAACAATACAGTAAAAGAAGTTTACCCAGAAAAAAGCCCATCCTAAATTTAAAATGGGCCTTTACTTATATTTTACCTGCCTTTTTCAACACATATAACAAAGCAATGGGTATCGCTAATAATACAACCATTAGCATATGCTCTTGAAACAAACTTGGAGCTAAAAACAACGTTATAATATATCCTCCAACAGCACCTCCAAAATGCGCGTCATGACCAATATTGCCGATTCTGTTTTTCATACCGTAAATAGAATATAGTAAATATCCAACACCAAAAACATATGCAGGAATTGGAATTGGCACAAAGAACAAATACAAACTCATATTCGGTTCCAATAAAATAGCAGAATACAAAATACCTGTAACTGCGCCGCTGGCTCCTACTGCACTGTAATGATATTCATTTTTATGAAAGTATAATGACAATACATTACCAAACAACAAACTTCCAATATAAATAAACAGAAAACCAACTGTACCTAAACTCCACAACACGGTATTTGCAAAAAAATACAAGGTTAACATATTAAACAGTAAGTGCTGTGTGTCGACATGTAGAAAAGCAGAACTGAATAATCTAATTTTTTCCCCGCGTTGTACATTACCAACCTGAAACTTATACCTATCGAAAAATCCGTAATCACTAAATCCTTTATAGGATATTAGCACATTCGCTGCAATTATTACAATAGTTATTAAATTTAAATTCCCCATAAAGCTTAAAAGTTTATTTTCAAATTAGCATATATTTGTCCCTACAAATCTAAAATTAATTCATGCAATTCTTAGCATATATTCTTGTTTATCCTCTTTTATGGATTATTTCCATACTTCCCTTTCCAATCCTGTATCTTATTTCAGACGGACTGTATTTGCTTATGTACCATATTGTAGCCTACCGAAAGAAAGTCGTTAAAAGCAATATTAAGCTGGTTTTTCCTGAAAAGACAGACGAGGAAGTTTTAATCATCACAAAAAAGTTCTACAAGCATTTATGCGATATGTTTTTAGAGATGGCTAAAACACTCACCATCTCTGAAAAAGAATTAAACAAGCGATTTAAAATAAAAAATCCGGAAGAATTTAAACGTCTGGAAAGTTTAAATAAAAGTATCATCCTAATGTTTGGGCATTATGCCAGCTGGGAATGGTCTGTCGTGCTTCAGAATTACATTAACTTTAATGGTCTTGCTGTTTACAAGAAATTATCTAACAAATATTTCGATAATTTAGTAAGACGTATGCGTTCAAAATTCAATACTACGCTTATTAGCACTAAAGAAACCATCAACACGATAAATGAAAACGAAAGCCAAAATATTAAAAGCATTATGGCTTTTTTAAGTGATCAATCACCACGGTTAACTAAAGAAGTCTATTGGGGGCATTTTATGGGTGTAGAGGTTCCTTGTTTTACTGGAGCAGAACGTTTAGCTAAAAAATTAGACTTAACGACGGCTTTCCTGAAAGTAACTAAGGTAAAACGCGGACATTACGAAGCTGAAATTATGACTTTAGCCGAAGACAGCACCGTTTATAAAGACTACGAATTAACCGATATGTTTTTACGTGAAGTAGAAAAACAAATTCACGAAGCTCCCGAATATTACTTCTGGACACATAAACGCTGGAAATACAAAGACCAAAAACCTGAATAAAAAACAAAAGGCAACATTAAAAATGTTGCCTTTTGTTTTTTACAAATTCTTTACTATTTAAGCTCTTTTCCTTGTGTTGTAAATGAAATACCTTGCTGTCCTGAAGTTGAAATCATAACACTTTCAAAAAACGGTGAGTTTGATGTATTCTTAATTCGCCAGTCAAATAAGAAATTTGCTCCGGTTCCTCCTTCTTCATCACGTTCATCTATAACAATTTCTACTGCTTCCATTGGGGCCACAAAAATGGTTTTATCAAAATATGTACGTATCGCATTTCCATGGGTATCGAAATAGGTGGCTTTATCGATATAAACCGTATCAGAAACATTTATATTTCTAATACTTACTGTAGCTGTTAAACTATGAATACGGTGTTCTGTTTCGCTATAAATTTGAGAATACACCGATAAATATGTTTTCCCCTGAACTAAAGAATCAGGTAAAGTTGAATGGACCATTCTTTTTTTCCAATTCACTTCGTCAACAGAACTGTATTCCTTCTCCTTATCGCACGACTGCAAAAAAAGCATTGCCAATAATACGGTAAATAAAAATTTTGTAGTCATGACTAAAATAGTTTTTAAACGTTAATACCCGCAATCGAACCAATCTCTTCTATAAACTTATCTGCCAAATCATCGGCTAAGGTTTGAGATTTAGCTTCAGTATAGATTCTTACAATAGGTTCTGTGTTACTTTTTCTTAAATGTACCCAGTTTTCAGGAAAATCAATTTTTACACCGTCAATCGTAGTCAGCTGTTCATTTTGATAACGTTCTTCAATAGCTTTTAAAATAGCATCGACATCAAGACTTGGTGTTAATTCAATTTTCTTTTTACTCATATAATAGTCTGGGTACGTTTTTCTAAGTTCACTAACCTTCATATCTTTTTCTGCTAACAAGCTTAAAAATAAAGCCACACCAACCAAGGCATCACGTCCGTAATGTGCTTCGGGATATATAATTCCGCCGTTACCTTCACCACCAATAACTACCTTGTTTTGCTTCATGAGCTTCACCACATTCACTTCACCAACGGCACTAGCTTCATAAGTACCTCCGTACTTTTCGGTAACATCACGTAACGCACGTGTTGAACTCATATTACTCACGGTATTTCCCGGTGTTTTACTCAATACATAATCGGCACAAGCCACAAGGGTGTATTCTTCACCGAACATCTCTCCATTTTCATCTACAAACGCTAAGCGATCAACATCCGGATCAACCACAATACCGAAATCAGCACGTTCCTCAACAACACGTTTAGATAATTCTGACAAATGCTCCTTTAAAGGTTCCGGATTGTGCGGAAAATGTCCGTTAGGCTCACAATATAACTTAACAACTTCTACACCTAACCGCTCAAGCAATAAAGGTATCGCCCAGCCTCCTGTAGAATTCACACCATCAACCACCACTTTAAAACGGGCCTCTTCAATGGGATTTACAGTTACAAGCGGTAAATCTAAAACCTCAATGATATGTAAATCGATGTATGCTTTATTCTTTGTTATTTTTCCTAGGCTATCAACATCGGCAAAATCGATTGTGCCGCTTTCAGCAATCTCTAAAATTTTAGCACCTTCAACACCGTCTAAAAACTCTCCATCGGAATTTAACAACTTTAAGGCGTTCCATTGTTTAGGGTTGTGACTTGCTGTTAGAATGATACCTCCATCGGCATGCTCCATAGGAACAGCTACTTCTACCGTAGGAGTTGTCGACAAACCTATATCTACAACATGAATACCCATACCAACCAGAGTGTTCATTACCAAATCCTGAATCATTTTACCCGAAATACGAGCATCTCTACCCACAACAACTTTATAATCTTTTTTATCTCTCTGTTGCTTTATCCATGCGCCATAAGCGGCTGCAAATTTAACCGCATCAATAGGCGTTAAATTCTCTCCTACCTGCCCTCCTATGGTTCCTCTAATTCCCGAAATCGATTTTATTAATGTCATTAATTTTTTTAATTAAATTTAGTTTGAAACAAATATACAATTACAAAATTGTAATTCTTAAAACCTAATTCGTAAATTTCACAAATGAATTACTTAGCCCATATTTATCTTTCCGGAGAAAACGAATTAGTTACTATTGGTAATTTTATTGCTGATGGCATAAAAGGAAAAGCCTACAAAAATTACAACACTGATATTCAAATCGGCATTCTTCTGCATCGAAATATTGATACATTTACCGATGCACATCAAGTAGTACGACAAAGCACCAAACGACTTCATGAAAAATACGGACATTACTCTGGGGTTATAGTTGATATTTTGTACGACCACTTTTTGGCTAAAAACTGGCACATGTATCATGATAGCCCTTTGAAAGTGTATTCGGAAGAATTTTACGACTCCTTAGAAAATCATTACGACTTACTTCCTATGCGGATTCAAAAAATGATGCCTTATATGATGACCGACAACTGGTTATTAAGTTACTCTTCAATTGACGGCATTGCAAGAGTTTTGGACGGCATGAATCGCCGAACCAAACATCGTTCAAGTATGAATGAAGCGGTTAATGAACTGGAAGAGTTTTACAATGAATTTGAAAATGAGTTTTCTGAGTTTTTTGATGAACTTATACATTTCTCCAAACAGAAACTAAAAGAACATACTTTTATACTGAACAAAAACGCTTCGTAAACAACTTAAGAGTCGTATTTTATCGAAAACTTACTACAACTATCGGTTTTAATCTATTTTATTTTTACAAGTCGTTATATATTAATATTTTAGATTTTAGTCAGGTTCTTACTATTTTCAATTTTTCATACATCATTTGCTTATGAAACTAAAACGCAGTTTAAAAATATTTTTCGGAGTAGTCGTGTTTTTTACACTTCCCAGTATACTGTTTTTTAGTTTCCTTTACTTTAAATATAATGAAGAGCTTCCGCAAGGTATTCAAGGCGAAGAAGCAGACTTACTCGCTAAAAATATGTTAGCTTCATTAAATCACGAAGCCTATAAAGCCACCAAACATATTGAATGGACCTTCAAGAAACGACACCATTACGAATGGAACAAAACTAATAGCTCCTGCAAGGTATATTGGAAAGAATACCGTGTTGATCTCGATTTAAACAACCCTAGTAACCACCAAGCCTTTGTTCATAGTTTTAACGTGCATGGAGAATTGGCAGAAGAACTTATAGAAAAGGCTATAAAATATTTTAATAACGATTCGTTTTGGTTAGTGGCACCATATAAAGTTTTTGATAAAGGAACCGAACGCCGATTAGTTAACTTACCAGATAACAAACAAGGCCTACTAATAACCTACACTACAGGAGGATCTACCCCTGGAGATTCCTACTTATGGCTATTTGATGAATCTGGCAAACCTAAAAGCTTTAAAATGTGGACATCAATATTACCCATTGACGGGCTGGAAGCATCATGGAGCGATTGGGTTACCACCTCGACAGAAGCACAACTACCAACATTTCATAAACTGTTATTTTTAGGAATCGAGATAGAAGACATCAAAACAAGCTTCTAACACTTTACATTTCTTAAAAATTTGTTAAATAATTAACATTAGTTAACTTTTTTTTTACCCCCTAAATTTTAGGGGTGTCCATTTAATTTTTCACAATCCCCTACCATCTACCCTACAAAAACCTATGCTTAACAATAAATTAACATAAACTAAACATAAACACCCCTTAAAAATTCGAAAAACAAACAACATCAACATCATATTTTCTGACCTTTAAACAAAATAACAGTTTGCATAATCGCTTAAACTCTATTACTTTAGAACCACAATTAAACTAATTATCATTGTAATTCCTCAACATTAAACCGTAGTGTTTTTTAGAGATGATTACACAAAATTTTTGTCTGAATATATTTCAGACATTACGAAACTTTACCAACTAGTAAAATACACCACCAAAGCTGCATTTAATAATGCAGCTTTTTTTATTGAATGATTAATTAAAATCAGAAGTCTTCCTCTTAATAATTTAACAACTAAAATTGTAACTTTGCGCTTTTGCGATTATATGAGTCATTTCGAAGAATTTATAGAAGTAAAAGGAGCACGAGTACATAATTTAAAAAACATTGATGTATCTATTCCCAGAGAAAAACTTGTGGTGATTACCGGTTTATCAGGTAGTGGAAAATCATCTTTGGCTTTCGATACCATTTATGCGGAAGGACAACGACGTTACATCGAAACCTTTTCGGCCTATGCCAGACAATTCCTTGGTGGACTCGAACGACCTGACGTTGATAAAATCGACGGACTGTCTCCTGTAATCGCTATCGAACAAAAAACCACCAGTAAATCTCCGCGATCTACAGTTGGAACCATTACCGAAATCTACGACTTTTTGCGCTTACTCTACGCTCGCGCCAGTGATGCTTACAGTTACAATACCGGAGACAAAATGGTAAGCTATAGCGACGAACAAATAAAAGAGTTAATCATAAAAGATTTCAAAGGTAAACGCATTAATGTTTTAGCTCCTGTTATTCGTTCACGTAAAGGACATTATCGTGAATTATTTGAACAAATTGCCAAGCAGGGTTTTGTAAAAGTAAGAACAGACGGCGAAATTCAAGACCTTAAAAAAGGGATGAAACTCGATCGTTACAAAACTCACGATATTGAAATAGTTATCGATCGCTTGGTTATTGACGAGTCTGCAGACAACGATAAACGCCTTACTGAAACCATTAACACAGCTATGTATCATGGAGAAGATGTTTTAATGATTTTAGATCAAGATACGCAAGAGGTGCGCTATTTTAGTAGAAACTTAATGTGCCCGTCGTCAGGCATTTCATATCCTAATCCAGAACCTAACAACTTTTCATTTAATTCTCCAAAAGGCGCTTGTCCGGCTTGTAATGGTATAGGCACCATGCGAAAAGTAAACGAAAAGAAAATTATTCCCGATGATACTTTATCTATAAAGAACGGCGCTTTAGCTCCGCATGGTCCGGAAAAAAACAGCTGGATTTTCAAACAATTAAACACCATTGCGCAACGCTATAACTTTAGCTTATCTGATCCCTATAAAGACATCCCTGAGGAAGCCAAACATATGATTCTATATGGTGGTAATGAAAAATTCTCCATCACAAGTAAAAGTCTGGGAGTTACAAGAGATTATAAAATAGATTTTGAAGGCGTTGCTAATTTTATAGAAAACCAATATAAAACCGCTGAAACCACATCTCTTAAACGCTGGGCAAAAGAGTATATGGATAAAGTGATATGTCCTGAATGTCAAGGCTCACGACTTAAAAAAGAATCTTTATACTTTAAAATAAGCGAAAAAAATATAGCAGAACTTGCTAATACCGACATATCTGAATTAGCTGATTGGTTTAACGATTTAAACAAACACCTTTCAGAGAAACAATTAAAAATAGCCGAAGAGGTTCTTAAAGAAATCAAATCCAGACTTCAGTTTTTATTAGATGTCGGCTTAGATTATTTATCCCTTAACCGAAGCTCTAAATCTCTCTCTGGAGGTGAAGCCCAACGTATTCGTTTAGCAACACAAATAGGATCACAACTTGTTGGGGTTCTTTATATTTTAGACGAACCTAGTATTGGCCTGCATCAACGAGATAATGAAAAATTGATTAACTCCTTGGTTTCACTACGGGACATTGGAAATTCAGTTATTGTTGTTGAGCATGACAAAGACATGATTGAACGCGCCGATTACGTTATAGATATCGGTCCAAAGGCCGGAAAACATGGCGGTAAAATAATCAGCATTGGCACACCACAGGAGCTTTTAACACACGACACACTTACAGCCGATTATTTAAATGGCACAAAAGAAATAGAAGTTCCCAAAAAGCGTCGTGGAGGCAACGGTAAATTTTTAGAACTTAAAGGGTGTACAGGTAACAACCTTAAAAACGTATCTGTTAAATTTCCTTTAGGAAAAATGATTGGTGTTACAGGTGTTTCCGGAAGCGGAAAATCAACTTTAATCAACGAAACCCTATACCCTATTCTAAACGCTCACTATTTCAATGGCGTTAAAAACCCTATGCCCTACAAAAGCATCAAAGGTTTAGAGCACATCGATAAGGTGATTGATATCAACCAGTCGCCTATTGGTAGAACTCCTAGAAGTAATCCAGCTACCTATACCGGTGTTTTCAGCGAAATTAGAAGTTTATTCGCTAAAATTCCTGAAGCTATGATTCGTGGTTACAAACCGGGACGTTTCAGCTTTAACGTAAAAGGCGGACGCTGTGAAACTTGTCAAGGTGGCGGGCTGAAAGTCATTGAAATGAATTTCCTCCCAGATGTTTATGTAGAATGTGAAACCTGCCAAGGCAAACGCTTCAATCGTGAAACTCTCGAAATTCGATATAAAGGCAAGTCTATTAGTGATGTTTTAAATATGACTATTAATGAAGCTGTTGATTTCTTTGAGCATATTCCAAAAATCTTTAACAAACTTAAAACTATTAAAGATGTAGGTCTAGGCTATATCACATTAGGCCAACAAAGCACAACGCTATCTGGCGGTGAGGCACAGCGTATTAAACTGGCTACAGAGCTTAGTAAACGTGATACAGGGAACACCTTCTATATTTTAGATGAACCTACAACAGGGTTACACTTTGAAGATATTAGAGTTCTTATGATCGTACTTAACAAGCTAGCCAATAAAGGCAATACAGTACTTATTATAGAACACAATCTCGATGTTATTAAAACTGTCGACCATATTATTGATATTGGTTACGAAGGTGGAAAAGGTGGTGGAAAAGTTGTTGTTGAAGGTACACCTGAAGAGGTTGCCATGCATAAAAAGAGTTATACCGCTAAATTTTTAAAGAAAGAATTAAACCTATAAATAATAAGCGTATCGCCGTTTGCTTTTCATAAAATAGAAAACTAAATTTGAGCAGTTCACTAAGCAAAGTATTCAACATGCTTAATGGACTATAAAAAATTTAATGCACTACTATGAGAAAAGAACAACACCCTAAAGGGTGGAATGCGATTAAAACAAATGATTCATGGGCAATATTTAAAATCATGGGCGAATTCGTTAATGGTTTTGAAAAAATGAGTAAAATAGGTCCTTGTGTATCTATTTTTGGTTCGGCCAGAACAAAATCAGATCAAAAATATTATCAACTTGCCGAAAACATAGCCAGACGTATTGTTGAAGCCGGTTACGGTGTAATTACCGGTGGTGGACCAGGTATCATGGAAGCCGGTAACAAGGGAGCACATATAGGTGGCGGAACCTCTGTTGGTCTAAACATAGAATTACCTTTTGAACAACACGATAACCCTTATATAGATTCAGATAAAAGTTTAGATTTCGATTATTTCTTTGTGAGAAAGGTTATGTTTGTTAAATACTCTCAAGGGTTTGTTGTTATGCCTGGTGGCTTTGGAACTTTAGATGAATTATTTGAAGCAATGACACTGATACAAACGCATAAAATCGAAAAATTCCCAATTATACTTGTTGGAACAGAATTCTGGGAAGGACTTATAGAATGGGTTAAATCAACTCTTCTTAGTCACGGTAATATCAGCCCTGAAGACTTAAATCTAATTCATTTGGTCGATTCTGAAGACGAGGTTATAGACATACTTGATAGCTTCTACAAAGAATCAGGTTTAAGTCCTAATTTTTAAAACCCATTTAAGTGTTTTTTTCGTTTATAAATTATCTAACAATATTCGGTTTAATCCTATATTGTGATAATCAACATACATTTGCAATCCTTAATCTTTAATAGAAATTGAATTTACGTCATTTTAGTTTTACCATTAGCCTTCTTGTTGGTCTTACTTGTTTTAGCCAAAACAAAATTGACGTGCATGCTATTTTTTATATTGAAAATAAGCAGATTAAAATCTCTCAAAATATTCAATATCAAAACACTTCAAACGACACTCTTCATTCTATTTATTTAAGTAACTGGGGAAATTCGTATGCTACAAAAACAACACCTTTAGCAAAGCGAATTGCTGATGAATACCGAAACGATTTTCACTTGGCAAAAAACGACGAACGTGGTTTCTCAATTTTAACTTCTGTAAAAAGTAATGATACAGATTTGGTATATCATGATTTAAAAAGCCAGATAGATATCGTTAAAGTAATATTGAATTCAGCATTATACCCGGGAGAATCATATAATATACACCTAGAATATATTGTACAGCTGCCTAGCGATAAATTTACTGGATATGGCATTACTAAAACAGGTGATTTAAATTTAAAATACTGGTATATCACACCTGCAATATATAATGGTGAATGGCAATACTTTAGCAACAAAGATTTAAACGATTTGTTCATTCCAAAATCTGATATTTCGTTAATTTTAGAAATTCCTAAAACGCATACATTAACTTCAGATTTAAATTTAAATAAAGAATCACAAACAACTGATTATAAAACATTTAACCTAACAGGAAAAAATCGGACAGTTAATAAATTATTCATTAGTAAAACACCTAACTTCAATACCGTTGAAACAAATGACTTTTCTATAGTTTCAGATATTGATGATGAAGATTTAGAAATTATAGATAAGGTTCTCATTACTGAAAAAATAATAAAGTATATCACAAAGAAGTTTGGTGATTATCCTCATGAAAAACTCTTTGCTACCCAAACCGATTATGACGACAACCCTGTTTACGGCTTAAATTTTCTACCGAGCTTTATAAAAACTTACCCTAGTCATTTTAAATACGAACTTAAACTTTTAAAAGTAGCGCTTCGTAATTATTTAGAAAACACCTTACTTCTAAACCCAAGGAAAGACCAATGGTTAATTGATGGTATTGAGATTTTCTATTTGATAAATTATGTTGAGGAACATTACCCAAATATGAAATTCCTCGGGTCTTTAGCTAATTTTTGGGGCGTTCGATCGTTTCACGCAGCAGACATGCGTTTTAATGACAAATACAATTTAGCCTTTATGCTTATGGCGAGAACCAATAGAGATCAACCTTTGGTTATGGCTAAGGATTCGCTTCTAAAATTCAATGCCAATATCGCCAATAAATACAAAGCTGGTATTGGGTTAAAATATTTAGACGATTTTGTTAATAACCATATTGTTGAAAGCTCCATTGAATCTTTTGTTAACGATAACAAATTAAAACCAATTCAAGCCTCAGATTTTGAACCCTACTTAAAATCTAAAACCGACAAAAATATCGATTGGTTCTTCAACGATTATTTAAAAACACGTAGCAAATTAGATTTTAAAATAAAAAATGTACACAAAACCGAAGACTCCATAACGGTTACTATAAAAAACAAAAGACACAACACCATGCCGGTGTCTCTTTATACTTTAAACAATGATAGTGTTATTTCAAAAACATGGATTGAAAACATTAGTGAGAATAAAACACTAACTCTTCCAAGAAATGACGCCAATAAGCTTGTTTTAAACTACAACAGTATTATTCCAGAAATTAATGAGCGTGATAATTGGAAATCCTTAAAAGGGTTCTTTTTTAACAACAAACCGCTACAGTTCAGACTTTTTAAAGATATTGAAGATCCATATTACAATCAGGTATTTTTCATGCCGCTTTTGGAATTTAATAATATTTACGACGGTTTCACTTTAGGTGTCAAAACCTACAATAAAACCTTATTAAAAAAACGATTCAGTTACAAATTTTCACCTCAGTATGCATTTAAATCCAGATCATTTACCGGATCTGGTGTTGTAGCCATGACGCACTATCTTGAAAACAAAAACCTTTATGCTATCAACTATGGTTTAGTTGGAGGCTATAGCTCATATGCTCCTGATTTATTTGTTAGACAAATTACACCTTCTTTAACTTTTCAATTCAGACAGGACGATAATTTCCGATCTAATAAAAGACAAATGCTATCGTTTAGATATCTTGATATTCATCGCGATAAGGACATTAATAACATCTACACTACCGACGAACCTAGTTATAATGTATTTAATGCACGATTCATTCATTCCAACGATAACTTAATTAATTATACAAAGTGGTATACTGATCTGCAAATTGGAAAAACGTTTAGCAAATTAGCCTTTAATTTCGAGTACAGACACTTATTTCATAACAACAGGCAGCTTAACGTTCGTTCTTATACTGGGGCCTTTTTAAGCAACAGAAACGATATTGATTCAGATTATTTTAGCTTTGCGCTAGATCGCCCAACGGATTATTTATTTGAATTACCTTATTTAGGAAGATCCGAAAGCTCTGGAATTTTCAGTCAACAGTATATTGAAGCTGAAGGGGGATTTAAATCTAAACTAGACACGCCCTTTGCCAACCAATGGATTTCTACCGTTAACGTAAGTACAACCCTGTGGCGATACATTTTAGCGTATGGAGATATTGGTTTTGTTAAGAATAAATTCGATCACGCCAAATTTGTCTACGACTCAGGTATACGCGTCAATCTTGTTACCGATTATTTTGAAGTTTACTTCCCTATTTATTCTAATTTAGGGTGGGAAATCTCTCAGCCTCAATATGAAGAACGAATACGGATAAAATTCACTTTAGACCCACAAGTTTTATTAGGTTTATTTAGAAGGCGTTGGTTTTAACTCGTTAAACAATTCTTACTCAAACAGCATTTTTTATAAAAATTTTTCAATCAAAACTTCCTAAAACTCATTTTTTTAGAAAATTGTTAGTTTCTTTGAATCAAATATAATTGCATAACACGTAAAGATTAACTACTTTTGCACAAAGTTTAAAAGAGGTATTTAACATGCAATCAATTCCAGATTTGAAAAACAACATCTCATTCGAAGATTTTAAAACAGAAGTCTTAAACGATTATAAAACAGCAGTGAGAAGTCGGGAATGTAGCTTACTAGGTCGACGTGAAGTATTAACCGGAAAAGCAAAATTCGGAATCTTTGGAGACGGTAAAGAAGTACCTCAGTTAGCCATGGCTAAAGCGTTTCAAAAAGGAGATTGGCGTTCAGGTTACTATCGCGACCAAACTTTTATGATGGCTATTGGCGAACTAACTCCAGAACAGTTTTTTGCTGGCTTATACGCTAATACCAATATTCAGGAGGAACCTATGTCAGCAGGGCGTCAAATGGGAGGCCACTTCGTAACTCATAGTTTAAATAACGACGGAACCTGGAAAAACTTAACTAAACAATACAATTCAAGTGCAGACATCTCTCCTACCGCGGGTCAAATGCCACGTTTGTTAGGATTAGCTCAAGCCTCTAAAATATTTAGAAATGTTGAAGGTATTAACGCTTCTAACTTTTCAGTAGACGGAAACGAAGTAGCCTGGGGAACTATTGGTAATGCCAGTACTAGTGAAGGGTTGTTTTTTGAAACCATAAACGCGGCCGGTGTATTACAAGTACCTATGGTTATTAGTGTTTGGGATGATGAATATGGAATCTCTGTTCATGCAAAACATCAAACTACAAAAGAAAATATATCAGAAATTCTAAAAGGATTTCAACGTGATGAAAACAATAAGGGTTACGAAATCTTACGCGTAAAAGGATGGGATTATGCGAACCTTATAGAGACTTATCAGGAAGCAAGTGCTATTGCCCGCGAAGAGCACGTTCCTGTATTAATTCACGTTACAGAGTTGACACAACCTCAGGGACATTCAACCTCTGGTTCTCACGAACGCTACAAATCGCCAGAACGTTTAAACTGGGAAACACAACACGACTGTAATGCCAGAATGCGTCAGTGGATTATTGACAGTGGCATTGCAACAAACGAAGTTTTAACCGAAATTGATCGTGTTATTAAAAGAGAAGTTAAGGAAGCTAAACGCAAAGCCTGGACGACGTTCTTAAAACCCATTTCAGACGAGCAACGTGAACTGGTTACAGTTTTAAAGCAATTAGCTGAAACTAGTGTAAACGGCGTTTTCATTAATAAATTAAAAGATAGTTTAGAAGCTATTGATGAACCTACCAGAAAAGATATTCTATCTCATGGTAGACGTGCTTTAAGATATACTTTAGGTGAAACTTCTGCTAAAAAAGACCAATTAATCCAATGGATTGACAAGTGTCTTGAAGATAATCAACCTAGATTCAGTTCACATTTATACTCTGAAACCGAACAATCAAATGTTTTAATCAAAGAGGTGAAACCATCTTACGATGAAAAAGCGCCTCAGGTTGACGGAAGAATTATTCTTCGAGATAACTTTGATGCTATCTTCAGTAAACACCCAGAAGCCTTGATTTTTGGAGAAGATACCGGAAACATTGGTGACGTTAACCAAGGACTTGAAGGATTACAGGAGAAATACGGCGAACTTCGTATTGCTGATGCAGGTATTAGAGAAGCAACTATAGTTGGGCAAGGTATTGGAATGGCGCTAAGAGGATTAAAGCCTATCGCCGAAATTCAGTATTTAGACTACTTAATGTATGCCTTACAAATTATAAGTGATGACTTAGCAACAGTACACTATAGAACAAAAGGAAAACAAAAGGCCCCTTTAATTGTTAGAACTCGAGGGCACAGATTAGAAGGTATCTGGCACTCTGGTTCGCAAATGGGCGGTATTTTAAATTTAGTAAAAGGGGTTAATGTTTTAGTTCCAAGAAATATGACTAAAGCGGCTGGTTTCTATAACACCTTATTACAAGGCAACGATCCGGCTATTGTAGTAGAATGCCTTAACGGTTATCGTTTAAAAGAGAAAATGCCTAACAACCTTGGTTATTTAAAAACACCTATTGGTGTGGTTGAAACGTTAAAAGAAGGTTCAGACATCACGTTAGTATCTTACGGTTCAACGCTTCGTATTGTTGAGCAGGTTGCTACGGAACTTTTAGCGGTTGGTATCGATGCTGAAGTTATTGATGTTCAATCATTAATGCCTTTCGATTTAAATCATGATATTGTTGAAAGTATAAAGAAAACAAACCGTGTTATGATAATTGACGAAGATGTGCCTGGTGGAGCTTCAGCTTATATTTTAAATGAAATATTAAATAAGCAAAACGCTTACCAGTATTTAGACAGTCAACCAAAAACAATCACGGCTAAAGAGCACAGACCAGCGTATGGTAACGATGGAGATTATTTCTCTAAACCTTCAGCTGAAGATATTTTTGAAGCTGTTTACGCGGTAATGCACGAAACAAACCCTGAAGAATTTCCGAAACTTCGCTAAATTAGTGTATATTTAATTCAAATATATACTACTTATGAAGAGGAATTTTCCTGATATCGGTTTACTAGTTCTAAGAATAGGATTCTGCGTCATGATGCTTACGCATGGTATCCCTAAATTTCAATCCCTGTTTTTAGGCCCTATCAAATTCGCCGACCCTATTGGCTTAGGCCAGCCGTTATCATTGAGCCTTGCAATTATTGGTGAAGCCGTAGCACCATTACTAGTACTAATTGGTTTTAAAACCCGTTGGGCAACCATCCCAGTAATTATAACTATGTTGGTGGCTGGATTCATAGTTCATGCCAGCGACCCAATTGGTGTTAAAGAAAAATCGATTTTATATCTAATCGGCTTTATTGCTATATTCTTAATGGGACCAGGTAAATTTTCTATTGATGGATTCAAAAAGCAATAAGCTTTGAAGGCCACTTCTATTGCGAACATAAAAAAGGAGTTAAAACACAAATCTCCAGAAGAACTTATAGAACTCTGCCTAAGACTATCTAAATTCAAAAAAGAAAATAAGGAGCTTGTCACCTATTTGCTTTTTGAAGCTGATCATGAAAACGGTTATATAGAAAGTATCAAACAGCATATAGACACACAGTTTCAAGCCATAAACACGAAAAGTTATTTCTACATTAGAAAAAGTGTTCGTAAAATTTTAACGCAAACTAAAAAGTATATTCGATACTCTCAAAACAAAGAAACCGAGGTTGAGCTTCTACTCTACTTCCTACAGGTTTTAAAAGATTTTAAACCAAGTTACAAACGAAGTGCACAGCTCCAAAACCTTTATAACCGACAATTAGCGTTAGTTAAAAAAACAGTTTCTACTCTTCATGAAGACCTGCAATACGACTATAATTTGCTTATCGAAAACCTATAATTTTAAACTTAACACACTGTTGTTTAATATCCTTTTAAAAACGAGATAAATTAGGGGTTTATGTTTGAATGCTAACCGCAATATTTTATCTTTACAGCCTTAAATTAGAACTTGGTTTATGAAGATTTCTTATAATTGGTTAAAACAATTTATAAAAACAGATTGGACACCAGAGGAGACTGGTGATTTACTTACAGATTTAGGTTTAGAGGTTGAAGGTATTGATACCTACCAATCTGTAAAAGGTGGTTTACAAGGTGTTGTTGTTGGCGAGGTACTAACATGCGAACAACATTCTAATGCCGATAAATTAAAAGTTACTACCGTAAATATTGGCGGCGATGCTCCTGTTCAAATTGTATGCGGTGCACCTAATGTTGCTGCCGGACAAAAAGTTCCTGTTGCTACTATTGGAACCACATTATACACTGAAGAAGGAGAAGCCTGGACCATTAAAAAAGGAAAAATTCGTGGTGAAGAAAGTCACGGAATGATTTGTGCCGAAGACGAACTAGGTTTAGGTAAATCGCACGATGGCATCATGGTTTTAGATAGTGACATTGCTGTTGGAACACCTTGTGCCGATTTATTTGAAATTGAAAACGACCATGTATTCGAAATCGGATTAACACCAAATCGTGCCGATGCCATGAGTCACTGGGGTACCGCTCGTGATCTAAAAGCTGGTTTAGTACAGAAAGAAATTAATTTAGAGTTAATCACGCCATCAGTTAGTGCGTTTCATGTGGATAGCAGAACATTAAAAATTGATGTTGAAGTAAAAAATAAAGACCTAGCACCAAGATATTGCGGTGTTACTATTTCAGGCTTAAAGGTAAAAGAATCGCCTGCTTGGTTACAACATAGGTTAAAAGCGATAGGTTTAGCTCCTATTAATAATATTGTTGACGCTACTAATTACGTACTACACGAATTAGGTCAGCCGCTTCACGCTTTTGACGCAGCTAAAATTGAAGGTCAGAAAGTAGAAGTAAAAACACTGCCTTCAGGAACAAAATTCAAAACCTTAGATGGTGTTGAACGTGAATTGCACGAAGATGATTTAATGATTTGTGATGCCGAAAAACCAATGTGTATCGCTGGTGTTTTTGGTGGCGAGTATTCAGGTGTTTCAGAAACAACTACAAGCATCTTTTTAGAAAGTGCTTACTTCAATCCGGTAAGCGTTCGTAAAACTGCTAAGCGTCATGCCTTAAATACCGATGCATCATTCCGTTTTGAACGTGGTATTGACCCTAATACAACCGAATATGCATTAAAACGAGCAGCTTTATTGATTAAAGAAATTGCCGGAGGTGAAATAACTTCAGATGTTATGGACTTCTACCCTAACAAAATTGAAGATTTCCAGGTACGTTTAAGCTTTGATAGTGCTAAAAAATTAATCGGTGAAGAAATTCCGAAGGAAACTATTAAGCGTATTTTATCATCTTTAGAAATTAAAGTGAATAACGTTACCGAAGCTGGTTTAGGGTTAACGGTTCCTGCTTACAGAAACGATGTGCAACGTGAAGCCGATATTATTGAAGAAATACTTCGTGTTTACGGCTACAACAATATTAAAACTACCGAGAAATTAAACGCTTCCATTTCTAATTCAACACGTTTTGAAGATCATAAAATTCAAAATATTATTGGAGATCAGTTGGCTTCTTTAGGGTTCTTTGAAACACTATCCAATTCGTTAACAACGCCTAATTATGCAGCGTTAAGTGAACAGCTAAAAGAAGAGCATAACATTAGTATGCTAAATCCATTAAGTAGTGATTTATCTGTATTAAGACAATCATTGTTATTCTCAGGATTAGAAGCTGTGTCTTTTAACATTAACAGAAGACGTAGTGATTTAAAATTCTTTGAATTCGGAAAAACATACCACGGATTCACTGAAGATAAAAGAGAAGAATTTAAACACTTAGCGTTATTTGTAACGGGAAACCAAGCTGATGAAAATTGGAATTCACCAAGTACAAAAAGCGATTTCTTCTACTTAAAAGGTTATGTGATTAACGTTTTAGAGCGCTTAGGCATTTCAAATTACAATGAAAGTCCGGTAAGCTCGGATGTCTTTGCTGAAGGTGTTAGTTTCAGTTTAGGAAAAATGAAATTGGTAGATTTTGGATTAGTGAAAAAACCGATCTTAAAGCATTTCGATATTATTCAGGAAGTATTATTTGCAGATTTCGACTGGGATACTATTTTAACGATTGTAAAACGTAATAAAGTGGTATTTCAACCAATACCTAAATATCCGGAAGTTCGTCGTGATTTCGCCTTATTACTAGACGATCAGGTTACATTCGAATCGATTTATAAAATTGCAAGAAAAACAGAGAAGCAATTACTAAAAAGTGTAAATCTATTTGATGTATATCAAGGAAAAAAATTACCTGCCGGCAAAAAGAGTTACGCCGTAAGTTTTACGCTTCAAGATGAAAACAAAACCCTTAACGATAAACAAATTGATAAGATTATGAGTAAATTACAATCTAATTTTGAAAGCCAGTTAGGTGCAGAATTAAGATAATTTACGATTTAGATATTTTAACAAAAGCGCATTTGATTAAAAAAATCAAATGCGCTTTTTATTATCGTTACAATCCCAATAATTAATATTAATCCCAGAGAGATTTTTTTAAAATTTTCCTGTGAGATTTTATTCAAAAGCAATTTTCCTAAATACGTACCCAAAATGCCAATGCCTACCAAAAACGGAATATAAATTAAGATATCTTCTTTAATATACCCGTTGAAGAAATATACAATGGTTCGGCTCAAATCAACTCCAAAATCTATAATTGCAGAAGTTGCTATAAATACATTTTTTTCCAGATTAAACGCTGCCATGGTAAGCCCTCGAATGGCTCCTCCTGTTCCCACTACTCCGGCCACGAACCCAGACAACGTTCCGCCAATTACAGCTTCTTTTTTATGTGGTTTAATAATTAAATCTTTCTTAATGAGAAATAGCAAACTCAGGGATACTAAAAACAAACCTAAAAACAACTCTAAAAAAGTCACTTTTAAATACTTACTCACCACACCACCTATTATAACAAACAACACAGCCGGAACGCCTATATAAAGGATTAACTTTTTATCAATTCCTTTTTTAAACAAGGCTATTTTACTCAAATTACTCACCACATGAAACACGGCAGTAATACCTAGAACCGTTTGAAAATCAAAATAAAAATTAGCAATAGGTACGAAAAAAACTGAAGACCCGAAACCACCAATTGTCCCTATAACCTCGGCAATGAGCGCTAATAGCAGGAATACGAATTGTAGATTTTTCACGGTATTGATTTATATATTAAATATAGTCAATAAAGCCGACTTTTGAAGTGCTCTAGCCGATGTAAATTCCCAAAAATATCGTATCTTTAGAAGACAACTATTAAAACTTAATACCATGAAAGACTCTAATTACATAAAAATATATACGGGAAGTTTAGTAACCACTAGACGTGTAATTCACGAATTAGATAAAATAGGCATTAGTGCTGTTGTTAAGGAGCAATCAGAAACCGGGTTAATATCAGATGTCTTTGGTGGAAACAGGGATTACCAGGAAGTTTTTGTTCATAAAGATGAGCTTGAAGCTGCTACCAAAGTTATAGATGGTTTAACCCCTGAATTAGAAGCTTAATTATGAAAACATCAGAATACACAAAAATATATACAGGCGATGCAATTATGGTGAAGCGTTTCGTTTTAGAACTTGAGGATGCCAACATCAACCCTATTGTTAAAGACCAAACCGAATCGGCTCGATTGGCTGGTTTTGGTGGTGGTATTCTTCCGGGTTTTCAAGAAGTGTTTGTTCATCAAGATGAACAGGAGAGAGCAACACAAATAATAAACGATATTACTTCCGAATTGGAAGCCTAAGAATTATTTCAGTAAAAAAAAGCGGCTTCTAATGAAGCCGCTTTTTTTATTATAAATTGTTGAACTACGCCGTAACTGAATACATTTTATTACGCAACTCTTTAATTTTTGAATCTTCCATATATTCATCAAACGTTGTATAACGATCGATAACACCATTTGGAGTCAACTCCACAACACGGTTTGCAACTGTTTGAGCAAACTCATGATCATGGGTTGTGAATAATACTGTTCCTTTAAAGTTCGTTAACGAATTATTGAACGCTGTAATACTTTCCAGGTCTAAGTGGTTGGTAGGTTCGTCTAACATTAATACGTTAGCTCTCGTCATCATCATTCTACTTAACATACAACGTACCTTTTCACCTCCAGAAAGTACATTCGATTTTTTAAGCGCTTCTTCCCCACTAAAAATCATTTTTCCAAGGAAACCACGAATGTGTACTTCCTCGCGCTCTTCTTCGGTTTTAGCCCATTGGCGTAACCATTCTACCAAGGTTAAATCGTTTTCAAAATATTCACTGTTATCCAACGGTAAATACGACTGTGTGGTCGTTACACCCCAATCAAATTTACCAGCATCAGCTTCTTGTTTATTGTTTAAAATCTGATAAAAAGCCGTTGTTGCTCTTGAATCTCTTGAGAATACAACCACTTTATCACCTTTCGCTAGGTTTAAATCGATGTCTTTAAATAACACCTCGCCATCAATTGAAGCTGCTAAACCTTGAACATTTAAAATTTGATCTCCAGCCTCTCTGTCGCGTTCGAAAATGATAGCAGGGTAACGACGACTTGTTGGTCTAATGTCATCTATATTTAATTTATCAATCATTTTCTTTCTACTTGTTGCCTGTTTACTTTTTGCAACGTTGGCAGAAAAACGACGGATAAACTCTTCTAATTCCTTTTTCTTTTCTTCGGCTTTCTTATTCTGTTGTGCGCGTTGGCGTGCTGCTAACTGCGACGACTCATACCAGAAGGTATAGTTACCAGAGAAATGGTTTATTTTTCCAAAATCAATATCTGAAATATGAGTACAAACAGCATCTAAGAAGTGACGGTCGTGAGATACTACAATGACGCAGTTTTCGTAATTTGCTAAGAAGTTTTCCAACCAAGAAATGGTTTCATAATCCAGATCATTGGTAGGCTCATCCATAATTAACACGTCCGGGTTACCAAACAATGCCTGAGCTAAAAGCACTCTTACTTTTTGTTTACCATCTAAATCTTTCATTAAGGTATAATGAAGATCTTCCTTAATATCTAAATTAGACAACATGGCAGCCGCATCGCTATCAGCATTCCAACCGTTCATTTCTTCGAACTGCACCTGAAGCTCTCCAATTTTCTCTGCATTCTCATCGGTATAATCAGCGTATAACGCATCGATTTCCGTTTTAATTTTATACAGAGGTTGGTTACCCATTAATACGGTTTCTAACACCGTGTGCTCATCATATAAGTTGTGGTTCTGCTCTAAAACCGACATACGTTTTCCCGGCTCTAAATGCACATGACCTGAAGTTGCGTCCTGCTTCCCTGAGATAATCTTTAAAAACGTAGATTTACCGGCGCCATTTGCGCCAATAATTCCGTAGCAATTCCCAGAAGTAAATGTTGTATTTACTTCATCGAACAACACACGCTTTCCAAATTGTACTGATAAATTTGATACTGATAACATAAGTTTATATTCGTTTAACTCAGATGTAAAATCTTGATTTCTATTTTGTTTATTAATCTAAAGCAAGCCCTTTATAATCTTTATAATACCTGACTTAGATTACATTTGTGCAAAAGTAGAAAATTCAATCGGTAAGTGGAAACTTCAATACTGAATTTTACCACCAATGAATCAATGATTTTGTTATATTAGCTGTTTTTTCGAAGTTTCAACTTTAACAACGCCTTAACAGCACTATATCAATACAACCCATATTTTTGTATTGTAATAAAGTCGACCAAACATTCTATGAGATTACACTATTTATGCATATTTTTAGGTTTATCACTGTTTAACTGTGTGGATGATAAAAAAGCTGAAAATGATAATTATGCATATTTTGGCGGAGAAATTATTAATCCAGGCAATGACTTTGTGGTACTCTCTAAAGCCGATAAAATTATAGATACCGTTAAGTTAGATCATCGTAATCGCTTTCTTTACAAATTAGAAAATATTGAAAGTGGCGGACTTTATACGTTTCACCATGGCGGCGAAATTCAAGTTGTATTCTTAGAACCTCAAGACAGCTTACTTTTTAGATTAAATACACTGGAGTTTGATGAATCTTTGGTTTATACAGGTCGTGGCGATAAAAAGAACAACTACTTAATTAATGAGTTTTTAGCAAACGAAATTCAGGAAAAAAATATTTTTAAATACTGCCAGTTAAAGCCTACTGTTTATATAAAACGTATTGATTCTTTAAAATTTATCAAACTTAAAAACTTAAAGCTTTTTAAAGATCGTTATGAAACTTCCGAGCTATTTGATAAAATAGCTATGGCAGACATTAACTATAACTATTATTCAAGTAGAGAGGTGTACCCTTTTGTACATTACGGAAGAGATAAAAGCTCAATCCTGGAGTCTTTACCAAAAGATTTTTATGATTACAGAAAATCTATCGATTATAATGATGCCTTCTTTAAGGACAATCACTACTACGATAAGTTTTTAAGACATAGCTTTAATAATATGGCGCTTCATGAGCACTATAACCATAATGATAAAGGGCATTTTAACAGAAGTTCGCTTTGTTATACCTTAGATAAACTAGAATTGATTGATAGTTTAGTAGATAATCCTCTTATTAAAGATGAGCTGCTTCACTATTATACCATAAATTATCTGGCAAAAAGCACAGACTCTGTTAATAATAACAAACTTCTGAATTCATTCTTAAACAAAAGTAACGACGAACAAAGCAAGGAAAACCTTAAGCGTTTTGTATCCATGCTTGATGTTACAAAAAACGGAGCACCTTTCCCATCGGTGAAGGTTATGGATTTTAGAAATAATGATTTAGACCTTAAAGAAACAATAACCAGACCTACTGTTATTACCTTTTGGTCGCATTTGTACTACGATCACTTTAAAGAAAGTCATTACAAGCTTAGAGAATTAAGAATGAAGTATCCTGAGGTGAACTTTATTTCTGTTAATATAGACAACTACGACAGTGATAAAATTAAAAAATCGCTTGTAGACAAAAGGTTCCCTTTACAGTTTGAATACGTTCTAAAAAATCCAAAGGTTTCGAAAGAATTCCTTGCTGTACAACCTATGACAAAAACCTATTTGGTAGACAAACGCAAGACCATTGTTAGTAGTGGCGCCAATATCTTCTCTAGAAATTTTGAAGAAGAAATACTAGGAATGATTAACAGATAAGACTATTAGCCCTTTACAGCTTATAGTGATTCATTAAAAGCTTTTCATAAACTTTATCAGGAAGAATACGCTTTAAAGCGATTGAAAATTTCTGCATAAACTCCCCTACTTTATAATGTACTTTAGGCGATTTAGTGTTTATCACCTTATATACGGCTTTTGCCATCATTAAAGGGTCGCTACCACTATCAACATGTGTATTCATCAACTCTAAAGTATTACCATAAGGCTCTTTATAAGGAG
Source organism: Aestuariibaculum marinum (assembly GCF_014596975.1). Taxonomy (GTDB): domain Bacteria; phylum Bacteroidota; class Bacteroidia; order Flavobacteriales; family Flavobacteriaceae; genus Aestuariibaculum; species Aestuariibaculum marinum. The sequence goes on along the minus strand of NZ_JACVXD010000001.1, from coordinate 201,538 downwards.
AATTCTCTAACAAAGGCGCATGGTAACGTCCCGCAGCGATATTGGTAGCAAAATCTCCTGGGGCAATATTTGTCATGTCAATATTAAAGCCCTTTAGCTCCATTCTAAACGCCTCTGTAATTAATTCTAAAGCACCTTTACTCGCGCTATAAACACCGCGATATGGTAACCCCATATAACCTGCAATAGAGGTGATATTAATTATTAAGCCTGAATTTTGCTTTCGCATTTGCGGCAACACCGCTTTAATAACATTAATAGGCCCGAAGAAATTAGTATCAAAATTAGCCTTAATTTCCTCTTCCGGAATTTCTTCAATAGCTCCTGTAATTCCGGCTCCTGCATTGTTAATCGCTACATCAAGTCTACCTTCGTTTTCTATAATAGTAGAAACCGTTTGTTTTATAGTATTTGTATTTTTTACATCTAAAGCTAAAATAGGAAACTTGCTATCAGCATATTTTTCAGGATTTCTACTGGTACCATAAACAATAAATCCTCTTTCTGTAAGATATTCTCCAATAGATTTTCCTATACCAGAAGACCCTCCTGTAATTAAAATAACTTTAGACATATTTTGATGTTTTTTTGAAGACGTAAAGGTAGTATTTTGAATGGCTTTTTAGGAAACAAAAAGGCATAAAAAAAGGCAAGCTACCTACATCACACCGCTACGACCATTTACCTTTGCTGCGTTCCCGCCCTGGAGGATTCAACAGGAGCTGGTTGTGTAGGACTTGCCGGTGCAAATATACAATCTTTTAAAAGTTTCACAATGATTTTTTACTCTGATTTTAAATAAATATCTTGCTTTAAATTAAACATCTCAAATGAAAACATTCAAGTACTTAGTAATCATATTTTTAAGCGCAACACTAGTAAACTGCGGTTCTAACACGGGATCGAAAAAAAATGGATTTTCTATAAAAACTAATGCCGAAAAGGGGAATATTTCCAATAATGAGACCCTAAAACTAGATCTTGAAAACAAAAAATCGCATACTATCGACTCGGTTTCTTATACTTTCGACGGATATAAAATTGATAATACCCTAACGCTTTCAAATTACAGATTAGGAAAGCATACTGTTGAAGCCACCGTTTATTTTAACGGCGACAAACAAACGGTTAATACTATCGTTACTATTTTAGGAAGTGAATTACCAAAAGTATATACTTATAATATTATAAATGAATATCCACACGATATAACGTCATATACTCAGGGGTTAGAATTTCATAACGGCAAGCTTTACGAAAGTGCTGGTCAATATAAAGAGTCGAAACTTCGATTAGTCGATTATAAATCGGGAGATGTACTTAAAAATATAAATTTAGCCGATCAGTTTTTTGCTGAAGGACTAACGATCTTGAATGATAAAATCTATCAACTAACCTGGAGAGAAAATACAGGTTTTGTATACGATGTTAATTCATTTAAAAAAATAAGCAGTTTTAAATACGGAAAGAGTAAAGAAGGCTGGGGACTTTGTAACGACGGTAAAACCATTTACAAAAGTGATGGCAGTGAAAACATATGGTTGTTAAACCCAGATACCTTAACAGAAGACGACCATATTGAGGTATACACAAATAAAGGTAAAATTGTTGGTGTAAACGAACTTGAATGGGTTAATGGCACCATTTATGCCAACCGTTACCAAAAAGACGGTGTTGCCATTATAAATCCTAAAAACGGCGCTGTTATTGGAGTGATAGATTTCTCTCCTCTAAAAAAGAAAGTAACTCAGCACGAAGGTTTAGATGTATTAAATGGCATTGCTTACAATCCAGATACAAAAACACTATTTATTACAGGAAAACGTTGGGATAAATTATTTGAAGTAGAAATTATTGAAAAATAATTAATCCTGCTTCATTTGGTATTTCATCATTTTAAACGCTACAGGGATAAATAGAATTCCGATGAATACAAACAGGAAAAATGCGTTTTCTAAATTAAAGGCATGTGCGAGGTAACCAATTAACGGCGGACCTATAAGCATGCCTAAAATAGCGTAGGTGGTTATTATTGAAATTGCCATTCCTGGAGAATATTTTTTAGAAGTTCCTGCCAAAGACATAGTCACTGGGAATATAGCTGCAGTACCAAACCCTACTAAGAAAAAACCTGCTAAGGCCATCCAGAAGGTTTTAAAAACAACTGCCATAAGTATACCAACCGCAATTAACGATCCGCTTAAAATATAAGTCTTTAAAATGCCAATAACGTTGACTAGCTTATCAGAAAAAAAACGAGACAATGCCATAGTTGTCATAAAAATTAAATATCCATACGTAAAGACTTCTTCATGTAAAACTTCTTTAAAAAAGACACCACTCCAATCGAACATACCACCTTCACAAACGGCTCCGAAAAAGATTAATATTCCCAAACTCATTATATAAGGGTCTGGTTTACTAATAATTAATCTATTTCCGGAAGGAGATTTATCATTTTTAACGGTAAACTTAAAGGTTAATAAAGCCACTAGTAAACCAAATACAGCAATACTTAACATATGCATCTGGATCGGAATTTCTAATGTCACCATAAGTGTTGAAATGCCAACGCCAACAACTCCTCCTAAACTCCAAAGCCCATGAAAAGCCCCTACTACCCTTTTCTCGTATTTTTTTTGAAGCGTTATGGATTGCGTATTAATAGATATATTTAATATTCTTAAGCAAAAAGCAAAACCAGAAATCGAACACACTAAAGCAAAGGTTGACGTTGCAAATCCAATAGATGCCAAACTGATTGAGAAAAAGGTAAAAGCAAAAATTAAAGGAATACGACTATCAAACTTTGATACTAACCAACCTGAAATTGGCAAGCCTATTAACGAACTCACTGGCATAGCAATTAATATCGTTCCTAACTGTGCATCGTTTAGGTCGAAAAATGTTTTAATAGTTGGTATGCGTGATGCCCAGGTCGCAAAACAAATACCTGATAAAAAGAAATAAATACTTAAAGCAATGCGTTGTTTAGCTCTCAATTCCATTTTTACTTACCAATTTATTATAAAAGTAAACCTCAGTTTTAAACTGAGGTTTACTAAATATTAATATTTTGAAGTTGCAAAAATAATACAACACATTGGTTTTAAAGCATAAATATCACTTTAATTATGAACAGGACTTTGTGTACACGGACAGTTACTAATCCCTTGTAAAAATTCTAATCCTATGGTTACCACATGCGTTCCTGAGTTATAGCCTGAAAGTCCGTTTGTTGTTACCTGATACGCATAACCAAAATAGAAGATCGATTTTTTGAATCCTACCATTGGTCCAATATTTAAAGGCTTTAAGAACTGATCATTTAGGAAGCGATAAGAAATTCCACCCCAAAAATAATCTTCATACCTATTATACTTTCTAAACTTAAAGTTAAGGTCGGTACTTGAACGCTTATCACTACTAAACATTTGATAAAACACCGATGGTTCAAACTCTAAACCACTTTTTTTAGGCCCTCTAAAGGTATAGCCGGAGTAAATCTGATAGTTTAAAAGTAATCGTGGCTCCATTTGCCTAATCGCTTCATTAAAGTTTTTAGGTAATAAGTTGTTCACATTAAAACTTAAATAAAAGCCATGGTTTCTATACAATGCACCTACATCAAAGTTATTATTCGATGTTCTTCTATCATCTGTAATAAACGGATCTACTACAGGGTTTTCATATCCCGTATTAAAGTTATCGATGTCAATTCTGAAATTATTAATGTTATACGAAATACCTAATGATAAATATTGTTTTGAATAATAATCTAAAATAAGGTGGTGCGCAAATGAAAACTTAGCTCCAGTTTGTAGTGTATTACCATTTTTATCATTGTAAAAAGACACTCCAACCCCCGAACGATCAGCTATTCTGAAATCGGCATACACCGATTGGTTATCGGGAGCTCCTTTAATCCCAACCCACTGGGTTAATCCGTTCGCTCTGATTTTTAAATTATCGCCAATACCGGCAAATGTTGGAGACACCACAAAATTGTTATCTGCCAAATACTGTGTAAACACTGGCAGGTTTAACTCTTGACTATAACTGGTTGTTATAGTCAAGAATAAGATATATATGATTAGTTTTCGCATCATCGTAAATTTAATATTAACAGCCATAAACCACTAATTATCTGTAAAGGGTAAAGTGTCCAACAAAATCTCTATCGTCTTTAGGATCGTTAAGTTTCACAACAAACCAGTAATCACCCGTTGGTAATTCTTCGCCGTTATATCTACCATCCCATTTTTGTCCGGCTTTTAATTTAGCCACTACTCGACCATAACGGTCATAAATATCAAACGTTAAATCTTTGTATTGTTCCGTACATCCAGGTCCCCATTCGTCTAAAGTACCATCGCCATTAGGTGTAAAGTAATTAGGGATACAAACATCGATATATTCAAAATACCCTGATGCCTCCAAAGTACAACCATTGCTATCGACAACAGTTACCGTGTAATTACCAGACTCATAATAAATAAATGTACTCTCACTACCATAAGACTCGCCGTTTAAGAAGAACTCATATTCACCAGTACCTCCGATTGCCATGGCTTCTATGGTATTGATGGTTTCTCCTTCTTGGATAGCAAACTGTAAAGGTTCGTAAGCTTCAATATCAAATAAATCTGTTTGCTTCGTACATCCGTTAGTATGTCTCACGTCTATGTAATGACCAATACCTGCTGGAACATTTACAAATATGTTACTTGTTTGGTAAGGTCCGCCATCTAATGAATATTCTAACTGGGTAGGGTCTGTCATGGTTTCATCAACATAAACCGTAACCATATTGGTAGAAATATTGTTTTCACAACCATACTCTAATACCGCTACTGGATCAATTTTCACAGGATCTGGGAATTCAATATTCCATTCCGACTGACATCCCTCACTATCGGTTACATAAACAACATGATCTTCACCAGATAAGTTAGAGAATGTAAATAGTGTTTGCCTATCAGCTCCTTGAACATACTCGCCGTTGATATCATCTAGAGCCACACTATAAGGTTGTGTACCTCCTGTAATTTCGATACTGAATTCTCCATTCATATCACCATCACATAATACCGGAATTAATGAATTAGGTACAATAGTTACAAACTGAGGATCTGGTTGCGCAATTGTAAAATCGAATAACACATAACAACCTAACTGATCCTGAACTAAACCTTGGTAATCACCAGGCGCAAGATTATCGAAAATTGGTTCATCAAAGAACTGATTCATTTGTGGTGAAATCGCATACTTGATGATACCACTTCCTCCAGTTGCTGTGATTTCTAAAATACCATCGTTACTACCATTACAGGTTACATCGGTAACATCGAACTCAACTTCTAATGGTAAATTAGGTTCCGTAATAACAACCTGCGCTGATGTCGCTAAACAATCTCCACTTTCTACATGCACTTGATAGGTTCCAATAGGTAATTCGGTGAATACTCCAGGAGTATCCTGAACCGCTGTTAGAATGTCATTACCCGCAGCGTCTTGTAGCGTGTACACATAGTTTCCTAAACCACCTGTCGCTTCTGCTACAATAACTCCGGTAGTATCTCCTGCACAATTAATCGTTGCATTAGTTGTATCTAAATTTACTATCAATTCAGGAAGTTCTTCAACTACAATATCGTTTGATACCACAGAAGTACATCCGTTAGCATCTCTCACATAATATTGATAGGTTCCCGGAGCCACAGAGAATGTTGTCTCTGTGGTAAATGAACCTAATACTGTTGCAAATGATTCATCTGAACTATATTCATAAGTTCCTGTTCCACCCGTTGCACTTAATGTTAATGTGGCATCAACCGTACACGTTTGTGCAGAAGCTTTCACTAAGCTAGCCTCCATTTGTTCTGGTTGAGCAATAACGATATCTGCAAAAATAGTTTCACAAGTAAATCCATCTGAAACAGTCACGTTATACGTTCCTGCTCCTAAACCTGTAAACACGTTAGATGTTTGAGGTCCTGACGAACTTACAACAGGTGATAAGGCATTTAAGGTATATGTATAATTGCCTCCCTGACCACCTAAGACATTGGTTACTGTAATGCTTGCTGTTCTATCATCAAAACAAGATAACATAGTTGTACTTGGTGTAACCGTTGCATCTATTGGTAGCGGATCGATTAACTCAACTGTTTCCGAAGCAATACACCCTTGACTATCTCTTACGCTTACTGTATAAATTCCAGCTGATAACCCTTCGAAATAATAGGTGCTGCTGAACGCTGAAACGACAGTTCCACCTAACTCTAACTGATACTCATAATCACCAGGCCATCCACCAGAACCACTCGCAGAAATCGTTCCATCCGCACCAATACATGTAATATCGGTGTGAGACGTTTGTATTTCTAATGGTGCAGTCGGAGCTGTAATGGTCACATTTGTTGACACGGTACAGAAAGGTGCATTAGTTAATGTCGCATTAATGGTATACGTTCCTGATACTAATCCAGTAATGGTTAACGGACCTGCATTAGCCGAAGCTCCCGTTTGTACTGAAGCTCCTGAAGCATCTAACACATCATAAGTAAACGGACCAGCTTCATCGGTTGGTGTTGGTACACGATCTACTAAGGTTAAGGTTACACTTCCGTCGTTATCACTAAAACAGGTTACATCGGTAATACTTTCAATATCTAATTCAAACGTATTAGGATCAATTACATAGTGTACGGTTTGTAAACTACATCCTGTATCTAAGTTTTCAACAGTAATAATGTAGTTACCTACTGCTAAACCTGTAAAGATTCCTATTGTATTCGTTTGGTTGTATGACACATCAACACCTTCAACAGTATATTGTAAATTTGCTGTTCCAGTAGTTGTTGCCGATACTGTAATATCTTCATCGTTAACACAAGTGATTGCATTATCAATTGCGATATTGATGTCCTCTAATTCTATATAAGGCGCAATAATTGCAGTTGTTGTTCCAGAACATCCATTTTCGTCGTATACATTGATGGTGTAATTTCCGCCAGAGAAATCGGCTTCATTATACACATTATTTGCACCAGACTGAACTAAAGCTCCATCTCTATAGAATTCATAAATCCCATAATTGTTAGAACCACCCGTAACACCCGAAACTGTAATTGAAGCAAAGTTTGCTGCATTAGTATCCGGAGCACAAGTATACTCTACCACTGTAGGATTTGGTACTACAATAGCATCTGGTTCACCAATAACAACATCTTGTTCAGCGATACAATTTCTTCCTGAAGTTACACGAACAGTATAAGTTTCTGGTGCTAATCCTGTAAATACATTTGAAGTTTGAGGTCCAACCGTAATTGGAGCTATAATCTCGTATGTATAGATCGGGTTATCGTTAGTTGATGGTAAATCAACTGTAATCATTCCATCACTACCTCCGTTACAGGTTACATCGGTTGGTATTGGTGTAAAGGTAACTGGTGTCGGCGCATCTAAAGTAATAGGTGCTGTATTAGTACATCCCGTATCCACATCAGTGATTGTAACTGTATACGAACCTGAAGGAATACCTGAAATTTCATTTCCAGAAACAGTCGCTCCTGCATAATCGATAGCATAGCTGTAATTTCCTGAACCTCCCGCTCCTGTTACAGTAATCACTCCATCTGCAGTATCACAACTTGGTAATGTCGTTACAGCAACATTTAAATCTAAAGTTGGATAAATTTCAATTGGTGTAGGCATTGTTATTGTACATCCATTTCCATCTTTAACCGTTACTTGATAAGTACCAGGTGTAGACACCGTAAACGTTGGACTGGTTTGGAATCCAGCACCAATAGAATAACTAAATGGCTCTATTCCTGTTGGATTAGTTACTGTAAATGTAAACGGATCTCCATTTAAATTACATTGATTATCTGAAATAGTTGGTACTGTCACTGTTGGTAGCGGGTCGGTTATAATAGTGACATCAATCATATCTGTACACCCATTCGCATCTCTTACCCAAACATCCCAATCTGTACTTATTGTTGGATCTAAAACTGCAGATGCACTATTGCTATAATCTGCATCAATTGGAGCAGAACCATTAATAATAAATGCATACTCGTAAGGCAATGTACCTCCTGTTGCTTCGACTGTTACTTGCGCACCGAAATTACAATTTGCATTAATATTATCTATTTCAGCTAAGGCTACTGCCGTTGGCTCTCCTACTGTTACTGAAATGGTATCTGTACAACCTGTAACATCATCAGTCACTATAATAGTTTGATCTCCAGCTGAAACTCCAGTGATACCAATCGTTGTATTAGTTTGTCCTGTAATTGCTGTTCCTCCATTAATGGTATAACTGTAAGTTCCTGAGAAATTACCAACGATAAACTCTACAGCCCCATCAGAACTACCTGTACATAAGACATCATTTATTAACTGACCTGAAACTGTAATATTCGTTACAGGGTTAATTGTATAAGCTTCTGTGTAAGAACATCCATTTGCGTCGGTAACTGTAAATACATAAGTTCCTGGCAATAATCCTGTAAACTCACCTGAATCTTCACCTGAAATATTTGTAGTTTCGGATGCTGGTGAAATAATACTGTATTTCAATGGTGCTACACCATTAGTTGCCGTTAAGGTAACTGAAGCCGTCGTTGTTATACAGGTTATATCTGTTGGAACAAAATCTAAATCCGTAGGAACACTTAATGGTTCAATATCTGTAGTTGCAGAACTTGCGGCAGTACAACCGTTGGTATCTTTCACCAAAGCTGTTACTGTTCCTGGATTATACGTTCTATATGTATTTGATGTTGAATAATTTAAACCTCCATCAAAACTATATAAATAAGAACCTGAACCTCCGGTTGCTGTTACGGTAACTTCTGCTGGGGACGTTGCATTTCCTTCTCCACAACTTAACGTTGTTGTAACTTGTGCATCAGCTACAACTACATCAGGGGCATCAACCGGTACATCAACAGGAAGAGACTCACAACTTTTACTATCTCTTACCTGTATAGTGTAAGTGCCTTCAGCTAAACCATCAAATACATTTGAGGTTTGCCAAGCATCCCAAGTTGAACCGCCATCATCACTTTTTCTATATTCATAAGGCGAAATACCATTGGCTGCTGTTACAATAATACTTCCATCAGCCCCACCATTACAAGTCACATCAAATACCTGAGTGGTTAATGTTGGTGTTGTAGTAGGTGTTACCTCTACTGGATTTGATACCGCCTCACATCCTTGATCGTCTGTTACTCTAAAGATATAAGTTCCTGCTTCATTCAATCCTGTAAATATTCCAGATGTTGCTCCTGAAATATTTCCAACTGCAGAAACCGGAGATAATATTTCATAAGTATAGGTGCCAGAACCTCCTGATGCCGATAAATTAATAACAGCATCGTCGTCACAAGTTAAATCTAAACTTAAAATTGCATCTAATACTACAGGCGGATTAACCACAAGGGTTGTTGGATCTATACATCCGTTATCATCTTTAATATTGAAAGTATAAGTACCCGCTGCTGAAATTGTAAAATCGGCACTTGTTTGATAAGCACCTCCATTTACATTATAAGTGCGATTTCCGTTAAAAGTCGTTCCATCTAAAGTCACAGTAAATGGCTCACCATTCCAACAGTCCTGAGCTACTGGATCGATTATTGGTTCGGCGTCTTTAATAATTTGAACATTCGCTTCTGTAACAACACAACCATAAGCATCACGAACATGAACATCGTAAAGACCTTCAGCCCTTTCAAAAATGTTAGTAGACACCCAATCTGCATCATTTAAAGAACCTCCTGCAACCACCACTTGATATTGGTACGGTGTGGTACCGAAACTTCCAGTAGCTCTTAAAACACCTAACTCATTACAATTTTCATTTTTAAGAACTTGAGCTTGGAACTCTAATGCCACAGATGATTCTTTGATTTCAAAAATTTCTGAAGCTGATTCACAACCGTCAAAAGAACCTGTTCCGTTTTCTGTAAAAACTATGTAATATTGACCTATGGATAATGAACCAGGTATTGGAGCTGTAATTGTTTCTGGAGTTCCTGGGGTTACAGATACATTTGTACTTGCTATAACAGAAACGTTGCTATATGCTCTAAAAATTTCATAGTCTACAGAAGTCGTTAAACTATCAAAATTATCAATTGTAAATGTTACGCTTCCATCGGCAGCACCTACACAAGAAATATTATTAGGAGTCACTACAGATGTTAAAGGTGAAGCTGATAATATAGGGGTATCTGCTGCTTTAACAAAATAACATCCAGTGGTCTTGTCGTGTACAACAAATGTATATACCACACCTGGTGTTAAATTTGTAAATGTTCTAATGTTTCCTCCAACAACATCTGGATCTAACCATGAACCTGCAGATGCATATGGAACAGTATTAAACTCTAAAATTGCAAATTCATATTCAGAACCAGAAACCGAAGACAGAGCTTCAACAGTTGCTGTACCTCCATTTGTACAATCTGACGAAACGGTCGTCACATCAATCTCTAAATCTTCTGGAGGTGAAGCTATTGTAATTTGTTTTTCTAAATTACAACCATTAGCATCAACCACATTAATAGTATAAATACCATAGTTTATAATTTCAAAGGTATAATCTTCTCTTGCTGATGCTGAGTATGGATTTCCTGCAATAACATCTCCAAAATTATTGGTTATATAGTATGTTAATGGTAATGTTCCTCCTGATACATTTTCAACTGTAATTTCACCTAAACTTGTTCCTCCTCCGCTAGTGTCACAAGTAATATCCAATTTGGCTAAATTAAAGTCAATTACTGGTGGCTCAACAATTGTAACCTGACCTGTGGCTTCACACCCTTTACTGTCTCTAACCACATAATCATAAGTGCCTCCTGCTACTTCAGTAAAAATATTAGAATCTACGAATGTTACTCCGTCGTCAATACTATACTGATATGGCGCTTCTCCTGTTAAAGCTGTTAGCTGAATGTATCCTTGAAGATCACCATTACAACTAGGGTCTCCCGATGTTACTGATGCTGTTACTGTTATTGGTTCTGTTACAGTAATTACACCTGTTTGTTGAGTACAACCGTTAGCATCGGTAATTAAAAACTGATAATCACCAAAAGTTGAAGTTGACAAATCAAAAGTATTTCCGCTAACATTAATTGTTCCACTTCCTTGAATGAATGTGACATTATAAGGTGCATTACCACCTGAAATTGTTCCTTCAATAGTGGCTTCAGCAGGTGTCGAACAGGTTAAATCTTTAGTTAATAATACATCAACGGTAATAGGTTCAAACACATCTGTAGAGGTGTCGGCTGTTACAATACATCCATTAGCATCTCTAACGGTAACTGTATAATTACCTGCCGCATTAACAGTAAAAATTGGGCTTGACTGATATGAAGTGCCTCCGTTAATACTGTATGATAACGGCGTTACTCCTGTTGCATTAACTTCAAAAGTAAATCCAGAAGACACATCACACTGATTATCTACCGTTGGTGCAGTAACTGTTGGTAATTCATCTTGTTCTATATTTACCACTATTGGCGTTGGTAATGTACAGTTGTTTTGATCTTTTATATAAACATCAAAAACTAAACCATCTATCGCTGTATCTACAGTAATAACATTACTACTTCCGTAATCAAAATCAGTGACCGTTGTCCCTTGAGCTACAGCAGCATAACTATAATTAGGAGTTCCTCCTGTTGCTGTAATAGTAATTTGAGATTCTGAAATATTACAAGTAATATTAGTTGCCAAGGCTGTTGCACTAACAGCAGCAGTTGGTTCATTGATAGTTACACTTTCGGTAGCTGTACATCCTGTATCTGTATCTGTTACAGTAACGCTATATGTTCCAGCAGCTAAATCTGTTAAATTAATTACAGAACCTGTAACTGTTGCTGTTCCTCCCGTTACTGTATACGTGAAATTCGTTGCGTTAAATACTTCAAATTGGGCAGCACCATCGTTTCCTCCAAAACATAACACATCTCTTAATTTCAGAGCGGTCATGGCAATTGGTGTTACGGGAGGAACTACAAACGATTCTGTATAATAACACCCATTCGCATCAGTTACCCTGAATATATAGGTGCCTGGTTCTAAATCTGAAAACACATTCGAGCTTTGCTTTCCAATAATTTCTTGTGAAGGCGCTATAGTTTCGTATTCTAACGTTCCTACTCCATTAGTTGCTGTTATTGTTATGCTTGCTGTTTCATTATCGCAAGTTACAGTAGTTGCCGAAAAATCTAAATCGGTTGGTGGATTTAACGCTGAAATAGTTAATGAACCATCAGCAGTACATCCATTAGCATCCTGAACAGAATATGTTATGGTTTGATCTGAACCATTATCATTTACTTCAAATGTATTTGAAGCAGTATAAGCCGAACCGTTAAAACTATAGGTATATGGAGCTGTTCCTGTTGTTGGCACAACAATCGTTACCGTTGAAGATTCAGCTATATTATTATCATCACAACTAAATGCTGTTGCTGAAGCCGTTATATCTAAAATAGAAGGCTCTGTTATTGTTACGGTTCCATCAAAAGTACATTCATTAGCATCCTGAACCTGATAATTATAAGTTCCAGCCGCTAATCCTGTATATAAGGACGTTGTTGAGAAACCTAATCCGTTAAAATTAAAAGTATAAGGTCCTACTCCTCCAGAAGGTACAATTTGAACCGAACCATCGCTGCTACCATTACATAAGGCATTAACTACTGTTGTTGTCGCTGTCGGGTTTTCGATAGGATTCACAGTAATCACATTCGATACAGCAGTACATCCGTTTGCATCAGTTACCTGGAATTGGTAGGTTCCAGCAACACCTGTAGTTAAGGTAAACGTGTTTCCTGATAAATTTACAGTACCAGAACCTTGAATTAAAGTTACTGTATATGGCGAATACCCTTCAGAAATAGTTCCCGAAATTACGGCGTCAGGCGATACTGTACAATCTAATTCTTTTGTGATTTCAGCTGAAATATTAACCTGAGCAGCAATTGTTTCAGCTATTAAAGCAGATTCACATCCGTAAGCATCTCTTACGATAAACTCATAATCACCAGGAGTTAGATCGCTGAAAACAGGACTTGATTGAAAAGCTCCACCGTTTACACTATATTCATAAGGTGTTTGTCCTCCAGAAGCAGCAACCTCTAAAGTCGCTCCGTTAGCCGTATCGTAACAATAATCGGCATTAACAATTGAAGCTGTTGGAGCTGTTGGAGCTGTTAAACTTATTGTTGTTGTCGCAGTACATCCGTTAGCATCGGTTGCTCTAATCGTATAATCGCCTGCTGCAACATTAGTTAAAATACCGGTCGCTGGGAATGGCGTTACATTTGAAGTTGCATCAACTAGTTCGTATGTATATGCTGCAGTTCCTCCTGTTGCTGTAACTGTAACAGTTGACCCATCTAAACAAGTTACTGGTGTTGTGGTTGCCGACACACTTAACGATGTTGGCGCAGTAATTTCAGCTTGCAATGTTGCATCACAAACACCATCTGATGAGGCATCATAACGCACAACAATATCGTAAGTTCCTTCGGTTAAATTTGAAATGGTTAAAGGAGATGTTGTTGTCGTAATCCATGTTGAACCACCATCAATAGAATACTGATAACCATTTGTTTCATCGAAATTTTGAGCCGCTATAGTGATACTTCCATCACCTGCACTTGCACAACTTACGTTACTTGTGGATACAATACCTGCAGAAAATGCCTGACCTGATTCTATAATAAATGGAAAATCTTCCTGAGTAATACAAGTTACTGGTAACTGATATACTTCAATATCGTCTACAGCAAAGTCTATTCCGTTAACCTGAGCTATTTCTAATCGTAAAACAAAATCTAAAGCTGTATTATTTCCTGGATCTATAGTTTCGTTGAACTCTACCCAACCGTTTGTTTTAGGTATACCTCCTATTGATTGAGACGATAGAGCCACTCCATTACTATCCTGTAACTCCACCGTAAGAGATGCATCTGGTTGTGTATTCCCCACTTTTAATAAGTTAGTTGCAAAGAAACGCACCTGAATTGGTTGATTCGGAATGATATCGGTAATTGGTTTTCTGTAAACTACCGCATTATCTGGAATTGCAAAACCAGCATCAACCGCCAGGAATCTTCCAGGAATGCTTCCAGTAGTATGGTCTCTCGGACTCCACCATCCGCTATAAGGATTGTTACGTAATTCATTCGTAACCGTATATTCCCCGTTACCAAATAATCTATCACCGTTACATTTTGTTGCTTCAACCTGTCTTTCGAAACAAAAATTCGGATTAATTCCCGGTGAGGTGACATCTCCACCTGAACCAAAGCTTTCAAATAATAAGTTACTATATGTAGGTACGGTTTCTAATTTATAAGTCACACTAATAGTATGACTACCTTCGGATACATTTAGGAAGGTTTGAGGATCTGCTAAATTCGGATTTTCAACACCATCCAATAAATAACCGTAAGAATACGAATCTGATCCTGTATTGTTTACCACAACGGTTGTATTACCCGTTCCATCACAGTTATAATCCACATCTGAAATACTAATTGACGGTGGTACTGGTTCCGGATCGATAATAATTCCAGGCATTGCATAAATACAGCCATTAGCATCACGCATATAAATAGTATAGGTCCCAGGAGCTACCCATGCTTCATTATCTGAAGTCCAAGATGCTTGGTTATCGAAACTATACTCGTAAGGTGGCGTTCCTCCTGTTGGGTTTGTAACACGCACACGACCTTCACCATTTGGACCACAACCTGCTAATTGAGACACCCCTGCCGAAGCACTTAAAGGATAATCTGTTTCTGTAATGACAATATCTTCAGTCACACTAAAACACTCTTCTCCATCTAAGGTATACTCGATAAGCGTTTGATATATACCAGCTGTAAGGTTGTAAAATTCCGGATTTGATGTAAAAGTATTTCCATTATCGATGCTATAACTAATACTATAACCATTCGCATTAGTCACGCTAAAAGTTATACTTCCTGAATTTTCGCCATTACATAAAATATTGATTTGTTCCACTGTAAATTCAGGCGGTAATATACCTTCTATAGTTTGCGTTGTTGAAGCCGAACACCCATTAAAATCAATTACTGTAATATCGTATGTTCCTGGTGTTGGTGCAGCAATCACTGGAGAATCCTGAGAAATGGTATTACCATTTACATAATACTGATAAGGAGGGGTTCCTCCAACTGGATATACTGTAATTTCACCATCAGTACAAGTTAAAGCCTTAGTTATGGCAGAAGTAACTGTTAATACTGGTGGATTTATTATTTCAATATCACCCGTAAATACACAACCATCATCTGTTGTAATATTATAGGTATAAGTTCCTGGATTAAGATTATCGAATGTATAATCACTATCCATAATCGGACCTACGCTATTAATCACTGTTCCGTTTAAGGATAAGCTATATGAATATTGAGGCAACGCATCGTTAACCGCAAGCTTTATGGTTCCTTTATCTCCGTTACAGGTAGGTTGCGTAACAAATTCAGTTACATCTGCCTCTCGGTTACGTACATAAATACTTGGTGTCTGGAAAATACAAGGATTAGTTTCTACTTCAACCTGACGGATATAAACTGTATAATAATCTGGTGTATTTATTTCAAATACATTAGACGATTGCCATGGTCCGCTAGGATCTAAACTGTACTCATATCCAGACGGTACACCGCCAACAGTTACCTGACCGGGCGTTGTACAAATAATATCTTTGGCCGTAATAGTTGGATCTAATAGGTTCTGATACACATTGAAATAAAAAATACTAAAACACCCACCTGGGTAGTTAATCACAATTCTGAATTGTCCAGCATCGTCTACAAGAAAATCTGGTCCTGAACCAACTTCATTCCAGGTACAAGATTCATTTTCGTTAGCACAGTCATCAACTAACATTTCATCACAACTGGATTCATCTAACTGTTGCCAGCTAATTGATACCGCATCACTTATACCTGTTTGAATATTACGAACATCGTTAGCCCCACATAAGAAAATATAAGGTAGTACCTTACCATCATTAGGACAGATAGGCAATAAATCTGCGTAAGGAATAATTGGGTTTGTTATGGTGTTTCCGTAAGGAATAACATTAATGGTTTCCTGAATAGAAATACAGGTAGATGAAGTTGTATTTTGTACATAATATGTGCCTGTTCCCGTAGCAGTATAGGTTTGTCCTGTACCTACAACCGGAGTTCCTGATGGGTCTGTAGACCATGAATAACTATCGTAACCATCGGCTGCTGTTAAAACAACACTTTCACCACATAAAATCTCCGTTTTTTCAAAGGTACAATTAGAAATATCAACTAAAAAGTTGGTTGAACCAGGCACCCCCAAACATTCTTCGGTAGCAAAACTACCCTCATCTACAACAACAGTACCACTTATAACACCTGTATAAGTACCAAAAGCTTGATTCTTAATTTCATTAGAACAAGCCTGACTTAAATCGTAACAATTAGGGACAATTCGTACTGGAATTCTTATCGTGAATTGTGGATCGTTAACTTCCACTGATCCATCAGGTATCGCAAAAACAATAGTTCTCGTTACAGGATCATAAGACTGTATTGTAGCCCCCCCTGCGTTGGTTAAGTCAACATCTGCAGGATCAAAAACAATATTATCTGGAAGTACATCTTTTATTGTGAAATTAGTAACATTATCGTTACCAACGCTCTGATACGAAATTTCATAGAATAATTGCTGGCCTAAATACACATCATCTCCATCAATATCATCTCCGCCAGTATCCACTACGGTTTTAATCAGTTCAATATCTGGTGAAAAAATATCCACAGCAAACGCACTAAAAAATGCATAAATAGGATCGGCCTGTCCATTGGCTACCTGTAATCTAAAATCTGCAGAAGTTACATCATTATCAATGTATTCAGGATTTGCATGCAAAATTTCTAAGAACCCAGTATCATAACCTAGAGTATTGTCTCCTTCGGGGTTTCTAGGATGAGATACTCCATTCGTATTTTCAACTACAGAATTGAAGAAATTATTTGCTGGTCCTCGCAATGGAGTCGAAACTTCTTTTCCATTAATTTCTAATTTATTTGCTTTTTGGGTTTTATCGCCATCTAAAGCCCCATAAGCAAATTGTAAATCAATATCTCCCATTGACGGAGTTCTGAACCCTGTTACAGGAATAGTTTCCTGGTGTCCTTTATATAAATGACTAAATCCATCAAAAAGGGTGAATGATTTTGTATGTAAAACAGGATCTTCGTAAATTACTATTAAAGACCATCCTGCACTTAAACCTGTTGAGTTGTTTGTACCTTCACTAGACACAACATTTGCGAGAGTATAAGTTCCTTCAATATCTCCTAAACTAGACAGGATATCAGTTACATCAGCAAAACAAGCATAAGGAGTATTAGCTGGCTCGTTATTAAAGGCTGAAATAGGATTTACAATTGCATCATATACAATTTCACCAGAGATATCGGTATATGTCGAACTATTAGGTAATTTTAATTTAACATTAGAAATACTAGATCTTGTCTCATCATCTTTAAGCATAGCACTCCAATACAGTCCCGCAAACACAACACGATAACAATCGGTTGAGCTTCCATCTTGATGATCTGATAAAATTAAATCGGCACTACTCGAACTAAACGTAGAGGCATCACTATCGATATCAATATATTGCATATTGAAATCCTGATTATTGGCTTTATCATCATAGAAATCATTATCATTTTGTCCTAAAATATTATTACCTATAACAAGCATACTCCCACGAACATCAACCTTTTCCCTAACGGAAAACGCTTTGTATGTTTGGGCTATACCGCAATAGGACAGCAATAAGAATAAAACAACCAAAGTTGTTTTTAAATAAGTAGTTTTTTTCATGGCGGTTAGTTTTTTATCATCTATAACACCTAATTGGGGCACAGTGTTATACATGTTGGGCTTATTTTATTTACTAATTATTTTCAATTTTTACCATTGACATTTTACTGTTTAATGGTTCAGGTCCTTTGTTATCTAATGCTCTTTTTGCCATTTCAACGCTATCAAATTTATCATAATAAATATAATATTTACTTGTATTCACATCGAAGAAAAAGTCAATATTAGTTTCTCCTGCTTCTATGGCTCTTTGTAAGAACTGGTCTCTTTTTGCTACATCGGTATGAACTGCGACAACAAGATAATAACCACTTTCAACATGTTTAACATCTTTAACAATTCTAATATTACCGGTTAACTCTTCGCCATAATCAAAATCTTTTTCTGATAAAGGTAGCTGACTTGGCTTAGTAAACTTCTTGATAGAACTTAATGCTGCTCGATCTTTATTATATCTGTCTTCCTCATTATCATACAACGCGCGTTTAATTCTACGTTTACGTTCTATTTCTGTTGCCTCTCTTACACTTTCAAACTTATCAAGCACGTTTTCTCTAGCTCGAATCGTTTGAAATTGATTTTCTTTTAAAGCCTTAATTGTTCTTGAATAGAACATATTTGTTTCGTCACGCTTATCTCTAACCTCTTTAAGTCTCGTACTGTAAAGGGCTTCAAGCTCAATAATTTTTTCATCTTGAGATTTAATCTCATTATCCAATTGTAATTTGATAGATTCTAATCTTGCATTTTCAGCGCTTAAACTTTTAAACGGTTTTGGTGCACTAACAATACCCTGTTCGCTTAAATCATTTTCTTTCTTTAAATCTTTTAAATCTTTTTCTTTGATAATTAAAACTTCATTTAATTGAATCATTAATTGCTTTTGAACATTTTGAGTCTCTAAAGCCAATTTTGTAACCGTTAATAACTCATCTGTATTAGAATCTTCCGGTTCCGGGAAAACAATACCTGTTTCTGTTACTTCTGAAACTTTTTCTGCAGCGACTCTTTGCTGTTCTTCCTGTTCTGCTTTCAATCTTGCTGCTTCGGCTAATCTGGCTTGCTCTTCCTGTTCCGCTTTCAATTTTGCCGCTTCAGCTAATCTGGCTTGCTCTTCCTGTTCCGCTTTCAACCTTGCTGCCTCAGCTAATCGAGCTTGTTCTTCCTGCTCTGCTTTCAACCTTTCTGCTTCGGCTAATCTAGCTTGTTCTTCTTGTTCTGCTTTCAACCTTTCTGCTTCGGCTAATCTAGCTTGTTCTTCTTGTTCCGCTTTCAATCTTGCCGCTTCGGCTAATCTAGCTTGCTCTTCTTGCTCCGCTTTCAATCTTGCGTCCTCAGCTAATCTGGCTTGCTCTTCTTGTTCCGCTTTAAATCTTGCGGCCTCAGCTAATCTAGCTTGTTCTTCCTGCTCTGCTTTCAGTCTTGCGGCCTCAGCTAATCTAGCTTGCTCTTCCTGTTCTGCTTTCAACCTTGCTGCTTCAGCTAATCGCGCTTGCTCTTCTTGCTCTGCTTTCAACCTTGCTGCTTCTTCAGTCTCCTTATCGTCCTTATTTGCTACAACTTCAGTTGCTATTACAGCTTGTGCTATATTAGCTCCGTTAGTATCGTTATTAGCACGTTTTCTTTCCTCTATTCGCTCTGCAGCCGCAGCTTTTTGTTTTGCTCGTAATTCTATTTTTGCCTGCGTAATAGAATCTAATCTGGCCTGAGCCAATGCTCTTTCCTCGGCTCGTTTTGCCGCCAATGCTTCTCGATCTACTTTAGTTGTAGTTGCATTAGCCTTACGCCTTGCCGCAATTTGTCTGGTACGCTTGTCTTGAATTAAAAGCGCTTCCTCCTGCTCTTCATCACTATAATTATATCGGTATCGCTTTTTAAACTTGTAAGCAATAGTGAACTCGTGAGAATTTCCGAAAGTGGACAAATCTCCCATAGCTTTTTCATAATTATATTCAATTGCAATCTGATTGCTAATATTAATTCCTAGTCCAGCCGACATACCATACAATGTATTATAACCCGCCTGTGCCCAAATTCCTTTAGGAACCGCAATCATGACTAAACCAGATAAAATGGTTTTATCTTTTTTAAACTCAGATTGTATTAACGTACTGAACTTACTTTCATCAAAAAAACCGCGACTATCCATAAAACCAGTATACATCACATGTGCTTGCAAACCTTGTTCAGGATTTTCTTCTAAAAGACTAGATGATTTTAAGTTGTAGGCAACAATATTATTGATAGCTAATCCGAAATCTAAAAATGTTGTTCCGTAGTTAATTCCAGGGTTTAAAGTTAAAATAGAATTATTTGGGATGTTTTGTAAGGCAGGATCGGAATAGTTTGAAACCACACGACCTTCATTAATTCCACTTTGGTAAAATCCTAAATTAGCCCCAAAGGTTAAGTTACTATCGCGATCTAAAACCACATTATAAGCATAGTTTACAATACCTCCAAAGGTTGTTAGAACCCCATAGTCTTGCTGAAACAAACCGATCCCCATTCCTCTATTTTCGGCAAATCTTCCAGAATAACTGAATAAATAGGTTTGAGGAGCATCATCAAACTGTACCCATTCTCTTTTATTAGTAAACGTAATGTACTTATTCTGCTCTCGAACAAAACTAAACGTAGGGTTTATTGCATATTTATTAAACTTTAAAGATGTTCTTACTGGTAATACCAAGGCAACAACACCATTTTCCTGAGCATAGAAAAATTGCGTTGTCGCTAAAAATAAAATGATATGTAATAAATATTTACTCATATTACTTTACTACCGTAATGGAACCTTTTTTTACAGCATTACTTGCTGTTGTTATAATGTAATAGTACACTGAATTTATTTCGTTAAAATCTATCTGGCTTTCAGGCCAATTGTTTAAATAGTTATTGCTTTGATGAACTATTTTTCCTTGAGCACTCATAATCACCACTTCGGTATCTGAGCCACTGGTATACTCTACAGGGATTACCCAGGTATCATTAATACCATCTCCATTTGGACTGATGATATTTGGAATATTAGACACATCTGGGAATGGTTCTGTCACAACAAGAGAAAACAAAAATTCTTCAGAAGCCGCACAACCACTGGTTTGTGTAACAACTACCTTATAATCACCGGTTTCGGAAGCAGCATAGCTATTTCCTGAAACTCCTGAAATTAAAACATCATTTAAATACCACTGAAACGTAGGGTTGTTTGCCGTGGTCATTACAGTAGCCGTTAAAGTTTCGCCTTCCTGAATAGAGTTCGTTTCATCGACATCAATACTACTTGTAAAGCCTGAAGTTTCCAGTGTAATAGATGCGGTTGTAGAGCATTGTCCTAAATCGATACTCACAGAATAGGTTCCTGATTCATCTGTTACATAAGTCTGACTTGTGGCTCCGTCTATTTTTTTATCATCCTTATACCATTGGTATGCATCTGCATTTATAGTGCTTAAAGTTGTTGCTCCTTCAGCAGAACAATATGGGTTTCCTAAACTTGAACTAATTTCTGAAGTTGTTCCTGAAGAAGCTTCGGAAATAGTAACACGATTAGAATATGAATCTGAAGTACACGATCCGTAATTGGTTTCACAGAAATAAGTTCCTGCCGATGTTACTGCGAAAGTTTCTCCCGTTCCCACTAATTCTGATGTTGTTGCACTTGTTTCTTTATACCAGTTAAAGGTTAAAGAAGGATACTGTAAAGGTGAATCATTATCGCCAGATCCGGGATTGTCAATGGTTAACAAATAACTACCTCCAGAACAAAACGCAGCTGAACCAATTAAGTTATTAATAGTAAAGGGACTATCCTGAATTTTATAATATGCAGGAAATGAAGTTGAACCAACACTTGTTGCTGATGGAGCACTACTTTTTATTCTAATTTTATAGGATTCTCCCGCCGTATTTGTTGGTAATGAAAACTGAACCGTAGCAGGTGACGATGTGTATTCTCCAGCATTTGTTGTTAAAATAACTTGTCCGTTAGCAAAACTACCGGAAGCATCGGAGAGCTCGATAGTAAATTGATTACTTGAGCTTGCCGCTATATCAGCTGAAAAACTAAATGTTGTATAATATGTATTGAATGAGGGACTGGCACAAGCCTGGGTAAACCCTAAACTTGGCGTACTAATCGTTTGAGCGTTTGAAGACAAAACAACCCCAACAAGAAAAACGATAAAGCCTATAAAAGTAAAGTTCCTCATTACTATTCGTTTTTAAATAAAACTCCAAGAAAGAATATCACCTTATTTTATAAGCTATTACCAAAAAATTCTTTGCTCTTTGGATTTATATAAAAACCGCTGAGCAAAAGAATTTTTTATTTATATTAATAGTAAAATGGGGATTAAAAGACCTAGAGCTATAATATTCTTATTAAATTTTAATCAAATTACACCTAACTATTTCTAGTCATTTTCGTTTGACGCTATAATTTTATTAATTCGCAATCTAAAATCTGGACGTCTTTCGTTTTTCAAGTCAATAAATGTTTCAGAATTCTGACTTTTAGAGTAAACATTAAAAAACGCACTGTTTCCGTACCAGTTTTCAAGATCTTCATTATTTGAATTATTCTCTACAAATATGTTTCCGTTACAGTTATTGAAGTACATATCTGTAAACTTAATTTTTTCTAAATTTTCCTGATTGATTACAATTTTATCTTCGAAAATTACAGCAGGATTAAATCCGGAAATTACACTTTTATTCATATCTAACGAAGCACTTTGTGCGACATATACAGCTTCTTTCACTAAACCTTTTTCTATGTCTGCCTTCAAATCATCACTATTATTTAGAAGCGTTAGATTTTTAGCAACAACACTTGTTTGAGGTTTTGTAAAGTCTACATCTTCAATATCATCAAAAGAAGAAACATATAAACATCTCGTGCCTGCACTACTTGAAGAAATATAAGGCGATCTTACTGCTAATGAATTATTTAACTGCGATTGAGTTCCGAAATTAAACTTAAAATCATTATTATTCGCACGATAAGACACCATTTTAGTCATATTAACTTGTCCTCCCCATACTTCAAAAGAATTTCCAGCTGCATGAGATATCATAATATTCTCTAAAACGGTTTCACTACCTACGTTAGCTAATAACAAACCATTTAGGTGATTACCATTTCTTAATTTTTTTCCAGCGTATTCAATTCTAACATACTTTAAAATACCAGAATTACTATTTGGATTTTCACCTCCATAATTAATGTAAGGGTAAGACGAAGAATTTAAATTATGATAGTAAGACACCACAGATCCTTTCCCAAACTTGTTTGAAGATGCATCTCCTAAAATCATAATACCACCCCAGTCTCCTGCTCTTTTTAAACTTCTGTTTGAAGTAAAAATAATAGGATCGGTTTCCGTGCCTTCTGCTATTATAGCAGAACCTTTAGAAACGGTTAAGGTTGCTTTAGAGTCGTAGTCTCCTAAAATAACGGTACCTGGTTCGATAGTTAAGGTTGCATTATTGGTAACGAATACATTACCTAATAACAAATAAACATCGCGTTTACTTAACTTAGTATCTTCTGAAATGTTTCCTGCTAATATTTGGGTAGGTTCTCCGTAATCAGCTGTGTTGGATTTAAAATCTGTCCATCCATACAACCAATTATCTGTACCTATAATTCCTTTTTCCTGCTGAGCAAATAAGCTCCCAAATGCAAGAAGGAATATCCATATTGAGTGAGTAAAGTTTTTCATAGTTACGGTTTTATGATTAAAACTAATAAGATTTTACTTCAAATATAATATCAAAAATATAAAAATATCCCATGAAATACCTTTTTTTTCGTTAAAATACACTTTTTAACAAAATTTTAAGATAATTCATATCGTTAAACAGCATAGTTTTGTAATATATTTTTGATTTTATTAACTTTTTCTATTCTTGTTTGTCTTTAAAACATTAAAAAACGATTCAAATCCCTTCCCTAAACTCCCTTTATTTCTTCTATTTTTCCTAAAAAAACATAAATCGTTTTCAAAAAAAATCTCCAAGCTTGTAAACAAACTCGAAGACCTTATTTATATAAATATGCAAATATTAATTATACTCGCTATACTCGTGTAACGATTTCATTATATCTTCATAAAAAATGATTGCCGAAATTAATCTATTCGTATCTGAATATGGCAAAAACCTTTTGTTAAATTCCTCTGTATTTTCTAAATACTCATCAGTAGATTTAAATTGATCCTCTAATGCGTGCTTATTATCTTTATCATTAGGTATTCCTAAAGATTCGATAGTAACTCCTGGTTTTGTTGCGAAAGCGATATACGGTAACATTTTTACCAAACTTTCGATACGCTCTGTATAAAGCCCCAGTAATTCACCTTTTGGCATTCTATCTAGCTCATCCTTGCTATGATATTTCTTAATAGCCACTTTTGCACTGATAATATTTTGTGCCTCATCTTTCTTTTTTTGGGCATGACCTATGCCTACTGCTAAGAAAAAACTAAAACTGAATAAAATAATTTTCACTTTCATGGTTAACATTTAGGGATTGAATACCACAAAAATATGCAATTAATCGTTAAAAACAAGCTTTTTATCGATATTTTTAAAATTAACAGCAAAATATCACAAATAATCGACTCCTCCAAAAGCTAAGAATCCATTTACACTAGAGAAAGACAATTGCTCACGACTGAATATTAAATATTTATTAATTATCGCGTTTCTTACTACCACTCCAAAAATTACAAATAAAAAAAGGCAGGTAAACACCTGCCTTTAAAATATAAATGATAACTAATGTGTTATTTCACTTCTTCGAAATCTACATCTTCCACATCACTAGACTCATCACCTGCTTGTCCATTTTGACTAGCATCTGGTCCTGGTTGAGCACCACCTTGAGCTTCTGCTTGTGCTTTGTACATTTCTTCACTAGCTGCTTTCCATGCTTCATTAATTTTTTCTAAAGCTGGATCGATTACTGCGATATCTTTAGTTTCAAACGCTTTTTTCAATTCTTCTAAAGCATCTTCGATTGGTTTTTTCTTATCATCAGATAATTTATCACCAAATTCTTTAAGCTGACTTTCTGTTTGGAAAATCATAGCATCAGCTGCGTTTAATTTTTCAGCTTTTTCTTTTGCTTCTTTATCAGCTTCAGCATTTGCTTCAGCTTCTTGCTTCATTTTTTGAATTTCCTCTTCTGTTAATCCAGAAGATGCCTCGATACGGATATCTTGAGTTTTATTTGTTGCTTTATCTGTAGCGGCAACGTGAATAATACCGTTAGCATCGATATCGAAAGTTACTTCAATTTGAGGTGTTCCTCTTTTTGCTGGTGGAATACCGTCTAAGTGGAAACGCCCAATCGTTTTGTTATCTGCTGCCATTGCACGCTCACCTTGTAACACGTGGATTTCTACTGATGGCTGATTGTCTGCCGCTGTAGAGAATACTTGTGATTTTTTAGTAGGAATAGTCGTGTTAGCTTCGATAAGCTTAGTCATGACGTTACCCATAGTTTCGATACCTAATGATAATGGCGTTACGTCTAATAATAAAACGTCTTTAACATCTCCTGTTAATACACCACCTTGGATACCTGCTCCTAATGATACTACCTCGTCTGGGTTAACACCTTTACTTGGCGCTTTACCAAAGAATTTCTCAACAGCCGCTTGAACTGCAGGAATACGCGTTGAACCACCTACTAAAATAACTTCGTCAATATCATTTTTACTTAAACCAGCCGCTTTTAATGCAGACTCACACGGTGCAATAGTACGCTTTACTAAATCGTCGATTAATTGCTCGAATTTAGAACGTGTTAATGTACGCACTAAGTGTTTTGGTCCTGAAGCGGTAGCGGTAATATATGGTAAGTTGATTTCTGTTTGAGCAGAAGATGATAATTCAATCTTAGCTTTTTCAGCTGCTTCTTTTAAACGTTGTAAAGACATTGCATCTTTACGTAAATCCATACCTTCTTCAGCATTAAACTCATCTGCTAACCAGTTGATGATTTTCTCATCTACATCATCACCACCTAAGTGTGTATCTCCATCTGTAGATAATACTTCAAATACACCGTCACCTAACTCAAGAATAGAAACGTCATGGGTACCACCACCAAAGTCGAATACAACAATTTTTTGGTCTGTACCTTTTTTATCTAAACCGTAAGCTAATGCTGCAGCCGTAGGTTCGTTAATAATTCTACGAACTTTTAAACCTGCAATCTCACCAGCTTCTTTTGTAGCCTGACGTTGTGAATCGTTAAAGTAAGCTGGTACAGTAATTACTGCTTCACTTACATCCTGACCTAAGTAATCTTCAGCAGTTTTCTTCATTTTTTGAAGAATCATAGCTGATAATTCTTGAGGTGTATATAAACGACCGTCAATATCCACACGTGGTGTATCGTTATCTCCTTTTACTACTTTATATGGTACGCGTTCTGCTTCTTTTTGTGATTCAGAATATTTATTCCCCATAAAACGCTTAATAGAATAAACGGTTTTATTTGGGTTAGTTACTGCTTGGCGTTTTGCAGGATCTCCAACTTTAATTTCTCCTCCTTCAACAAAAGCGATAACCGATGGTGTAGTACGCTTACCTTCTGCGTTTGGGATTACAACAGGTTCGTTACCTTCCATTACAGAAACGCAAGAGTTAGTTGTACCTAAATCGATTCCAATAATTTTACTCATAATATTTTTTATTAATTGTGTTGAATGTTCATTTTTAAATTCGATAACTAAAAGTCAATGATTATGCCATTTCAAAAAAACTGACATGATGTCACTATGGCAAATTAACACCTGAAAACTTTATTCTTTTATTAAAGACTATTATGTTGTTGTACTTTTTTAATTACAAAATTGGTAGTATATTAGAACTAAACTTATTGACTATCTTATAATGATTAAGAAACTTCTCCTTTTATCTATTTTATCCCTGAGCTTCACTATCGTTAATGCCCAAAGTGACAGTTCTAATTCTAAAAAAATGAAAGACTCAACGAAAGAAAAAAAGGTTGAGTTAAAAATTATGCCCTACTTAAGTTACAACCGAAATCTAAAAGTTATGCTTGGCATCATTCCTATGGCAAACTATAGGTTAAACGCTAATGACAGTATATCTCCTAAGTCAATGTCTGGAATTGCCGGAGTATATACAACTAATGGTTCGTACTTTGCAGCTGTATTTAACAGGTGGTTTTTTAACGAGAATAAATGGCGTGTTGCTTTTTTTGGTGCAACAGGTAATCATATGTCGCAATTTTTTATGGAAGATGTTGATGTTAGTGGTTTTTACGATTATGACACAAACACAACAATGGTAAGCGCTGCTGTAAAAAGAAAAATCACAGAATCTTTTTATGGCGGAATAACCTATACGTATTCATTTTTTGACACGGTTTATGAAGACGATGTTCAACCTGCATCTAAAACAAAAACCAATGCTGTAGAATTAAATATGCTTTACGACTCGAGAAATTCTCAATATTATCCAACCAAAGGAATCAACACACAAATTCGGTTAATAACCTATCCGGAATGGTTTGGTAACGAAAATAGCGCCAATAAATTCATTTCTAACTACAACACCTACTTCCCTATGCGCCAAAATAACGACGTGCTTGCTGCGCGATTCTCAGGCCAGTTTGGTTTAGGTGATGTACCATTTGAACAACAGGAAACCATTGGAGGAAAAGACATTCGTGGCTATTCAGAAGGGAAATACCGCGGTGATGGCTTAATTTCACTTCAAGGAGAATATCGCTATAATTTCAACAGAAAAATGGGACTGGTAGGCTTTGCCGGTATCGCTACCATTTACGGCTCGACCAATGAGGATTTTGACTGGGATGCCTATCCAGGATTTGGGGTGGGTTACCGCTACAATGTTTTCGACGGCATGAAATTTAATATCGGACTTGATGCCGCTGTGGGTAAAGGTGATTGGGGCATTTATTTCAGAATTGGCGAGGCATTTTAATTGAAAAAGTATTTGTAATTTTAATACAACTTAAAAATTTTGCTATGAAAAAACTTATTTCACTATTCACGTTAATTTTATTTATATCCGCCTGTGAAGGTCCTCAAGGCCCTCCGGGACGCGATGGCTATGATGGCATAGATGGCGGATTAATTGTATCCAGCGCTTTCGAAATTGTAGTTAACTTTAACGCTAGTAATAATTATGAGTATATTGAAAACTACGGTTTCGATGTCTACCCTTCCGATGTCGTTATGGTCTATATTTCCTGGGAAACAGATAACGGACAGGATATCTGGCGCGCTTTACCGCAAACTACATACTTCAACGAAGGCTCCTTAATTTACAATTTCGATTTTACTCAAGATGATGTTCGCTTTTTCTTAGATGGTGATATCGACTTTAGTATACTCGGTAGCGAATGGACCCAAAACCAAGTTTTTAGAGTTGTAGTTATTCCTGCAGACAATGTAGATAGCGTTAATATTAACGATTATAATAATGTAATTGAAACGCTAAACATTCAATCTTTTAAGAAATAACAGAACAAAACATAAGTGTCGAAAAACCCCTTATTTAAAAGGGGTTTTTACATTTTTTTAAACTTTTTTTAACTAATAACCGACACCAAGTTCTTGTATATTTGCGAGGATTCAAATTTTACCACATGGAATGTATTTCGGTTTTTGATATGCTTAAAATTGGCGTTGGCCCATCAAGTTCTCACACCCTTGGTCCATGGCGTGCCGCCGAGCTATGGATTAACGAATTAAAACAAAAAAAATGTTTTGATGCCGTTGAAAGCATATCAGTAGATCTTTATGGTTCGTTGAGTTTAACCGGTAAAGGGCATGCCACAGATTATGCAGTTATGCTGGGATTAAGTGGCGCCGACCCAGAAACTGTGCCAACTGAGAATATTCAAACCATTATTGACGATATCAAAGCTTCGAAAACCATTCGATTTAACAATGAAAAGACCTTAGCTTTTGATCCTTTAGTAAATATCAAATTCAATAAAAAGTTTTTACCATTCCACGCCAACGCCTTGGTTTTTACTGCTAAAATAAACGGCAAAAACAAAAAATCAACCTTCTATTCCATTGGTGGTGGGTTTGTGGTTAAAGAAGAACGTAAAAACGCGAAAAGAAACAAGGAAATATTAAAAACCTTTCCATACCCTGTAAGATTAGGCACAGAACTTTTAGAGTTTTGTAAAAACTTAAACTTACCTATTTCAGATATTGTTTTAGAAAATGAAAAATCATTACGAACAGAAGCTGAAATTGATTACGAATTGCACCGTATATGGAACACCATGCTGGAATGCATGTATATTGGTTGTCACACCGAAGGTAACTTACCTGGAGGTTTAAATGTAAGACGTCGCGCTCACGATTCACACGAAAAACTTAAAGGCAATTTACCTTACAACTCTCCTCAGGAATGGCTGGAAACTATTCGTAAAACCGAGGTGAAATTCCGTGCAATTCTCAAATGGGTAAGCTGTTTTGCTCTAAGTGTAAATGAAGTCAATGCCTCGTTAGGTCGCGTCGTTACGGCACCTACTAATGGAAGTGCAGGGGTTATTCCTGCCGTATTAATGTACTATATGGTTATCGAAAACCATCAGGCTGATTTTAATCATATTAAAAAGTTTTTACTTGTCGCAGGTGAAATTGGAAGCATCTTTAAAAAAGGAGCTACCATTTCTGCTGCTATGGGTGGATGTCAGGCTGAAATCGGCGTATCCTCTGCTATGGCTGCCGGGGCTCTAACCGAATTGCTTGGCGGAACACCCGAACAGGTTTTAATTGCTGCCGAAATTGCCATGGAACATCACCTGGGACTAACTTGCGACCCAATTGGAGGTTTGGTACAGGTGCCTTGTATTGAGCGTAATTCAATGGGAGCTATAAAAGCCATCAATGCCGCCGAATTAGCATTAGATACCGATCCTGAAAACGCTAAAGTACCTTTAGATAAAGTGGTTTCAACCATGTGGGAAACCGCAAAAGACATGAATTCTAAATACAAAGAAACGTCTGAAGGTGGTCTGGCTATTGGGGTGAATTTAGTAGATTGTTAATTTAATCTTTCTTGCAACCTTGACGACGACGCGTGTCAATTAAGTAAATGATTTTCCAATCACCATTGTCTTTAAACAGTTGAAAATTATTAACCCCACAATGACTAAACGTGTCATTATACCAAAATTCATAAGGCGTCCAGACATTAGCCATGGTTCCGTCTACCTGAATATTGTAATCTAACAAACGCTCATCCCATTTTTGATCACTTGTTCTTGTAGCGATAGCCTTTAGTAGTTTTTCCGGTTTATCGGTAACTAAAACAGCGTTTCCTTCCTTGTTGGTAAATGTGGTTTGCAAAATAACATTGTCCATCATAACCGATTTCATTAGAGTCGTATCACCTTTATGAAAGCCTTCAAAAAACGTATCAACTGCATATTTCGCCTTCATTTTATCGTTTTCTTGCCCGTAGAGCATCGACGTAATCAATAAAACGAGATAAAAAATAAAGCGTGTCATAAGATTGGTTTTCACTAAAATTAAATCAAAACACTCAGGTGTTCATTCCTTTAAAGAAAAGTTTAACAGAACCTTCTAATTTTATTACATTTACGTTTTGCTTGAAAAAGTTTAAAATCCAACTGAAAAACCTTACTAAATATAAAGACTTAAAAATGAAGAAAATTAGTTTACTAATTATTACATTATTACTGCTTTCATGTAATCAACAAACCAAAACAGCACATGCTGAAATTGCAGAAACAACAAACCAAGAAGACCTGTTTCCTGACGGTACTCCAATTCCTGAATGGTTCAAAGACCACTCTAAGATAAATCCTTCTGATTTAGGTAAATTTTATTCTATTACTGATTACGGTTGTGTAATCGATAGCACTAAACTCCAAACCGAGGCAATTCAACATACTATCGATGAAGCTTACCGTAATGGTGGCGGTGTTGTTGTTATTCCTAAAGGCACGTTTTTAAGTGGCGCCCTGTTCTTTAAGCCTAACACTCATTTACACGTTGAAGAAGGCGGTGTTTTAAAAGGATCAGATAATATAAAAGACTATCCTTTTATACCTTCCAGAATTGAAGGACAAAGTATTGAATATTTTGCTGCCTTAGTAAATGCTAAAGCTGTTGATGGCTTTACTATAACCGGCACCGGAACTATTGATGGTAACGGATTAAACTATTGGAAAGCCTTCTGGCAACGTCGAAAAGAAAATCCTAAATGTACCAATCTGGAAGTGTCCAGACCCCGTTTAGTATTTATCTGGAAGTGTAACAATGTGCAACTACAGGATGTTAAACTTCGCAACTCAGGATTTTGGTCTAGCCATTATTACCAGTGTAATAATGTAAAGATTCTTGATTTACGCATTACCTCGCCACATGAACCAATTAAAGCTCCAAGTACCGATGCCATTGATATTGATGTTTGCAACAACGTATTAGTAAAAGGCTGCTATATGGCCGTAAACGATGATGCCATTGCTTTAAAAGGCGGAAAAGGTCCTTGGGCAGACAAAGACGCCAGCAACGGAGAAAACACTAATATCATTATTGAAGATTGCGAATTTGGTTTCTGTCATGCGGCATTAACCAACGGTAGTGAAGCCATTCACAACAAAAATATTGTCATGCGCAATTGTAAAGTTACCGATGCTAAACGTTTACTGTGGCTTAAAATGCGCCCGGACACTGCTCAATATTACGAATATATTACCGTTGAAAACATTACCGGTCAGGCACATAGCTTCATTTACATTAAACCCTGGACACAATTTTTCGATTTAAAAGGTCGTGAGGATGTGCCATTGTCTTATTCCGATCATATCACCATGAAAAACATCGATTTAGATTGTGACATTTTTTACGATATGAAGATTACTGAATATGACAAGCTTTCAAATTTCACATTTGAAAACATCAAAGTAAATGCTAAAAATGGCAACTACGATAAATCGATCATTGAAAATGTAACCTTAAACAATGTTGAAGTTAATGGCGAATTAATTCAATAAAATCTATGAAAATTTTAAAACTACTATTATCAATATACATCGTTTTTAATAGTAACTTTTCCTTTACACAAAATTCACCTGCACCAATAAAATTGGTGCAGTTTGTTTTATCACCAAATCATAGCGATTGGAATTATAACTTGAAAGAAGAAGCCTTAGTTAAAATTACGGTTCTAAAATACGGTGTACCCATCCCAAACACTGAAATTACTTATGAATTAGGAAACGACCAGATGACTCCTGATAAAAGCGGAACTCTAACTCTAAAATCCGGCATCGGCGAAATTAATATCGGTACACTAAAACAACCTGGTTTCAGACAACTTAAAGTCAAAACTACTATTGATGGTCATACATATAAAAACCAAATAAAAATTGGGTTTTCGCCATTTAACATTAAACCAACAGTAGAAATCCCGAAAGATTTTGATACTTTCTGGCAACAGGCTATTGAATCAAATAAATCAATTCCGTCGCAGCCTGTAATTACTTATAAACCGGAATATTCCACACCAACGGTAGATGTGTATTTAGTACGATTACAGAATTATAAAAAAGGGAAATTCATTTTTGGTTATTTAAGTAAACCCAAAGACCATAAAAAACACCCGGTCCTCTTCCATCCACCGGGAGCAGGCGTAAAAAAGATTCATCCTGTAACAGCGTTTGCCAATCAAGGTTTTATCAGTTTTACGACTGAAATTCATGGTATAAACCCAGAATTAACCATGAAGGACTATAAAAACATAAGTAATGCCATTGGAGATTACTGGAGCATTAATCTTGATGATAAAGACCAGTATTACTACAAAAGTGTGTATTTGGGTTGTTTACGAGCCATTGATTTCCTAACCAGTCTTCCTGAATTTGATGGTAAAAACGTGGTGGTTACCGGAGGTAGTCAAGGTGGTGCTTTAAGTATAGTTACCGCGGCATTAGACAAGCGTGTAACGGCAGTTTCGGCTTTCTATCCGGCGTTATGTGATAATTCAGGATATGTAAACCATCGTGCCGGTGGATGGCCACATATGTTCAGTTCAAAATACCAGTTTGCGACTCCTGAAAAACTAAATACTATGCAGTATTACGATGTGGTAAACTTTGCTAAACGGATTCATATCCCGGGTTTTTATTCTACTGGTTACAATGACAACACCTGTGCTCCTACTTCGGTTTTATCGGCATTTAATAGTATCAATGCTAAAAAAGAAATCGTTATCACACCCATTTCCGGACACTGGCGTTTTTCAGAAACCAACGAAAAGTCTATAAAATGGCTAAAACAAACCTGTGCTATCGACTAACATTTTAGTATTTTTGCACTCTATCTTAAAAAATTAACACAATGTCTACTGCAAAAAAAGAATATAAGCGCGTCACTGTCAAAACTTTAGTTGACATGAAAGCTAACGGTGAAAAAATATCCATGCTTACGGCATACGATTATACCATGGCTAAAATTGTTGACGGAGCTGGTACAGATGTCATTCTTGTAGGAGATTCTGCTAGTAATGTTATGGCAGGTCATGAAACCACTTTACCCATTACACTTGATCAAATGATTTATCATGCATCGTCTGTAATCCGTGCTGTAGAACGCGCCTTGGTTGTTGTAGATTTACCCTTTGGTTCTTACCAGAGTGACCCGAAAGAAGCGTTGCGTTCTGCTATCAGAATCATGAAAGAAAGTGGCGGACACGCTGTTAAACTTGAAGGTGGTAAAGAAATTAAAGAATCTATAAAACGTATATTGCATGCGGGTATTCCGGTTATGGGACACCTTGGTTTAACACCACAATCGATTTATAAATTCGGGACCTATACGGTTCGTGCGAAAGAGGAAGAAGAAGCGGCTCGCCTAATCTCTGATGCTAAAATGCTAGAAAAGATAGGTTGTTTTGCTATTGTTCTGGAAAAGATTCCAGCGGCATTAGCTAAGCAGGTTGCCGAAAGCGTTAGCATCCCGATTATTGGTATTGGTGCTGGAAATGGCGTTGACGGACAAGTACTGGTGGTACACGATATGCTGGGTATGACGCATGAATTCCACCCCCGTTTTTTACGTCGCTATATGAATTTATATGAAGGCATGACTTCTGCAATTTCTCAATACGTTGATGATGTAAAAGCTGAAGACTTCCCAAGCGACAAGGAGCAATATTAACATCTTATAGAGCTCTAGACAATGTCTAAAATACTATCTAATAAAGACAATCTTCAGATTTTATATGAAGACAATCACATTATCGCAATTAATAAACGTGCGGGCGATATCGTGCAGGGTGATAAAACCGGTGACAAACCGCTTAGCGACGTTGTAAAAGCATATATAAAAGACAAGTATAACAAACCCGGTAATGTGTATTTAGGCGTGGTACATCGCTTAGACAGACCCACTACCGGGCTTGTATTATTTGCAAAAACAAGTAAGGCCTTGCCTCGATTAAATGCGCTGTTTGTGTCTAAAGACATTCATAAAACCTATTGGGCCATTGTTAAAAATCAGCCACCAAAACCGGCAGACACCTTAATAAACTGGTTAAGGAAAAATCCTAAAAACAATAAATCTACCGCTTTTCCGAAGGAAGTAAAAGATAGTAAAAAGGCCATTCTTCATTATGAAACTTTAAAGCAACTTGATAATTATTTCTTGCTTGAAGTCAATCTGGAAACCGGAAGACATCATCAGATTCGGTCGCAATTATCAAATATTGGTTGTCCGATTAAAGGGGATTTAAAATATGGTTTTGATCGCAGTAATAAAGACGCCAGTATTCATTTGCACGCCAGACATATTACCTTTGAACACCCTGTAAAAAAAGAACCTATTAGCATTATCGCGCCGTTGCCAAACGACCCCGTATGGAACGCCTGTAATTAATTAAGCGGATAATTTAAAACGAGCTGTACGCCTTCGCCTTGTTTAGATTGTAAATCTATATTAGCATTAATTAAAGAAGCGCGACTACGCATATTAATTAACCCGGAACCTTTTTCGGCTTCATCGACATCAAATCCCTTTCCATCATCTTGTAGGGTTACGACTAAATTTGTGGGTTGGTAATTAAGTTTAACCATTATGTTATCGGCTTCGGAATATTTTACGGAATTCGATAAAAATTCCTGAATAATCCTAAAAATAATAATTTCGTGTTTTCGGTTTTTAAACTCACTTTTATTTCCAATAATTTCCAGTTCTGCCGATTTAAATTTCATTTTCTTCAGTCGGTTTAACTCGTTGGTAATCGACTTTTCAAATCCTTGGTTAAGCACCACTTCATTATTCAAGGTTTTAGACAGCGCGCGGACTTCAGCCAAACTTTCCTTTAAAGCTTCTGTAGTATCTTTAAACTTTTCTTTGGTCTCATTATCAACCTGCATTTTTAAAATACTGAGCTGCATATTGGCAAACGACAGTAATTGCCCGATATTATCGTGTAACTCCCACCCTACGTTTTTAAGGGTTTGTTCCTGTGTTTCGGATTGTGCCTGAACAATCTCGGCTTCAAAAGCCTGCTCCTGCTCGAGTTTTTCCAGCATCAGTTTGTTTTTTCGTTTTAAAAACACGACAAAAAAGATTACCACCAATGCCGTAACGATAAATAATACCGAAACCGAATAAATTAATAAATACCGCTCTGAAGCTGTACTGGCTAATCGTTCTGTGGTTTGTAGCATATTAAAAAACGTTTTAAACATAAATTAAACTTCTGTTTCACTCTCCGGTCTACACCAGATTAAAGCAAAAGTAATGGTTAAATACATAACCATATTCGCGATTAAATATATTAGGCTTTGTAAATTTCTAAATACTATGTCTCCGCCTCCAAAATAAATTCCATAAAACACAAAAGGCGTTGTAATAATCCACCAAATAAAAAACGAGA
The DNA here is from genome assembly GCF_014596975.1 of Aestuariibaculum marinum. GTDB lineage: Bacteria > Bacteroidota > Bacteroidia > Flavobacteriales > Flavobacteriaceae > Aestuariibaculum > Aestuariibaculum marinum. The sequence goes on along the minus strand of NZ_JACVXD010000001.1, from coordinate 165,643 downwards.
AACTGATGTAAAAATTTAATGACTTATAAAAGTTTAAAATTTTATCACTCAGCAACACTTCAATAAAATAAAACATGATACACATGAACACAATAAAAGCACCATTTACACTAATAGCAGGAAAAAACATTTTGAAGAATGCATCCCAATGGGTAAAAATCCATATAAACGACATTAACACAAAAATATAAGTCGCATATTTTATTGTGTTTTTAAATACGGTATGAATTAAAATTTTTCGAAAATAAAAAGACACAAAAAGAATAGCTCCAATATCCCAATACAAGGTCCCAAACCAATAATTGTTTATAAAAACAGTGCCTTCTAAAAAACTAAAAAGCCCTTCGTTTTTAATACAATAGGTATAATTACTGGCAAAATCACAGATGGACAAATACCATAAAAACCATATAAAATATTTAGCAGCTGTATGTTTATACCTTTTATAAAGTATTAAACCCGTTGCAGCTGCTAAACATTCAACAATAGTGGTTAATAAGAAATAATTTTTAAGTAAAAAATCTTCCAAAATGCCTGTAATTAAAATTTATCAAGGATAATCACCTTGACCTCCTCCTCCTTTATTTAAAGGGTCTACAGGAAGGTCTTCATCATCATCAACTCTTAAATTAAGACTACTAGCTTGTGCTTTGTTCACTTTACCAATAGGTGCAATAAACATGGTTGTTAGATCTTTTTTTGCCTGACCGGCATTTTTACCATACACCCCAAGATACACGCGAATACCGGTCATGGTATATCCTAAAGTATCTGCTTCCTGCTGTGCCCAGGCTAAATAGTCCTGAATATCACTCAAAGACCATTCTACAGAACGGGTATCGTCTTTGGTTGCGCCTTGTGCCTTTGCAGCCGAATCAACTGCTTTTTTCCGGTACTTCGTCCAGTTATTATTCAGTTTAATGGCTTCCGCTTGCGGAATAACCCCTTTGGGCTTCATGACTATTGGTACCGCCTCCTTAACAGGTTTTGGCGTTAAAAAAAAGGTAAGCAACCCTCCTATAACGATACCAAGAAATACATAACTTAATTTTTTCATATGTAATTGGTTTGTGAGTTTTTAAGTGTAATAAAAGTATAAAAAAGATTTCACTAAATAGGTGTTTATTGATTACTCGAGTAATCCTTTTCATATTATTCGAAATTTATAGCGGTGCTGTATTTTACTTCATTAATCACAAACATGCTGTGTGTGCTGCCAATATGATTAATGTTGGTGAGCTTTGTTACCATAAACTCCCGAAAGGCGGTCATGTCTTCAACCATTACTTTAAGCAGGTAATCGTACTCTCCACTAATATGATGACACTCCAGAACCTCGTTTAGTTTAGCTACTTCTTTTTCAAACTTTATAACTACATCCTGTGCATGCTTATCCAGTTTAATATGACAAAACGCCACAAACGCTTTATTTACCTGATGCTTATTCACCAGTGCCACATACTTGCTAATAAAGCCTTCCTTTTCCAGTTTTTTAATGCGTTCGTAAACGGCAGTAACCGACAAGTTTAATTTATTAGCCAGTTCTTTATTGGTTTGTTTGCTGTCGGCTTGCAGAAACTCTAAAAGCTTTTTATCAGTAGTATCAAAAATCATAATTGAAAATTTTTCGTTTAGAGTGAGGCAAATTCCTTAGATACTAAAAATTAATCTATTAAATATACAATTTACAGATTTAAAATCTAATAAAAATACAACTGATTGTAATTCATTCTAAAATATTGTAACTTATGAACTACTTTAAACACAACCCACTATGGCATTTAAACCCGCAAATAACATTCAGGATTTACAGTACTTTGGTGAATTTGGAGGTGTAAACCCATCCATTTCCGATTCATCGACTTATACCTTTCTATCGGCAAAAACCATGTTCGACACTTTTGAAGGCAATGCCGATGGTTGCTACCTGTACTCCAGACACTCCTCGCCTTCCAATTTATATTTGGGAGAAGCTTTGGCTGCGATGGAAGGCACCGAAACCGCCTGTGTAACCGCCTCTGGTATGGGCGCCATTACATCGGTACTATTACAATTATGCGAAAGCGGCGATCATGTAGTTTCCTGCCGCACGATTTACGGCGGCACTTATACCTTTCTAAAAAACTTTATACCACGATTTAATATCTCCACATCGTTTGTAGACATTACTAATTTAGAAGCCGTAGAACAGGCCCTTACCACAAAAACCAAAGTTATTTATTGTGAGACGGTAAGTAATCCTTTATTAGAAGTTGCGGATATTAAAGGGTTATCGAAAATTGCCAAAGCTCATAATTTAAAACTGGTGGTCGATAATACCTTTTCTCCTCTATCCATTTCTCCTAAACCTTTAGGTGCCGATGTGGTGGTTCATAGTTTAACAAAATTCATAAACGGTGCGAGCGATACCGTTGGTGGCGTGGTTTGTGGCACACAGGATTTTATTAATGATTTACGTAATGTAAATACCGGCGCGGCAATGTTATTAGGCCCTACAATGGATAGCCTTCGTGCGGCATCAATTTTAAAAAACTTAAGAACGCTCCATATCCGTATGCAGCAACATAGCAAAAACGCACTGTATCTAGCTGAAAAATTTGAAGCTGATGGCTTAAAAACCGTGTATCCTGGGTTAGCATCACACCCTTCACATAATTTATTTAAAAGCATGATGAATGAAACATACGGTTTTGGCGGCATGCTAACAATTGATGTTGGTAATTTGGATACAGCCAACGCCTTAATGGAACTCATGCAACATAAAAACCTTGGGTACTTAGCGGTTAGTTTAGGCTTTTATAAAACCTTATTTTCGGCTCCGGGAACCTCGACATCATCTGAAATTCCTTTGGAAGAACAACATGCTATGGGTTTAAGCGATGGATTAATTCGCTTCTCCATTGGTCTTGATGCCGATATAGAACGCACCTATAAAACCATGCGAAAATGCATGGAAGAATTAGGTATTCTTGAAGCCACAATGGTTTAGGATTACTGAAATACAATAACTAGAAGTCTAAAAGTCTTTAAAATTTGGTTTGTCAAATTGAGCCTGTCGAAACTGATAATGATTATAACTTCGATAAAAATATTTCGACAAGCTAAATATAACATCGAACCTACTTTTTACCCCTCTTCTTTTATAGCAACTTGTAAAATTTGAATTTGCGTAACTTCTTTCAAAATTGTAACATTACATTCTAATTTCTTTACAATGCACGACAACAACAATATCTCTGAATTTGAAGCCGGTAACATACATGTCATTAAAAATAAAGAATTAAGTATCTGGGAAGCCTTAATCCCAGTGGTACTCTTAATTTGTCTACTGGTTTATAATATAGGTTTTGTTGACGATCAGGAGTGGTTTGGCACCTATACCAATCAGATAATTTTATTGTTAGGTGGTGCCATTGCTGCCATTGTTGGCTTTTTAAATAAAGTTAGTATTCAAATTATGCTAAAAGAAATATGGGAAAACTTAAAGAGTGTACTTGTTCCTATCATAATTTTATTTTTAGTAGGCGCTTTAGCCGGAACCTGGCTTATAAGTGGTGTAATTCCTGCCATGGTGTACTACGGATTACAAGTACTTAACCCTTCTATATTTTTACCTGCATCGGTTATTATTTGTGCCATCATCTCGATTGCAACCGGAAGCTCGTGGACTACCTCGGCAACCGTTGGTATAGCTTTAGTGGGTATAGGAACCGCTTTAGGCATCGACACGGGTATGATTGCCGGAGCTGTAATTTCCGGAGCATACTTTGGTGATAAAATGTCCCCTTTAAGCGATACAACTAACCTGGCCCCAGCTATGGCTGGAACCGACTTGTTTACACACATCCGTTATATGAGTATGACCACTGTACCAACGTTAGTGGTTACTCTTGTATTTTTTACGGTATTAAGTTTAAATGTAGAAACCTCAGGAAAAGCCGATTTAGGTGATTTGCTTAGCACGATTGCTTCTACTTTTAATATTACACCAATACTTTTTGTTGTACCTGTAGTCGTTATTGTTTTAATTCTATTTAAAACCAAACCCGTTCTTGCATTAACCATTGGTGTATTGTTAGCTGCTGTTTTTGCATTTATTTTTCAAACGTCTGTATTAGACATTTTATCGGGCTCTGGGTATGAGGCTATAGTAAATGCCATTTTTACCGAAACTCAAATCACCACCGAAAATGAAACATTAAACGAATTATTTTCTTCAGGTGGTATGGAAGGTATGATCTGGACCATACTATTAATTATCTCTGCTATGGTATTTGGTGGTATTATGGATGGTATTGGGGCTTTAGCACGCATTACAAAATCGCTCCTAAAATTATTCCACACTACATTTGGTTTATTCGCCAGTACGGTGGCTAGCTGTTTGGCGATTAATTTCTCTGCCAGCGATCAATATTTAGCTATTGTTGTTCCCGGAAAAATGTATGCCAAGGCGTTTAAAGAAAAAGGACTTGCTCCAGAAAATTTAAGCCGTACGCTTGAAGATTCGGGTACTGTTACATCAGTGTTAATTCCGTGGAATACCTGTGGTGCTTACCAAAGCGGTGTTTTAGGGGTAGATACTTTGCATTATGCCGGATACGCTATCTTTAATTGGTTAAGTCCGTTTACAACTTTATTATTTGCCGCATTATCTATTAAAATCAGACAACTTACTGATAAATAACGTCGTACTATACTTTAAACAAGTTTCTATAATCAAAACTTATCATCCAATAGATTTTTAAGATTTTATTAATCCAAATAATCGTGTCTCGTTTCTATATTTGCAGTGTTAAAATTAATAACCTATAAATAAAAAACACATGGCATTAGTAGGAAAAAAATTCCCAAATTTAAATGTTGACGCAATGAACGATTTAGGCGATACTTTTAAAGTAAACGTTCTAGAAGAAGCGATTAACAACAAGAAAAAAGTACTTTTATTCTGGTACCCAAAAGATTTTACTTTTGTATGTCCTACAGAATTACATGCTTTTCAAGCAGCTTTAGGTGAGTTCGAAAAACGTAACACAATTGTAATTGGTGCGTCTTGTGATACTCCTGAAGTACACTTTGCTTGGTTAAGCACAGCTAAAAATAACGGTGGTATCGAAGGTGTTACTTACCCATTATTAGCAGATAGCAACAGAAACTTATCTAGTATTTTAGGTATTTTAGATATCACTAAAGAAACTTACGACGAAGAAACCGGTACTGTTCAAGTTGAAGGTGATAACGTAACTTACAGAGCTACTTACCTAATCGATGAAGACGGATTAGTACAACACGAGAGCATCAACAACATGCCATTAGGAAGAAACGTTAACGAATACTTACGTTTAATCGATGCTTTAACTCACGTACAAGAAAAAGGTGAAGTTTGTCCTGCAAACTGGGAAGAAGGTAAAGATGCAATGCAAGCTAACGCTAAAGGAACTGCTGAGTACTTAGCTCAATTAAACTAATCTACCCATGATTAAAGAATTAGAACAAGATAATTTAACAGAACTTGTATCGCAAAACGATACTGTAGTTGTTCAGTTTTCTGCAACATGGTGTGGTAACTGCCGCATTATGAAACCTAAATTCAAAAAATTAGCAACAGAAAACGAAAACGTTACGTTTGTTATGGCTGATGCCGAAAAGTTTCCTGAGTCTAGAAAATTAGCAACAGTAGATAACTTACCTACATTTGCAACTTTCAAAGGTGGAGCTTTTGTTAATCAAGTTCAAACAAACAAATTCGATGTTTTAAAAGATCTAGTAAATGAAGTTACCAGTAATTAAGCATTTAACGCAATTTATTGAGGAAAATGATGAAGATTTCGTAATCGAAACCATCGAGACCCTTGAGGCGTTAACCGAAGTTCCTTCGTTGAAAGATGAAGAGTTAGATGTTATTGGAGAATTAATCTCTAATATGTATGGTGCTGTTGAGGTTAATAAAATGATTAAGGACGGTACACCTAAAAAAGAAGCCCTGAATAACTTTATGGGTCGCGTTTTAGGTTCAATTGATAAATAAACTTTATCACATTTCTAGCTCGATCATCGAGTAGCATAGAAATTATTTAGTACTAAAAAAAGTCATGATTCTTTATTGAATTGTGGCTTTTTTATATGTTATAACCCCGAAAGACAATTATTAAACCATAATTGACTAAAAAAACCTCCATCCTACTCCTGATTCCTGTTAAATTTGCACTTCAAATACATGTGATTTGCAGACTACAGATATTCGCATAAAAGACAAAATACCAGCATCCGATTTTTTGAAAATTGAAGTTTTCGATGTCAATAAACGCTACACAAAACCTCACAGGCATAACAAATATTTAGAACTCGTATATTTTACTGAAGGTAGCGGGTTTCATTATCTCGACACGACGCCTTTCAAAATTCAACCACCAGTGGCCTTTCTAATCCATCAAAACCAGGTACACCATTGGCATATCAACACCATACCTAAAGGTTATGTTATCATCATAAAAGAACGGTTTTTAGAAACTGTTTTAGATGCCTCTATTCCTTTGTTGCTAAGCAAACTATCGTCTTTTGATGCCATATCTCTACCTCAAAACCCTATTATTGATGCGTTATTTCAGGTCTTATGCTTAGAGATGAAAAACCAAGCCCCTGAAAACGATGTGATTGAAGGCGGACTAAAAGCTTTGTTTTCGAAACTCCTGTCCTATACAAATCAACATGTAAAGACTGCTGCAGATGGTATTGAAACAAAATTCATTCAATTGCTTTCTGAAACCTTACGAAACAATGTGGGATATTATGCTGAAGCACTTAATACCAGTGCCCAAAACCTTAATAATATCTGCCAAAAAGCCTATCAAAAGTCTGCTTCTGATATTATTGCAGAGCATTTAATTAAAGAGATTAAACGGCAGTTATTATATACTTCAAAAAACATTAGTGATATTGCCTACAGTCTGGAGTTTAAAGACACATCTAACTTTACCAAATTTTTTAAAAGACATACAAGTTTAACCCCGCTTCAATTCAGAAAACAAGAGGTTCTTGTTTAATATGTACCATTAATTTTTCATTTAGACCAAAATCAATCTCTTTAATAATGTAGCTTGCACTGCTTAATTCAAACCTAAATTTATGCTTAAACCGAATACCTTTTTATTCCTATTAACCTTCTTTTTCGCTTACCAATTTGGCTTTTCTCAAATAACTGGCCGAATCTAGGATGAAACCAACTCGCCTTTAGAATACGCCACGGCGGTAATCTATAGTCAGAATAACAATGAAATGGTTACTGGTGTGGTAACAGATACCAATGGTTACTTCGAAATTAAAAACCTTAGAAAAGGAGAGTATTATTTAAAAGCTTCTTTTATTGGCTACGAAACAAAACCGGTTAACGGTATCACGCTTCAGCATACAAACCAAACTATCGATTTAGGTGATATACAATTAGCTTTAGGAAACACCTTAAATGAAGTAGTTGTAAAGAGTAAACAAGCTACCGTAACCAATAAAATTGACCGACAAGTATTTAATGCAAACGAATTTAAAAGCGCTCAAGGAGGTTCAGGAATTGATGTGATTCGTAACCTGCCATCGGTAAGTATAGATGGTCAGGGAGACATTAGTGTTCGTGGATCTTCAGGTTTTGTTGTCTTATTAAATGGCAAACCTGTACAGGGTAATGCCAATGCCTTAATTGCTCAACTACCTGCCAATGCTATAGAACGTGTAGAAGTTATTACTGCGCCTTCAGCAAAATACGATCCCGAAGGAAAAGCTGGTTTACTTAACATCATTACCAAAAAAGGTGCTGCCAATGGTGCTTTCGGTCAAATTAATGTAAAAGGCGGACTTCCTTCTATTGAAACGTATGATAACGATAAAGCACACCAGCGTTACGGCGTAGATGCGACGTATAACCTTAGAAACGATTTCTGGAACGTCTCATTAGGGGCGAGCTATCAACGAAACGACTTAGGTGGTCGTCGTGAAGGTGATGTATATACGATTATTAATGATGAAAAAACACAGTTTCCATCTACAGGAGAACGCAGTTTTGATGAAATTAATTACAGCGGACGTTTTACTGTGGAGTACACGCCGGATACAACAAATACATTCTCGTTGGGTGTTTTTGCCGGTAAACGTGATAAAGACCGACTAGCCGATATTGTGTACTACGATAACCATGCGGTATCACCTGCTGACAGTGATAACCGACTGTATACCTTCCAATATTACAATCACAATTTAAGAAATCGTACAAGTGATTTCGCTTTAGGAAGTTTTGACTACGATCACACATTTAAAAACACCTCTAAATTATCAACCTCTGTTTTATACGAATACACACTTTTAGGAGGTCCAACCGTAAATCAGAATTTGGGATATCCTGATACTTCGGTGCTATACCAAGATGAATACAACACCAACGACAACCCGTTACACGGTATTCGTGCGCAAATAGACTATAGTTTTAAACCTTTCGATTTCGGACAACTAGAGGTTGGTTATCAATACCGTAATCTGGACCATACCGGAGATTTTATTTATGAACGCCGCACCGATTTTAATGATGATTTCACCTTGGTACCAGAATTTTCAAGTGAGGTAAATTTAACCCGTAACATCAATTCGTTTTATTCACAGATATCTGGTAAAAAAGGCAACTGGGATTATTCGGCAGGTGCTCGATTAGAAGTTATGGATCGTGTTTTAACTTTAAAAGATAAAGCCAACACCATTGATGACACCTATAATTACGACTTTACCAAGTTGTACCCTTCCGCATCAATTCAATACGCTATAAACGACAAAACCAACATTAAAGCTGCCTATAGTAAGCGTGTAGAACGTACCACGACTTTTAAAATGAATCCGTTTCCCGAACGCGAACACTCTGAAACTTTAGAGCAGGGAGACCCGGAATTAAAACCAGAATTTATTGATTTAGTTGAATTAGGCATTAACAAAAAAATAAAAGGTGGTAACACTGTTTTTGCTACGGCTTATTACAGAAACACACAAAACCTGGTGAATCGCGTAAATACCATCTATAACGATACTATTTTAAATCGTATATACTCTAACGTAGGAAAAGCGAAAGCTATCGGAATTGAATTAGGCGCTGAACTAAAACCTACTAAAAACTGGACTAATTTTATAGGTGCCAATATTTATAATTACGCTATTGATGGTCGTTTTGATAACAGACCTGTAGATTCTGAATCCACTCAGTACTCCGTCAACCTGAATTCTACCTATACGTTCTGGCAAAATGCATCACTACAATTTACATTTAACTATCTGTCTGAACGTGTTACAGCACAAGGTGAAGACTCCAGGTTTTATTCTCCGAATTTAACCTTTCAAAAATCATTTTTTAATGATGCCCTAACTGCTACCCTGCAATGGCAGAATATAGATATGGGATTATTAAGCACTAACGAGCAGCGTATAACTACGTACAGACCAGGTGAATTTTATACCACAACCAACTACATTTACGAGGTAGACATGGTATTTATCAACTTATCATACACCTTTAAAAACGGAAAAAACAAATCGAAATTTATAGAAAGTGAATTCGGTAAACGCGAGTTTTAACAGAGTATAATCCTCAAAAACTTTATTAAAACGCCACGATTCTTTATTGAATTGTGGCGTTTTATTTTGGGTTTCATTCGATATTCCTTCGGGATTTGTTCGAGTTTTCTTCGTAAATACTAGCTTTTACCGAAGAAATCCCGAAGGAATATCGAACATGACTCGAAGGAAACCCCTAAAACACCTAGCTGAACTAACTAATTATAAAAACTAAAATTTTTACTATTTTTAAGAAGAATACGATTTTTTAATTCTCTTTCATCATGGCAGCAAACAAAGTCACACTTCACCGAATTCTTAAAAGCACTCCCGAAAAAATTTTTAGAGCCTTTACCGAACCCAATGCTTTGGCAGCATGGAGTCCGCCGTATGGTTTTTTATGTACCGTACATGAGTTTGATGCTACTGTGGGTGGTAAATACAAAATGTCGTTTACAAATTTCACAACAGGTAATAGTCATTCTTTTGGTGGTGAATTTCTTGAACTGGAACCTAATAGTTTTATAAAACATACCGATGGTTTTGATGATCCTAACTTGCCAAATGTCATGATTACCAGTGTTTGGATTAAAGAAGTATCCTGCGGTACAGAATTAAAAATCACACAGGAAAATATTCCTGAAGTCATTCCTTTAGAGATGTGCTATCTGGGCTGGCAGGAATCTTTAGATAAACTTACCAAATTGGTGGAACCCAATATTCCCGATTAATTCTTAGTATTTATTAAGAAAACTATAACATAGTAAGCCTAATGCTTTTTATATATTTGTTTTTATGCTCGAAAAATCTAACCTAAAAACCATATCTAAAGCACTTGCATTACTGGGGCTAACCCTGGCATTGGTGCTTTCACCGTGCAAGGTTAGAAACTTCATTCAAGATGAATTAGGGGTTCCTCAGACTGAAATCTCTAATAAGAATAAAACCACTTTTAGTGAAAGCTGTAGTGATTTCGAACTTTCATTAAAACACTTAGACCTTGAAAATAATACAGTTTCAAATGTTTTTGGTGTTCTAAATTATCTTGATTTTTCGTTTAATACTTTAGCGGTTAAGCGATCTTGTTTGCTTCCTGAAAGCTATGGCGCCCATACAGTTTCGTCAATACCCTTTTACATTCTATACCAGAATTTTAAAGACTACCTGTAATAACAGCACCGCTACTTCTTACATTTTGTTATTCATTCACTGAAATAGCATTATAACAATTTTTCAAAATACAACTCTAATATCGTTTACAATCAGGTAAAAATGGCAGTAAACTTCCGCGCGTATTACTTGATTAAAAGGCTTTGTTGTATTTAATATTTAACATTTAAACATTATGAAAACCCCAATACATTACATTACAATTTTGGGCTTGGTGTTGTTGAGCACAATAACATTACATGCACAGCACGTTAACCCTGAAAAGCATAATTACTTCATTCTTTCTAAAAACATTCAACAACTTAAACCCATAACTATTACGGCTCATGCTTTAGCTGAAGAAGACCCAAAAAATCATGGTGAATTACATGTCGTGTTCTGCGGAAAAACGGTTCGGGATATCCCTGGCAGTGCCTTCTTTAACCAACTTCTTGAGGATAGTAAATCAGCACCTATTAAAATATTTGTTTGTGGCCTGAGTCTGAAGAAATTTAACGTTACCCCTGATAATCTACCAGAAAACATCAAGGTTATTGACAATGGTATACTCTACGCATTACAGATGAAAAAACAAGGATTTATAACTCTAACCATTTAATAACCACACTTAAAATGAATACATATAAAATAAAAAACGATGCAGGACTTTTAACACTTGCTTTAAGGCTGGTTGTTGGTTGGACCTATTTTTCGGCTTTCTGGAGACGTACTATTTTAACTAATAAATTAGATCCGGACACCGCCAGTTATATCGGTGAAAAGTTTAATCACTTTCTCCCAAATGCTTTAGGTATAAAACCGCTAATTCAATATATGGTTGAAAACCCAGATATCCTTTGGTGGAACATGGTTTTATTTACCATTATTGAAGGGGTTGTCGGCCTTTTTATTATGTTGGGCTTCTTTACGCGCTTATCAAGTATTGGAGTTTTTGGCTTAGCCATGGGTATACTTTTAGGATCTGGCTGGATTGGCACGACATGTTTAGATGAATGGCAAATTGGCGTACTTGGTATCGCTATCGGATTTGTTCTATTCTTAAGTGGTAGTAGTACGTATTCTCTAGATAATTATTTCTCCAAAAGGAAATACACCTTTACAACAAAGAATTGGTTTAGATGGCTAGGCTCCGGTGAGTTGCCAATCAAAACCCATAGGTTTTCTAAATTGGTTTTGATTGGTTCTTTAGTTATTCTAGGAATTACGCTATCAACCAATCAAATATTTCACGGTGGTTTATGGGGTACACTTCATAACAAATCTGTAAAACCAAAACTAGAGATTACCAACGGAACAATACAAAATAACACACTTTCGTTTGATGTTTTTAGAACGGAAGGTGTCGATGTTTATGGTTCATGGACTATTGCAATTGAGTTGTTTAACGATAAAGATCAACGTGTTTTGAAATACAATCAAGATGATTTGTCTGCATTATCAAACGAAAACATTCGAAACTATTACATTACCAAAATTGAACCCGGAATGCATAGTTTGGTTATTCCTTTGGGAGCCAAAGCTAAATTAACGTTTAAAAGTCCGGATTTAACACACCTGTCTAAAGGCAAATACACGCTAAAAATCACCGATATTAGTGGACTTTATTGGGAACATAACATCGTTATTCCTTAAAGATCATAAGTTCAAAACGGTTTAGACAATAGATCTAAACCGTTTTATTTAAATTTGTTACTAGTATTGAAAACCGAACTTTTTAAGATGAACAAAACCACTTTTGAAATTACTAAAATGGATTGCCCTTCTGAAGAAAACCTGATTAGAATGAAACTGGAAGGTCTTAGCAATATAAACCATTTAGATTTCGATATACCCAACCGAAAATTATTTGTTTTTCACTCAGAATCACCAGAAGCCATCGATTCAGCCTTAAAGGAGCTAAATTTAGGAAGTCAGAGATTGTCATCAGAAATAACAGAGGAAGTTCATTTTGAAGAGCAAAGCAACCAAAAAAAACTTCTATGGGCAGTTCTTGCCATTAATTTCGGATTCTTTCTTATTGAAATGACGACCGGCATATTTTCAAAATCCATGGGCCTAGTTGCTGACAGTTTAGATATGCTCGCTGATAGTTTTGTTTACGGCATTAGTTTATTTGCTGTTGGAGGTACCATCATTAGAAAAAAACGCATTGCTAAAATTGCAGGTTATTTTCAGATTACCCTTGCCTTAATTGGCTTTATAGAAGTCCTTCGACGATTTTTTGGAGCAGAACAACTCCCAAATTTCTCGACTATGATTACAGTGTCATTTTTTGCGCTTATCGCAAATGGTATATGCCTTTATATTTTACAAAAATCGAAAAGTAAAGAAGAAGTTCACATGAAGGCCAGTATGATTTTTACATCTAACGATGTTATCATTAACCTTGGAGTTATTGTAGCGGGACTTTTAGTAAATTGGTTGCATTCAAGTAAACCCGATTTAATTATTGGTACTATAGTTTTTATTTTAGTAGTTCAAGGCGCCTTCAGAATTTTAAAACTAAGTAAATAACCCCTCTACAATTCGTAAACGGTAGTATCTTTAACCGACTCCATAACAAACGAACTGTTAATGGTCGATATACTATCTAACAGCGACAACTTGTCTGTAATAAATTGTTGATATTGGGTGATATCATCAACGACAATCTTTAATAAAAAGTCGAAATTTCCCGAGATGTGATGGCATTCCATAATCTCAGGAAAATTTAGGGTGTATGTTTTAAAATCATTTATCAAACCCTTATGATGTCTGATTAACGTAATCTGACAATACGCTACAAACTTCTTCCCTATTACCTCTCTATCCAGTAGGGCTACATAAGATTTAATAATCTTAGCCTGCTCCAACTTCTTTACGCGCTCATAAGTAGGTGTTACACTTAGTCCAACTTTACCTGCAATTTCCTTAATATTTTGCTTCGCGTTAATCTGAAGTTGTTTCAGTATGCTTTTATCTATTTTATCCATTGTAGATTATATTTCTAAATTTCATCAATGCTTTACACCAAATCAATACAAACCGTCTACAAAAATAACATATAAAGATTTATTTTCTAAATAAATTACATTAACAAAAATATATAATTATAAAATTTAATTTTGAAGTGTTTAAATTCTTTAAAAATAAACAAAACAAAGACATCATAACACATGAATATACAAGCCCAACTACAACACACTTTAAAAAACATAAAAAAAGCCAGCAACTTGTTTTTAGGATATCCCATTTCCAAAGACTTTGATTATGCACCATTATTCGAATTCTTAAAATACCCGATAAACAATGTGGGCGACCCCTTTATTAATAGCACTTATAAAGTACAAACCCATGAGATGGAACGTGAGGTTATCGAGTTTTTTGCTGATTTATTCAGAGCTAACGCTAATGATTATTGGGGTTATATTACCAATGGAGGTTCGGAAAGTAACCTTTATGGATTATACATTGCTCGTGAGTTGTACCCAAAAGCTATGGTCTACTATTCTGAATCAACACATTACAGCGTTAAGAAAAATATCCATTTACTTAACATTCCAGGTATTGTAATTCGTTCGCAGGAAAATGGTGAAATAGATTATGAAGATTTACAGAACACGCTTCAGTATAATCGACATAAACCAGCTATCATCTTATCGAATTTTGGAACCACAATGAAAGAGGCTAAAGATGATATTTCTAAAATAAAAGGCATTTTAAGAAAATTAGCCATTCAAGATCATTATATTCACTGCGATGGTGCATTATCTGGAACTTACGGTGCATTTTTAAATGACAGAATTCCTTATGATATTACCGATGGCGCCGATAGTATTTCAATAAGCGGTCATAAATTTATTGGCTCTCCTATTCCGTGTGGTGTAGTTATCACCAAACGTTCACTTAGAGATCGTGTCTCAAAAGGCGTAAGTTATATCGGCTCTTTAGATACCACTATTACTGGCTCAAGAAATGGACATAGTGTTTTATTCCTGTGGTATGCCATTAAACATATGGGAGTCGACGGATTAAAAGCACGTTACAAGCATAGCTTAGAAGTCGCTGAATATTGTAAGACCAGATTGTGCGAACACGGTATTAAAGCCTGGAGTAACGGCGGGTCGATTACAGTGGTATTACCAAAAACTTCAGAAGCCCTCAAGGACAAATGGCAATTAGCCACTGAAGACGATGTAACCCATCTCATTTGCATGCCTAACGTTACTAAACAGCATATTGATGCGTTTGTTGAAGATTTAATTAGGGAAAAGAAAACCGAACCTGTTTTAGTGTAACCTTATGTAAACCAAGAGCCAAGCTAAATTATCTCATAAAAAAAGAGTTTCCTTTTGTTATTAGGAGACTCTTTTTTGTTTATCTAAACAGAAAAAAATTAGGAATTCCCTTCTATTTATTCATATAATTGTAACTTTTTTATCACACAAACACATGAAATAGTGTTAATCAAAAAAACTTAAGCTTAAACGCCTCAAAATTTAATGAAGAACAAACTTCTAACCTTAGTTTTTTTCACTTTTTTTTATTACTCGAATAGTCAGGAAAAATTTTCTATCGGACTTAACTCTGGAGTGACACATTCCAAATTTACAAGTACTTACTTTTTCAAAAAGTATAAATATAACATCGATTTATTGGTTGGCTTGTCGTCTGGATATAAATTAAAAAATAATATGTCACTTGCACTAAACATTAATTATGACAGAAAATCTTCTTTTTTCTATTACTAAAAAAATTCTTATACTGTAATAGGAACACCTATTGGTGAAACTCCTAAACCTGCCGAAAAGTTTAAATTTAAAACCAGAATTGAGAGTATTTCTATTCCTATCATGTTTAAGTATCATTTTGGTTTTAGCTATGATTTCTTCTTTAGTGGAGGATCTTCGTTAGATTATTTATTGAATATTAAAAATATTGATGACGGTAGCGAAAGTGATTTAGATTTTAATAATAACTTTAGAAAAGCAAGTTATAATCTTGTTTTGGGTTTTGGATATGGATTTAAAATGAATAATAACGATTACATCTCTTTAGAAATAAGAGAAAATTTCAGGATTACAGATATGGATAATGGTAGTAATCCAAATTTTGATGACACAAAATCTAATTCTTTAAATCTAATTTTTAATTATAGCTTTAATATTTAAAAAAATTAACCAAAACTATATAAAAAACAAAAATCCACTTTCGATGAAAGTGGATTTTCTATTTACATTTAGAAAGTGTGATTCAACTATGCCAAATCAAAACGATCGGCATTCATAACTTTCACCCAGACATTCACAAAATCATTTACAAACTTCTCTTTGCTGTCATCCTGAGCATATACTTCAGCATAAGATCTTAATATGGAATTTGAACCGAAAACTAGGTCAATGCGAGTTGCCGTCCATTTTACAGCACCTGACTTACGATCTACAATTTCGTAAACTCCATTATCCACAGGTTTCCATTTATAGGCCATATCAGTTAGATTCACAAAGAAATCGTTCGTTAAAGCACCTACATTATTAGTGAACACTCCGTGTTTAGTTCCGCCATAGTTGGTTCCCATCGCACGCATACCTCCAATTAAAACAGTCATTTCAGGCGCCGTTAGTCCCATTAACTGAGCGCGATCTAACAACATTTCTTCTGGACTAACCACATAATCTTTCTTCTGCCAGTTTCTAAATCCATCTGCTAATGGTTCAAGCGGCGCAAAAGAATCGACATCTGTCATTTCTTGTGAAGCATCGCCACGTCCCGGAGCAAAAGGAACAGTAACACTCATTCCTGCATTCTTTATTGCTTTTTCAACACCCACATTACCAGCTAAAACAATAGTATCGGCAATGCTAATACCAAATTCAGAAGCTATAGGCTCTAAAACAGAAAGTACTTTTGATAACTTTTCAGGTTCATTACCTGCCCAGTCCTTTTGTGGTGCCAAACGAATACGTGCGCCATTTGCGCCTCCTCTAAAATCTGAACCTCTAAACGTCCTGGCACTATCCCAAGCTGTTGAAACCAACTCTGAAATAGTTAAACCAGAATCCGCTATTTTAGACTTTACTGCATCCACATCATAATCTGATTTTCCTTTTGGAACAGGGTCTTGCCAGATTAAATCTTCGCTAGGTACATCTGGACCAAACCAACGATCTTTTGGTCCCATATCGCGATGTGTTAGCTTAAACCATGCCCTTGCAAAAGCATCTGAAAAGGCATCGAAATCATCTTTAAACTTTAATGAAATTTCCTTGTAAATTGGATCTACACGCATGGCCATATCGGCATCAGTCATCATTGGGTTATGTCTGGTTGTCATATCTTCAACATCCACAGGCATATCTTCTTCCTTAATACTCACAGGCTCCCATTGGTGCGCTCCTGCAGGACTTTTTCTTAATTCCCATTCATGATTAAATAACATTTCAAAATAGCCGTTATCCCATTTGGTAGGATAAGTTGTCCATGCTCCTTCAAGTCCACTGGTTACCGTGTCTTTCCCTACACCTGATCGCGTTGGGTTAGACCATCCGAAACCTTGTTCTTCAACTGCAGCTGATTCTGGATCCGGCCCCAAAATACTGGCATCACCATTACCGTGTGTTTTACCAACGGTATGCCCCCCGGCAGTTAGTGCTACTGTCTCTTCATCATTCATGGCCATACGCTTAAAGGTCTCACGCACTTGCGCACCAGTTTTTAATGGATCTGGATTTCCGTTAACTCCTTCCGGGTTCACATAGATTAATCCCATTTGTACAGCAGCTAATGGATTTTCCATGGTTTCTGGTTTAGAAACGTCATCATAACGACCATCACTAGGTGCTAACCATTCCTTTTCTGCTCCCCAATAGGTATCTTTTTCAGGTGCCCAGATATCTTCGCGACCAAACGCAAATCCGTAGGTTTTTAATCCCATACTTTCATAAGCAATGGTTCCTGCCAATATGATTAAATCTGCCCAACTAACTTTATTTCCATATTTTTTCTTGATTGGCCAAAGTAAACGTCTGGCCTTATCTAAACTCACATTATCAGGCCAGGAATTAAGCGGAGCGAAACGCTGATTCCCCGTTCCTCCTCCACCTCTACCATCAGAGATTCGGTAAGACCCGGCAGCATGCCATGCCATACGAATCATTAATCCACCATAGTGCCCCCAATCGGCAGGCCACCAATCTTGAGAATCGGTCATTAAATCGGTTACATCTTTCTTTAAAGCCTCAACATCTAATGATTTTAGGGCTTCCTGATAGTTAAATTGTTCTCCCAAAGGATTAACTTTAGTATCATGCTGACTTAAAATGTCTAAGTTTAAAGCATTAGGCCACCAATCCATTACCGATTGATTTGTTTCGGTGTTTGCGCCGTGCATAAACGGACATTTTCCGCCGGATGAATTTGAATTTCCTTCCATATTTTGAGATTTAAAATTTTATAGGTTATTTCTTTCCCTTAAAGTTAAGAAATAGTAATTAGAAAACCATAAATCTATATTTCTATTAACTATTTAATAATCGATAAAATTTATTGAAGGATTCGCAACACCAAATAATATTAGGATTTGCTCTATTTTGGATAACAACCTGTTAACTCCGTAACCGATAAAGACGTTAAAGATTTGTAAAACCGAAAGCCCTTTTCTTTGTTATTCTCATTTAATTACTACTTTTAATGAAATTTAAAACAATAAAAAAATGGCAACAGTAACGTTAAAAGGAAATGCAATACATACTTCGGGTGAACTTCCAAAAACAGGAACAAAAGCACCTGACTTTAAATTAACTAATACCGATTTAGAAACCGTTAGCTTAAGTGATTTTTCTGGAAGCAAAGTGGTTTTAAATATTTTCCCTAGTGTAGATACAGGAACTTGTGCTGCCTCGGTAAGAGCATTTAACAAAGAAGCTAGTACTCTGGAGAACACTAAAGTGCTTTGTATTTCTCATGATTTACCTTTTGCTATGGCACGTTTTTGTGGTGCTGAAGGTTTGGATAATGTGATTAACCTATCGGACTATAAAGACGGAAGCTTTGGTAAAACTTACGGTTTAGACTTTACCGATGGTCCTTTAGAAACTTTACACTCCAGATGTGTTGTGGTTTTAGACGAAACAGGAAATGTGGTCTACACAGAACAGGTACCTGAAATTGTTGATGAGCCTAATTATCAAGCTGCTTTAGAAGCTTTAAAATAACATCCCACATATTTACGTGACAAAAAAAGAATCCTTCTTCATTAACCGGTTAAAAAGTGTTGGCTATGCTTTTAAAGGTGCTGTCCTGCTTTTAAAGAAAGAAGCCAGTATAAAAATTCAGTTTGTAATCGCTTTATGTGTTTGTGCAGCAGGATTCTTTTTTAATATCTCTCCTACCGAATGGATTTTGCAATTGTTTGCTATTGGTTTAGTAATGAGTATTGAAGGTATTAATACCGCTATCGAAGAAATTGCCAACTTTGTTCACCCAGAACATCATCATAAAATAGGTTATATTAAAGATATAGCTGCTGGAGCTGTTTTTATAGCTTCTGTTTTCGCCTCAATTATAGGATTCATAATATATCTCCCTAAGATTTTTTAAAATAATATATCGTTAGGATAAACGTTAGTAATTTGTATTTTTGTTTTAACCTAAACGTGCATGAATGGCGAAGAAAAAAACCAAAACTAAAACCTCTACCAATAAAAAATTTAAACTACCTAGCTTTCAATTATCAAGCCAACAAAAACTGGTTTTCGGAAGCTTTTTGGTTATTTTCGGTATCGTACTTTGTATTGCATTTGTATCTTTTCTATTTACTGGTGAAGCGGACCAAAGTACCCTTTCTGATTTCGCTTCCAGAGAGGTAAAACCTAAAAACTGGTTGAGCAAAACCGGTGCGTGGCTAAGTGATTTATTCATTCAACGTGGTTTTGGTATTGCTTCATTTATTTTTTCGGGGCTTTGTTGCTTATCTGGAGTATATATTTTAACCGAAAGCAATAAAACCAAATTGAGAAAGCATTGGTTTTGGGGCACCTTAATCATTATTTGGCTTTCGGTTTTTTTCGGTTTTTTTGGAGCTAAAACAGATATCCTTGGCGGTACTATTGGTTATGAAGTTAATTCGTATTTACAGGATTATATTGGTAAAATAGGCGTATCTCTTTTATTATTATTTGGCGTAATTACTTATTTAGCCATCCGATTCCGACTAACGTTCCAAAATTTTGCAAACGTATTTTATTCGGCGAAAAAAGATATTAAAGATGAATTTACAACCGCCAACGAAGATATTGTTGTTGGTGTAGACAATAACCTAACAGATGAAGCCGAAGCTTTTAAATCGGCTTTCGATATTAAAGAAAAAGAGAGTATTAATGTACCTGTTGAAGACAACATTGATGATGATATTCTTGGTGATAGTGTAACATTAAACACTGTTGAAGCTGAAGAAAAACCAGTTTTAAACAGCACATCTCTTGAAGTCAATATAGCTGAGGAAGAAATTGAAGAAGATTTAGATATAGAAGTAGAACAAGTTGCAGAAGAACAATCGGAAACCGATAATCTTTCAGATAAACTGGTTGCCGATTTCGGGCAGTTCGATCCAACTCTTGAATTAGCGAAATACCAATTTCCTACACTAGATTTACTTAAAAAATACGATTCCGAAGGCATTACCATCAATCAGGAGGAGTTAGAAGAAAATAAAAACCGAATTGTAGACACCCTAAAAAACTACAATATTGGGATTTCGAATATTAAAGCAACCATCGGACCAACCGTTACGCTTTATGAAATTGTCCCTGAGGCTGGTATTCGTATTTCAAAAATTAAAAACTTAGAAGACGATATTGCCCTATCGCTTTCCGCATTAGGTATTCGTATAATCGCACCTATTCCAGGGAAAGGTACAATCGGTATCGAGGTACCAAACAAAAATTCAACCATCGTATCGATGCGTTCGGTTATTGCCTCTAAAAAGTTCCAGAGTTCCGATATGCAATTACCAATTGCTTTGGGTAAAACCATTAGCAATGAAACTTTTGTTGTCGATCTTGCTAAAATGCCTCACATGCTTATGGCTGGTGCTACGGGACAAGGTAAATCGGTTGGATTAAATGCAGTTTTAACATCCTTATTATACAAAAAACACCCTGCCGAAGTAAAATTCGTTTTGGTCGATCCGAAAAAAGTAGAGTTGACTTTATTCAATAAGATAGAGCGACACTATCTGGCAAAATTACCTGACAGTGAAGATGCCATTATTACAGACAATACTAAAGTGATTAATACATTAAACTCTTTGTGTATTGAAATGGACAATCGCTATGAATTGCTTAAGTCTGCCATGTGTAGAAACATTGCTGAATATAATGCCAAATTTAAAGCGCGTAAATTAAACCCTAATGACGGGCATCAGTTCTTACCATATATTGTTTTGGTCGTTGATGAGTTTGCTGATTTAATTATGACGGCTGGTAAGGAAGTAGAAACTCCTATTGCGCGTTTAGCCCAGTTGGCACGTGCTATTGGAATCCATTTAATTATCGCAACCCAACGTCCGTCGGTTAACGTTATTACTGGTATCATTAAAGCAAACTTCCCGGCGCGTATTGCCTTTAGGGTAACCTCTAAAATTGACTCCAGAACTATTTTAGATGGCGCAGGAGCTGATCAGCTTATTGGTCGTGGAGATATGCTTTACACCCAAGGAAATGATTTAATTCGTGTGCAATGTGCTTTTGTTGACACCCCGGAAGTAGAAAGAATAACCGACTTTATCGGATCACAAAAAGCTTACCCTGAAGCCTATATGTTACCTGAATTTGTTGGTGAAGAAAGTGGCACAAGTCTTGATGTAGACATATCAGATCGAGATAAACTTTTTAAAGATGCAGCAATTGTTATCGTTACAGCACAACAAGGGTCGGCATCTTTATTACAACGAAAATTAAAATTAGGTTACAACAGAGCGGGGCGTTTAATCGATCAATTGGAAGCCGCAGGTATTGTTGGTCCGTTTGAAGGTAGTAAAGCCAGACAGGTTTTAATACCAGATTTAACAGCTTTGGATAACCATTTAGAAAACGAAATACAATAATTAAAAAATGAGAATGAAGAAGATTATCACTGTTTTACTATTAACTTTATCTGTTTGTGCTTTTGCCCAAAATAATGCAAAAAGCCTTTTGAATGAGGTATCAACCAAAGTTAAAAGTTATAACAACATTTCTATTACCTTTAAATATGTATTAGAAAACACAGCAGAAAACATCAAGCAACAAACAAAAGGTGATGTGGTGATGGAAGGTGAAAAATACAGATTAAACATCTTAGGTGTAACCCGCCTTTTTGATGGTAAAAAACTATACAGTATAAGTTTAGAAGATGAAGAAGTAACCGTTTCTTCTGAAGGTAATAATGAAGAAGACTCTGTTACCCCTAGTAAAATGTTATCGTTTTATGAAGATGGCTATACCTATGCTATGGATATTGAACAAAACATTAACGGTAGAAAAATTCAATATGTGAAGTTAACACCTATCGATTCAAATTCAGAAATTAAGAATATTTTGTTAGGTATCGACAAACAAACCAAACACATTTATAATCTAATTCAGGTTGGCAAAAACGGTACGAAAACAACGCTTACTGTTAATTCTTTTAAAACAAACGAGCCTTTATCAAAAAGCTTATTTACCTTTGACGCCAATAAATACAAAGATTTTTACATCAACAATCTAGATTAAGCTACCTACACTTGAAAATACTAGACCGATATATCCTAACGTCTTACCTAAAGACTTTTTTGAGCGTGTTTATTATACTCATGCTCATTTTTGTATTACAAACCATTTGGTTATACATTAAAGAACTTGCCGGGAAAGACCTAGACATAGAAGTAATTTTTAAATTTCTGTTTTATTTTACACCTAAGTTAATTCCGTTAGTATTACCCTTAACTATTCTATTAGCCTCTATTATGGTTTTTGGAAGTTTTGCTGAAAACTACGAGTTCGCGGCAATGAAATCCACAGGAATATCCTTACAACGCGCCATGTCGGGGCTGAGTATTTTTATAGTTATTTTAGGAATCACCACCTTCTTCTTTTCTAATAATGTGATTCCGTGGGCTGAATTAAAATCGTATAACTTACGTCGAAATATTGCCAAGTTAAAACCTGCTATGGTATTAGCTGAAGGACAATTTAATCCTGTTGGAACTTATAATATAAAGTTTGACAAAAAGCATGGAGAGCGTGGTCAGTATTTAGATAGCGTTACCATTCATATAAAAGGAAACGATGGTCGTAAAAACGCGACGGTTATCCGCTCTAAAACGGGTGAACTTGCCAGTCGAGAAGATTCGAATGTTATAAAATTGATTTTAAAGGATGGGAACTATTACAGTGATATCTATTCAAAAGATCCTAAAAAACGTAACAAGAAACCTTTCGCCAAAAGTACATTCGAGACCTATACTATAAATATCGATATCTCTCAGATTAATGATGTAGATATGGATGAAGAATCGCAAACCGATAAGTACAGCATGCTGGATGTGGTCGATTTAAATAAAGCCATAGATTCGCTTGAAATCAAACGCAAAGATGACCACGAAACGTTTTCAAAAAGTATTTTTCAGCGTACAAGTATTATGGCTAATAACCATAGAATATCCAAAGTTAAAGAACGAGATTCAGTTAATTTAGGTCCTCTGTTAGATAGTCTTGATTTAAAACGCCAAGTTGAACTTGTTGATATGGCTCAGAAAACTATGGGAAGTGCTAAACAACTTATAGTTTCGAGGGAAACCCCAATTAAAGCAGCTGAATCAATGATTAACAGGCATTATATTTCGCTACACGAAAAGTTTGCCTTAGGTCTGGCCTGTATTGTCTTGTTTTTCGTTGGCGCCCCCTTAGGAGCTTTAATTAGAAAAGGAGGTATTGGCTTACCAATGGTGGTTGCCATTTTATTATTCCTAACCTATCATTTTATTGGAATTTTTGCAACCAATAGTGCTAAAAACGGCGGTTTTAATCCTATACTGGCTAGTTGGTTTTCTACCCTTGTTATGTTGCCACTTGGTGTCTTCTTAACCAAACGTGCTACAGCCGACAAAGGACTATTTGAATTCGATCATTTAATTGAACCTATCAAGAAAGCCCTTAAAATAAAGGATAAGGATACTGTAGATTATACGTTTATGCATTCTTATAAAAACGATAGAATTCTAGATGTTATTGCTAACTATGAAGCTTTGGGTCATGATGAAAACACACGTTACGAAGCTTTAAAACTTCTAAATTTCAGAGGCTATTCAACCCGATCTTTACGAAGTCAAGGTTTAGAAATTGATCCTGCATTTGATACTTCAGAAGACATCTATAAAGATTATAAAGATCATAGTTCATTTGCGATTACATTATACACGATTGGCGCCATTTTACTCATTTTACACTTTGTTTTTGCCAATAATAAGTTACCCTCTGTTGCAACCGCATCTATACAATTAAGTATCGTGTCTTTTGCGATGTACATTATATACTACTTAAAAACTATTTTAAATATCAATCAGTTTTACAAGCATATTAATAAAACTGAAAAGAAACCCCATATTATACTAATCATTATAAGCTTACCACTTTATTTTATTGGATATGTTTTTCTGAATTCTAAAATGAAAGAAGACTTAAAGCAAAATTGTTTAAATTCCTTAAAATAGCAATATCTTTGCATCATGATAACTGAGACAATGACAAATAATACAACTTCTAAAATAAAACTTAACACAATACAAGAAGCCATTGAAGACATTAGACATGGTAAAGTAATTATTGTAGTAGATGATGAAAACCGTGAAAATGAAGGTGATTTCTTAGCTGCTGCAGACAAGGTTACACCTGAAATGATCAACTTTATGGCTACTGAAGGTCGAGGACTTATTTGTGCTCCACTTACTGAAAAACGCTGTAAAGAATTGGAGTTAAATATGATGGTTGCCAATAATACAGATCATATGGAAACTGCTTTCACCGTATCTGTAGATTTAAGAGGAAAAGGAGTTTCAACAGGTATTTCTGCTAGTGACAGAGCTAAAACAGTTAAATCGTTGGTGGATCCTTCGACCAAACCATTTGAATTGGCAAGGCCAGGACATATTTTCCCACTTGTTGCTAAAGAAGGTGGCGTTTTAAGACGTACCGGGCATACCGAGGCTGCCATTGATTTTGCGCGTTTGGCTGGATTACAGCCAGCAGGAGTTATCGTTGAAATCATGAATGAGGATGGTACAATGGCACGCTTACCACAACTTATGGAAGTTGCCAAAAGACTAGATGTTAAAATCGTTTCTATTGAAGATTTAGTGGCCTACAGAATGCAGCACGACTCTTTAATTGAAAAGAAAGAAGATTTTGAAATTGAAACGCGTTTTGGAAGTTTTAGATTAAGAGCTTACAAACAAACAACTAATAATCAAATACATTTAGCTCTAACTAAAGGCGTTTGGAACGAAAACGATGCTGTGCTTACCAGAATCAATTCTACTTTAATAAATAACGATATTCTGGGAACATTAACCAATAATGTTGATGAGCAATTAGAAAATATGTTTAAGGTAATTAACGATGAAGGTAAAGGTGCAATAATCTTTATCAATCAGGAAGTACAGTCTATGGATATTTTGAGTAGATTGAGTTTCTTGAAAGAGAATCAGCAACCTAATGCAGTATCTAAGGCTCCAAGAATTAATATGGATGCGAGAGACTTTGGTATTGGAGCCCAAATACTACACGACTTAGATATTCATAA
Source organism: Aestuariibaculum marinum (assembly GCF_014596975.1). GTDB lineage: Bacteria > Bacteroidota > Bacteroidia > Flavobacteriales > Flavobacteriaceae > Aestuariibaculum > Aestuariibaculum marinum. The sequence goes on along the minus strand of NZ_JACVXD010000001.1, from coordinate 140,098 downwards.
AATGCGCTTAATTTCGAACAGTGCTCAAACTAAGCGCATTGGTATGGTTGGTTACGGTTTAGAAATCGTAGATTACGTAAATTATTAGTCTGATATATTAAATTCTTTAAGTAAGTTTTTGCTTTTCGTTGCTGGAACTTCGGAGATTAAAACATAACGACCAGGTCTCAAGTCAGCCGTAAAATATCCATGTTTTCCGGCTGGCATTTCCTGAACGCCTCCTAAAAATTTCACACCATCCGGTACAGGGGTTATTAAACCTTTAGGGTTCGCCCAATTCATCCAAGCTTCAAGTGAGTCCAGATTAGCTTCATTAGAAAGTTCGGCCAGATGGATATCGGTTTGCACAAAATTCTCATGTAATTTTTGATCTTTAAACGTCACTTTAAATACCGTTTGACCTTTCGGTAAACTATCTTTAATTACAATACCTTCTTCATTCGAAATTGTTATATCAACATCGGCTTCAGGTTCAGCTTCACCAGAAACTTTATCTGTTACAATGAGTTCTTTTACCATCCCCATGGCGTTATGGAATTTACCATTTGGCATTTTTACATAACATTCCATAACGTAATAACCAGGATCTAAATAAAGTGTGCTTATGCTCGTTTGTCCGCCAGCAATTAATCCAGAACCTCCTGTAAAGACAATTTGAGGAAACCATTCGGGAAGTTTTCCAAATTCGGCAAAACCGGCCTCTGCATTCCCTTCATTAATTAAATCCATGCCTTTATCAAAAACAGGGATAATCTCCTTTTCTCCATCTTCAATAGTTTTACCTTCAGGGTATTTATCGAACAGTATAAAATGTGTTTCATTAGCCCTATTCATGTATTTAAATGTATTCCATCCAGATGAAATGGTATCCGGACCAATAAACTCCATAGACAAGGTTTTAAAAACTATAGCATCTTTATAAGTCTTATAAGGCTTAACCGGTGTTTTTTCTTCTACAGTAATTTCTGTTTCAGATTTGGTTTTTGATTTACAGGATTGAAAAAGGAAAATAAAAAGTAGTAAACTTGAATACGTAAAAAATCTCTTCATAATTGAAACTTTAATGTTTTACTGATAATAGCTTAATCAAATTTAAAGCTTCAACTATGAAGAGAATATAAAATATGTAACAAATGATAAAAGATATATAACACAAAATTGTGTTATCTCCTTTATTTCAGTATGTTTTGAATAATTTGAACCATTTTAGAAGCTCTGGCTTTCACCTCTTCTTCAGTCCACGATAATTTAATTAAACTGGAAATATTTCGCCCAATATAGTAGTTAGATTCAGCAAATTCAGCACCCTTTAAATAGGCTATTCCATTCTTAACTTCATCTGAAATTGGATACAAGGACTTTAATTCTTTTAAATGCTCCCACTTACGAACGTAGTGCCAGTTATTATCGTAGTAATGAAAACAGGCATCAACTCCATTTTCTTTGAAAGCTTCAGACACTTTACGAGCGGTTTCTAAATTTGGTAAAAAGAAATTTAAAAAGCCATAACTTTCTTCTCCTCCTTCAGGTACCGTTCTAAACGTCACTTCAGGAATAAGTGATAAAGCTTCTCGTATTATGGTAAAATTCTTCTTTTGAACGGCTATAATCTCAGGTAAGCGCTTTAACTGCCCTAAACCAACCGCTGCATGCAACTCTGAAATTCTGAAATTATAACCTAAAAAAGGGTGTGATTCTGCGCCTCTGTCGTTACCAACATGGTCATGACCATGATCGCTGTAGTGATCGGAGTGTAAATAATAGTTTTCATTATTTGTAATTACCGCACCACCTTCACCACAGGTTATGGTTTTAACAAAGTCGAACGAAAAACAACCTAAATCACCAATACTACCTAAAGCTTTTCCATTGTACGTTCCGCCGATGGCCTGACAAGCATCTTCTAACAAGATTAAATTATGTTTATCACAAATAGATTGTAAAGCATGCATATCGCCCATACTTCCACACATATGAACAACCATAACTGCTTTAGTTTTAGAGGTAACTGCTGCTTCTACAGCATTTGGACTAAGCGTTAAAGTATCGTCTATATCCACTAAAACAGGAGTTGCCCCCAACATCATTACGGCTTCAAAACTTGCCACAAAGGTAAACGTTGGTAAAATGACTTCGTCTCCTGCTCCTACTCCTGCTGCAGCCAAAGCCACAGAAATGGCAGCCGTTCCACTAGAAACCAACTGAACATGATTTGCTTTAAACGTATTTTCTAATTCTTTTTCTAATTCTTTGGCTTTCCAGTGTCCATTTCGCATACCATCGAAACCATAGCGCATTAGTACACCGCTATCTAAAACGTCGTTCACTTCTTTACGTTCTAAATCTCCAAATAATTCAAATCCTGGCATATTATTTTATGTTTTTTTGCGTTAGGGATTAAGGTATTGTTGAAGCTCCTCGCAGAGAGCGACTACCTAAAGCCCGGCCCAAAAGCCATTTTGGGTAACGCCATTAATTTTATTTTATAATTCTATGATTGCTTCTTCAAGTGGTTTTCTAACCTTAGCGAAATCTGAAAACATATCGTCTTCTGAACGATATCCTACCGGAAGTAACAATACCGATTTTAAGCCCTTTTTCTGAAGATTTAAAATTTTATCGTATTCTGACGCTTTAAATCCTTCCATAGGACAAGAATCGATATTCTCAACAGCGCAGACCGTCATTAAATTCCCCAAAGCAATGTAAGCTTGATGTTTTGACCATTGTTGACGCTCTTCGACAGACATCTTGTTCATCATTTTAATTAAGTCCTCACGATACGGCTTTAAAATATCTTCAGATGTTTTTCGTATGTCTTTAATGTTTTCGTAATAATTAACCACATCATGATCTAATACGTCTTCCTGTATACATATAACCAATAAATGAGAGGCATCGGTAACCTGGCGCTGATTATAGGCATGGGGTAATAACGACTGACGTATACTCTCTGTTTCTACAATAAGTAATTTTATGGTTTGTAAACCGAATGAGGTTGCTGTAAGGTTAAACGCTTGCTTTAAAGTGTCAAGCTTTTCAGGTGATAGTTTCTTATTTGTATCAAACTTTTTAGTTGCATATCGCCACTTGAGCTGTTTTATGATATCCATTTTTTAGTATTGCTTTACACAAAAGTAAGGTTTGCATTTTTAATTTTCATCACTAATTTTTAAAAACATTAGGAATGAGAGAGTTAAAAATTAAATTTAAAAAAGTTGAAAAAAAGCTTGCAAAACTTTGATAGAATTGAAAAAGGATTCTATATTTGCACCCGCATTCAGGGAATACCTGATGAGACACTCAAGGAGAAATGGCAGAGTGGTCGAATGCGGCGGTCTTGAAAACCGTTGAGGGTCACACCTCCGGGGGTTCGAATCCCTCTTTCTCCGCAACAAAAGCTCGTAACAGTAATGTTTACGGGCTTTTTTATTATTATCAAAATTACTAGTTCTTACTTTAAGATATGAGTTTCAAACCCAGTTTATACATTTTCTTCTATTGTTTTTTCTTTTTTTCTTTTTCAAGTTGCAAGACATCAAACCAAATAAAAGAAAACAAGTTAAAAGTTTATTTTAATCACTCCTTAAACAATCCTTACGATTATAAAAAATCTGAAAGCTCACAAACTACAGATTTAGTTTTAGCCAAAGGCGAATCGGAAAGTTTTCAAATAGCTCTTGAATTAGAAACAACTGATTATCTAGAGTTCAATAAAAAATCGTCTAATAAATCTTTAAATTTTGAAATAAGTGAAATCGTTGAATACAATGGCGCCCTGGATCTTCTGGTTCCTATTGATGAAAATAAATACCTTCCTAAACAAAAAACGGTATTTCTTTGGGTCACCTATTATGCTAACAGAAAAATAAAGCCAGGAAGATATACCGATTATTTAAATATAAAAACCACTAACGGCTTAAAAACCTTAACGTTTACAATAGAGGTAAAAGATATAACTATTCCCATTACTCCTTCAATTCCTTTAACCTTTGGAATTTACGATGCGGCGCTAACGTCATCCAATAAGAAAAACGACATTATAAAAAAAAGAAAACAGTATTTCGAGTTGTGCTTTAAAAACAGACTATCTCCTTATCTGGTGAATTGGGGACCACCGCACAGACATCTTCACATTCAATCTTCGCCTTATGAATGGAGTGATCCAAGAACTAAAAACTATATTAAGGATCCTAGATTTGCAGCCATTGGTCTTCCATTTTATGATTATACAGATGAAGAACTAAAGGAACTTTACAGTAGGGTTGAGCAGGCCGGACTTGTAAATAAAGCGTATGTCTATTTTTATGATGAACCACGAAACTATGAAGATCATGAAAAAGTGTTAGACTACGTTAAAAAACTTTCTAACATTGCACCTTCACTAAAAATTCAACTCCCCATTTTTTGCGGCATGACAGAAGAAAGTGATGATATTTTTGAGGTTTTCGACTATTATAAAGATTACCCCGTTATTGTAAATACCGGATTTTACCCATTGCAAAGCAATGAAGAAAGAGCTAAACAATGTTTAGAAAAAGTCTACCCAAAACAAGAATGGTGGACCTACACCTGCTGCGGAGCTAAACCAGGCTTTACCTACAACACATCGGCTTTTGGAACAAGATCAATATTATGGAGAAGTTTTAAAGAACAAAGTAAGGGCTTTTTGTATTGGGCTGTGAATAATTACGAAAGCATTGACCCCGATGTTATTCCAGAATGGACAAAACCAGGAGACGGCCATTTAATTTACAGAGGAGAAGAATTTGGTAAAAACTATCCACTTTCAACATTGCGATTAGAACGATTTCGTGATAGTGAAGAAGATTATGAACTTCTTAAGATGATTGAAGAAAAATATAATCGTCAGAAGGCTTTGGAGTTATTAAGTACAGTATACACAAAACCAAACATATCAACTAATAATGCTGAAACTGTTGATGCCTTTAGATTAAAGATGCTAAAGATACTTGACCAATAATTTAGTTTTAATCATAATAGTTAAACTCTTCAAACCCCATGTTTTAATTTACATGGGGTTTCATAATTTTTAAAGAATTCTATTTTTACCAATATTATTGTAAATAAAAACCAACAATTCCACTACTATAATTCATTAAAAACCAATTTATTCTTAATTTAGGTATCTCATAGTTATACCGATTAGAATTATCAATATCTCAAAAACATTCACAAATTTTTAATATATAATAACACTATTTTAAAAGTATTACTATTAAATTTGTGAGGTACACATTTAAAAAGTATGATTAACCTTTTACAAAGCTTTAAAATAGAAGTCCCGAAAGGCATTTTTATTAAAGACCCGGAAACATCAGATTTAGGAAAGCGCATCATTAAGCATAGTATTTTATTAATTGATGAACTAGGCTTTGAGCAGTTTACTTTTAAAAAACTTGGACAAGCTATTAACTCGAATGAAAGTTCTATTTACAGATATTTTGAGAGTAAACATCATTTATTAATGTACCTCACCTCCTGGTATTGGGTTTGGATAGAATATCAGCTGGTCTTAGAAACCTTTGCTTTAAAAAACACCGAAGAAAAGCTTAAAAGCGCCATTAAAGTCCTTACCAGAACTACCGAAGAGGATAGTAATTTTGAACATATTAACGAGGTTATTCTAAACAAAATAATCATCAGTGAAAATGCAAAAGCTTACCTAACCTGCGATGTAGACACAGAAAATGAAGAAGGTTTCTTTAAACCTTTCAAGCGAGTAGTAACGCGTTTTTCTGAAATAATTTTAGAGTTCAGCAAAACCTATAAACACCCTTTAAGTTTAGCTAGTTCTACCATTGAAGGCGCTTTGCATCAACATTTTTTTCAACAGCACATAAAAACCATAACAAACTGCAATGAATATCATTCAGTTACCGAATTTTATACCAACTTAATCCTAAACACCCTAAAGCATGAAGAATAATAGCGTTTTATCACCTTGGAAACGTTTTTTAGGCCTCGTTCAACTTGAAAAGAAAGACATTTTTAGAGTTGCCTACTTTGCTATATTCGAAGGAATTTTAGCCTTAACCCTCCCCTTGGGAATACAAGCCATCATAACACTTTTACAAGGCGGACAGGTATCTACATCCTGGATTGTTTTAGTTGTTCTGGTTACTTCTGGTGTTGCTTTCACGGGTATTTTAAAATTGATACAAATTCGTATTATTGAAAGTATTCAACAACGTATTTTTGCAAGAGCCTCGTTCGATTTAGCTTATAGGTTTCCTAAAATTAAAATGAACGAAATGCGTAATTATTATTTACCGGAATTAGCCAACCGCTTTTTCGATACCCTAACTATCCAAAAAGGGTTATCAAAAATTTTAATTGATATTCCTTCGGCCTTCTTACAAGTTATTTTTGCACTCATCCTACTTTCATTCTATCACCCCTTCTTTATCTTTTTCGGACTCTTATTACTAGGTCTCATATTTGTTGTTTTTAAGTATACAGCTAAAAAAGGATTAGACACCAGCTTAAAAGAATCAAAATATAAATACCGAATGGCCCATTGGCTTGAGGAAGTTGCAAGAACGGTTATTAGTTTTAAACTATCTGGAAAAACCAGTTTAGCCATCGATAAAACCGATGATTTAGTACTGGACTATGTAAACGGAAGAGAAAAACATTTTAAAATTTTAATGCTCCAGTTTAAGCAAATGATTAGCTTTAAGGTTATTGTTACAGCAGGTCTGCTGCTTGTTGGGGGATATTTGGTACTGGAACAACAAATGAATATCGGACAATTTGTAGCGGCCGAAATCATTATCATCTTAATAATCGCTTCTGTTGAAAAGCTAATTTTAAGTCTGGAATCATTTTACGATGTATTAACCTCTATTGAAAAGCTAGGACAGGTTGTAGACAAGTCTATTGAAAACCAATATGGCGAAGAAGTTTCTAACTCAAGACCCTTTACTATAGAATTAAAAAATGCCGGTTATCGAGTTGCTAACAGAAAAAAACCAATTTTAGAGGATATCTCATTTAAAATTGAACCTACAGATCGTGTTTTAATTCAAGGAGAAAGTGGAGCAGGAAAATCAAGCCTGTTACAACTTATTTCTGGTGTTGTTGCTCCTACCGACGGTTTCATTTACATTGATAATCTTTCTATTGAAAGTTTACAAATTAATAAATACCGATCGCTTTTAGGAATGGTTCTTTCTGAAGAATCACCTTTTGAGGGTACGATAAGAGAGAATGTCACCTTTGGCAATAAAGATATTACCGACGAAGAAATTTTTGAAGTATTTGAAAAAGTTGGCTTAAGTACGTTCCTAAAACGTCAATCTGAAGGACTTAATACCTTATTAAAACCTGAAGGAAAACAAATTCCGTACTTTATTTCAGCTAAACTACTATTGTCAAGAGCTATTTTAAAGAAACCTAAAGTACTTATTTTAGAAGAGCCCTTAAAACAATTTAATGATAAAGAATCTGAAAAAATATTCGAGTACCTATGTGATAAATCTAACCCTTGGAGTGTTGTAGTGGTTAGCAATCTTAATTTCTGGAAACGTATGTGTAATAAGCACATCATTTTAGAGGAAGGTCACATAATTAATTCGTAAAAAACATGCTAAATATATCTCATAATAAAGTTTCTGAACTCCTGGATTTAAACAAATTTAAATCGGGAAAAGCTACACAACATACCAATCAGCATAATTTGTTTAGACGTGTGCTTTTGGTGAGTAGCATATTGGTAATCATTATCTTGTTTTTACCATGGACACAAAATGTAACTAGTAAAGGATTGGTAACCACTTTAAAACCAAACCAACGTCCGCAAACCTTGCAGTCTCCCATTCCGGGACGCATTGATCGTTGGTTTGTTCAAGAAGGTGATTTTGTAAAAAAAGGCGATACCATTCTTAAAATTTCAGAAATTAAAAGCGAATATTTCGACGACTTACTTACCGAGCGTACCGGTGATCAAATTAAAGCAAAATCAGCTTCTGTTGATGCTTACCGCTCAAAAGTTCAAGCTTTAAAAAATCAATACGCTGCGTTACAACAAGAGCAACAACTTAAGTTAGAACAAGCAAAAAACAAGTACCTGCAATCTAAATTAAAAGTAGAATCAGATAGTATAGATTTAGAAGCTGCTAAAACGAAAGCTAAAATTGCCGAAATTCAGTTTGCTCGTACGGTATCATTACAAGAACAAGGGCTTAAAGCTGTTAAAGATGTTGAAGAATATCGAAACAAATTACAGGAAGCCAATGCTAAATATGTATCTCAAGAAAACAAATGGCTAGCCTCTAAAAATGAAGTGATAAATGCTAAATTGAATATTTCAACCATCAAAGCAACTTATGCTGATAAACTATCGAAAGCACAAAGTGATTTTTATTCTGCTGAATCTAGTGCATTAGATACAGAGGCTCAAGTTTCGAAACTTGAAAACAGTCTAGCAAACTACGAAAAACGAAACAGCTTATTATATATCACTTCTCCTCAAGACGGATACATTAATAAGGCTATTAAATCCGGTATTGGAGAGACATTCAAAGAAGGTGAGCCTTTGGTTGGCATTATGCCGGCTAATTACGAATTGGCTGTTGAAATGTGGGTAAGACCTATAGATTTACCGCTTCTTCATAAAGGAGAACACGTTCAGGTAGAATTCGAAGGCTGGCCTGCTATTGTCTTCAGCGGGTGGCCAAATGTATCGTATGGAACCTACGGTGCAACTATTGTTGCTATTGAAAATTTTGCCAGTAAAAATGGTCAGTACCGTGTCTTAATTACCAGAGATCCTGAGTACGGACCTTGGCCTGAAGCCCTTCGTGTTGGCTCTGGAGCAAAAACCATAGCGCTTTTAGAAGATGTTCCTATTTGGTTTGAGATATGGAGGCAGATTAACAGTTTCCCTCCTAATTTCTATGTTCCGGATAACGCAGATACTTCTGAAAAAAGTAAAGAAAAGTAACAAGACAAATCATTCAATTATACATAATGGTTTTACATCATATGCATTTTACAAAACTTAAATTAACAACACTGTTACTGTTTATTTTGTGTTTCAATTTTAAGACACAAGCACAATCGGTATCTGATAGTATTTTTACTCTTGAGGAATATTTAGGTTATGTAAAACAATACCATCCCATTGTAAAACAGGCACGACTTATTGCTTCAGAAGGAGAAATAAAACTTCTTAAAGCTCGTGGTGCCTTCGACCCTAAAATAGAAGTCGATTACAATAAAAAGAAATTTACAGGAACTGAATATTACGATAAATTAAACGCCGCTTTTAAAATTCCAACATGGTACGGCATTGAACTAAAAGCAAATTATGAAAATAATGAAGGGTATTATTTAAATCCTGAATCTACAGTTCCTGAAGATGGCTTGTATAGTGCAGGAGTTTCCATGTCTTTAGCAAAAGGCTTTTTAGCCAATGAGCGCATGGCTACCTTAAAACAAGCTAAACTTTATAAAGATATAAGTTTAAATAAGCAAAGTCTTGCGGTAAACGACGTCCTTTATAAAGCCATAGAGACCTATTTTAACTGGCTAAAAAGCTATCAGGAATACAAGGTTTATAACGATTATCAAAACAATGCCGATGTGCGATTAAGTCAGGTAAAATCTAGTTTTGAAGCTGGAGATAAACCTGCAGTAGATACTTTAGAAGCGAGCATCAATTACAAAAACAGAGCGTTAGATGTTGAGAAATCTCGAATAAAATACATTAAATCGCAATTGGAATTATCGAATTATTTATGGTTGGAAGATAATACCCCTGTGGAGTTGGATTATAGTTTAATTCCTGATGTGAATTCGCCTTTTGTTGCAGACCGGGTTTTAAATAGTAGTATTCTGGAAATAAATGATGAACTTCTGGAGAATCATCCAAAAATCCAATCGCTATCCTTAAAAAGACAACAATTAGTTTTAGAAAAACGGTTAAACAATAATAACCTGTTACCTAAAATAGATGTTCAGTACAATTTTCTAACCAGTGATTATGAAAACCTGAATACACTAAACACAAAAAACTACAAAGCCGGATTAAATATTAGTATGCCCCTGTTTTTAAGAAAAGCTCGTGCAGATTTAAAATTAACTAAACTGAAATTACAAGATATTGATTTCAATTTGTCGTCAACTAAAGTTAGTTTACTTAATAAAATAAATGCGGTTCAACAAGAAATCGACTCCTATGAAAAGCAAAGCGACATTGTACAACATCTGGTAAACGACTACAAAAAACTGGTTGTAGCCGAGGAGAAAAAATTTGAACTTGGTGAAGGTTCTTTATTTTTAATTAATTACCGGGAAGCAAAGCTGATTGAAACCGAACTAAAAAACATAGAAGTCACCAACAAGGTTTTAACAACAAAAGCTAATTTTGCTCAAATATTAAACACTTTAGAAGATTAGTTTTTTTAAAATAGAAAAGCCTTTCATTTAAACTGAAAGGCTTTTTACCAACTAAACTAGACTCAAAGTTTAAAATTCTGCTCCAAAGCAGTTTCAGAACTTCCACCAACAAAAACTTTAAAGTCACCTGACTCGAAAACAAATGCTCCTGAATTATTAAAGAAACCTAATTCATTTTTAGTTAAAACAAAGCTTACCGTTTTTTTCTCATCAGGATTTAAAGCTATTAATTCGAATCCTTTTAATTCTTTTACCGGTCTGGTAATACTTGCGACTAAATCTCTAACATACAACTGAACCACTTCCTTGCCTTGCACATCACCTGTGTTTGTCACATCGACTGTAACTTTAACCTCATCATTATTTAATTTACTTATCTGAAGATTAGAATACTCGAACGACGTATAACTCAATCCATGCCCAAATGGATATAATGGTTTGTTGCTTTCATCTGTATAATGTGACCAAAACACTTCATTTGGAGCAGGAATAACCGGCCTGCCGGTATTTTTATAATTATAATAAATAGGTACCTGCCCTACGCTTCTTGGAAACGTCATCGGTAATTTTCCACTAGGGTTATAATCACCATACAAGACTTGAGCTATAGCATGACCGCTTTGCGTTCCTAATTGCCATGCTTCCACTATGGCTGGAATATGCTCATCGGCCCAGGTTATAGTTAATGGTCTGCCATTGTTTAAAACCAAAACAATATTTTGGTTTACCGCAAAAACAGCTTCTAATAGCTCCTGTTGTACTCCCGGTAAATCCAAATTAACTCTACTTCTCGCCTCACCGCTTTGAAAACCATGTTCTCCTAAAACCATGACCACAACATCTGCATTTTTAGCTATTGAAACAGCTTCTGAAAACTCACTTTTATCTGTGATATTAATATCTAATTCTTTAGCGAAAGTCGTTTCTCCGAAAGTTAAATCAGCTCCTTTAGCATAAGTCAGCCTATTTTCTGAATATTGCTGCATCCCTTCTAAAACAGATACTGCTGTACTGTCTTTGGCTGCAATACGCCAACTTCCTAAAGGACTTGTTTTATCAGCAGCCAAGGCTCCTATTAAAGCTATATTCTGACCACTTTTCTTTAATGGTAATAACTGATTCTTATTCTTTAAAAGCACAATTGATTTCTTAGCGACATCTAAAACAGCATCATTAATTTCTTTACTACCGATCACCTTCTTTTCAGTTTCCATGTCACAATATTTGTAAGGATCATCGAACAGTCCTAATTCAAACTTTACTCTTAGAATGCGCCTTACAGCATCATCAATTAAAGCTTCATCTACCTGTCCTTTTCTCACAAGGTTTGCTAATTCATCAACATAGGCGTACGATTCCATATCCATATCAGACCCAGCAATTACTGCCAATTTTGCCGCAGCTTTTTTATCTTCTGCAAAACCATGCGCCATCATTTCGTTAATAGAGCCCCAATCGGAAACAACAAAACCTTCATAATTCCATTGTCCTTTTAAAATATCCCTTTGTAAAAAGGTGTTACCTGTTGCTGGGATACCGTTTAACTCGTTAAAGGAATTCATGAAAGTCTTTACGCCCGCATCAGCAGCAGCCTTAAACGGTGGAAATATGATATTATTTAAAGTGGACGTACCTACATCAACTGTATTGTAATCTCTTCCTGATTCGGCAAAACCATAACCTGCCCAATGCTTAGCACAAGCAGCGATGGTTTCGGGCGACGATAAGTCCTCACCTTGAAATCCTTCTACTCGAGCTACGGCTATTTTACTCCCCAAAAACGGATCTTCACCTGCTCCTTCCATTACGCGTCCCCAACGGGCATCTCTGGAAATATCAACCATCGGTGCAAAGGTCCAGTTAATTCCTGCTGCGGCTGCCTCTTTAGCTGCTACCTCAGCAGATTTTTTAATGGCTTCTAAATCCCAACTTGCGGCTTCTGCCAACGGTATGGGGCTCAAGGTTTCGTAACCATGAATAACATCGAACCCAATAATTAACGGAATACCTAAACGGGTTTCTTCGACCGCTATTTTTTGAACCGCTTTAACCTCTTCAACGCCTCGTACGTTTAGCATTGAACCTACGTAACCTTTCTTTAAATGCTCGTACTTTTTGGCGGCATCTCCTGCAGATGGTGTAGGCCCTGTTACATCCCAAAATCCGTTGTATTGATTCATCTGACCAATCTTTTCTTCTAAAGTCATTTTGAAAAGTAAATCGGATACGTTCTGTTCAATACTATCTGTATTATCTCTGGTACAACCTATTTCATTTTCTTTACAAGAACTATTGAAAATGACAAGCAGAATCAGAACAATATATATGTGAATTGTCTTCATACTATTGGTATACTTTTACATAATCAATTTCCATAACAACTTCTGAAAAGTTCGGATCTATAGTAAACCAACTTCCGCCAAGTGCTACATTTAAAATCAAAAACTGTGATTTATTATACGGCCATGTAGTCACATTTTTAGTAGCAGGATTGTAAGTATATTTTAAATCACCATCAATTAAAAACTGTAGTTGATCTTCATTCCAAACCAATGAATACACATGAAATTCTGACGCATAATCGGTTACAACAGTCTCACCGACTTTGGTATTTTCACAACCTCCAGAACAGGACAACGTATGAGTAGCACTGGAAACAACGGTTGCATTATGCCCCCAGTGTTCCATAATATCTATTTCACCGCACTCAGGCCAACCAACTTCATCAATATTGGCTCCTAGCATCCAAATGGCAGGCCATGTACCCTGTCCGCTAGGTAACTTCGCTCTTACGTCGACACGGCCATAAGTGAATTCATATTTATCTTTAGTTAATAATCTAGCTGAAGTATACTCAGATCCTTGGTAGTCTTCTTTTTTAGCAATGATTTTCAACATTCCATTTTCTACCTTCACATTATCTGAACGATTAGTGTAATACTGCTTTTCGCCATTACCCCAGCCGCAAATATCGGGACAACCATTACCTATATCGTACCCCCATTTTGAAGCGTTGGGAGCACCATCGGTATCAAATTCATCAGACCAAACCAACTGTAAATCGTTTGAAGCCACGTAAACTGTAACCTTTTTAAATGTACTAATCTCATTTCCTGTACTTGAATACGCAAAAGCCGTAATGACATACTCATGCGTACCTCCCTCTGTAAACGTATACTCAAAAACACCTGTTGTATTTTTAACTTCCTGTTGAGATTCTACTTTAAAACCATAGGAATCGGCATTATCTGCATGTATCGAGACAGTAATTACTCCAGAGCCATCTCCATTAGGATTATTAGTGTCTGTCCCCAAAACATCAACCGTTACCGTTAAATTAGTAGGTATAATATCTTTTGGGGTATCTGGTGGGCTTACATCATCGCTACCTCCTGAACAAGACAATAACAACCACAAGCCTATATTTAAAACATAAAGCATCTTCTTTATCATTATTTAAAGTTTGAAATTTTTATATGAGGAAGATTAATGGGTTAACCTCCCTCATTAGCTAAATCAGATTATGGTTGAACCGGTTTTTCTGTTTGAAATACACAATACCAAGCATAACCAGGTTCGGTTACTCGAACTTCCAGCGTGCTATCTGTAATTTCTATGATTTCAAAACTACTGCTTCCCACATACCAACTCATAAAACCACCATCTGAAAAATTAATGGTCGTACCGCGATAAGGTTCATTGTCCGGATCATCTTGATCTATGGTTGCTATAGACGTTGAAGGCACCAACTGTACATTTTTAATACCGACTAAGGATGGTACGACATCTGCGCCATGACACGTATCACCATCAACCCCTAAATTACCAGCATAAGTACCAGGAATGTATGCATTGCCAACGGTTTGTTCATATGTTAAAGCTCCATCCGCTGACTGTGTAAACACCATTTCTGCATCGTACATACACAATTTATCTGAATGCCATGCATTAGACTGGAACCAAGCCGGGTATCTGTGTTCTCCGCCACTTGATACTTCATTAGGTCCTAACCCAATATTTACAGGTTTATCTGCTGCCCAATACCAAGTCTTACTCGTTCCCGGACCTCCACTTAAGAAGTCTTTAGCTTCCTGATCTTCGAAGGAACTATAAACTTCAACAACCATAGACTTGGAGCTTTGAGTCCCTCCAGTTCCTGACGCAATTACTGTAACAGTATACGAATTGACGCCTACCTGAGTGAAACGATGCATCGTCTCTCCTGTTGAAACTACATTATCGGTATCATCGCCAAAATTGTAGATATAGGTTATCGCTTTATCGGCTTTAGCTGAAAATTTCACAAAGCCTGTACCGTCTCCGTTAGGATTATTAACATCTACTCCAATAATCTCGACATCTATTTGAATGTTTGTTGGGGTCGTAATATCACCAATATCCAAATCTTCATCCTGACAGCTCACCATAAAGAATAAAACCGCACAAAATGGAATTAATATATATTTTAATGTTTTCATCGTTCTATTTTTTATTCTTAATTATGGAAATAAATATTGTCTACATACACTGTTGCACTGCCTCCTGAAGTGTCCCATATTAATTGGGTAATATTTGAAAAATCAAGATTATATTTTGATAACGGAATCGTTACACTAACCCATGTTCCGGTAATAATTTTAGGTAGAAATACAATGTCTTCCATAACTGGGTCTAACGCGGTATTTACAATTTTAAACCCTAAAGTTGTGGCATCAGGTGTATAATAATCAAAATGCAGGTATTTTACCCCCGTTAAATCGGTAGGATTACCATAATCGGTTACAATTCCTGAGTAATTTAATGATTGATACAACCAGATATTATCTCCATTTACACTAAAATCTGACAAGCTCGTTGTTTGTCCCCAATCCGGGTTTACTTCGTTTAAAGTTACGCCTGTATATGCATCGCTGTAAATTGAAACCACATCGGCCTGAGCAATTGTAGGCACAGGAGCTGTTACCTCCGGCTCCGTAGAACTATCAGAATAAAAATAAAGATTATCTATATATACCTTAGCACTGCCCCCTGCGGTATCAAATAACAGTTGTGTTACCGCTGAAGGATCTATATTAAATTCAGACATTGGAATGGTTACACTTACCCAGGTGCCACGTACAATTTCATCAACGAATACAATATCTTCCTGATTCACTACAGTATTTACTAATTTTAATCCTAAAGCCTCTGCATCAGGCGTAAAATAATCGAAATGCACATAATCCATGCTTGCTAGATTAGTTGGATTACCATAATCGGTAACGATGCCAGTATAATTTAATGCTTCATACAACCAAATATTATTTCCGTTAAGGTTCACTTCTGTTAATGTCGTGGTTTGTCCCCAATTCGGATTTAACTCACTTATACCAACGCTAGTGTAAGCATCACTATAGATAGACACCACATTTGATGCATTTTGAGTTGGTGTTGGCGCATTATATTCCGGCGTTTCTGCTACCGTTGAAGGTTTATAGAAATAGATATTATCAATAAACACTGTACCAACTGCCCACGGTTCTCCAACAAACTTCATTTGGAAAATTTCAGTTACTGTAAGTCCTTGATCTGTGAATTCTGAAATTGGAATATCCAAACTTGTCCATTCTCCTGAGGTTAAATCGCGCCAAACTGGTTTTTCAGTTACTGTTCCAGAAGCATTATTGATTAAAGAGGTTTCCATTTTTAAGCCTTCTGAAGCCGTCCAAACATCAAGGTGTAAGTATTTCATTCCTGAAACATCAATGGTTGTTCCGTCGGCCAGAGCAATTCCCTGATAACTTAGATTAATGTATTGTAACATTTCATCACCGTTTAAATCAAAGGTAGCCCAGCCACTTCCCTGACCAGCTTGTCCCCAATCTGGAAAATAATTAGTCCCTGCAACATCGTTATATTTTGCACTGTAAATAGAAATCACATCCTGCTCATCTCTATTTGGTGGTGAAGGAGCAGATTCTATAGGCTGTAAGATTTCGGTAACCTCAAAATCAAAAGTACATTCTGTTATTTGTGATGACGCACTCATAACAACAATTTTAATACTATAAGTTCCGGGTTCCTGATAAATATAAGATACCGGGTCACCGATATTCGCGGCCATCGGCTCATCATTTCCGTCCTCTCCAAAATACACTTCATAACTCAATCCATATTTTGCGCTCACCTGAACATCAACTTGTTTCGAAATGGCTTCATTATTTGAGATTTTAATATCTGAACCATTAACAATATCACAACTCAATTCAGGAGCTTTAAATACAACTTCCAGATTTTCGGTTGCTGTAGTTTTTAATCCTGATAATCCTACAGCTTCAATCGTTACTGTATAAAATTCACCTTCAGGTTTTTCAGCATATTTATGGACTACACTTTCCCCCTGCATCACCTTAGCTTTTTCTGAAGTACCATCTCCAAAATCGATATTATAGGATGATGCTCCTACTGCATTTGGTGTAATAGTAATCAATCCTAAATCTCCGTTAGCTTCATCCAAGACCGGAAGAAAAGTTGCTGTAACACCTGAAGGCGCCACGATATCGTCTAAATACTCGAAGTTTTCGTCGTCGCTACAATTAAAAACTATTAGTAGCATTAGACATAAACTGTATATATATTTTACTGTTTTCATAATGTCGTTTTTTAGTATCCTGGGTTTTGGTTCCATCTGCCTCCAGATAATTCAATCTCTTCAACGGGTATTGGAAATAGCTCATGCTTACCAGAAACAAAACCATCAATTTCCTGAGCTGCTCGTCCTGTTCTTACTAAATCGAAGAAACGATGCCCTTCTCCCACCAATTCTACACGACGCTCTTTGTAAATGGCATTGGTCAAATTAGACCCTGATACACTCACTGGAGCCAATGTCGCTCTGGTTCTCACCATATTTAAATATTCGGCTGCACGCGTATCACTAATACTTCCTCTGTTTAAAGCTTCAGCAGCCATAAGTAAAACATCAGCAAAACGAATGGATCTGTAATTATTAGGATTGGTTAATGCGGCATCAGGCTGATTTAAATCTCCTTTTCTGGCGATATATTTTAAATTGAAATATCCCGTATGCTCGTAACCTGTTGCGTAAGTTGCTCCTGTTTCTTCTGCCCAGGATTCGATATCTAAAATAGAATACCCTAATCGGATATCTCCTTCTTCGAAAGCATCGACAACCTCTTGAGTTGGCACATTAAAACTATATCCAAAGTCGTAAAGCGGTCCATCATAACTTCTTACACCATTAAATCCAACAGCATAATTTCCTTCCAAACATTGGAAACAATCATAACTACCACCATCGACATCTGAGTATTGAATTTCAAACACCGATTCAATGTTGTTTTCATATTCATTTTCAAACATTAACGGAGCTTCTTCGGAAGATAGTAATCTATGTGGTCCGTTATTTATTAAATCTTCTAAAACCGTTGCTGCTTCAGAAAACTTATTTTGATACAAATATGCCTTACCTAATAATGCCTGAGCTGCGCCTTTCGTTACTCGACCTGTTTGACTTTGTGTATATGGTAAATTACCAGCTGCAAAGATTAAATCCTGCTCGATTAATGCATAAACATCGGATGCTGGGGCACGATCAATATCAAATTGTTCTCCAAACTGAATACGTTTATCTATCGCTAAAGGCACATCACCAAACCATTTTACCAGTTCGAAATAGTAATAGGCTCTTAAAAATCGAGTTTGAGCAATAACGCTGGTTTTACTTGTAAAATCATATTTATCCTGAAATTCCATTATATAATTGGCACGATTCACCCCGGTATACATCCAAGTCCAGATTTCTCTTAAATTGGCATTAATTGGCGTATGAATCATATCGTCTATTTCCTGAAATCCGATAACATCTGTAGCACTTTCACCGCCACACAAGGTATTATCTGAAGCTATTTCTCCTAACTGAACATTTCTAGCTGTAGCCTGCAAATAATCGTAAGCAGCAACCAAAGCATCCTGATAATCTTTTTCAGAATTAAAAAAGTCCTCCGAGTTTGTATCCTGCGAAGCTACATCTACAAAGTCATCACTACACGACCATGCGATTAGCGCCATCAACAAGATTATATTTAGTTTTATATTTTTCATGATGAGATTAGAATTTTAAGTTAACACCGAATAAATAGGTTCTCGCACTTGGATAGAACCCTTGATCGATTCCTCCGCCAATAGGAGCTCCACTAGACGCTGTTGGGTCGTAACCCGAATATTTAGTCAGGGTAAATAAGTTATTTGCAGACACATACAAGCGAAGTTTATTTATTTTTGAACCGCCAAAAAATTTATCTCCAAAGGTGTAACCCAATTGTATATTTTGCAGTCTTACAAATGAACCATCTTCCACATAAAAATCTGAAAATAATATATTTGATGTCGCTCCTGTAGTGACTCTCGGCGTTGAGTTGGTAGAACCTTCTCCCGTCCAGCGGTCCAGATAATACACCGTTTTATTGGTTAAAGCCTGATTACGCTCAAAATTTCTAACAATTTCATTTCCTAACGAAGCAAAAGCGTAAGCTGAAAAATCAAAGTTTTTGAAATCTATCGACAAATTAAGTCCCATGTTTGCATCTGGAATTGGGTCGCCAATATTGGTCTTATCGGCATCATCAATAACACCATCATTATTAATATCCACAAATTTTAAATCACCCGATTGTACACGATTATCGATTGTTGGATAATTGGATACTTCATTTTCATTTTGGAAAATACCATCTGTTTTATAGCCTCTGTAATATCCAATTGGATACCCAGCTTCCATTCTTGAAGGTGTTGGCTGACCAATACCAAAGGAACCTCCTGTTAAGAAATCTCCATCGGTATTTACAGATATCACTTCATTTTTTAGTGCCGTTAAATTATACTTAACACTTAATTTAAAATCATCACTAATGTTATCGGAATATCCTATGGCAAATTCAAATCCTGAATTTTCGATTATTCCACCATTAATTACTGGTGCTCCACCTGTTCCTAACAATCCTGACACCTGTGGGATGACCAGTAAATCTTCGGTACGTTTCTTAAAATAATCGGCTGTGATATCAATTTTATTATCTGCAAAGCGCATATCGACACCAATATCTAAGGTTTTTTGCTTTTCCCATTTAATTCCGGGGTTTGAAATAGCTCCGCTGGCCACACCGAACACTTCCTGATTGTTAAATATATAAGTCCCTTCCCCATTTAAAAGTGATACAAAGCGGTAATCAGGAATTCTATCGTTACCTAAAATACCATAAGACGCTCTGAATTTCAGTAAATCGAAAAACTTACTCTCTGAAAGAAATGGCTCATCTGAGGCCACCCAACCTATTGATCCTGAAGGGAAAAATCCGAATTTATTTTCAGGACCAAATTTTGTTGAACCGTCACGGCGCAAAACTGCCGAAAATAAATACTTCCCTTTATAATCGTATTGTAACCTTGTAAAATAAGACAGTAGTCTAGAATCGAATCTTGGGTTTCTACCTTGCGCTTCGTAGCGGTCTTCAATATCGGAAGCCACATCCAGAGAAGGGTTCGCAATCGTTACATCATATCCTGTAAGTCCTGAAAACTCTCCTGTCGTTTTAAATACCGAAGTTCCTAACAGTACATTGATATTATGGGTTTCATTAATGTTATTCTGATACTTAACAAAAGCATCAAACGTATAATCTCTATAATGATCTAAAGTTGTTACAATCGAGCTTCTATCAACATTACTGTTTTTACCACTACCGAAATAAGCCACCGGATTAAAGATGTTAGAACTTACTTCGGAATAATTCCACTGAATATTGGTTTGAGCCGTAAAATGGTCTAAAAAATTATATGATAAACCAGCATTACCGCTAAGCTTTAATACTTTCCCTCTATCGAAAGTATCATCGATTTGAGCCAGCGGGTTTATAACCTCTCCTCCCAATCCTTCAGCTAAAGTATAATCACCATTTTCATCTCTAACCGAAAATGTAGGCGCCATATTTAAGGCATTAAATAATACGGAAGAATTAGAATTCTCAGGTAGGTTTCGCTTATTAGTTCTTATAAGCATCAATCCTGAAGTAAATTTGAAATTCTTCAGAAAATCAACATTATAACTAATATTATTTGTAAAACGTGTAAAGTTTGATCTCGAACCTCCCACAATACCATCCTGCGTTAAAAACGACCCACTATAAGAATAATAGGAATTTTTCGTCCCCCCTTTAAACAAAATGTTATGATTAGTTATAAAAGCATTTTTAAATACTTTATCCTGCCAATCGGTTCCTGACCCTAAACCAGAAACATCTGGAAACGGAATTGCACTTCCGCCAGCAGCATGCGCTTCGTTAACAATTAACGCATACTCTGTCGCGTTTAAAACAGGGATTTTTCTGGTGGTTTGCTGAAAGCCTCCATAAGCATTATACTCAACCTGAAGCGGCATCTCCTTTCGTCCCGTTTTAGTTTTAATCAAGATAACACCGTTAGCTGCTCTAACCCCATAAATACCGGC
Source organism: Aestuariibaculum marinum (assembly GCF_014596975.1). Classification (GTDB taxonomy): domain Bacteria; phylum Bacteroidota; class Bacteroidia; order Flavobacteriales; family Flavobacteriaceae; genus Aestuariibaculum; species Aestuariibaculum marinum. The sequence goes on along the minus strand of NZ_JACVXD010000001.1, from coordinate 119,169 downwards.
AGTTGCGTCCTTAAGGATGTTTATACTTTCAATATCGTTCGGGTTAATAACACTAAGGTCTTCTATAACATTTCCATCAACTAATATTAATGGTCGGCTATCTCCATTTGTAGATACCCCACGAATGTTGATGGTCGCTCCGGCTCCTGGCGATCCCGATTGTGATGTAATGTTAACCCCGGCAACCTGACCTTGAAGAGCTTGCTCTATTCGAGTTGGTTTCAACTCTTCAATAGTTTCTGCTCCCAACACACTTACAGCACCAGTAATTTCCTTTTTAGTTTGTGTACCATATCCAATAACCACAACTTCGTCTAATTTGGCGAGGTCTTCTTGTAATTGAATTTCTAAAAAAGCATCATTTTCAACAACAACATCCTGAGTTATAAAACCGATATAACTTAAGGTTAGTATTGATCCTATTTCAATATTAGAAATGGTAAAGTTTCCATCAAAATCAGAAACAGTTCCATTTGCTGTATTCTTTTGCAAGATGTTAACTCCGGGAATAGGCACACCGGAACCATCTTTCACATTACCTTTTATTTCAATGCTTTGAGCACTAGCATAGGAAACAAAGAATAATGTTAAAATCTTAAAGAGATAATGTCTCATGTGAATTTAGTTTATTTTAGTTTCCATAAAATTATATTTACATATTGATGTATTCTAATTTTTTACCACTACAAAAAACATACATCACAATAATGAACAACAAAAACTAACAAAACCTTAATATTACTAGGTTTTATTAAGAATTTATAAAAGCTATAGAATTTACTTAAAATCTATAAAATCAGCAAATGTTGTGGTGTTGTATAGGTGAAAAAGTTAAATGTTGTGTCGTTATATTTTCAAAATATAATCTGTTAAGCTCGCATCGTGAGGTAAATCGATTTTTTTTCGCAATCGGTAACGTTTAACTTCTACACTTCTTGGAGATATATTTAATAGAGGTGCAATTTCCTTTGAGGATAAATTCAACCTCAAATACGTACATAAACGTAAGTCGTTTGAGGTTAGCGACGGATGTAATGTTTTTATCTTTTTAAGAAAATCTTTATCGGCATTATTAAAGGCTTCTTCAAACGTTTGCCAGTCATCAGTATTATTAAGATTTTTATCAATGATTTTAACTACATTGTTTAAATTCTTGTCATCCGGAATCTTTTTCAGCTCCTTTTTAAGATTATTTAAAAACTCATTCTTCTTAATTAAATTCATCGTGGACAGACTCAACTCCCTGTTTTTACTTTCAATATCCTGCTTAAGCTTTTCATTATTATGACGCATGATTTGCTCTTTGTTCTCTAATTCTTTGAGTTCTAATTCACGCTGTGTTTTATAAAGGAGTTTTTCACGTTGCCTTTTATAGTAACGCTTGTAGGTATGATGCATAAATATTGAAAATAACGCCACAGTAATGATATACCCTATAATGGCGGTATTTGACAAATACCATGGTCTTGCAATAGAAAAATTAAAACTTTCTATATTCTCTGAAATTTCGTTACCTAACCGCGACCTTACAGAGAATTTATAATCGCCGAATGGTAAGTTTTCAAAAAACACTTCCGATTTAGTGGACCATTGACTCCATTCATCATAAATACCCTTGAGCTTATACTGATATTCTGGTACTGAAAATTTTTCATAAACAGGAACACTAAAATGAAACTCTAAATTATTATTGTTATTTTTAAACGTTCCTGCTTCATTTATCTTAACAAAAACATTCTCATGACTGCCCTTAAGATTTCTATTAGATACTAAATTTAAATGAACTTTATGTGGTTTGTTTTGTAAGACATTTAAATCTATTACAATGTATCCTGTAGTGGTACCATACAGGTATTTATTATTTTCCAGATAAGTTATATTTTCATAGCTAGAAACATCATTTCTTACATAACCTGGTAACGCAATGGTATGCAAATCCAATGTATTACTCAGTTTGCCGGGAGATAAATAACTGAGTCCTTGCCTTGAAAAACCCCAAAGCTTATTGGTTTGCTTTGTATAAACCAGTTTCCCTGAGGTATAATCTTCAGTATGAAACAATTTACTCTTTATTGTGTCCTTTAAAAATTTCCCTGTTTTTAAATCATACTTAAAAACACCTTTACTTTGCGTATAAAGTATATCTCCTCCAAATTTTGTAAGACTCGTCTTCACATCTTTATCCACCGAGCGATCTTGTTCCACATTTATTGCCTTTTTGTAATCTTGATCTAACTTAACTTTAAAAACTCCTTTGTATTCATGGCTTACAAAAAGTTCTGATGCATTGATCATTTCAAAATACCGACTGGAAATATCAAAATTTTCAATAGTATTTCGCCATAACCATGAGTCATTCTTTTTCTCTAAAATATTTAAACCACTATAATTACCTTGAATAAGCAAGTTTTCATGATTTTTAACAGACTTAATATCCCAGGTCCCTAAAACATCGGCTATTAAAGTTGCTCTGTTGTCTTCAATGATGAATGTCCCTGAATTATGACCACAAAACAACGTGTTATCTATATTTTTTAAGCACCAAACAGCACCTTGTGTACCAGCAATAAACTGGAAGTTATGATTACTTTTGAATTCTTTATAAAACAAGCCCTGATTGGTCCCGATATACAATTTGTCTCTATAAACAATGGAAGTGTTTACCGAACCAATCTCTCCTTTTTCATCATTATAGATTCTAAAAGGTGATTTAATATTAACACAATTAATTCCGTTTTCAAGTCCCAACCAAATGTTATTGTCAACATCCTCAAAAACCGATAACACCGTATTATTACTTAAACCGTTATTCTGATTGATTTGATAATTAATATCTCCAGAAGCTGTAATATGGATAATTCCGTTAGAAATACTACCCAAAATAAAACTATCATCCTCTAGCTTAATACTGCTATAAATTCTATCGTTTAAAAGCGTTTTATTAGCAGGAATTTCCCATTGAATTAAATCATTACCTTCCAGCTCAAAAAAGCCTTTATCCTCTGTTTGAAAGAGGGTTTTATTTTCATGGTTGAAAATATTAACCAAAAGGTTATTTTTTAAAATATCGTCTGATGTGACTAGTTTTGCCTGGCCATTTACAATTTCGAAAACACCCTCTTTAGGCTTTTGAAAATAAACCCCTTCCTTAATCTTGAAAATTTTATAAATTCCTGAATTTGACTCAATAATGTTAACTGAATTCTTTGTTTTATTGAAAACATAAATTCTTTTTAACGTTTGAAATAAAATAAAATCTTCCACGTCCAGAATATTCCAAACCTCTTCGTCTTCCAAAAAATCAATATCAAGCTGTAAAGCTAATGAGGTGTATTCTAATACCCCTTTTTCAGACCTATTCCAATAACCAAACTCTCTGTAGCTCCCTGTATAGATATAATCATCAATCACCTTAACCGACCTTACAATAGTTTTATTTGGAGATTCGTAAACCGTCCATTTCGCACCGTTAAATTCAAGAAGCCCTTTATTATTGGCTACATAAATATATTTATCTTGAGATTGAGAAATAGACCAGTTTTGATTCTCTGCTCCATAATCGGTTGGCGTATAAATTTGAATAGGTGGATGCTCTTGTGCTGTTAATACAAAGCACATAAACATTATAAAAAATTGCGGTAGAGATTTAGTTGGTATCAAAATACAATGCTTTACTTACTAATGTAATAAAATTAATAGTAATCAAGCAACTATATAGAAAAACAACAGCCTCTTTGATACCAAAGAGGCTGTTGTTGAAATATTATGTTTTGTGTGGCTATTTACCGATACAGAAATTAGCAAAAATATTACCCAGTAACTCATCGTTCGTAACCTGACCAGTAATTTCACCGAAGTAATACAAGGCCTGACGAATATCGATAGCCAATAAATCTCCAGACAAACCAGAATCTAAACCGTAGCGCACTTTTTCAATCTCTTCTAAAGCTTTCAATAACGAGTCGTAATGTCTTGTATTCGTTACAATGGTATCGTTATTTCTTAAAGCTCCGGTATTTACAAAACTTAGTAGTTTCTCTTTTAAGTCTTCGACACCAAATCCGGTTTTTGCCGATAATAAATGTAAATCTGAAATCTGACTTTTAATATTCTCTATTTCGGTTTCTGAAAGCTTATCAATTTTATTAGCTATAATAACAATTGGCTTTTGCGGATATTTATTCTTAATTTTTTCAATTTCTATCTTAAACGATTTAATAAAACTATCCTCTTTAAGATTGGTGCTATCTGCTAAGAAAACCACAACCTGAGCTTGCTCTATTTTCTCAAACGTCTTTTTTATACCAATGCTTTCAACCACATCCTGAGTTTCTCGAATACCGGCAGTATCGATAAATCGAAAACCGATACCTCCTATTGAAATTTCGTCTTCAATAGTGTCTCTTGTCGTTCCTGCAACATCTGATACAATAGCGCGTTCCTCATTTAAAAGGGCATTTAATAAAGTAGATTTACCAACATTAGGTTCGCCTACAATAGCTACAGGAATTCCGTTTTTAATAACGTTCCCTACAGCAAACGAATCAATTAAACGCTTTAATACCACACTAATGCGGTCTACTAAATCTTTAAACTGAGTTCTGTCTGCAAACTCGACATCTTCTTCTGCGAAATCTAATTCTAATTCTATTAAGGAAGCAAAATTCAATAACTCTTCACGAAGTTTAGCGATTTCAGACGAAAATCCACCACGCATTTGTTGCATCGCTATTTGATGAGACGCTTCATTATCACTGGAAATTAAATCGGCTACAGCTTCCGCCTGACTTAAATCTAATTTTCCATTTAAAAATGCTCGCAATGTAAATTCTCCAGGCGTTGCTGTTCTACAGCCTTTTCGAAGAAACAACTGAATAATTTCCTGTTGAATATAATTAGAACCATGACAAGACACCTCAACCACATCTTCACCGGTATAGGAGTTCGGGTTTTTAAAAACCGACACCAAAACCTCATCAATGGTTTTAGGTCCATCGACAATATGTCCTAAATGTATGGTATGGGTTTTCTGTTTGGCAAGCGATTTATTATTTACAACCGACCTAAAACAACTATCGGCAATAGTAATCGCATCTTTACCAGACAAACGAATAACCGCAATAGCTCCTGCTCCTGAAGGGGTTGCTAAGGCAACTATGGTATCTTGATTAATCATAAAGGTCTAAACTAAATAAATGCCGTCTGGTTTAATCTCAATTTTCTTCTCTTTGTATAAAGAACCTACTGCCTTTTTAAAGTTCTTTTTACTCATTTGAAGTAGGTCTTTAATATCTTCGGGTGACGACTTATCAGTTAAATCTAAAAAGCCACTATTGTCTTCCAACTCCTTTAAAATACGTTCAGCATTAGGCTCTATATTTCTATAACCAATCTGTCCTAAAACAATATCCAGTTTATTGCCAGGACGAATCTTCTTAACGATTCCTTTTAATTTATCACCTACGCTAAGCTCTGTAAAGATTTGATCGTTATAAATTAAACCTGTATGTTTTTTATTCACAATAACGTTCATACCAATTTCTGAAGGATGCGATACAATTAAATCCACCTCATCAAACTGTTTAACGGTAAGTTCTTTATTACTTAAAAAACGATTGGTTTTACTTGAGGCTACCAATCTTTCGGTCTTCTCATCCATATAACAATGCACCAAGTACCACCCTTTAGGTTTCATTTTAAAAGCTTGCTCTTTAAACGGACAAAATAATTCCTTAACCAGTCCCCAGTCTAAAAAAGCACCATAATCGTTCACCTGACTACAACGTAATAAGGCAAATTCACCTAGTTTTATATAAGGCATATCGGTAGTTGCTACCGGACGTTCTTCATTGTCTAAATACACAAAAACATCTAGCTTATCCCAAATTTTAAAGCTTTCCGGAACATACCTGTTTGGTAGTAAAACCTCATTATTATCTTCATCTACCAAGTAAATACCATGATCGGTTTCACGTAGAATTTCTAATGTATTAATTTGCCCTATATTTATCATGCTGCAAAGGTAATAATATTAACAAGAGTTTTTCTAATAAATATAAGACATAAAAAAAGCGCTGCAATACATAATTACAACGCTTTTCATTTATATAATTAAGTGTATTCTAATAAACAGATTCTTTACCAAAATGCTTAGTTAGCAAATAATAAACTACAGCTCGGTATTTATTACGGTTAGATTTACCGTATTGTTCCATAACTGCTTCAATGCCTGCATCTAAATCCGGACCATCGGTTAAACCTAATTTTTTAATTAAAAAGTTGTTTTTTACCGTTGCTACCTCGGTTTCATCAGATCCGGAAACTGTTGCTGCATCTGCATTATAAATTGCAGGTCCGCACCCAATAGTTACTTTCGTTAACAAATCCATATCTGCATCTACTCCACATTTTTCTTTTAAATCGGCAGCATATTTTGCAATAAGCTCATCTCTTTTACTCATAATTAGGTCTTTTATAAATTAATAAATTAGTTGTTCTAAATATACTTAATTTTAAGACACTATAAAAATTGAAAAGTCACATATAACACAGACTTTACAATGAAAGTAATTGTTAACGGATAAAACGACTTATTTTAAAAACTCAAAATAGTTTAATAGAACTTTATCGTTAACTTTTTTTGGCGTAAACACTTCCAGTAATTTAGGCTTTTCACTTTTCTCATAAAACCCTTGTAATGCATATTCTAAAGAGGTTTCTTCATTAGCTATAGCATAATCTAAACCATACATATCGCAAAGATGTTTTGCCGTAAGATTATGATTGGTCTCGAAATAGGTGTCGAAGTTTTCTGTATCCTTATGCCCTGGGAGAATTCTAAAAATACCACCACCCGTATTATTCACTACTATTATTCTAAAATTAGCGGGTATATAGTTATTCCAAAGCGCATTACTGTCGTAAAAAAAGCTTAAATCTCCCGTTATAAATGTAGTCTGTTTTTCATTAGCTACTGCACAACCCACCGCTGTAGAGGTACTGCCATCAATTCCACTGGTTCCTCGATTACAATACACTTCTAGTGTCTTATTTAACGTAAACAGTTGCGCATAACGAATAGCAGAACTGTTTCCTATTTGTAATACCGTATGATTAGGAACGGCTTTAAATAAATAATTGAATACTTTAAAATCACTGAACGGAATTTGTTCTAAGTATTGCTGATGTTTTTCCAAACGGAGTTCTCTTACCTTCATCCAATCGGAATGGTAATGACTCTTAACATAGTGCGTTAATTTTGGTAAAAACGTCTCAAAAAACTGATTTGGAGTGACCTCTAAATGACTGGTTAGACAGAAGAATGTATCATTTGCATCTTTCTTCCCTATGTGCCAATGTTCTCTTGGTTGATACTTGCGTAGAAAAGCTTTAATTTTTTTTGATACAATCAATCCTCCAAAAGTAACCAAAATATCCGGCTGCAATGCCTGCTCTTCCTTCTCTGTTAATGGCGCAATCATTTGATCGATACTCGGAAAAAAGCTATCGTGGTTTAAATTTGATGTGGTTTCTGTAAACACTATCACACTGTCGTCTTCAGCCAGCTCATCAAGCCATTTTTTTTCAATGGCATTAGGCTGATTTACCCCCACCAAAACCATCTTTTTGGTAGCAGCATTCCAGTCTTCCAGACACTCCTGCAACGTATAACTTTCAATAGTTTTTTGCTTAATAGAAAATTCTGTTACTTTCGGCGCTACACTTAACTTATCTACCGTTTGATACAAGGGTTCATCAAAAGGAATATTAATGTGAACTGGCCCTTGTTTTATGATTGAATGATTTATTGCTACCTGAATTTCCTCTTCGTTGAACGACTGAATATCTTTTTGAAGTCCTAAAAAACGTTCTAATCGGTCTTCCAAATTTTTGAAAATCGGTAAATCTTCATTTCCCGGAAGGTTATTCTCATCCTTCAAATCCAGTTTCAAATTTGCTGAATAGAGAATATGGTTATCAAAAACATTCTTCTGATTTATAGTTTGTCCGTCACCGATACCAATTAAATGTTTTGGACGATCGGCTGATAACACGACGAACGGAATATTGCTATAAAACGCTTCGGCTACCGCTGGATAATAATTTAAAAGTGCACTACCTGAGGTACATACTACTGCTGTAGGCTTTTGTATTTGTTGCGCAATACCCATAGCAAAAAAAGCGGCACAACGCTCATCTACAACACTGTAACATTTAAAGTATGGGTTATTGGAAAAACCAAGCGTTAAAGGTGCATTTCTACTTCCTGGAGATATTACAATATGTTGAATACCTTTAGCTTTACACAACTCGATAACAGTTTGAGCAAGAGGAATATTTGGGTAAATCATAGCTTTTTAATGAATATGTAAAAGTAATAATAGCGCAGCAAATACCCTAATTACAGTACATTTTTCATCACCTTAGATTTTGAAACAGTTTCATCCCATTCACTTTCAGCATTTGAATGCGAAGTTATACCGCCTCCAACATAGATTATAGCCGTATTATTTTTGATTTGCATACAGCGCAAATTAACATACAACTGCGTACTTTTTTTAGGAATAGCATAAGCTCTGTTTTCTATATTTCTACGCCCAGAACGCGGTTTAACTACAGTTTCTAAATTAAGTTCACCTAAAAATCCTGTGTAGAATTCTCGATTATAGTTTTCGTTTTTTAAGATGAAATCCTTCGAAGCCTGTTTTGGTAAACCACAAACCGCTGGTGTTGGATGAATAATAGAAATCACATCTTTTAATGCTGAATTTGAATCTAACCGGGCCGAAATCAAAGTTCTTAAATGCACCAAGTTACCTGCTTTTACAGTTTCTGTATTGGAAACTTTTAAATAATCTACCGATGGTTTAATGCTGTCTACAATAAAATCGGTAACAAACTGTTGTTCTTCTTTTTCTTTATCCTGCCAAGTTACATCAAGTGTTCCGTTGTATTCCTGAGTTCCTGCTAAAGACATGATAGAAAACTGATGCCCTTCAATTTTTATTAAGGTTTCCGGTGTGGCTCCAAGCCATAAACCAACTTTAGGATGATACCAACAATACACAAAAGCTAAAGAATAATGATTCAGAAGACTCTTAAAAATTTCTATTGGATTTTGCTCGCTAATTTCTACAGCTTCCTGTCTTGATAAAACCACCTTTTTAAAAGCTGAATCCTTTATTGCTTCAACGCCCTTATTCACCAAATTAATGTGAAACACTTTTTGCTCATCGGTTACCACCGATAGTGGTTTAACGTTGAGTTGCGTTGGAATCACCTCATAATCTGAACATACAATTTTTGAGGCATAATCTACTGGCAATAAAACAGCATCTGAAGCATCATCAAAAGGTGCAAAAACAAAGCCTTTTTCGGTAAAATCTTTAGTTACATGTAAGGCATTGTCTTTTTGTAACAGTCCGGAAATGGAAGATTCTCCGGGTTTCCGATAAGCAACAAAAGGCAACTTGTTGTTGTATTGGGTTTCAATACAGTTAAAAAAATTAAATAGGGTCATTAACTATCCTTGTTTTGGCAACGAAATGGTAGATAATTTGCAAACCGAAATTAAGTTGTTATCCTCGTCGGTTACTTTGATGTCGAGCAACTGTGTTGTTCTTCCTTTATGAACAAATGTCGCCTTGGCATAAACAAAGCCTTCTCGAATACTTTTTAAATGGTTTGCAGAAATTTCTATACCACGTACAAAAAACGTTTCAGTATCTATAAATATATGCGAAGCAAAACTCCCTACACTTTCAGCTAAAGCAGCTGTAGCGCCACCATGCAAAACACCATCAGGCTGATGCACACGAGAGTTTACTGGCATGCGCGCTACTAAAAAATCATCGCCAAAATCTACAACCTCTATTTCTAAGGTTTCCATTAAAGTATTTTTACAAGCCGCATTGGCTTGGGCTATTACATTTTCTTTAGATAATGGCATTTAATATTGTATTTTTATTAGCGCAGGTAAAAATACAAAATGCTAAGGAAAGGCATCAAAAATTAACCTTTAATTAAAATTTTGAATCCTAACACTTTTATGAAAGCTCCTTCTCTCGAAAATCATCGTGTAAAACTCTCCTTGTTGGATCTGAGCAATTACAAACATCTTTTAGATATCGCGCAACAACCGAACCTTGTCCAATATTCGCCAAGTAAAATTGATACGCCAGAGGATTTAAAAGGTTATGTACAGACTGCGGTCGATGCCTATTACCATAAATCAGCATTACCCTTTATTATTTTGGACAAACAGACAAACACGTATGCCGGAAGCACGCGATTTGCACTAATAAACTGGCAAAACAAACTTTTGCATATTGGTTGGACATGGATTGGAAAAGAATTTCAAGGCAGCGGACTCAATTTGCATATGAAATATTTAATGCTGGAATATGCTTTTGAAACTCTGAATTTTGATAAAGTTTGTTTTACAGTAGACGAGCGCAACACAAGATCAAGAAAAGCCGTTGAAAAAATAGGTGCTTCGTTAGAAGGTATTTTAAGAAAAGATGTATTAATGCTCGACGGATTTAAACGAAGTACTTGCTATTATGGTATTTTAAAAGAAGAGTGGCCAGAGATAAAATCAGTTATAATTGCCCAACTTTAAACGTTGTCCTAAACCAATAAACATCGAAAACAACATTAAAAACAACAAACACATTAATGCGCTATTAATTAGTGTTTGTTGCCAGCCAATTTCCAGAACATTAATAAACGGATACGGGTAAAAACCAGAAAACATACCTCGAACTAAAATATAAATCAAATACACTAACGGATATATCAACCATTTGGGAATTAACGACCAAACTACATGCTTAGCACCGTCATATAAAAACCAATATAACACCGTTAAAACAGGGATTATACTATGCAATAATTCATCTATTACAATTTGAAACCCTACCGGTGACCAAACAGGCCTTAATAAAATCTGATATACCAAACAGACTACTGTAATATACACAGCTATAGGTGTTAACCAGGTTTTAAAATCTACCTTTTGTAAGTTTAAATTTTTAGTGGTAAAAAATAAAGCGACTATGGTATTGGTTAGAATCGTGAAATAACTAAAAAACCGAACTATCGTTTCGGTTGAAGACATGGTTTTATTCATCAGCATCAATACAAACTGCATCAATACAGCAAACCAACCTAATATCGCAATGCTATAAGCTAACCTTGTTTTCATAAGAGCTTAAATCAATATTATTTACAATCCGTAATTGTTAATGGGGTTTTAGATGTATATTGAATACTATCTCTAAATTTAAACGCAGTACCTGCCTCATTTAGTGCCCCTAATCCTTCAATTAAGGTATCTTGTTTTACCAAAAAGGCCACTTCTCGAACACTTTCAATACCTTCTGACATAAATGTGAATGTTCCAAACAGCCTATCACGATACAACCTTCCTCTAAAATTACCAGTACTTTCATCCTTTTCATGATAACTATATTTTAATCTGCCGAAAACCTCATCACTTACATCTGTAATTTTAAACATTACTGAATTGTTATTATCATTATAAGCATAACAACCCGTTTTTAACGTTGTTGTATAGTAACCACACCCTTGAAAAGTATGTTCTGTTTCCAGTCCCGTATAATTATAATTTATCGTTACAGAATACGGAAACTCCTCTCCCGACATGGCATTAATGCACTTACGCTTTGAAACCTGGATAGTTAAATTCACGGCTTCCGTTTCAACTCTATAACGCTTAACATTAGCATCCATCGCACGAACAGGGGCTACATGAGGTGTTGTTATCGTGTCACTCATCATTTTCAATTCAATTTTATTATCTGCTATAGACAATCCCCAAAATGGCTCCGTTCCTGCAGCTATAAAATACGAACCAGACTTCATAGCTTCTGAATTTTCTTCTTTTACCTGAATATCAGCAACATCTATTGCTTCAACCTCTAACGCTTCGGAAGGTTTTGTTTTTTGATTTTTACATGAAAAACATAAGATGACAAAAACTGGAAAATAACATAACAATCTACGCATAACTAACGTGTTATTTTTTTAAAGCGCATCATTGGTAAATCTCCCATCATTAAGTTCAATTTACCATCTGCATCTATGCTGTAGGCTTCAATTTTTTTCATGGTTTTTAAAAACACTGCTTCTCCTCCTCCTTCACAAAACATTAAAGTCGATGGTCCGGGCTCTCCAAAAGATAATTTATTACCTTCTAAAGTATAATCGGCTGAATATCCATTACAACCATTATTCCCCATGACTTTACCGTCTTCTTTATTGAATGTAATTTGAGGTTTTTTATTCGGATAAAGCGCCTCAAAAGCTATTCTGGGTCCGGTAACATATTCTAATTCCCATTGTGTATCGAACAATGCATCGCTGGTAGATTGTGATGTTTTACAAGAAAAAAATAACAGCAGTGAAGCTATACAGAAAGATAAGGTTAAGTGTTTCATAAGAAAAATAAATTTAATACGTTTCTTACGAAATTAGTTTATTAAACTCTGAATATCAAACGTTTTAACGTATCAAAACATCTTTTAACATAAAAAACATCGCAGAAACTAACTTGCTGCGATGTTTAGTGTGTTTTAACAGGGTTTTTAATATCCCCCACGAATGTAATCGTGAACTTTTTCTTTATATAATTGAGTTAATGCCTGATGTACTTCCGGAGATAAGGCATTTAAATTTGATACCTGAGCATTACCAATAACCTGTTGTTTTGAACTCGCTCCAGGAATAATTGAACTTACCGCTTTGTGATCTAAAATCCAACGTAAAGCCAGTTGTGCCATAGTCAATTCATCTAGAAGGATATTATTTTTAATAGCATCAACTAACTCCAATCCTTTCTCATAAGGCAATCCTGCAAAAGTCTCCCCTACATTAAAAGCTTGTCCGTCGCGATTAAAATTTCTGTGATCGTCTTCAGCAAAAGTAGTGTTTGCATTAAATTTTCCAGTTAGCAAACCACTTGCCAATGGTAATCTTACAATTATACCAACACCTTTTTCTTGTGCCTGAGGTAATAATTCGCTTACCAACTTTTGGCGAAATACATTAAAAATAACTTGTAGTGATAATATACCTTCCTGTTCTAAACAAATCAATCCTTCTTCAACCGTTTCAACGCTTGCTCCAAAATGTTGTATTAAACCTTCTGCTTTTAAATCTCGTAACCAGTCAAAAATTTCTCCTTCTTTTAAATATTCCGTTGGGATACAATGTAATTGAAGCAAATCTAAACTATCTACTCCTAAACGCTCAAGGGATTCTTGAACCGTTTTTCGCAATACATCTTTAGTATATTTATCTGGATAAGCATTGGCAGCTCTACCAAACTTAGTGGCTACTCTGATTGGTATATCACAGGTTTTTAAAAACTCACCAATTAACGCTTCACTTTTTCCATTACCGTAAACATCGGCAGTATCAAAAAAGGTGATGCCGTTTTTTACGGCTTCGTTTAAAATTTCGAATGCTGTTTCTTTTGACAAATCTTGCCCCCAATCGGCTCCCAATTGCCAGCATCCTAATCCTACTTCACTAACTTCAAAACCATTTTGGCCTAAATATCTATGTTTCATTATTGTTTAATTTCTAAATTTCTGCAAACAAAGTTATAATAAACAATTCAGAAAAAAGCCCTTATTCAATTAAGCGTTTTATAATAGATGAAACCGGCAATATTTCAGTCGTGTGTGCAATGCTTGGACCTGCAACCCAAACGGTCTTATACGTCGCTTTTGTAGCTGCATTTTTTGTGGCATTCATACCTATTGAAAACCGAATCATTTTCACCCATTTCTTAAGTTTTTTATGTCGATTTAAAACAGACTCTAACCATGTTGCTTTAGTTCCTATTTTTTTAACATAAGGGGTGTTAATCACAGTACATGGTGTCCCAGAGATACGTTCGGTCATAACAATATCATCTGCACCATAATCTACACAAGCCTGTTTATATTCGTCCGTAACGTTAGCTTCCATTGAGGCTATAAACGGACTCCCCACAGATACTCCCGCTGCACCATAACTTAACATCCTGTCTACATCAGCTTTACAACCAACGCCTCCCGCTGAAATCACAGGAATTTTGCATTGCGCCGTTAATAATTTTATAAGGGTTTCAGGCGATAAATCGCCTCGATGGCCACCTGCTTCATTATTGACAGCAATAACGGCATCGGCCCCCAAGGCTTCAACTTTTTTAGCATACTTTAAATCAACCACATCACAAAACACTTTAATTCCTGCTTTATGAGCTTCGGTAATGGTTTCTTCGGGATTACCGAGGGAGGTAATAATAAAGTCACACCCTTCGTCACAAAGCACCTGTAACTGATCTTTGTACTTAATATTTGATTTATTAACGATTAAATTAAAACCAAAGGAACCTCCTTCTACCTTAGCTTCCTTTAATTCCTTAATAGCTAACCTTAATTCTTCTAAGGTTCGGTAATTAAGCGCAGGAATACACCCGGCAATCCCTTCGTTCATGGCTGCCTTAACCATGGCCGTGTTAGACACCAAAAACATTGGTGCTAAAATAATAGGGTGTTTAATATTGAGAAGTGTGGTAAGTTTAGTTGACATTTACTGTTGGTTTTATACAAACATACAAAATATTATGCACGCATAACACCTTATGCAATCTGAATATTAAAACTGATAATATCCACATTTTAAATAAGCGCCTTCTTCAAATCCAATAGGATGATCGGTATCGTGATAGGTTTTTAATTTTAAATTATACGGACGATTAACTTTGCTTAAAACTAGCTGATTGATATCGAAAAAAGCTTGCGACGTTACTCGTGATGAACAAGACGCCAAAACCAAAAGCCCGTGTTTTGCAGTCAGTCTTTCTCCTAACTGAGCCAACTGGGCATACTTTTTCTTTGCCAAGTCTATTTCTGAAGCTTGCTTGGCAAAACTCGGTGGATCGATAACCACAACATCAAATGTTACCTTGTTGTCTATAAGTTTTTGAAGTTCCTCAAAAGCATCGCCTGCTATAATTTTATGTTCTCCAGGATAATCGTTAAGCTTTCCGTTTTCGACTGCTATATCTAAAGCCTGTCTACTAATATCTAAACTCGTTACTGAGGTTGCTCCGTTGTACAATGCATGAACCGAGAATCCTCCTGCATAACTAAAGACATCTAAAACTGTTTTACCCTTACTCCACTCTCCCACTTGTTTTCTATTAGCACGATGATCTAAGAAATAACCCGTTTTATGTCCTTTAATAACGTTAGCTGAAAACTTTACATTATGTTCTACAAACTCAACCACCTCATTTTCGAGCTTCCCAAAAACTACTTCTCCATTTTCTAAATCATGCAGTTTAGATTGTTCTAAACTTCGGCTTAAACGAATAACAACCGTTTCGGCTTCCGATATTTTTTGAAGACTTGGCACAATACTTTCTAAATAAGGTAACCAGATTTCTGAATAGATCTTCACCACTAAAACTGTATTGTACACATCAGCAATTAGCCCTGGAAAACCATCATTTTCTCCAAACAATAAACGATAACTATTGGTGTTGGTTTGAAGTAATTCATGACGTTTAGCGAAAGCTTCGTTAATTCTATTCTGAAAAAATTCAGCATTTATTTCGGCCTTTTCAAACCCGCTATGCAGCATTTTTATACGTATTGGCGAGTTGGCATCGTAAAGCCCTAAACCAATAACTCTATTTTTACTTTTATCAAAAACAATAGCTAAATCACCCGACTTAGCATCGTCTTTTATCTTTGTTATGTTGTTTGAAAACACCCAAGGGTGCCCTTTTAAAACAAACTGCTCACCTTTTGTGTTAAGTTTTACGGCTAATCTGTTTGGCGAATAAGTTGATTTTAATTTTTTTGAAAAGGACATGTGTGTAGTGTATAATTTTCAGACTTCAAAAGTATTTCTTTTAACACTGGGAATAAAACAATTCTAATTAAAAATTGAGATTACTAACTTAAAATTGATTAAATTTGGAATACCCTGAGGTTATAGCACCTCCCTGATAATCTTTATTAAAAATAACTGTTCCCTAACATGGCTAAAGAAAATAAAGATTATATCATCCCTATTCTGAAAGAAAACTCTTTATTCAATGAGATTTCTGATGAGCAATTACATGCCTACACGAAAATTTCCACAGTAAAACAATGGCCTAAAAACACCTGCCTGTTAGATGGAGATGGTACTCAATATAACTTTTACATTATTATATCGGGGAAACTAAAACTCTACTATTACAACAAATCTAAAGACCGTAAAATCACTCTTTTTTTATTAGTTAAACATGATGCTTTTGATGTGTCGCGTTTATTGAATTTTTCTCAACACAAAGTGTATTATGAGACTTTAACAAATGCCAAGATACTAGTAACAAACTCACTTTTACTAAAACGGTGGATGGCCGATAATCCTGAATTTTATAAATCATTACTACATTATACGCTTTACAAACTTAATGATTTAGAAGCCTATGTTTCCAGTACTTCTATTGATGACACCTCGACCAAATTAGCAAAGCTTCTTATAAATAACATCAACCATTCTTCAAATCAAATTGAAAACATAAACAACCTCCCTCATAAAGAACTCGCTCAACTTATAGGTACAACCAGAGCCGTTTTAAACCGTCAGATTCAAATCTTTAAAAAAGAAGGCATTATTGACATTAAAAACAAAACAATAGAAATAAAGAATATGAATCTACTCTTAGATAAGTTAAATAACGAGTGATTATTAAAAGTTAAACATTTCTTAAAACATATTAAAATGCTACTTAGGTAGCAAACGACATTGCATAATCGGACTAGTTTTACAGTATAAAATTTTTCTCCCTGAATAATAGTAATAGCAAATTGTTTAATTAAATTCTATTATGATGAAAAATTTTTTACTGGCTTTAACCCTCTTAGGCTTAGCCAACCTAAGTTATTCACAAATCGAGGATCAACGTCATCCACTCTATTTAGAAACAATCATGGAAACGTTTTTAATAGAATCTCCTGAGGTTGTATGGAATAAAGCAAATGCTCATAAAATAGTAAGAGAAAGAGAGCCCAATTTTGCTACATCAAGTAAAATTTCAAGTTTTAAAGATAACCTAATAGCTATTTTAAATGATGACTTTATGGTTGATGACAACTATATTGTGGAATCAATAAAAGGGAAATCTTCAATTGCCAAAACAACAAAAAATCATTTAAACGATGAATACCATGAAGCCGTTTCATTATCATCGGATTGTGACCGCATTAGTGTATTAGAAACAATGGTTGCTAATTTTGATATTACACAACACGAATCTTATAGCGAAAAACCAGATACATTTGAAATAGCCTTTAAAGAAGGTGCCGATAAAAACGGTCAAATTAATGCGGTATTTGATTCGGAAGGAAATCTTCTAAGATCGTATGAACGCTTTAAAGATATCAGACTTCCTCGTATTGTGTTAGATGCTATTAACAATGAATATCCCGGTGCTGTTATTAAAACCAACACCTATATAGTTACATACAATGAACAAGCTGGAACAAACAAAATTTACAAGGTAAAAATAGATGCAAACGGTAATAAAAAATCTTTGAAGTTAAATAGTAATGGTAAGTTTATTTAATATTTTATTTGAATTAGTCACCTAAAAGCGTAATCGATATTCTAGATTGCGCTTTTAATTTTTAAAGCTAGTTTACTTTACTCAATAAAGCCTGAAATCTTGGTTCTTCCCTTAAAGGTTTAAACCTTATATCTTGCTTCAGTCCCCAAAAGAAAAGTCCTTGACCTCCAACTTCATAATCTTTTTCCAACCAGGTTAAAGCATTCTCAACATCTCCTAAGCCCATATAAATGGTTGCAATCATAAAAGGTGGCACATAAACCATTTTGTTTTTGTTCAGCTGGTATTCTAAAATATCTTGGGCTTTTTCTCGTTCGCCAATCATACCATAAGAGTAACCTAACATCCAATTGGTATTAGAAGCAACACTTCTGGATGTATAAAGCTCTATAGCTTCATGATATTTTCCTAAACCGGTTAAATTTGTGGCCTTCATCCATATCAGCATATTATTATTTGGAAACATTTTTAAGGATTCATCCATTTTATCAATGGCTTTTTGATATTCACCAAGATAATAATAGTGCTGCCCCATATCACCTATATATTTGGAGGACAAAGGGTCTAATTTAATTACCTTATTGAAGTTCTCCTCCATCAATTTCAGATTTCCTTCAAATGCATAAATCCATGCCAACTTATCATAAGCGTTTACATAACTTGGGTTAATTTCAATAGCTTTTTTCAAGTAAAGTATGGCTGTTTCTCTCTGGTATTTATAATAACTAATAGCCCCTAAGGCTCCAAAAGTCCCTCCATCATTTGAATTAATCGCTAAAGCCTTTAACGCAGGTATAGATGCCTGTTCCAACATTTTTTTTGGAGACTCTCTTCCCCAGAAAATATATTCAAGATAGGTTTCTGCTAAACCAACATAGGCTCTACAAAAATTAGGATCAATCTCTGTGGCGCGCTTAAATAATTGCTCTGCTTTTTTAAGTTCCTCAACTTTTCCTCCTCCTCTGTGTAAATACATTTGACCTTCTTTAAACACACTGTAGGCTTCCGGATTATTTGTGGGTAAACTATTTAAACGAGATTCCTCAGTTTCACTCAATCGAATTTTAAGTGCATTAGCTATATCTTTTGAAACATCAGTCTGCAACTTAAATATCTGCACCATCGTATTATCGTAATTATTGGCCCATAAATTTTTATTACTGGCGGCATCTACCAAATTGGCATTGATACGGACCTGATTATCATTAACACGCACACTTCCTTCTAGAATATAATTTACATCTAATTCTTTTGCTATTTGCTGAATAGACTTTTCGGTTCCTTTGTAATGCATGGCCGATGCTCTGGAAATAACTTGCAAATGCTGGATTTTAGAAAGGTGAGTTATTATATCATCGGTAACACCATCGGTAAAAGACTCCGAATTATTATCTAAATTCACACTGTTAAATGGTAGTACAGCAATTGTTAATTCATTTAATTGATGACCGTTACTGGTTTGCTGTCTGGTTATTAATAATGTGGCAATAAAAGCCAATAACACAAAAAGTAAAACAGCTGCTTTTCTCTTAAAACTTTTGAAGGATTTCCCTATACGCTCTTCGGTTTTCCCATTTATTTCAGATAAATTCGGCACAACAACTCCTTCATTTGCTATAGCAAAAACCGGCATGGTTTGATTCACATTTTTAAATTCGAAAACATCAAGATATTTAGTTTCAAATTCACTTTGGTTTCTTAAATCATCGTTAATCTTACCTGAAACCAAGATGCTTCCTGCAACAGCCAAAGATTCAATTCTCGATGCCACATTTACGGCATCTCCAATAATATCGGTTTCTGTTTTAATAATATCTCCAAGATGAATTCCAATACGAACCGGAATAACAGGACTTTGCTGAAAATACTGCTGCATTTTAATCGCACAGTTAACTGCCGCTATCGAACTTTTAAAAACACTTAATGTGCCATCTCCGTAATACTGAATTAATTCACCTTCACACTCTTTTGTTGACATATTAAACACTTCACGGTGCTTTTGACGTATATGCACAGCTTGTTTTTCATCCTTTTGCATTAAGGCTGTATACCCTTCAATATCGGTAAACATTATTGCTACAAGTTGTCTTGACTGTGCCATTTTATCGTAATAGATAAAAGTTTAATACACTAATTTAAAACTTTATCTTTTAAAACAATACATTTCACATAATTAACTCATAAACAGAATTGTATATTGATAATTATTTATATTTATAGAACAATACCATCTTAAATGCCGGACACTTTTAAAAATAACGTTTCTGAATTCCTAACAGGTGTTCCTTTTTTTACCGAGGTTTCCAGACCTTCATTAGACAACCTCTGCAAATCATCAAAAACAGAAACCTATTTAAAAAATGAAAGCATTTTAACCAAAGGGGATGTTGGTGACTCTATGTATGTTATTCTTGAAGGTCATGTAAAGGTTCATGAAGGCAGCCATATTTATTGTTTTCTTAAAGCTGGAGAATGTTTTGGTGAATATGCTTTAATAGACGACCAAAGGCGTTCTGCTTCGGTTACCACAGTTGAAAAAACAAACGTTTTAATAATAGACCGAAAAAACTTCGTTAACCTAATAAAAACAGACACCGGTTTTGCCAACGGTATTTTATCGGTTTTAATTAAACGCCATCGTGAATTAGACATCATCCAAGAGCGTTTAGCCAGTTCTAAAAAAGCCATTGAAATCGCTCATTCTAAAATGAGTGGCCTTATTAATGGTGCTATGGATGCCATTATTATGTTTAATCAGAATTTTAAAATCATTTTAACCAACCCTTCAGCTAACAAAATGCTGGAAAACGACGATGTATTACAACGAAATGTCCTGTTTTTTTTCGACGACGACAGCGCCGATTTAATTGAAACCATTGTTAGCAATGAAATTGATAATAATACCATAAACCAATTCCTGCCACAAATTATTAAAGTTATTGGTTCAAATAATACTGAAACTTTAAATGAAGGCACCATAAGTAAGTATGGTGTTGAAAACGAGTATTATTACACTTTAATTTTAAGAAATACCGAAGACCGCATTCGAGCTGAAAACAAAATCAATCAGCTCACAAATCAAACGCAATACTTAGAAGAAGAAATACAAGAACTTACTAGTGGTTATGGCATCATAGCCGAAGACCAAAGTATGAAAACAGTTTTAAACCTTATTCATCAGGTTGCAAAAACTAATGCCACGGTATTAATTCATGGTGAAACAGGAACAGGAAAAGAACTTGTTGCCAGGGCGATACATAAAGAAAGTGACCGAAGCGATAAACCACTCATTAAAATTAATTGCGGTGCTATTCCTGCTAATCTTATAGAAAGTGAATTGTTTGGTCATGAAAAAGGTGCTTTTACGGGAGCAACAGCCAGTAGGAAAGGACGTTTCTTACTGGCTGACAAAGGCACTATATTTTTAGATGAAATAGGAGAAATGCCTTTAGAACTTCAACCCAAACTTTTAAGGGTTATACAAGAAGGAGAATTTGATCCGGTTGGCAGCTCTGAAACCATTAAAGTTGACGTACGCATAATTGCGGCAACTCATCGAAACCTGAAAACTTTTGCCAAAGAAGGTAAGTTTAGAGAAGATTTATATTATCGCCTAAATGTATTCCCTATTGAAGTTCCAGCTTTAAGAAGCCGTGGCGCGGATGTTGTGTTAATAGCACAGGAGATGGCTAACCAGTTTTCAAAAAAAATGGGCAAACTACCTATGACCCTATCTGAAGCCGATAGATCCTTACTTATTAATTACAATTGGCCCGGGAATGTCCGTGAACTTCAAAACCTGATAGAACGTGCGGTTATTGTTTCTAAAAACAAAATCCTTAATCTACAGAGTATTATTCCTCTTCAAATACAGGAAGATACAAAAGCGACAAAACCTATAGCAGATAAAATTTATACCGCTGAGGAACTATCTGCATTAGAAAAATCAAATATTATTAAAGCCCTTAAACAAACCAGATGGAAAATATCTGGTGAAAACGGTGCTGCATCTCTTTTAAAAATTCCCCCTACTACCCTGGCATCAAAAATTAAAGCTTTTGGCATAGAACGACCTGTGTAAATTCACGAAATATCGTAAATACACTAACGAAATATCGTAAATACACGATTTTCAGTTAGTTAACTTCGCATTACAAAAACACATAAATTACTGGTTTTCAATATTTTAAATAGTTTGGCACGCCAAATGCATCTATTATGGCAACGAAACAATTATTCAAATTAATCAATTTAAAATTTAGAAAACATGATTACAACAGCAAATGTAAAAAACGGAGTAAACGTAGATCAATTAGTAGAAACTATTGGAGCAGTTCAACAAAATCCGGAATTAGCAAAATTCCAGTTCCGATCTAAAAACAACTGGATTGATGGCGGACACTGTGTGTCAAGCATCAAAGAATTTTATGGTGTCGGACAAGAAGATACCACGCGTCAAGAAACTTTCACTATGGAATGTGATCACCCTAATGTCTTATTAGGTAACGATACAGCGGCTACTCCACCAGAAGTTGTATTACACGCTTTAGGCTCGTGTTTAACAGGCGCTATGGTTTACCATGCCGCTGCAAATGGTATTACCATTGAAGGAGCCGAATCGTCTTTAAAAGGTGACATCGATTTACATGGGTTTTTAGGATTAGATCCTGAAGTTAGAACTGGATTCGACGGCATCACCTTTACTTTAAAAGTAAAGTCTGATGCTACGGCTGAACAATTAGAAAACCTTGCCAAATTCTCTCCAGTATTCGACATGATTACTAACCCTACGCCTGTTAAAATAGAAATTGTAAAACAATAGTCTATTAAAAAAATGGCTACTAAAAACTAACCGGTAGCCATTTTTTATCACTTAATTTTTTAACAACACCATGAACACTTCAAAATTTAATATTGTAAATGCCAATCAAGCTGTGGCAAGGATCGCGTTTAAAACGAACGACGTGATGCCCATCTATCCAATTACTCCTGCATCAGAAATGAGCGAATTGGTTGAAAAGTGGGCAGCCGAAGGCCAAATAAACTATCACGGCATGACTCCAAGTGTATATCAAATGCAAAGTGAGGCCGGAGTTGCCGGAGCCATGCATGGTGCCTTAATAACCGGAGCTATATCATCAACCTTTACTGCCTCACAAGGTTTACTATTAATGCTTCCAAATCTTTATAAAATTGCCGGAGAACTTACCCCAAATGTTATTCATGTTGCTACCAGAAGTATCGCTACCCATGCATTATCAGTCTTTGGCGATCATAGCGATGTTATGGCCGTTAGACAATCTGGATATGCTATGTTGGTTAGTGCTTCTGTTCAGGAAGCTCAGGACTTTGCTCTTATTGCTCAGGTAGCTAGTCTGAAAAGCAGAATTCCTTTTATTCACTTTTTTGATGGTTTCAGAACGTCTCATGAAATTTCAAAAATTGAAACGATTACTGATGAAGCCATTCAATTATTGATGCCTTCCCAGGAAATTGAAAACCACCGCAATCGTGCTTTAAATCCTAACCAACCGACCATTAAAGGCACTTCACAGGGAGCAGATGTCTTTTTTCAAAGTCGAGAAGCCACAAACTCAATTTATAATACCTGTCCTGATATTGTTCAATCTACAATGGATTCTTTTCAAAAATTAACCGGAAGACATTATAAACTTTTCGATTATATAGGACACTCTGAGGCTGAATCTATAATAATATCCATGGCCTCTTCAACTGAAACCATTGAAGAAACTATTCAGCAATTAAACCTGAAAGGCGAAAAACTAGGCTTGATTAAAGTTAAATTGTACAGACCATTTAGCAGCAAACATCTGATTGAAGCCTTACCAAAAACTTGCAAATCTGTAGCCGTATTAGACCGAACTAAAGAACCCGGCACCAACGGCGAACCTTTATATTTAGATGTATTAGAAACGTTAACAGAAGCCTATCAAACTAACCTAATAACACATTTACCTAAAATATATGGCGGACGTTACGGCTTATCTTCAAAAGAATTTACTCCCAAAATGGTTCTAGCTATTTTCGAAAACCTTAAAACCAACAGCCCTAAGAATCATTTTACTGTGGGTATCCAAGATGATATAACACGCTTAAGTTTAGATGTAAAAAATAATTTAAACATCAATCAATCCTATCAAGCGGTATTCTACGAAACAAAACACAACTCACTGACTGAACAATTTAAACATACCTTAGAGCTCATTGGTTCTAAAAACCAGACTTTCATACAAGGGTATATCGAGTGTGATTATAAAAAATCGAATTCCAGAAGCGTATCGCATTTACGAATAGACAACAAACCTATAAAAGCTCCATACTTAATTAAGAAGGCTAATTTTATCTTTACAGACCATGTAAACTTCATCGAAAACGATTCGGTGTTAGAAAGCATTAAACCTGGAGGAATATTACTCGTCCAAACAAATTTGACAACTCATAGCTTTTGGAATACATTATCCGAAAGAGCACAAGTATTAATTATAAAAAAATCAATTACTCTAAAAATCGTAAACACAGTACTTCTTAAAAACATAAACACCATAAGTGAACTTGAAATTTCAGCTTTACAAGCTTGCTTTTTAACCCTAACTAATCAGTGCTTGGATGAAAGGGCCAAACAGCAGATAAATCAACACATACATATAGTAGATACTTCAAAGGTGACATCTGATGCCGAAAGCACCAATCCCTTCCTAAATACATTATTAGGTAAATTGCTAAACAACCAGGGACATTCAATTCCTGTTAGCGCTTTACCTGTAGATGGCACCTACCCTACCAATACCTCACAACACAACCAAATTGAAGCTACATCTTTTATTCCTGATTGGAATACCAATTTATGTACCCAATGTGGTGTTTGTAGCATGGCCTGCCCTCAAGGCGCATTACGTATTAAAGTTTTTGATGATGATTACTTAAATAAAGCTCCAGAGTGTTTTAAAACCCTAAAAGCAACAGAGCCAAAATGGAAAATTGATCTCTTAAATTACTCCATTCAAATCAATACAAATCAATGTAATGGATGTAATAACTGTGTCGATGCCTGTAATAACAAAGCTTTAATGCTGGTAGATAAAAAAAGTGAAAATAATAACGAGCACTGGGATTTTTTCAAATCTATACCCGAAATTGACAGAAATCAAATCGATGTAACAAAAGTTTCCCAACAGCAATTACAAGAACCTTTATTTAAATACTCTATGGGAGTTAAAGGTTGTGGCGAAGCGCCTTACCTAAAACTATTATCTCAACTTTATGGAAACCGATTATTAATTGCGAATGCCACTGGAGCCAGCTCTATCTTTGGAGGCGCTTTACCAACTACTCCATGGAGCACCAATAACAAAGGGCAAGGTCCTGCCTGGGCTAACTCTTTATTTGAAGATAATGCTGAATTTGGTTTAGGTTATCGATTATCTATAGACCAACAAGAACGACAAGCAAGACAACTTTTAAAGCAATTGTCTCCCGAATTACCATTAACATTGGTTTATGATATTCTTAATAACAAACAATCCTCTGAAAGTGAGATTCATTTTCAACAAACTAAAATTAATCAACTAAAAACACTAATAAAACCATTTAAAACAAACAAACACGAGCTTCTCTATAATCTTGCAGATGCATTAGTTAAAAAAAGCATTTGGATTGTTGGAGGCGATGGTTGGGCTTACGACATTGGTTTTGGAGGAATAGACCATGTGCTGGCTTCGGGTAAAAATGTTAATATTTTAGTTCTCGACAATGAGGTTTATGACAACACTGGAGGTCAAGCTTCTAAAGCAACACCTTTTGGCGCCCAGGCGAAATTCACTCATAACAGTAATAAAAAACAGAAAAAGGATTTAGGACTTATGGCTATGAATTACAGTAATGTTTATGTCGCTTCAGTAGCCATGGGAGCAAATCCAACGCAAACTTTGAAAGCTTTTAACGACGCCGAAAGTTTTAATGGTCCTTCAATAATTATAGCCTACTGTCACAGTGAATCTCACGGTATTGATATGACCCAACCTAGTCAGTATCATAATGCCGCCGTAAAATCCGGACAATGGTTATTGTATCGTCATGATCCAAGACGTCTTAGAAAAGGACAATCAGCTTTACAATTAGATTCAGATGCACCAAGTATTGAGATATCAGAGTATTTAAAATTAGAACAACGGTTTTCAAAACTTTTTCAAAATCATGAAGATTCAGTTAAAAATACGCTCGACACCTATCAATATCACATAAATAATAAATTTAAAACATACCTAAACCTAACCAATCACAACAATTTGATTAACAACAAACTAACTCACACCAACAACTAATATTATTTTTTCGTAATTTTAAGTAAGATTTTAGCGTACCCCCTAATTTACAAACCACAAAAAGCAATTACTTTCAATTTTTTGTGGGGCCTTTTTCCATACTTATTTAATTGCCCAGGCTACCTGTAACCTCACCTATTATCAATTAAAAACCTAACAATGCGTAACCAACCAAATAACATATTAGGAAAGATGGGGCTATTAATTATCATCTGTTTTAGCGCCATTGTAATGCTATCTGTTTTACTTATACTGGTGGTTTTCGATATCATCACCCTGAATCCCACCAAAAGAATGCCGAATATTTATTATATGAACTATGATGTTGCTACGCTTGATGATTCAGAAAATAATAAAATTATCAAATATGGCTATGAGCTCTTTAACGAAACACCAAAATACATTGGCCCGGATAATGGTAGGCCAGAAATGGCATATCAGGGCAATCGCCTGGCTTGTAAAAATTGTCACCTCAATTCAGGCACCAAACCTTATTCAGCACCTTTAATAGGTATCATTCAACGATTCCCCCAGTTTAGAGGACGGGAAAATAAAATTGGTACTATTGAAGAACGCATCAACGGTTGCATGGAACGCAGTATGAATGGCAATATGTTACCTGCTGATAGTAAAGAAATGAAAGCGATTGTAAAATATCTTGAATACCTCAGTCGATATGCTCCAAAAGATGGGAACATTGAAGGTCAGGGGTTTGTTAAACTGAAGATACCAGAAAGGCCAGTAAATTTATCACACGGAAAGATTGTTTTTGAAAACAACTGTACCGTATGCCACACCAGTAGCGGTCTAGGTGTGAAAGACAATAACGGCTATACTTACGAATATCCACCACTTTGGGGTGACGATTCCTTTAATCATGGTGCCGGTATGGCCAGAGTTATTACGTCTGCTCAATTTATAAAAGCCAATATGCCTTTCGGAACCACTTATGATGCGCCTGTTCTAACCGATGAGGAAGCATACGATGTTGCAGGCTATATTAATCAGCAGCAACGCCCATTAAAACCAAACCCAGAAAAAGATTTCCCTGATTTAAAAAAGAAACCTGTCTCTACGCCTTACCCTCCTTATGCAGATGATTTTTCAACAGAACAGCACCAGATAGGTCCGTTTCAACCTATTATGGAATACTACAAAAAAACATACAACATTACCAAAACCAAATAATTATGAAAACAACAAACAACACCAGAAGACAATTTTTAGGAGCACTAGCTTTAGGAGCAACAGCAAGTACCATTTCGGTATTAACGAATCCTATGTATGCGAATACAACCGTATTTGACGATTCAAAAATGGATGAAACCTATGATTGGTTTGACCAAATTAAAGGAACTCATCGTGTAGTTTATGATGGATCGACACCGCATTACGGACTTCCTATTTTATGGAATTGGGCATTTTATTTAACCAATAATGAAACCGGCTCACCTGATACCGATATTACAGCCATGAGCGTTTTACGTCATAGTGGTCTATGTTTAGCACTAAACGATGACATCTGGAAAAAATATAAACTAGGTGAAATATTTAATGTCAAAGATCACACAAAAGAATTTGCACTAAGAAACCCATTTTACGAACCTCAAGACGGGGATTATCCTATTAACGGGCCAGGAGGATTAAAAAGTTTAGATGAGCGCGGTGCCATGTTTTGCGCCTGCGATTTAGCAACTAAAGTTTATAGTAACAAAGTTGCCGAGAAAATGGGCTTAGCCCCAACAAAAGTATATCAGGAATGGGTGAATGGTATGCTTCCGAATGTTAAACTGGTTCCTTCTGGTGTATGGGCTTTGGAGAGAGCTCAAGCACATAAGTGTGCCTATATTTTCGCAGGAGAATAAAATTAAAACCGAATTAAAATGAAAACAGTAATTAACTGTATCTGGGCATGTTTATTTTCTATAATTGTCATGGCTCAGGAACAACCAGTAAAAATAGTATTTGATGTAACTAGCGACAATACCAAAGTACATCAATCTACTGTTAGACATGTAAAAGCCATGTCTGAAGCCTATCCGAATTCACAATTTGAAGTCGTTATGTATAGCGGTGCAATGGATATGGTTATAAAAGACAAATCGGTAGTTGCTGACGATATTAGTAAGCTGGTTCAAAAAGACAACATAGATTTTGTGATTTGTCAGGGCACTATGAAACGTCATAAAACAAAAGACAGCGACCTCATTAAAGGGGTAAAACAGGTACCCGATGGGATTCTGGAAATTGTATCGAAGCAAAACCAGGGATGGGGTTATATAAAAGAAGGACAATAATCTTCTAGATACTCCATATTTTAAAAAAACTGCTTTTGAATGAGCAGTTTTTTTTACGTCTTTTTCCTTATTCTCAAAGAAATTAATTCTACAAAAATTATGGTTTCATTCGATATTCCTTCGGGAATTGTTCGAGTTTCCTTCGTAAAATAAGGGTTTTACCGAAGAATCCTCGAAGAAATATCGAACATGACTCGAAGAAAACCTATTAACAACTCTTCTAAAACACAGTAATTTCTAAATAATTAAAATAATTTTCTTACATTTAAACATGATGTTGCTTTTTTAATTCTTTGCTATAATTATGAAAATTGCTTATTCAAATAAACACCTTAACTATAAATTAATTTTTGGGGCAAGCCTGTTATTGTTTGGTCTTTTAACAATAGATTACAATGGAGAAAATAAATGGTCTGACTTTGGCTATCTTGTATTCGGCATTGTTTATATCTGTATTTATATTTATGAAAAACATATCCAGTATATAACAATTAAAGACCAAACCTTAACCGTTAATACCTTTCCTAAAAAATCTGTTCGTTTAAAAGACATTAAACAAATAAAAAGCTTTGCCGGAGACTATATTATACAAACGAACAACACTAAACTTACCATAAACACCCAAATTATTAATCCTAATTCGTTGGATGAAATGAATGCGACTCTTAAACAATTAACTATCGAATGGATTTAAAACAAAGCTTATGAAAACCTATAAAGCAAGACGAAAAGGACTTATAAATTACATTATTGTAGGTTTCATGATTTTACCTATCATTCTATTTATTCTTGAGGATAAAGACATTCTTGAAAAATTCTATAATTATATCCCTATCCTAAT
Source organism: Aestuariibaculum marinum (assembly GCF_014596975.1). Lineage (GTDB taxonomy): Bacteria > Bacteroidota > Bacteroidia > Flavobacteriales > Flavobacteriaceae > Aestuariibaculum > Aestuariibaculum marinum. The sequence continues at coordinate 90,051 of NZ_JACVXD010000001.1, read as the reverse complement.
TCCGTTAGGCTTAATAATCTGGATATATATAGACACTTCATATAAGATTGAAAACAACCAATTAATTTATCGTTCTGGTTATTTGCGAGGAGCAATCAATATCAATGAAATTACAGAAATATTGAAAGATAAAACCATGTGGTTTGGTGTAAAACCAGCTTTATCTGGTAATGGTTTAGTTATAAAATTCAATAAATACGATGATATTTACATAGCTCCCAAAGACAATGAGGAGATGATTACAGATTTATTAAATATAAACAGTAACATTAAAATTACAGTTTAACCCAACCGGCATATTTTAATAAACTAAATCAAAAAAACTACTGTGAATTAGCCAAATAAACCAAACCTATTCGTTGTTATTTAGCAATAATTATCTATCTTTAGCTTAGAAGTTTCTTAACAAAAAGAAATTTCACCACCCTGATTTCTAATAGCGTAAATGTTTTTTCTAACCAATAACAACACACTATTATGATTTTTAATGTCCATTTCTCAAAACAATTCATTTTAATTTTCCTTGCTGCTATTTTTATTACATCCTGCAAAAATGACAAGCATAAGAATACTATCCCGCCTCAGGCTACTGAGCTAGAATCTTTAGATAACAACATTGTAGAAGTCACCACAAACGTAATGGATTTTGTTATGCCTGATACTTTACGTTCTGGATGGAACACCTTTAGATACACTAATAAATCGACTGAAACACATTTTTTTATTCTTGAAAAGCTACCTGAAGGGGTTACTCTAGAGACTTATAAAAATGAATTAGTACCTCCCTTTAAAGCTGCTTTTACATTTTTAAATAAAGGAGACTTTGAAGCAGCCATGAAAGAACTTGAAAAAACACCTAAATGGTGGTATGATGTCACCTTTGCTGGCGGTGTTGGTTTAATATCTCCAAAAAGCCAAGCAGAAACAACAATACACCTAAAACCAGGAACCTATGCTATGGAATGCTATGTTAGAATGCCTGATGGTATGCCACATGCTTTTTACGGTATGCTTAAAGAAATAACAGTTACTGAAAAAGAAAGTAAAGCTTCTATGCCTGAAGCTGATTATAATATCACTGTATCGGCCAAAACAGGAATCACTTTTAAAGATTCCCTGCAAGCCGGAAATTATCAATTTGGTGTTCATTTCAAAGATCAAAAAAAGTACGAGAGTTTTCTTGGTCATGATGTAAATCTGGTTAAAATTGAAAATGACACACTAATAACCACTCTTTGTAAATGGGTTAACAGTGCAGATATAACATCTTTAAGATCTCCTGCGCCATCCGGATTAACTTTTCTAGGTGGTGTTGAAGATTTAGAAGCAGGAGAAACTGGCTTTTTTAAAGTGTTTTTAGACCAAGGGAACTATGTGTTAATTTCCGAAATACCTAACGCTAAGGAGCGTGGTATGATTAAACCATTCAAAGTATACAATTAGTATAAACGAAAAATATAAGGTCTATTTCACTGGAATTGTATTAACCTGATCCCAATCATCGGGAGCTCCTGAAATGGTATATTCCGCTGACTTGGTTAAGAAATATTTTGCAACCAAGTCGGAGGGGTTTAAAGACAGAATACCATCGAAAGCTACAGAAGCTTTTGGAAATTCTTTAGCAAAAAAGTGAGTCATTCCTTTCTCAAACTGCATCAGAGTTTGTTGTTTTAATGTTATATTTTCACTATCATCACCATCAAAACATTCATAAATCCCCATGGTTTTATGTTTACCCTTTACTCGGACTTTTCCTAAATACCTAAAGTTAAAATCTTTTTTATTATCTATAGTTGCCAGGCTACTATCGCTAATAATAATTTTGGCGCCATAGTATTTTGTTACACCTTCCATTCTGGAGGCCGTATTCACCGTATCAGCAATAATAGCGGTATCATTTCGGTAAACATCTCCAATAATTCCCATAACCAACTCTCCGGTATGCAACCCCATCCCTACCGAAATTGGTCGAAAACCTTCTGATATTCTTCGTTGATTATACTCGATTAAAACCTTTTGCATATCGATGGTTGCTTGTAAAGCATGAGAAGCTTTTTCAGGAAACAACGCCATGATACCGTCTCCCAAATACTGATTTACAAAACCTTTATTCTTTTTTATTAGAGGTCCCATGCGCCCCACATAAGCATTTACAAATTTAAAGTTTTGTTCTGGTGTCATGCTTTCTGATAAACTGGTATAATCACGAATATCGGTAAATAAAACAGTAACGTGCTTTTCAATATGATCACCCAAAACCACATCGGTAATCGCCTCTCTACCAACGGATTTTAAAAACTCAGTTGGCACAAATCGGCTGGTCGCTTTATGAATGCCATTTAAATTAACATGGGTTTTTATTCGGCTAAGCAATTCGTTTTTAGAAAATGGTTTCGTTAAATAATCGTTAGCCCCGACATTAAAACCAGCAACCAAATCACTTACCCTGTTTTTGGCCGTAAGCAAAACAATAGGTAATTCGCTAGCTGAATAATCTTTTCTAATCATTTCGCAAACCTCATACCCAGAAAGATTTGGCATCATGATATCTAGAAGAATCAAATTAAAATTTTCAGTTTTCATTAAATTTAAAGCTTCTTGACCACTACCTGCTTCTACAACCGAGTACCCTGCAACCCTTAAATGATTTTCCAAAACCCGACGATTTATAGGTTCATCGTCTACCACTAAAATCTTAATATTTGTGTTTTCAGAATTTAGCATTTCAACCTTAACACATTCGTCGTCAGGTTTAATTTTATGGACTTCATCGTTTGTCGCTATTCTTTTAATACTAGCTACATCCTTTCTATCTGTTTCACTTAATGGTAAAGTAAACATAAACGTTGATCCCTCCCCTAATTTAGATTCCACATGAATAGTTCCGCCATGCAACTCTACCAACTGTTTTGTCACCGACAAGCCTAAACCCGTGCCTCCATAAGCACGCTCTACCGAACCATCAATCTGCTCGAATGACTTAAAAATGCTTTCAAACTTATCTGCTGGAATACCAATACCTGTATCGGAAACAGCAACCTTTATAAAATTATTTTTCAATTCGGCTTTAACCTGAACAGTGCCGCTATCTGTAAATTTTATGGCATTCCCGATTAAGTTAAAAAGTATTTGCTGAAGGCGATTTTCATCAGCCTCAACTAAATGAATGTCCTTTGGAACAGAATTAATAAGCTGAAGGGTTTTTCCTTTTATTAAACTTTCTGACACCTTCAACACCAAATTAGTAATAGCATATAAATCAACAGGATGAATAGACAATTGAAGATCATTGTTCTTTAACTTTGAAAAATCTAAAATATCGTTTACTAGATTTGATAGACGTTTACCGCTATTAACAATCATATCGAGATTCTCGATAGCTTTAAACGACAACGGACCGGCAGCACCATCTTTTAACGATTCCGATAGACCTATAATCCCATTTAAAGGTGTTCGCAATTCATGTGAGGTATTTGCTAAAAACTGATCTTTTAGCAGATCTATTTTTTCCAGCTGAGTAACGCGTTGTTTTTCAAACTCTGTTTTCTGCTGTTCCTCTTCTATTTGTCTACGCCGTTCAATAAGCTCTAGACGGACACGCTGTTTGAACTTGTAACGTCTTATCAACAAAAACGTCAATAGCGCGCCGAGCAAAATAATTGCAATAAATATATTTCGGAAAACGGTTTGACGCTTCAGTTTTAAATTTTGAATCTCTGCATCCTGCTCTAAAGCCAGAATAGCGGCTTCCTTTTTTTCTGTATTAAATCGTTCCTGAAGTTCTTCGATTTGCTTAGACTTAGTTTCGTTAAACAAACTATCTTTTACTGCTATTAGTTTTTTATTAAAGTCTAATGCCTTTTGATAGTCTTGAGTTTCTCCATATAACTGTGATAAACCTGAATAAACATTCACTAATTCGGTTGTAGCTCCAACTTCTTCAGCCAGATCCAAGGCTTTTAAAAAGTATTCTTCTGCTTTTTTGTTTTGACTAAGTTTTAAATAGTCCTGCCCTATTTGTACATAAATTGCGGATAGTTCTCTTTTTTGATTTAATCCCTGCCGAATTTCCAGTGTTTTTAAATGTACATCTAAAGCCTTTCGATAATCTCCCTGAAGCTTATACACCTCCCCTATAGCTTCATAATCATAAGCCATTCCCCAAAGGCTCCCGGTATCTTCATCTAATAGTAATGCTTTGTTAAGGTACGCTAAAGCTTTCGAATAATCCTTTTGAAGCTGGTACGTCGTACCGATGTTATACAAACAGTTAGCCATATCAGCCTTTGCTCGTAAACGTGTGAAAATAGATAAGGCCTGGTTATAATTCTCTAAGGCTTCTTCAATACGATTTGAACGTTTTAAAATCTCTCCAAGGCTATTTAAAATGTTTGCAGCACTGTATTCGTCACCTGCATTTTGGTATATCTTATGAATTCTATGATAGATTTTGAGACTTTTATCGTACTGACCTCTGTAGTCGTAAATTAGGGCCTGCTGATATTGCGTGTTTGCTATTTGAATACTATCATTATTTTTTTTAGCAAACTCTAAATAAACATTGAAATGATTTAAAGCGACATCATAATTACCCTTCTGACGTTCTAAAACACCATATTGATACCTTGCTAAATATTGCCCCCACTCAATGTGAGATTGGCTACTTAACTTTGAGAAACTGTCAATATATTTTTTTGCTAAAGGAATATTTGATCGATTATTTAAATATTCCCACGAAATGTCTTTTAATATTTTTACCCGTAAAGAATCGTTGGTTACAAGTTGTAAAGCTTGTTGTAAGCTATCTAGTTTTGTCGATTGACCAAAAGAAACAGCAAAGTAAAGAAATAATACAATTCTAAAAAACTTGCATATCATTGAAATTTAAGGTTTGGCTGATCACCCTATAAAGTTAATAGTTAATCACTTACAATAAAAATATTATCAATAAGAAATAACCTTAACACATTAATAACTTAAACAACATCAATTTTGAGTGCCAACCAAACCCTGTAAATTTCAACTTAAAAACCTTAATCTTTAACTCCTAATTTTTCTAAAATGGTATCCATTAAACACCATTTAGTTAAAGACGATTGTAATAAATTAGCGCCTACAAAAGCTGTAAACCATAACCAGTTTTGGTTTACATAAATGGCTAATATTAAACTTACCAGAATAAAAGTTCCGGCAATACCACGTACTATTCTATTTTTCATTTTTATTAATTTTTAATTTTATATAAATCGTTCTATAGGAAGTACAATCGCCTTTACTGGATTGTTGGTTTCCAAATGTGTGTTAAATTCTTTAATCAGTTTAAATAAATCATCAATGCGATCTTCCTCTGTAAAAGAGAAAAACATATTAGACTCGTTCCCTCTAGATTCTCCAGCAAACCAGTTTGAAGCTACTATTAAAGGATTTGATGTTTTATAGCCATCAATATCTGACTCACTAAAATTTTCTATTTGTGCTTTTCTGAACAGTTTTATAATCTCGTTATGATACTCTTCAACCGCTGTTACTATTACTAATTTCATGATCCTAAATTTTAAATTAACTATCCTTTAATAGATTATTTATGGTTTTTACGTTCAATCATGTAATACACCAATGGCACTACCAGTAAAGTTAACACAGTAGATACGATGGTGCCTCCCATTAACGAAATAGCTAAACCTTGGAAAATAGGATCGAATAGAATAACGAAGGCCCCGATAACCACCGTTCCAGCAGTTAGTAAAATAGGTGTTGTTCTTACCGCTCCTGCCTCGATTGCTGCTTGTTTTAATGGTACACCTTCTTCTAATCGTAGATTTATAAAATCAATTAATAATACCGAATTACGCACCATAATACCTGCTAAAGCAATCATTCCAATAAATGATGTTGCTGTAAAAAAGGCGCCCATCATCCAGTGTCCTAAAATGATACCGATTAACGATAACGGAATAGCCACCATCATAACCACTGGTGCTTTAAAGTTCTGGAACCACCCTACAATTAAGATGTAAATCAAGATAATGGCTCCTAAAAAGGCAATTCCTAAATCACGAAATACTTCCAGAGTAATCTGCCACTCGCCATCCCATTTTACGGTATAATCATCTTCGTAATCTGGTTGTCCTAAATACATTTCATTCATCTCATAACCTTGAGGTAAATCAATCGCTTTAAGTTTTTCTTCCATACCTAAAATCGCATACGCCGGACTTTCCAGTTCACCAGCCATATCGGCCATCACATATACTACGCGCTTCTGATTTTTTCTGTAAATACTCTTCGCGCTTGTGGTTTCAACAACATCAACTAAATCGGCGATGGGCACTAAATTGCCTTGTTGCGATTTCACTTTTAGCTGCGAAATATCCTGAATCGTAGATTTTTCCTTTTCATCTAAACTCAACACCACACCAACCTGATTCACTGCATCTTCGTCGTATAATGTTGTTATCGGACGATTAGCCAACGCTAGATTCATCGTGTACGCAATTTGTTTTGGCGCCACACCATAAAGCATCGCTTTTTCTTTATCAATCGTAAACTGATATTCGGTTTGATCGGCTTCTACCATCCAGTCGATATCCACTACATCTTCGGTATTATGTAATATACTTTGAATGCTGTCGGCAATCTGCATTTGCTTGTCGTAATCTGGCCCGTAAACCTCAGCTACAATCGTTGATAATACAGGTGGTCCTGGCGGAACTTCAACAATCTTCACATTGGCATTGTATTTTGAAGCAATCTTTTGAATATCCGGACGTAACAACTTAGCGATATCATGACTCTGTGCCGAACGTGCTTCCTTATCTAAAAGATTCACCTGGATATCAGCCATATTACTTCCGCCACGTAAATCGTAGTGACGTACCAACCCATTAAACGTTATTGGAGCCGATGTTCCAATATAATTCTGATAATTCACCACCTCAGGGCGAGTCGATAAATACTGAGAAATCTCCTGAGCCACTAACGCTGTGCGTTCTAAAGTGGTGCCTTCGGGCATATCGATTACCACCTGAAATTCGTTCTTATTATCAAATGGTAACATTTTTACCGCCACCGATTTGGTAAAGAACATCATCATGGTTCCTATAAGTAAAACAAATGTACCGCCTAAAAATATCCAGCGTTTTGCTTTATTTTCCATTAATGGACGCTCGAACTTGTTATAGAACTTATAAATTACTGTTTCTTCTAAAGTCTTTTTGGGTTTCTCTTCTACACCTTTTTTATCCTTTTCTCTTAAGAAAATATATCCTAAATATGGTGTTATGGTTAAGGCTACGAATAACGATAAAATCATCGCGATAGACGCTCCAATTGGCATTGGCGCCATATATGGTCCCATTAATCCAGATACAAACGCCATTGGTAATACCGAAGCAATAACAGTGAACGTCGCTAAAATAGTCGGGTTCCCTACCTCGTTAATGGCGTATAAAGCCGCTTGTTTAAATGGCAGACGCTTCATCTTAAAGTGCCTGTGCATATTTTCGGCGATAATAATGGAATCGTCGACCACAATACCAGTAACAAACACTAACGCAAATAAGGTAATTCTGTTAAGTGTATAATCTAACATATAGTAGCTTAACAAGGTTAAAGCGAAGGTAATTGGCACCGATAAAAACACCACTAATCCACCGCGCCAACCCATGGCTAACATTACCACAAAGGTTACGGCAATAATAGAGCCGATAAGGTGTAATAATAATTCCGATACTTTATGCGATGCCGTTTCACCATAGTTTCTGGTAATTTCTACATGAACATCGTCCGGAATTAAATTTTGTCTTAAATGCTCAACTTTATCAATAATTACATCGGCAATTTTCATGGCGTCGGCACCTTTACGTTTCGCTACCGAAATAGTAACAGCCGGATACTCCGAATTAAAATCTGATGCCTTTTCACTACCCTGACCAAAACCTAAACTCACATAATTTTGCGGCACTTCTGGTCCATCAATAATAGACGCCACTTGTTTTAAGTAAATCGGCTGATTTTGTTGCACACCAACCACTAAATTCTCTACATCGTTAACGCTCTCTAAAAACTTACCGGTGTTGACTACAAACTCGGTATCATTCTTATCGAAGGTTCCTGAATTTAACTGTGCGTTATTCGCCTTAATCATTTCAGAAACCGATAAGAAATCCAGACCACTGGCGGCTAACTTATCCTTATCTAAAACCACGCGCAACTGGCGGCTTCTTCCGCCTATTTTATGGGTTATGGCCACATCATTCACCTTTTTAATTTCGGCTTCCAACTCCTGAGCCATTAACCCTAACTGATAATCGTCGTAATGCTCACTCCACAGCGTCAACCCTAACATCGGCACATCGTCAATGGCCCGCGTTTTCACCAACGGAAACGTCACCCCTTCCGGCATTTGGTCCATGTGCTTATTAATTTCATTGTACAATTTCACAAACGAGCGCTCAATATCTTCACCCACGTAAAACTGAACAATCACCATGGCTTGTTCTTTCATCGACGTAGAATACACGTACTCTACCCCTTTAATATTCGAAATTAATTGCTCTAACGGCTTTACCACGCGCGACTCGACCTCTGTTGGGCTCGCTCCCGGGTACCCCACAAAAATATCGGCCATAGGCACATCAATTTGCGGTTCTTCCTCACGCGGAATTAAAAACGAACTATACACTCCAATAACCATAAAAACGATCATTAAAAGCACAGTAAGCTTCGAGCCTATAAAAAGCTTGGCTATTTTTCCTGCTAAACCTTCTTTCATTGTTTTAATTTTTTGGGCGTTTTAACGGGCTGTACGCTGTATCTTTTATTTTTTGTCATTGCGAAGTAATCGTCTTTTTTACTGTGGCAATCTCTTTATTATTTTAAGATTACTTCGTCGCAATCGCTCCTCGTAATGACACCTATTTTCTAAGTTAAAATAAAAGGATGCCGCTGCCATCCCTAACGCAGATTTATAGTTATTGAATTGAAATTTTTGCTCCGTTATAAAGTTTACCTTCAGCCGAAGCGATATACGATTCATCTGCCGATAAACCCGATAATACTTCCACCTGGTCGCCAAACGTTCTTCCTAAACGCAACCAACGTAAAATAGCTGTATTACTTTGGCTTACAGTATACACGCCTGACAACTGCCCATTTGTAATCACCGCTTCTGTTGGTATTAAAACCATAGCAGTTTTAGCTTTGCGTTCCACCGGAAACTGTACGGTTGTAAACATACCTGATAAGATATTCGCATCGGTTTTCTCTAAAACCACTTTTACTAAATACTGTCCGCCAGTCTGACTCGCCGAGGTACTTACTTCGGTCACTTTACCTTTTAAACTCTGGTTGATAGATTTCACTAAAACCGTTGCATCAGTTCCTTTCTTAATTGAAGAAATTTCAGTTTCCGGAACCATAGCCATCACTTCGTAATTCCCTGGAGCTTCAACGGTAATAAGCGGCTGACCCGGATTGGCCATATCGCCTTTTTCTGCCATTTTACTGGTTACAACACCACTAAAAGGTGCTGTAATATTTGTATAGGCAAACTGCGCATTCACTTCGTTTTCCATTTGCTTAGCCGACTCTAAACGTGCCTTTGCTATTTCGTATCGCGCCGTCATATCATCTAACTCCTTTTGAGAGGCACTGTTGTTATCGTATAAACGTTTAAAACGTTTATAGTCTTTTTCAGCGTTATTAAAGGCAGCAGTTGCTTCTGTAATACCAGCATTAACCTGCGCTTTTTTAGCTTGTAAATCAACATTATTAATAGCTACTAATAACTGTCCTTTTTTAACCTCATCACCTACATTAACCAGCACATTATTAATGTACCCCATCGTTCTGGTGCTTAACGTAGCACTGTTTTCTGCTTTAATTTTTCCACTCACGGCTAAAAAAGGCGAGTTTCCATTTGCTGAAACTTGATTTACGGTAACCGCTATCGCAGCCCTGGTATCTGCAATGGCCTTCTTGTCATCACTTCCACAACTAGCGAATAAAACGGCTAGTGATAATATTGTTAATGTGTATATTTTTTTCATGTCTTGCTCTTATTCTTTAGTTAAAAATTCTAGATATGCCTGCGCATAGTTATATTCAAAAATGGTTTGATAATATTCTAATTGTTTTTGTGAAAACTGGGTTTCAGCCATTAGTAAGTCTGAAGTTTTCTCTAAGCCTTCTTTAAACCTGTTGGTTCTTATTCTTAAAGATTCTTCAGATTGTTCTAAGGCCAGTTTTGTTAAATTCAGTTTATTTTCTGCATCTTGTAACATACGTTTGGCTTTGTTAAGCTCCAGTTTACTCTGCGATACATACTGATTGTATTCTAACTTCGATTTTTCGTATTCGGCTTTACTTTTCTGTGCTTTACCAAAGCGTTTCGACCCCTGAAAAATATCCCAGCTTAATTGTGCACCAACAACATAACCACTGGCATCGGCTCTGAAAATTTTATCGTCATACAATTCATAACTTCCAAAAGCATTTAATCGCGGTAGGAAAGTCATTTTATCCGCTTTACTCATATTTTTATAAGCTTCACTTGCTAACTCCATGGCTTTAATATCACTACGGTTTTCTGAAATTCCTGAATTTTGAAAATCTAAAGCTTCGACTACCAAATCTTCACTTGGTTTGTAAACCACATAGGATTCGTCGTTCATTAAAAACGATAAGTAATTTGATGCATTCTGCACATTACTTTTTGCGTTTTGCAACTGTGCCAGAACTTCGCTTACACGTACTTCAACGTTTAGCACATCGGCACGTTGTAAATACCCTTGCTTAAAACTATTTTCTGCTAAGGTTTTATTGGCATTTGCGGCTTCAAGAGCTTTTTCTAAAACATCAACCGCTTTGTAGGCCAACTGTAATTGCATATACGCTTTATCGACCTCTAATGCAAGATAATCTGAAGTACGCTGTGTTTGTAACGACATCGCCTCCATTTTTGTTTTAGCGGCTTTACGCTGATAAATACCATCGGCATTCATTAAAGGTTGCTGCACCTCAATTTTAGTTGCGAAGTTTTGAGTTTTTGACGGATCATTTAACAAGGCCGGATCGAAATCTGAAGCCGTTAAAATCTCCTGGTTTAATTTAGAACCAAAAGCCATAAGCGGATTTGTTGTAGAAATTCCGGTATGGCTTGCAGTTATATTTGGTAAGAATACAGCATTGGTCTGCCTGAAATCGGCTTTTACTGAATTATATTCTTCCTCCGATATTTTTATCGATGTGTTTTCTTCCTGAACTCTGTTCAATACCTCTGCCTTTGACAACAGGACGATTTCCTGTGCCTGAGACGCAAAAGCAAGACTAAGAAAACTAAATATTAATACACCTATTTTATCTTTCATAATTATTTAAATTAATAATTCAAAAGTAGGCTGATAGATATTTATTTTCAGTAACTTATGTTACTTCAATGTGTAACAAAGGTTACATTCTTCTGTTATCTGGAAGAGACATCAATCTAATTTTTAAAATGTGTTATATTTCTAATCTCGTTTTGGTAAAACTAATAAAGGTATGTTTACATTATATGCGAATGTTTCGGCTTGATGATGCACAAATAAACTTTCAAAAAACGAATGTTTCTTATTAATCATAGCTATTAATTTCACATCGTTATTTGTTATGTAGCCTTGAATGGAATTAAAAATATCCTGAACATTGGTTTCAATCATTTTATACGACACCTCTTCGAAATGTTCATTAAAAAAGTCAATATCCTGAAAGAGTTCTTTTGGGTCTTCATTTTCTAAGACTACATGAAGCACACTAAGCTTGCTTTTATTTTTTACTATAATTTCATCCAGCAATCTCAATTCTGTCATATTATATAAGGATTGAAAACTCGTTGTGAAAGCAACATCCTGCAACCCTGAAAATTCACATTCATCAGGAATCACCAATACCGGCACGTCGCTATGCTGTAATACTTTAACGGTGTTACTTCCAAAAATCTTCTTGCTTAATCCTGATGCGCCCTTGGTTCCCATTATAATCAAGTCTACATGATGCTTTAAAACAGCCTGATTAATGGCATCGGTAAAATTATCGTAATCTACCAGCGAAATAAATTCGTGCTTTTCATTAGGATAGTCTTTAACCAATCTGGCAATTAATTTATCTATAGACACTTTTGCCGCTTCAACAACCGTATCGTAAAGCACTCCGGTTGGGTTCGACATCATCAAATCATCTGTTATATAGGAACCAACACGCTGTATATTTATAACATAAAAGTTACAGGTTTGATTCTTGAACATCTTCATTGCATAATGAATTGCGTTTAATGAATTATCTGAAAAGTCTGTAGGTAATAAAATCGTTTTCATAATTAAAGTTTTTTCTTGTCACTCGTATTTCATCACTGAATATTAAACAATTAAAATTCAGATGTATAAATTTACAAATACTTGTTCTTATAAATCATGACAATTATCAGTGTTCCTACATTAACACTTACAAACTAATAAAAATTAGTATAATCAATTAAAGCATTGTATTTTCGGCACAATAAATGATAACCTAGACGTTATAAATTATAATCTAAAATAATTATGAAGCGCATCCCATTTCTTTTCATGCTATTATTAGCATTCTTGACTACTAATGCCCAAAACACAGCCATTGGTTACAAGGAAAAACTTACCTATACAGCCTCTTACAATATGTCTGGAGTATTAAACGATATCGCCCAGGTTACCATGGAAACCAGCCCGGTAAAAACCTCTAAAGCAACTTTACTCCGATTAAAATGTACAGCGGTAACCTATAGCAAATGGGATAATTTTTTTAAGATTAGAGATTTATACGAAAGCTATGTAAATCCTAAAACCCTTACGCCTTACCTATACTCTCGCGATATTAACGAAGGTGGTTATTACAAATACATGAAATACACCTTTAGCCACAGCAAAGGAACCGTTAAATCGTTAATGAAAAAGAAAAACAATTACGAGGAAAACAAAACCGTAAAAATTAATGCAGGCACAAAGGATATTGTTTCTACCATATACAACTTAAGGTTGATAGATTTTAGTGCCATGAAAGTGGGATCTAAAAAAAGTTTTACCATTATATTTGACCGAGAAGAAACCAAAGGTCAGGTGACTTACTTAGGTAAAGAAACCATTAACACTGCTATCGGTAAGAAAGAATGTTACAAATTAGCCGTTGGTTCCAGTGACAATGTTTTACAAGGAACCAATAGTAACCTAATTTGGCTGACAGCCGATGCTAATAAGGTTTTGGTTTACGGTAAATTTAAAATTCCTGTTGGTAACGGTGAGCTAAAAATTAAATCGGCTACCGGATTAAAAAATTAATTAATAATGAGAAAGACTTTAACCATATTAGCTGTAATAGCTTCTGTTTTTGCTATAATATTTTCGGTATTGCCAATATCTAATCTTGCTATTTTTCCGGCAATCGCAGCTCTGCTCTTTTCAGGTGGTGCGTATTATTTGGGAAAGAAAACAGGTAAGGTAAAAAAATTAGTTCAGTTTTCTTTTTTATTAACCATTATGGCTTTAGCCGTTACAACATATAAAGCTGCTTTTACCGTTACCGAAGTAGAAAACACCGAAGCTCTTGAAGCAAAGGAAGAAGAATTTGAAGAAGCTGCCATTGAAGAATTAGAAGGTTTGGAAATTGATATCGACGAATCGGAATTAGGTGGTTTAGAAATCGATGATTCTGAAATTGAAGCTTTAGAAATAGACGATTCTCAGGTAGAATCTTTAGAAATTGATGAAGCAGAATTAGAGAATATTGAAATTCAAGCTGATGAAATTATAGAATCTGAAATAGATGCTTCAGAATTAGAAAACATAGAAATTGAATAGTAAGTAATTTCTTTGTTTTTTCTATATTTGGGTTAGGAACAAAAATGAAACTCACAGGTTCAACATTTTTCTGCCCCAGAGAATGATGGTCGTAAGTTTCATGTGACATAACTTAAACACATGAAAATCTTCTGCATGCTCTCTGCACTTACCCTAGTTGGTACATGTGCAACACCTAAGTATACCACAAAAATTGAAAACATTAAAAACAGTATTCAATTGGTTGACCAACCTTGGGTTACTAAATATGCAAGTACGATTACTTCAGAAGAATTAAAAGAACAACTCTATAAGTTTGCTTCTTCAGAATTTAACGGTAGACGTGTTGGTGAGCCCGGACAAAAAAAAGCGGCTCATTTTTTAAAATCTTACTATCAAAGCGAAGGTATTGTTTCGCCGCTCGGTGATACCATCAACTATTATCAATCCATACCCAAAGACTTTTTCCTGAAAGACATAAAACCAACAGAGAATGTTCTGGCCTTTATAAAAGGGAGTGAATCTCCTGATGAAATTATTATTATCTCTGCCCACTTAGACCATTTAGGCGTTAATAACAAAAATGAGATCTATTTTGGAGCCGATGATGACGCCTCTGGAACAGTCGCTTTAATGGAAATGGCACAGGCTTTTAAACAAGCCAAGAATGAAGGTCACGGACCAAAACGCAGTATTTTATTCCTGCATTTAACTGCCGAAGAAATTGGTAAAAAAGGATCAGAATATTATACGCTACACCCTGTATTTCCACTAGAAAACACGGTAACAAATTTGAATATTGACATGATTGGCCGTGTAGACGATATTCATAAAAACAATCCTAATTATCTGTATTTAATAGGTGCAGATCGTATAAGTAAAGAATTGCATTATATTTCAGAAAAGGTAAACAACACCTATTTTCATATGGATTTAGATTACCGCTACAACGCCGAAGGTGATCGTAATCAATATTACACAAGATCTGATCATTATAATTTTGCGGATAAAGGCATTCCTGTAATCTTCTATTTTAATGGCGAACACAGCGATTATCACCAACCTACAGACACACCAGATAAGATAGAATTTGACCTTTTAGAGCAACGCACTCGATTTATTTTTGCAACTGCATGGCAAATCGCTAATCAAAGTAACCGTTTACTTACCGACGAAAACAACCATTTGTTAAATTAATTTCAAAATCGGGTTACCTATAAATTCATTTTTGTAATATTAGAGTCTAATTAAATTTAATTTCATGAAACGACTAAGTGTCTTTTTATGTACCGCATTATTAATTACATCGTGTGGTACTTCGCAAAACAATAAACAACAAGACAACGAGGGGTTACCGGTTACTTATGCCAAAACCATTACGTCCGACGAACTAAAAGAAGCCTTATACACCTACGCTTCCGATGAATTTGAAGGCAGAAAAACTGGTGAACCAGGCCAAAAGAAGGCCGTTAATTTTATAAAAGAACATTACGAAAGTTTAGGTATCGAATCCCCTATTGCTAAAGGTGATTATTTTCAAGATATTCCTGAATCCTTCTTTTCAAATAAAGCTAAAGCTTCAGAAAATGTTGTGGCCTACATTAAAGGAACTGAAAAACCAGATGAAATTATTGTAATTTCTGCACACTTAGACCACATAGGAGTTAATGGTAATGGAAAAATTAATAACGGTGCCGACGACGATGGTTCTGGAACAATTGCCATACTGGAAATCGCTGAAGCTTTTAAAACAGCTGCTAACGAAGGCCATGGGCCAAAACGCAGTATTTTGTTTTTACATGTTACCGGAGAAGAAATCGGATTGTTTGGTTCAAAATACTATACTGATGTAGATCCAATTTTCCCATTAGAAAATACAGTAGCCGATTTAAATATTGATATGATTGGTCGTGTTGATAAAAAGCATGAAGATAACAGAAACTATGTTTACCTTATTGGTTCAGATAAATTAAGTACAGAATTACATAACCTTTCCGAGGAGGTTAATAAAAAGTACATTAACATGGACTTTGACTACAAATATAACGACGATAACGATCCGAACCGCTTTTATTACCGTAGCGACCATTACAACTTTGCAAAAAATAACATTCCTGTAATTTTCTATTTTAACGGTACTCATGAAGATTATCACAGACCATCAGATACACCAGATAAAATTCAATACGATTTATTAGAAACACGTGCACGCTTGGTATTCCACACAGCATGGGAACTTGCTAACCGTGACGAAAGAATAAAGTTAGACTAGAAGTTCTTAATAAAATCGCTTTTAAAAGCTAACTTTTTTACAAAATACATAGAGATATAAAGGCTTCTTTTAAATGAAAGAAGCCTTTTTCTATTTATACCGCAAATTAACACCTTGAAAACACCTCTAAACTTTCATACAACGACTGAATTAATTAGTTTTACGCCATGGAATACATTAATTTAAAAGACAAGTTACCTGAAGACGAAGGTAAATACCAAGTAAATATTAAAACTGCGCATGGCCATCGTGAAAGCAATGCCATTTGGACACCTCACGTTGGTTTTGTGTTAATAGACGACAGTTTAATAAATGATGAATTTATTGAAGGATGGCTATCATCTAATTAGTCTCGTACAAACATAATCCATTTATTTCTAGTGATACTTAAAAAAAATCAACGCTTAATTTATTAAGGGACAACACCTTTAGAAAGGTCTCTAATGATTAAAAGACTAAATCGATAAAAATATTTGATATAATAACAAAAGGTTACTATATTTGCACCCGCATTCAGGGAATACCTGATGAGGCACTCAAGGAGAAATGGCAGAGTGGTCGAATGCGGCGGTCTTGAAAACCGTTGAGGGTCACACCTCCGGGGGTTCGAATCCCTCTTTCTCCGCAACAAAAGCTCGTAACAGTAATGTTTACGGGCTTTTT
>NZ_JACVXD010000001.1:0-73172 GCF_014596975.1 Aestuariibaculum marinum | reverse complement strand
AGGGTCACACCTCCGGGGGTTCGAATCCCTCTTTCTCCGCAACAAAAGCTCGTAACAGTAATGTTTACGGGCTTTTTCATTTTACCAACATTTTGACTACTCTGTGTTATAGTAACAAAATTCCTCACTCCTTTCCTAATTATCCATTGTAAAGCTCAAATAACCGAAGCAAAAGTGTGCTCGAACACATTTTATTATTATATTGCTGCTCAAAAACAATAACACTCTATTTAATCGAACACAATTAAAATATTTTCTAACACAAACCTTTTAAATACACACCAATAAAATTTATGAAAAAAACTGTTATCGGAATAATGGTATATCTGGTTGCGCATTGTTATGTAGCTTCCGCACAACTTAAAGGGTTTACATATGGAGACAAGGAAGCTCCAACGGGGAAAGAATGGGAATCACCTTCTCTACTTGCTCATAACAAAGAACAACCTCGCGCCACATTTTTCTCTTTTGAAAACATTACTGATGCACGCAAAGTATTGCCAGAACATTCTAAATATTGGAAATCATTAAATGGTAAATGGAAATTTAACTGGGTGAAACACCCCGATTTACGTCCTGTCGACTTTTTTAAACCTGAATTTAATGTTGATGACTGGAATGACATTACTGTTCCTGCTAATTGGAATATTTATGGTCTAAATAAAGATGGTAAACAAAAATTTGGTACACCAATATACTGTAACCAACCTGTTATTTTTAAACATAGTGTAACTGTCGGTGACTGGAAAGGCGGCGTTATGCGTGAACCTTCTAAAGATTGGGTTACTTATGATGCTAGAAATGAAGTCGGATCTTATCGTCGTGACTTCGAAATCCCAGAAAACTGGGATGGTCGTGAAATCTTTATTCAATTTGATGGTGTCGATTCCTTTTTTTATTTATGGATAAATGGCGAATATGTTGGCTTTTCTAAAAACTCACGTAATGCAGCTGCTTTTAACATTAGTAAATATGTAAAAAAAGGCCTTAATGTTATTGCTGCAGAAGTATATCGTAACTCAGACGGTTCTTTTCTGGAGGCTCAGGATATGTTTCGTCTTCCCGGAATTTTCCGTACAGTTCAATTATACGCAACACCAAAAGTGCAGATTAGAGATATTTTTGTAATTCCTGAACTCCATAACAATTATAAAAATGGCCTATTAAAAATTTCTACAGATATTCGGAACTTAAGTAAAAAATCAGCTAAAGGTTACAGAGTGAACTACTCACTATTCGCTAATAAACTATATTCTGATGATAATAGTCTTGTTGAAGGTATTATTACAAGTGTATCCATTCCTGTAATACATAGTAAAGAACAAACAGCCTCTACAGCTATTATGCATGTTCCTTCTCCAAAACAATGGTCTGCCGAATTACCTTATCGATATACGCTTGTAGCCGAATTAAAAGATAAAAAGGGCAACGTTATTGAAACAGTTTCTACCTACACTGGTTTTCGCGAGGTAGCTATAAAAGATACAGCTGCTGAAGAAGACGAGTTTGGTTTGGCTGGTCGGTACTACTATGTAAATGGCAAAACAGTAAAACTTAAAGGGGTAAACCGTCATGAAACTAACCCTGAAACAGGACATACACTAACCCGGGAGCAAATGATGGATGAAGTAATGTTGATGAAACGCGGTAATATTAATCACGTTCGTAACTCACACTACCCTCCCGATCCTTACTGGTACTACCTATGTGACAAATACGGCATCTATTTAGAAGATGAAGCCAATATAGAATCGCATCAGTATTATTATGGAGAAGCTTCCCTTTCACATCCGCCGGAGTGGAAAAATGCGCATGTGGGTCGCGTAGTTGAAATGACACATCAAAACAAAAACCACCCCTCTATTGTTATCTGGTCTCTTGGTAACGAAGCAGGTCCTGGAGAAAACTTTGTACACGCCTATAATGCCTTAAAAGAAATTGATGCATCGCGTCCGGTTCAATATGAGCGAAACAACAACATTGTAGATATGGGATCAAATCAATACCCTTCTATCGGTTGGATGAAAAGCGCGGTTACTGGGAATATGAACATTAAATATCCCTTTCATATTTCAGAATATGCACACTCTATGGGTAATGCCTGCGGTAACTTAATTGATTATTGGAATGCCATTGAATCTACAAATTTCTTTTGTGGTGGAGCCATTTGGGATTGGATAGATCAAGCCATTTATAATTATAAAGCGGATGGCTCGCGTTATTTGGCATATGGAGGGGACTTTGGAGACAAACCTAATAGCGGACAATTTGTTATGAATGGTATTCTATTTGCTGAACGAGATCCAAAACCACAGTATTATGAAGTTAAAAAAGTATATCAGAATATTGGCGTTAAAGCTTTAAATATAAAAGAAGGAGCTTTCGAAATATTTAATAAATATTACTTTAAATCACTTTCAGATTACAAATTAAAATGGTCTATCTGGGAAAACGGTTCTAAAATTAAAGAAGGAGAAACGAGACTTTCCGCTATTCAAGCTAGAACGAAAGCCCAAATATCCATTCCATACAAATATTCAGCTCTGAAACCGAATTCTGAATATTTTGTAAAACTTCAGTTTACACTCAAAGATGATGAACCTTGGGCAAAAAGCGATTACGTTCAGGCTGAAGAACAATTCTTACTAAAGGAGAAAACAGAAGCGCCTTCCATAGCTCAAGTGACTCAATCAAAAGACTCCGATAAAGTTGAAATTATTGATGCTGAAAATAAAATTAAAATTGCAAAAGGAAAAAACTTTACTGCTAAATTCAACCTCAATGACGGATCGCTTTACGGACTTATTTACAATAATCAAACAATAATCGCTGATGGTAACGGTCCTAAACTTGATGCCTTTCGTGCTTTTGTAAATAATGACACCTGGGGTTACCAGAGCTGGTACGAAAAAGGACTTCATAATTTAAAACATGAAGCAATTAATTCTAACATTCGAACCAATAGCGACGGTACGGCTACCCTATCCTTTACAGTGGTTTCTCAAGCACCAAATGCAGCACGTCAGCATGGTGGTACAAGTGGCAATGTTTTAACAATTGAAGAACTTCCGAACCGTAAATTCGGAGAGAATGACTTCCGTTTTGTAACAAACCAAATATGGACAGTCTATCAAGATGGTTCGGTAGAATTGCAATCCAGTATTACCTCTAATGATTCGAATTTCGTGCTACCTCGCCTTGGGTATTCCATGACTATCCCGAAAACATATGAGAATTTTACATATTATGGACGTGGCCCTATAGGTAACTATAATGATCGTAAAACATCACAGAACATCGAGAAATATACAACTACAATAAAGGATGCATTCGTAAACTTTCCGAAGCCACAGGATATGGGTAACCATGAAGAAACAAGATGGTGCGCCTTAACCCAGAATAATTCTCCAAGTAAAACTGGAGCCGTGTTTATTGCCAATGAAACCATGGCTGTAAGTGCACTTCCCTATACAGCCCAAGACATGGCAACCTCTGCTCACATATACGAATTACCTAAACCCGGAGACACAACGCTTCATCTTGACGTAAATGTTTCTGGTCTTGGAGGTGCAAGTTGCGGACAAGGTGGACCTTTAAAATATGATCGAGCATATGCTAATCAAAACGATTTTGGATTTATCATACGCCCCGCTGGTAGCCATTTAGATGAGATTGCGAATGTATTACCTTCTGGAGAAGTGCCTCTTGCCATGACACGTTCAAATAATGGTACCGTCTTCATTTCTTCCGCCAGAAAGAATGCTCAAATATGTTATTCTTTAAATGGTGAGACTACTCAAAACTATAATGAGGCTATACCTCTAAGAAATGGCGGAACCATTAGAGCATGGTTTAAAGGGAACAAAGATTCTGAGATTACGATGACCTTTAATAAAATTGAAACCATCGAAACAACAGTAGTATTCGCAAGTAGTGAAGAACCTGGAAGTAATAATGCCGCAAAAAACCTTGTTGACGGAGACTCTTCTACAATGTGGCACACAATGTACTCTGTAACTGTTGCACAGTTTCCGCACTGGTTAGATTTTGATTGTGGAGAAGTTAAAACCATTAAAGGGTTCTCATATATGCCTCGTCAAGATGGAGGTAATAATGGTAATATAAAAGATTATACCATCCATGTTAGCCACGATGGAAAAAACTGGGGTGAGGAAATAAGCTCTGGTCGTTTTTCGGCAGATAAAAATGAAAAACGCATAATACTGGAAAAACCTATAAATGCGCGTTTTATAAGGTTTACAGCTAAAAGTTCACAAAACGGACAGGATTTTGCAAGTGGTTCCGAATTTAGAGTACTTGCAGATTAAAGTCTTCTTCAACCAATAAATTTTTATGGGAGCTTCCTTTATGGTTGCTCCCTTTTTTATTTCCATTACCTGAATTTAAACCACAAAAAAAGCCTTTCAATTAAATTGAAAGGCTTTGTCTTTTTGGGTGGAAGATCGGTCTCGAACCGACGACCTCCTGAACCACAATCAGGCGCTCTAACCAACTGAGCTACAACCACCGTGTAATGCATTTCGTAATGCGAGTGCAAATGTAAACGTTTTAAGCGTTACTGCAAAAGTTTTTGATGAAATTTTTCAAGTATTTTTTCAAAAAAGCTCATATTAAAAACTAACTAATTCATTTGCTTTAACTTAATAAAAAATATTTTTTCACTAAATCAAATCAAACAAACTATCAACCCCAACGTAGCGCTCTACAGTAAAGCCTTCGGCATACTCTACCCCTATTAATCGCCCCAAATCTCTGGCTCTGTAAATAACACTGTCGGTAAAGTTTTTACTTGAGATTGGTGTTTCAGGCTCTTTACTATCTGCATCAAAAAATTGCGTTTTATAAGCCATTACCGATTTCATCTTAACATCAATAAAACCAGTAACGTCTACCGCCAAATCTGGTTCAATATTTTTCCACTGAATAAAATGATATACATGTTTTGGTCGCCATGGCCTTTGAGATTCACCTGTTTCATTTACTGTTTCTATTTTAAGTAAACCACTTAAAAAACAAGCATCACTAGCTAATTTGCTGCCTTTTCCATGATCGATATGCCTATCATCTATAGCATTACAAATAACTATCTCTGGTTGATATTTTCTTATCTTAGCTATTAAGGCCAACTGATGGGTTTTATCATTTACAAAAAAACCATCGGCAAATCTCATATTTTCTCGAACAGATACGTTTAATATATCTGCGGCATCTTTAGCTTCTTCATCACGCGTTTCTGCCGTTCCTCGCGTACCCAATTCTCCGCGAGTTAAATCGATAATCCCTACTTTTTTTCCGTTCGCTACTTCTTTTGCTAATGTTGCGCCACAACCTAATTCTACATCATCAGGATGTGCTCCAATAGCAAGTATATCTAATTTCATATGTAATAATTTATATTAAAATTACTCCGCTTTACATTACTAATTAATCACTTATTTATGACTTATCTTCAATATTTTTTTAAAAAAATCTAAATTAAACCTTCTATTATTTACCAAATCATTTAAAATCCGAAAAAAAGCCAACTACGAATACGTTTTCGCTTACATTTTTAATATATTTTAATAGTTAAAATCAACAATAATTGAAAAAGCACCCATTATTAAAAAGTATGACTTTAGTCATAATTAATAGGGGCGTTGTATAGTAATTTTAACAAAGAATTAAGAACCAAACCAGACTAAGCCTTCCGTTCAAGACACTGGTCATTGTAAAATTAACAAACAAAATTAGATATGGTCTATTTAATGCTCTTCATTTTAGTAATAACAATTGGTCTCTTTATCTGGGGAAAATTTACCCCAGATATTGTTGCCCTAATTTCAATGCTAAGTTTATTTTTAACAGGTATTTTAGATGCTACTGAAACACTCAGTGGTTTTAGTAACCCCACCGTTATTATGATTGCTGCCCTCTTTATTATAGGTGAAGGGATTGCCCAAACCGGATGGACGGCAATGGCAGGTAAAAAGTTTGTTGAATGGGCTGGTAAAAGTGTACCTAAGTTATTAGTTATAATCACACTAGGTGCCGGAGTGCTTTCGGGGTTTGTGAGTAATACAGGAACAGTAGCTACACTAACTCCTTTAAGTATTTCTTCTGCTTGGAGTATTGGAACGTTACCATCTAAAATGCTTATGCCCGTGGCATTCGGATCAAATACCGGAGGATTACTAACCTTAACAGGTACACCGCCTAATATTATTACCAGTAATGCTTTAATTGAATCGGGATACGAAGGCTTTTCATTCTTTGAATTTGGATTAATCGGGTTGCCGTTACTAATTATAACCTTAGTTTATTTTAGATATGTAGGTTACAAACTATTACCAAGTAATAAAACAAACAATAAACCTGTAGACATTGAATCTACTTTCCATAACTGGATTGAAGCCTACAAAGTAGATGATGACTACTATAGATTACGTATACGTTCGGTATCTCCGCTTATCAACACCAAAATGGAGGACTGGCATTTCGAAAAAGATTATAATGTAAATATTATTCGCATAAAACGTAGACACCCAAATGTACTGAAAGGAATTAATAATTTTATTGAATTTCCAAATCCACAGACTGAACTATACTATCACGATATTATTACGGTTAAAGGAAGTACAGAAGCCATCAACAAATTAATGATTACGTTTAGACTTGGACTTTTACCACTTGAACCAATAACAGACGAGTTAAAACATAACTTAATTAATCAGGAGGTCGGTATGACCGAGGTAATTGTAAACCCTAATTCTATGCTTGTTGGCCGAAAATACAAATTAGGTGATTACTTTAAAAGATTTGGTATTCAGCTATTGGCTGCATCAAGAAACAACAAACCTTTAAAAGACAAAGACATTACTGTAAAAGCAGGAGATGCCTTTTTATTAAGAGGAACCTGGCAGGCTATTGAAGATTTAAAAAAACAACACGAGCATTTAGTTATTATTGGTAGTCCTGAAGGAATGGCCAAAAATGTTGAAAGTTTAAACTTCAAATCTTATATCGCTTTAGGAACTTTAATACTTATGATTCTATTAATGGTATTTAAAATAGTTCCTGGATCTATTGCGGCTTTAATTTGCGCAGGTATCGTATTACTAACAGGTTGTGTACCTATCTCTAAAGCTTATAAAGGTATTAGCTGGACTAGTGTGGTAATGATTGCCGCCATGATTCCTATGGGTATCGCTTTACAAAAAACAGGAACAGCACAACTAATTGCCAATGGATTAGTAGAGCATTTAGGAGGCATACACCCTATTGTACTTTTAGGAGGTATCTTTTTATTGACCACAACATTTAGTCAGGTTATCAATAACTCAGCAACAGCCGTTTTAATGGCGCCTATTGCAATGCTTGCAGCGAGTTCGTTAAATTTAGATCCACACCCATTTATGATAGTAATAGCCATTAGTGCATCAACAGCATTCTTAACACCAATAGGAACAACAACAAACGCTATGGTTATGACCGCCGGAGGATATAAGTTCATGGATTACTTTAAAGTAGGTGCGCCCCTTTTAGTTTTGCTTTTTATACTAACATTATTACTCGTGCCAATAATATGGCCACTATAATAGGAAAACATTTAAATCAATTAAAATGGAAGATTTAGCGACTATGGAAGCACATGCTAGCTTGGAGCAGTATGGCTTAAAAAATGTCACTGTACATTGGAACCTATCTCCCGAAAAACTTCAACAAATCACCGTTGAAAACAACATGGGAAAAGAAACTGCTAATGGTACTCTTGCCATTAATACTGGAAAATTTACCGGACGTTCTCCTCAAGATCGTTTTATTGTAAAAGACAGCTACACCGAAAAAAAAGTATGGTGGGGCAAAACTAACAAACCTATTTCTACCGAAAACTTTAACAAACTAAAACATGAAGTAAACCAATATCTTTCAGGGAAAGAACTTTATGCCAGAGATGCATTTGCTTGTGCCGAACCTGAGTTTAAAACAAAAATTCGCGCTATTACCGAACTCCCTTGGTCTAACTTATTCGTGTATAATATGTTCTTGCGACCAAGTGAAAAAGAACTACAAAACTTTGAAGAGGACTGGTTAATCTTGTGTGCTCCGGGTTATGTTTCTCCAAACCCTGAAGCTTATGGCATTCGTCAAGGTAATTTTTCAATCATTAACTTTAGTCAAAGAATAGCACTGATTGGTGGTTCTGCTTATACAGGAGAAATGAAAAAAGGCATTTTTTCAGCTCTTAATTTAATTTTACCTGTAGAACGAAATGTATTACCAATGCACTGCTCTGCAAACGTTGGAAAAAAAGGAGATACTGCTATTTTCTTTGGATTATCCGGAACAGGAAAAACAACGCTCTCTGCCGATCCTGAAAGAAAACTTATAGGAGATGATGAACATGGTTGGACAGAAGACAATGTTATTTTTAACTTTGAAGGCGGATGCTATGCAAAAGTTATCGATTTAAGCGAAGAAAAAGAGCCTGATATCTTTAGAGCTGTAAGACCTGGCGCTATGCTTGAAAATGTAGTTTTTAAAGATAATGGCGAAGTGGATTACTTAGATAGTACGATAACACAAAACACACGTGTAAGCTACCCCATTTACCACATCGATAATATACAAGAGACACTTTACGCTAACAACCCCAAAAACATCTTTTTCTTAACCTGTGATGCTTTTGGTGTATTACCACCAGTATCTAAATTAACACCCGGACAGGCGGCCTATCATTTCATTTCAGGTTACACCGCAAAAGTAGCAGGTACAGAAGCTGGAATTACAGAACCTGTTCCATCGTTTTCAGCGTGTTTTGGTGAACCATTTATGCCATTACACCCAACAATATATGGTGAAATGTTAAGCAAAAAAATGCAGGAAGCAGGAGTTAACGTATGGTTAATTAATACAGGCTGGAGCGCAGGACCTTATGGCGTAGGATCTCGTATTAAATTGAAGTATACCAGATCTATGATTACAGCTATTCTTAATGGCGATTTAGATGAGGTGGATTATGAACAAAACCCAATCTTCGGATTGTTTATGCCTAAATACTGTCCTGGTGTACCATCTGAAATTTTAGACCCTATGAATACCTGGTTACAAAAAGGAGCTTACATTGGAAAAGCTATTCAATTAGCACACTCATTCCACTTAAATTTTGAAAAATTTACTAATCAGGCTTCACAACAAATTATGGAAGGTGGTCCGTTAATTGACGAACACCACCATTTAGAAGAACATATTTAATAGTTGTTTTGATTATGCTGTACAGGTAACTTATTCTAGTGCTTTCCTGTACAGCTTTTTATGTGATTTTAATTAACACTTTCTTTATTCAATAACTCCTTACTACCAAATTTTAAAACCGATTCTCTAAATTCCTTGTAATCATTAGCGGTTTCTTCGAGAGACATACCGTTAATTGCCGCACTCCAAGCCTGTTGAATAGAGAGTACCCCTGCTTCTATTCCCGAAGGATGTCCCAAAATAGCATCACCAGCCATATACAATAGATCAGTTGATTTTACACGTTTATAGGTTTCAAATGCTTGTCCACCCCACTGTCCTGAAGAAACTACGGGTAAAACCGCTTCACTATTTAAAAAAGGTTTTAGACATGATTTTATTGATTCCACTGAAGAGTCGTTAGATTCCCAAAACGCATTATCTATTCCATTAACGTACATTTGATCGACTCCAGCCAGTCGGGATATTTTATCATAAGCAGGAAAGTTTATTCCTAAAAATGGGTGCCTATTAAACATACCCCAACCATTTCTATGCGCATGAATAGAAAGACCTCCCCAATTACACACTTGCTTTGCAGCCGTCCATCCTACACTATTTACACTCACCATTGCACAATTTCCACCAGCATTAACAACCGTTTCATAATTAGACTGCATGGTTCTTGAGTCTCCCGTTATATTAAACGCATACATAATTTTTTTTCCCGTTTTATTGGCATGAGCGTTAATAACATGCATTACTTTTTCCACGCGTTCAGCAAATGGAGAGTTTGATGACGAGGTTAAAAGTTCGTCATCTTTTATAAAATCAATTCCCGCCTCTGCTAATTGCTTCACAAAATGAGCTGTATGCTCTGGAGTTATTCCCAAACTAGGTTTTATTGCTGCACCTATCATGGGGTGCTTTGGCCCTACACCGGCCAATGCTTTTGTTCCTCGCATACCAAATTTCGGGCCTCTAAAATGCTCTCTATAAGAATTCGGCACTTCAAAATCATGAAGTTTAAGTCCCGTGAATTGCTTTGATTCATACAAACTTCCCATTAGGGTAGTCATTAATGCAGGAATATTATATCCAAAATTCCCAACAGGCCAAGATACTATGACTTTAGCTCGCTTAAATGTCGTACCAGAAACAAAATTACCTGGCATACTTGGCATAGACACTTCTTCTAACAATTCAATATCCTCTACTCTTGCAGCAAAATACTTTTTCAGTTCTTCTGTTTCTTTTGAAACAAATAATAAGGTTTCTCTCGATTGTTCGCCGGCTAAAACTGCGACTGCTTGTTCTACCTCATAGGGTGTTTCTATAAGGTAAGTTGCATAAATTCTTTCCATTTAAATAATTAGCTATCAATTAATTTAATTAGGTTGTAGGTAAAATTGGCATAAAATTTTCTTAATACTATCCTGCTGTAACCTGTTGCAAAATCGGTCGTTAGCGAATTCTATAAAAGATACGGATTTTTAAGCAACAATCACACTATATTTTTATATTAGCGCAAAAAAGAAGATGTTAAAGGCCGTAATTTTCGATATGGATGGTGTTATTATTGATAGTGAACCCTTACACTACAAGGCCTACCATAAAATGTTTGAAGATGTAAACGTGGAAGTTTCTCCTGAACTGTATGAATCATTTACAGGGCAATCTACTCTAAATGTATGTAAACAAGTATGCGACACTTTTAACCTGAATGAGACACCAGAAACTTTGGTGAGTATTAAAAGAAAACATTACGAATATATTTTCGATAACGATAAAGACTTCGATTTAATCGATGGTGTTTTAGACCTAATTAAAGATTATCATAATAATGGACTAACTTTAGTTTTAGGGTCTTCGGCATCCATGCCAAACATAGAACGCATTTTTAAACGCTTTGATTTAAACCCATATTTTAAAGCTAAGATTAGTGGTGCCGATTTAAAAGCCTCAAAACCACATCCTGAAATTTTTATTAAATCCACTGAAGCATCAGGGTATCAAGCTCATGAATGTATGGTAATAGAAGATTCTACCAACGGCATTGAAGCTGCAAAAGGCGCTGGTATTTTCTGTACAGGTTACGACAGCAAACATTCTAAAAACCAGGATTACAGTAAAGCTGATTTAGTCGTAAAATGTTTTAGTGAAATCCCTTATGAACGTGTTAAAGGATTAGTTTAACACAGCATAACCAAAATTTACGGAAAATGGGACACACCATACGATAACATGAGTATACACCTCATAATCAATATCGCTTGGTAAATTATACTCAAAGTTCCCTTCAGTCCCTTTTAAAGAACCTAATGAAACATAGCTTGATGCAGAGGTATCTGTAGCTAGATACACTTCCAAATTAGGACCGTCGTCGGTTTTAAAATTAGTAAAAGTTAATATTTCGAGAGCCTTGTCAATAGACACTTTTCCTGTAGTTGGATGCGCGCTTGAAACAAAATCTCCTGAATAAGCGACCTCTCCAGAATTCATTTCTTCCATTTCCATATTTTCTTCTAAAGATATTTCAGAATCAACGGAATTAGAACAAGACAGATTAAATATCATTAAAGAAAAAACAAATAAATATACAGTTCTCATAAGCTATGGTTTAATTAGTTATTCGATTGGTCGATTTCTAAACTAAAACTTTACATCCCCCTACTTTTCGTTTTCTTTACTTTCTTTAATTTTTTGTTTCAAGGCGGTTAAACGCTCTTTTCGCAAATCGGCTTCTTTTCGTTTTTTGTTCTTTTTTTGATCAACCAATCTGGAATGTTTCGCTTTATTTTTCGTGTTTTTGTCACGACCTGTCTTTGCCATACTTATTTATTGGTTTTCATTAAATTGTTTTGCTCTTCCATTAACTTTGTGAGCTTAGTTAATAGTTCGATATCTTTTGGTGTTGCTACAGTTTCATCTTGTACATCTTGTGATTTGTTTCGCAAGCGATTCATAAATTTCACTACCATGAATATAGTAAATGAAACAATTAAAAAATCAATCATTGTTTCTCCCAAAATACCATAACCAATAGCAACTTCATCTGTAATCACTTTTCCTGAAGCATCTAGTACGGCTTCTTTTAAAATGATGCGCTTATCGTGAAAATTAACACCATTGGTTAAAAGCGATAATGGTGGTATAAACACCTGTTTTACCAAA
Organism: Aestuariibaculum marinum; assembly: GCF_014596975.1. Classification (GTDB taxonomy): domain Bacteria; phylum Bacteroidota; class Bacteroidia; order Flavobacteriales; family Flavobacteriaceae; genus Aestuariibaculum; species Aestuariibaculum marinum. Next base: position 60,764 of record NZ_JACVXD010000001.1, on the reverse strand, counting down.
ACATCGATGATTTTATTAAAAGCTGCCCCGATAATAATTCCGACAGCCATATCCATCATATTGCCTTTTACAGCAAACTCTTTAAATTCTACAAATAACTTCTTCATAAGTTCACATTTTAAATATTACGCTCCCTTTAAAACTAAAAAATCTTGCTAACATAAAATAACGTTAGCAAGATTTATAATTTATCATTTGGTCTTAACAACCTCTATTTCTTGTAATATTTACTGTAACCTCTGTAAGCGAAGAAGCCTAAAATTGCCACAATCGCACAAGCTATTCCTATGAATTTTAAACTTACAATCTGATCTCCACTAGCGTAACTATGAAGTCCTGCCAAGTAGAAATTCACTCCAAAATAGGTCATCATAATACTAGCAAACGCTATGATAGACATTAAGTTATAAAACCAACGACCACGTAATCCCGGCACTAAACGCATGTGAATAACAAAGGCATATACCATAATACTAATTAACGCCCAGGTTTCTTTAGGGTCCCAGCCCCAATAGCGTCCCCAACTTTCGTTAGCCCACATACCTCCTAAAAAGTTTCCAATAGTAAGCATGGTTAAACCAACAGTTAAAGCCATTTCGTTAATTATAGTAAGCTCCTGAATATTTAAATCCAGTTTCTTTTTATTCTTTTCGTTAGTGAAAATCATTAATAGTAACGAAACCACACCTAAAATCATTCCTAAGGTAAACGGACCGTAACTCGCCACGATAACCGCCACGTGAATCATTAACCAGTAACTATTTAATACCGGCTGAAGGTTGGCAATAGCCGGGTCCATCCAGTTCCAGTGTGCCACCATTAAAATCATTGACGTTACAAAAGCAGTCGCTGCAATAGTTAAATCACTTTTTCTTCCAAAGGCTAAACCAAAAAATGCTGTTGCCCAAGCAACATAAATCATAGATTCGTAAGCATCACTCCAAGGTGCGTGCCCCGATATATACCAACGCGCTATTAATCCTGCTGTATGCAAGACAAAAAGACCAAGAATTATTATTTTGAAAACCGTTACCGATACGTTTAAGGCTTTACTTTTTTCTTTAAAAATCTGAACAATTAATAACACAAAAAGTAACGTTCCGGCATACATATACCAGCTGAATAGCTTTTTAAAAATATCGTATTTGTTGTATAATATTTCGGTTTTTATCTTTTTATCGCTCAACATAACCGAACCACCATACTGATGCTGCGTTTTCTTAAACGCCTCTAATAATTTGGATACTTCTGAAAAATCACCTGACTGCTTGGCCTGATTTAATGTAAACAAATAGGCTCTGAAACCATTTCTAACAAAATTAGAATATAGCGAATCCTGAATTTTATAATTTCCGAACTTATAATCATAAGCTGAAACCCATTTATTATTTGGATCGTCTGGTATCGGGAATATTTTTAATGAAGCCCCTTCAATTGTGTTGAATAACAAACGAACGCGCTCATCTGTTTCTTTTATTTTTTTCTGGTAACCATTTGGTACAGTTGCACTGTAAGCCTCATCTAAATAAGAATCTAACTTATACGTTCCATCGTCATTTAAAAAATCTACTAATGCAAAATGTTTCCCTTCTTTACTTACACCGATAATACTTCGTAATGAATCGGTTTCCATAGGGCGTAAATAAATAACTGGTACATTATACCACAATGTCGGGCTTTCCTGAATGGATAAAAACACCTGATTCGCATCAAAACCTTCATACGTATCATTCTTACTCAATTTACGTAACATTTCGGAAGCATAAGTGTTTACGGGCATCATACGCCCTCCGACATCCTGAATCACTAAATGTCCAAATTCTTCAGCAACATCTTTAGGAGCCATGTTTGCTGTTAATATTGAATCTATCTGATGTTTAGAAGGTTTACTATGACCACTATGATTAGAATGTGTTTGTGCAAAAGACGTCATTCCTAAAAACAAAAGTAAAACACTAAGCATTTTCGCTTTTTTAGCTTTCACTTTTTCTAGCATAACTTTCAACTCTCCAAAACGAGAACCTTTTACAAATAATATTGCCAATAACCCGGCATATAACAGGAAGTAGCCAATGTAAGTAAGTAGTGTTCCCCAATAATCATGATTTACAGAAAGTATGGTACCCTTCTCATCTGGGTCGAAACTTGACTGGAAGAAACGATAGCCGCGATGATCTAAAATATTATTCATGAAAATTTTATAATCGAAATTACCTTCCTGCTCATCAATAACTGTCACTTTACTAGAAAATGCCGAATACCCCTTTTCCGTTCCAGGATAACGTTCAGCTTCAAAATCATTCAATTTTATTGAAAATGGTAATTCAAGAACTTTAGAACCATATTTAAAAGCAAAGTCTAATCCACCAACTTTTATTTGTTTAAAAGGATTATTCATCCCCATACCTCCTAACAATCCAACGCGCTTAGTTTCTCCCCCTGTCGTTACTTTTAAAACTACGCCATCTGAATCGTTTTTCAGCATTTGTGATTTCTGAACAATATCGAATTCTCCTTTCACTACAGGCTTAGGGAAAACCATTTGCATATCACCAATAACATAACGCGAACGCAACATTAATGGCTGAAGACTATCCTTAACCAATTTACCCTGTGCCATGGTAGACATTACCATATATTCCCCTTCAAACGGTGACTCTATATTTAATTTTCCATCTTTATACGTGATGTTAATAGCTCCAGGTGTAGGTTTATTTAATGCAAATAATATACTGTGAATACTTTGTATTTCACCAACCTTTAAAAAGTGGTTATGTGGTGCACCTCCTCCGGCTTCAACAATTTTTAAATATTCTTCACCATCTTCGGTGGGTACAATATCTTCTTCAGCGCCTTTTACAAACTTCTCTAACTCTATAGTTACCGGCTGCTGGTCGTATCTGGTTTCAATTTTAAAATCGTTGTCTAATCGACTTGAAAAATCTACTTTATTTTCCAGAGGTAAACGCTGTGCCACACCATCAATTTCGTAATCACCATCAATATATGTAGTAATATAGGTTTCTCTCGACAAGAATGTGTTTTCGGTAGCTCCTTCACGAATAGCCATCATCCCTTCGAAACTAATGTAGCGCGTAATACCTGCTCCAACAATAATAAAGATGAACGCTAAATGCAATAACAACGTGGCCCACTTTTCTTTTTTATGTAAGCGGTATCTAAAAATATTACCAAAGAAATTGATAACAAAAAGCACCATAATACCTTCGAACCACCAGGTATTATAAATTAAATTTCTGGTATATGCCGTTGGCGATGTTTCCTGTCCTGCATCTAAAAATGTACCAATCGCCATAGCTGCAGCAAAAGCAATAAATAAAATAGATGTTAAGCGTGTTGAAAAAAGAATTTTGGAGAGTTTATTTTGCATAGTCGAACCCTTTTTTGAGGTCGTGCAAATTTAAGTATTTCAATTAACTTAGAATTGTTAAAATTAGAAAGAATTGTTAATCAAATCCTAATGTTTAAAAAGTCTAAAATATATGATATACATTGGAAAATCACTTTGGTTGACGGGCTTTAAAAATTTCCATGTATAAAAATGTTCCCATTTTCCGAGCGCGTCGTTTCGCATTTTCGGCATAATCGCCTTGAAATAATTCATCTATAGTTTGAAACCATAGGTTTAACCACAACCCAAAATGTTCGTTAGTAACACCCTGGTCATTTTCTTGATCTACTTTTACATGTACCTCTAAAGGATTACCTAAATACTTCGTTTTTAAAAACAAACTTGACTCCCAAAAAGTGGTTAACTTTTCAATGTGCGCATCCCAATCGGAAATCACTTTATTAAAAAACGGCCCTAAAACATCATCCTGCCTAACCTTGTCGTAAAACGAAGATACCAGTAAATGAACATCTTCCCGAGTAGTAATATCTTTTTTTGTCATGGTAAACCACCTTTAAGCTATCTCACAAGATCTTTTCAAGAAATAAAAGTTTAATTTCGAAATAACCTTCATATTATTTTAATCTCGATTATCGAGTAAACAAAGATAACCGATTCGGTTTTTATATCGGGTAATATTCTCTATTTTTGCAATCATGATTTCAGTAGTAATTCTTGGCGCTGGCAATGTTGCCACACACCTATACAAAGCCTTTAAAACCACAGAAAACGTTAACGTTTTACAATGGTACAACCGTAATATTGAGGCTATCAGCTCTTTTAAAAACGAAGTTGATATAACCGACAATCTATCCCAATTAGCTGAGGCTGATGTCTATATTGTTTCGGTTAGCGATGATGCCGTAAAAGGCCTAACAAAAAAACTACCTTTTGAAAACCGCTTGGTGGTTCATACTTCTGGTACCGTTAAAATTAGCGATATCGATAAAAAACATCACAAAGGGGTGTTTTATCCCTTGCAAAGCTTTAGCAAATCGGCCAAATTAGATTTTGCTAATGTACCAATTTGTATTGAAGCCATTACAAGTGAAGATTACCATCTTCTAAAAGATATGGCTATCGCTATAGGAAGCCCAACTAAAAAAGTTAATTCAGATCAGCGTAAAGTATTGCACTTAGCTGCCGTTTTCGTTAATAATTTTACAAATCAGCTCTACAGAGTAGCTCATGAAATTACCGAAAGTGAAGGCGCAGAATTCGACTTATTAAAACCGTTAATTTTAGAAACTGCTAAAAAAGTTCAGGATTTATCGCCATATATGGCGCAAACCGGGCCTGCGAAACGCGATGACAAAAAAACGCTTGATAAACACACAAAACTTTTAACCAATCCGCATCATAAAGATATTTATGATTTGCTAACAAAATCGATACAACATACCCATGGAAGAAAAAAGCTATAAAGAGTATTTACAACATATTACCACCTTCATTTTTGACGTTGATGGAGTCTTAACCGATGGTTCATTAAACGTAACAACCTCAGGAGAATTATTACGTACCATGAGTGTTCGCGATGGCTTTGCGCTTAAATTTGCTGTTAACGCAGGTTTTAATGTGGCTATTATTTCGGCAGGACAAAACGAAGGTGTTAAAGTACGATTAGAAGGTTTAGGAGTAAATCCCGTATATCTTGGAGCTAGTAATAAAGCCGAGCAATTTAAAACCTACACTCAGGAAAATAACATTAAACCTGAAAACGTACTTTATATGGGTGATGATATTCCCGATCACGCTGTAATGCAACTTGTTGGTTTACCGGCTTGTCCTCAAGATGCAGTACCTGAAATAAAAAGTGTTTCAAAATACATCTCACATAAAAAAGGTGGTGAAGGCGCCGTGCGTGATGTTATAGAGCAAGTGCTTAAAGTTCAAGGAAAATGGGTATTTTAGTTTCTTTAAACATTTAGACTTTGAAAAGAATTAGTAGACGGATTGCCAATAATTTTGGTTACATAGGTTTTGGAAACAGCCAAAATGTATTTAATCAAAAATCGGCAATGCCGTTTTCTACGTTAAAAGACAAACTTCACAGTACCTCACTAGACCATCATCAACTCAACTATCTTCATCACAGGCTTACAAAAGCTGAAAAAGAACTCATAAAAGAAAAAATTAGAAACGAAGCCAAACAACAGAATAAAAAGGTTTTGGCTATTTTCATTATTCTTTTCACCTTAATACTTTATTTTATTAAAACCCTAATTGATAGTTTAATGTCTAACATTTAACCCAATCTGTTTTTTTTGAAGTACTTAAACCTGATTCGCTGGAAAAATCTACTCATGATTGCCTTAGTGCAATTACTTATTAAATTTGCGCTTTTAGAACCCTTTAATGTTTCCACAAGTTTGGATGGTTTAGGATTTCTACTTTTAATACTGGCAACAATTTGTATTGCCGCCGCCGGAAATGTTATTAATGACATTTGTGATATCAACACCGATTTTATAAACAAACCAGACAAGCTTATTGTAAATAAAAGCATTTCAGAACAAACAGCTTATAATCTATTCATTGCTTTTAATGTTATTGGAGTTGGCTTAGGATACTACCTGTCGTTTAGTATTGGTAAAAGCGGATTTTTTGCCATTTTCGTCATCATTTCAGTATTACTATATATCTATGCCACTTATCTCAAACAATTATTTTTAATTGGAAATATAATAGTTTCTGTTCTCGTTGCCTGTAGTATTTTAATAGTTGGCTTATTCGATATTTTACCCGCCATTACAGCCACCAACCAATCGACACAGTTGTTCTTTTTTAAAATTCTATTCAATTATGCCCTTTTTGCTTTCGTCATTAATCTTCTTCGAGAAATCGCTAAAGACATAGAAGATTTAGAAGGTGATCAAAAAACAGGTATGCATACGCTTCCAATCGTTATGGGACAGCAAACCACTACCTATATTCTATTTGGATTAACCATCACCTCTACAATAGTATTCTTTTTTTACATACTCGACAGTTTATACAAAAACACCTTTGTTAGCCTCTACTTTATTACTCTAATAATTGGTCCGATGCTATATACTTCAATTAAAATCTTTATGGCAAACAGCAAAAAAGATTTTAGACACATCAGTAACCTTTTTAAAATAATTATGCTTTTCGGAATGCTTTCATTACTTTTATACAAGTATATGTTAATTAAATAATGCTGAACGAAACACTTAAAAACCACCATATTATATTAGCCTCAGGTTCACCAAGACGACAAGATTTTTTTAAAAATCTAGGCTTAGATTTCGAAATTAGATTAAAACCGGTAAAAGAAGACTACCCTTCTCGCCTCACCCATTTTGAAATCAGTAATTATTTGGCGCAATTAAAAGCCTTGCCTTATAAAGAAGAGCTAAACGCGCAAGACATTCTAATTACAAGCGACACCATTGTTTGGCATAATAATGAAGCTTTAGGAAAACCGCAAGATGATACTGAAGCTTACAACATGCTAAAATCGTTAAGTAATAAAACACATCAGGTGATTACATCGGTTTGTTTTACAACACCCGATTTTGAAAAAACATTGCATAGTATTACCCATGTAACATTTAAAGCTTTAACCGACGATGAAATATGGTATTACATACAAACCTGTAAACCTTTTGACAAAGCCGGAGCTTACGGCATTCAGGAATGGATTGGTCAAATTGGTGTTACCGAAATAAAAGGCTCTTACTTTAATGTTATGGGCCTACCAACACACTTAGTTTATAAGACGTTAAACAGTATTGCTGAAACTTTTTAAGCGCTTGCTTTAAAAGTAGAACTCATGTTTAATCTTAAAAATTAATATTATGGTATTAGATTTTTTACAAGACAACAAAACAGAACTTATTTTTTCGGTTATTATTGTAACCATCCTACTTGTTATTCATTATACGTTAAACTTTGCAGTAACTAAAATTGCAAAAAAAAGCGGATTCAACGATGCCCGAATACGATTGATTAGACGCTATATTCATGTTTCCTTATTCTTTATCGGTTTTTTAGCATTAGCTTATATATTTGGTACCGACTTTAAGGATTTGGCAGTTATTTTCTCATCTGTATTTGCTGTAATTGGTATTGGTTTTGTGGCCGTTTGGTCTATTTTAAGCAACATTACCTCTGGAGTCATTATGTTTTTCAACTTTCCACATAAAGTAGGAGACAAAATTAAAATTCACGATAGCGATTTTCCTATGGAAGGTATTATTGAAGATATTACCGCTTTTCAACTTCACCTTAGGTTAGATAATGGCGATTTAGTGACTTACCCAAACAATTTAATGCTTCAAAAACCGGTTACTTTAATAAAAAAAGATGCTATTGCCAGTGATGCCGAAGCTGTATAAATATTCTATATATTTATATCATGGCTAAGAAAAGAACAAAAAAACACAATAAAAAATCCGGACTAGCTCCGGGAAGCGTTATTTACACAGGCGACAAGTCTGATAAAAATCTGTTTATTGAAGTCTTCGATTATAACAAAGACCAGTGTATAGAAAAAGAACTACACAGTATCGAAGAGGCATTCGACTTTAAACTAACGGATTGTGTATCATGGATAAATATAAATGGCTTAAACCATGTCGACGCTATTGAGAGGTTAGGCACACATTTCAGTTTACACCCCTTGGTGATTGAAGATTTGGTAAGCATTTCTCAGCGTCCTAAAATAGATGAGTACGAAGATTACCTGTTTGTCGTACTAAAAATGCTGTATTTGGATGCTGAAGAAAAAGTTAACTACGAACAGGTCAGTTTCATTCTAGGCCCTAATTATGTGTTATCATTTCAGGAATCTGAAGGTGATGTTTTTGGTTCTGTACGAGAACGTATTCGCCTTGGAAAAGGACGCGTACGCACCATGCAATCTGATTATTTACTTTACATTCTTATGGATGCTATTGTTGATGAATATTTTAGTGTTATTGAAACCTTAGGTGACAAAATTGAAGATTTAGAAACAGATATCTTTGAAGGAAGTATTGAAGAATCGGCCACTAAAGTTATTCAGGAATTAAAAAAGGAAGTATTAAAAGTAAGACGCTCTATTTTCCCACTTCGCGAGGTTATTAATCGCATTGAAAAACACGAAAGCGAACTTATTCAACAACGTACTAAAACCTATTATCGCGATATATACGACCATTTGATTCAGGTAACTGAAAATATAGATATCTACCGCGAAATGATCTGGAGTTTAATGGATATGTATATGACTACCATAAGCAATAAAATGAATGAAGTCATGAAAGTGCTTACCATAATGGCTTCAATATTTATTCCTTTAACCTTTATTGCCGGTATTTACGGCATGAATTTCGAATACATCCCAGAGCTGCATTACAAGTACTCTTACTTCATTTTATGGGGTGTAATGATTGTACTTTTTATAGGGATGCTTATTTATTTTAAACGCAGAAAATGGCTGTAATCAAAGCATTTTTAACGTTAAAGAAATTTTAAACCCACAGGTTGGCGACATTAACTTTGGTATATTTGGATTTAGCTAACAACTCAATCATGCGAAAAACTACCCTATTCTCATTTGTTTTATTCTTAACCTTTTCATTTTCTCAGGCACAAAAACCAAAAGTGCCGGCTTCAGCTGAAATTTTTGAATCCATTCAAAAGCTAAACTTTTTAGGCTCGGTATTATACATCGCTGCGCATCCTGACGATGAAAACACCAGACTTATTTCCTACATGTCCAATCATGTAAAAGCAAGAACTGCTTACTTATCACTTACACGTGGTGATGGCGGACAAAATCTTATTGGACCTGAGATTAGAGAACTATTAGGTGTTATTAGAACACAGGAATTATTAGCCGCTCGTCGCGTAGATGGAGGTGAACAACTATTTTCCAGAGCAAACGATTTTGGGTATTCAAAACACCCTGATGAAACCTTAGACATCTGGGACGAAAACGAAGTTTTAAGCGATGTTGTACTAGCCATTCGCGAATTTCAACCAGATATTATTATCAATAGGTTCGATCACAGAACACCAGGTACAACCCACGGCCATCACACGAGTTCTGCCATGTTAAGTTTTAAAGCATTCGATCTGGCAAACGATACATCAGCGTATCCTGAACAACTACGAACAACAGAAGCGTGGCAACCAAAACGGCTGTTTTTTAATACAAACTGGTGGTTCTATGGGAGTCAAGCGGAATTTAACAAAGCCGATAAAAGTAAAATGCTAAGTTTCGATATTGGTGTTTATTATCCACTAAAAGGCTTGTCGAACAACGAAATTGCTTCAATTGCTAGCAGTCAGCATCTGTGTCAAGGGTTTGGTCGATTACACCAGCGAGGCACTCAAAAAGAATATGTTGAATTTTTAAAAGGGGAACCTGTATCAGATAAAACTAATATTTTCTCAGGAATTGATACCTCATGGAGTCGTATTGCCGGCGGTAAAGCTATTGGAAATATCTTATATAATGTGGAGAAGAATTTCAATTTCAATAATCCTTCAGTTCATATCCCTGACCTTTTAAAAGCCTATAATTTATTACAAAACGTAAAAAACGAACACTGGAAAACTCAAAAAACTAAAGAGTTAAAAGCTATCATTGAAATGTGTGCTGGACTGTATTTAGAAGCTTCCGCTGAAACACCGGCAAGCACACCAAATACATCTGTTAAAATTAACATTGAAGCCTTAAACCGAAGCAATCAGACAATTGTTTTAGAAAGCATTACTCAAGCCGATGGCAAAACCATTCAAAAAGATGTTGCTTTACAAAACAACGATTCAGAAAAATTTGAAACCGAATATACCATTTCAGAAGATACAAACTACACCACACCATACTGGTTAAAAAAGAAAGGGTCTTTAGGTATGTACACCGTTGAAGACAAAAGCCTAATTGGAAAGCCAGAAACACCACGAAGTGCAGTAATAAACTTCAATTTAAAAATTAACAATACACCTATCACATTTAGCAAACCGGTTATTTATCGCTACTCAAAACCTGATAAAGGCGAATTATACCGTCCGTTTGAAATCATCCCGGAAGCCTCGGCTAAAATCACTGAAAAGGTTATTATTTTCGATAATGGTAACGAACATACTATTTCACTAATTGTAAAAGCCGGACATGACAACTTAAAAGGTACTGCCGAAATTTGCCATCCTGAAAACTGGAGTGTTTTTCCTGAAAAACAAGAGGTAAACATCGCTAACAAAGGTGAAGAACAGATTCTAACATTCACCATTATTCCTCCTAAACATCAGGATGAAGGTTACATTAGCCCGATTATTCATATTGGAGATAAAACGTACACTAAAGAACTTATTGAAATCAATTACGAACATATTCCTTACCAAACTGTTCTACTTCCAAGTGAAAGTAAAGTGGTTCGATTAGATATTAAAAAACATGGTGAAAACATCGCATATATAGCAGGTGCGGGTGATGTTGTTCCTGAAAGTCTAGAACAAATTGGTTATAATGTCCGTATCATAAATCCGGAAAATATAACAGGTGAAACCTTAAAGCGTTTTGATGCTGTAGTAATTGGCATAAGAGCTTATAATACGATAGACGAACTAAAATTTAAACAACAAATACTATTCGATTTTGTAAAAGCTGGTGGTAATATGATTGTACAATACAACACCAATCGTGGATTAAAAACCGACCATTTAGCTCCTTATAATCTAGCGCTTTCTCGAGATCGGGTTACAGACGAAAATGCCAAAGTCGAGATTTTACACCCTGAACATCCGTTATTAAATACACCAAATAAAATAACACAAAAGGATTTTGAGGGCTGGACCCAGGAACGTGGTTTGTATTTCCCAAACAAATGGGATCAAGCCTTTACTCCTATCCTATCTATGCACGATAAAGATGAAGCGGCCAAAGAAGGAAGTTTATTGGTCGCTAAATATGGAAAAGGCTATTATATTTATACAGGATTAAGCTTTTTTAGAGAATTCCCTGAAGGCGTTTCAGGAGCGTATCGCTTATTCGCCAATATGCTTTCCATAGGTAAAGACCATTTACAACCCAATCAAAAACTAAACGACTAATTATGGAAACCAATGACCAACCCAAACCCAAATGGTTAAAATTATATTCGTTGGTATTAATTGCCAATGCCATTTATTTTTTCATATTCTATTTAATTACCAAAGCTTTTTAAGATGCAGACATTAAATTGGATAGATTGGGTGGTGCTTTCAATAACGCTCTTTGCTATTGTCGCTTATGGCACATGGCAAACGCGTGGTAGCAAAAATGTAAAAGATTACTTAAAAGGAGGCAATACTTCGCATTGGTGGACTATTGGCTTATCAGTTATGGCAACGCAAGCCAGTGCCATTACCTTTTTATCAACCCCCGGCCAAGCATTTAATGAAGGTATGGGCTTCGTGCAATTTTATTTTGGTTTACCTATTGCCATGATAGTTATTTGCATGGTGTTTATTCCTTTATATCACAGATTAAAAGTTTATACCGCCTACGAATTTCTTGAAAATCGTTTCGATCTAAAAACTAGAACACTTACCGCCATCTTATTCTTAATTCAACGGGGCTTGGCCGCTGGAATTACAATTTTTGCTCCGGCAATTGTCCTTTCAGTAGTCCTAGGTTGGAACCTACTAACACTTAACATCATTATTGGTGTAATCGTAATAATTTACACAGTTTCTGGAGGAACACGTGCCGTGAATGTAACACAAAAGCACCAAATGGTTGTTATTTTTATTGGTATGCTAGTCGCTTTCTTTTTAATTGTTAGTGATCTTCCGCAAGATATTACGTTTAGTGAAGCGGTGGACATTGCTGGTGCTAGCGGGAAAATGGAAGCTTTAGATTTCTCTTTTAACCTTAATAACCGATATACGTTTTGGAGTGGTATTATAGGTGGCACCTTTTTAATGCTTTCCTATTTCGGTACAGACCAAAGTCAGGTACAGCGCTATCTTTCTGGTAAATCGGTTAAAGAAATGCAACTTGGTTTGATTTTTAACGGACTTTTAAAAGTACCAATGCAATTCTTTATTCTGTTTATTGGTGTCATGGTTTTTGTGTTTTATCAGTTTAATGAAGCGCCAATTAATTTCAACCCAACCGCAACAGAACTGGTCTTAAATTCTGAATATTCTGAAGACTATCAAACACTTCAAAACCAACAAAAGCATATCTTTCAAGAAAAGAAAGAGCTCATTTATTCTTTTGTAAATCAAGACAATCAACAAGCTAAAGAACAACTGATTGAGATTAACGAAAAATCAAATAAGCTAAAACAACAAGCAAAATTGCTAATTGAGCAAGCCGGAGAAAAACAACAGATTAAAGTTGAGAGTAACGATGAAGACTATGTGTTTATTCATTTCATTTTAAACAATCTCCCCAGAGGTTTAATAGGTTTACTTCTAGCTGTAATTTTAAGTGCAGCCATGTCAAGTACTGCCAGTGAATTAAATGCGTTAGGCTCGACTACCACTATTGATTTATACAAAAGAAATGTAGGAGAAAAGACCGAAGAACAAATGGTTTCGGCATCAAAATGGTTCACTTTACTTTGGGGTATCATCGCCATAGGCGTAGCCTGTATTGGCGAACTTGCTGAAAATTTAATTCAGTTAGTCAACATTATTGGGTCCATTTTTTACGGTAATGTTCTTGGAATATTTTTAGTCGCTTTTTTCTTTAAAAGCGTTAAAGGAAACGCCGTTTTTATTAGTGGTATTATAACCCAGATAATCATTATCGGATTATACTTTTTAAACCTTTATGAGTTTATCAACCTACCATTTCTTTGGCTTAATTTTGTAGGCTGTATTGTTGTTATCATTTTAAGTTTACTAATTGACTTCAACAAAACAACACATATAGACAAAGGTATTTTAGCCACCCTTATTGGTATACTATCTTATTTTGGTTCTCTAATTATTTAAAATTCATGAAAATATCAGTTCAAAATAAAAAAATTCGCTGGGGTATAATAGGCTTAGGTAAAATTGCAGATAAATTCGCCACCGATTTAGCGACAATTTCTGATGCTGAATTATATGCTGTTGCCTCAAGACAACAGACTAAAGCCGATGAGTTTTCAAAAAAACACAATGCTAAAATGGCTTATGATAGTTACGAAGCATTAACCAACGATTCTAATATTGATGCAGTATACATTGCTACACCACATGTCTTGCACAAAGAAAACACGATTATGTGCTTAAAAAAAGGAATTGCTGTCTTATGTGAAAAGCCATTTGCCATGAATTCCGAGGAGGTAGAAGAAATGATTACCGTAGCCAAAGCAAACAAAACGTTGCTAATGGAAGCGCTATGGACCTACTTTTTACCACATTATCAATACGTTTTAAAACTTTTAAAAGACAAAACGTACGGAGAAGTACAATCACTATCGGCTGATTTCGGATTTCACCGCCCTTACGATACGAAAACCAGACTTTTCGACAAAGCCTTAGGTGGTGGTAGTTTATTAGATATTGGCATTTACCCTATTTTTGCAAGCTTATCAACTTTAGGGCTTCCTAAAAGGATTTCGGCCAACGCCACTTTTTTTGAAAACGGTGCCGACTCTACGTGTAATATGACTTTTACTTATTCTGATCACTTACAAGCAGAATTAAAAAGTTCTCTTCTGAAAGAATTACCTACCCAAGCTATTTTTACATGCGAAAAGGCTACCATTAAAATCAATACTCAATTTCATGCTCCTGCAACGGTCTCAATAATTAAAGACGGAAAGGAAGAATTAAAAGATTTTAACTACAATACCATAGGCTATAATTACGAAACTATACATTTTAATAATCTGCTTCGTGAAGGTAAAACCGAGAGCGATATTATGACGTTTGATTTCAGCAGAAAACTAATAAAAACATTAGACGATGTTAGAAATAAGATTGAGTTAGATTATTAAATAAAAAAAATCCCTCATTAGGGATTTTTTTAAACATTTATTAGTACCACACTATTCACTCTTACTTTTGCCATCAGGATTTAATTTTAACTTTTTAGACTCTTTTCCTTTCTTTAACAACAACTTATAAGTCATTTCTGTTGCTTTATCCTTATCATAAAACACTACATACGATGTCTGATCTACCATCCAATCAGGATATTCATTTAAAAGAGAGTTTTCAATATGCTCTGGAAGAGTTATATTTTTATACTTTTCTGAAGTACTTAAAATAACACCTTCTCTATCATAGTATGCATCAATAAATCCTTCAGCCCCTGTAAAACGTGTTCTAAATTCTTCATCCCTACCATCATACAAAGGAGAGTTTAACACATTATGCCTCGATGCTGCGAGTTCCAATCTTCTCACCCTATTATCAACATCTGTAGATTGTACTTTAGCTAGATAATCTTTATTAATATTAACTAAGACAACATCTTCTAGCACCACCGCCTGAACTTCAGTATCATTTTGGGAAAACCCAAGGTTAAGAAAACCTAAAACAAAAAAACCAATTAATAAATTTTTCATAATAACAGATTTAAGTTAAACAAATACTATTGCTATTATTAAGGGAGAAAAATTATTTATTGAAATTAGTCGTTGTATTACAATAAGCGTGCTACTTAAGTAGCTCTTTATTTTATTTTAAAATTGTATATACTATATTCGCTAAGCTTAATGAAAGCTTTAAAAACCTTTTACGTCTAAACCCCAAAACAAAGAAAAAATTATGCACATAAAAATATGGTCCGATATACGTTGTCCCTTTTGTTATATTGGAAAAAGACATTTTGAAGCTGCTTTGAACAGTTTCCCTGACAAAGAAAAAATAACTGTAGAATGGAAAAGTTTCGAATTAGATCCTAATTTGCAAACAACCACAACAACAGACGCATTAACACATTTTGTGGAAAACAAAGGTATAGACCGTGAGCGTGCTAAACATATGTTTGATAATGTAACAGCAATGGCTGCAAATGCGGGCTTAGAGTTTAACTTAGAACAATCTATCCCTGCGAATTCATTAAAAGCGCATCGTCTTTTACATTTTGCCAAGCAGCAAGGTGCCGCTTACAAAACTAAAGAAGCTTTACTAAAAGCACATCTTACGGAAGGTAAAAACATAGATGATATAGACGTACTTACCGAAATCGCCAGTTCGATTGGTTTAGATGACTACAAAGTGAAACACATGTTAGAATCTGATGCATTTGCTTATGAAGTAAGACAGGACGAAATGGAAGCCAGAAACCTAGGTATTAACTCTGTTCCTTTCTTTGTTTTAGATAATAAATATGGTATCTCAGGAGCTCAACCTGTTGAAGCCTTTACACAGGCGATTCAGGATGCCTGGGAAAAACATCAGGATAAATTAACTATAGTCGCAAATGATAATACTTGCGACATTAACGGAAATTGTAATTAAAAAAAAAGCGCCCAGTCAGGCGCTTTTTTTATATGTTATAATCATCCCTACAGAGCTCCCCACTCTTTTAAAGAATCTTTATTCATTTTTACATAATCGGCATTTCCTGCAGCCTCTGCACCAGCTAACGATTTCTTAGCAGCAGCAATAGCACCTTTTTTATCACCTGCTTTAGCATAAATTAAAGACTGTTGTCTTAGTTGCCAAAATGGAGCTTTATCTCCAGACATCGCAATCGATTTATCAATCCACTCTTTTGCCTGGTCAATATCTTTACCTTCTTGTAAGTAATAAACAGCAGCAGAGTAATAGTCACCAGCTCCTGGACCACTCATAGCTCTGTCAATGGATGCCGAAACAATAGATTCTGTTGGCACATCAATTTTCACACCTACATAAACATCTTCCCATAAAATACCCAGAACAGCTGAGTTATTTGTTAAGTCATCAAAAGTCATGGTAAACGTTTCTATTTTAACCGGCATTTTATATACATCTGCCTTAGCTTTAGCTACTACTTTAGAATCATCCCATTTTTGTGGTGTCCCCCAGTTTGATGTATCACTGTAAAATACAACCTCCCATGAAGACATTCCAGGTGTTGCAAAAACAGCATATTCCCCTGCTTTAACCTTAGTACCTCCAATAGTCACGTCTGTCGTAAAGCTAATTTTAGTATTGGAATTAGCTCCCAAACGCCAAAGTTTATCGTAGGGAACTAAATCACCAAATACAGTTCTACCTCTCATACTCGGGCGACTATATTCTAAAGTCATATCGGTTAATCCAACGGTTTGCATCAATTTAGATGACGGACTTGGTTGTGGTGTCTTTATTTGGGAAAAGCCCGAAAAAGACACTGCTAAAAATAATACTGAAGCTAAAATTTTTTTCATTTTAAAATGGTTGTTTAATTATCGATTCCTAAAATTAATAAAACAAGTCGTTATTATTATTAATTAATACATTAATAATACGACTATTCATTCTTCTAAAATAAGCAAATGCTATAAAAGATAACTACAAAATAAAATTAACAAAACATTTTGTTTAACTTTATTAATTAAAGATTAAACATTTCGTATCTTTACAAATAAATACTTGTAATTATGGCTAAAAACAAATCATTTTCGAAAACAGACTTTGTCTCTCATTATATGAATTATGTTCTTGAACAGAATGAGCGACCAAAGACCATTTTTTCATTCTGTAAAGCCATAAAAACAGATGAAGCTTCATTTTACGACTATTTTGGTTCTTTTGAAGGGTTAGAAAAACATATTTTCAATGCGTTCTTTTCAAATACCCATAACCTTTTGAAAAATGACGAAAATTTCACAACCTTCGATTCCAGAAACAAGTTATTAAGTTTCTACTATACATTCTTCGAAATACTAACGGCTAATAGAAGTTTTGTTGTTTTTATGCTGGATGGATTTAAAACAGATCTAAAACGCCTTAAGGTACTTTCCTCACTGAGGCAAAGCTATATTGAATTCATTAATAGTCTTGACATAGAAACTATCGAAACCAAACAAAAAGATATCGATAAATTCCAACAAAAAACACTTGCGGAAACGGCCTGGCTTCAGTTATTAATCACTATAGAATTCTGGATGAAAGACACTTCTGCAAAATTTGAAAAAACCGACATTTTCATTGAAAAATCGGTAAACACAAGTTTTGATATTATCAATACAACACCTATTAAAAGCATTATTGATCTTGGTAAATTTTTGTTCAAAGAAAAAATACAAATTTGATAAGTATAAATCATGAAAACCATCGATCACATACCAACGTCTAAAATTCAAAGAGCCACGAAACTTGTTTCTACAGGCGCTAAAGTTGGTGTTAACTATTTAAAATACTACGGAGATAAAATTACCAAAACGGAAGCAGAGGCTCTGGAAGTACTTAATAAAAATAATGCCGAGGACATATACAACAGTTTAAAACAACTTAAAGGAAGCGCTTTAAAGGTAGCACAGATGCTTAGTATGGAAAAGAATATTTTGCCAACAGCTTACGTTGAAAAATTTTCCTTATCACAGTTTTCTGTACCTCCATTATCAGCGCCTTTAGTGCTTAAAACATTTAAAACAAACTTAGGAAAATTACCAAGCCAGATTTACGACTCTTTTAACCTCGAATCTGTTAATGCCGCCAGTATTGGACAAGTGCATGAGGCAGAAAAGGACGGGAAGAAACTTGCTGTGAAAATACAATACCCCGGAGTGGCTAACAGTATTGCTAGCGATTTGGCTTTGGTAAAACCTATTGCAATTAAAATGTTTAATATTCGAGGAAAAGACTCTGATAAATATTTTAAAGAAGTTGAACACAAACTCATTGAAGAAACCAATTATATTTTAGAAGTTGAACAAAGCAAGTTCATTGCAGAAAGCTGCAACCATATCCCTAACTTAAAGTTCCCTAATTATTACGAAGACTTGTCTTCAGAACGTATTATTACCATGGATTGGATGCATGGTGAGCACCTTTCTGAATTCACCGCCTATAATTCTGATGAACAAAAAGCGCAAAAACTAGGTCAGGCACTGTGGGATTTTTATATGTATCAAATGCATATTTTGAAAAAAGTGCATGCCGATCCGCATCCTGGAAATTTTTTAGTTTCAGAAAACGGAGAATTAATTGTTCTCGATTTTGGATGTATAAAAACCGTACCTGAAAGCTTCTATAAACCCTATTTCGAATTAGCTAAGAAAGAAAACATCAATAACCCTGAGGTGTTCAAAGCAAAAATGTTTGAATTAGAAATATTGCGAGACGACGATACTAAAGAAGAATTGGAGTTTTTCTCGTCCATGTTTTTCGATATGCTTAGTTTATTCACACAACCATTTCATTCTGAAACTTTTGATTTTTCAGACACTAAATTTTTCAAATCAATTTCAGAAATGGGACAACGTTACAGTAAAAGTACCGAGCTGAAACAAATGAACGGAAATCGTGGTTCGAAACACTTTATTTACATTAACAGAACCTTTTTCGGCTTGTATAATCTTATGTTCGATTTGAAAGCCAAAGACATTAAAATCAATAATTTTAAAACCCTAACATAATGCATTTTAGTAGAAAGGATATTGACGAAATGCATCATCTTTACCGCATCAACTTAATCAACAGTTGTTCGGGGTTCAAAAGTGCCAATTTAATTGGTAGCAAATCTAAAAACGGCATTGAAAATGTAGCGGTATTTAGTTCGGTAACGCATTTAGGAAGCCACCCACCCCTTCTGGGTTTTATACTAAGACCTACAACGGTACCAAGAAATACCTACGAAAACATCAAAGAAACTGGAGTATACACTATAAACCATATTTACAAAACCATCATTGAAGACGCACATCATACCTCTGCAAAGTATGACAAGGATGTTTCGGAGTTCGATGTAACCAAATTACATTCAGAATATAAAAATGATTGTTTTGCTCCTTTCGTTAAAGGTGCTCCTGTGCAATTACAAATGAAATATGTTTCAGAGTATTACATTAAAGAAAATGATACTATTTTACTCATTGGAGAAATTAAAGAGTTGTTCTTAAAAGATGACTTACTTGAAAATGACGGATTCATTAATCTGTCGAAAGCAGAAATTGCCTCCATCAATGGTTTAGATGCCTATACTATTCCTAAACTTGAAAAACGTTTGGAATATCAACGACCAAAACAATTATTAGAAAAATAAATAAAAACATGAAAGTTCTAATTACAGGAGCAACCGGCTACATAGGCAAACGCCTTATCCCTCTTCTTTTAAACGAAGGGCATACTGTGGTTTGCGCTGTTCGTGGTAAGCTTAGAACGGAACAAAAATATTTTGACGAAGATGCTATTGAGGTTGTTGAAGCTGATTTTCTAAAACCTGAAACTCTAACAAATATCCCTAAAGATATTGATGCCGCTTACTATCTGATTCATTCCATGTCTACTTCTGTAGATCAATTTCATAAAATGGAAGAATCATGTGCCGTAAACTTTAAAAACTACATTGAAACTACCAAAGCAAAACAAGTCATTTATCTAAGTGGTATTACCAACGACACGAAGCTGTCAAAACATTTGTTGTCTAGAAAAAACGTAGAAAACACACTAAAATCAAATGTTTACGCCTTAACTGTTTTTAAGGCAGGGATTATTGTTGGCTCTGGCAGTGCCAGTTTTGAAATTATTAGAGATTTAGTTGAAAAACTACCGGTTATGGTTACTCCTAAATGGCTGAACACCAAAACACAACCTATTGGTATTCGCGATGTTTTAAGCTTTTTAATAAAGGCATTGGGAAAAAACGAACTCCACAATACATCCCACGACATTTTCGGACCTGAAATTTTAACTTACAAAACTATGTTGTTACAATTTGCCGAAATCCGAAAATTAAAACGTTATATCATCACGCTGCCTGTCATGACTCCAAAGTTATCGAGTTACTGGCTCTACTTTGTTACTTCTACATCATACAAATTAGCAAGGAGCCTTGTAAATAGTATGGGAATTGAAATTATTGGAAAACCAAGTAATATCAACTCCCTACTAAATATTAACCCCATGACATACAAAACTGCTGTTGAATTAGCTTTTGAAAAAATTGAAAGCAACCATATTGCTTCCAGCTGGAAAGATGCTCTTATTAATAGTCGACATAAAAAACGTGCCTCTAGTAAATATTTGAAGGTACCTAAATTCGGTTGTTTTAAAGACGTTAAAGAACAAACAGTCTTAGATGAACAACGCACATTAGATAAAATCTGGGCTATTGGTGGCGAAAACGGTTGGTATTATGGTAATTTTTTATGGCAAATTAGAGGAGTTCTGGACAAACTAGTTGGTGGTATTGGTTTACGTCGTGGCCGAACCAATAAAACGGAAATCCATACGGGTGATGCCCTAGACTTTTGGCGTGTACTTGTAGCTGACAGAACTCAAAAGCGACTAATACTTTTTGCAGAAATGAAACTACCGGGTGAAGCCTGGCTCGAGTTTAAAGTTAATAAAGGCAAAGTCTACCAACGTGCAACATTCAGGCCTCGTGGTTTAGCCGGCAGACTCTATTGGTATAGCGTATTACCTTTTCACGGTTTTATATTTAAAGGCATGATTAATCAATTAGCTAAAGCGTAACCTTTTGCCCAAAGTAATAAAAAAAGAACATCTTCCCTCTAAAATATGCCCTGTGTGTAACCGCCCCTTTTCATGGCGAAAAAAATGGAAGCATCATTGGAACGAGGTAAAATATTGTAGTGAAAAACGCAAACGCAGCAAAATAAAACAAGTCTAATCTGGTTTCGAAATAATTTAGATAATTCTTACAAATAAATACTTTTCTCAATCTTTTAAACAAAAAAAACGTAAGCATGCCAGTGCTATTTTATGGAATATGAAAGACAACGCATTGGTGAAACAAGAAAATTACCGCATATTGAAACGCCACACACTAAACGAGAGAACAAGAATACTAAAAAATAAATAGCATAAAAATGAACTGTTAATTTTTTGTTTAACTTTTTCGATTAAAACATAAACATTTTGTATTTTTGAGTAAATGTGAAAATTTGCTTTTTATAACCACACATAAAGACCATGAAATTACACGACAAATTAATGATTTGGTAGGTAAGCCATTTTCTTTTTGGACCTCTTTAAAACTAAAAGGCATAGGATCTAAACGTATGATTATTGAAGATACCAGTCCTAATTTTGATTCTATTTTAAACCAAGTTAGCGACCTAAACTATGCAAATATTGAATTGCGACCACAAGGAATTCTAGTACATATCACTAAAGGCTTAAATCGCTTTGTTTGGGTCATCCCTTATTTTAAATTAAGCATTTACAAAACCAATGGGCTAAGTATTCATGCTAATGGTAGTTTTATTCGTTTTAGAAAAAGCAAAACTTTCAATGAAAACAGAGCATTTTTCAATAAGCTTTTAAATCTAAAATTAGAATTCACTAAGCGTTATAATTTCAATATCAATTGATGACTAAAACATTTTCAGAACAGGAACTTGACCGAATTATTGAAATGGCTTGGGAAGACCGAACTCCTTTTGAAGCTATACAATTTCAATTTCAGCTTAAAGAACAAGACGTTATTGAAATTATGAGGCGAGAACTAAAATCCAGCAGTTTTAAACTTTGGCGCAAACGCGTTCAAAGCCGTAAAACAAAACATCAAAAATTATGCGATTTCGAAAAAGGACGGTTTAAATGCAGTAGACAAAAACAAATTACCGGGAATAAAATATCAAAAAGATAAATGAAGTAAATTTTTAAAATAACATTTAATTTAAAAGCCATGAGTACAATTGAACAAGCCTTAGAATTTGAACAAACAAGTTTAAAATCACTATCTACAAGTGATCGCATTAAATTGTCCAGACAGGCGAAATCCTTGATTTTAGATCTAAACCAAATATATAAGAGCAAGAAAGATCAAAACATTATGGATTTAATGAAACGATTAACAACCATTAAACGTAAAGTAGAAAAGCGTTTAAAGGTTTAAATCACAAGCATACGCTTAACAACATATAAAATGAAAACAGTAATTATTATTGGAGGTAGTAAAGGTATTGGAAACGCTATTCTAGAACAACTTTTAGAGACCCACAAGATTATAAACTTAAGCAGAACAGCTCCGGACCAGGTACACCCAAATTTACACCATATAACTTACAATGTTTTAAACGATGAATTACCGGAAATTCAAACAGCCGATGCTTTAATATATTGTCCGGGTAGTATTAATTTAAAGCCCATAACTAGATTATCTCTTGACGAATTTAGACAAGATTTTGAAATTAACGTTTTGGGAGCTATTAAAGTTATTCAACACTATTTACCTGTTTTAAAACAAAGTAAACAACCATCAATTTTACTTTTCAGTACAGTAGCAACCAAATTAGGCATGCCTTTTCATACCAGCGTTGCGACGTCGAAATCTGGAATTGAAGGCTTAGTTAAGTCTCTAGGTGCCGAGCTGGCTCCTAATATTAGAATAAATGCCATTGCGCCATCGGTGACAGATACCGAACTAGCGTCTAAATTACTAAGAAACGATAAAATGGTAGAGACCATCACAGAGCGTCATCCGTTAAAAAAAATATTAAAACCAGAAGAAGTTGCGGAAATGGCTGTATTTTTAATATCCGATAAGTCAGCTTCCATGTCTGGTCAAATTTTCCCAATGGATAGCGGCATCGTTACATTCAAACTTTAAAAAACTAAAATTCAATCAATGAAAAAATCAATTTTAATCCTAGTTACTATGTTTTCATTTTTTACAAAATCTAATGCACAGGCTACTCCAATAGAATCTATTTACGACATAGAAATAAACAGCCTTGAAGGCGAACCTATCGATTTATCTACTTTTAAAGGCAAGAATATATTGTTTGTTAACGTGGCTTCTAAATGCGGATTTACTGGTCAGTATGAAGATTTACAGAAACTTTACGACATGCATCAAGACAACCTTATGATTATAGGCGTACCGTGTAATCAGTTTGGCAGTCAGGAACCTGGAACAGCTGACGAAATTCAAACCTTTTGTGAGAGAAACTATGGCGTTACGTTTTTAATGACTGAAAAAATTGATGTAAAGGGAGACAACCAACATCCTTTATACCAATGGCTAACCCAAAAGTCTAAAAACGGAAATATGGATACTTCTGTAAAATGGAATTTCCAAAAATATCTAGTGAACGGCAACGGACAACTTGTGGATTACTACCTGTCAGCAACCAAACCGTTAAGTGATAAGATTACTAAACATTTACTATGAAAATTCTAAAGTACTTTTTAGTCTTTCTTATCATTAATTTTAGTGCTTTGGCTTTAGGAGTCTGGCTTATGCAAAACGGACCTCAATCGTCATGGTACCTTCATTTAAACAAAGCCCCATGGACACCTCCTGGGTGGCTATTTGGTGCTGCATGGAGTTCAATTATGCTATGCTTTTCAATATACATGGCTTTTTTGTGGCATAAAAATTTAACCGAAAAGGTAAAAGCATTGTTCGTACTTCAGTTTATATTAAATGTAGGCTGGAATTTAGTATTTTTTAATTTGCGTCTAATAGGTCTAGGTCTTCTGGTAATTCTATTATTAACGGCCATAATATGCGTTTTTCAATACGATTACCGAAAGGTATTAGGTTTAAAATCGCTACTTATAACCCCGTATATGCTTTGGTTATTTATAGCAAATTCACTTAACTTATACATTTGGCTTTACAACTAAATCATGAAAATATACACCTTACATAGAAAGCAAAATCTCCCGATAAGCGTTGACGAGGCCTGGGCCTTTTTCTCTAACCCTAAAAACCTCAAAACCATAACACCCGATTATATGAGTTTTGATATTCTTGCTGGAGGCGATCGCCCTATGTTTGCAGGTCAGATTATTCAGTATATGGTCACCCCTATTTTGGGCATAAAAACCAAATGGGTTACTGAAATCACTCATGTAGAGGATAAACACTATTTTGTAGACGAACAACGCTTCGGTCCTTACAGTTTATGGCATCATAAGCATTTTATAAAACCAATTGAAGGTGGTGTTGAAATGGAAGATATTATAGACTACAAACTTCCTTTAGGTTTCATCGGACAACTCGCTCACCCTTTTATTGTTAAGCCTAAACTAGAGGAAATTTTCAATTACAGAACAAAAAAACTAGAAGCTCTTTTCGGAATACTTTAAATGAAAAAAACAATCAATATATTCTGGTTTCGTCGCGATTTAAGACTCCATGATAATCATGGTTTGTATAAAGCTTTATCTGGCAAACACCCCGTTTTACCTATTTTTATTTTTGATACTGAAATTCTGGAAAAACTTCCAAAAGATGATGCTAGGGTAAGCTTTATTTTCGATACGCTTCAGAATATCAATTCAACACTCAAAAAAAAGCATAACAAATCTTTAGCTGTTTATTATGGTAAACCAGAAGAGGTGTATAAAACCATCTGTGAAACTTATACTTTAAACACGGTATTTACCAATCATGATTATGAGCCATATCCTATGAATCGCGACTCTAAAATTGAGACTTTTTTAAATACAAAAGGTATTCACTTTAAAACGTTTAAAGATCAGGTTATTTTTGAGCGTAACGATATTATGAAAGCCGATGGTTCGCCTTACGTAGTGTATACACCCTACATGAAAGTTTGGAAGTCAACATTCAAAACTCAAAAGACAGAACCGTATCCAAGCGAAGACCTATTAAGTAATCTAATTGAAAATAACGACCTGCCAAATATCGATTTAAACTCGATGGGGTTTATTCGTTCCTCACAAAAAATTGAAGATTACACTGTAACTCCAGAAACAGTTGCTTCTTATGAAGATACAAGAAATTTTCCTGCAAAAGACGCAACGTCTAAATTAGGCCCTCACCTGCGTTTCGGAACTGTAAGTGTAAGAAATATGGTCAATAAAGCTAATCAGTCCAAAAACGAAGTATTTCTTCAGGAATTGATTTGGCGTGAGTTTTTCATGCAAATTTTATGGCATTTTCCGCATACAGTAACGGAAAGTTTCAAACCTAAATACGACCGTATTGTTTGGAGAAATAATGAAGAGGAATTTAAGTTATGGTGCGAAGGAAAAACAGGTTATCCGTTAGTTGATGCCGGCATGAGACAACTCAATCAAACCGGATTTATGCATAACCGTGTAAGAATGCTTGTTGGCAGCTTTTTATGTAAACATCTATTAATTGATTGGCGTTGGGGAGAAGCCTATTTTGCCGAAAAACTCCACGATTATGAAATGGCTAGCAATATTGGGAACTGGCAATGGGTTGCTGGAAGTGGTGTTGATGCCGCTCCCTATTTCAGAATATTTAATCCTACCACACAAATAGAAAAGTTCGACAAAAATTTAGAGTATATTAAACAATGGGTTCCCGAATTTGAGGAGCTCACCTACCCTAACCCTATAGTTGATCATAAATTTGCTCGCGAACGTTGCTTAAAAGTTTATAAAGAAGCTTTAAACAATTAAGAAGTAAGTATAAAATCACAAAAATCACGTTATAAATAGTCTTTATTTTTTAACTTTAAAAGAACTAAAACTAATAAGATTATGACTGATTTAGATATAGCCAAAACGGTTACCTTAAAGCCTATTTCTGAAATTGCCAAAAAGTTTGGTGTAGATACTGAGGACATTGAAATGTACGGAAAGTATAAGGCCAAACTACCTTTAAAATATATCGATAAAGAAAACGCCTCAAAAAGCCATTTAATATTAGTTTCTGCTATATCACCAACTCCGGCCGGAGAAGGAAAAACCACGATGTCCATTGGCCTTTCTGAAGGCTTAAACAGGTTAGGTAAAAAAACGACGGTGGTTTTAAGAGAACCCTCATTAGGACCAGTTTTTGGCATAAAGGGAGGTGCCACCGGTGGCGGATACTCACAGGTGCTACCTATGGAAGATATCAATCTTCATTTTACCGGAGATTTTTCGGCAATTGAAAAAGCACATAACCTCTTATCAGCAATTATTGATAATAATATTCAAAGCAAAACCAATTCCTTACAATTAGACCCCAGAACCATCAGTTGGAAGCGCGTCGTAGATTTAAACGACCGAGCTTTAAGACGTGTTATTGTAGGTTTAGGAGGCACAACGTCGGGTATTCCAAGAGAGACGGGATTCGATATAACTGCGGCTTCCGAAATTATGGCTATTCTTTGTTTAGCACAAAACATTACCGATTTAAAAACACGATTAGGAAATATTTTTATCGGCTATACCTTTAATAAAACCCCAATATATGCTAAAGATTTAAAAGCTGAAGGCGCTATGGCTGCCTTATTAAAAGAC
Organism: Aestuariibaculum marinum; assembly: GCF_014596975.1. Classification (GTDB taxonomy): domain Bacteria; phylum Bacteroidota; class Bacteroidia; order Flavobacteriales; family Flavobacteriaceae; genus Aestuariibaculum; species Aestuariibaculum marinum. The sequence continues at coordinate 34,075 of NZ_JACVXD010000001.1, read as the reverse complement.
GCTATAAAACCAAATTTAGTGCAGACTATAGAAGGTAATCCGGCTATTATTCATGGTGGCCCCTTTGCTAATATTGCTCAAGGAACCAACTCGGTAATTGCCACCCTAATGGGAATGTCGCATTCTGAATATACGGTAACTGAAGCTGGTTTCGGATTCGATTTAGGCGCCGAAAAATTCTTTGATATTAAATGTCAAAGTGCAGGATTAACGCCTAAAGCAGTAGTCCTTACTACAACTATTCGCGCTTTAAAATACCACGGCGGAGCAGAGTTAAATTCATTAACAACAGAAAATCTTGAAGCTTTAAAAAAAGGACTTCCCAATCTTGAAAAACACCTTGAAAATATTACAAAATTTAAAGTACCTGCTATTATTGCAATCAATAAATTCTCCAGTGACACAAACGCAGAAATTGATATTATAAAAGAATTTGCTACCTCAAAAGGGGTGAAAATTGCATTAGCCGATATCTGGGCAAAAGGTGGCGAAGGCGCTTTAAACCTAGCTAAACAAGTTATTGAGGTTGTGAAATCAAATACATCGGATTTTAGACCTTTATACCATTGGAAATCTCCTGTTAAGGATAAGATTGAAACCATTGCTAAAGAAATTTATGGTGCCGAACATGTAGATTACACAAAGAAAGCGAAAGCCAACCTGAGAAAAATTGCAGATTTAGGTTTAGATGCATTACCTGTGTGCATTGCCAAAACTCAAAAATCCTTATCTGATAATCCCAAATTATTAGGTCGTCCAAAAGATTTTATTATCACCGTTCGAGAAATAGAGATTGCTTCTGGCGCCGGATTTTTAATTCCGATTACTGGCGATATTATGCGCATGCCCGGGCTTCCTGCCCACCCTGCTTCAGAACATATTGATATTAATGATGAAGGTGAAATTACCGGTTTGTTTTAATTCTAGCCTAGAATACACAGTAAGATTTTCAGTTCAATACCAAAGCAGATATATTCAATAAACGTCATTTTATTTCTATATTGATGTATTTATTTTAATTTAGGCCTTTTTCAAACGCGAAATTAACCTATCATTTGCTTTCTTTTCTTATGAATAAACTAAGAAACTACATTTTTCTTTTAATTTGCTTCAATACTTTACTTCTAGAGGCGCAACACTATAAAAACCAATTCTTAACAGAAATAATGCTAACCAAGGATTTGGTTGAAATTATCGACTGGAGTCGTTTTCACAATATGTCTAAGACTTCTCCTCAACAACTAATGATGGGTGAAATATTGCTAAACACCAATAAATATGCTTTATCATCTTGGTGGGAAAAACGTGGATTTTCAAATACACCATTAGACAATTATTTGAACTTAAAAGGAGTCTCTGAACATTATATTCGACCTGTAGCAGCCGAAGCTGAAGCATTGGCAGCATCATTAAGAATGGGACTCTACAACAGTTCAGTTACAGGGGTACCAAAAGAAGAGGCTCAGGCTAAAACCATTCAATTAATTAAAAGCTTAGTTCATACGCACGTTTCTAACTCTGCCGAAGGTTGGGGAAGAAAATGGCAATCTGCGTTGTGGGCTGGTTATACAAGTTTTGCAGCATGGATGATGTGGGACAAATTAGATGAACTCACCCAACTGGAAACATTAGCAATGATTTACAACGAATGTGATTGGATCATAAAAGACAAAGACTTACCAACCATAAAAACCTACCAAGACCTCGATGGGGCCTTTATTAGTCCTGGTGATACTGGTGCCGAAGAAAATGCCTGGGATAGCCTGATACTAAGCGTAGCCTGTGCCATGATGCCTGAGAACCCTAAATTTAATGAATGGATGAACAAAACCATTTTCCTAAATATCAATGCCCTTGCAAGTCCCAGCGATTTAGATATTAATAAAAAATACAACGGTAAACCTTTAAAAGAATGGTTAGTTGGCACTAATATTAATGACGATGGCACCATTGTAAATCATCATTTTATCCATCCAGATTATATGACTTCACCATTTGAGTTTAATGCTGTAAGGTTTTTTGAATTAGCAAAATCACCAACACCTAAGGCTTTAAGAAGACACTTGAATTTAGTATATAAAGCATTTACCGAATTACATTTTAAAGAAGGAGATACTATTACAGGGGGTATTGTAAAGTCTCCTGGAGGTACAATTTTTAAAACTAAATCGGATGCCATCTTTTATCCCTTAGGAACTGATTGGGGCGAAGGGCGACGCATGAATTTTGTCTCTTTTTGCAGCACAGTATCCGCTTTCTCCAATAACAAATCAATACGAAAAGAAGCTTCAAAATGGGTTTTAAAATATGGACAAGTTGTACTAGACATGCAAAACCGTTTTGACGATAAACATACTTATTTAGATAAAAGTGAGGATAGCTATCCCTCTCGTGAAGAATGGGTAGCGGATAAGGCTTTAACAGCATATCTTACAGAAACACTTAAATTACTTAGTAAACCTAAATTTACAAATAAGAAATTTTAATGTTTCTTTATCACTCACATCTAAAGCTGAGATAAATGTTATTATAGCCGAAAATGATGCTGAAGCCGAGCGTTTGTTTATATCATCATTAAGAATGATTATAGGTATGTTTACAGGCAAACGTGATTATATAAATCCACCAACGGAGATGACTTCAGATTTAAAGGAAATTATTCAGCATCCTCAAATTCAGAATATGATTAAATACAGTTTCGTTGGAAGCAAGGAAACGGTTAAAGAAAAGATTATTTCATTTTTGAATAAAACGCAAGCTGATGAATTGATTATTTCTACAAATGTTTATTATATTAACGACCGCTTGTATTCCGTTGAAAAATTTGCGGAGGTAATGCGAGAAATTAATGAAAATGAAGTAGAATAGAAGTAGTTTTAAATAAAAAAAGGAGCAATAAAATAGCTCCTTTTTTTGTTTTATCATAAAGATTGTAGACTATTCTACACGCTCAATCTTTGCACCTATGGCTCTTAAACGTTCATCTATATTTTCGTAACCTCTATCTATTTGTTCAATATTTTGAATGGTAGAAGTTCCTTTTGCAGAAAGGGCAGCAATAAGCAAAGATACCCCGGCACGTATATCTGGTGATGTCATGGTCATGGCTTTTAAAGTTGATTTAAAATCATGCCCGATAACAGTTGCTCTGTGTGGGTCACATAGAATGATTTTAGCTCCCATATCGATTAACTTATCGACGAAGAATAAGCGGCTTTCAAACATTTTCTGGTGAATCAAGACACTCCCTCTGGCTTGTGTAGCAACTACTAAAACAATACTTAGTAAATCTGGTGTAAATCCAGGCCAAGGGGCATCAGAAATAGTTAAAATAGAACCATCGATAAAACTTTGAATTTCATAACCATCGATATGCGCTGGAATGTGAATATCGTCACCTTGTTTTTCAACGGTGATTCCTAATTTTCTAAAGACACTAGGGATAATTCCTAAATCGTTCCAAGATACATTTTTAATGGTAAGTTCACTTTTTGTCATGGCAGCTAAACCAATCCAGCTACCAATTTCAATCATATCTGGTAACATGGTGTGGTCTGTTCCGCCTAAGCTTTCAACCCCATCAATAATTAGCATGTTAGAACCAACACCGCTAATTTTTGCCCCCATTCTATTCAGCATCTTACATAATTGCTGTAAATAAGGCTCGCAAGCTGCATTGTAAATCGTGGTTTGTCCTTCGGCTAAAACGGCGGCCATAACAATGTTTGCTGTACCTGTTACCGAAGCTTCTTCAAGCAACATATAAGTTCCTTTTAATCTTTCAGCTTCAACACCGTAAAATTGTTCTTCTTTACTATAACGGAATTTAGCACCTAAATTAATAAGCCCTTCAAAGTGCGTATCTAAACGACGGCGACCAATTTTATCACCTCCCGGTTTGGGAATATACCCTTTACCAAAACGTGCTAAAAGCGGTCCGACAATCATAATAGAACCACGTAAACCGCGACCATCTACTTTAAATGCATCAGATTCTAGATATTCTAAGTTAACGTCGTCTGCTTGAAAAGTATAAGATCCTTTTCCTATGTTCTTAATTTTTACACCAAGATTTCCAAGTAGCTTTATAAGCTTGTTAACATCAACAATATCAGGAATATTATTGATTGTAACGACTTCCGGCGTAAGTAACACAGCACATAAAATTTGTAAGGCTTCGTTTTTGGCTCCTTGAGGCTGGATGCTACCTTTTAATTGATGACCTCCTTCAATTTTAAATGTTCCCATAAATACTTAGAAGCGTTTTCTTTGACGGTTTGATGAATTTTTTTTGTGGTGACCACTTTTTTTATTGCTATACTTGGTTTTACTTCTCATTAAACTAGAAGCGTCAGACAAGTCTTCTTCTGAATTTTTCAGGTTGATTTTTCCTCCTGAAAGTTCAAACAGATGGTCATAAATTACATCGTCTTCAACCGTATCTTTGTTCCAATTTAGGAAACATTTTTTCATGTGGTTAGCAATGGTATAGGTCAAGGCCTCTTTAAGATCTCCTTCTTCCCAGGTGTTTGCTACATCAATCATGGTTTTTATATTGTTTCCGTAAAAACGATATTTAGGAAAATTTTGCGGGTATTTTAATGGCTCTGGTCGTTCTTCGAAAAGTTCTTTTGTAGGTTTTTCGTAAGGCGAATCAACGTCTAATTCAAAATTAGACATCATAAATAACTGATCCCAAAGTTTATGCTGGAAGTCGGGAACATCACGTAAATGTGGTTGCATGTTTCCCATAACTGCAATAATAGCCTTAGCTACTTTATTACGTTCTTCTTTTGTTTCACGAGACTTGGCATAACTAATCATTTTTTGAATATGACGACCATATTCCGGTATAATTAAGTGCTCGCGCTCGGTATTGTATTCTAAATTATCTATTGTCAAAATAAAGTGTGTGAAGTTAAAAATTCTTGCATGTAGTTATTCTGCTAGTGCAAAGTACAAAAAAAAACTAAAGGCTAATAACACCCTCTATTTTTTCTGCAACTTCTTTATATTTAGCAATTACAGCATCAGGGTTAGACATACATAAATTTATAGAAACACTGGTGTACTTGCCATTTTTTGAGGCTGTAGTATGTATTACAGCACCCATATTATTAAAGATATTCTCTAAATCTGAAATTTTAGCGGCTTCTGTTTTTACAATAAATTTATATAAATATTCCGAAGGCCAACTTGCTGTTTCGAATAATTGCTCTCTTAATTTTTTATAAAATTCTTCTGAATTTGAAGGTGTACTCATAATCTTTCTTGTATACTGCAAATATAAGCTTATAATAGTAGAAAGCACATTTTTTATAGAGCAAAAGTAGGCTATATACAATCTCTATCTTGTGCATTTTTTTTATAACAGTTAAATTCCGAATTTTACAGCTAAAACAGAATAGGGTTGAATACTAAAAGAATTGTGATTACCGGTGGCCCCGGAACGGGGAAATCTTCGTTAATTAACGAATTAATAAGGCGAGGATATACGTGTCTTGAAGAAATATCGCGTCAGGTTATTTTGGAAGCTCAAAAAGAAGGCGTGGATCAATTATTCCTATCAAACCCGTTACTGTTTAGTGAGTTGCTTTTAAAAGGGCGAAAACAACAATTTGAAGAAGCTAATACTCACTCATCTGATACTATCTTTTTTGATCGTGGTGTGCATGATGTTATTGCTTATATGGATTTTATTGGCGACACCTACCCGAAACATTTTGTTGATGCCTGTGAAAATTTGGTTTACGACACAGTTTTCATTTTAAAACCGTGGGAAACGATTTACACTTCAGATAACGAACGTTACGAAAGTTTCGAACAGGCGTTGCAAATTCACGACCATTTGTTAAATACTTACAGTCAGTATAATTACAAATTGATTGATGTGCCTTTTGATACGATTGAAAATCGAGCGGATTATATTTTAAGAGCTTTACAAATGTAAATGGAGCATCCCATAAACATATTAGAACGCTATTGGAATTATACGTCTTTTAGACCGCAACAAGAAGCTATTATTAACGCGGTTTTAGAAGGCGAAGATACCTTTGCTCTACTACCAACAGGAGGCGGTAAATCGTTGTGCTTTCAAATTCCGGCTTTAGCTAAAAAAGGCATTTGTATTGTAGTATCGCCTTTAATTGCTTTAATGAAAGATCAGGTAAAGCAGTTAAATGACAAAGGCATCAAGGCTATGGCCTTAACGAGTGGTATTAGTTACACACAACTAGACACCATGCTCGATAATTGTGTGTACGGAAATTACAAGTTTTTATACTTATCACCTGAACGATTACAACAGGAATTGGTTCAGGAGCGTATCCGCCAGATGAATGTTAATTTAGTTGCCGTTGATGAAGCACATTGTATTTCGCAATGGGGAAGCGACTTTAGGCCAGCGTATAAAAATATTGCTATTTTACGTCAGTTACATCCAACGGTTAATGTTATTGCGCTAACGGCATCGGCCAAACCAGAGGTAATTGAAGATATAGTAAAAGAACTAGATTTTATTAGCCCTAAAATTTTTAAACAATCGTTTTTTAGAGATAATTTGGGCTATATGGTGTTTCATGAAGAAGATAAATACTACCGACTTCAAACTATTCTTAATAAATATAAACAACCCTCTATCATTTATGTTCGTAACCGGAAAATGACTTTAGAGGTCAGTTCGTTTTTAGAATCTAAACATATTTCGGCAACTTATTACCACGGCGGGTTACCTACAGATGATAAAGATAAACATATGAACTTGTGGTTAAGTGACCAAAAACAGGTTATGGTGGCTACCAATGCATTTGGCATGGGTATAGACAAGCCCAATGTTAAAACGGTGGTGCATTTAAATCTGCCTGAGAGTATTGAAAGCTATTTTCAGGAAGCTGGTCGAGCAGGTAGAAATGGCGAAAAAGCCTTCGCTGTTATTTTAAAAAATAAAAGTGATGAGGAACTGGTTAAAAATCAGTTTTTAAAAATATTACCAACTGTTGATTTTGTAAAACAAGTATACCGAAAGTTGTGTAATTATTTTCAAGTATCTTATGGCGAAGGAGAATACATGACATTCGACTTCGATTACAATACCTTTTGTAAAACCTATAATTTTAACGCTATTTTAGCCTATAACGCCCTGTTGTTATTAGACCGAAATAGTATTATTACACTTTCAAAACAGTTTAAAAATAAAGTGTCAGCTCAGTTCATTATTTCAAGTCCGGCACTTTTTAAATATTTAGAAACACGGAAGAATTACGACATCATCGTAAAGTCCATTTTACGAATGTACGGAGGGATTTTCGATCATGATACAAAAATAAATGTAGCTAAAATTGCAGAGAAAGCTTCGGTTTCAGAGAAACAAATCACTGAAATTTTACTTCAGCTTGAAGCTGATGAAGTGATTACGTTAAATTTAGCCAGAACCGATGCTCAGGTCACTTTTATTGAACCTCGCGAAGATGATAAAACCATCAACAGAGTGGCCTCAATAATCAAACAACAAAACAAATTAAAGGAAGATCAGGTTCATGCAATGCTGGATTACATTAATAACGATTCGGTTTGTAAAAGCATACAGTTGCTTTCTTATTTCGGAGAAAAAGAAATTGAGCCCTGTGGTATTTGTTCGGTTTGTATTGCTAACAAGAAAACGCCACAAAAATCACAAGACATTAGTCTTTTAAAACATAAAGTGATTGAGCTTTTACAGGAAAAAGAACAATCGTCTCGCGAATTAATTTCAAATTTAAAATGTAATGAAACCGAGCTAAAAAATGTGCTCCGTTTATTATTGGAACACGATATTATTAATATTACAAAAACAAATACATATAAATTAAGTCATTTATAAAAGAGACTTCTTTATAAATGATTCAAAACAATAAATAGTCATACAATGAAAGATTTACGAATTGTATTTATGGGTACTCCCGATTTTGCGGTGGATACTTTAAAAACTTTAGTAGAAAACAACTATAATATAGTAGGTGTTATTACCGCGCCTGATAAACCAGCTGGTCGTGGTAGAAAGCTTCATGAAAGTGCAGTAAAACAATATGCAGTTTCGCAAAACTTGAACGTTTTACAGCCTACCAATTTAAAAAATGAAGATTTTTTAAATGAATTAAAAGCATTAGAGGCGAATTTACAAGTCGTTGTTGCATTTAGAATGTTACCAAAAGCGGTTTGGCAAATGCCTGAATATGGGACATTTAATCTTCATGCATCATTATTGCCTAATTACCGAGGGGCGGCACCAATAAACTGGGCTATTATAAATGGTGAAACCACAACAGGAGTTTCTACCTTCTTTATTAATGAAGATATCGATACTGGCGACATGATCATGCAAGAATCTATTGATATAGATCCCGAAGAAAATGTTGGAAGCCTTCATGATAAGTTAATGACAATTGGTAGCGCTTTGGTTTTAAAAACAGTAAAGTTAATAGCAACCGAAGATGTTACAACGACACCACAGCAGGATACCGCAGAGATTAAAACAGCCTATAAATTAAATCGGGACAACTGTAAAATTAATTGGGAAGCACCGATGAATGATATTTATAACTTAATTCGTGGACTAAGTCCGTATCCTGGAGCTTGGTGTACTTTAGTTAATGGCGAAGAGCATTTAGATGTGAAAATTTACGCTTCAAGCAAAGAACAGGCAGATCATAATTATAATTTAGGAGATGTGGTCGCTTCGAAAAAAGAATTAAAAGTAGCTGTACAAGATGGATACCTTAATATAAAGGAGATTAAATTGCCAGGTAAACGCGCTATGGATGTAAAAGCACTTTTAAATGGTTATGAGTTTCATTCAAATGCTAAAATGCTGTAAAGCCCTGTTAATACTGATATTTCGAAAACATCGACGAAAAACATCTTTGTTATTAACAAATGACAGAAGTTATCAACAAAACTTGGCATTTCCCTTGCTATTACTTGCATTATTGAGATATCCGTATAAATTTGTAGTAGGATTTAACACAAACGTTTAACCAATTTATTAATAATTAAATTTTACATTATGAACAAAACAGATTTAATCGATGCGATGGCAGAACATGCTGGAATTACTAAGGCTGCAGCAAAAAAGGCTTTAGAATGTGCACTAATTGAAATTGAAGGAGCTTTACAAAAAGGTAACAGAGTTTCTTTAGTAGGATTTGGTTCTTGGTCAGTTTCGAAAAGAGCAGCTAGAGAAGGTAGAAACCCACAAACTGGAGAGACTATCAAAATCAAAGCTAAAAACATTGTAAAGTTTAAAGCTGGTTCAGATTTATCAGACGCAGTAAACTAATTAGAATTACAACATTAATATTGAAAATGCCTTCAAAATTTGAAGGCATTTTTTATATATAAACCTAAAGTGTTGCATTTTTAATAAATAAATGTTAGATTTAAATTACTAATTCATCGATAGTATGATTACAATCCAACCAAAAAAAGGAAATCTGTTAATCGCTGAACCTGCTATAATTGGCGACGTTTCTTTCAATCGATCTATTGTGTTATTAGCAGAACACTCTCAGGAAGGGTCTGTGGGGTTTATTTTAAATAAACCTTTAGACTACAGTATCAACGACTTGGTGCCAGAAGTAGAGGCTAATTTTAGAGTCTACAATGGCGGACCTGTAGAACAGGATAACCTGTATTTTATACATAGAATTCCCGATTTAATTCCCGATAGTGTTGAAATATCACTGGGTATCTATTGGGGTGGAGATTTTACCAAAGTCGCCGAATTAATTTCATCAAACAGTATAAAAGAAGACGAAATACGATTTTTTCTTGGCTATTCGGGATGGGCAGCTCACCAATTGGACGACGAATTAAAATCGAATTCCTGGTTGGTTACTGAGAATGTTTACAAAAATGAAATTATAGGTAAAGATTACGAATCATTCTGGAAAGAAAAAATGTTGGAATTTGGAGATGAATACAGCATTTGGTCTAACGCTCCAGAAAATCCAAACTACAATTAGCTTAACCTGATTTTTACGTTTAATTTCTGTAAAATTGTTTTAGCTACTTCATTGACAAACGTTTTCTTGCGGTATTTTGATACCGGTATAATTCCTGAAATTACATTAGTAATAAAAATTTCATCAGATTTTTGAAGTTCAAATGGTGATACAGATTCTTCAACTAATTCATAATCTTCTAAAGTCTTTACAGTATCTATAATCTGTTTGCGCATTACACCTTTCAAACAGCCGTCGCTAAGCGGTGGCGTTTTAATGGTATTTCCCTTTACTAAAAATACATTTCCATTAAGTGCTTCAACCACATGTTTATTGGTATTTAAAATTAAACAATTATTTAAATTGTTCTCTTTGGAATAAATACTTCCAACTACATGCAACGCTTTATTGTTGGTTTTTAATGTAGAAAGTAAACTTGGCGACACGTAATAATCTTTAAACAAATCCACTTCATAAAAACCATCATTCAGCTCATAAAAATCATTTTCCAATGGTTTAACTGAAATATTAAATCCTACAGCGTTGGTTTGCGGTAAATACAGACCTCCTTCATTTCTATGAACCGTTAATTTTACTCTAGCTGAAGCGTCGGTCAGATGATTTGCTTTTAACGTGTTCTGTATTTGTTCTTCAAGAAATTCCATTGTGAAACTCATCGGAATTTCCATACGCATAATACGCATAGATGCCATTAATCTGAAATAATGATCTTCCCAAAACAGTAATTTCCCGTGTGAAGCTTTAATAGTTTCAAAAAGCGCATCGCCGTAAGCATAACCTCTGTTTTGTGTTGAAAGAATATTGGTTTCTGCTAAAATATTTCCGTTGTAATTTGTCATAAAAAAATACCCTGTCCTCTTTTTTTAGAGAACAGGGCACAAATATAATTGAAATATATTATTTAGTGACTATGCAGATCCTAATACCTGCTTTAAACTGGAAATTTGATTATCCCAAAGCATTTTTGCTTCGTCAACCTCATCTTCTTCGGCGAAATCGGTTACGATTAAAGATACATCTTTAGTAATTTCATCTACTTGAATTTTAATTTCAAAATAAGATGTTGTGTCCTCTTCGTCGTTCAGCCATCTGAATTTTACACGCTCACCACTTTTTTTACTAAGTAGCTTCGCTTTTTCTTCACTACCATCCCAAATAAAAGTAAATAATTCACCACGAGAATTTACATTGTCAGAGAACCATTCTGATAAACCAGAGGGTGTAGAGATGTATTGGAATAATAATTGAGGGGAAGCGTGTATTGAGAATTCTATTTCAAATTTAATTTTATCATCCATAAAGTACTATTAAAAAATTATTTAGCCCAATATATACATTAATTAAGACCTGTGATAATATTTTTTAATAATATTTTTTTTCATTTTGTGTTTGTGTGAATGAATAATGTTTCTATATTTGCACCCACAAAACGGCGAGGTAGCTCAGTTGGTTAGAGCGTCGGATTCATAACCCGGAGGTCGCGGGATCGTGCCCCGCTCTCGCTACAAAATGTAATCAATTCACAATTAACGGTTTAACAAAAGTTAAACCGTTTTTTTATGTTTACATCTAAACAAATCTTTACATTTGCATACGAAACTGCATACGATTTGTCCCAAAAAAAGAATTTCACAGCTCCTAAAATTTACACCACAAAAGGTGATTTAAGTAAACGTTGGTACGTTTATTTTTCATTTCGAAATCCAAAAACAGGAAAATCAAAACGTGTTACACCTTTCTATGGCGATGTCAATAAATACAAAACCAAAGAAGAACGCATGGAAGGCATCCAATTGTTCTTCACGAAAATTAAGATTAACCAATTCTTTTACATCTTCTTCATTAAGACTTTCATAAAGCCGGTTGTCTACATTGTCTGATCTTAGAATAACAGGTTGTCTCTTTTTAAGATTATGTACCTTTTCAAATAGCTGTGAGGCCTTTTTAGTTAAGATACTAAAGGTGATATATTTACCAATAACGGTATATATACCAGCTAAAGCCAAACCTTTATCTTCCTTTTGTTTAATGTAGAAAGTGTACTTTTTATTGTTGTGTTCATGTGTTTCAAAAAAGCCATTAACAGGAATAATACATCGCTGTGTCATTAAACATTCACGATACATAAAATGACTAAAAAGCTTTAAGGATTGTGCATTTAATCCAGCTCCAAACTTAACAGCTTCTTTATAATACGGTTAATGTCATCTGGGGTTTTATAACTTGGAACTATGCCCCAAACACCTGGCGCTAGAACATCAGATCTTTGCTGCGGAATAACTAACATATTAGGATGCGAAAAACCATTTAAATGGTATCTGGGTTCATCAAAGTATTTCTCCCAGTTTTCATCACTAATTTTAACGTATACTTGCGTTCTAAATCCTTAACTTTTTTGAGTTGAGCCGTATGGAAACACATCTACAAAGTTTTGATTGTAATAAAGTTACAAAAGATAGCTGAATCAATTAAAAGTTTGTTTAATAATCACTTTAAATCAGAAATTAACTTTTTAAATATTGAATTGAATAAAAAGAATCTTAAAATCTATAAATCTCATCTTCTGTTAATATCTTCCAATTATCAGTTCTAAATGGTAAAGCAGGAAAACCTTCATTATTATAGAGATTACAATCTCCAGCATCATCTGCCCATCCGTAGCGAACAGCCTGAGGATTTATAACGTCTTTTGAATATACAATTACTTTATTCTCTTCAATATATGCTTGCGCATAATAAAAAACCTCATCTGAATCTGCTATTTCAAAACCTTTTAAATAACCATATTTATCTGAAGCTTTTAATCCTGTTCCTATATTATTAAATGTCAGGATTGCCTTGTTGTTATCAATTTCCATAGACTTAAATGCAGGACCACGGCTTACTATTTTTTCTTGATAAATATCGTTTAATGCCATCGCAGCTAGCCGCTTCCCTACCTCTTGTTTATTTGTAGGATGTATATCTTTAGGATTTCCTATATCTATAGTTACAGCCATATCGGTATTTGTAACATGATCTTTAGTATAATTTTGAGCCTCTCTTAACTCCGCCCATTTACTACCTTCATTGCTATTACCTCCAAATTCATCAAAAGTCGATAATTGGACAAAATAAAATGGAAAATCTCCCATATTCCAATGTTTACGCCAATCTGCAATCATTAGAGGAAATGCCTTTTTGTATTGTACTGCACGATTAACATTGGCTTCTCCCTGATACCAAAGTACACCTTGACAAGCATAGGGTATTAATGGATTAACCATGGCATTGAATAACAAAGACGGGTATGAATTTGGCGATACTGAACTTTTCACATCTGTTACCTGGTATTTCCAATTCCCTGAGAGAGAAATTTCAGTTTGACCTACATTCAATTTTAAATCTGAAGCCTCTCCCCATATTCCACCACCACCCGCATAATCGAATATTTTAATAGAAATAACATTTAGACCTTCTTTTAATATATGCTCTTTAATTTTATACACACGATTCTCGTCATAGCGCTTGGTAGTTCCTACTTGTTCCCCATTAATATAAGTAGTATCCTGATCGTCTATTTTGGCTAATTCCAATACGGCCGGCTTACCAGCATCCTCCTTAGAAATATTGAAAGATTTACGCATCCAGACAACGCCATCAAGATCTCCTAAGTCCTGTTGCTCCCATAGTTTAGGGGCATAAATTTCTGGCCAATCAGAATCATTAAAACTTATTTTTTTAAATTCATTTTGATGAGACGCTTCAATTTTATTTCCTTGAACTTGTTCTATACGGCGGTAAACCTTCTTTTTTTGTTGTTCTTGCAGAGAATCGATATTCACATTGGGCATTTGTGAAATCATATTTTTAAACTCTGGACTTCCCTGAAAAGCCTCTCTACTTGTCCAGGTTTCAACACAGGTACCACCCCATGACGTATTAATAATCCCGATTGGAATTTTTAATTTTTTATATAATTGCTTTGCAAAAAAGTAACCTACTGCGGTAAAGTCGCCTACCGTATTTTTATTACATATTTGCCAATTACCGCCTGTTAAAGTTTTTTTTGGTTGCCCACTCATAGCCTTTTCTACCAAAAACTGCCTGATTTCCGGGTAATTACAATTTTTTTGTTCTGCATAAAAATTATCAGCTTGACTTACCGGCCACTCCATATTAGATTGTCCGCTACAAATCCAGACTTCTCCAATTAAAATATCTGTTAACTCGATCTGGTTTTTACCTTCTATAATCATTTTAAAAGGCCCTCCCGCTTCCTGATCTTTTAAAACTACACTCCAATTCCCGTTCCTATCTGCCTTTGTTTTTAAAACCTGATTTTTAAAAACTACCTTTATAGCCTCATGAGGTTTTGCCCACCCCCATACCGGTATAGGTTTATTACGTTGCATTACCATGCCATTTGTGAACAATTTTGGTAATTTAACCTGCCCACCCACAGTAATGCTTAAACATAAAATTAAAAATGATAAAATAGTTTTCATGGTTTTTACTTTATTTCAATTTTCACGACAAATGATCTGTTATCAATAATTTCACGAGGTGTTTTAAAATGCAGTCCGGTGTCATCCTGATTAAACACGACATCTTTCTGGTAACCCAAAATAGAAAGCTTATCTACATTTGGCACTTGTTTTCCTAATATGTCGCTTGTAAAAGAATTTAAAGTTACAGGCACATGCTCCCCTGGCCATCCTAAAACAATCGCATAAATAGTATTTCCTTTTTTAGTATAACGCACATCTTGCGCCGTATAGGTAATTTTATCTAAAAACATGCCTGATTTCTCTTGTTTGGTTGGACCTTCGCCAAAAACCTTCCAAGGACGCGTTTCATAAATAGCCTCGCCATTAACATTTAACCACTCGCCTATTTCTAATAGAATGTTTTGCTGATTTTCAGGAATAATTCCATTGGCTTTTGGGGAAACGTTAAGCATTAAAGCGCCATTTTTACTAACCACATCAACTAATACATGAATAATCTCGGCTGTTGTTTTTAAAGCTAAATTCTCTGTATAGCTCCAACTTCCCAACGATACTGTTTCGTCTGTTAGCCAAAATTCTTCTGTGATTCGGTTCATTCTTCCTTTTTCAAAATCCTCCAAACTCACCGATTTCGGGAACTCTCCTTCTTTATGTGTAAATACTACTTCTTTATTTTTCTTGTCGGCATCATTAAAATAATAAGCTGCAAATGCTTTTTTATAAGACTCCGGAATTTTTTGTGTCTGGCTATCAAAATAAATTAAATCCGGACTATAATTATCAATAACTTCTTTTAACTGACCCAGCCAATCTTCTCTGAATTTATCTTTTGAAATATTGCCGTACATTTTAGCAAATAAAGGATCTTCTGAAGATGTTGGCATTTTAGGATTATATGGAAAATAAGAAGTATCATTTAACCATTTTTGTGGTTGCTCTTTAAATATCTGAAGATTTCTGGCTATATGAAAAGAAGCCACCAGTTTCATGTCGCGCTCATGAATAGCCTTAGCCAATTCGCCATACACGTCGCGTTTTGGCCCCATATCAACTGCATTCCATGGATTTATTTTACTTCCCCAGTTAGACCAACCATCGTGATGTTCTGCAACCAGACCCGCAAACTTTGCTCCCGACTTTTTAAACAAGTCTGCCCAGGCCTCGGCATCAAAATTCTCGGCTTTAAACATGGGCACAAAATCGTGATATCCAAACTCAGAAGGTTTGCCATAAGTTTCTACATGGTGCTTATACTCATTACTCCCTTCAATATGCATATTTCGGGCATACCAGTCGTTGGCGTAAGCCGGCACCGACATAACACCCCAATGGGCATAAATACCAAATTTGGCGTCTTTAAACCATTCGGCCGCTTCCTTGTAATTAGATAAAGATTCCCAATCTGCTTCGTATTTATTATTAGTAATTTCGACTTTGGTTGCCTTTTCCTTACAGCCCCATATAAATATTATGAGACCTAATGTGACTATTATTTTTTTCATTTTATTTTTTCTTTCCAAACCGTTGCACCTCCAGGTTTTAAAATGGTTGTTCCTATAATAATTTCTGAATTTGCAGGTATTGTTAACTTATAATCTTCAGACGAATAATTTACCGCTACCCAAAAACCATCTCGCCATTGTACATAAATACCTTCCGGATAATTTTCAATAGAAGCGCCAGTTTTTTGATAAACCGATTGTAGAATGTCCTTTTCCAGCTTAGCATCATCAGTATCTACACCAATATAAGTTACTGTGCCTTTACCAATGCTATTAGATACAACTGCTGCTTTACCTGCATAAAACTGATTGGTATAAGTTGCTAGCACATTTTCTGAATGCTTTGCATCAATTAAGTCAGCCCAATTATTCCAGAAATATGTTTCACCATTAGCATTAATTGTACCCTTCATATTTGGTAGCAAATGATCGAAATATTCTATTTCAGCATCTATTAATGGATACATTTTTGCCCCGTAACCCGATTGAAATAAATGCCCGTTTTTATCTTTAACCCCTGTTCTGGCAGTTAGTACTAAATTACCTCCTTGCTTTACGTAGTTAGTCCATTTCTCAATAATTTCATCATCTACCAATTCAAAAGCAGGCGCTATAACAATGGTATAATCACTTAAATCGTCATTTTCATAAAGTATATCAGCAGGTGCACCGAAGGATTTAACTATTTCTAAATACTTCTGAAAAAAGCCTAAAGTATTCCATTGACTGGTTTGTGCTTGTCTATCTAAACTCCAGCGGTTATCGAAACTCCAGAGCATAGCCGTTTTTCGTTTCTTTAATACTTCAGGCATTTTAGCCGATGGATTATAAGCTTTTTTCAATAATTTCATTTCCTGAATAACCTGCTTATATTCCTTTCCTCCTTGCGACAAACTCACCCCATCTAAGGTGGTAATTCCACTATGATACTGCTCTGCTCCATAATTTATTTGACGATAACGATAAGAACAAGCAAAAGACAAGTCACCACCAAAACAATGATACAACCACATACGTAACGCTCCAGGTTGTAACAACGGATTAATTTGCCCCCAATTCACAAAGCCTGGTTGTAATTCCATAACCCCGGAAATAGTATTTTGTTGTTTAAAAAAGCTCAAGGCAAAAGACAGTTCCTTGGGGTC
Organism: Aestuariibaculum marinum; assembly: GCF_014596975.1. GTDB lineage: Bacteria > Bacteroidota > Bacteroidia > Flavobacteriales > Flavobacteriaceae > Aestuariibaculum > Aestuariibaculum marinum. The sequence continues at coordinate 16,940 of NZ_JACVXD010000001.1, read as the reverse complement.
TCCTAATCTAAAACCTAAATCTCCAATATTAGCCTGGCCTTTATTCGGGTAGCTGGTAAACGCATTAAAATCCAGCTTTTTAGTTCGGCGTGGATCTGCGCCATAAGTTGTCGCTGTATAATTGGTGGTTATATACTGATTTGTTGAAATTAATGGTCTTAAAACATCAGCTTGAAAATCTAAAAAATCAGCCTGAGTATCTGCTGAAAAACGTTTAAAATCTAGCAGTGCATGTGGATTAGTACCCCACCACCCTACATGATTCGCATTATGAATTTTTATTTGATTAAAATCACTATAGGTCTGACTCCAGAATTGTGTTCCCCAGGCTTTATTTAATGCCTCTATTACATCGTATTTCTTTTCAAGCCATTTACGAAAAGCTTCCTGAGAGGACGGACTATAATCTTCCTTTGCTTCAGGTTCATTATCTAATTGCCAACCGATTACCGTTAAATTATGTCCATATTTTTCGCCTAATTTTGTGATTATCTTTTCTGAAAACGCCCTCCAAATTGGATTACTTAATGATTGCTGGGCTCGTGTTCCATGCTCTCCTCTTGAGTAATTTGAACCCATAGCATATATCTCAGGATATTTAATACCCATCCATACCGGAGCGATAGCGGTTGGCGTTCCTAAAATAACTTTTAAATGATACTTTTCGGCTAATGCAATCACCTCATCTAACCAACCAAAAGTATACACGCCTTCCTGTGGTTCTAAATTAATCCAGGCGAATTCTGCCAAATGAATAAACTCGAAACCTAACTCAGAGATATTCTTAATATCACGTTCCCATTCGCTCTTATTCCAATGTTCAGGGTAATAATAAATGCCTATAGACATTAAATCTTCCTTTTGGAAAAAACTTAAACTATCCTGTCCATTAGCAACAAAACCAATAACAAAACATATTACAACATAAAATATTCTTTTCATTAATTCAATCCATCTTTTAAAGCATCTAAAGCCTGTTGATCATAAACCGTATTATTAGTCCTATTGAATAAAGCCGAAGAATGATTCCCCATATTTCCGGCATCCCAATAAAAAGGTAGCAAACCATTGGCTTTGGCTTGTTGCACAACCGATTTTAAATAATAAGCTCTGGAATTGAGGTGTAACTGTAAATTTTCGCCTGATAAATTCTCTCGTTTAATAGCTGCAAACTCTCCTAAAACAACAGGAATGCCTTTATCTACAAACTGAGATTTCATGAGTTTAAAATAATTTTGCAAATCAGCTTCTTCTCCCCAGCTGGCATTTCTTGAGTTATCAGTAGACGAATGATAATTAGCTCCCCAATAATAAAACATCTTTCCCCAGGTGGCATCTTCAGTCATTAAAGCAAATTGATATGGTGTATAATAATGAACTTCGACCATCAAACGGTTTTGGACATTATCAACTGGTAAATTAGTCATTAAAGTATTTGTTTTTTCAACATCAGTTGAAGGCCCTTGAACCACCAAGGTTCGATAAGCATTTTTACCTCCTGTAGAACGCACTGCATCAATAAAAGTCTGGTGATAACTGTTTAAAACAGCCATTTGCCCTTCATCTTCTGCGTTAGGTTCGTTAGCACTTGCAAACAATAAACGTTCGTCAAAATCTCTTAAATGAATGGCTATCTGCTCCCAAAATGCCTTTTGTTTGGCATTTACGTTTGTCTTACTGGTTTCATTAACATTGTTTTCCAGCCAACCGCCATCCCAGTGGATGTTTAAAATGACATGCATATCGTTGTCTATACAATACTGCACCACCTCTTTTACGCGATTTAACCAACTTTCTTTTAATTTGGCATTTGTTTCATCTTCCAAATATTGATTCCAAGAGCATGGTATTCTAATCGCATTAAATTCATTTGCTTTTACAGAGGTAATTAACTCTTTAGTGACCATGGGATTTCCCCAGGCAGTTTCGCCTCCGGTAGCTTCCAAAGTGTTTCCTAAATTCCAACCTAATGAAATTTTTGCTGCTATTTCCTGAGCTGTACTGGACATACCAGTGGGATCAGCAGGAATAGGATTTAAATTATAATCCGGATAAATACCATTACTTGAAAATGCCCCTTTTTGATTCACTGTAATTTTTACAGCTGAAATGCCATTGGCATTAACCGTTATTATTGCAGAGCGTGCAGCTATACTTGAATTATTTTCAGTAGAAATAGTTACCGTTGATACGCCTGAACTTCCAGTTGTTTTATCTAATGACAACCAACTGGTTCCTGAGGTACTAATTACCCAGGAATCTATATTCGTATCAATAGATAACTCAAAATAACCTTCTGTATTTTCAAAATCAATTTCACTAACATTAACTACTAATGTTTTTTCTACAGGTTTTTCTTCGACTACCTCAACAGGGTCGTTATCGCTGCTACATGACCAAATTCCTATAAGAAATAAAGCCATAAAACTTTTTAAAATATAATTTTTAGATTTCATAAATTAAACTATTAACCTAATCTTTTACCTCTATAATTACTTCGGCCTCAATATTTCTAGAAGAATTCCCTAACTTAATTACATACTCTCCTGGTTCAACCAACCAACTCTTTTTAACCTCATTATAATAGGCTAATTCTTTAACTGGAAGCTGAGTGGATACTTGCTGAACTTCTCCAGATTTTATAAAGACCTTTTTAAAACCTTTTAGTTCTTTGGCGGCCTTATCAACATAAGATTCAGGGTCCCTAACATATAACTGAGCGACCTCTTTACCATCAAAATCACCGGTATTTTTAACATTGAAAGAAACTTGAATCAACTCATCTGATTTATATACTGACTTGTCAGTTTTTAAATCTGAAAACTCAAATTTAGAGTATGATAACCCATAGCCAAAAGGATATAATGGCGCCACATTTTTAGTATCGAACCAGCGGTATCCAACCAAAATCCCTTCGGTATAATTAACCGACTTGTCGCCAGGAAAACTATGTGTGGCATGTGCCGGTGAGTCTTCAAGTTTTTTAGGCATGGTCCAAGGTAATTTACCCGATGGATTTACGGTTCCTAAAATCACATCGGCAAGAGCATTACCGCCTTCCGATCCGTTGAACCAGCTCCAGATTAGCGCTGATGATTTTTGACTGATATTTTGAATATCGAAAGGTGCTCCTGCTATAATAACTACAATAGTATTCGGGTTAACCTCAAGAACTTTTTCGATAAGTTCCTCCTGACCAAAGGGTAATTTTAAACTCGCTCTGTCTGATGCTTCTGTTTCATAATCTCTGTTTGATCCGGCGAAAATAATGGCCACATCAGAGCTTTTAGCGGCCTTTATAGCTGCTTCTAACATATCGGGTTCCAGCTTATCAATAGTTACAGGCCCATTAAGTGTAATATCGCCTAGTTTTGCCTTTTCATCGTTAGAATAACGCTCTAAATACCCCTCGGCATAATTAATGGTTACCGATTCTGGTAATCGGTTTTGTAATCCTTCAAGAGGTGTGACTTCACGTTTGGTTTTCACACCAGCTCCAAATCCGCCCAAAGCATTTTTCTTTTTAGCATTGTTACCAATAACCGCAATACTTTTAACACCGTCTAGTTTTATTGGCAATTGATTGTTCTCATTTTTAAGCAACACTACCGATTCGGCTGCTATTTTGTATGCATCCTGAAAATGATCTTCTGTATTGATACTTCCTTTTGCACGACCAGCATCGTCTATACTTTTTAAACTAAACATGAGTTGTAAAACACGTTTTACATGTACATCGACATCGGCTTCAGCTATAACACCAGATTTTACTTTTTCTATCAAGGCATCGGCGTAAAAGAATTCGTCGAAAGGCTTGGGTGTGCCCATTTCAACATCTAATCCGTTTTCTATAGATTTTTTAGTATCGTGAACTGCTGCCCAATCGGAAATAACAATACCTTTAAAGCCCCATTCATCACGCAACACATTGTTTAGCATATAACCGTTTTCACATAGATACTCACCTCTGAATTTATTATAAGCTCCCATAAAACTATAGGCCTGCGCTTCTTGTACAGCAGCTTTAAAGGCGGGAAGGTAAATTTCACGAAGTGCTCTTTCATCAATTTGAACATCTACATAATCTCTATGGGTTTCCTGATTATTTGCTGCAAAATGCTTCACGCAAACAGCTACATCGTTCTCCTGAACCCCCACAATAAAAGGCACGGTTAATTTCTTATTTAAAAACGGATCTTCAGTAAAATACTCGTAAGTTCTTCCTCCTAAAGGCGTCCTGATAATATTGATGGCAGGAGACAGTAAAACATCTTTATCCCTAGCTATAGCCTCCTCTCCTACACTAGTTCCAAACAAATACGATAATTCGGTATTCCAGGTAGCAGCCAGTCCACCACCAGCAGGGTAATAAGTTGCAAAATCGTTTTCCCATCCTGCAGCAGCCCAAGAGTCTCTGGAAATTTCTTCTCTTACCCCTAAAGGCCCATCAGCCATGGTTAATTCGGGAATTCCTAAACGCTCAATAGCTTTGGTTGCAAACATGCTATTACCATGCAGCATACCTGCTTTTTCTTCAATAGTCATCTCTGCAATAAGACTATCAATTTTAGAATCATACACATTGGTTATAGGCACACCTTGGTAGGTAACCTCTACCTTTTCTGCTAATTTATTGGATTCGGTTTGCTTTTCTTTGTGCTGGCATGATGCAGCAGACAAAAACGCAGATAAAACCGACATGTAAATTACATGCTTTTTCATTTGTCATTAGTTTAGATTAAAGCCTCTAAGAGACTTCTTTAGTAATTTGGTTTAGTTGTTTTTTAATGAAATAATCTGAGATTCTCCATTATAGTTAACCGTTATTCCCTGAGCATCGATCTGAAAAGGTTTTGGTACTTCTTTACTCACTGGAACAACAATAAATGTTCTGTTTTTCAACATACCTTCAAAAGTTCCTTGCCTTGCTCCTATAGTTAAGGTCTCTTCAGCTTCATTATAGCTAAATGAAATGTTTGCATATGCGTCCTTTTCATAATTATAATTCACGCCTTCATCTTCGTACAATTCAAATTGTCCGTCTTTACCTTTGTAAACAAACAACGTAATGGTTTCTGCAGGTTTTTCATCGGTATACTGAATCTCCGGCCCCACAGGAATTATCGCGCCTTCAGGAATAAATAAAGGAATATGCTCGTAAGGAGCTTCAACATTTAATTGTTGACCTCCCTGAACATAGGCTCCTGTATAAAAATTATACCAATTCGTTGTATTAGGAAAATATACATGTCTGTTTCTGGCTTCATATTGATATATAGGGCAAACCATTATAGAAGACCCAAACATAAATTGATCGCTAATATTTTCTACCTTGATATCACTTGAAAAATCCATTACTAACGGACGCATAATGGTATAATCATCGAAATAAGTCTTCCCTGCCAAAGAGTATATATAAGGCATTAATCGATATCTTAAGTTGGTATAATACACGATTGATTCATATGCAGGATGTCCTTTTGGAGCAATGTTCCAGACTTCACGAAATGGAAATTGCCCATGCGCTCTAAATAGCGGCGTAAAAGCTCCAAATTGATACCAACGGGTATTTAACTCGCGCCACTCCATATAATCAGCATTTTCATGTTCATTATTATAATATTCAACCTGAGCAGCCACATAACGATCTTCAACACAAAACCCTCCTATATCCATAGTCCAGTAAGGAATACCACTTACAGAAAAGTTAAGCCCTGCCGCAATTTGAGCTTTCATATCTTCCCAGCGTGTTGCAATATCTCCACTCCAGGTGGCTGTTGAGTATCGTTGTAATCCGGCAAATCCAGATCTCGTTAATAGAAAAACTCGTTTGTTTGGAGCCACATCTCTTTGCCCATTATAAATTGCTTCAGCATTCATTAAAGCGTATGTATTGAAATACTCGGTTGATGGTCCCAATGCCGTAGGTCCTTGTAAAGACTTGCGATAATCCATATCTGTGCAATCAAGTACGTTAGGTTCGCTGGCGTCCATCCACCATGCGTCAATATTTAATGGGTAATAGTGCTCATAAATTTGATTCCAAAACAATTTTCTGGCTCCAGAAGAATAAGCATCATAAAATGACCCTATATAGCCAGGACCTACCCAATCTCGAATGCTATCTTTAATGGCTTGCTGATACATCCAACCTTTTTCATCGAACTCTTTAAAATGTTCTGTGTTTTGATAAAATTTAGGCCAAACAGAAATCATCATCTTACCATGCATAGCATGAATGGAATCGACCATTGCTTTAGGATCTGGAAAACGTGCTTTATCAAATTCATGACTTCCCCACTGGTCTTCTTCCCAATGGTTCCAATCTAAAACAATATTATCGATAGGTATTTCGCGTTCTCTAAATTCCTTTAATACTCCTAAAATTTCATCTTCTGTTTTATAACGTTCACGACTTTGCCAATACCCCATGGCCCATTTAGGCATAATTGGAGACTTTCCTGTAAGGGTTCGGTAACCTTTTATAACCTCATCTAAATTATTGCCATGAACAAAATAATAGTTTAAAGCCTTATTCATTTCACTCCACCATACCTGTTTCCCTAATTCTGATTCCGGCTGCGGTGTTCTAACACGTAATCCGCAATACGAAGTTCCTCCGTTAGGCTTCCATTCTATGCGCAAAGGCACACGCTCTCCTTCGTTTAAATTAATATTGAATTTATAAGCATTAGGATTCCACGCTGTTCGCCAGCGTTCTGGCACAACCAATAGATTATTTACAAAAACCTTTATATATCCAGCATAATATAATATGAATTTGAATTCGCCTGTTTCTGAAGCTTCTATATCGCCTTCATAAACCACACTAGCATTTTTTAAAGGAATACCTTGTGGTAAATTCTTGATGCTTTTCTGATCCTCAAAAAAGATTGAAGGCTCTGTTCTTACGATCTCATTCTGAATTTCTGGTGAGGCATATGTTCCTGTTAATCCGCCTGATTCTCCATATTTATCATAGAGTTTAAATACGTCGTTTAATTGCTGATAAGGACGGCTATCACCAAATCGACTTAGCGAATAACTATCCCAAAGCAAACCATAATTTTTATTTGACACGACAAAAGGAACCGATACTTTGGTGTTATATTGAAATAACTCTTCGCTTTTGTCTTTATAATTAAACTCATCAGACTGGTGCTGACCAAGGCCATAAAAAGCTTCGTCGTCTGGTGACTCAAAAATCTGACGCACGGTTTGACCTTTTGTTCCTTCCACCTCAACTGGAGTAAACGTCTTTCCACCTCCAACAGCTTCAGACAAAATAACCTTTTCATCTTTATTTTTAAAACATATCCCGCCATCCGCTTTAGAGACCCAGACATGAAGTTTATCGGTTTTTAAAACAATAGAATCCTGATGTTCTTTAACAGAAAAGGGGGCTGTTTTTTGTTCCGGAACAATTATTAAACTGGAATCCTTAGGAAATTCATTTTCTGGGGTTGCCGAGATATGGATTAACTCCTCTCCTAATACGTGTAACCTTAACTTTTTAACTTGTGTATCTGGACTATTTAAATTTATAACAATTCCATTTTCGCCCTGATTATAACTTTTATTTTCACAAGAATATATTAAGAATACAACAAGAAATAACTGATAGAATATTTTCATTTTTGAACATTTCATTTGGTAGCATTTACTTTAATACACTCTCTATTTTTAGTACAAAAAATGCAACGGAATCCTGTAAACAAACCTTATAAGATTTATTTAATTCGCTTCATACTGTTACTAGATAAATGTATTTTTAGATTATCCGGGGATTTACCAACAGCACATCCCCGGATTTTAATTTTATGATTTAGGAACAAATACCCAGGTAATCCAAAAGGCATCTTCTCCAGACCCGGCAGGATCTCTATTTGCTTGGAGTAACAAAGCTCCAGTTTCAATTTTAAAGGTTCTAATTGCCGTCCAGTCTGCGACATAATTGTCACCAACAAGGCTTCCGTTTACCTCATGAGTTGCTGACCATGGGTGCAACATTTCGGCTGTTATGGTTAATTCGCCATCTGTTACGCTCCAGTTTCCTGTTAACTGCACCATAGATCCCGTATCTGCCCACTGGTTAACAACCATAGTGCCATCGGCATTAAACGTCATGTCACCATAATCAACCCCTACATCTCCGGCTGCATACTGTTCTCCTGGTAATGGATTCCAGGCCCAGGTTGCAAAATCGGAATAAATTGTAGGCCCTTGCAAAGCACCGTAACTGGTTGCTACATCGTAAGTTCTATTAGAATCTAATACCCAGGTGTTACTGGTTAAAATTGACTTTATTTCGGCATCAGGATCTGTATCTCCAGAATCTAAAACAAAATGGAATACCATATACTCATCTTTACCAGACTCATCTCGTTTACCAAACCAAATATCGGTCACTACAGAACCTGCAGTAGCGGTTTTAACAATTTTCCATTGATTTTCTGATGTGGTCCCTACAGTTGCCCAAGATTCGCCTATTGGGAAATAAGGTGTTATACCTTCAAAGGAAATTATATTAGTTGATTGATCTGTTGTATAAGTTCCAGACATTTCTGTTCCATTACTATCAATTGTTGTTACAGTACCATCGTTAGAAAACGTAATTTTATTGTTTATTACTGTTGACTGATCTGCAGAAGTATACCCTGGCCAACCGGCAGCCTCGTAATCGGCAGCAGTTTGCCAACCATTTAACAACGTTCCGTTTAAGTCAGTCCAATCGAAAGGACTATCTGGGCTTAAATACCAGGTTTTTGTTGTGGTTGTTGTTGTAGATAATAAATCATCTACTGTACCTCCATTTAAATCAATATCTGGTGTTGGATCTGGCACATTTTCAGGTACCCAGTTATCATTATAATCTTTAGAAATAAAGTTGAAGACTAAAATTGCTGCTCCATCACAACTGTCTTTTCTTAAAACTCCTAATTGTAAGGTGTTTTCTGTAATTGAAAATAACTTCATACTTCCCCAATTATCTACACAGGCATCGTTTTCGTTAGTATGTAATATAGTTGCATCTGTTGTTGAGAGTGTCTTTGCATCAACATCTAAAAAGTATGTTCCAGATTCTTCTCCATAACCTGGCATCATTAAATGATTTGTAGTTAAAAACGGGCCGCCGTCTAAACTAAACGTCATGGTACCATAATCTCCCTGAGCAGCAATCCACTCATTTCCATTCCAGTCTGGACTCCAATTCCAACAATCATCTCCATAACAACCTTCGTCGCCACCTTCTAACCAGCCATTATCTGTACCATAAAAATACATGGGGCCAGCAAAGTATTTAGACACTCCATCCGCATCCAAATCTAAAAGCCAAGTCTTAGAATTACCTACGCCTCCAGAAAGTAGATTCCATAAAGGATCATTTACATAATTTAAATTATCATCGGTTACTGTAACGGTTACAGGATCTAACTCTACCAAACCTCCAGCGGTTACTGCCGTTATTTTAATAGTATAATCGCCTTTAAACGCATATTTTACTGTTTCTTCCTTTTTACTAGATCTTCCTGTACCGTAATCCCAGGTAAGAGTAACACCATCAGTAAGATTCGTCATGTTTACAGTGTTACCTCCTGGATCTACTGAAAAATCCTGAGAAATTTCAAATTTTATTTCAGATTTATCAGGCAACTTACCTAAAGAATAGGTTTCCGGCTCACAAGATGAAGCTAGGTAAGCAATACCCAACATCAACATTAAAGCTATAAATATTTTATTTTTTTTCATCTTTAATAATTAGTTTAGTTATTATTCCCAGCCTGTATTTTGATTTAAAACACCACTAGACAGTGTTATTTGTGTGTTAGGTATTTGCTGTAATCCTTTGGTTTTTTCAATATTACTTGCAGAAATATTTTTAGTTTCTTCTACTCCACCACTTAAAAGTGTTGTAGACTCTGCAATAGTCGCTGCTGCGGTGCTAACCCCTTGTCTTAATAAATCCCAGTATCTAACACCTTCTAAAGCGAACTCTAAATAGCGCTCTTCTAAAATATTAGCTTGAGTAACTGTTTTTGACACAAAGTTAGATTGATAAGCACGTTGTCTTACTTTATCGAAATAGGCCTGAGCATTAGAGCTTCCTAATTCGGCAGCCATTAAAAGAACATCGGCATAACGCATCACTACATAATCCTGATATTGATTAATTTGAAAATCACTCACTCCATATTGGTTAACGGAAGATACCACATTACCATCTTCATCTACCATAGACATTGGTGTATACTTTTTATTATAATACCCCGTATATTCACGCTGATTATCAATTTTATCAAACGGAATTTCTTCATCCTCAATACTAATTATACTTGCCGTTCTTCTAGTATCGTTTTCATCGTAAGCATTCCATAATTTAGGATTTACTGTAATACCCCAACCACTACCATAAGGCAACCAAGTAAACTCACGCATACCAAACATAACTAACCAGTGATTTCCATCGGTATTTCCATTATAATCACTCGTATAGGTGTAACGAATTGAAAAAACAACCTCCTTGTTATCTTCTCCTGCAAAGTTCTCCACTGATGCAGCTGGCCAAAGCGTTGAAAAATCACTAACCAAATCATGACCACTGGAAGAAATAACATCTTCAACATGAGCTAAAGCCTGAGATTTTGTAACTACTCCCACCAAATCTGTTGCGCTATAATATCCTGTATAGTATAAAAACACACGCGCTAATAACGATTTTGCAGCCCATTTAGTAACTCTACCAGTTTCAACTGAAGTATAGGCATCGGATGGTAAATTCTCTGCAGCAAACGATAAATCTTCGGCAATTACTGTATATACTTCATCTGGATTCGCCTGAGGAACATTTTCTGTTGTAGGCACAGTTATTAATGGAATGTTCCCCCAAAGTCTAACCATTTCGAAATATAAATAAGCACGTATGTATCGAACTTCAGACTCATAAGTGTTTCTTAAAGCCTCATCGCCTTCCCAATTAATTTGGTCCATTTTAGATAAAAACACGTTGCATCGATATAAGGCTTTATAATAATTAATCCAGTTGCTATTGTATAAATCGACATAAGACGGTGCTCGACTAATATCAAACTCATCGATAGCTGCATAGTTGTAACCATCGGCATTACCAGTTCCTCCAAAACAGTTGTCGGACATTACTTCACTAGCCACCGGAACGCCTAGTCCGGATGCGCCGGAAACTACCTGTAGACCATCATAACAACCTACTAAAGCCGATTTGGCATCATTAATATTTAAATAAAATGTGGTATCGGTTTGTTCTGTATACGGCTCGGTGTCTAAACTACATGATCCTAAAGTTAAAACTCCTAAACCTAATATGTATAAATATAAATTTTTCATCTTTTCTAGTTTTTAAAGTTTAACATTTAATCCCATCATAAAGGTTCGCGGTCTTGGGTAATACCCGACATCAACCCCCGAAGAAAAGCTTTGGGTACTATCGGAAGAACCAAACCCTATTTCAGGATCCATTCCATCATACTTAGTAAATGTGTATAAGTTTAAAGCTGAAAAATAAATTCTGAATTCCTTTGCAAAAAACTTATTACTTTGTTTAATTTTTGCTAGATCAAGACCGAAAGTTAAATTAGATAATCTTAAGAAATCGCCATCCTGGACATATAAATCTGAAAACTGACTAAAGTTCCTTCCATCTTCGGTAACTCTAGGCATGGTGTTAGAAGATCCTTCACCTGTCCATCGTTGTAAAATTGCTGAAGTGTAATTTCCAAAAGCTCCAGGGTTTCTATACGATTGCACGATTTGATTTCCTGCAACGCCGTTTGCTGTCAACGAAAAATCAAAAGCCCCATAATTTCCTGAAAACGTAAATCCATATGTAAAATCTGGATTTGGGTCTCCAATCTCGGTTTTATCTTCACTGTTTATAATATTATCTCCATTAACATCTGCATAGATAATATCTCCTGGTGCTGCATTAGGTTGTAGACTATTGTTTATTTCTTCTTGATTTTGAAAAACTCCAGCCGTTTTATATCCCCAGAAATATCCTAATGGATACCCATCTTGGGCACGATAAAACTCCTGTGAATTATCATATAACTCATTGCTTAATCCGTGAATAATACCATCTGCTGTTGGTATTTTACCCACTTCGTTTTTGTTATAAGCTCCATTGGCAGCAATAGTATAGTTAAAATCACCTATGCGATTTTGATAACTCAAAGCTAACTCTACACCAGTATTTATTACATTTCCTCCATTAATGTAAGGGGCATCGGCTCCCGCAGTTGCTAAAATTGGTGCCAAAATCAACCAATCTTTATTCGTTTTTTCATACCAATCAAAATTTAAACTCAAATTATTATTGAAAAAACGCGCATCAAAACCAATGTTTATTTGTTCAGATGTTTCCCATTTTAAATCAGGGTTTGGCAATCTATTGGGGTAAGCTCCCGGTGTTAATACACCTTCTTCACCACCAAAAATATAGTTGGTATTATCGGTTTTTATTGGGGCTAAATATTGAAAAGCTCCAACATTCTGGTTCCCTACTTGTCCCCAGCTTACTCTCAACTTCAGGAAATTAACAGCATTGGAGTTACTTAAAAATTCCTCATTGGATACCACCCAACCTCCGGAAACTGATGGGAAATACCCCCATTGATTGTCTGGATGAAAATTTGAAGATCCGTCTGCTCTAAAAGTCGCATTAAGCAGGTATTTGTCTCTAAAGTTATAATTTAATCTTCCAAAATAAGACATTCTTTTATTTTCAGATTTTCCACCTCCAAGACTCATTAAAGGCGCACCTAATTTATTGGTTGTATTATCTAACCAGGCATTATTTAATCCACTAAACACATTATCTACGTTAGAACCACTAATATAAGTACCATCATAATTTATGGAAGATGATCCCACCATGGTTTCAAAATGATGATTTTCGGCAACGTCGAATTTATAGGTTAGCAAATTATCCCAGGTAAGTGACTTTCCTTTATTCATGCTTTGGGAAGTTCCATTTTGTCTTCTAAAAGAATAGATGGATAATTCATATATGGGACTATAAGAATGTCCTTCCCCTGCGTAATAATCTAAGCCTAAAGTTGTTTTAAAAGTTAAATTTTTAATTGGTTCAATTTGCAGATATACATTACCTAAAAGCTTTTGGTTATTACTTTCATTCTGGTTATTGTAAATCATTTCCGCATATGGATTAGAAGATCCATTTAACCAAGGGTCTGTATCATTAAATGTATTGTAATAATTACCATTATCATCATACATTGGCAGTAAAGGACTAACTCTAAAAGCGCTTCTTAAAGCGTTATTATATTGATTTCCTACACTAATACCATTTTGATTGATGTAGGCAAAACTTAAATTTTCACCAACCGTTAATACATCATTATAAAGCTTATGTTCTGAATTAAATCTGAAGTTATATCGTTCGTAGTTTGATAAATCTTTACCACCAACAACACCTTCCTGTCCTAAATATGAAAGCGAACCGGAATACACCGAAGCTTCGGTTCCTCCTGAAACCCCTAACGAATAATTTTGAGTCACCGCATTATCGACAAACATCTCATCCATCCAATTGGTTCCTTCTCTCAAATTTGCTATTTCATCATTTGTAAAATAAGGATTCTTACCTGAATTTACAGCAGCTTCATTTAACATTACGGCATACTCTTTGGCATTTAATAAATCTATTTTTCTTGCCACAGACTGTAATCCATAAAACTGATCAAAAGTAAGCTGTGCTGCAGAACCTCTTTTCCCTTTTTTTGTAGAAACTAAGATAACCCCGTTTGAGGCCTGAGATCCATAAATGGCTGCCGAGGCCGCATCTTTTAGTACAGATATTGACTCTATATCAGAGTTGTTTAAATACGATATATCACCTGTTAAAATACCATCAACAACATAAAGTGGTGTGCTTCCTGCAGTAGAACCAACCCCTCTAATTACAACATTTAAGCTTTCTCCTGGCTGTCCTGATGTTGAGGTAATCTGTACTCCTGGAGTTTGCCCCTGCATAGCTTGAAGCGCATTAACCGTGTTCATTTTTTCTAAATTCTCACCACTAACCTGAACACTTGCACCAGTTACTAAAGCTTTCTTTTGAACACCATAACCTATTAACACAACCTCTTCTAAAGCTGCAGTTTCTTCTTCTAAAGTAATTTTTAATACGGTTTGCCCTGAGACATTAACCTCTTTGGGCTTGAAACCAACATACGAAATTGTTAAAATGGCATTTCGGTTAGATACATCTAATATAAAATTACCGTCAAAATCAGATTGTGTTCCATTTGTAGTTCCTTTTTCTAAAATATTGGCTCCTGGCAAAGGTTGCCCGTTAAGATCTAAAATACTTCCTTTAACGGTTAATTTTTGCTGTTGCTTAACATCGGTGGAAATCTTGGATATTGTAGAAGGTTCACTTTCTACTCTTTTTATGAGAAAAATTTGTCGATCAACAATATTATATGCTGTTTCTGTTTCAGCAAAAACCTGATCTAAAATAGATGCAATCGATTGTTTTTTTACATGAATAGAAATATTTCTGGTCAGGTTTACTGCATTAATTTTATATACAAATCTAAATTCACTGGTACTTTCAATCTCATCAATTAACCGACTTACGGTTACATCGTTTAACGCGAGAGATAACTTCGTTTTTTGTGAATATGAATTATTTGCCTGAAGGGTAAAAAATACTAAAAACATAAATAATGTACTTAGTTTCACCTTCAAATCAAGTGATCTCAAAGAAGAATGGTGGCTTCTTTCTTTGCTAAGAAGTTTTTTCATACTTAAATAGTTTAATGTGGTTATTAGTTTAGTTTTTCTTTTCTCTTACAAGAAATGATGGTAATAGTTCTTGGTATATTTTATATCATAGGCATGGTATAATTTTATTTAATTAGAATTTTATTGTCTTTTATTTCATAATCTATTCCATATGTGATTTTAAAATACTCCAATATTTTTTCTATCGGCTCCATTCTAAAACTGGCATTGAACTTTTCTTCTTTTAACACTGAATTAGTATTTACTATCTCGATATTATAATGACGCTCCATGCGCTTTAACATGTCTTTAAATGTAATATTCCTAAACACCAGCTCCCCCTCTATCCAAGCGGTATAAATACTTGTGATAACCGGTTTTGTTGAAATTTTTTCTTTAGATTTTTTATTAATAGACCCCTTAAATCCTGGTTCTAAAATTGCACTGTTGCTTTTATCTTTCGAAGCAGACAAATAAACGGAGCCCTCTACCAACACCACATCTGTATTTAAATCTTCGGGGTAACTCGACATATTAAACTGTGTTCCTAATACCTGTACATCCAGACCCTCTGAATTTACTATAAAAGGGTGATCTTTATCTTTAGCCACATTAAAAAAGGCTTCTCCTTTTAAAAAAACCGTTCTTTGTTTTCCTTTTATAAACTTAACAGGGTATTTAAGGGAGGTTCCAGCGTTTAAATTAACAATAGTACCATCTGATAATTGAATTTCGAAACGCTTGCCATAAGGTATAGTTAAGGTATTATAAACAAGTTTTTCCTGCTCATTTGTTCCTGTATAGACCAGTTGTTTTCCTGTTTGAGAGCCAACAACTTCTCCTTCGGAATTTGTTACTGTCGAAGATCCATCTTCATTTATTACTTTAACATTTCCATTTTCCAATTGAAGGGTAATACTTTCATTCGGAAACACCAATTTTGGTTGCGAAGTAAAATATCCAGATTGATAAACACCTCCTATTCCTAATAAAACTACAACGATAGCCGCATACCTAAGTATCTTTTTTAATTTTAAACGACGTACCTTTTGGTCACTTTCTATCAACCTCTTTTCCAGTCCATTGTATATTTTATTGGCATCAATTTTTTGATAAATAGCCAGTTTACTTTTAATATAATCGCTATTGGTTATCTTCTCATACAGCTCAAAATGTTCCTTATCTTCCAGCCACTCTTTTAATACCTGTTGTTCCGATTCCGACAAAGTATGGGTTATCGATTTATATATTAATTCTGCTATATATTGCTTTTCTGTATTTTGCATTTTTTTCATAAGAAATAATTATATCCTAAAATTTAACACTGTTTTTTAAAGATATAACACATTTAAACACGTCCTTTTATTAATATGACTGTTTAAAAAGATTTTCGGGTGGAAAAAAAATGGAAAATTTTTAAAAATTTATAATGAAGCCAATAGAACCGCATAAAACGGATGATCTTTTAAATATATTTTTAATAAGGATATGGCTCTTGCCCGTTGCGATTTTACGGTATTAAGACTAATTTGAAGATCCTCTGCAATATCTTTATATTTAATACCATCAAGACATGACAACTCAAAAACCTTTCGGCATTTTTCAGGAAGCGTTTCTAAAGCAGCATATAAAGCAGCATGGGTTTCTTCTTCAACCACGAAAGCATCGTTTAAAGAAACATTTTCGTGTTTTTTAATATCGAGGCGTATTAACCTTTTATCTTGTTTATTATAATCTACACAGGCATTACGAACCATGGTGTACAAATACGATTTTAAGTTTTCAACCTTGTCTAATTTCGATCGTTTTTGCCAAAGTTTAAGCAGAGTATTTTCGACAATTTCTTCAGCTGTATATTGATCATCAACATACTTTAAAGCAAAAACACATAAACGTTTAAAATAAATATTGAAAATTGATTTAAAAGCATCTTTGTCCCCTTTTTTAAGAGATTTAATTAACTGGACTGAATGATTACTTTCGCTATGACTCAAAATAATAATTGCTTACTTTTTTATGATTGAGTAAGGTAAATATAATTGTTTTATATTATAAAATACTTACAAATAAAGAAAACAAACTAAACCACTATGGACTTGAAGTCCATAGGTTTGTTACACGAGGGACTAAAGTCCCTCTTTCTTACTCTAATATGA
>NZ_JACVXD010000019.1 GCF_014596975.1 Aestuariibaculum marinum | reverse complement strand
AAGTAGTGTGGTGTAGATGACGATTGTAGTCAAAAAACGCCATTTTAAAGAGTTTTAGGGGGCTTTAAGTAGTTGCATCCATTATGGGGTGTTTTTTATTTGTGTGATACAAATAGGTTTGGTTTAGAAAATAATCTAAAGTATTTGAAATAATTTAAAAGTTATTTATTTGAAGGCAATCTTTAATGAGTTTATATGCTTTAGTTATATGACCTTCTATAGTTTTTAGCGAAATATTTAAATCTGTTGAAGGAATTAAAAAGTTGTCGATGATTTTAAAATGGCAGCAAAAAGAACTTTACAAAGCGGATTTGAAATTATAGAGATTCATGCCTCACATGGGTATTTATTGCATCAGTTTCTATCTCCTTTAAGTAACCAAAGGAAAGATAATTATGGTGGAAGCTTTGAAAATCGTATTAAATTATTACTTGAAGTGGTAAATGCAGTAAAATCTGTACTTCCAGAAGAATCCCCTTTATTTGTTAGAATTCCGGCAACAGATTGGGTTAATGGTGGGTGGGAAACTAATGATGCAATAAGGCTAACGGCTATATTAAAAAAGGAAGGTGTTGATGTGGTAGATGTTACAACAGGAGGATTAAGTAACGAACAAAAAATACCTGTAGGACCAGGATATCAAACACCTTTTGCTTCTAAAATTAAAAAGGAAACAGGTATGCTAACAGCTACCTACTGTTGGAATGATTACTAATGAAGCATAAGCAGAATATATTTTAGTTAATGAAGACGCAGATATAATTTTGTTAGCTAGAGAATTTTTAAGGAATCCTTATTTTCCGCTAATAGCAGCTTCAGAGTTAGGAGAAGATACCATTTGGCCCGCACTGTACAATAGAGCCAAATTGTAATACTCAAGTTTATGCTAAGGTGGATGAAAGTAAAGTAAGTAAGGATATCGGTGACTTATTGGGACGTCTTGAGAAAAGAAAATTTAGTCTTGTTTTTATAAAATCATATAAAAAACAACACCCTTAAAGCATGCCTTAAAGGTGTTGTTAGTAATGACTAAAAATTATAAAGATAAAGTTTGAGCTGATTTATCTTTTAGTTGTTTTCTGGTTACTACCAGTAAAATTATTGGACACATTAAAAAGATACCTAAAAAGTTTATCCAAACATCGCTTGATATTCGGTTTTGATATTCAAATTTTGGTAGTTTGTTAAACTTCGCTTTTGTGATTTTTTCGTTTTTAAATAGCATAGGTACCAAATAGTTTCTCCAAGTTGTTGAAAACTCAAAGACTTGCTTTTTATAATCGTTGTAATGCTGCTCTGATGTTCCTGCAAGTTTATTTAAAGCTTGTTGCATCATAATAGCAGGCGAGACAAACTTAAATCGACTAATTAAATCCTGTTGCTTTTGCAATTGTTGGTCATATTCAGCTAATAAAGGTTTTGTTTTTTCTTCCATTACCTTTTCTGAAGCAAAATAATTATGCCAAAATCCTAACTTTAAATCATCATTTTCTTGCGCTAATTCTGGGTGAATACGTAAATATTCACTCATAATTTCGTTCTGCTTTTCTTCGTTTTCCTTTTTGATTAAACGAATTTCATTAATCATTTTTAATCGGGAAGGTGTCGGGTAAATGGAATTCCCTATTTGATTAATAGTCGCAGGTAATACCAAAACAATAAGTAACCAAAGTCCGATTAATGCTAAGGCATTTTTAGCTGAATTGTTAATTTTAATATTTATAACAAAAGCCAATACAAACCAGAAGAATATGTAAGCAGCGATAATTAAAATAAGTCCGATTACATTAATAGGTTCACTGAAAGCTTTCGCAGAAAAAATACCTATAGCTAATAAAAGAACGATAAGGGTAATTAATGTAAAGAGAATGTACCGAATAGCCATTTTTTGTAATAACCATCTGGTAATGGCAATAGGTTGTGCGCCTAGAAGACGTAATGTTCCTAATTCCTTTTCTTTCGATAATACGTTAAACGTAAAAGCAATAATCATTAAAGGTAAAATGTAAATGATTACAAAAGCTAAATCGAAATTTCCGAATAATAATTGTACAGGATTAACCATTTCAGAATAATCTAAAGCAAAATTGTTGCCGTAAACTGTGGGGCTTTTAAAATGGGTGTACATATCGCTTTGTCCGGTTGAAATAAAAGACAATGCTTCGGGTTGCATAACTGCTAATCGCGGATGACGGTAGCCTATAACCATAGGTTCTGTGGGTAATTGCGAATACGGAATGTCAAGCTGTTCGCCATTTTCAATTTTGGTTAATGCTGAATGTACAATACTATCGTTTTTATGCAATTCATTTTGCATGATAGAAATGTCGTTACGTCTTTTTTCTACATTTTTTTCACCATTAAACGTTGCAAAAGCAAATAAAACTAAAGTAGAAATTAGTAAAATCAAAAGCCAATGGCTGCGCTTTAATAATTTGATTTCGTACGATAAATTGTTTAGAAACATAGCTTATAATTTTTTTGAAGTAATGATTAAACCAATAAACGGAAACACAAACCAAAGCAATAAAACCAATAGATTTGAGCGGTTTTCTTTTAGTATTTGGGATAGGCTTGGTGGTGTAAAATTAAACTTTGGAAGCTCCTTAAATTTATCAGCCTTCATTTTATAACCACGCTCGCCAACTTTTGCATTGTCTTTTATATCGTAGTTTAAGAATTTTTGTGTTTCAATGCGATATTGTTCGGCGGCCTGTGTGAATTTCCAATGCAAATTATCGCTGGTATTAGCGAGGTCCATCGATAAAAATCGTAAGGGTACAAACGGCGAAACAAACGATAAACTTTTATAGGTGTTATTTTGATTCAGCGCTATGTCGTTTAAAATGGCATAGTGTTTCTGGTACACCAGGGCTTCGTGTTCTTCACCTTTTTGCATGCGATAGCCCGCGTAATTAAACGGTAATTTGTGTAAACTATCTACACCATATTCCCTTAGTGTTTCTTCTTCTAATTTTTTAGCCGCTTCATTCCACGGGTTATGACCGTCTAATCCGTTTTTTCTGTCTTCAATAATACGCGATTCAAATTCTAATTTTGAAGGATACGGGTGGTTTGTATTTGCAACATTGGTGGCAATTTTAGGAGTGATAAAACTGAAAACAATCCAAAGCATTAAACTACTCACCAAGGCCATCCCAGATGATTTACTCCACATAGAAATTAAAACCGTAAGCGTTGTAATGATAAGGTAGTAAAACGAATACGAAGCAAAAAGGGTTAATAAACTACTCCAACTAAAAAAGGCTAAATTATCTAAATTTGACAGCACAAGTCCAATCGTTAAAAAGATAAGATTTGTTAAAATAAATATAGGAATAAAAGTTGCAAACCATTTTCCTAAAGCTAGTTTTACAGGATGAACACCCTGACTTTTTAGAAGGGTAAATGTACGGTGTTCTTTTTCTTTTGTGTATGAATTGTAACCGATTAAAATAATAATTAACGGAAACAAATACATTAAAACGAAATTGATAGATAAGGTTCCGAAACGTGCTAAACTCGTTTGATCGCTGGCTTCGCTAAACGAGGCTTCATTTCTGTTATGCGCTTCTAAAAAAATAGAGTTTCCTGTATATTTCGTTACACCATAATCGAAAAGTGATAAGGCAAATTTCGGCTTAAAAGCATAAGTGCCGTAATGTGCAGCCGAATGCGGATTTTTATCGCCTTGTGTTTCCCAAATGGTACGTTCAGTATTGGTAGAAGCTACATATTGCTCATTATTTTTTTTGTACTGACTTATACCTGTTATGGAGGCAATAACAAGCAAAATTAAGGAAATACCTAAAACGATTTTAAAGCGGCCATCTCTGGTTAATTCTTTAAGTTCTTTAAAAATGATGTTTTTCATGTTAGTTCACATGTTTAAAGTTCATAATATCCAGATATATGGTTTCAAGTTCTTTTAACGACAAGTCTGTAGTTTTAGAATACTTTTGTAACATCCCCGAACGCATAATACCTATATGAGTACTCACTTCTTTAGCTCTAAATAAATCGTGAGTAGCCATTAAAATCGCTACACCTTTATTTTTCATTTTGGTAAGTAATTCCATAAATTCATTACTCGATTTTGGGTCTAATCCAGAAGTAGGTTCATCGAGTAATAATACTTTCGAATCTTTGGCAATGGCCAATGCAATTCCTACTTTTTGACGCATCCCTTTTGAGAATGCTTTAACACGCTTGTCGTGTGCTTCTTCCTGTAATCCAGCTTCGGTTAAAAAGGCTTTTAATTCGGTTTTATTGAATGTTTTTCTAGATAATTTTGTGAAATAATCTAAATTTTCAACCGCCGTTAATGTGGGGTATAACATTAAGTTTTCAGGAATGTAAGTTATAAAAGTCTTGGTTTTTAACGGGTATTTTACAACATCTAAACCATTAATTTCAACCTTTCCAGATGTTGGTTCAATAAAATTAAGGAGACTGTTAATGGTTGTCGATTTTCCTGCGCCGTTAGCACCCAAAAGACATAAAATTTCCCCCGATTGTATGTTAAAGGAGAGGTTATTTACAGCGGTAAAATCGCCATATTTTTTAGTGAGATTTTTAGTTGTTATCATGTGTTTATAATTCTGTTTTTTTAATTTTGTATTGGCCATTTGTCGTGTTGGGGAATCAGTATCTTAATTCGATTCTATTTAATTCCTGTTTTCATTAAAAGTAGCATATTTTATACGTTCGCAATAAGGTATATATGACCACCAAACTCCCGGGGTGTCATAGTTATTTTTAAATGACCGGATTCGTCGCTAGCGATATTATGCTTATCTATAGAAACGACAGCAAAGGTCCCTTTTTTTGTTTGAGAATCTACAATGGTTCCTTTCATAATTAGCGGGCTTTGTGCCAAAGCACAGCACCAACCATAAGCATTAAAATGCTTAGAATGTTATTTGTCATAGCAATATTAATGATTGCCGAAAATCAGCAATTAAAGTGGAACTAATAATACTGAGGCACCCGTTTTTTATTGTAAAATAAAAATATGCATCTTATTGGTATACTGTAGAATTAAGATAGCTGTAAAGGAACTTAAAAACAGAGACAGCAATGGTGAATGCAAACTTCAAAAGTGCTTCTGATAGATTTAATGTAAGTTATGAAACGTAGGGTGGAGGCCGACTAAAATTTAAATCGGGCAGGGTTGCCTTTAAGTAAAAGGTTTCGTAGTGTTTTAAAATTTCCTTTTCAATGTAGGTAAAGGTGTTAATTTTAAAATTTACATCAATATCATTTGTAGATACCGTTGGAGTAAGTTGATGTGTTAAGGCTAAATCACAAACGACACAAGAGGTTTGTTTTTCATCATTTTCGAGGCATGGGTCATCGCTACAATGCGAAAAAGCATGAAGTCCTGCTCCTTTTAAAACAAGGAATACAGTAAGAAATAAAATGCCTATAATATGTTTTGTTTCAGCTTTCAATGATGTTTCATCATAAATGAAGACCAAATGTATAAATTATTTTAAATGCAACATAGGTGCGTTGGTGCTTTTTTTTTTTTGAAATTATTTTTTTCGTTTAAAAATATGAATGATGAATGTTTTTGGTGTCCTTTTAGAATGAGGTGTCTGTAAGTGATGGTTTTTGAGTAGTTTGTGTTGTGTTTTAGCATCCTGTCATTCCGACTAAATAGTTTATCAATCTAAATCAAAAATCTGTTAATTGTATGCTCTATATGTTTTTGTGTTTTTAGAGGTATTTGCAAAAAGCGGGAATAGAGAACCGCTTGAAGCGGAAAAAATTGAGCATAGTAGAAAATTATATAAGCCTTAATTTAATTATACTTCATGTCAATAATTAGACTGGATCATTATGTCTGCTGTTTATGGTTTTCAGTTTCCGTTCTATTCAATTTATCTATGATTAGAATATACCTGATTATTTTTTATTTGAGTGGTTTTAAGGAGTCCTTTTGTAATCCTGTTGGACATTAGACTGATGAAGAAGTTGAGAGTGTCTTTAGATATTAGATTTCTGCTAAGTAATTTATAGGCTTTACTAATCTGAACTTTAACTGTGTTTACCGAAATACCTAAATTGTCTGCAATCTGTTGGTATTTTAAACCATTGTACTTACTTAAAATAAAAATTTCTTTACATTTTTTTGGTAAGATTTCAATTGAATCTTCTATCGCCTTTAGGCGTTTTAATTTTAATTCTTTATCCTCCTCTAGGTTTTCAATAAAATGCTGATATTTAATTTCTTCAATTTTATTGTTGAAATTTTTATCCTTTCTTATCTTATCAATGAAAGAGTTATAAACTAATTTATACAGGTAACTTTTCAGGTTTTCTTTTGGATCTATTGATTCTTTTATTTCCCAGATTTTAAGAAATGCGTTTTGAACTAAATCTTGGCTTAACTCTCTGTCCTTGGTGTAGCTTTGAATGAATCTATTAAGATCCTGATAAAAAAGTTTATATATTTTTTCAAAGGCTTCTTTATCCCCATTTTTAAAATTGATTACTAGATCAGTATGTAATAAAGAATTATTCAAAGAAATTTAAAATTTTATGAGAATTATTTACAAAAGAAAAAAAAATTATTAAATGATAATACTTTTTTAAACCTTAATCGTATTAAAAGTGTAATTATTTCTTTAGGTATAAAGAATTATAGGAATGAAACAGAAAAAGGCTAGGAAAATTATTATAAAAACCCTTTCGGGTAAAGCTTCGAACGAAGAGTTAGATCGTCTTTTAGATTGGGTAGAAGAAGATGAAGCTAATATGGCTCTCTTTAAAAAGTATTTAGATGTTTATCAATTTTATGATATTCAACAAAAGTTTGAAGCTGAGAAGTCATTCAATAATTTAATGTCTAGATTGAAAAAAAAGCAAAGTTCAGGACGGATTATAAGTATGAACTATCAGAAATATTTAGCGGCAACTGCTGCTGCATGTTTGGTAATCTTTTTAACTTATTTCTTTCAAGAAAAAAATTATTCTGTTCAACAAGATGATAATTCTGAAATTGAAATATCAATTCAAGCAGGAACAAATAAGGCCATATTAACATTGGATAACGGTGAGGTCGTAAAATTGATTGAGGGTGAAACATATGAAAATAATAATGTGAAAGGAGATGGGTACTCTTTGCTATATGGTGATACAATACTCTCAAAAAAAGAATATAATACACTTACCGTACCAAGGGGTGGGCAATATTATCTAGTTCTTTCAGATGGAACAAAAGTTTGGTTGAATTCAGAAAGTCAATTAAAATTTCCTGTACAATTTGTTAAAGGAGAGACTAGGTCGGTTGAACTCGCTTACGGAGAGGCCTATTTCGATGTAACCTCAAGCAAACATAATAATGGAGCATCTTTTTCTGTAGAAAATAAAAATCAAATTGTAGAGGTCTTGGGTACTCAGTTCAATATTAAAGCTTATAAGGAAGAACCTGAAGTTTATACGACTCTTGTTGAAGGAGCAGTGAGTGTTGAAAATGAGCTTGGGAGTGAGATTTTAAGTCCGAATCAACAGTTGATTGTAGACATTAATTCTAAAAACATAAACATTAAGACTGTTGATACATATCCTTTTGTGGCTTGGAAAAGTGGTGTTTTTAACTTTAGGGAAATGGAGTTGCAATCTGTTGTACAGGTACTTTCAAGATGGTATGATGTTGATATTATAATTAAAGATGAAGATGTTAAACGTCTTAAATTCAATGGTTTGCTTAGAAAAAATCAAGATTTAGGAAGTGTGTTAAAAGTAATTGCCCAATCCATTAATTTAAAATTCAAAAAATATGAGAATCAAATAATCCTAGAAAAATAAAACAAACAAAACCAAAAAAAAAGGAATGAGGTTCCATCTTCCACAATAAAAACCTTCATTCCTTAACTTAAAATTAATTAAAACAATGTTTAACTAACTAATTCAACAAATTTATGCAAATTAACCCGATAACATTAACCTTTCGAGAAATAAAGGTTGTTTTTAAGTTTATGATGAAGGCAATACTTATTTTGTTTTGTACTACCGTATTCAGTTTGGTTCCAAAGAATCTTTTGAGCCAGAATTCTATAATAAAAATTCAGGAGGATAGAGAATTAAGTGTTGAGGATGTTCTAGATCTTATAGGAAAGCAAACAGATTATACTTTTATTTATGATTCAGATTTGTTTAAAAATCTTCCTAAAATTCAAATTAAAAAGGGAAGTATTAAGGCTAATGAACTTCTTGCAAATTGTTTTTCTTTAAACAATTATGTTTTTAGTCTAGAAAACGGAAATACTGTAATTATAAAAAGAGATATTTTAAGACAGCAGGAGATTACTATTACAGGAAAAGTTACCGATATAAATGGTGTGCCTTTACCTGGGGTAACAGTATATGTAACGAATCATGATTTTAAAGGTAAAATTGAGAAAGATTTTATCATTAGAGGAACAAGTACAGATTTTGATGGACAATATTCTGTAAGAGGAGAAGTGGGAAACACTTTGGTAGCTTCTTTTATGGGGTACGAAATGTATTCTGAAAATATAGTAGAAGAAAAGTCACGTTTCAATATTATACTTAAAGAACAAATTAGTGCTTTAGAAGAGGTTCTTGTAGTAGGATACGGTACGACTAAAAAGAAAGATTTAACGGGGTCTGTGGGGTCTGTTGATTCGGAAGAGATACAGCAAATTCAAACACAAAGTGTTGACCAAGCTCTTATAGGTAAAGTGTCTGGAGTTTATATTCAACCTGCAAGTGGGGAGCCTGGAGCTGGAGCATATGTTCAAGTTAGAGGTTTAACCCAAATAAGGGGAGACAATCAACCTTTATATGTAATTGATGGGGTTCCTGTTGCCATTAATCCTAACGGTATACAGACTTTTGAACGTCAAAACCCGCTTTTAGCTATTCATCCAGATGATATTGAACGTGTCGATATACTTAAAGATGCATCTGCGGCTGCAATATATGGTTCTCGAGCAGCTAATGGAGTTGTTATTGTAACCACAAAACGAGGGAAAAGTAATCAAGCACCGAGACTTTCGTTTTCTGCCAGTTCAACGTTCCAAAATGTAGTAGATAAATACGACTTTTTAGATAACTCTAGATTTATTAGCATGCAACAAACAGCTGCAGAAGCGACGTTGGATTTATACAGAACACAATTTAATTTACCTGATTTCATTTTGGAACAATTTTTTCCACAGCAATGGACTATAGCGAATAATCCTGAAAACTTCTTTGGCACTGCTGATACAGACTGGCAAGATTTAATGACAAATGATAATGCGCTTTGGACGCAATATAATGTTAGCTTAAATGGAGGAACAGATAAAGTAAATTATTTCACTTCTTTAGGTGTTTCAGATCAAGATGGAGTCATGAAAGGTAATAATTTTAAACGCTATAATTTCAGTGCGAATATAGATGCTACAGTGACAAATTATTTTAAGGTAGGGACTTCTATAACCTATAATTATTCAAAAAGTTCAAGTAAAGGGTTTAATAGTTTATTGCAAGGAAATTTCAGACCTGATTTACCAGCTTTCAATGAGGATGGTAGTTTTACTACTTTTGTGAATGACAATGGTTTGGATGAGTTTACTGTTTTTGGAGATTTATCACAGACTAGAATTTCAAATAAAGGAAAAAATCTTATAGGTAATATTTATGGTGAAATTTCGCTTTTAGAGGGTTTAAAATTTAGGTCTCAACTTAGCTTGTCACAGTCAGATAACAGAAACGAGGATTTTTTTACATCCCGATCTTCACGTGCTTTGTTCGATACAGCACGTCCAGGTGCTCAATTAATTGTATCAAGTAACAGAAGTTGGACTAGCTCGTTCTATAATACTTTGAATTATAACCAATCTTTTGGAGTGCATAGCATTAATGCCGTTGCTGGTATTTCATATGATCGAACTAGAATTGATTCTGAATCGCAGCAGTATCGAGGGTTTCCGGATGATGAAATTTTAACAAACATCAATTCAGCCAGTTTTTTTGATGAAGCATCTAGTACCCATTTAGACCAAGGTTTGAATTCCATATTTGGAAGAGTAAATTATAATTATGACAATAAGTATTTAGCAACGTTTACGGCTCGTAGAGATGGTTCTACAAAGTTTGGACCTGAAAATAAATTTGGTTTTTTCCCTTCTGGAGCCATAGCTTGGAATATGCATAATGAAGAATTTTTAAAAGAAAATGCTACTATTAATCAGCTTAAGTTAAGAGCTTCTATGGGAAAAGTAGGTTCAGATAACCTGCCATCGTTTACCTATTTAGCATATTATCAGGCGGGAGAGTTATATGATGGTCAAAATGGTCTTGCAGTTACAGGAGTTCCTAACCAGGGTATAAGATGGGAAGAAACAGAACAATTAGATTTAGGGCTGGAGTTTGCATTGTTTAATTCCAGATTAAGAGGAGAACTTGTCTATTACGAAAAAAATACTAATGGTATCATTCTACCTACCCCTTTAGCTTACGAAACAGGGTTTACTACATGGGAAAACAATATTGCAGATGTAACCAATGATGGATGGGAATTAACCATAGGAGGTGATATAGTTAGAAGTAAGAAGTTTACCTGGAATTCATCATTTAATATTGCTACGGTTAATAATAAGGTAGATAATTTATACAATGCAGATATAGGATTTCAAACTGGAATTGTTGAGGGAGAGCCTATAGGTGTTATTACGGGGTATGATGTAATTAAAATAGCTCAAACTCAAGAGGAAATTGATGAACTTAATACAGCTGCTGGAGGAATGTATCAGTCGTCTTTAACACAGCCTGGTGATTACATTTTTAGAGATATTAATGGTGATGGGATTGTAAATACAGATGATAGGGGGCCAATAGGTAGTCCTGTTCCAGATTTCTTTGGTGGTTGGAATAATCAGATTACCTACGGGAACTGGAACTTTTCCATGAATTGGAATTTTGTTCAAGGGGTTGATAGACATTTTGAGGAGATAACAAATTTATATTTTACCATACCTAATTGGAATAAAACAACAGTCGCATTAGATACCTGGACTCCAGATAATACAGATGCTTCTTATGCTAGATTGGCTTCTCCAACTCATGGAGGTACGGTTACTTCTCGTTCTATTGTTGATGCTTCATATATTAAGTTAAGATCAGCTTCTATTGGCTATAGCTTGCCTAAAGAGTGGATGGGTAATATAGGGTTA
The DNA here is from genome assembly GCF_014596975.1 of Aestuariibaculum marinum. Taxonomy (GTDB): domain Bacteria; phylum Bacteroidota; class Bacteroidia; order Flavobacteriales; family Flavobacteriaceae; genus Aestuariibaculum; species Aestuariibaculum marinum. The sequence continues at coordinate 9,421 of NZ_JACVXD010000019.1, read as the reverse complement.
AGTTCAATTAGATTGTCTTTGAGCGGAAATAATCTTATAACCATTAGTGACTATCCTGGTTTAGATCCGGAATCATTGGGGCAAAATCCCACACAATCCTCCGATCGTAATAGGGATGAAGGCTTAAATGGAGGTGCTACTTACCCTAATTCGCGAAATTTTACGTTTTCTATTAATGCGACATTTTAATAAAATCATGACAAGTTTAATCTAGAAAAAATAATTAAATGAAAAAATCAATATATATATATAGTCTAATATTGACTGGAATGCTAAGCATTCAATCCTGTCAATTGGCAGAAGAACTGGACGATTATAAACCTATGCATTCTCTTGAAACTGAAACAGCAATAAATTCTCAGCAGACAGCAGAATTAGCTCTTGTAGGTGCATATGCTAGTTTTGGTGATGGGGCATTGCCTGTAATGCCAATGATACCAGATATTTTTAGCGGATATAGTACAACAGGTAGAACTTATGCCGCGAGACCGGAAGAATCAGGGTTTGTTATAAATGATCCATTGGCTACCGAAACAACGAGACTTGCACCTATTTATAGAGGGCTCTATGAACTAATAAATAGGGCCAACTGGATAATTGAACTTGTTGAGCAATTAGATGACGATGTATTTGAACCCTCATCAAGACGCCAGGAAATTATAGCTGAAGCCAATATGCTAAGAGGGTTAGGGCATTTTTATCTCTTACGTAATTTTGGAGAATTTTATGATTTAGATTCAGAATACGGTATTACAGTGCAGTTAGAGCCAGTTAAGTCTGCAGAGGCGCATCCTAGAAGTTCGGTTTTAGAAACCTATAATGCTATATTGGCAGATCTGGATAAGGGAATTTCGGATGGGCCTGTTTTAAGATCTAAGAAATATACAAACAGTACATTTGCAAAAGCCTTAAAGGCAAAGGTGTTACTGTATATGTCTAGGTTTGAGGAATCGGCAATTTTGGCACAAGAAATAATTGAAGGTGTTAATGCAAACTTTATGTTAGAGCCAACTTACGGAGCTATTTTTGAAGATCATGAATCATCCGCAATCTTTGAAAGTTCTGAAATTTTATTTGGTACAAGCGGCCAACCAAATGAAACCATTGGAATGGGTAATTTTTACAGTGACTTCTTTGCGCGAATAACTCCGCAGTACATAAATACCATGGAAAGTTCTTTGGATGTTAATGGACAAATGATACAAGTTGGTGGTTCTCAAAGAGTTGAAGGGGTGTTTTTTCCGCTCAATACTGGAGGAGGCTACTATACTACCAAATATACAAGTTTTTTTACTGGAGGGAATTATGAAATGTATTATCATATGCGAATAGCTGAAGTATATTTAATTTTGGCAGAAGCCAGTGCCAGAGCAAATAATATAGTAACAACAGAGGCCTCAAATGCTTTAAACGAAATTCGATTGAGAGCGGGAGCAACCACTACAGGAGGTGACGGTTTTGAAACCTATCCAGAAACTATTGGTTTAGAACAATTTTTAACTGCAGTTCGCTATGAGAAATTGGCAGAATTACATGCAGAACAAGGAGAGGCTTGGTATGATTTAGTTCGATATGCTTATATCGATGGAGGGTTTGATTCTGGATTCATGGTTTCTGATGTAAAACCATCTGCCACAAATCCTGATAAATTTATTTTACCAATTCCAACGGAGTCAATAGATGCAGGAGGTAATGTTGTAGATCAGAACCCAGGATATAATTAATATTCTGATAAAAACAACCTAACAAATATTTGTTAGGTTGTTTTCCTAAGTATCATAAAATCAATCAAAAAATTTTTAAAAAAACACTTAAAATTTTCTAGAAATAGATAATAAGGATGAAATCAATGAAAAATCTAAAATATTTAATAATAGCGCTATTGATCTTTGGCTGTAAAGAAAAGGAGACCCCTTTAGAAGCTAATAAATTTAGAATCGATGGAGAAGTAACAGGAATGAAATCAGGGAATCTATATATTTTTAATTTCGGAGCGGATGCCTCTGTAGATACCTTAAAAGTTGAAGAAGGCCAATTTAAATATGAGGGTACTATTAATGAACCTGTCAAAAGAGTGTATCTATCAGCTCAACCTAAGATAACCAAGCCAGATGACCCATTTACAACTTTATATTTAGAACCAGCTAAAATGAAGCTAAATGTGGATATAGACCACATTAATAAAACAAAACTTACAGGTTCTAAAACTATGGATGACAGTTATAGGCTCGAATTGAAAAGGGATCAAATTAAGGAGAAGTATAGTGAAATAAATTCGGAGTATAGAGCTATTAGAGAGTCATTAAATAATGCTACTACGGAATCAGAAAAGAAAGAGTATTCTCTAAAAGAAGCGGAATTAAGTAAGGCTTTACAGTCCTATAATGAAGAGATAAGTATTGTAAATCAGGATTTTATTGCCAATAATCCACAATCTTATATAACACTTTCAAATCTTAGTTATACCCTTGGTGAATATAGTCAGGAAGAGGCTCAAAATATTTTTGACAAATTACCGGAGGGATTAAAAAATAGTAGGGAAGGAAAAGTCCTGGAAAAAGAGATACAGGATAAAACTAAAGGTGTTGTAGGAGCTAAGGCGGGTAATTTTAATACTTTAGATATAAATGGCAAACCTATTAAACTACAGGATTTTGAAGGTAGGTATCTACTCATAGATTTTTGGGCTTCTTGGTGTGTGCCTTGTAGAAAAGGGAATCCACATCTTCTGGATTTATATGCTCAATATAGCCCAAAGGGATTTGAAATCATCGGGGTTTCGGATGATGATACCAGACAGAAGGCTTGGCGCGAAGCAGTAAAGAAAGATGGAATTGGAGTGTGGCGTCACGTGTTGAGAGGTTATCAGACTAGTGAAGATATTGCGGATATCTACAATGTAGAAGGTTACCCTACTAAAATACTTGTAGATCCAAATGGTATTATTGTAGGACGTTATGGGAATAGTCCTGAAGACAATAAGGCTATGGATGAAAAGCTGGATGCTATTTTTAATTAATCAATTTATAAAAAAGACTATGAAAAATCTATCAAAATTTCTAACAATAGCATTATTGTTATTTACACTGATAAGTTTTGGGCAAAATAAACAAGATGTCAAAGTGCTATACGTAGGATACGATCCCAGTATTCCTGTAGATATTTCTAAAAATACTGCATCGATGACCCCAGAACGATTTAAAGAAGATTACAAAACTCGATTTCCAGAGTTTAAAAATTATCTTGAAGCTTATTTTAGAGAAGTAAAAACTGTTGATGCCAGAGCGTATAAGGTAGAAATGTCAGCTGATTTTGATGTTACAATTTTTGATCAGACTATTGAACCATGGAAACCTGCAGTTAGAGAAATGGTTGATGGTAAAATGAATTATGAACCTGCTAAATACCTTACAGAGGATTTTGATCATGCTTCCATTTTTATTGGACATACTGCACCACAAATGGGAGAAAGCGTGGGGTCTAAATTGGATTGGCTATGTCTTTGTTTAGATGCTGATGCACATCACCTAGAGACTGAGCATCCTATTTTTAAAGGCCCGTTTCCGGTAGAATTGACGTTACAAAAAAAAACTACACCAAAATCAATATATGCATACCCTTCTGGAATCGATGTGCCAAAAGAAATTTCTATGTGGCGTGTGCAGAAGGAAGGCTATAAAGATGGAAAAGGATACAGGGTAGGCATGGTTTCGCGTGGAGAAGGTTTTTTAGACTCTCCGGATGCTGAATATATATCTAGTGGTGTTAATACTAAGGACGTTGGTGCTGTTGCCATTGGGCGTCATGCTAATTTCTTTTTATGGGGATTTTCCGCTTCACCAGATTATATGACAGAAGAGGCTAAACAGGTTTTTGCAAATGCAGTAGTTTACATGAAACAATTTAATGGTACGAAGCCAATTGTTCGGAAGTATAAACAAATTGCTACAAAAGATGTCGTAGATAATACAATAGGAACGCTTAGTCGCGAGATGTATGATAACTATGTGTCTTATATCGAATCTGGTAACGCTGAAGCTGAAGAAAGATTCAAGAAATTCGCGGAAAAGAAATCAAGAGGAGAAGAATTACCGAAAGAGGTAGAAGCTTATTTAGAGAGGGGGTTCCATCCTTCACCTATTCCAACTTGGGAAGAATATGCACAAATGTCTGCAGGTTCATTCTATGAGCCTAAATATGAAGGGAATTATGATGCCTTGAAAACATATTTAAGGAAAAACAGGCCATTTATGTATGCGGCAAACGATGCGCCCAGAAATATTCAGATTGATGAGGATCTAAAGAAAATAGGAGTCGGAAATGATTCCTTAGATTTTTTTGAAGTTATTATTCCATTGCTAAAGGATGCTGAAAAAATGGAAATAGCAAAACGAGTGTTGTTACGTTATACAGGCATGGAAAAATCTCATAAAGAATGGCGTAAATGGTATAAAACCAACAAAGATAAACTATTTTTTACAGAAACAGGTGGTTATAAATGGATGGTAGATACAATAAATAACAGAAGTTAAATGAAAGCTTTTTTTATATTCATCATTTTGCTTAGTTGCAATATTGGTGTATCTCAAACAGTAATCTCAGAAGGTTTTAAGTTGGAAGTAGAAAATGCAGCTAAAAAGCTAAGCTTAGAAAATCCTGAATTTTCAGATCCAGTAATGGTAAATGCCTCTACCGTTTGGAACAAATCCCGGGATAAGGTTGCTGTCGTTGTTAAAGCTTCCATTTTAAGTGGTTGGCATATTTATGCCTATGTACCACAAACACAGCCTTATATTCAATACGATATGGTTTTAGAAGCTCCAGAAGGATGGGAGGCATTAGGTGAATGGGAAGCGCCAAAGCCATATCCGTACGAACAGGGAATAATGATATACAAAGGGATTATAACTTTTACCAAATATTTCGAAGTTAAGAACCACTCTAATAAAAATCTCACAGCGGGCCTCTTTTATCAAACCTGTAATATAAATCAGTGTTTGCGTCCCAACCAAAAAGTAATTAATCTAAATATATAATCATACAAATAAAAATAAAAATGAATTTTAAGTATATCGTATTCATTTGTATAGCTTTAGTTGTAACTAAAGTCAATAGTCAGAACAGAGTAGAAAAATTTGAGAAGATCCAAGAGTTAGAGGGGGTTGAAGAATACTTATATACTCCAAACGGGATGAAAATGCTCCTTGTACAGGATAATTCAGCTCCTGTAGTAACAGTTCAAGTTGTTTACCGTGTTGGTTCTAAACATGAAGTTCCAGGAAATACAGGTTCTACACATTTGTTAGAACACCTAAATTTTAAAGGCACACCAACTTTTAATAAAAAGAATGGAACAGGCATTTTTAAAATTCTTCAAGGAATAGGTGCGGAAATGAATGCCACTACCTGGAATGATAGAACCAATTATTATGAAACCATTCCAAGTGATAAAATAGAATTGGCATTACATATAGAAGCCGATAGAATGCGTAATTCTTTATTACTAAAAGAAGATAAGGAAGCTGAAATGACAGTGGTTCGAAACGAATTTGAACGAGGTGAAAACAATCCAGGAAGTCTTCTTAGTAAAGAGATATGGGCTACGGCTTATATGGCACACCCTTACCATCATGAAACTATTGGTTGGCGTTCTGATATTGAAAAAATGCCTATCGAGGTGTTAAGGGATTTTTATAACACCTATTACTGGCCAGATAACGCCACGTTGACAATCATTGGAGATTTTCAAAAAGATCAGCTATTTGGATTGGTGGATAAGTATTTTGGTGCCATAACTAAAGCACCGCATCAAATACCCCAACCGTATACTACGGAACCTGAACAATTGGGGCCAAGACGTATTGTCGTTAAGAAACCAGGACAACAGGCCATGGTAACAATTGCCTATAAGATACCAGGACGCATGCATGAAGACTTACCTGCACTAGAGGTTTTAAGTCAAATCGCTGGTAGTGGCACCTCCTCTCTAATTAGTAAAACTTTTGTAGATAAAGGGTTGGCTACTTTTGGTTATGCCCGTGCCTCTAAGTTTCAAGATGTTGGTTTATTTACTGTAACATTGGCTTTTTCACCCGATAAAGATGTAGAGGAATTAAACGCACAGCTCATAAACATGCTTGATAAGATAAAAGAAGAAGGTGTTACACAAGAAGATGTTGACCGCGTGGTTGCCAAACTTAATACACAAACCATTCTTTCGCGTGATGGTTCCGGGAGCATAGCGTCAGAACTTAATGAGGCTATAGCCGGAGGAGATTGGAGAGATTACATAAAAGGAGCGCAACGCTTGTCTAAGGTAACTGCGGAAGATGTTAAAAGAGTAGCTAATAAATACCTTTTAGAAAACCAAAGTACTACAGGCTATTTCATTCCAGAAGAAATAGGAAGCAATACAGCAACAGAAAGTAAAGCTTCTGGAGTTAAAAGTGAAAACTGGGGTAAATATTATTTTCGTAACCCACAAGTAGGTCATGACCATTTAGAATGTGATAATATATTAAAAGTTGAGCAGTTTCAAGAAATCACATCGGCCTACGAAACCATTCGACCTACGGCAAAAGGGGAAAAATATATCCGTAAAGAAATTTCAGGTATAGATGTAGTTACTGTAAAAACCGGAGCAAAAGGCTTTGTAACAGTTGCAGCAAGTTTCCCAATTAGTAGTTATATAGGCACTGGAAGTGAAGTGGTACCAACCTTAACAGTTAATATGTTGAGTAAGGGGACAAAACTGAATAATAAATTCGAATTTTCTGAAAAACTGGAAAAGTTAGGAGCAACAATCCGCATTAGTTCTGATGTCAATAATATAAATATTAGATTTAAATGCCTGACTCAAGATGTGGATAACATTGTTGCTTTATTGGCAGAAGAATTACGACAGCCATTGTTTGACCCCAACGAGTTTAAACTGCTGAAAGAGCAGAGCATTAATAATATGAAAAATGGGCTTACAGACCCTGGTACACAAGGTTCAATAGCATTATCACAAGCTATTTACCCTAAAGGCCATCCAAACTATGAGTCTGACATAGAAACTACCATCAAACAAATAGAAGCTGCTACTATTGATGATTTAAAAGCATTTCACAGAAAATATTTTGGAACGGCTGGCATGCATCTGGTAGCGGTAGGCGATATTGATACTAAGAATTTATATGGAGCCCTAAAGACGAATTTTTCAAGATGGAATGGCGGCACTAGTGGAAAAGGAATGTTTAATGAGCCTTCTACAGCAAACGCCCTTACAGAAGTGGTTACCATTCCGAAAAAGCCAAGTGCAGAGCTATTTATAGGTAAATATACTGGTATCGAGCGTAATGACGATGATTACATTCCATTTTTTATTGGTAATACAGTGCTTGGCGGTGGTTTTTCTGGTAGGTTAATGCAAACCGTTAGAGATAGGGACGGTTTAACTTATGGTATTTATGCGGGGCATACAGGCCATAACATGGCAGGTGGATTTTGGTCTGTAAATGCTAGTTTTAACCCCTCTTTATTCCAAAAAGGGCTGGATGCTACTATGATTGAGATTAAAAACTGGATAGAAAATGGCATTACCAAAGAAGAGCTAGAACACTGTAAAAATAACATTACCGGAAGTTTTAAGGTAGGAATGGCAACAACATCTGGATTGTCCAGCACATTATTGAGTTTCTTGCAAAGCGGAAAAACACCTGAGTATTTAGACCAATATCCAAAAGATGTGGAAGCGGTAACTCTTTTACAGGTAAATCAAGCTATAAAGAAATATGTAGACTTAGATAAATTAACAATAATCAAATCGGGATCTTTAAATCAACAAGGAGAACCCCTAGAATAATAAATATTTTCCTTAAGATTAGTTATTTGAGTTAGTCGTCTGATATCAATTAAGGAGAGATAATAAAGGGCTATTAAAACAATAGCCCTTTTTAAATTTTAAAAAAAGAATGTTTACAAATATTTATTATTATTTATAACAATCTTAAATATGCCAACCTATATTAGCTATGAAATTATAGAAGGCCTTTCTTCTTGTCGATAAAATAGCCTAAGAAACAAAAAAAATGAATAATACACCTATTTTTTTGATGATACAATGTTATCTAAAAAAACTGTTAACATTGGTTTTGCTAATGAATGCTCTATTTATGTCAGCTACAGAAACCAAGATTGTTGTTAGAGTAAAAGCTAAAGATGCCAAGTTTATTGGCTCATCCTTAGGAGGGGCCTATGTCATCATAAGAAATAATCAAACTGATGAAATTTTAGCACAAGGAAAAACAAAAGGTTCAACTGGCAATACCGACTTGATAATGAACACGCCCCATCAACGAGGGCAGGCAATATCAGACTCTAATACAGCTAAATTTGTTGCCACCATAGATATAGACGAGCCTACATTCGTTACAGTAGAGGCATTCTCTCCAATTACTAACAAACAGGCACGGATAAATGCCAGTACGCAGTTGTGGCTTATTCCTGGCAAACATATTCTTGCAGATGGTTTGATAATTGAAATACCAGGTTTTATCATAGATATATTGGAGCCAAGGACCCATCAATATATTCCTTTTGCATCGGTCGAGAATAAACCATTTAAGCTTAGGGCTAACATAGTTATGATGTGTGGGTGTACTATCGATAAAGAAGGTATTTGGGATTCCGAAAAAATGGAGGTTAAGGCAATAGTTAAATTAAATGGCAATAAACTTTCAGAAGTTCCATTAAATTTTGTTTCTACAAACCTATTTGAGGCAGAACTTACTTTGGCTAAAAAAGGAGATTATGAAGTTATTATTTATGCCTACTCAAGTAATTCGGGTAATACGGGAGTCGATAAAGTAAACTATATAATCTATTAGTGATTTTAAATAGATTCATATACTACAAGTTAATCAGTTCTTTTTAAGATATTAACTTCGGTTGTTTTTTTGATTGATTTTAACAGCTCTGATTTATTGTGTTGATAGAGTGGACTTGCAGCAAAAAACTGACAAATAGTTGAATGACTACGCCGCTAGTTTAAGGTTATACATGTCTAATTCAAATTCTTTTATAGTTCTATTTCCTAAAAAGGAATGTCTTCTTCTATTGTTGTACCAGGTTTCTGTCCATCCAAAGATGAATGAGTTAATGATTTGGAGTCATTTAGAATAGAGTTTTTAAAACCGACCAAATTAATGTATTTTAATCAGTGACTGGACTAGATATGAATTAATTGTATTATTTTAGTGAAAATTTAAATAACAAAGTGAACACAAAACTGAACACGTTTTGGAACACGAATTTAAAATATAGCATTCGGGAAGCCCTTATTTTGTGTTATGAATAAGTCTGGTGATGAACTCATAACCCGAAGGTCACAGGTTCGAGTCCTGTTCCCGCTACGAAGCCGAAAGGCAGTAAAATCAAC
>NZ_JACVXD010000018.1 GCF_014596975.1 Aestuariibaculum marinum | reverse complement strand
TAAAACACCAAATATGGTATACAAATTAACTGCTTAAATTCATGTTTAACCTGTAGCCATATTTCAGGACGAGACATTTAAGAAAACCAAGAAAATGAGTTGGGACATTGTACTTTTTAATTCAAAACAGAAAATTAATTCGGTTACCGAATTGGATGAAAATCAATTGGAACCGACTGATTTTAATGGAATTTTGGAAACCTCATTTGACCGAATCAACAAAAACGAAAACCATCGAGAAATAGTCGGAACTGAATTTACGATTGACTTTTTTTCCGATAGTGAGTATTCGAGTAATTTTATGTTATCCTTATATGGGGAAAATGGAATTTACGCCTTGATTGAATTGGCTAAAAAATACAAGTGGCAAATTTATGACTCTGGTATCGATGAAATGATTGACTTGGAAAACCCAGAGAAAAACGGATTTATAAATCATAAGGAATATGTTGAAAAAATTGGACATATAAAGTAAATGATATATACTATCAAGGTTTGGTTGTTTACCGTAATAATTTCACCGCTTTTGTTAGCCTTAATTTTAGGTGTTATTATAAATAACTCTAGTTTCAATAGTATATTGAGTTCTTACGAAATTGTATTTGTTATGATACTAGTAGGTTTAATTTCTTCTATACCAGCAATGGTAATATTTGGATTAATTAAACAGCGTTTAAAGAACAAAGTTTCGGATTTAAAAGAGAAAATAATCTTGTCTTTTTATTCTTTTTTGTCAGTTTGGATTACATTTTACATAGTAGATAATGGATTTATAACGCAATGGTCGGAACAAACAATTTGGGTATTGATTTATTCCTTAACAATAGTAATAGGAGTTTGGATTTTTAAATTTCCAAAAGATGAATTAATTGAATAAAAAACGGTGTATAAAACATAGCTAGTAAGTGCTTGCCAAAAGGTCTATGCCTATTTACAGAGACCGCCAAATTTTTAAATTTGGCTTTTAGAATAGAAAAGTTAAAAACAAAACATAAAAATTCGGCTCTGTGTTAATCCGAAAAGTTAGCGTCTTTTTTACGCTACGTTTCATACACAAATCGTTACCCAACATTTAAACTGAATGAAGAAATCAAAAATAATTCTAATCCATTTTGTATTATTTATTTTATTATCATTAGTTTTTTTCTTCTCCGCTGAGTCAATTTTAAAAACCTTTGCTCCTGATTTAAATTATGTTACAGTTTGGATAACTCTTGTGAATTTTGGAATAGCTTTTATATTTATTGTCCTGCTTATATCTTGCTTAATTTTTATTTTAAGAAAAAAGAAAACCAAAAAAATTGAAAAAATTGAACTGACTAAAAACGGATTTCAGATCAATTATGATGAAGAAATTACTCAATTCAAATGGTCAGAGATTGAAAAACTGACTGGATTTAAAGTTGACCGAATTACAACAGATGATATTTGTTTAAAAATTGAATCTGATAATAAAATATCTTTCGCGACAGAGGAATTCGAAGGTTGGCGAATTTTTATGACGGAATTGCTAAATAAATTTCCCGAAATAGATAAAAATTGGGAAAGTATTATAGCAATTTCAGCATTTGAAAGAAAAGAAACCGAATTGTATAACAGAAATAAAAACGTTGGGTAACACCGTGTAAAAAACATTGCTTATTTTAGTTTAATCGTTTGGTCGTTGCTTTGTTTGCTAGCTTCTGATTTTCCTTCGGAAAATCCTCGCGCACAAACACGCAACTTTCCTTATACATAAACGTTAGGCTTTATTAAAATGAAATATTTAAAATAATTAAATTACAAAGAATAAGATAATGAAAACAAATTCAATCATTTTTTTGTGTTTAATGACATGTTTAATATCATCCTGTGGGTCAATAAGAAATGTGTCAAAACAAGAAGGAAAACATTTATTCATTCTCTCCGGGCAATCCAATATGGCGAGATTAAATCCTGAGGAGTCTTTTACTCCAACAATCAATGAGAATTTTGGAGAAGAAAATGTGATTGTAGTAAAAGATGCTTTAGGAGGTCAGCCTATCAAGCGTTGGTATCGAGACTGGAAACCATTACAAGGAAATGAAGCAATGACCCAAGGAGATTTATACGATATCTTAATGGCCAAAGTATATCCAGCCATTGAAAATGAAAGCATTGCAACTATCACATTTATTTGGATGCAGGGTGAACGTGATGCGCGAGAACAACATGGCGAAGTTTACGAAAAAAGTTTGAAGGGACTTTATAGGCAACTTAGCCAGGACTTGGAACGAGAAGACATAAACTTTATCATAGGCAGATTAAGTGATTATGATATGCAAAATGAAAATTACCCTCACTGGACTATGATACGAGATATTCAGGTAAAAGTAGCTGAATCTAATCTTCGCTTTGATTGGATTAACACTGATGACTTAAACGATGGAGTAAATAGAGAAGGAAAAGAAATAAAGAACGATTTACATATGTCGGCGGAAGGATATATAATAATGGGAAAGCGCTTTGCTGAGAAATCAATTAAGTTAATTGAGAATACTAAATAACAAAGTCTAATCGAGTAGACGGCCGTGAACGATAAGTCAACGGTGCACCTGTCACACCCCCGTACGTAAGGGTCGCGTATACGGCGGTTCAATAATCTGGACTTGCAACAAAAAACTGGACAAATAGTTGAATGACTATGCCGCTAGTTTAAGGTTATACATGTCTAATTCAAATTCTCTTATAGTTCTATTCCCTAAAGAGGAATGTCTTCTTCTATTTTTGTACCTGGCTTCTATCCATCCAAAGATGGACAACTCCGCTTCAGATCTCAACTTATAATTGTGCCTATAAACCCATTCTAACTTTAATGATTTAAAGAATGATTCTGCAACAGCATTATCCCAGCAATTGCCCTTTACTCTTAAAATTCTATTTTTAATTAAGGTATTCGTGATGTGCTTCGCAGTTCTGCTCATTGATTGGTTTACTAAGCCGTTATAACTTTTAATTAATGAGGTAAACTTATGGCTGGCATATTGTATACCTCGATCGGAATGAAATATTAAAGGTTGGGTTAAAGATGTTTTCTTTACAGCCATATGCCAAGCCCTAACAATAGTGTCTTCTGTACTTAGATTATCGCTTAGAGCCCATCCAACAACTTTGCGGTTAAACAAATCAATAATTACAGTAAGTATAACCAACCTTGTTTGGTTTTGATATAAGTAATATAGCTTACCCAAACTTGATTCTGTCTGCTTACTTCAAAAGCATTGGTTTAACAAATTAGGTGCTATTGGGTAATTATGCTTACTATCTGTGGTTGCTTTAAACTTGCGTTTTCGTTTTGCAAACAAATAATTAGTCCTCATAATACGAGCCACTCTGGGTTTTGATATTTTATAGCCTAATGTCTCCAACTCTGTTTTTATTCTGGGAGAACCATAGCTTTCAAAACTATCTTTAAATATAGATTTAATAAGCGTAGTTATCTTTTGATTTTCTAGCCATAATTTACTTGGTCCTGATTGTAGCCAACGGTAATAACCGCTTTTGCTTACCTTTAATATTTGACACATCGTCTTGACAGGAAATCTCACAAGGTGTTGTTTTATAAACCTGTATTTTTCTTGTCGCTCAAGGAGATTTGATATTAAGAGGAGAAAACATTGTTTTCGGGTATTTGCTGATGGCCTTTTTTAAGATGTCTCGTTCTAACTCGGCTTCTTTTAATACCTTTTTTAATCGGGTTATCTCTTTTTCTTCATCGGTCATTTTAGGATTACCACGGCCAGGGAAACTGTTGTTACCATAATCTTTTAACTCTCTACGCCGACGGTAAAGTACTGATGGAAATATGTCCAGGTCATCTCATACTTGTTTTACATTGACTTTGGTATAACTTAACTCGACTGCTTTTTGTTTAAATTCTAAGGTGTAATGTTTAGATTTTCTTCTCATAATGGCTAAGATAAAAACTAACTAACATTTTCTCTCATCTTTATGTCCAGTCTAATATAGGAAGTCTATGCCATCACTGTAACTTTAAATAGAATTTAAAGTTAAAAGAAAAAACACCGTAACTTTTAGTTTAAAGGCAAGTTCACACTTGATATACTTGAATAAAAAACTAACTCAAATAAAATTTGAATGAAAAACTAATTTCAACACATCATCTAAACATAGCTTCTAATGCCTGATAATCTGAAGCGTTTGGCAACGGGATATTCAGTAAAAATGAAAGCGTAGGAGCAATTTGAGTTATTCTAACCGGTTTTATGGTTTCGCCTTTCTGAATATTATTTCCAAACCATAAAAGTGGTACATGTGTATCGCTCGTATACGATGTGCCATGAGTGGTACCAAATGCTCTTTTAGGCATCCAACCTGAATAGGTGTGGTAAATTATATCTCCAGATTCTTCTGGGTTAAAACTATTTTTTATGAAGTCTCCCGTGTGACTGTTACTTAAACTCCAATCAGGAATATACGGCGCAAAAGCGTCCTTTATACCTTCAACAGACTTTAAAAACGTTACTGCCTCTTTAATAACCTGAGTTTTCTGAACATTTGTATCGTTAAAATAAATTTGAGTGCTATCGAAATAAGCAACATAATTATTGGTTCCGAATAAGTTTACTAAATAATCGTTTAAGGCTTTTTTAAGCTGTTTCGTATTATAAAATTCACCCGGAATTTGTTTCGTTTCTAAAAACACCGGATGGTCGCTGGCACCGTGATCGGCAGTTAAAAACAGTACATAGTTTCCTTGACCAACTTCCTTATCTAAAGTTTTTAATAAGGTGGCGATTTCACGATCCATACGAACGTAAGTATCTTCAAGCTCTTTCGAGCGGATTCCGAAACTGTGACCCACGTAATCTGTACTGGAATAACTAACCGTTAAAAAATCGGTTTCTTTACCTTGCCCAAGCTTCTCTCCTTTTATCGTTGCCTTTATTAATTCAGTAAGGAGGGTATTTCCAAAAGGAGTTTCAGTAATAAGTTCGAAGTCGCCATTTGTTTTTCTTAGCTGTTTTAAATTATACGGAAACGTACTTTCTTTTTTACCTTTAAATACTTTTTCAAACGCATCGTTATCACTATTACTATTAATGTATTTTTCCATAGGCAATAACGGTTTCCAAGTTGAATTCAGTAACGCATCCGCTCTCTTTTCCATATTAAAGTTAACTAACCACTTTGGTAATTCTGTTTTATAAAAACTACTGGTTATAAACTGGCCTGTTTCTTTGTTATACCAATACGCGGCATCTGCTAAATGCCCTGCCGGCGAAATGGCACTTCTATCTTTAATAGATAAACCAATAACTTTAGACCTTCCGTTTGAAAACAACTTAAGTTCGTCTGTTATCGTGGTAGTTTTTATATTTTTTGGAGATCTTGAGTAACTGCTGTATTTCTCATCTTTTTGAATACCTGAATTATCAACCATAAAAACCGTTGAATCTTCAACACAATACATTTTTCGCTTTAAATCTCTGCTGTACCAACTATTTGAAACAATACCGTGATTGGTTGGTGTGGTTCCCGTATAAATAGTCGCGTGGCCTAAACAGGTTGCTGTCGGCACATAATTGTAATGTGTGTTTCTTGCGTTAAACCCCTCTCTCATTAAGCGTTTAAAGCCGTCATCGGTATAATTGTCCTGAAAGCGGTATAAATATTCATAACGCATTTGGTCGACTACAACACCTACCACCAATTTTGGTTTAGCTGTTTTTTGGGCGTATGTAAATGAAGTAATTACTGCGAATAGAAACAGTAAGATTGCTTTTTGTTTACTCATTAATTATATTGATTTTCAAATTATATTAAAGCTGAATAGAAACTTCTGCTATAACAGGATAATGATCTGACGCCGTTGAAGTGCCTCTGATTATACTGTTAACAGTCACCCAACCATTCCCCATAATGTAGTCCAGTCTTTTTTCTCTGGAATCATCACCAACTTTCCATGTTTTAAAAGCATAGGCTGTGCCTAATGGATCTTGAAAACCTGCATTTGTTGCATTAATTACTGTATGTTGAGATGATGAAGGCTCAAAATTAAAATCGCCAACTACTATTTTACGTCCACCATGTGTATTTGTTAAACTATCAAATTGCAATATTTGGGCATTCTGAATACTTGTCTGGCATCCGCGACCAAAGTGGGTATTATAAAAAAATAAGAACTTCCCACTACCTATGTCTATTTTTGTTTTCATAAGTCCCTGACGATTACCATTATCTCCCGTAGCGCTGCAGGCATGAGTACTATTTTGATTGTAAGTCCAACGCTGAGTTGCACTGCCTTCTATTGTTTTTTTACTTATAGTTAAATTACCAAAATCTGCATTCGTTTTAAGATTATGAAAGTTTCGCTTATAACTTGAACCTAAAATATTCATTATAGTAGATATTTGACTTTCATAAACTTCATTAAGACCAATTACATCTGCATTTACAGACTTTATATAATTTGCCACTGTAGTAATATTTGAAGTACCTCCATCTATATTCCAAACCATCACCTTTAAATCGGCTGTCACTACGGCCTCACTTGTGGTTAGATTTGGAGTAACAAATGATTCCTCTTCGTTTAAAGACTGATTTGGTTCATCACATTTAATAAAAACAATGCTTAGTATTAAAATAACACACAGTGATAAAATTTGTTTTGCTCTTTTCATAATAAAAAATATATTATTAGTATTAGTATGCTATTAATCTTTTGAATGTATTCTTTAAAATTAAAAGGAATAAGAATGTAGTTTTACCCCTTTTATTTTAATTTAGATAGAAAATGAAGTATTTCTCTTATTTTTACCTTTCATTGGCCAAAATGAATCGGCTGGTCCTTCACTTTTGTTTGTAGTGATTTTAAATAGTGTAATGGTTGAACCATTGTAACCTTCAATATAAACCGTACCATCATCGGCAATGGTTGGTGAATTTACTTCGCCTGATGTTAAATTCAATTGTTTTAATAACTCACCTAAAGCATTTACAACAATTAATTTACCATCTGAAGTTCCAACATAAACATTACCTTCAGAATCTACGGCTGGCACAGATTCATTTACTGTTGCTTCGTAGTGCCAGACAACATCACCAGTTTCCGGATTAATAGCTGCCAACCCGGCAGAACCACCAACATAAAGATTGCCATCTAAACCAATAACAATTCCTGAGTTATTTGCTCCAGCTACTTCTGTACTCCATTTTACTGAACCAGTTGTTCCGTTATCGGTTATAGCTGTTACGCCTGCATCGGTAGTGTAATAAACCGTTCCGTCGCTATTTAACGCTAAAGACGTACCTGTTGCATTGTCTTCAAAAGCTATATTTTCTGTCCATTTAGATGTTCCATCGGCTGCATTAATCGCATAAACCAAGCCATTTGTTTTAATAGCGTATAACGTGGCGCCATCCACACTCAATACCGGGGATCCATAATAACCTGTTCCGGTAACTTCCTGGAATTTCCAACGTTCTGCTCCATTAGCATCAAAAGATATAATCCCCTGATTTCTTGTTCCAATATAAACGTTTCCGCTGGCATCAATAGCTGCTGTTGAGTTAGAAATTCCTGTTCCAGTTGTTCCTAACCAAAGTTGTGTTCCATCAGCAGCATTTACTTTACTTACCGCATCTAAAGCCCAGATACCAATATAAATATGGCCGTCAGGCCCAATAGCTGGTGCGTTTCTAATGTTGTAACCCGGTACGTATTCCCAAACTTTTGTTGGTGTTGTTCCGTTATCTGTAACAGCAATCATTCTACTTTCAGCAGCTGCATAAGCTTCAAGATAATAAATAGTTCCATCTTCGGCTATAGCTGGAGACGAAGACCCATCGTTATAATTAGGAACTACATTTTCTGTACTAAATGACCAAACCACAGAAGCCTCAAAAGGATCTGCCACCGGCTCTAAAACGGTAATTTCCTGAGTTACGGTTGTTGAAGCTTCAAGCTTATCTGAAGCTGTTAAACTTACTGTGTAAACGCCTTCAGCTGGAAAGGTAAACGTGGCATTTTGAGTTGCTACAGTAGACTGCGCTTCATCACCAAAATTCCATACCCAAGAAGTAATCACGCTCGATCCTGTTAAAAATCTTCCGTTAAAACTCACTTCCTGTCCTGCTCTAACTTCGCTTGGAGCATAAGAGAACTCTACTAATGGGGTTGCGATGACAACAATTGGTGCATCTTTATCGTCGGTGCTACATCCTAAAAACGTACCACTAAAAACTATTAAGGCTAAAAATATTTTAAAAATTTTCATTATTTATTTTATTTGACTGATTAGTGTTTTTTAGTTACTCCACCTTGGGTTTTGAACTAAATTTGTGTTAAGTAGTAATTCTTCGGAAGGTATTGGATAGTAATAATCTTTATCCTCACTAAAAATTACATTTTGGTTGAATGGCGTAAAATTACCCGAAGTTCCATTGGTTAATTTTCTTTCGTTTACGTTTACAAGATTTGGTGTTCCTGCCGGTGCTCCAGAGGTATTTCCATCGTGTAAATACACATCTGCACTACCATCGCCATCAAAATCGTAAGCTCCTAATCCGCTGAAATAAATTCCGAAAAATGGTTGCTCCAGTTTTTTACCAGCTTTCCAACGCATTAAATCATCCCAACGTAAACCTTCCATAAACAATTCGATACGACGCTCACGACGGATTTCTAAAATAACGCCTTGATTTGCTCCTGCACCGACATTAGGATACATGTTTTCTAAATAAACATCAGGATTAGCATTTGCTGTAACCAATGTTAAATGTGGCATACCTACGCGGTCTCTAAGTTTATTTATAGACTTATCTAAATCTATTTGTGTTATAGTACCTAATTCGGCTTTAGCTTCTGCAAAAATTAACAGAGCTTCAGCATAGCGGAAAAGAATAATATCGTTGTACGATGATTTATTTCCCCACTGGTCTTTACTTGAAATCGATTTAATAACTCTGTAACCTGTTGTTGTTCCTTTTATATCAACTATTTCAGGTGAATCTGACAAATACGCGGTATAACCAGGCCCCGCAACCGTTTGTGTTAACCTTGGATCGCGGTTTTGCATTTCATCATAAAACTCGATAGTTTCATAACCCGAAATATCCGTAAAACGCGAACCATCTTTTAGCAGGTAACTATTAACGGCATCTTTAGGAACACCAAAAGATCCGTTGGTTGGCGATGTTGCCAAACTTGCGACGTTGTGTCTGATAAAATCGAAATTATAATCTCTTGCTAAAATGGTTTCGGTAGCCGTTTGATTGTACATATCAAATAATTCTCTGTACGACGTATTCACATCTCCATTGCTATACAATTGGTAAACACCAGAATTTATTAAAGCTTCGGCAGCATTTGCAGCTTCAGTTAAAAAAGATTCGTAATCTCCTAATTCATGGTATTTTCTAAAGGTACCTTCAAATAAACAGATTCTTGCTTTTAATATAAGTGCCGTGTACTTTGTAATTTCGTTTACTTTTTTCTCGCTTGACAAATATTCAATCGCGTTATTAATATCGCTTAAAATATTATCCATAACCAATTTTCGAGAATCTCTTGGCTTGTACAAATCTTCATCACCAGCTTCTAAAACATGATCATACCAAGGCACATCACCAAAACGCTTTACTTTATTGTAATAAAATAATGCTCTAAAAAACTTAGCATAAGCGTTGTATTTAAGCTCTAAATCTGTATCATTAACATTACTTGAATTATCTAAAAAGAAATTAATTGTTCTTAAATTTCCCCAAGACCATCCACCACTTCCGCTGGCTGTTGGAACAATTCTAGCGCCTTTAACACGGTCTGAAACCAACAACGGAATAATATTATCGGAAGACGCATCATCGGTGTATGCTTCTTCTTCCGGAAGCATATCGTAAAACCCGTTAACGTAAGCTTTTAACTGCTCTTCGGTTTTAAAATAATTTGATGCTTCTATTAAATGTTCGGGTGGTGTATCTAAATAATCTAAATCGCAGGCTGTACTCACTAAAGCCACAGATAACACTAAAAACACCTTATTTAAAATTCTACTATAATTTTTCATCTTCTTACATTTAGTTTAAACAATTGTTTTAAAGTGTGATATTTATGCCT
This sequence comes from Aestuariibaculum marinum, assembly GCF_014596975.1. Lineage (GTDB taxonomy): Bacteria > Bacteroidota > Bacteroidia > Flavobacteriales > Flavobacteriaceae > Aestuariibaculum > Aestuariibaculum marinum. The sequence goes on along the minus strand of NZ_JACVXD010000018.1, from coordinate 11,315 downwards.
AATGAAATCATTTTATTAATCGGATAATCTTCAACATCTGAACTTGTCGTTGCATTATTCGGATTAGACAAACTAACACCTGAACCAGCTTGTTCCGGATCTAAGTATTTTGTTAAACCACCAAACCTAAATGTGAATAGATTTTCTCCACTGAAGTAAACTCTTAAACGTTCTATGCTAATTTTTCTGGTGATATCCTGCGGTAACGTGTAACCCACAGTTAAGTTTTTAAGCCTTAAATATCCTAGATTTTCTAAATAATAATCGTTTACAACGCTTAGCTGTCTGTCTGAACCTAAAGCAGAATAACCTCGTCCGATTTGAGGATATCTTCCGTTCGGATTATCTTCACTCCAAGCATTACTTACTAAATCCTTTCTAATATAAGCTACATACGGACGCTCGTAAGTTCCCCAGTACATACGTCCGCGAGGATACCAATCTTGAGATGCTACACCAGCACCCTGAACTAAAACGTCGAAACCATTCCATTCTGAACTGATTAAGAAACCAAACGGGAACTTAGGCATTCCATTACCAATAACCCTTAAATCGCCGTGGTCTTCAAGGGTATTGTTTCCGTTATCGATTTTTCCATCGCCGTCTAAATCTAAATACTTAACATCGCCAGCAATTAAACCTCTGTAATCGCTATTTTGAGTTACATTGAAGGCATAATTATACACATCTGACAAATACAATGATGGATTAACAAAAGTATTTTGATACGCTAAAGCTTCTTCGTTAGACTGGAATTGGCCTTCGGTTCTGTATCCCCAGATTTCGCCTAACGTTTGCCCTTCGTAGAACGAACTTAATAATCCGTTAGGGTTAGAATATTTGGTAATTTTTCCAACAGAATTATTTAAACTTCCAGTGACTTTTAAAGTTAAAGGCTTTCCTTTTAAGGTAAATGTATTTTGATACGTTAACGCCAATTCAAAACCTTTCACCTCTAAATCCGCATTATTTTCTCTTGGTTCGTTAGCACCAAAAACACCGGGTAATGGTTCTCCTGGTAGATACATATCGGTTACCTGTTTCCTGTAGACATCTACCGAGGTTGTAAACTTATTATTAAAGAATCCTAAATCTACACCAAAGTTTGTTATTGCTGTGTTTTCCCAGGTTGAAGAACTTGGTAACGGATTAGGGTCGCCTACCATATTCAGTTTTGAACCACCCACTAACCAATCTGTTGTGCCAATTGGTAATAATTGAGAAAACGTATACAAACCTACACTTTGGTTTCCTAGAACCCCGTAAGATCCACGTAATTTAAATGAACTAATGGTAGGTTTTATATTTTCCCAGAAATTTTCTCTACTTAAAAACCATGCCGCTGATGCTGATGGGAAGAATCCCCAACGGCTATTTTCAGGAAAACGAGACGATCCATCGTAACGCGCTGTAATATCTAGTAAATACTTATTACTAAAATCGTAATGAAAACGACCAAATACACCTTGAACAGCCCAGTTGGTTGCTTCGGCATCGGCACGCAGTATTTCGGTTCCTAAGTTTAAATTAGAATAGTCCGGATCGAAAAGTCCGCCTTGTTCTGCTATAACAACTTCTTCATTAAAATCTTCCTGATTGTACCCTGTTGTTAATTTAAAATTGTGGTTGTCGGCTATGGTTTGATCAAACGTTGCGTAAGCATTTAAAACATTGTAAACATTTTCTGTTTTTTGTTCTGTTAACCTGTTAAGCCCAACAGTTTGTAAATCCAGTCTTTCACCTGTTAAATATTCAAACGGATTTAAACGTCTACTCCAGTTATTATTAGTAAACCTATTACTGTAATCTATATTAACTTTTAAATTATCTAAAGGCGTAATAATTGCACTAAACGTATTAACCAACTGTTTATAATCATAATCCTGATATGATTTCCCAGCTTTTACAGAAGCAAAAGTTCCCTGACCACGTCTATCGAATGATACACCTTCTATTTCTGGTGAATCGAAGGCAAAAAGGTAATTATTATCGTAAGTCCAGCTTAAGCCCCATCCAGCAGTTCTTCCTCCATACTCAATTTGATCTCCAGTATTATACTGCACATCGTTAGATAATTTTAACCAATCGTTTACTTTAAAAGATAAATTGGCTTTAATATTTTTTCTGGTTACTTCTTCATCCTGTAATTTTTGAACCGTTCCGGTTTTATATAAGCGTCCTGAAAGGTATCCTTGAATGGTTTCGTTACCACCAGAAATAGACACATCGTTTATTTGCGAAAACACTTGCTTTCTATACAAGTAATCGTACCAGTCTGTGCTTCCGTAAAATTTAAAAGTTCCATCGGCCTGAAGTTCCTGCCAAGGTGCGTAAACACCATCGGCAACCAATTGTAATCTTTCCCAGTCTTGTTCATTTGTATATCCTGTATAATTACTTCCGTTATATCCGTAAATAGCAGAATCAATAGTTTTTCCGTATAAAACAGGATCTGAAATATAATCAGTTCTAACCGCTGGTGAAGCCATAGATAAGGTACTATTATAATATACCTTTACAGCACCTTCTTTTCCTTTTTTAGTGGTAACTAAAATAACCCCAAAAGCACCACGCGCACCGTAAATTGCAGCTGAACCTGCATCTTTTAATACGGTAACCGATTCGATATCTGAAGGATTTAACAAGTTTATATTTCCCGCAATTCCATCGATTAAAACCAATGGTGAACCACCATTAATAGAGTTAAACCCTCTGACGTTTATTTCTGGATTTTCTCTTGGATCGCCGTTATTCGATTGAATATTTAAACCAGGCATAACACCTTGAAGTGATTGCACAATACTAGTATTCGCTCTGTTTCCTAACTCATCGCCAGAAATCTGATCCACGGCTGCTGTTAAATTTTCCTTTTTTGTTGAACCAAAACCAACAATAACAACTTCATCTAAACTTGAAACACTTTCTTTTAAGAGCACATCAATAACCGTTTGATTTCCTACAGCGATTTCCTGAGTTTCATAACCTAAAAACGTCACCACTAAAATAGCATCGTCTCCTTTTAAATTTAAGCTGAATTCACCATCGAAATTAGTTTGCACACCATTTGTTGTGCCTTTTTCTACAACACTGGCACCAGGCAAGGGTTGTCCCGACTCATCGGTTACCGTTCCAGAAATCGCTGTTTGTAAAATGGCTTTATTACTTTTAGAAAGATTGCCTTTTATAACAATGGTATTGTTTGTCTGAATCGTGACTTGCAATTCACCATACGATAACACATCGCTAAGCAATTTGTTGGTTTTAATAACCCCTTTTTTAAGGTTAACTTTTGGATAATTATTAAAAATACCTTCTTCATAAAAGAAATCGTATTCGGTTTGATCCATAATTAGATCGAAAACCTCATCAACCGTTAAAGTTTTATCTTCTTTTATGATAATTTTAGAATTTTGAGACACTACATTATTCGGCGAAAAGCCAAATACCAGTGTGCAACAAAAGAAAATGAATGTCCTCATAATGAGCATTAAAAATCGCTTCCTGCATTTAAAAAAAGCGCTAGTTAATTTAATTTTCATAATTTTGTATTATTAGTTTGTTAAATTATTTTTTAATGAATTAATACGATTTAATAAGGATAAAGGCATTTACTTTGGCGAGGAAAGACTTTATCCTTTTTTGTTTTATTTTCGTTCTAATATTTTCCCATATTTATTTGGTTTTGTTAGTGGTTATTTACTTTATAGTTATAATGTTTCCTTCAATTTTATAATGATTAATGGAAGTCGATTTCATAATTGAAAGAATATCTTCAAGACTTTTACCCTTCCTGAAAACACCTTTAAAACTCACGTCTTTCAAACTTTCATCTTCAAAAACAACCTCGACATCATACCACCTTGAAATGGTTTTCATAATCTCCTCTAATGGTTTTCCTTTAAAACTAAACACGCCATCTTTCCAGGATACTTCTGAAGCCACATCGACATACTTTACAGCTACATTTTTACTTAATTTATCAAGCACTGATTGCTGTCCGGGTTTTAGCTTTATCTTTACATTTCCTTTATTAACCTGAACTACACCTTCAACCAAAGTAGTTAACACATTTTCATCGTCTGTATAAGCTTTAATATTAAATTCGGTTCCTAAAACTTCTATCGTCTGATTTTTATTAAGCACTTTAAAAGAAGCGCCCTGATGTTTACTACTTGGTGACACATCAAAATAGGCTTCTCCATACACTAATTCCACCTGTCTTACTGCGCCTTCTATAAAGTTTTTTGGGTATTTTAACTGACTTTCCGAGTTTAACCAAACCATTGTACCATCGGCTAGTTCTATATGATATTGTCCCCCTCTTGGAATCGTCAGGTAATTATATTCAATTTCTGCGGTAGCATTATTAGCATAAGTAATTTTTGAACCACTAACCTGAACTTCATGTGTTTCGTAATGCGTTGTTTCTTCTAAAGCTATCTCGCTGCCATCGGCTAAAGTTAAAATGGCTTTGTTACTCCCCGGAACAATATTAATTTGGTCTTCGGAAGTTATTTCAACGGCGGCATTTTCTTCATTGTTATTTAAAACAAAAAACGTTGTTACAGCCCCAAAAATCAGTAAAGCTGCGGCATATTTTATATACGGCTCTATACTAAAAACTTTTGTTTTAGATTTCTCTGCGACAGCTAAATTCTCCTGTTCTTCTTCATTTAAAAACAAACGTTCTTTAGATTGTTTTAAATTCTCTTTATTTAAGGTTTCGCTGTGTATAACATGATGTATTTGAACATAATCTGCAAAAATTTGTTCATGAAGAGGGTTATCAAGCCAGTCTTCCAGCACCGCTTCTTCTTCTATTGAAATGTTTCTGTTTAGAAACTTTACTATTAATTTTTCTATTTCTTCATTCATAATCTTACTCTTCTCTACACACCTAATACAAAACCAATTTCAAATACCCTATCTGAAAAACAATGTTTTTATTTTATTGTGATTTTAAGGATCTAATGGCTGAATAACATCGATGTGTAACGATGAACGTTCCGGTAAAAATTCTACATCATTTTTATTTAAACGTTTCCCCAGATTTATAGGCACGTAACCTAAATCTCTAATGCAACGTTTTTTAAAATTGTTATTGGTAATATATTCGCTTTGGTATTTGGTTGTTGTTACTAAGGCCTTTTTATTTGAAGGTATACCGTATTTATAAATTAAACGCGCGGTATTTCTAAAATTAGTCGTGGTATGGCGTGCGTGAGGCTCGATAATAATAGATTCTTCAGGAATGCCATACTTAGTTATAAGTTCCTTTTTCATTTCGAAAGCTTCATTATAAATCGTTCTAAAAGGATGTACGCGCCCTCCTGAAACCACTATAAATGGCGCCAGTTTGTTTTCAAACCTTTCAACCGCTAATTTAAGCCTGAATCGTGCCACAGGACTCAATGCTACTTTATCTTCTTCAGGTCCGTAACCGGGAATTAAAATGACTGAATACTTATAATCACTCCAATTTACTGTTGATATGTATTGAACAGCTCTCTTATTTTCACCTTCTTCCATGGGTTCGTAAGATGCTACTTCATCACGATCGTTTATATCTAACAAATTTAAAGCAAATTGCAATGATGGTTCGAAAAACAAGGTCATCTCTTCGGTGTCATGAGCCACACTATTTGTATTAATATCGATTAACTGCTTGTAAAATGTGGTGTTCTTATCGTATGAAATGGAATCTATTTTAGGATAAAGCGGACGTTCGCCTCGCCCGTAAATATTTAAAATAGAGTTTAGTCCTTTCGCGGCATCAGCCCAAACGTTAACCAACAAACTATCATCGTTTAAATGATAATAGTTTTGATAATTTCCGGAAGCTCTTACATGTTCTTTTACAAAACTTTGAATACTTTTATTTTTACCGTATAAAAACTGTAAACGATTAGAAACGGCATTAATCTGTTCTTGTTTCCAGGTTAAAGCTTCTAAATGACAATCGATATTTTTTTCACACGTGTTGGAAGCATGCTGAGTCTGAGACTTAAAATCCTTAAACACCGTATTTAAAAATTTATCTTTAGCAAACAGGCTATTTACTTCGGCGCCTTTTTGTATTGCCGTAAAAAAATAAAAGACTTTATCTTGAATAATATGTTCACTTTTATAAGGCAGGTAGTTTTGGTAATAACTCGTATTGTTTTGAGCCATCATCCCTTTTGAAAACCAAAATGCACCTGTAATTAAAAGGAAAGTCGTTATACTTTGCTTATTTAAATTCATATTAGGATCTATAAACTAATTCAAATAAAAACACACATTTGCCCAAACCGGAAAGTGATCTGATGTTCTGTCTTCGGTATCAGACCAAGGAGTATTTACAAAATGAAAATACTTGTTAGCCATAATATAATCGATACGTTTAGGATCTGATAATTTAAAGGTATTTGGGTCTAAACTTTTACCAAGTGGATCAATAAATACACTTTCCGCATCGGTTAACAAAGTATGATTATCGCTATCTGGTGTAAAATTAAAATCACCCAAAACTAACATTGGTACGTCTCCAAGTTTAGCCGCTCTACGTTTAATTTCCTTTATTTCATAATGTCTTACCAAAGCATCTCCACTTTCCAAATGCGTTACATACACCCAAATATCACCATCCGGGTGTTGAATTTTAGCTTCAATTAACCCTTTTAAATGATCGCCTTGAATTTCATATTCAACATGCTTAATATCTAAAATAGGATATTTGCTTAATAAAGCAACCCCATATTTACCACTAACTTCAAGACCATAAAAATCATAATAATACCCTAAGGCTTCCGCAATTAACTTTGGTTGATCGTCATAATTAGTTGCTGCTTTTTGGTTTACCCCTATTTCGTTAAGTCCAATAATATCAGGGTTCGAGTCTTTTATGGTTTTAATTGTATTATCTAAACCATAGTCGTTAATATCGTTTCTGTCTGCACCTCTTGGAAAGCCTCCAAAAATATTAAAAGTCATCACCTTGATATTTCGAGACACACCACCATCTACATTTGGTGAAACTACCGTTTCTTCATTATCATTACAAGAAGCCACTAGGCCTAATATCAACACTAATTTAATTATCAATTTCATGATTATAATTTTTTAATTTGATTTTGGTTAATTATTAATTACTTTACTTGTCCTGGTTCTCTATTATTTTTCCCATTTCTATTAGTTAGGTTATCTCCCAAGTCTTCTCTAGCTAATTCAGCTAATTCTTTTATCTCGTTAACAACTTCAGGATAAAGACTTATAACGTTATAACGCTCACCTGGATCACGACGTAAATTGTATAATTTCATTTCTTTTACCTGGATCTTTTCAACCTTCCCAGGAAAACCATTGTTTCCTGGTAAATTATTCTCGTAGGAGCGATGGGTATGAGGAAACACTAATTTCCAATTATCTTTTCGCACTGCTTCCAAGTTATTTTTCCCATAATAATAAAACATGTGATTTCTTGGATTTGCTTTTACATCTCCCTTTAACAAAGGCAATAAACTCACACCATCAATTTTATGTTTCGGTAATGATCCTTTTGTGATTTCTGCTATTGTTGGTAACAAATCTATAGTCGAGGCAATATTATTAGTTAAAGAACCTTTTTCAATTATATTGGGCCATTTCATAAGGCAAGGCTCCCGCTGCCCGCCTTCCCAGCTTGTGCCTTTTCCTTCTCGTAAACCTCCTGTTGACCCTGCATGGTTTCCATAATTTAACCAAGGTCCATTATCGCTAGTAAAAATTACAAGCGTATTCTCTTCAAGACCATTCTCCTTTAAAGCCTTTAAAACTTCACCGACAGACCAGTCGATTTCCATCATTAAATCGCCATAAAGTCCTTGCTTGCTTTTCCCTTTAAATTTGGATGATACCGCAATAGGAACATGAGGCATAGAATGAGGTAGATATAACAAAAATGGATTGTTTTTATTCTTTTGAATAAATTCTACCGCTTTATTGGTATATAAAGTTGTAAGCTGTGCTTGATCTTCAAGAGTTTTTACATATGTATTTGCCTTGTTATTTAGAATTAATGGTAATGGTGGATATTTAGCATCTTCTTTTGGATTTCCTGCATAATCAACAGGCCACATATCATTAGAATACGGTAATCCGAAAAATTCATCAAAACCATGTTGAAGTGGTAAAAATTCTTCCGCATCGCCCAAATGCCATTTACCAAAAATAGCTGTAGCATAACCGTTTTCTTTAACTACTTCGGCTATCGTATTTTCATTTTGATTTAAACCTACTTTGGAATTAGGTCTTAAAGCTCCATGAATACCAACCCTATTTGGATAACATCCTGTTAATAATCCGGCTCTTGACGCACTGCAAACAGCTTGAGCTGCATAAAAGTTGGTAAAAACCATACCTTCATTAGCCATACTATCTATATTAGGGGTTTTGTAATCTATTGCTCCATTGAGCGATAAATCACCATACCCCATATCATCCATAAAAATGATGACTATATTAGGATTTTCAACTTGTTTAGATGTTTTATTTGAAACTTGAGCATTAATATTTAAAACAAAACTTAATGTAAGACTGGCTAAACTGAAGGCTTTATAAAAATTCATTTGTTAAATTATATTTAGTCACACCTAATACAAACCTATTTATAAACACCCTACCTTTTAAAGATTTTTTTTTACTTTAACGTTTTGTTACTAAATTATTAGCTCATCAATCCACGCTTTGTTAGCATATATATTTTTAAGAATTTTGACACATGAATAATTTTTATGAGAATAACGCGCAACTTGTTTCTCTTACTAAGGAAGGAGACACAAAGGCTTACAATTATATTGTAGAAAATTATCATGAAAAGATTTTTGCATATGCATTTTCCTTAACAAATAATTACGCATTAGCACAAGATATTGTTCAGAATGTATTTTTAAAAACCTGGGAATTTAGAAGAAATTTAGATCCTATTTATCCTATTAAAAGCTTTTTATACAAATCAACTTACAACGAATTTGTAAATAATTATCATAAAAACAAAGCTGTATCAAGACTTGAACAAAAGTTTGTAGATTTGTTAGATCAATTTATCTCTGAAGAAAACGACGATATTTTAATTAGAAAGACTACTATTGTCAACACTGAAATAGAGAAATTACCTGCTAAGTGTAAAGAAGTATTTTTATTAAGTAAAAAGGAAGGACTAACCAATACCGAAATTGCTTCTCACTTAAGTATTTCCATTAAAGCTGTTGAAGGGCAAATCACCAGAGCGTATTCCATTTTAAGGAAAAGTTGCCTTGAAAAAATACAAGCCTTTTTGTTTTTATTATTCGGATCGAAAATAAAGCCGTTTTAAACTTTGATAATTTACCCTTTTTAGGTTAATTAAAGTTGTTAAATAAGAGATTTCAAACCTTCCTCCAAAGTGTAAAACCATTTTCATCATGGCTAAACTAGAGGGACTTTCCTATGACGAAATTGCAGAACATCATAACATAGCTGCAAGAACCGTAGAGAACCAAATGTATAAGGCTTTTGAAATTATAATATAAAAAGTTGGTGATAAAATGGAAGGTATTTTATTCTTATTTTAAACCCGGTGTTTATCTAAATAGTGTGATGCATACTGGTGTACTATTAAAAACACTGATTGCAATCATTAACAACCACCTAATTATTCCTTTTAATGTCATCTACACCCATTTTCAAAACGGGTGCGTTTTCGGTGTAAAACCGGTGTTAAATTAATAGTGGGGTGTGCACTAGTGTATTATAAAAAACACTGGTATAACTATTAAAAACTACATAATTATACCATTTATTGTTATCTGCACCCGTTTTCAAAACGGGTGTGTTTTCGGTGTAAAACCGGTGTTAACTTAATAGTGGGGTGTGCACTGGTGTATTATAAAAAACACTGGTATAACTATTAAAAACTACATAATTATACCATTTATTGTTATCTGCACCCGTTTTCAAAACGGGTGTGTTTTCGGTGTAAAACCGGTGTTAACTTAATAGTGGGGTGTGCACTGGTGTATTATAAAAAACACTGGTATAACTATTAAAAACTACATAATTATACCATTTATTGTTATCTGCACCCGTTTTCAAAACGGGTGTGTTTTCGGTGTAAAACCGGTGTTAACTTAATAGTGGGGTGTGCACTGGTGTATTATAAAAAACACTGGTATAACTATTAAAAACTACATAATTATACCATTTATTGTTATCTGCACCCGTTTTCAAAACGGGTGTGTTTTCGGTGTAAAACCGGTGTTAAATTAATAGTGGGGTGTGCACTAGTGTATTATAAAAAACACTGGTATAACTATTAAAAACTACATAATTATACCATTTATTGTTATCTGCACCCGTTTTGCACCCGTTTTCAAAACGAGTGTGTTTTCGGTGTAAAACTGGTGTTAACTTAATAACGGTGTAAAACATTAATTGGTCTCTAATGACACATTAAATACTTGAGTTAAAAGCACAAATTCTGCTTCGCTTCTTGCCTGCTCTTTTAGTTCTTCAATATGCCGCTTTCTTTTATCCTGAGCTTTAGAGGCCTTAGTTTCCTTTAACTTAAATTCTAATTTATCAGAGTCTTTGCTAACATTAGGGATTAAAACCCGTTTTACTTCTTCCAGTGTTTCCTCCAGGGCTTTATTTTCTGAAACAGACACCTGTTTTACTTCCGATTTATTTTTTGCTTTTTTATCAAACCGTTCTTTAAGCTCTTCTAAATGCTGCTTTGTGATGTTTAATTGTTGTACAAATCCATTATACTGATCCTTACTCACATCAGGTATATCCACTTTTACATACTCTACATAATAATTATAAATATGAACAAACCCTTGAACATAGGTTGTATAGCGATCGATTAAAAACTCAACCTTTGACTTAGGCTCAGTATCTATCAGTTCTAAGAGGGTGTATATGTTATTATCTAAAAGGAATGATTTAGGGAATACATGAACACTAACCGGGTGTTGGTCTACTAAATAATTGTGTCCGTTTTTCTCAAAAAGCAACATCCTATTAGCATGATTTAACAACACTGGTGTCGTTTCGCCAGCCATCTCTAATAATCCTAAAGGCAAGTAATACACCGAAGCACAAAACAAATTACTTAGAAGCTCTAATTGTATATCTTCATATGATTTCATAAGGGGCTAACTTTTTAGTAATTCTGAAAAATCTTTTGGTAATTCGGCATCAATGTCTCTTAAGTATTTCTCTAGAGCATCCATGGTATTGTGACCTGTAATTTGCATTAATTTACTTTTAGCTTCATTGGGTGATGATTCTTTTACCAAGGCTCTGTATAACTTCGT
>NZ_JACVXD010000017.1 GCF_014596975.1 Aestuariibaculum marinum | reverse complement strand
TATATGCCCTTGCCTAAGGATGATATAGAAATTGAACAAGCACTACTTCAAAAGGCAGAAGCCCACCCAGAAGAAGGGTTTTGGAAAGCTTTTGACCGATTAAAAGGAGAAGGTTATTATTGGAACCATAAACGGGTACACCGTATTTATAAAGCTTTAGGATTATCTCTAAGACGTAAGGCTAAAAAACGTTTGCCAGCCAGAGTAAAAGAACCTTTAGATATCCCAGAAACACTTAATCATACTTGGAGTATGGATTTTGTAACTGATGTGCTTGAAAATAAAAGGCGTTTTAGGGCTTTTAATATTATTGACGATTACAAAAGAGAGGCATTGCATATTGAAATCGATTTTTCTTTAACCAGTAACCGAATTGTCTGGGTTTTGAACCATTTAGTAAACAAACGAGGGAAGCCTGAAAAAATACGCATGGACAATGGTCCTGAGTTTATTGCCAATATTACATCTGAATGGAATGAGATGCATGGTATTATATTTCAATATATACAACCAGGAAAACCTACCCAGAATGCTTTTATTGAACGCTTCAATGGTTCTTACAGAAGAGGTGTACTTAATAGATATATTTTTGAAAATATAGATCAAGTAAGAGGACAAACTCAAATATGGATGCATGATTACAATCATTATAGACCACATAATGTTTTAGGTAAAATGTCTCCTAAAAAATATGCAGAACTTAATTGTAAGTGAACTAGTTCTCTTACAATTAAAAAATATAACTTTATGGTAACTTTAGAAAATTAAACAGTTCTATTCTGGGGAAGCTTACATTACTTTAATTGGGGCTTTAAGTAGTTGCTCCCATTATTGGGTATTTTTTATTTGTGTAATACAAATAGGTTTGGTTTAGAAAATAATCTAAAGTATTAGAAATAATTTAAAAGTTATTTATTTGAAGGCAACCTTTAATAAGTTTATATGCTTTAGTTATATGACCCTCTACCGTTTTTAGCGAAATATTTAAATCCTGTGAAATTTGGTGATATTTTTGTCCTTCAATTTTATTCTTGATAAATACGTTTTTACACTTTTTAGGTAGACTTTTTATACAGGTATCCAGCTTGTTTACAATATCATCTTTTTTACTATGATCAATATTAATGGCTTGCATTACAGCCGTGTAATAATAGGAAGATAACATCTCTGTTTGTTTTTTTTGTTCACGGTGTGTGTCAATAAATTTATTATAAGCGCTTCTGTATAAATAGCTTTTTATTGATGTCGTGATATTTACAGTTTTTCGCTTATTCCATAATTTAATAAATACATCATGAACAATATCTTCTATTAGGTTTTTGTCATTCGTGTAACTCAATAAAAAAATACAGAGTATTTCATGATACTCCAGATATATTTTTTCAAAAATATCCTGATCACCATTTTTGAGTTTTTTTAAGATAATATTTAAAGATTTATTGTTATCCATTGGGATATTTATGTCTTTTATTTACAAAATTGAAAAAAAAAATAAATTAAAAACAAGGGTATTTTTTTATTTATCCGTCCTGTTGTAAAATATCAATATTGTGGATCAAGAGCGTGTAAATATATTATTAATAAAATTAATAGAGCGTAGGATTACTCCTAGAGAATGTCAAGTACTTAAGGAATGGATTCAAACTCCCAGTAATTTAGAATATTTTCAGGAATTCATAAAAGTAAATCATTTTATCAATTCAAAGCAAAAATTTAATTCTGAAGAATCTTTTTTAAAGTTAAAAGGTCAAATGTTAAAGGATTCATACAGAGTAAAAAGAAATTTATTAAGATATGCAGCTACAATTTTAATATTCATTTCTGCCGGATTATATTTTGTAGTACAAAATGAAAATCAGAATAATCTTCAAATTAATAATAATGAAATTATCATAGGAAGTGATAAAGCAACCTTAACGTTGGAAGATGGTACAGTAGTAGACTTAACAGAAGAGCAACCATTAAGTAATGATAAGATGGAGAGCAATGGAAAGAAAATTGTTTACAAATCAAACAATCAAGAAAAAGATGCTCTGGTTTATAATTATTTAACAGTGCCTAGAGGAGGACAGTTTTTTGTTGAATTGTCGGACGGTACCAAAATTTGGATGAATTCAGATACGCAGATTAAATATCCGGTTAGTTTTATAGAAGGAAAGGATAGAAATGTTGAATTAATTTATGGAGAAGCTTATTTTGATGTGTCCCCTAGTATTGAGCATCAAGGTGCTGTTTTTAAAGTAATTTCAGAAGTTCAGAAAGTTGAAGTGTTAGGAACAGAATTTAATATTAGTGCTTACAAAGGTGATGATGAAATCTATACAACATTGGTTGAAGGGGAAGTTTTAATTTCCCGTGGTAGTAAACAAGTCGTATTAAAGCCAAATGATCAGGCCTTAGTTAAAGTTGGAGAAACAGGTGTTTTTGTAAATCAAATAGACACTTATTTGGCAACGTCTTGGAAGGAAGGGGTGTTTAATTTTAATGATATGCCTTTAGATAATATTATGAAGGTCTTATCTCGTTGGTATGATGTGGAAGTAGTATTTAATAAGGAAAACATGAAATATGAGACTTTTACAGGGGTCTTTAGAAAAACTCAAAATTTAAAAGATATTTTAAACTCAATACAAACAACAAATAATATGTCCTATGAAATAGAAAATAAAGTGATTAATATTAAATAACTACTAAAAAAAAAAAGGAAATCGAGGTTCGAATATCTCACCAGACAAACCTCTCTTTCCATCAATTTTTAATTAAACGTAACGTCTAACTAACTTAACAAATTTATGCAAATTAATTTAACTAACTATTTTTTCCATCGATGGAAAAAGGTGCTAAGAATTATGATGAAAACATTTTTATTATTGTTTTGTTCTTCAGTTTTTAGTTTTACTCCCATTGAAATCTTTTCTCAAAATGTAAAGGTTCAAATAGATTCAGATAAAACTTTAACAATTAATGAAGTCTTCGATTTAATAAGAAGACAAACTGATTACAATTTTATTTATAAGTCCGATATTTTTAAAGATTTCCCAAGTATTGATGTTAAAAAGGGAACTATTGAAGCAAATAAATTACTAGAACAAGTTTTGGGTAAGGGAGCGTACAGCCTCGAATTAACTAGCGATAATACTATAGCAGTTAAAAAGGTTACTACTCAACAGGAAGTTTCTATTTCGGGAACGATTTCTGATGTGAATGGAATGCCTTTACCTGGTATTACAGTATATGTCTCTAATGTGCAACCCACAGAAGGGATGGTTAAGAAAGATTTTATAATTAGAGGAACATCTACTGACTTCGATGGAAATTTTAATTTAAAGGCTGTTGTTGGTGAATATTTGGTAGCAACAGGAATGGGCTTCGAATTATTTTCAGAGCAGATAGCTTCTGAAAAAACAATTTTCAACATTGTATTGAAAGAAAGTGTAAGTGCATTAGAAGAAGTATTAATAGTTTCTTCAGGATATCAAGATGTTGATAGTCGAAAAATGACAGGGTCAGTGGTGTCTTTGAAAGAAGAAGAACTTGAAAGTCGTTATTTTGAAAACGTAATAGATAAATTGGAGGGAACCGTTCCGGGATTAATCCGTTATCAAAATGGAACAACAATACGTGGTACTGGAACAATTAGAGCCGGAAGAGATGTTTTAGTGGTAGTAGATGGTTTTCCTATTGAAGGCAGTGTAGAAGACTTGAATCCTTATGATATTGAAAGCGTCAACGTATTAAAAGATGCAGCTGCAACAGCGATATATGGAGCAAGAGCAACCAATGGCGTTATTGTTATAACCACAAAGGGGGCAAAAAAAGGCAAAGGATTGAGTGTAGATTTTTCGACAAATGCTACTGTTTTAGACAAGCCGGATTATAGTTACAAAAACCTTTTGAATGCAGAAGAGCAGGTTGAATGGGAAAGTGAATATTATGATTGGTATTTTAATGGAGGTGGAGGCCCTAATGCTCTAGCACAATTTCAGACTTTTTATCTGGGGTATGGCTTACCTGTATCTCCCATTCAGTATGCCTACTACCAGAATGTTACTAATCCTTCGGAAATGAGTGATTCGCAATTAACTGAATTGTTAGAAGGATATAAAAAGAATGATTTTTACAAGGAATTCAAGGATCATGCTTTAGAAAATCAGGTGATACAGCAGTATAATTTAGCTATACGGGCTGATGGTAAACGCTCCCAAACAAATTTAGTTTTAAATTACAAAACAGATAATACGGGAGTTATCAATTCGTACAATAGAGATTTTAATATGTTTCTTAAAGGTACTTTTAACTTGACTGATTGGTTGGATGTTGACTATGGTGCTACAAATATTTTGGGACGTTCTAAATCGCATGCCGATAGGTATGCTAGAGACCCTTTTACGTTTCCTGTTTATTCTTCTATGTTTAATGCAGATGGGTCTAGAGCACAATACGGAACCTATGATTTCAACATTTATTCTAATAATTCAATTATAGCTAATGATCCTAATTTAAGAAGTTTGTCATATAATCATCTTGATGAACTAGAACGAAATTTTAATCATACCAATACTTTAAACAGTAGATACTTTCTTAAACTAAAATTAAAGGTATTGCCTGGATTAACAATTAATCCTATGTTTCAATACGAAAATTCTATTACAGATACAGAAAATTATTCTGAGCAAGATAGTTACCAAATGAGACTATTGTTAAATCAATATACGGTTCCTAGCATGGGGCCAGGAGGAACACCAGTCTTTAATTCTTTAATACCTGAAGGAGGTAGACTTGCCCTTAGTAATAGAAGAAACCCTAGTTATACAGCAAGAGGTCAGGTAAATTATAACCGTTCATTTGGAAAGCATGATTTTCAGGCTATTGCTGGTATGGAATTCAGACAAACCAAGAGCTATGGCAGATCAAGTTTTCAATATGGATACGATGACCAGTTACAGACTGTCAATAACTACATAGATTATAGAACAATCTCTATGTCTCAATTAAGACCTTATTGGAGTCCATTTTTTTATGCCCAACCTATTTCGCCTGGAAATATAGATCGCGAAGTTAAACATCGTTTTGCCTCAGGTTATGGTAATTTGACTTATACTTATAATAAAAATTACAATTTATTTGGATCTATCCGAAAAGATTATGCTGATATTTTTGGTTCGAATAAGAAATATAGAGGTCAGCCTTTATGGTCAGTTGGGGCAGGCTGGATTGCTTCTAATGAACCTTTTATGAAGAGTCTTGACTTTGTTAATTTTCTTAAATTAAGAGCTTCATACGGTATTACAGGTAATGTGGATATGAACGCATCTAGTTTACTTGTAATTCAGAGTGGAAACAACTTGGACACACAGTTGCCAAATGCATCAATTCCTAATCCACCAAATGATAAATTGAGATGGGAGAAAACAGCTACTACAAACTTAGGTTTAGAATTTAGTCTTTTTAAAAGTAGTTTAAGAGGAACGATTGATGTTTATAGAAAGGCTGGGTCTGATTTATTAGCACAAAGGCGTTTAGATCCAAGTGAAGGATGGACATCATCAGTACTTAATAATGGCGAAGTTCTTAATAAAGGAGTTGAGGTAGGACTGACCTATGATTGGTTTAGAGCAAAAAGCCCTCAAGAATTTTCATGGTCATCTAATATGGTATTTACCTATAATAAAGGAGAAGTTACTGATGTAGATGGAGATATAGGAGGTTATGAAAGTTTATCAAATGGATATGGTTTCCGAGTTGGGTATGCGCCTGGTTCATTATTCTCTGTTCCTTTTGCAGGTATGGATGAAAATGGTATACCACAGTGGTTTAATGCTGATGGAGAAAGGACTTCTAATTCTCTTTATGGAGATGTTGATAACCTTGAGTATTCAGGAGTATTAGCACCGGTAAGAACCATTGGGTTAACAAATAGTTTTTCTTTTAAAGGATTAACTCTTAGTGTTTTTGCTGTGTATTATGGAGGACATGTTCTTCGAGCTGAACCAGCAATTAATCCGCTTATACTTCGAGAACCAGTGCCAATTGGATCACCATCATATATTGCAGATAGCTGGACACCAGATAATACGGATACAGTGGTGCCTGGCCGAGGGCAATACTATTCTTTCTTAGGGGCAGCACAGCTTAATTATCCAATTTCTGATTACAGGGTACGTCCTGCTGATTTTATTAAAATCAGAAATATTGTATTAGGTTATAGTTTGCCTCAAAGTTTTGCTAGTAAAATAAAGGCAAAAAATGTTAAAATTAATTTTCAGCTAAATAATCCAGGAACAGTGTGGATGAGACAAAAGGATGTTCATATTGATGTAGAAACAGGAGGAGCACCTCCTTTAACATCCTATGTTTTTGGTCTTAATGCTAACTTTTAATTACTACTCGTATGAAAAATATATTATTTAAATTGGCAATGGGTATCTCAATAGTCCTTTTGTCATCATGTGATTCCTATACGGATTTCACGCCTAAAGGGAGAAAAATTGTGCAAACCCAAGGTGATCTGGAATTATTAGCTAACAAACAATATAGTGGATTTGATTTTACAATGTTATCTATTCTGATTAACGATCATTATCCTCAATCTCGGGATATACCTTTTATACTTACTGGGAATAGTAAAGATTTAAACTATACCCAGCTAACGTATGATGAATCGATAGATAGAGAACAATTAGATCAATCGGGAGAACTTTACTCAAGGTTATATGCTATTATTAATGGAACAGCTAATCCGCTTATTTCATTTTCTGACCAAGTATCAGGGAATCAAAATGAATTGAATAGTTTAAAAGCGGAAGGCTATGTTGTTAGAGCTTTCTTACATTATTATTTGGTAAATATATATGCAAAGGCTTATGATCCGTCTACTGCAGCAGAGGATGGAGGAATACCTTATGTGAAGGATTTGGATTTAGATGAAATTAACCCTAAACTTTCTGTTCAGGAAGTTTATGATAATATTATGGCAGATATAGATTCTGCTATCGAGTTGGATGCGCTTCCTGAAACACCAATTAATGCTATGCGTGTTGGTAAAGGTTTTGCCTATGCCGTAAAAGCTAGAATTCTAATGTCTCTTGGAGATTATGAGTCAGCTTTAGATGCAGTAAATGTCGCTCTAACCTATAATAACGTATTGGAGGATCATAGACCTCTTCTATCATCATATTCTAGTAATCCTCTTGCTTTTTCGAATCTTCGTCCAAATGGTCTTATAGCAGATGATAATTTATTTTATTCCTATTATGCGCGAAATTGGCCATTTTCAGTTTCTCCTAGTTATGAAATTGTAAATGAATTTTATGAAGCTGGTAATATACTTAAGGATTCTTTGGGCACTCAAGTGTATGAAGAAGGCAATGCTGTAAACCTTCCAGATATACCTGAATGGTCTGGTGGATATCAACAAAATAATGCGGGAATCACAACATCTGATTTATATCTTATTAAAGCAGAATGTTTAATTCGTACTGATGAGGTTGAAGAAGGAATGAATTGGATTAATGAAATAAGACTTCGTCGTGTTTCTCCTTATGCTCCTCTTCAAGCAGCTAATGCTTCAGAAGCAATGGGGTACCTTCAGAAGACCGCTAGAATTGAGTATTTATATTCTGGAAAAAGTTATTTCGATATAAAAAGATGGAATAAAGAAGGAGAATATCCTATAACAATCAGTAGAACCTTAGAAGGAGTTACCTATACACTTTCTCCAAATTCTTCTTTATGGATTTATCCTTTCCCGTTGGAAGCAACTCAACTTAATCCAACATTAGGTAAAAATTATTAACAACCAAAATACTAAAAATGGTTAGAATTAAAATAAATATCAAAACTATATCTTTCATGGTGTGTTTTCTGTACGGAGCTTTAACAGGTTTCGCGCAGGATGATCTACTTCAAATTGGTAATCAGGCACCTCCTATTAAATATTCAAAATGGGTTAAAGGAGAACCAATTACTGAGTTTAAAGACGATAAACTTTATGTAATGGAGTTTTGGGCGACTTGGTGTGGTCCTTGTATTGCTGCGATGCCACATCTTTCGGAATTAGCTCATAAATATGAAGGAAAAATTTCTTTTGTAGCTGTTAATGTGTGGGAAAAGATTGGAAATAAGCCATACGAATCCGTAATTCCAACCGTATCCAAGTTTGTAGAAGACTTGGGTGAAAAAATGGATTTCAATGTGGTTATTGATAATAATGACCAATTTATGTCCAACGAATGGCTAATAAAGGCTGGTGTGACGGGCATACCATCAACATTTTTAATTCAAAAGGGTAAATTGATTTGGATAGGGCATCCTAAAGATTTAGAGTCTATCATTAATGAAGTTCAAAATGGTACTTATGATATGAATAGTACTCGAGAAGAACATCTAAAAAGTCAAAAGGAAAATTTAGACAAAATAGAGGCTTATAAAAAATTAATGAAGCCAATAGATGATGCAATTGCTGCTGAAAATTACGAACAAGCCTGTAAGTTAATGAATGATGTTGTTGCCAAAGATCCATCACAATCATATCCGCTAGGAATGAGGCAATTTAAAACACGTTTGGAATTTATAAGTGAAAATAATGCTATGGAATTTGCCAAAGATTGGGTAGCTAAAGATGGTTCTCGTTATACCATGTACATTGCACAAACCATTGCAGATTATGAGGGTTTATCCAAAGATACTTATGCACAGGCGGCAATTTGGTTCCAACCAGCAGCATATAGGGAAGGAACTAACCCTATGATTATTGATTATTTAGCTAAATGTTATTTTTTAGCAGGCAATTACCCTCAAGCTGTGGAAGAACAAAAAAGAGCTTTAAAAGCAGCTAAAGATGCTTTAGAAGGAGATAGATTTACTGGTATTATTGTATCTAGTACTGTTGAGGATTATCAAAATAAATTGAAAACGTATAGCGATAAACTCCAATAAATCGAAGATAAGGTAGATTAATTCCTATCTAGCCTGTTTTTAGGAATAAGGCTAATTAGTTCTTAGGATTAAAAAGGAATTATGACCTAAAATAGGGTTGATAAATACCTTGTATAAAATTTAAGTAAGTTCTCATTAACATTCTTAATTACAGATTGGATAATGTTTTTGGAGACATAGATAAAGTCTTTTCTTAAGTAAAATAAGAAAGGACTTTATCATTATAATCAATTCCTTTGTTAATATGTTTATATAACATATAAGTTGAAGATTTATTGAATAGTATTCTGTAAATGATTGCTTTACGAGTTCATTTTGCATACAGCTAAGGCTATCGAAAATATAAAAAGTAATCAATAAGCTGTTCTAAATAGAAGACACGCTACTGCATTAAATCGTATTAAAGAGACATTTGAAATTAAATAATAAAACGAAATCAATAATGAAAAAACTATTAATAATAGTTGCCGTATGTTTAACCGTATTGGCATGTAAGCAAGAAAAGCCTTTGGCAGATGGTAGGTATAGAATAAATGGAACGATAACAGGACTGGAAAATGGTGAAATTTATTTAATCAATCAGCCTATAGATACCATTCAAGTTGAAGATGGTGCATTTGTCATTGAGCATGATATTAAAGATAGCGTAAAGCTTATACATCTATCAAAAATAAACAGTAATCGACCAAATCAAGGAGAATTCGTTTCAATATTTGTAGAGCCAACGGAAATGACTTTAAATATTGATTATGAAGGTTTTTCAGAGGCTAAATTGTCAGGTTCTAAAACCCAAGACGATCAGTACATGTTACAAGCCATTTTAGACAAAATCTCTGAAGACTATAAAGAAGAGAAGAATCATTTTGACGCCGTGAGAAAAAAATACCAGGAGGCGTCGAACGCAGGTGCAAGTGATGAAGAACTGGAAGCTATTAAATATGAGGATGATGAAGCAAGAGGAAAACTTGCGCCAATGTGGGAAAAACAAAGTGAGGCCACTTTACAATTTATTAAGGATAACCCAAAATCCTTTGTGAGCTTTCAATCATTTTTATTTCAAATAAGTAAACTAAAATATGCCGAGGCTAAAGCTATTTTGGATCAGCTTAATCCAGAGTATTTAAAAACCGACTTAGGAAAAGATATTAGTCAAAAAGTAGACAATTTACAAAAGGGAATACCCGGAGCTAAAGCAGCGAATTTCGAAACCGTAGATATTAATGGAGACTCTTTAAAACTGGCTGATTTCAAAGGGAAATATTTACTTATAGATTTTTGGGCATCGTGGTGTGTTCCTTGTAGAAAAGGGAATCCGCATTTAATTAGTTTATATAACAAATATCATTCTCAAGGATTAGAAATTCTTGGGGTGTCTGATGATGATAGAGCTTATGACAAATGGAAAAAAGCAGTAGAAAAAGATGGAATAGGTATTTGGCACCATGTTTTAAGAGGTTTAGAATATAAAGAAGGTACTAACCAACGTATAAATAAAGACAAGGATATAAGTGATGCTTATAATATTCATTCGTTACCAACCAAAATACTTGTAGACCCTAATGGGGTAATTGTTGGACGTTACGGTGGCGGTGGCGGTACCGATGACGATATGGATAAAGATTTAGCAGAAATTTTTAATCAATAGATAAAAAATGAAGACAGAAACCAGAAGTTAGAGAAATGGTTGATGGGAAAGTGAATTTTGAACCAGCCAAATACCTTTGCTGTGGTTTATATGAAGCAGTTTAAAGGGAAAAAGCCAATTGCAAGAAAATATAATGATAGGGTAACTACTAAGGATCAGATTGATTAGATTATTGGAAGATTGACGAATGAGTCTTATTCAAATTATAAAGTTTACGTATAAAAGCAAAATAACGGAAATAGAGAACCTCTTGCGTCGGGAAAAATTGAGTATATCTAAATCATCATTAATCAATTATTTGATAATATTTTATATGAAGAATTGGGCTGGTTCCTTATGTCCGCTTTGCATGGCTCTCGGTTACCATACTATCCACCTAATAAAGAAGCCGAATTATATAAAACTAAAGTAGAACTTGATTTGCTAAATAAGCTAGAAAAAGCAAGACTGTCAATTCAATTTGGTTTAGTATTTTTATTTCATCAAATTGAATAGATTATGACAAAATTGTTTAGTCCTTTAAAAATAAAAGGAATTACTTTAAAAAATAGAATTGGGGTTTCTCCTATGTGTCAATATACTTCTATTGATGGTTTTGCAAACCAATGGCATCTTGTGCATTTGGGTAGTAGAGCTGTAGGAGGTGCTTCACTAATTATAGCTGAAGCTACAGCGGTCTCTCCAGAAGGTCGAATTTCTCCTAAAGATTTAGGAATCTGGAAAGATGAGCATATTGAAAAGTTATCAGAGATAACAGCTTTTATTAAAGAAAATGGTAGTGTGGCAGGTATTCAATTGGCACATTCAGGAAGAAAGGGAAGTACCATGGCGCCAACCGAAGGTTATGGCACTGTAAGCATTGAGTCAGGAGGTTGGAATCCTGTGGCACCATCTCCTTTACCTTATTCTGAAAACTATCCTCAACCTATTGAGTTATCTGTTGAAGGAATAAAAAAAGTAGTCGATGATTTTAAGACAGCAGCAAAAAGAGCTTTACAAAGCGGATTTGAAATTATAGAGATTCATGCTTCACATGGGTATTTATTGCATCAGTTTCTATCTCCTTTAAGTAACCAAAGGAAAGATGATTATGGCGGAAGCTTTGAAAATCGTATTAGATTATTACTTGAAGTAGTAAATGCAGTAAAATCTGAACTTCCAGAAGAATCCCCTTTATTTGTTAGAATTCCGGCAACAGATTGGGTTAATGGTGGATGGGAAACTAATGACGCAATAAGACTAACATCTATATTAAAAAATGAAGGTGTTGATGTGGTAGATGTTACAACAGGAGGTTTAAGTCACGAACAAAAAATACCTGTTGGACCAGGATACCAAACACCTTTTGCTTCTAAAATTAAGAAGGAAACGGGTATGCTAACAGCTACTGTTGGAATGATTACAAATGCAGCACAAGCCGAATATATTTTAGTTAATGAAGATGCAGATATAATTTTGTTAGCTAGAGAATTTTTAAGGAATCCTTATTTTCCCCTAACAGCAGCTTCAGAGCTGGGAGAAGATATTAGCTGGCCCGCACAGTACAATAGAGCCAAATTGTAATTTTTAGATGATTTTTACAGAGAATAAGACTTATAGACTACAATATAAAATAGACTAAATATTTGAATAAGATTATATTGTAGTCATGAGTCGTCATCTTTTGTCGTAATTAAAAAAATGTTTAATATTGTTACCTTAATTTTATTCTATTCTCTCTTTGTCTGTATATGGTAAATACACCGATGCTAAATTGCTAGATCTTCTCAGTAAAGATGATCAGCAGGCTTACACAGAAATTTTTAATAGGTATTGTAAACTTTTAATAAACCACGCATATAAAATTCTACAAAATCAAGATGAGGCAAACGATATTGTTCAGGACGTTTTTTTAGCAATTTGGAACAAACGAAAAGACTTGAATATTTCCGGAGCCTTGTCTTCATATTTATACAGAGCTACCAAGAATAAAATACTTAATCATATTGCTCATGAAAAGGTTGTTTTGCGCTATGCAGATTCTATTTCTGGTTTTATGGAAAATGACTACGCCTTTGCAGATTTAAATCAAAGAGAAGAAGAGTTACAAATTATTATTGCTAAAGAAATAGAGTCTCTTCCACAAAAGATGCGCGAGATTTTCATTTTAAGGAAACTAGAGGAGTTGTCTTATGATGAAATAGCCAATCAATTAAATATTTCTGATAAAACTGCCAAACAACAGGTGTATAATGCATTAAAAAAATTAAAAGAGAAAATAAACCCATTTTTGGTTGTTTTAATGTTTAAAATTTAAATGTAGTTGTCTCTATTTTAGTTCTTTATTTGTTTCGGCTGGGAACCATAAACCTTCGATAAAAAAAGTTTAGTTAACAATAAAATAATAATTTTTTAATTTTTTTTGATTTTGTCTATGACAAAACCTGATTTAGTCTGTCTTATTATTAAACAGTAGGAAATTCTATGTTTAATTATGACTGAAACTGAAATTTTAACCTTACTTAAAAATTATCGTAACGGGACTTTATCTGATGAAGATAAAGATAAGTTGGAGGCATGGTATTTATTTGAAGCTTCGAATAGTAAATTGAGGCTAAATGAATACCAATTGGAAAATAGTTATAAGTATTTAAGGGCTAAGCTACCAATAAAACAAGAACCAAAGGTAATTAATCTTTGGAAGCGTGTTGCCGTAGCAGCATCAATTGCTTTAATGTTGGCTACAGGTCTATATTACTTTAGAGGAACAACCAAATCGGAAATTCAACTTACCGAAGATGTCAAAGAAATAACACCAGGAGGAAACAGAGGAGTGCTAACACTATCAAATGGAAAGCAAATTGTTTTGGCCGATGTTGAAGTTAATGATTCAATTGTCAATGACGGAGACAATGAAGAAGTCACTATTCAGATGAACCCTAACGGACTAATTACGTATGTTGTTAACCCAAAACTAAATAACGATAACAATAACTTTAATGCTTTTAATACGCTATCCACACCAATAGGAGGGCAGTATAATGTTGTGCTTGCAGATGGCACAAAAGTGTATTTAAATGCAGTATCATCTATAAAATATCCAACACAATTCAATGAAGATAAAAGGATTGTAGAATTGGAAGGAGAGGCATATTTTGAAGTTTCAAAAGATAAGAATAAACCATTTATTGTAAAGTCCAGAAACCAGACTATTGAAGTTTTAGGAACGCATTTTAATGTGCATTCTTATAACAATGAATCATTTGTTAAAACCACCTTACTAGAAGGAAGTGTCGCTGTTTCCTTTAAAGATCAAAGAGCTATTTTAAAACCGGGGCAACAATCTAGCGTTACTGAAGATGCTGAGAATATATTGATAAACAATGTTGATGCAGAGTCTACAATAGCTTGGAAAGATGGAAGATTTAAGTTCGATAATGCTGATTTGAAAACGGTTATGAACCAGTTGGAGCGTTGGTATAATATTCAGGTGGAATACAAAGGAGATATACCTGATTTAAAGTTTAACGGCGGAACTTTTATGAATAAAAATTTGTCTGAAGTATTAAAGGTACTTGAGCTGAGTAATATAAAATTTGAGATAAGCGGGAATACAATTTTTGTGTACCCTTAAATCTGAAGTTTACCAGTAATATTGGTTTTTAATGAAAAAACCAGAAGCAGTCGCGTTGCCTCTGGTTGTTAGAAGTTTATAGCCAGTATATTTTTTTCACAAATGTCTAACTAAAAACACATGTAAATGTATGAAATTTAATTCAGAATGTAAAACACCTAAATTAAACCCCTGGAAGAGTTTTCCTAGGGTAATTGAATCTAATTATTTAAGAGGTTTTACCCTTAGTTTTATGCTGTTTTTGAGTGGTTTTGTTTATGCTCAAAATGTAACTGTAAACTTTAATGAGGTCTCTCTTGAAAAAGCTTTAAAGGAATTGGCAAAACAAGCTGATTATGAGGTTTTTTATACACAAAAATTGCTTAAAGATTTTAAACCTGTAACGCTTAATTTTAAAAATACCGACTTAAAAGAAGCTTTAGATGCCGTTTTTAAAAATCAAAACTTAAAATATACGCTTACTAATAAAACTATTGTTGTTACGTCTACTAAATCTGATAATTTATCGGCTAAATTAATAAATGTAACGGGAATAGTTTTGAACACTAATAAAGAGCCTTTTCCAGGTGTTACCGTCCATGTAATAGGAACAAACAAGTTTAGTATAAGTGATTTTGATGGTCGTTTTTCAATTGAAAATGTACCTTCAAATGGACTAGTTGAGTGTTCAGGATTAACTATAGGAAAAAGGTCTTTTCCTGTTAATGGAGAAACACAATTAACGCTGGTTGTAGAAGAAAAGGTTACAGAAATGGATGAAGTTGTTGTAACCGGATATAAAACTATAACCCGTAGCCATTTAACAGGATCTGTTTCAAAAATTGATCAAAAAACGTTAAACCAGAATATTAACACCGATCTTTTAACGGCGCTTGAAGGTCGAGTTGCCGGTTTAATGTATCAAAAGAATCCGTATGGGGCATCTTCAGATACCCCTATTTTAAGAGGTATAGGTACCTTTTCATCACTGCAGGTAGGGTATAGCCCTCTTATTGTTATTGACGGCTTACCTACAGAATTAACATTAGATGAGATTAATCCCTACGATATAGAAAGTGTGAATGTTCTTAAGGATGCCGCTGCAGCCTCTATATACGGGTCAAGAGCTGCAAATGGAATTATTGTCTTAACCACTAAAAAAGGAAAAGGTAATTTAAAAGTAAGTGTAAATACAGATTTTTTTATTTCAACTAAGTCCAAACTTAAGGATTTAAATTATGCTTCAACCAGCGATTTAATTGACTTCGAGCAAGCTGTTTATGAGAGAGAACGTAACAGGTACAATGATATTTCTAGTATGTTTGATGGTTATGGGGCAATTGGTAGTAGTAATATTAAATATTACAGCCCTTTGTATCAGTTAAACAGAGATTTAGAAGATGGAAATCTTTCTCAACTAGATTACGATACTACAATTGCTGAATGGAGAAATAATGATTATTTGAATGATTATCGTAAAAATGTATGGCAAAATGAATTCAGACAACGTTACAATGTGTCTTTTTCAGGAAGTTCAAATAAGCAAAATACGTATGTATCATTTAACTACGACCAGTCTGATAATCGAGTAAAGTATAATACAGACCAATCGTTCAACCTTTACGCAAAAAGCAGTTATCAGCTAAATAACTGGTTAGATGCAACAGTTGGAATTAATGGAACTATTAGAAATGCCGATATTACAGATTCCAGCTATG
Source organism: Aestuariibaculum marinum (assembly GCF_014596975.1). GTDB lineage: Bacteria > Bacteroidota > Bacteroidia > Flavobacteriales > Flavobacteriaceae > Aestuariibaculum > Aestuariibaculum marinum. Next base: position 6,817 of record NZ_JACVXD010000017.1, on the reverse strand, counting down.
ATGATTTCAATATTCAAAAACGCTATGAACGTATTACCGACAACAATGGAAATCTTGTTGTTTCGCCATTTGTAGGTATTAGCGACGGGTTTACTTCAAGTGGTGTTTTAAACCCTTTAGTAGCATCTCAAATTGCAGGTTTAAGTGGTTTTAATCCTGTGACTTTTAATGTTTTGGAATCGCTTCAGGAAGGAATTACGCACAGGAACTCTTTAAATTTAAGAGCTTTTGCAAAGTTAAGAGCAAAATTATGGAAGGGACTTAGTGTAAGTTCTCAGTTTCAATACGAAACCGCCAGAACCAATAGCGATCAGTATTATGATGCAGACTCATATAAAATGCGCTACGCTATAAATACGTTAACAGGGTATAATCCAGATACAGATTCTTATACTTATTTAGATGGTTTTTCTGAAGGAGGTCGTTACCAACAGTCAAGTCGTCAGGCCAGCAATTATTCTTTCAGAAATCAATTAGATTATAGCCAGGATTTTGGAGAAGGAAAGCATTTTATTAGTGCTATTGCAGGTTTTGAAATGAGAGAAACTTCTGTGCCTAGAAGTATTGAAAGCTTACGTTATGGATATGATCCGGTAACACTAAGTTCTGCCACAATAAATACTTTAGATCTGAGTCAAACAGGGGTTGATAGTTATATATACGGACGTAACAAAACATTATCTGCTCCATCAAGGAATCAGGAAGAAATATTACACCGTTATTTTTCTGTTTATAGTAACTTAAATTATACGTATTTAAACAAATATAATGTTACAGGAAGCTATCGTGTTGATAGAGCAGATTTATTTGGTGTTGATTCAAAGTATAAAAATCGTCCCTTATGGTCTGCCGGATTAGGTTGGAATATTACTAATGAAGATTTTATGAAATCGGTAAGTTGGGTAAATGCCTTAAAATTAAGAGCAACACACGGAGTAAGCGGTAACGTAGACCAAACAACAACACCTTATGTTACGGCAACTTGGCGAAATGATAGACTTTATCAGTCTTTACAGTACATTAACATTACTTCACAACCAAACCCAATGTTAAGATGGGAGAAAACAGCCACTTCAAATTTAGGATTAGATTTTAGTGTGTTGCAAAGTAAGTTAAGAGGAAGTATTGATGTTTATAGAAAATATAGTTCAGATTTACTGGCAACAACCGATTTAGATCCAACGGTAGGAGCGTTAACCAGAAGAATAAATGCAGGAGCCTTACTTAACAAAGGAGTAGAGTTTAGTATAGGTTCAGATTGGTACAATAAAGGTGACTTTAAAATGGGTTCAAATTTAGTTTTAGCCTTTAATAAAACCACTGTTGATAAGGTAACCAGAGAGCTGTCTAATGCTTCAGTATATGTAAGTTCTCCAACTAATTATTTCTTAGAAGGAGAGATATACAATAGTTTATATGCTTATAAATATGGCGGGATTACCAATGGATATCCTTATGTATTAGATGAAAATGGGGAGCCTTCTATCACTTTCGATGAAGACGGAAATCCTTTGTCTAATACGATAAAAACCATTACTAGCACTGATGCACTTGTAAACAAGGGAAGTTTAATGCCAACATATACGGGATCTTTCTCTCAGCGTTTTTCATTTAAACAATTTGAATTAAATATGTTGTTCGTGTTTTCAGGTGGTAACGTCATGAGAAAAGATGTTATCGATATGAGTTCTGATGATGTTAACGACCAAGATATTGTTAATCGTTATACAGATTTACAACAAAATGGTAATACGCGTTTGTATGTTGATTTTGATGAAAGTGTTAGAAACTATGCAGGTACCATAAGTAGTCAGTGGAGAAATAGCGATGTTAATGTAATTGATGGCGATTATATAAAACTACGAAACATTTCATTAGGATATAATTTACCGGAATCTTTTGCGAAGAAAATCAAATTTTCATCGGCAAAATTCACTTTCCAGGTAAATAACCTTTGGTATTGGAGTGCGGCAGGAGATCGAATAGATCCAGAAGTTTATGCCTCAAATTCAGGAACACGAAGCATACCATTACCAAAAACCTTTTTGCTAGGTCTTAACCTTAACATTTAAAAAATCATGAAACATATATATAAATTTATATTTCCAATGCTACTGTTGTTCATCACGTCATGTGAAGATTATACAGATATTACACCAAAGGGCTCTTTGGTAATTGAAACTGCAACCGATTTTCATAAAATGGTTTCTTTACCAAACCGAGGATATCCTATAAATAACTTTCAATATTTGGTCGATGACCAGTGGATAAGGGAGTTTTATGTTATAGGACAGACGCCTAATATTAACACTATCAATTTTACCTTTGATGAAACAGCCGATAGAGTTTCAATGCTTAAAGCGTCGAGTTTCTATAATCAAGCCTATTCATATATCAACAGATGGAATACCATAATATCTCTTGTTGATGATAGTGATGGTGATGACTATACCAAGCGATTAGCAAAAGCAGAAGCCAAAATTTACCGCGCTTTCGATCATTTTTTATTGGTAAATACTTATGCCAAAGCTTACGATCCGGAGACCGCTGCTACCGATGGAGGTATTTGTATTATGGATAAATTTGATTTAGAGGCACAGCCAGTAAAATCTACCGTAGCTCAGGTCTATGATTTTATTCAGAAAGATATTGAAGATGCCTTACCATACATTCAGGAAATTCCTTTAGATGTATACCACCCATCTTTGGCTTTTGCCTATGCTTTTAAAGCTAAAGTGCATTTGTTTAAGCGAGAAATTGCCGAAGCAAAGGAAGCTGCAGAAATGTCTCTTACTTACAATGATGAAATATTTGATATGGTGGCTTATAATGAACAAGGCGGACCAAGTGTGGTTGCTGTAACAGCTCCAGAAAATCCAGAAGTACTTAGTTATATGTATATGACGGGGTATAATGAGTTAAATTTCGCATTTAGTTATATAATAAGTCCGGAGCTAAAAACATTATTTGGAGAAGATGATGCACGTTTTAATTTATTTTTCAATTCAACTTCCACCTCATTTTTAGATGCAGGATCTAATACGGCTTATTGGAACGTGAGATATACAAGATTTTTCAATCCAACGGTTGGAATGAAAACTACCGAGGTTTATTTAATGCTTGCCGAGTGTTATGCAAGAAGCAATCAGTTTAGCGAAGCAGTTGGGGTGTTAAATACGCTTCGAGCTAAACGTATTCTTTCAGAAACAACAGATTTACAAGTGCCGGCAACCAGAAAAGAAACAATGGAACTTGTGGTTAACGAGCGCAGAAAAGAGTTGCTTTTTGGATTTCATCGTTTCTTTGATCTTAAACGATTAAATAACGAACCAGAGTATGCTAAAACAATAACCAGAGTATTTCCTATTGTAAATCAAACGGTGCCTCAGGAAACATACGTTTTACAGCCAGACTCTAGATTGTATATTATACCGTTTCCATTATCTGCTTTAATGAAAAATCCAAATTTAACTTTAAATACAAACGAAACAGTACCATTTTAATTATGATAAAAAAACTAGTTTACATACTGCTAATCCTGATAATTTCAGGACAGCAGTATGTTTCTGCTCAACAAACAGACCAAAACAAAAAGACTGATAGCACACAACAAAAAGGGGTTGAAGCCTACAGTAAACTTATAAGCAGCGATTCCCTCACTACGGTAGGTTTGTTTTCAGTGAGTAAGGTTGACGAAAAAATATACTTTCAAATACCAGATAGTTTATTTAATAGGTATATGTTGGTGGTAACAAGATATCTGTCAACTCCTGAAGGTATGGGGCGTTTTGGAGGAGAAAAGGCTAATGAACAAACTATTTATTTCGAGAAAGGAAATAATAATAATGTATTTCTAAGGTCTTTGCAGTATAAGCAGGATGTACGTTCTGAAGATGCGATGTTGGCTAAAGCATTAGCTGGAAGTAATGAGAATCCCATTATAGAATCTTTTCCAATTAAGACTACTAATCCCTTAACAGGAAACATCGTTATTGAAGTAACTGACGCTTTTAAAAAGGATAATCCAGTATTTTCATTAGCAGACAAAGAGAAAACAGATAATAAGCTATCATCTTTGGCAACCGATAAGTCTTTTATTGAAGATATTAAGACATACCCAATTAATGTTGAAGTTAAGACGATTAAAACCTTTAAACAGTCTTTATCTAGTTTAGGTAGCATTACACTAAGGTTGAATACATCTATTGTGCTGTTGCCAAAAGTTGCAATGCGTAAACGGTTTTTAGATCAACGCGTTGGATATTTTGCTAATAAATATGTGTTGTTTTCAGATGAACAACAGCGAGCTGAATCAAAATTCATTGTTCAGAGGTATCGTTTAGAACCAAAGGATGAAGATATTGAAAAGTATCTTAGAGGGGAGCTGGTAGAACCAAAGAAACAAATTGTTTATTATATCGATCCGGCCACGCCAAAAAAATGGAGACCCTATTTAATAGCAGGAATTAACGATTGGCAGGTAGCTTTTGAGGATGCCGGATTTAAAAATGCTATTATTGGAAAGGAATGGCCTGAAAACGATCCTACTATGAGCTTGGAAGATGCACGTTATTCGGTTGTTCGATATTATGCTTCCGAAACACCTAATGCTTACGGACCTCGAATTAGTGATCCCCGAAGTGGAGAAATTATTGAAAGTCATGTAGGCTGGTTTCATAATGTTATGAAATTAGTGCAAAACTGGTATATGATTCAAGCTGGACCATTAGATCCTAGAGCACGTAAAATGCGTTTAGATGATGAGTTAATGGGCCAGTTAATTCGTTTTGTTTCTTCTCACGAAATAGGTCATACCATAGGTTTACGACATAATATGGGAGCTAGTTATGCTACACCTGTAGAAAAACTTAGAGATAAAAAGTGGGTTGAAGCTAATGGACATACGGTTTCTATAATGGATTATGCACGTTTTAATTATGTGGCACAACCAGAAGATAATATTAGCCCAAAAGGAATATATCCTAGAATAGGTGTTTACGATAAATGGGCTGTGAAATGGGGGTATAGTTTTTATCCAAACGCAAAAGATGCCTTTGAAGAAGAACAAATGCTGTTAAAATTGACTACCGAAACTTTAGATAATAACCCTAAATTATGGTTTGGAGGTGAAGGAAAGGATGCCGATCCACGCAGCCAGAGGGAAGATCTTGGTGATGATGCCGTGTTAGCAAGCGATTATGGGATTAAAAATCTAAAACGTGTTGTTGAGAATTTAATTGATTGGACGTATGAGCCTAATGATGCCTATAATAACCTTTCGGATATGCACAAAGTGGTTGTAAAACAATACCAAAGATACCTATATCATGTTTTAAAATACATTGGAAACGATTACGAAACAAGGAAAACAGTAGAACAAAGTGGCGTTGTTTTTAAGGAAGTACCTAAAGAAAAAGTAAAAAGCGCTATTGATTATCTAGGCAGACAATTGTTTGAGGCGCCATTATGGATGTATCCGAAGGAAATAGGTCAATTAATTGAATTGAAAACAACAGACCAAATTTCAGATCAGCAAAATCAGGTTTTATTAATGTTGCTGAGTTCTGGGATGCTTTACAATTTGAGTCAGAAATCCATTCAATATGATGATGCTTATACTGTTCCAGAGTTTTTAAATGATTTGCAAGAAACAGTCTGGGTTAAATTTAGTGGAAATGAAAAATTTGATTTTTACCGAAGAAGTCTTCAGCGTAGCTATATTGAAAAAATGGAAATGTTATTAATCCCTACTCCTGGAAAAGCTCTAAATACAGCTCAGCGAAGTGATGTAGTTTTATATGGAAAACAACATCTTTTAGAACTTAAAGCAGCGGCTAATAAATTAATTAAAGGAGAGAAAGGGATTAACAAATCCCATTTAGAACATATTTTAATCGAGATTGAAAAAATCATTTCAAAAATCAATAAAACAACACTATGAGAAAATTAATAATAGTATTAATATTTGTAACCAACATAGCACATGCTCAGTTAACTTCCCAACAAGAAGTTACACCTGATTTGGTTGAAAAGAGAGAAGAACTGAAAAAGCAAATTACAGATAATTATATAGGTTTAAAAAGTAGTTTTGTAGTTTCAGATAATGTATCTATACTTAAAAATGCGAGTGCTCTTGAGAATTCTCTTAATAAGTTTAAGTTTAAAAAATTAAACTTAACCCAAATGAATGAGGCTACTAAAACAAGGAAAGAAATTATAGAACTTTCTAAAGAAATACAGTCTGAATCTAATATCAATAGACAGCGAGAAATTTTTCAGAAACTGTCTTCTAAATTTTGGAGCATTGCAGATAAATTTAAGGCAAATGATGTGATGCTATATTTGCAAGTCTGTCCGATGACAAATGCCGTATGGGTTAGCAATACTAAAGAAATTAAAAATCCTTATTACCCTAAAAATATGTTGACTTGTGGAGAGGTCAAGGCAAGTATTTAAAAGATTTTCATTTTAAAAACGAAATTTTTAAGATCGAATTAGTTCCTTAACCGACGACAGTATTTGTCGTCGGTTTTTTTATTAAATAAAGAGAAGAATTATAAAAACAGTATTAAAAATTAATGCATACACTCAAAGCTCTTGAAATATGACCTTCCGCAGTTTTTACGGAGACGTTTAATTTTTCTGTCATTTCAAAACGGAATAAATCCCATAACAAAAAGTCCTAAAAAATGATAATATTGAACTAATGAATTGTTCTAATTAAGGGAAGCTTACAAAATTGTAAGCTTCCCTTAAAACCGAACTGTTTAAAAGTGTAAAAATAATATTAACTTTAAACAGTAATTATGAGAAAAAG
>NZ_JACVXD010000016.1 GCF_014596975.1 Aestuariibaculum marinum | reverse complement strand
GTTGATTTTACTGCCTTTCGGCTTCGTAGCGGGAACAGGACTCGAACCTGTGACCTTCGGGTTATGAGTTCATCACCTGATAAATTCATAACACAAAATAAAGGCTTCCCGAATGCTATAATTTTCAATTCGTGTTCCAAAACGTGTTCAGTTTTGTGTTCACTTTGTTATTTAAATAATTTTAGCCAATTTAAATATTCTTTGTTAAAAGATAAATTTATTATTCGTCTATTTTTCAAAATCCTTCTTTAAATACAATTCTAAACTCCTTAACACTATTAAATCCAATTTATTCTATTTAGCACAATAAAACTTAATCTATTATACCTCTTTTATCTTTATGACAGTAATCAACAGGGTATATTAAAAACAGAGCACAAATAATTACCAAATTCTTTACTATATACTGCCCTACCAGTGTTAACACAAAAGGAGCACTGACAAAAGATATTTTTGGAAAAAATAATATTGGAACAAAAGTTAGCATTAGATGTATTATCGCAATCCTAATTATAAATTTAATCTTACAATTAACAATTAAAAACACTCCTATCATTACCTCAAATAAGGCCAAAATCAAAACACTTAACTTTTCTGGAATCAACTCAAAAGTTAATATTGCTATAGTTTGTTTAGCCAAACTATCTGCAGGGCTCACTCCTGGAAAAAATTTAAGACTACCAAACCATATATAAATCAGACCTATACTTATTCCAAGCAATCTGAATCGATTTATCTTTGATAAAAAAACATCCACATTAATTCAATTATAAGTTACTTAACTTTTATTTTATTCACCTAAATGTTGATTATAAAACTTCCAAGCTTGGTGGGCAACATCTCGTCCCAATTGCAAACCCGCCACGTTATCGGCCTGAATATGATAACCTCCCATTACTCTTGAAATACCAGCCATTTCAGCTGTTTTAGTAAACGTTGGAAATTCTAAGGTAACTTTTTTTCCAAAAAAATCAGGATCGGTTTCGGTGAGCGAACCTGGTATTAACTCTACCGACGCTCCAAAATACTCATCACCTGTATATAGTTTTAAGGCTTCCGCGCACGCACCACTAATAGTACTATGACCAGATGTATAGCTCGGAAACGGAGGACACAAAAAATTTGAGGGTGAATAGGGTCTCCAGTCATTACCGTCCATCTTCTGCAAACCTTTTCCTGGGCCTGCCCATGCAACAATTTCTTTACCCCCATAGTATTCATGAACCAACGCAAAAGGTCTGGCAAAATCGTAAAACATTTTAGATTCCCATGAGGCAATAAAAGCATCCATAGCTGTAATCTGATTTAAAAAATACATTTTAACGTCTTCATCCAAATTGTGCTGATCCCTAATGGAAACCTCTTGGGCAAATTTGAACCAGTGCCCTGCTTGTTGTACCGACTGTGGTCCATCTCTCATAAACTCAACCAAAGCCTTATGCTCGTCGGTTAAATTTGCCTGTAATTCTACTACCTCAGCAACTTCCATAGCCAATTGTTCAGACCCTACCATAGGTGGTGGCCCCGGTCTAAACTGACTTGCTGAGTCCATTGTAACAGGTTTTACCAATTGCCAATAAGGCGTTAGGCAACCTGGAGCATATTTACCCTTTTTAGCATCTGTAAAGTACTTTGGTTGCCAGCGGTTAACATCTACATTATCATCGGCATCATTTACTGGTTTATAACCAGTATAATCAAAGTATGGTTTTCCATTTGAACCTTCTTCATCACCATACTGATTAGAACCATCATGTTTTCTTGCTTCAATAACTGCTTTAGCTGCAAGATTGCCTATCCCCACTGGAGTACTTGGATCCATAGACACATCCATGGGATCAAGTCCCAATTCCCTCATATAATCCTCAAATACATCTGCATCAGAATAATAATATTCCAACAAGGCTCTGTAGGCAGCGTAACTCACAGCAATTTCCTTATTTTTTAAAGTATGTTCATTCTCAGGCCGTCTTTCTATTTCTGAGGCATAAACAGGAGTTGCCTTGTCGTTAAAACGTGACCAAGCATCAAACATAGCAACTGATATAAGTCCTAGATAGCGTGAAGTAACTGTTGGCCTCGGCTTAAATCGTTCGGTATCCCTTGCCTGTGCCTGTATGGCCATAAAACCCCATTTATAAGCGATATTTTGTTTCCCTTTAGGCTCTTCAATAATTTGAGTTTGCTGTTTTTCTTGTTTACATCCTAACGCGAGTAGCAACGTCGCTAAGATTAATACTAATTTAATTCTCTTCATAATTCTCCTGTATTTGTTTAATTGCTAATTCAACCTTTTCCATTGGTAACTTGCACATATTTTCCTGACAGATATAAATATAAGTTCCCCCTTCTGTATATCGATCTTCAAAAATGGCTATTGGGCAATTTTTTGGACTACCCACAATTAAAGCGTTTGGCAAATAAGTCTTATTTATATCTTTTAGCATAGATTTTGCTTCATCACCTATTATGGCCACCTCATATGAATCGGCCATAAAATTCAACAATTCACTAGCCCATAAGGTATAATAGGGCAAATATTCTCCCAGTTCGGACTGGATGTGAACTAACATTGTCTTGCCCTTATTTTTATAATCCTTATCAAAATAAATATTCCCCAATTGTAATAAGTTTTGGGCCATTACAGCATTGGGGGATGGATTAACCCCATCGTCTAGTTTTATGACTTGGGTAATTAATTCATCTTCACTAACAAAATTGTAAAATCCCTTTTTAGCATCGTAAAAAAGCGCATTGGTACGCTCCAACACATGTCTTGCTTCATCTAAATACGTCAAATCTGTTGTAGCTCTAAATAAATTGATTAGCATATTTATATAAAATGCATAATCTTCTAAAAACCCTTTATTGCCGACTTGCTTAGAAATATAGGAATGGTACAGTTGATTACCATTCATCAGGTTTTCCTTAATAAACTTGTGAATAGCGATACCTCTTTTAAGAAAGGTTTCATCTCCAAAAGCCATATAAGCCTCTATGTAGGCACTGGCTAGTTGTGCATTCCAAGAAGAAATTACTTTTTTATCTGTCAGCGGCTTAACCCTTTTATCGCGACGTTCTAATAATAGTCTCTTCCACTTCTCTTTATTTTTTAATAGTTCTTCTGTTGCAACATCCAATCGCTTAGACAAAACACTGTCCGTTTCGACAGGTTGAAGTACATAACCCACACCTTCGTCATCTAATTTAACTTTTAGGGTGTTGAATACCTTGCTAAAATCGTCTAACTCAACTCCCAGAACATTCTGCAATTCCTCATCATTCCATAAATAAAAACGTCCCTCTTCGCCATCACTGTCCGCATCAATAGCTGCGTAATACCCCCCTTTTCCATTAGCCATATTATTTTCTAAAAAAGAAAAAGTAGTATAAACAACATTCCTATATTTCGAATCTTTTGACGCCTTATAGGCATTAACGTAAAGGTCTATCATTTGCGCATTGTCGTATAACATTTTCTCGAAATGGGGCACCTGCCATTTATAATCTGTAGCATACCGAAAAAATCCACCTCCTATATGGTCAAATATACCGCCCAAAGCCATTTTATCTAAAGTCAACATAACCTGTTTATAGGCATCCTTATCCCCTAACATTACAGCATATTTTAATAGAAATTTCATCTTTACGGGTAGCATAAACTTTTCAGTAGCCTGATCGCCTCCCCATTGAGTATCCCATTTCCTTTTCCAATTCCCCATGGCTTCCTCTAGCTCCTGCAAACTAAAAGCATTCGTCTGCATTGTTCCCGCCATTGGTACAATCTCTTCTAAACCTTCTGAAACCTGCGCAGCATATTCATATAGTTTTTCGGGCTCGGATTTAAAATGTGCATTAAACCTCTTCAAAACTTTCGTCCAAACATCCTTTTCCATATAACTACCTATAAACACCGGGCGTCCGTCGGGTAGCGCTATAACATTTAGTGGCCAGCCTCCAGAACCGTTCATCATCTGGGCAGCCGTCATATACACTTGGTCAACATCAGGGCGTTCCTCCCTATCAACCTTAATGTTGATAAAATCCTGATTCATTACTTTCGCTACCTCTGTATCGGAAAAACTTTCCTCTTCCATTACATGACACCAGTGACAAGTAGAATATCCTATACTAATGATTAGAAGTTTGTTTTTAGTATTAGCCGAAGACAGTACCTCATCAGCCCAAGGATACCAATCTACCGGATTACTTGAATGTTGCAATAAATAAGGGCTAGTTTCGGCTGCCAAATGGTTAAGGCGTATCTCCATTGGCTGTTTATTTTTGTCTTTCTCACATGATATGGTAACCAGAAGCAGACCGCCAAAAAGAAATAAAGCGATAACCTTTTTGTAAATGATGCCTTCTCGATATATCTCAAAAAAACCCAAATTATATTTTATGAAAAATGGTTTCAATTTATTCTTTGTTTTGATTATTTTACATTTATGGATTGTACAGAATTACTTGTACATAATCGTCATTGCTCGCTGAGATAATCAATTTTTGTCCTTTACCATTTAGTAAGGCTAAACCTTTTACATCTCCACCTAAGCTCAATCCGCTTTCATATGGTGCTTGAGCCTTAAAGTTCCCTTTGCCATCACCTATTAAAAACACCCCTTGTCCTGCGTCATTTCGTGGGGTCTCCACTTCTGATGTAAATAAATTACCAGCCAATACCAAGTCTAACTTTCCATCACCGTTAAAATCTTCACTGATTATGCCATTAATCGCTGAAATCTGGGCTTCCATAGGCAAGGCTTTCGGTATAAAACTGCCTCCCAAATTTTCAAAATAAGTTGTAGCAAATGTTTTCGCCTGATAATGCAAAGCATCTTCCAATTTATCTTTTGTATAAACATCTTCAATAGTTGCTTTTGAAAAAGCATCGTAATTTTTAAACTTCCTGGTGATTCCCGGAATCTGCTGTGAAGAACATTCTCTGCCCCGGACAGGATATTGGATACCATCTGAATAATAGCCTAAAACAATATCCAGATTGTTGTTTTTATCAAAATCGGATGCATAGACATCAAATGTTTCGATGTTCGATGCCTGATATTTATAATTGCGTCCCAAATTACCAGCAACAACATCCCAGTCGCCATCGTTGTCAAAATCATCAACATCCACACTGTACCACCAACCTACACTGTTTTCGAGACCATATTCCTTGGTTTTTGAAATCAATTTGCCACCATCGTTCCTAAATATTGATATCGGCATCCACTCACCAACGACAATCAAATCTTTCCACCCATCTTTATCCATATCAAACCACTTCACATCTGTAACTAAGCCCGGTTTATAAAGGTCAGGTGCAACAGTTTTGGTAGCATCTACAAAGTGTAACACACCTTCTTTACTATCATTTCTCAGCAGATAGCTTCTTGCTGGCAATGGGTATTTTCCTGGTACAATCCTACCTCCTACAAAAAGATCCAAATCACCATCGTTATCAAAATCAGCTGCTTCAACCTTTGAGCCACTTGTAAGCATTTTGGGAAGGGCGTTTTTACTCTTGATAAAACTTCCAGTTCCATCGTTTATATATAATCGATCCTGCAAAAGTTCGGAATCTTCGGCAAATTCATTTCCACCGCTAACCACATACAAATCCATATCGCCATCATTATCCGCATCAAAAAACAAAGCCCCCAAATCTTCTTGAATGGCATCATTTTGTATATCCAATACAATAATTTCCTGAAATGTTCCGTCCAATTGTTGTTTGAAAATTCGGCCGGATTGACCATTAGCTCCACCAACAAAAAAGTCTTCCCTACCGTCATTGTTGATATCTGCTGTAGCAAGACCCGGACCGAACTGAGATGTTTTATGGGGAAGTAAAGGCTCATTTTTAAAATCATCAAATACGTTCTCCTCATGCTTATAAACAACACCTAATAGAGAGGTTACATTAGTGAATTTATAATTGACCGGATTATTATCCTTTACAGCAACTTTAAATTCATCGGAAGCATCATTATAGTTAACCTCAACCAAAGCATTACTTTGAATGTCTCTTTTTATTTCTTGTTTTCCATCAGGCCAAATAATAGTTACTTTATCAACTTTTGACTGTTTTCCTAATCCAAAATTTAGAAAAGGTTCAACAGACGATTGATAGCCTCTGGTTAGTATAAGCTCCTGAAACTGTTTAATTCCATCACATTCAAGAAACACTTTAGTACCTAATGCAAACTTGTTCTTTTCTGGACCATTAAACTTGAATCTTAGATAATGGTTTCCGGAAATTTTTGCTGCCTGATTTTCATAAATACTCGAAATACTATCAAGATTGGAAACCACTAAATCTAAATCGCCATCATTATCCAAATCTCCATAGGCCAAACCATTTGAAAAACCAACAAAATCAAGATTCCAACTTTGACTTACATCGGAAAAAGTGAGATCTCCATTATTTTTAAAAGCATAGTTATGTACTTTTTCAGAAGGCATTTTTTTTGTGAGCTCCAACATATTATGCTTAAATGCCATTGGCGTATAAGTCTTTAAAGTCTTGAAATAGTCTTTATTATTAATTTCCCTGCGCACCCCGTTGGTAACCACCACATCCTTCCAACCATCATTATCAAAATCAACCATTAGCGCACCCCAACTCCAATCTGTGGTAGCCATTCCTGCTAAGCGTGATATGTCACTGAAAGGCTGTATGACACCATTTACATCGCCATTGTTCAATTGAAGACAATTCTGCATGTATTGATAATGAAATCCCATATTTACATTGTCCCAAAACTTTTTAGGATTCATACTAGCCATATTGGCCTTACTACGACGATTATTTTCTGGGGTCATATCTAACTGAAAAAAATCTGATAGCCCGTCATTGTTGATATCGGCGATATCCACCCCCATACCGTACCATGCTGTATGCTTGGTTATGTCCTTAATACTCTCTTTAAACGTCCCATCTCCATTGTTTATGTAGAAATAATCAGGCGTAGCAAAATCATTAGAAACGTAAACATCTGGGTATCCATCGTTATTAATATCACTAATAGCAATACCTACGGTAAGCCCATAGTTCAAAATACCCGAAGATTTAGTAACATCAGTAAACCTAGTTCCTCCGTCATTTCTATACAACCTGTCACTAGAATCTAAATCTGGATTATCAATCAATTTTTTGTAAACAAAATTTGGTGTAGAAAACTTGGCGATGGGATAATTAGCCACATAAAGATCCAAATCACCATCTAAATCATAATCAAAAAAACTCGCCTGCATCGTATTGGTATTACCCGAAACACCATAGATTTCAGCACTTTCAGTAAAGGTTAAATCTTGATTGTTGATATAGAGCAAATTCTGTTTTGGACCAAATTTCCCAGCCACGGACACATAGATATCCAAAAAACCATCGTTATTAACATCGGCCATCGTCGTACCTGTAATCCATCGATTATCTGCACTTACCCCTGCCTTTTCGCTAATATCTTCAAACCTCATCCCCCCTTTGTTCAGGTACAATTTATTTGGAACTTGATTGCCTGTAAAATAAATATCGTTAAGACCATCATTATTGATATCTCCAATAGACACTCCTCCACCCATGTATATATAGGGGTATACAAAATAGTTCATACTATCAGTTTCTACCAAACGATTCTCAAAGTAAATACCCGATTGCTCCGGGCTAAGTTCTGTAAACAATTCTTGAACAACCATTTCTTCTTCTACTAGCTGCTCCTTTGCTTCTTTATGACAAGAGTAAACACTTAATAAAAGCATCCATATGAGTGTATATAGTTTATAATTTTTCATTGTATTAGTAATATCATCGTATTGAATAGCCTTAGGAACAGCTTCCTTTTTTAGGTTTCACCCCACCCTCACATTCATTTTTTATAAAGATTCAAATGTGTATTTTGTAACTATTGCGTATATGAACCTTGTTAACATACCTTTCTAATGAACAGCAAAAACCAGTAACCTTCTGCTTCGTTCAAAAAAGCAATAAATCCAAACATACTTTCTGTATTATTAATTAATACGGTATGCGTTTAATTTTCCGTTGTTAGCAGCTGCCAAAACCACCTTCCCATTGGAAGTTTCCAATAGAGCTAAATCTGTTATCTGACCCGAAAACAATATTCCTGAACGGTATGAAGGCATTGGATGAAAAGAACCATCGATTTTACCTTTTAAAAACAATCCGAAACCAGCATCATTACGAGGCGTTTCTACTTCTGAATTCATCAAATTACCCGCAATGATAATATCTTGAAATCCATCTCCATCAAAATCCTGAACTAACATGTCGTTAACCGAAGATACTTGTGCTTCAACTGGGAAAGATTTAAAAGCTAAATCCATATTGTTATCGAAAGAAAAAGTTCCTGAAGCAAAATTGGTAGCTGCATACCTAACTTTCGCACTATCTAAAGCCTTTTTACCATAAACGTCTTGCAAAGTTGCTTTTGAAAATGCTGTATAGTTTGGAAATTTCTTTTTAATTGAAGGAATCTGATCTGATGAACACGATCTTCCGCGAACTGGATACAAGGTTTCCTGATTGTAATATCCTAAAACAATGTCTGAAGAGCCATTTTCATCAAAATCATCACCATAAATTACAAACGGAAATTCGTGACTTGCCTGATATTTATAGTTTAAACCAAGGTTACCACCAATTATTTGCTTCGAACCATCTCCCTTTAAATCGGCTACAGTAACATGGTTCCACCACCCTATTTCTTTACTGGAATTGTTTATTTCAAAAGTTCCGTTATTATTCAATAGTGCGGTTATTGGCATCCATTCGCCAGAAATTAACAAATCTATTGTTCCATCGTTATTTAAATCGTTCCATTCTGCCGAAGTCACCATTCCAATATTTTTAAGGCCCGGAGCAACTTTATTGGTAATATCTTTAAATGTTCCGTTTCGATTTTCTAAAATGAAAGATTCTCCTGTATTTGGGTAATTTTGAGGCGACAATCTACCCCCAACAAAAAGATCAAGATCTCCATCGTTATCGAAATCGGAAGCTGTTACACAAGAGCCACTTGCTATAATTTTTGGTAAGGCATTTATATTTTTATTAAATACCCCTTTTCCATCATTTAAATACAGTCTATCCTGATAATGCTCATTTCCTTTTGGCAATTCATTACCTCCGCTAACCACATATAAGTCTAAATCGCCATCGGCATCAGCATCAAAAAATAACGCGCCCATGTCTTCATAAACCTTATCCTTTGTAAAACTTTGTTGAAAAGTATCTACAAAAGTTCCATCGGCACTTTGAATAAACAGCTTTCCGGATTGTCCCATAGCGCCACCAACATAAAAATCGTCGTAACCATCGCCATTAACATCGCCAACGGTAATGAA
Source organism: Aestuariibaculum marinum (assembly GCF_014596975.1). Lineage (GTDB taxonomy): Bacteria > Bacteroidota > Bacteroidia > Flavobacteriales > Flavobacteriaceae > Aestuariibaculum > Aestuariibaculum marinum. Next base: position 15,782 of record NZ_JACVXD010000016.1, on the reverse strand, counting down.
GGGCCCTAAAGTGGACATTTTATGAGGAAGCAGTGTTTCTTTATCGAAATCGTTATACTCGTTTTCCTGATGTTTGTAATTTATGTTAAGCTTTTCGGTAACTTCCGTAAATAATACATCTTGCTTTGAATACGTATTATTTTTAGATGCGTTATTGTCGTTCTGAACAATGTTTAATATTTGATTCCCGTCAACATTGGTTAAAGTTTGTAGATGTCCTGAAGGCCAAACTACTTTAAGCGTATCTACTTTTTGTACATCTCCTAATCCAAAATGAACCCTTGGTTCGGTAGAAGATTCAAAACCTCTCGTTAAAAACAACTCCTGAATTTGCTTATCTTCTCCCGTGACAACGATAATTTTCGCCCCCACACCAAAATAATTATCTTTTTTAGCTTTTAAACTAACCGTTAAGTAGTTCGTATTTGAATATTGATTCGATTTATTTTCAAAGATTGAAGAAGTGGCATCAAGATTATTAACAATCATGTCTAAATCTCCATCGTTGTCCAAATCGGCATAACTTGCTCCATTACTAAAACCTTTAAACGACAATCCCCAGTTCCCTTCACTTCTATCAAATTTCAAAGACTTCGAATTATGATACAAATAATTATCGACAGGTATTACTGGTAACTTACTTAAGGTTTCTGCAATATCATTTTGGGTAAGTTTATTGTAAGCCTGTTTTAATTTTAAATAAATAATAGCATCGTTGTCGTTAACATTTCTTCGTATACCGTTAGTTATAAAAATATCTTTCCATCCATCGTTATCAAAATCGAAAAACAACGGCCCCCAACTCCATTCTGTTTTTGCTAAGCCTGCAAGGTAAGCCACATCACTAAAGGTTCCTGAGCCTGTGTTTACCTGCAAACTATTTTTCATATATTGATGATGCAGTCCTAAACGTACTGCCTCGTAAAATTTTTCGGTATTCATAGCCGACATATTTGCTTTTTCCTGATCGTTCTGACTGGAAGCCATATCTACCTGTATTAAATCAATTAGCCCATCGTTATTAAAATCGGCTGCATCTGTACCCATACCAAAATTTGACGTATGGGTCATCATAGCATCTATCTCATTTTTAAAAGAGCCGTCCTTTTGATTGATGTATAAATAATCAGGCGCGTTAAAATCATTCGAGACATATATATCTGGCCAGCCGTCGTTATTAATATCACTTATACTTAGACCTAATGAAAGACCGAAATTTAGTATTCCAGAAATTTCAGTAACATCTGTAAATTTATTATTCCCGTCATTTCTAAATAATTTATCTGAATCTTCTAAGGAAGGATTATTTTTTTTATCGGCATAATAGTTATTACCAATTTGAAATGGTGTAGGCGGATAGTTTGCCACATATAAATCAAGATCACCATCGTTATCGTAATCGAAGAAAGCAGCTTGAACAGAATGCCCGTTATCTGCTATATTATAATTTTTGGCACTTTCTCTAAATGTATTATTGCCTTTATTAATGAAGAGTTCGTTTTCTCTGCTTTGTCCAGGACCAGAATAACACACATAAATATCTAAAAGTCCGTCATTGTTAACATCGGCCATGGTAACACCGTTCGCCCATTTGCCTTTAGTTCCAATCGTACCAGAGCTTTCACTAATATCTTCAAACTGTAAACTACCTTGATTTAAGTACAAGGCATTTTTCACCATATTTCCAGTAAAATATAGGTCGGGAAGTCCGTCATTATTTATATCTCCAGTGGCCACTCCCCCACCAAAGTACATATACGGAAAGGTATAGTAATTGAAGGTTTTAGTTTCGGTAAGTACGTTTGCGAACTTAACATTTGAAGAATCTGAATTTACTTGAACAAAAATATCGTCGGTTTTGTCCCACGAGGGCAACATCTTATTAGAGTGTCTATTACAGGACCACAAAAAAATCAGACCTAGTAATATTACAATTCTATTGTTTTTTTTTCTTTTAATTATGGTTGTTAGGGAAGAAACAAGCATCTTATTTAGTTTTTATGGTTAGAAAGTACCTGTTCAAATTTAGATTTGAACAGGTACTAATTTTTATGGTTTTAAACACATATTTTACTGATTATCATTCTACTGTTTAACAATCAATAAATTTCACTAATTAATAACCCGGATTTGGATTCCAACCATTAATATCAAGGGCTCCTTGAGGAATTGGAAATAACTCATCTTGTCCTACTTTGAAACCTCTAGCCCCATACATTTGAGAACCTAAATCTCTACTAACAAAATTGAAGTAAGATGTAGCTTCAAGAGCCAATTCAACCCTCATTTCTTTGTAGATTAGATCTCTTAATTCAGATTGACCTGGTAAGTAACCTAAAGTTGTTTGGATACCTGCCAATCCAGCTCTTTCACGTACCATATCTAAATACATTATCGCATTTTGTTGATCGTTAGCCCCTTCATTAAGTGCCTCTGCTTTAATTAACAACATTTCGGCAAAACGGATAATTTTAAAATTAACCGGACTATCTAAAGAACCAGCTCCTGAAGCTCCTGGATTAATATATTTTACGTTACCATACATGCTACCTGTGTTTGCAAAATGTCCGGAATTTTCTGGATCGAAAATATCTCCTAAAAATTCATCTCCAGGTTGTAATATAGTTGCAGGTAATCTTAAATCTCCAGCTTCGTATGAATTCACTAAATCTTCAGAAGGTGCTGAGAATCCCCAACCAAAAATAGCATCTTCGGCAGTTCCAATAGGTCCCCAAGTATCAGCTATTTGATTACCATTCCATTGTCCGTTATCAGACCATTGATCCGGACTAGAACCAGTATTATATTGAATTTCAAATAATGTCTCAATGTTATTATCGCCTTCGCCATTAAAGTTATTAGCATAATCTGGCACTAACGCGTAACTAGCAGGGCTCGCCATGATATCATCTACAATTTTACTAGCTTCTCCCCAGCGACCTGAATTCGCATATAATCTAGCCAATAACCCCTGGGCAGAACCTTTGGAAGCTCTACCTACATCGGCAGGCGCGTAATCTGAAGCATTTGGCAACAAATTAATTGCATCTAATAAATCTTCCTCTATGAATTTCAATACATCTGCTCTCGATGATCTAGGTAATGATTCGGTTGTTGCAGTTGGCACAAAATCATAAATTGGTAAACCACCCCATGTCATCGTTAAATTATAGTAATTTAAGGCTCGAATAAATTTAGCTTCACCTAGAACTCTATTTTTCAAGGCTTCATCCATATCAATATCTGGCACCTTTGTCAAAACCACATTAGCTCTTAAAACACCAGGCCAAATCGCTTTCCAATAATCATTTAATCTACCATTAGACGCATCAGATGTAAAATCCTGAAATTGCAACATAGCTGCTTGATCTCCAGAACCAAAACCACCTTTAATGGCATCACCTCCAGCAAGATTTCCAAGAATTGGATAGGCAAAACCATAATAGAATAAATTCTGAAATGGATCATAAGCTGCATTAACTGCAATCACGGCATCCTCTGCGGTTTGGTAAAAAACATCCTCGGTTAAAGTATCCTGAGGATCTAGGTCTAGAATGTTGTCACAACTTATAATTATGAGCGACATAATTGATAATATTATTTTAACTTTTGTTCTCATAGTATTTTTTTAAAATGAAATATTTAAACCTAAAATGAACGTCTTTGCTTGAGGGTACCCTCCATTATCTACCCCTGAAAACAATGCATTTTGATCAGGAGAACCAACCTCTGGATCTAAACCAATATCATATTTATCAATAGTAAATAAGTTTTGCCCTGAAGCATATACCTTAACTTTAGTAGCTCCAATGAAATTGAATATATCTTCCGGTAAAGTATAACCAATTTGCATTGTTTTTAATCTTACAAAAGAACCATCCCAAACACTATAGCTTGACACTCTGTAGTTGTTATTGTTATCTTGACCAACTCTTGGTACGGAATTACTTGTACCTGGTCCCGTCCATCTGTTATTATATAATACTGTGTATTTATTAGCTGAACTTGAGAAATTAGAAGCCAAAGCGTTTAAATTATTATAAACTTCGTTGCCGAAGACACCTTGAAAAGAGACACTAAAATCAAAATTTTTATAAGTAATACTTCCTTGAAGACCTGCAATATAATCTGGAATATTACTGCCCAATCTTTTACGATCTCCTTCATTAATTACACCATCGTTATTTAAATCGGCAAATTTCATATCTCCAGGAACAGCTCCATCTTGAGTAGGTGAATTATCAATTTCAGCTTGAGTTTGAAAAATACCTTCTTGCACCCATCCATAATAAGAAGCAATTTCTCCACCTACTTCGGTAATGGATTGGAATGTGCTTCCATCACCACCAAAAATAGGTTCACCTCCACCTAAACTAGTAACTTCATTATCAACAGTAGTTAAATTGGCATTTACATCCCACTGTACCTTATCTCCCTGGTGACGGTAACCTAGAGATAATTCTATACCTTTATTAACAACCGTACCAGCATTAACAATAGGTGTTACTGAAACCGAATTGTTAGCATATCCAAAAGATGATGGCACCGGAATTGGCAAAAGGATATCTGAAGTTTCTCTCTTGTAATAATCGAATCCGATAGTTAAAGCGTAATCAAATAACGTGGCATCGAAACCAAAGTCGGTTTGAGCTGTTGTTTCCCAAGACACATCTGGATTAGCCAAGTTTCCAGGATAAATTCCCGTAACTGCACTTTGATCTACACCGAATACGTAACTTGCTGTATTTTTTAATATACTTGAGTACTGGAAAGGATCAACTTCCTGATTTCCTAATTTACCCCAACTGGCTTTGAATTTAAGGTCATTAATTACATTTGTTAGAGGCTCAAAAAATGCTTCATCTGAAATCCTCCAACCTGCAGAAACAGAAGGAAACGTTCCATATTTTCTACCTGGACCAAATCTAGAAGACCCATCACGTCTTACACTAGCAGAGAATAAATATTTCCCCATATAATCGTAGGACAAACGTCCTAAATAAGACTGTAAACCCCACTCAAACCCGTTACCTAAGGCATTAGGATTTGAAGTACCAGCCGATAAATAATAAAGATTATCTGTTATATAACCATCTCTACTACCTAAATGTGATTCGTACTGCGAATGCTGTCTTGTAAAACCCGCTAAAACATTTAAGTTGTGAGCATCGTTAAAGGTTTTATTATATGTTAATGTGTTTTCTACTAAGAAAATAAGTTCATTACTATCGAATCTTTGCGATAGTTGTGGTAATGGGGGTCCTCCGGGTACCGCAACACCAGGGTTAAAATTATTCGATCCACCATATAAAAAGTCAGCACCCAAATTTAAACGATAAGTCAGTCCATTTAAAATATCATACTCTCCGTAAACATTTCCTAACATTCTTACCTTTTGATTTTCAAAAATAATCTTATCAGCAATTGCCATAGGGTTTAACCTAGGAAAAGTGATTCCAACGCTTGGTGGCCCTGCATAGTCTCCATTTTCGTCGTAAACAGGTATAACTGAAGGAAAAACAAGAGCTAACGAAGTAACCCCTCTGTTCGGGTCATCCGTTAAAGTACCATTCTCAAACGTTCTACTCGCTGTAAAACTATTTCCTACTCTTATTTTATTGTTTTCTCCTAGTTTATGGTCACTATTCATTCTTACCGACCATCTTTCGAAATCACTATTTTTAACAATACCATCTTGCTTAAAATTACCAAAACTCAAAGCATAAGTCGATTTTTCGTTACCACCAGAAATAGACACTTGTGCATTTCTAATAGGAGCTGAACCATAAATTTCATCGAACCAATTAGTATCAGCTGGATTTACAGGTACCGTACCTTCAAGTTCATTTATAAATTGTGCATATGCAGGTCCATCAAGAACATCAACACTACGTGCTGGTGTTTGAATACCTCCATATACATCTATATTCACTTTTGTTCGACCAGATTTACCTCGTTTAGTAGTAATTAAAACCACCCCATTCGCTGCTCTCGAACCATATATTGCAGCAGAGGACGCATCTTTCAAAATATCGATAGATTCAATATCATTAGGGTTAATAGTTGACAATACATTACCACTTTGTCCTGCACTAATACCACGGCCATTATTATCGTTAAATACTGGAACACCATCAATTACATATAATGGCTCACTATTTCCAGGAGTACCAACCCCTCTAATCCTGATGGAAACACCTCCACCTGGAGCTCCAGAGTTTTGTACCACCTGAACTCCAGCGGCTCTACCCGATAATGCCTGATCGAAACTTGCAACACTTTGTTCTTTAAGTTCATCACCTCCTACCGATGCAATGGCTCCGGTAATGTCTCTTTTTGATTTTGTACCGTATCCAATCACCACTACCTCATCTAAAGAAGATACATCCTCTTTTAATACAATGGTCATTTTAGATTGTCCATTTACAGGTACTTCCTTTGTTATATACCCTAAATAAGAAACCACTAAAACAGCATTTTTTCCAACCTCCAACGAGAAATTCCCATCAAAGTCGGTTTGAGCGCCATTAGTAGTACCTTTTTCCAGAACATTTGTTCCCGGAAGAGGTACACCATTTTCATCTGTTACTGTTCCTATTACCTGAGACTGTGTTGGAGTTTTGATTTGTTTATCTGATACAACTTTAATGACAGTGTGATTATTTGAATTTTCTGTAAGTGTAACAGCATTAAGATTTAAGCAATACGCCGATAGAAATACGGCTGCAAACTTCACCTTATAATTAGAAACTCCAAGGTTAAAAAAACACAACCTCTTATGTGTCAATTTTTTCATATGTTTGTAATCATTAGTTAATATTTTTTTTAAAAATTATGTAACTTAAAATTGTCGGGGTTATGTTGGAGCAGTCCCCGACTTTTTTTTATTACGTGTTTGGTTAGTTTTTCTTTTTTTAGTTTTTCATAGGCAGTTTTTCATTTGTTTAGTTATAGTTTATTTATTAAAATTTAGAATACGGATCTCTTTAGGCTCTAACTCAAATTGTAAGCTATCTCCATAACTATATAAACTCTTTAAATCTGTAGTATCTCCTTCGATTGGAGAGGATAGTGTGTAGATGCCTTTCTCTCTCTTTAAGCCAATTTCTCTATCCAACTTAATTATATAAGTCCTTTTTTCATTTGATGGATTATGAATAGAGATATACCCCTGATTTTCATTCCAAGAAGCATACCCATACACGTCCAATTTTTTAGGATTACCTCCGTGCATTTTTACATTTTTGAAAACAGGGAATACCTCTTCACTCCATTTTAAACCTTCTGCAACAACATCCCAGTCTGAATCTGATAATACGTCGGTTTTTAAATATAGTTCTATAAACCCAGTACCTCTAGATATATTCATAAGCAAATAGTCTTTAAAGATACTTTGATCTTCACCTGTTTTTACTTTCTTCGGCTCATGGTTAAATAAAGAACTCATCGGGAATTTTGTATTTTCCTCATTCCATATTTCATAATAAACACCATCTCTGTAAACCAGTTCGTCAGTTCTAGTACCTCCTTCTGCAGCATCACCAGCATTAATCATCCAAACAACATCGATATATTGTAACCACCAAGGACTTAAATATGCTCCATTGGTAATGGCAACAAACACATCTGGGTTAACTTTGTGCATTTTTTTAAATATGGCCATTAAACGCTCTGTGCCGTTTACCAGATAGTAAGTTTTCAATTCATCATATTTATGGTCACTTAAAACACTGTCATTCTCTACTAAATTTTCAACACCTAATTGCGGCATACTCGGCGTTCCACGTCCTTTCAATTCAAAATCACGAATATTTAAATGTCCAAAAAGGCCATCGAATTTAAAATAACTTACACCTCCCTTTTCAAGTTCAAGAATTCTATCCTCTAACATCTGCATATACTTAGGCCCGGTCATAGACATCGATCTCCCTAGTTTTTCCAGCCCCTGATCACCCATTTTTTCAACCATGGGTAATGCTCCTAAAATACTGGCTGGACTTAACCAAACACCTAGCATTGCATCAAGAGAATCAACAACTCTGTATGTATCGACTAAATTAGAAGAGAACTTATCGTTTATCTTCCAAACCTTATCTGACCAATCTGATTCCGGACGACGACTATCTTGCCAACCATCATCAATTACATAAGCTTTTAGTGGATTTACATCACGCTTATTTACTAACTCATCATTAACTTTTAATACACTTGTTTTAAAATTCTCTTTATTGACATTGGTATAAAAGTCAAACCATGAATTGTACTGTATTTGCAAGCGTAGCGGGCGAATTCTTATATCATCTATATACTCATAGAATGCTTCGTCTATGTATTGATATTCATCGGAAACGCCAATAACCGACTTGTAAGATGCATACTCTTCTCCCTTTTTTAAGGTATTACCCCATAAATAACCACAATGCAATTCATTACTTACGACCATATTTGTAGCGGCTGGAAATTCAATACCCCAAAATGTTGCCGTTTCTGAATCGTATAAAGGTTGCCCTAACCCTGGCTTCCATCCTGCCGCTACTCTTGTGGTAATTTCTTTTAGTTTATAAGGCTGATATGCGCCTTTTACATCCAGTGCTTCAACATCTATGCGCTCTACTGTTATCTGATTTTCAGAAATAATCGTTAAATATTTATGTATATAATTTTTGTCATTCCTCAATTCATAATTGACGGTTAGCTGCAATAGATTTTCTTGGTTAACTAAATGAACAGTCACATTTTGACTTTTAGTATTTTTTGACTCACTGATACTTACAACCTTAAAATCTTTTGAGGTTAACATCTTATCGCCTTCAATCTTGTCTGTCCCTTTTGATATTCTAAGACTAAATTCTTTATCATTTGTTGGATTAAGAATTTTTCCATTCACCTTATTTTCAATCTTTACCGTTTTCAGGTGATTATCTTGTACCGTAATAGTTCTGCTTAAAAAATCGTTTTCTAAAACAAACTCGTTTTGCTCATTTTTACAACTACTTAATCCTAAGATCAAAGCACTAACAAATAATATGTGTCTTAATATTTTCATTGAAATTATTTTCAAACTAGCTGAATAAAAGAATTACTTCTTCTCTAACATTTTACCGACCTCCAACAATATATCTACACTTTCTTTGGGCACATCTCCATTACCATCAGGTCCTATATTTAAAAGAAAGTTTCCACCTTTATCATTTATTTCATGTAACATGTTATATACTGTTTCAGCAGATTTCCATTCATGGTCATTCTTCTTGAATCCCCAAGACGTATTTAAAGTATAGCAAGATTCCCAGTTATAACTTAAAAGATCTTCAGGAGTTTCATCTTCCGGTGTTCCAAAATCCTTTTCGAATTTTTCACGAGTACCAAATCGATTGTTAACAAGAATACTTGGTTTTAAACTGCGTATATAATTGTATAAATCAAGCCCCATTTCATCTGTCCACCAATCGCACCATTCTCCATCAAACCAGATAATGTCTGTATCATAATTATCAATTAATTCTTTAATCTGATTTCTTACAAAAGTTTCATAATCTTTAGCCTTACCAAGCTTCATTCTGGTGAATTTCCAACGTTGCTGAACACTATCGCCGTCAATATTTCTTTCTTGGCTTATATGGTGCCAATCCAATATACTGTAATAGGTACCGAATTTAATACCATTCTTATCACAGGCTTCTTTCAATTCCTTTAATATATCTCTCCCTTTGAAAGGAGTATTAGCAACATCAAAATTGGTGTACTTACTATCGTATAAAGCAAAACCTTCATGATGCTTACTAGTAACAACCAAATACTTCATACCAGAGTCTTTGGCAAGCTTTGCAATTTCATCTGCATTAAAATTTTTCGGATTAAACGTATGAGTAAGCATAGCGTATTCCTGAGCTGGAATATCAGCATGAGCCTGTATCCATTCTGCATCGCCCCAAATATCTTTTCCTTTCCATTCACCACCTAACTGACTATAAAGACCAAAATGAATAAACATCCCAAATTTAGCTTCCTTAAACCAGGCTATGCGCTCTTTAAAGGCCTCAGGGGTTTCTTCGTGATAATAATCTCTTTCTTGTGCTGGTAGTATAAACGAAACAGCCAAAAGTAGAACTAATACATATTTGCTCATCATAATCATTATTAATTAAAAAGTTAGTTTACAAGTTGTTTAAGCTTATTTCACACACTAATTTAAGTGCATTCTTAAATCCATTATAGAATGGAATCCTTTTAAAGATGTTCCCTTTGAAATTGAAAATTTGTGATTTGGCTTTACTTGGGAAAGAAACTCTATTACCGGATCCAAGTTATTACACTTAGTTAAATCGGTAAGACCTTTAAAATCCTGTAGATAATAAATTCCTTGACAAACCTGATAATTAACTTTCCCTTTTAATAAAGAATAAGCCTCTTTACGTATTTTAAACTTATCAATTCTTTTCATGACCTCTTTAATTAGTTTATTTGGTATTTATAATTTTTAACTAAGTATTAAACATTATAATTTTCAAAACTATTTTGACCTTTCAAAACAGGTTCTTATTTAGTTTGGTTTTATAATATTATTACATATGTTCATAAAACTTCTGCTTTTTTATTTCGAAAACGTTTTCGATAATAACAAAAACGTTTTCGATAAATATTTTCCATTAAATTATTTAAGCATTTATAATTTTTGAATTGTTAAGTCAATTATGCTATACAATAAAGCAAGATTACATCTATGATAATCAGGTGTAACAATATATAATATGCACTATTATTAAAATTATATACAATGATAAATGCTGAATTATTTGAAGAGTTAGGGTTTAAAGCTGCGAAACTTGGTTATTTTAAAGAATGGCAAGACTTGGCGGTTCAACTAAGCAAAGAAAAGAAACTTAGTCTTTGTAATTCTGGAGAAATAGTCTTGGACACTTTAATAAAAAACCATACTCAATGCAAGTAAACTTGTGTTAACTCGATTCTCGAAAAATCATTTCTGTTGGAATAACAACTGTCTGGTGTTCTATAGGAGTATCATTCATTTTACTCTTTATTTCATAAAACAAAATATGAGCAGATTCCTCTCCTATTTGAAAAGCATGCTGTTCTACAGTTGAAAGTCCGGGACTTATAACAGATGACATAAACCAATTACTAAAACCAAACAATGCAATATCTTCAGGTACCCGAATACCATGATCATCAAAGTATTTCATAATACCAATAGCAATTAAATCGGTAATGGTAAAAATAGCATCAACCGTATTTCCATGATCTTTTAATAGCTTTTCTGCATTTTTATATCCGTCATCAAAATCAGCATTATTATTACACATATAAACTAAAGTTGGATCAAAAGAAATATTGTTATCCAGTAATGCTTGTTTATATCCTAAAAAACGATCAATTGAATTTTGAGGATTTAAATCACCTCTAAAATGTGCTATACGTTTATGTCCTTTATTAATCAAATAGGTCACAGCATCATAAGCTGCTTTCCTATCATCGATAAACACCTTGCTACATTTTAGTGTTTTAGAAATCTTGTCAAACAGAACAAGTGGTACACCATAATTAATTACTTTCTGTAAATGATCAAACTTCTTGGTATTATTTGACAAGGACACCAAAATACCATCTACCCCCTTACTCAATAGCAAATCAATTTGCTTCTTTTCTAGTTCAAAACTTTCGTTAGACTGCATAAGAATAACCATATAATCATTCTTTTCTGCTTCTTTTAATATGCCCTTTATAACATTTGAAAAAAAGTGATGAACCGTATCTGGTATAATAACACCAATTGTTTTAGATTGCTGCATTCTTAAACTGACTGCAAAGGAGTTAGGGGTATAATCCAGTGACTGAGCCAGATCTAAAACACGTTGTCTTGTAGTTTTGCTAACGTCTGGGTAATCTTTTAATGCTTTTGAAACGGTCGTAACCGAAATATTTAACTTTTCGGCAATTTGCTTCAAGGTTACAGTTTTCATATCTTTTAGTTAAGGTTGGTCTTTTAGCTGGTTTAAAATCAACTACCTTGTAAAGTAATTGAATCATTTCAAGATATGAAAACAAAAAACAAATCGAAAACGTTTTCGGTAAAAACGAAAATGTTTTCGATGATTTTTTTTCTAATTAATTTATTCTGATAACTACATTTGAGTAACTGAACTAAATACCTTATAAAATTTAAAGCAAGTATTTGCTTCTAATAAGATATTAAACAATTGGAATGGCCTTTTTAGGCTTTTCAAAGTCGGCAAAATCTAATTTTAGGATTAATAGCAAATTTTAGTTTCGGGTTTATATTCATTACATTCAATTAAAATGAATAAAATAGATTAAATACATCTATAAAATTTTATTAATAATCTAATTGGGATTATTCAAGTTGTTTGTGTTAAACACCGCTTGACATTAAACTTCGGGCGGTGTTTTTAAAAACTAATTAAAAATGAAGAATTTAGGAATTAAAGTTGCCTTATTCATTAATTATTTTGTCTTCGCAATTCTATTAAATAGTGTAGGAATTGTAATTAAACAAGCGATTGATAATTATGAAGTCTTAGAAACCCGTGCCAGTGCTTTAGAGGCTTTTAAAGACCTTCCTATTGCAATTGTTTCTTTCTTGGTGGCTTCATTCTTACCTAAAATAGGATACAAAAAAAGTATGCTTTTCGCTTTATTATTGGTTTTTTTTGGTTGTTTTTACATGTATTATGGTAACTCTTTTGCTTCTACAAAAGTGCTATTCTTAACAATAGGTATAGCCTTTGCCTTAATTAAAGTATCTGTATATTCAATGATAGGCTTACTAACCAAATCTACTAAAGAACATAGTAGTTTTATGAGTATTATAGAGGGTTTTTTTATGATTGGTATTGCATCTGCTTATTTCATTTTTCCTGCATTTTTCGACAATAAAAACCCGAATGCATGGTTGAATGTTTACCTGTTTTTAGCTGGATTAATCGCATTATCCTTCTTCATTCTGTTATTTTCTAAAATTAATGTAAAACCTGAAATATCGAATAAAACCATTACTCAAGATTTTATGGGTATGATTAAACTTATTATTTCTCCTTTGGTTATCTTTTTTGTTCTCAGCGCATTTCTATTTGTTATGGTAGAACAAGGCATTATGACCTGGTTACCTACATTTAACAAAAAAGTTTTATCCTTAAGCGATTCACTAAGTGTACAAATGGCCAGTATCCTTGCTATATCCTTAGCTGTGGGAAGATTACTAGCTGGAATGATAGTAAAAAGAATATCCTGGTTAGTCATTACCACAATATGTATAATCATTTCAATGATTATAGTTGTCGCTATCTTACCTAATATATTTGAATTAAAAACAACCGAAATAACCAGTGTTACAAAAATTACTTTTGCTGGCTTTATTTTTCCAATAATAGGTCTATTTATAGCCCCTATATACCCTTTAATTAATTCCGTTGTGCTTTCTGCTTTACCCAAACAATTACATAGTGCAATGACTGGACTAATTGTTATTTTTTCTGCGCTAGGAGGAACTTTTGGCTCCAGAATTATTGGGTACTTATTCGAGCATATTGGAGGACACAAGGCCTTTTACTTTATGCTAATTCCTATGACCATCCTTATTATCTCCCTTATAATGCTAAATAAAACTATTAGAAAACATGAAGTTATTTGTTAACAAAACAAAGCTTATTGATCAGCTATTAAAACAGGAAGATACTACAGGTAGCTTTACCATAACAGTTGATGATAATGGCAAAAAATCGTTTAAAATTCAAACAGATAAAGGAAATGATATTATCATTAAAGGTACATATCACTTATCTAATCTACTTCAGGAAGCAGCCCTTTTAAAAAGTGAAACAGGAATTATAGAGATAAAACATGTTAAAGAAGAACCAGTGTCAAGATTATCTCGGATAATTAAGGACTTTTATTGGGATAAACTAACACGAAACTTCGATAAGGGCAACCTGTTAAAGATACTTGAAGATGAAAAAATGAAGGGAGAATTTTTAAGGCTTTATGTTCCAGAAACAGATAAATACGCCTTAGAATTTCATAAAAAAAATGCTACTGAATTTAAAAATGTTAAAATTGAAACTATCCCAGAAAACATATCAAAAGAATTAATTACAGCTTTAAACAAAAAACCTGGTATTTTATCTTTAGCTTATTCACGTGAAAAAGGGCTTAGTATCCCCTTTGTTGTGCCAGGTGGACGATTCAATGAAATGTACGGCTGGGATAGCTATTTTATAGGATTAGGTCTTATTATTGATGATAAGTTTGAGCTAGCCCAAGCCATGATTGATAATTTAGAATATCAAATTATTCATTATGGTAAAATATTAAATGCCAACAGAAGTTATTATTTATCCAGATCTCAACCTCCATTTTTCACTTCTTTTCTTAAAACGTTTTATGAAACTTACAAAAATCGCATAACTATAAATTGGCTTACACAAAAAATAAACACTTCGCTTATCGAATATTTTAATGTTTGGATGACCGAAGGCATAAGATTAACACCTAACGGATTAAACCGATATTTCGGAGAAGGCACAGGAGCTCCAAGTGAAACTGAACAAGGTCATTTTGATGCAATTTATAAAATTTTTGCAAAAAAACACAGACTATCTTTAACTGAATTTAAAAAGCAATACAAAACCGGAAAAGTTATTGATCAGGATTTAGACATGTATTTTATTCACGATCGAAGTATGCGTGAAAGCGGCCATGATACAACAACTAGATTAGACAATTGTTCGGCAGACCTTAATACAGTTGACTTAAATAGCTTATTGTTTAAATACGAAAATGATATTGCCTATTTCATTAAAACTTATTTTAATGATGCTTTTTCATACAATGGAAAAATATACAGTTCAAAAGATTGGTTTGAAAAGGCTAATAATCGTAAAGCTTTAATGATACATTTTATGTGGAATGACAAAAATAAATGCTTTTACGATTATAATTATAAAAACAAAAGACAACAACCTTTTAATTCTGCAACAAACCTTTACCCCTTATGGTGCCAACTTTGCTCAACCCAACAGGCCAAAGACCTTGTTAAAGGACAGCTTGCAACCTTTACTTATAAAGGAGGAATAGCCTCAACCGGATTAATCAAAAACCTTTCAAAAAATATGCCCAATCGCCAATGGGACTATCCTTACGGATGGGCTCCACATCAAATGTTAATATGGGAGGGTTTAAATAACTATGGTTTTATCAATGAAAGTCAAGAGTTAATTTACAGATGGTTATGGCTTATAGTAAAAACGGCTGTTGAATATAATGGACTTATACCTGAAAAATTTAATGTAAACACCTGCACTCATAAAGTTAATGTAGAATATGGTAATGTCGGCACAAACTTTAAATACATACCAGATGGAGGTTTTGGTTGGACTAACGCCTCTTATAAAATGGGCATCAAACATTTAAATTCAAAATACATAAAACACCTCAATGAATTGGTCGACCCTGATATTGTCTTCAAAAAATCATTATAAACCTAGAATTAGAATTTTTAAAGTTAAATTAAAGCTTAGTAATGATATACTATTTTTAAGTCAATTTTCGGCATAATAAGGTAGCTTCAATCCTAAGCTAAATTCTTTAAAATTTCTTCAAAAAAAATCTCATTAACACTAAATACAATTATATTGTGTATCACAAAACACAAAACACCAAAATAATTGGTGCAACTACTTAAAGCCCCCTAAAACTCTTTAAAATGGCGTTTTTTGACTACAATCGTCATCTACACCACACTACTT
>NZ_JACVXD010000015.1 GCF_014596975.1 Aestuariibaculum marinum | reverse complement strand
AAACTATATGACAACTCAAATGACTAACTGTATGAGATCCTCTTCGCTGATATTCTGACATATCATAAAGATATAATTTTTATATCACTAAAGTGCTGCAATGAAATTGCAGGGTTTTAGACCCTAATTTGAAACCAATTAACACATGAAACACACTCCGCTTTTTCGGAGTGTTTTTTTTGAAGAAAGCAGAACGCAATAAATGGTTTTATAAAAGAGATTTAATTCAGTATATTTAAAGAAAAGCAAATTAAAGCACCTCACATTGGCTAAACCCAAAAACACACCTATAATCTGGCAACTTTCTATTATTAATTTACTTAATAATAAAACCTTAATCACCGGAGTCATTTTAAAAAAAGCCCCAACAGTTCTCAATAAAAATGTCGGGATTTTAAAGAATTTAAATCATGTTTTGAAGACATATTTTAGGAAACCTTTTTCAAACAAGCCTATTCTTATAAACACAAAAAACGAGTCCTTTGAAACCAAAACCGATGCTCATGGTGGATTCCAATTAACTTTAGACCAGTCAATTCAACTCCCGATATCTATAACAAATAATGGTTCGACTCTTAAAAGTGTTCAAAATTACCCTATTAGCTTCGCTGAAAACAATAGTGCTTTTGGCGTAATTTCAGATATTGACGATACCCTAATAAAATCCTATACGGCTAATAATTTAAAACGCATTGGCACCATTTCGTTCACACCTCCCCAAAGAAGACAACCTATACAGTTCACATTAAATTTCCTTGAATCCATAAATAAGACAAAGTCCAACATTTATTGTGTTTCAAAAAGTGAAAGCAATTTATTCAGTCTTTTAAATTACTTTATTCAATTAGACCACAAACTACCTGAGGCGCCTTTATTTTTAACACCATACCTTAGTTTAAAACAATTAATATTTGATAAAAAGCCCAAAGATTTCAAGTATCAAACGATAACCAAAATTTTAAATTTAACTCAGCAAAAATTCATTCTTATTGGAGATGACACGCAACGCGATATGATTATATACTACCATATTGCCAGTAAGTATCCTGATCGGATTTTAAAAATATATATACGTCAAACCAAGCATCAAAGGAAAACTCATCAGCAGAATATGTGGCTAAAATTACAACCCCTAAGTACTCCGAGCTACTACTTTAAAACAGATACCTCTATCGATTTCGAGCAAGAAGTTTCAAACTTAAAAACCATGGCCTTATGAAACTACTTTTAGTCGTCAACCCAATTTCGGGAGGTATAGACAAAGAAGCATTTTTAAAAAATGCTATAACTATTTGTGAGAAATACGGAATAAATTATCACATTTTTAAAACCAGTGGTAAAGCTGACCAACAAAAATTAACCGATATTATTAACACCTTTAAACCTACAAAAGTAGCATCAGTAGGTGGAGATGGCACAACCTTATTTACCTGCACTGCTTTGCTTCATTCAAACATTCCAATGGGAATTATTCCCTTAGGTTCGGCAAATGGCATGGCCGAAGAGCTATTTGTAAACCCCAAACCAGAAGAAGCTCTTAAAGACATTATAATGTCTGAAGTTATTGGTCATCTCGATATGGTTCAGGTTAATGACAATAACTTCTCTATACATATTGGTGATGTCGGCCTAAATGCTCAAATTGTTAAAGGTTACGACAAAGATGTTAACAGGGGTATAACCACCTATGCTAAATACTTTATAAAAGAACTAAACAGTATTAAAACCTTTGATATAAAAATAGAAGCAAACGGCGAAACTATTAATGAACCAGGAATCATGCTAGGCATATGTAATTCCCGAAAGTACGGCACAGGCGTCCCATTAAACGCCAACGGAAACCCCATGGATGGTATGTTCGAAATTGTTTTGGTAAAAAAAATGGATGTTAATATTTTAGCAAAAGCAGGGCTCTCAATTTTTAGCGATAGTTTTATAGACAATGAAAATGCATTGGTAATAAGTACCACCGAAGCTAAAATTACCTTCAATCAAGAGAGAACCTTGCAATTAGACGGTGAAATAGTTGGTGCATTCAGCACATTAGATATAAAAATAATAAAGGGAGCTGTTAAATTCATCACCCACAGCAATAACCCCTATTTAAAACGTTAAAAAACAATAAATTCATTTAAATAATTCTGCCTTTTTAGTTTTATAACATTTCATTAACTTAATGATTTCAAAATTGGCAAGACATTTGAAAGACATAGAAAATAACTTTAAAAACATTTGAGATATGTCATTACTAAAAACCATGTTACCTATAACCATTATAGCCACACTTTTTACATCTTGTAATTCTATAAAAACAACCACCTACTGGGTAAACAGTATAAAAGTAAACTGTAGTTCCGGAGCAGGTAAAATGCAGTGTTTACAAGTTTATAAAGGTGTTGATGTTGACAAAGCAACCTGGAGTACCTTTTATGCACCAATTGAAGGTTTTGAATTTGAATTTGGAAGTTTCCAAAAAATTGAAGTTACAGAAACTCAGTTAGACCCTAAGGATGTTCCTGCCGATGCTTCATCAATAAAATATAAGTTAGTTAAAGTATTAGAAAAAAAACAGGACCCTAAAATGGCTTTAAACGATATTTGGACAGTAACGAAAATTAATAATTCTGCCATTGGCAAAACAAGACAAATTCCTAGTTTGGAAATCAATATTTCTAAAATGCAAGTTTCAGGTACCGATGGCTGCAATAACTTTACCGGAGACATTAAAAATATTACAGCGAGAAATATTGAATTCGGGCCAATTGCTTCAACCAGAAAAATGTGTATGGATATGTCGATTCCTAATGCTTTTAATAAAGCTTTAAATGCATCGGTTAGTTATAAAAAAGAAGCATTAAGCTTAACTTTTTTCGATACCGAAGGCAATGAAACGCTTACTCTTAAAAAGATAGATTAAAACGGTAAGTTCTCTTATATTTGCCCTAAAAAAATTTTATGAAAAAATTATTTGCATTTGCTACTGCATTGGTCTTGTTTGTGTCGTGTAGTAGTGATGATGCCCCTGTGGATTACAGTCTTCAAAATGACGAAGACATACAGGCATACATCACCGAAAACAATTTAAATGCTGAGAAAACAGCAACAGGGTTATATTACGTTATCGAAGAACAAGGTACCGGAGAAATGCCTGAAAGCGCCACAGATCGCGTAAAAGTAATTTATAAAGGTTACCTAACCAATGGAGAAGTATTTGACGAAAGCGCTGAAGGCGCTTCTTTCCTGCTTCAATATGTTATTCCAGGTTTTGCAGAAGGCTTAACAAAGTTTAATGAAGGTGGACGTGGTAAATTATTAATTCCTGCGCATTTAGCTTACGGTAGCAATAATTACAACGATATTCCTGCGGGATCTGTTATCATATTCGACATTGAATTAGTTTACGTGAATTATAAAACTGAAAACGACATTCAAATTCAAGAGTATTTAACAGAAAATGAAATAGAAGCGCAAAGTACCGATTCTGGTTTGTATTATACAATTACCGAACCTGGTACCGGGGCCTACCCAACAACAACCGATAATGTTACCGTAGCTTACACCGGCTACTTCCTTAATGGGGAAACATTTGATGAAAGCACACTATCTGGGGTTAGTTTTGATTTAGATCAAGTTATTGAAGGATGGAAAGAAGGTATTCCTTATTTTAATGAAGGTAGCAAGGGCACGCTTTTTGTTCCTGCTCATTTAGGTTATGGCAACTTCGATTATTATACCATTCCCGGAGGCTCTGTTCTTTTATTCGATATAGAATTAAAGTCTGTAAACTAAATTTTAATACTTGAAAAATGCAAAAGTCACCGTGAATTCATGGTGACTTTTGCATTTAAAAAAGCTTCTTACTAATACGTAAGAGGCACCTCCATTTAACACTTAATCCAAAAACAACTATTAAATATAGAGGAGATTTTATTCATTAGAAATCGATTGTTACAGAGCTTGCGCCAAGGACAGCCGTTGAATACATAGGTGCATAATTCCCTCCAGACATTGGCATTTCAAAAATTAACAACTTTTGTTGAGCTCGCTCAGCTACAAAAATGGCTCCCTTATCTGGACTTACGGCAACGTCTACAGGATTTCCTAACTCGGTCATATCACCTTCAATACGAATTTGATCGTCCATCATTAGCATTCCACTATCCATAGCAGCCATAAACTTACTTGAAAAATCATGTATTATAACCAAGGCTCCATCATCGGCAACTCCTGCAGACCCTATATCAGTTAATACCATCGTATCAGTCATAGCATCATAATCTAAACCATGCGTACGTACTAATCCTTCAATAGCCACTTTGGCGGTATACATTAAATCTCCGCTTTTAGCATTGTGGAAATTTTCAAAATATACCAGATTACTAGTCACATCTTCTATAGCCCATAAATCTTTACCGTTTACATGTACATCCCAAACCTCAAAACCTACTTGGTATTGTCTGAAATCTGTAATTACATCTTCATTAACATGATAACTGGCAAGTTTACCAGATGTTACATCATCTACAACAACTACCTTATTATTGTATAATGTAGAACCTCTACCGTTTTCAAAAGTTGAAGGTCCCATTGCTGTTGGCATTATAGCATCTCCATCCATAGTTTCAGCAATATTTGATAAAGCAACCAAAGCTTTATCTGATCTATTTACCTGATAAATAGCATCACGATTAGCATCATACTCTACCCCATCGGCATCCATATAAGGCAGACCTAAAGACTTCATACTTGGCATTTCTAAGCTTTCGTTGATATTAAAAATACTTAAGATCCCAGAGGTATTTGAAGAGACATAAACCGAATGTCCTTTCATTTTTTCAGACATCTTAGCCAATTTACTTGCCATACTATTATAACCATCCATGGATGTACCATCAACAGATTCGGTTTGACAATTAGTAAGTGTTAAGGCCATAAAGCCACATGCGAATAATTGAATTGCTCTCATAATATATAATTTATTGATTAATAACTATTTCAATATTCGGGGCGTACCGAGACTTACGTAAAAAAGGCATATGCGGTTTTAAATTTGTATATCTTTTTCAAAATGATAAATTTTGGTACCTTAGAATCATATAAAAACAAAAGTTTATGCAGGTAATAGCTACTAATATTGCAACACCAACCACAATAATCTGGAAAAATAAACAGGAAACTACAGGTATCTATAAAACCCCAACTACTGCTCCTATTTTTTTAGGTAAAAGTGATGTAAAAAATGATAGTGTTATAGACAGAAAATATCATGGTGGTGAATTTAAAGCCTGTTATTTGTTTTCTGAAAACGAATACGACTATTGGAAGTCGATTTACCCAAATCTAGATTGGACTTATGGTATGTTTGGTGAAAATATTACGGTAAAAAATCTTGATGAATCCGAAATATTTGTTGGTGATATTTATAAAGTTGGAGAAGCTACTGTACAAATTACAGAACCTCGAGAACCCTGCTGGAAATTAGGGGTTAAATTTGGTTCTCAAGATGTCCTTAAACAGTTTATTGAACGTGGTTTTTCAGGAACCTATATTAGAGTTTTAAAAGAAGGCTATGTTACTACTGGAGACATATTTCAGCTTATTGAACGGGATGAAAACAGTATAAGCGTTTATCAATTTTTCGATTTACTTTATAATCCTAACAAAAACCAGGAATGGCTTAATAAAATCATTAAAAGTTCTTCTATTCCTGAGAAAAAAAGAGAAAAATTAAAAGGCTTTATTAATCCGTAGAATTCTAAAACTCATATTCCCTAATCATGATATTTTTTGTATATTTAGATTATGCGAACACTACCTAAAAAATTAAAACTTCAGCATTTCAAAGACGTTTATATTTTAAATAAACCAGAATCTTTTAGTGCCATTTTTGACGAGGTTAACTATTCAGAATCCTTAGTTACTACCTCCTGTGTAGATTGCGCCTTAGTGTTTGTAGATACTAAAGAAGAGTTTGTAAACCAAATGCTAACACTATTTCCTCGTCTATTAGACTCCTCTATCCTTTGGGTATTCTATCCCAATGAAACGACGATTAGTGAAATTTCTAAGCTACACATTGAATTTGACTGGGATTTTCTGGGGGATTACCGATTAAAGCCAACAAAACTACTTTCTGTAGATGATACCTGGAACGCTATCAAAATAAAAAAAATCCTCATTTAAAATTACCTTATCTTTGTGGCACAAAATTATACTATGTCATTTAAAGACTTACAATTAAATAAACCCATTTTAAGAGCCATTGCCGAAGCCGGTTACGACAACCCCACTTTGGTTCAGGAAAAAACCATTCCATTTGTTTTAGAAAAGAAAGATGTTATTGTATCGGCACAAACCGGAACAGGAAAAACTGCTGCTTTTGCACTTCCTATTTTGCAATCCCTTTTCGATTACCAAGATGCGCCTAAAAACGGAAAAAAAATTAAAGCTTTAATTGTAAGTCCAACCAGAGAACTCGCTGTTCAAATTTTTGAAAACTTTAAAACTTACAGCACGTATACTAATTTAAGAACTGCTGTAATTTTTGGGGGCACATCTATCGAGCCTCAAAAGGATATTTTAAATAAAGGTGTTGACATTTTAATAGCCACTCCCGGCAGGCTTTTAGATTTACACAAACAAGACATTGTTAACCTCGATTATGTTGAGACCCTAGTTTTAGATGAGGCCGATTTAATGTTAGATATGGGCTTTATTGACGATGTTAAAAAAATTGAACGTCTGTGTACAAAAGAGAAACAGATTTTATTGTTTTCAGCAACGATTCCTTATAAAGTAGAACAGTTAGCAAACACTATTTTAAAAGCGCCTGAACGTATTGAAGTCGCTCCAAATTCTTCAACCTCAAGAAACATCAATCAGGTGTTATATTACGTCCCGAAACGTAATAAAATTGAATTGTGTTTACATTTACTAAGAAACACCATAAAGGGAAGTATTATTATTTTTAGACGCACCAAATTTGGCGTTGATAAACTGGAAAAAACCTTATTAAAAAACGGTTATAAAGTAGATAGTATCCATGGTGACAAAACCCAAAACCTACGTCAGGAAGCCTTAAATAAATTTAAAAATGGTTACGTAAACATCTTAATCGCCACAGATGTTGCTGCCCGTGGTATTGATATTAACGAATTGGATGCCGTTATCAATTTTGATTTACCCAACATTCCTGAAACCTACGTACACCGTATTGGTAGAACGGCAAGAGCAGGAAAAAGCGGAACAGCATATTCTTTATGTTCTGCAGATGAAAAAACGTATATTAAAAACATTCAACAGCTTATTCAATTACAACTGGATGTTGTTGAAGACCATCCATACCCTTTAGATCCAAAAGCAAAACCCATAGTTCATAAGTCAAATAAAACGGGAAGCAAACATAAAAAGGGACGTAAGAGTGAGGCTTCTAAAAAGAAAAAGAAGCGTTGGTATTAACTTACTTAACTGGAAAATCGAAATAAGTAGCTGGAAACGGCTCTTTCCTTAAGGTAAAATGCCACCATTCTTTTGGATAATTTCTGAAACCATGTTTTAGCATAACCGTTTGCAATAGCTTTCGGTTAGCTTTTTGTTTTTCCGTGATATGACTGTAATTAACCCATGAAGCTTCTCCGAAAAAATCAAAATTACTGCCCATATCTAAAGGTTGTCCTGTATTCCCGTCTATAATCGTTAAATCCACCGTACTCCCCTTGCTATGTCCAGAGCGCGTTGCAATATATTCTTCTTTAAACAGGTGCTGTTTTGCAACGTCAGGATAAAACCTATGCTTGTTTATGGTATCATTTAAATCCTTAGCCCAACTCATAAAATGGTTAACCGCTTGTTGAGGTCTGTAACCATCAAATACCAATAAACATAAATTATGACTTTGTAATTCCTCCTGCACTTGTTTTAAAGCTAAAGCTGCTTGTTTTGTCAGGATTAATTTATTGGTTAGATAGCCTTCAACCGGCTTTCCTACAAAATTATTTGAGGAATAATATCTCAAATCCACATCTAAATCCGGAATAACCTCTTTAGCATATACAAAGCCTTCTGGCAGTTGGGCAAATGAAAATGAAACACAGAAAAGAAAAAAGAGTTTAACAAAGCAATTCATGCTTGCTAAAATAGTTAAAATACAGGGATCTCAAACTATGGTAAACAAAAAAACCGAGTTCCCTCAAACTCGGTCTTTTCTAATTTGCTTTTATATTACGATGTAGATTTAGGGTTTCCTTAATAACAACATAATGCAAATATTAATTAATTAATCCATTGAACTAAAAAGTATATTATTTAGTACACTTCAAAGATATAATTATTAAACATTACTAAACGACAAAATACATTAATATTCGACGAAATACATAAAATTTTAACATTTAAGGATTAAAATAAGTGTTTTATCGACGAAATACACTTTTTAGAATTATAAATTACCTCGCTATTTTCTATTTTATTTGTAGTATCTGATTAAAATTAAATTAAAAAAAGGTCTCAACAGAGACCTTTTTTACTTTAACTAACCAACCAAAAATATGAAGTGCAATTCTAAAAGTTTAAAGTAACCACTCAATAAACGTTTTATTAGAATGCAACTGTTTATTAGAAAACAATTACTGTGCCAAAGTAATATTTCCTTATTCCATATTTTCATTATTATTCCTTTCAGTCTCCTAACCCGTTATTATTGAGTAATTATTAAATAGATTGACATATTATTACTAATTTGCCGCCTTTTAAAAAACCAATTACATAATGCATAATTCTCCTATATTTACAAACGATACGATTACTTTTGGACTACTCATGTTATCTTTAGGGTTTGTATTTTACACAGAATCCAGAACAACAGGATTCTGGCCCAAATTTTATAAAATTGTTCCTGGTCTATTCATGGCTTATATGGTGCCGGCTATATTAACTTCAAGCGGACTTATTGCTCCCGAATGGGAAACCGTAAACGAAGCAAATGAAGTTGTAAAACACAAGAGCAGTATTTATTTCATTACCAGTCGGTTTTTATTACCTGCCGCTCTTGTTTTAATGACGCTAAGCATAGATTTAAAAGCCGTATTCAACTTAGGTTGGCGTGCACTTATAATGTTTTTTACAGGTACCGTTGGTATTATTATAGGTGGTCCTATTGCTATTCTATTAATATCCATTTTTTCTCCTGAAACCGTTGGTGGTGCAGGTCCCGATGCTGTATGGCGCGGACTATCCACCCTGGCTGGAAGCTGGATTGGTGGCGGAGCAAATCAAACCGCGATGCTGGAAATTTACGGGTACAACCAAAAACTATATGGAGGTATGGTGTTTGTCGATATTGTAGTCGCTAATATTTGGATGGCTGTATTACTAATAGGTATTGGTAAACGAGATAAAATAAATAAATGGCTTAAAGCCGATACCTCATCAATAGAGAATTTAAAAGAAAAGGTATCTACCTATACTGAAAGCATTACAAAGAACCCTACATTAACAGATTATATGCTCATGCTTTCTATTGCTTTTGGTACAGTAAGTATTTCGCACTTTCTTTCGGGATACATTGCTCCATTTTTTGGCAGCCTAGTTGCTACTATAGAAAATGCAACGACTCGTAATATGTTCACGTTTTTAGATTCTGAATTCTTTTGGATGATTAGTTTATCTACGGTTACAGCTATTCTTTTATCTTATACCAAAGCGAAAAATTACGAAGGTGCCGGTGCCAGTAAAATTGGTAGTATTTTCATCTACATTTTAGTTGCCTCTATCGGAATGAAAATGGATTTAAAACTTATTTTCGATAACGTAGGACTTATTGCTGTAGGACTGGTTTGGATGAGTATTCATGCCGGACTTTTAATTTTAGTTGCCAAACTTATAAAAGCACCTTATTTCTTTTTAGCGGTCGGTAGTCAGGCAAATGTAGGTGGTGCTGCCTCGGCTCCTATTGTTGCTTCGGCCTTTCATCCATCACTAGCCACTGTTGGTGTATTGCTAGCTGTATTCGGCTACGCCATAGGAACCATTTCTGCTATTGTTTGTACTATTTTAATGGAATTGGCTTCTGCCACTTGATAATTACCAAATTTTATTAGCATATTTGCGACTTTAAATACAAACTAATACATGAAAAAAATTGCATTTTTAATTTTAGCATTATCTATTATTTCCTGCGGAAAGGAACAACACGATTTAACAGTTAAAACAAACATTAAAGGCTTAAAAAAAGGAACGGTTTATCTAAAAAAAATTCAAGACACAGCATTGGTAACCGTTGATTCTATTGTAGTAAACGGAAATTCCGAACTAGAACTACATAGCACTATTGAATCTCCAGAAATGTTCTTTTTATACCTAAATAAAAATACAGCCGAAAACGAAAGAATCTCTTTTTTCGCAGACAAAGGCATTACCGAAATTAATACCACGGTTAAAAATTTTGCAGTAGATGCTAAAATTAAAGGTTCTGAACAGCAAAAGGTTCTAGAAAGCTATAACGACATGATTAGCCGACTTAACTACCAAAACCTGGATTTAATTAAGGCTAGTTTCGAGGCTAAAAAAGAAAACGATCAAGAAAAGATAGATAGCCTGGATAAAATGTCTCAAAACCTTATTAAGAGACGCTATTTGTTTACGGTTAATTTCGCTTTAAATAACAAAAACAGTGAGGTAGCCCCTTACTTAGCTTTATCTGAAATTTACAATGCTAAAATAAATTTATTAGACACGATTAATAATTCTTTATCTGAAAATGTAAAAATGTCTAAATACGGTAAAGAATTACAAAGCTTTATCGACAAAATAAAAGATTCGGAATAAATAACACTAGACACCAAAAAACAAAAAAGACATTCAGTAATCTGAATGTCTTTTTTTTGTCTAACCCTTACTATTCTACATTATGAACTAATGCGTAATAGCACCTTTATTAATAAATCCCAATAAAAAAGCCTCACATAATGTGAAGCTTTTTTGAGCCGATGGAGGGACTCGAACCCACGACCTGCTGATTACAAATCAGCTGCTCTAGCCAGCTGAGCTACATCGGCATTCTTAACACACTCAAAATAAACAAGATAAATTTGAATGCTGTTTTGTCAATAAAAAAGCTTCACTTTTTGTGAAGCTTTTAGAGCCGATAGAGGGACTCGAACCCACGACCTGCTGATTACAAATCAGCTGCTCTAGCCAGCTGAGCTATATCGGCGTTTTTGACGGGTGCAAATATAATCTCTTAAATTAAATCTGCAAACAATCCGTCAAAAAAAATTAACTTAATTTATTAATTTTTTCAATCAGTTCATTTCCTTTGCTTTCTAACTCATTTTTAATTGCTTTAAAATGAGCCTTTGCACTATCAACTGGCTTAGCATTCACCTTTGCAATTAATTCATCAAAAGTATCAATAGCTTCATCTACAATAGCAGAACTTTCTTTAGTATCCTTATCTGTATTAGCATACTCCCAAACATAAACCGCCTCAATAATGTCTCCTAATACATAGTTGATGTCTTTTTTAAGGTCTCTTTTATTTGCCATAATTATTTGTGTTTTATTTGCCGCAAAATTACATTAATCCTAAATAAAATCACGTATTTTTAAATTAAATAATCGATAATAAAAAAATTATACTTAAATTTACTTCGATGAACACAATTAGAATGTCATATAAGCAGATTTGTACCCGTATTTCGCAACAGTGGAGCACGGTCGCTTTTGCTATGTTAAAGTCTAAACAATCCTGTGAGCATCTTGAATACATGTAACGTATATTACACAACTATAAACAACAAAAGGTGCTTTTTACAAAAAGCACCTTTTTTATTTTAAAACAATTTATAACCATTAATTTTTTGAATCATGAAAACAATCAAATCCATTACCCAAACCGTCCAATCGTTAATTAAGTTATGTTATACAGCCAAGGCCTTATGGTTTATGCCTAGCCACTACAGACTCATACCCATATTGTTGCACACTTAAAATTTAAAATTATGAACACTAACACATATACAAACGTACCATTTATAGTAACAAAAAAAATAAGTAACGCTAACGGATTTTTATTACCAAGCACACTTTACGATACCGTAAAGGATATTGCTGCAATTCCTGTTAAAGGATTTTATTTACAGGAGGTTCCTGAATTTACAGATTATAAATTTAAAATGCATAAAAATGCTTTTGTGAAAGATAAACTTACCATACAAGCGCAGTTAGTAAAACAAACGGCTAATGGCTATTTGGTAAATATTTTGGTTACAAAACCAAAAAACACCTTAAATCATCACGAAAGAGTTTGTAGTGCTTTATTTAATTTCCCTGTAGATAACGTCCAGATTAACGAAAGCAAAACAGCTTGTTAAATAAAAATCCCAAGTGCATGACTTGGGATTTTTTTTGTTTATACATACACCTCTAAAAGTGTAGCGTCTTTTGCCTTTATCTCAAAATTCTTTATTGCTGCCGGAAGTAATAGCGTCTCTCCTTTTTTAATGGATTCGGTAACACCATTCGCAGAAATTTCAGCATCGCCTTCAACACACATATAAATTAAAAAGGAATCTTCTTTGTTCTCCTTTTTTAAGGGTTCGGTAACTTTTAAATAACTTGTTGTAAAGTACGGGCAACTTACCATTTCATTAGACGTGTTTTCAGTCTTGTCGTAAGTTACTCTAAAATTATCAGGCATATCGAAATCAATCGCATCAATAGCCAAATCGTTATGCAATTCACGTTCATTTCCTTGATCATCAACGCGATCCCAATCGTAAACGCGATATGTAATATCACTAGTTTGTTGAATTTCGGCAACCATAACGCCTGCACCAATAGCATGCACTCTACCAACTTCTATAAAATAAGTATCTCCAGTTTGAACCTTATCGAAATTTAAAATCTTGGTCAGTGTCTTATTCTCCAGATGTTCTAAGTATTTTTCAGCAGTCATATCCTGATTAAAGCCTACTATTAAATTAGAATCTTCATCGGCCTGAAACACATACCACATCTCTGTTTTTCCAAAAGAATTATGTCTTTCAGCAGCTAACTCATCATTAGGATGCAATTGTATAGACAAATCCTGTTTAGCATCGATGAATTTTATTAATAACGGAAACTTATTTTCAAAAACCTTGTAATTCTTCTCCCCTATTAAATCGCCTTTATAGGTTTCTAATAATTCCTTTAAGGATTGTCCGGCTAAGCTTCCATTAGAAACGATAGATGTATCGCCTTCAACATCACTTATTTCCCAGCTTTCACCTATATTAGGCAGGTTTGATTGTTTATTTAATAAGGTTTTTAATTTTTGACCACCCCAGATTTTATCTTTTAAAATCGGGTTAAATTTTAATGGATACAATTGACTCATAGTTTAAGTTCCTGAATACGTTACAAAGTTTCGAGGTGTTTCATACAACGTAACCTCGAGACTTAAATCTTTATTTAATTTTGGTTTTATTTGATTGTAAATATAAACCGCTATGTTTTCTGTTGTAGGGTTTAAGGTTTTAAACGCTTCTACTTCTAAATTTAAATTTTTATGATCTAAGGGTTCTTCTACTTCTTCTCTAATAATCTCTTTTAAGATTTTCATATCCATAACAAACCCTGTTTCTTCATCGATTTCTCCGGTAACACTAACTACCAAATCGTAGTTATGCCCATGATAATTAGGGTTACTACATTTGCCAAAAACCTCAAGATTTTTCTCATCGCTCCAGCCTTCCTTAAAAAGCCTGTGCGCAGCATTAAAGTGAGCCTTTCTGTTAACGGTTACTTTCATTATTTTGTCACATTAATGTGTTGATAGAATTTATCGAAAATAATTTTAAACCATTCGGTGTAAATTCCTGGTTGCTGTGCTATATCTTCCTTTACAGCTTCTAAAGACATCCATTTCCAGTCTGCCACCTCATCTGGATTAATATTGGGCTCATCGTTAAAGTACCCAATCATAATATGATCGAATTCATGTTCCGTTAATCCGTTATCAAAAGGTGCTTTATAAATAAACGACGTGGTTTCTTTAAGTTCTGCCACAAAGCCCATTTCTTCCTGTAATCTACGCTTTCCTGCTGCTATATTTGACTCACCTTCTCGTTGGTGGCTGCAGCAGGTATTGGTCCATAATAAAGGGGAATGGTATTTATGAGCCGCACGCTGCTGTATCATCAATTCGTTTTTATCGTTAAAAATAAATACAGAAAATGCGCGGTGTAATAATGCTTTTTTGTGAGCCTCCATTTTTGGCATTAAACCAATAGGCTCATCGTTTTCATTGACTAAAATGACTTGTTCTTCTTTCATAGTGTAACAAAAGTACAAAATAGAATGTGGTTTACTAATGCTTTAAAACATCTTTTTAAAAAACACAATGCCCTGCTTGCATATACAAGCAAGGCACTGCAACAACTAACTATTAACCCAACTTTACTCTACAATAATAAACATAGATCGGCGGTTAAGTTCATGTTCTTCTTCAGAACATTCTACTCCATTGGAGCAATTATTTAACAATTGTGTTTCACCATAACCTTTAGCGGAAAGCCTGTCTTTACTAACACCTTTACCTAAAAGCCATTGTAACGTAGACTGTGCTCTACGCTCTGATAATTTTAAATTATACGCATCGCTACCACGGGAATCGGTATGCGATTCAATGTGAATTTTAAGTTTTGGGTACTCGTTTAATGCGGCTAAAATTTTTGCTAATTCCACCTCAGCATCGGGTCTGATTTCCGATTTATCGAAATCGAAATAGATAGGCTGCAGTGTTAATCTGCATCCTAAATCGTCTGGCGGACAGGGATCAGATGGTTTTAAAGCTAACGGCATATTCAGCTTAATAGGCATTTCGATTGTTTTAGGATTCTCGGGGGTTTCTATAACTTCCTCTCTTGGGTCGTAACCTTCCTTTTTTGCTCGAATAATGTATTGCTCCTGACAGTCTAACAAGAATGAAAAGGTTGCGTCATCACCAACAACTAGCTTTTTTATTTCATTATAATCGCTATCTAAAAGATACACCTCAGCACCTGGAATCAGCTTTCCTGTTTTCTCCTCAACTACAGGCCCTTCAATTTGAATTTCACAACGCTCCCATATTTGGTAAATATCATCACTCTTACTGCCCAAATCACCATCTCTATTAGACGCAAAATAACCTATTCTTCCTTCTTTAATAATAAAACTAAAATCATCTTTTGTACTATTTATAGGTTCGCCAAACGATAAAATAGCATGATGCATATCGCCTTCCACTTTAGTTGTAAAAATGTCTAAACCACCAATACCGGCATGGCCATCACTTGAAAAATACAGGTAATTTTCCTGACTAACGAAAGGAAAAGTTTCTCTGGCTGGCGTATTGATAACTTCACCCATATTAACGGGATCGCTATAAATATCAGGGCCTAAAAGTTTAACATACCATATATCTGACATCCCTAAAGTTCCAGGCATATCGGAAGCAAAATAAAGTCGGTCTTCCTCAGGACTCAACGCCGGATGCCCCACCGAATAACTATCATCATTAAAAGGTAACTCTTTAATATTTCCCCAGGCATCACCCGTTTTTGTAGCTTTGTATATTTTAAGCTTTACTTCATTATTTTTATTGTGTCCCTTTTTACCATCCAGATAATTATTTCTGGTAAAATACATGGTATTTCCATCTTTGGTAAATACGGCTGTAGATTCGTGATAAGGTGAATTAACATCCCCTTTTAAAGCTTTTGCCTTATTTAGATTTAAGTTCTCATCTAATGTTGCCTCGTAAAGATCTAAAAAAGGCTGATTATCCCAACCTGATAAATCGGCCGACTGACTTTCGGCAGGTTTCATGTCGCTATCGCTGGAAGCAAAAACTATTTTATCGCCATAAAACGCCGGACCAAAATCGGAATAACTAGTATTAACGGCTACTTTTTCAATTTCAAACAGTTTATCATTAACGCCTTTTTCAAATAAGGTATCGGCAATATTTTTATAGTGATGTACCGATTTAGCCATTCCGCCTCGTGCTTTATATTCAGCCATTAGTTTATTATACTCTTCAAGCTGACCTATACTTTTTAAACATTGTGCTGCTCTAAAATAATCGGTTTGTGTTGCTTCATCTGGAAAATCTTTTGTTAAATCGTAGTACCATTTTGCAGCTCCGGAATACTCACTATTAAAATAATAGGTATCCCCTAGTTTCCTATAAATCTCGGCCGACTTATAACCGTTATCAACCACCTTTAAGTAAATCTCTCGGGCATCGATATAATCGTATTTATCGTATTTTGCATTGGCTTTTTCTACTTGCCCCACTTGAGCAAACGCATTCGTACTCAGAAACAACCCAAATAGAAAGCATAATATATAATTGTATTTTTTCATAATATGGAAGTTTAAAAGAATCTTGGGGTTAGTATACGTTCTGTTTTCTTGAACAGGTCAAATTTCAGGAAGACTTCATAAGACCCATCGCTGTGTTTTTCGATATCGGTAGTTTGAAAATCGTACCCCATTCCTATAAATAACTGATTGGTAATTTGAAATCCAGCCATGGCACTCACCGCCGCATCCCATCTATAGGCTGCTCCTAAGGTTAGCTTTTCATGGATTAGAAAGTTACCAGAGACATCGGCTTGTAATGGCGAACCACTTACTGCCTTAACCATAGTTGCTGGTTTAAATTTTAAATTTTCACTCAGGTCGAACACATACCCCGCAATAAAGAAGTAATGTAAACGATCTACAGCTATGGCATCATCTTCAACATTATCAACACTACTTTCGTTATAATGTTTTGTATTAAAGAAGTTTGGAACCGACAATCCTGCATAAAACCTGTCGGTATTATAATAAATACCAGCACCAACCTGCGGAATAATTTTATTATCGATATTATCCTGAAACTGCGGATCTGTACCATCGTATAAATTCAACTTGGTATAATCGACATTAAAAATATCAAGACCTCCTTTTAAACCAAAGGAGAGTCTTGATTGCTCTGATAAAATCAAAGAATAAGAGTAGTCTACTACAAAGTTTGTTTTATCTGAAGGGCCTATTTTATCGCTAACAATAGAAAGTCCTAAAGCCATTCGTTTTAATAAACCAACGGGTGAATGTATAGTGAAGGTTCCTGTTTTAGGTGCCCCATCAAAACTAGCCCATTGCGTTCTATATAATAAACCCAAACCTAGTGCGTCTTTAGAGCCCATATATCCCGAGTTTACCACTTGCGTATTATACATATACTGCGTAAACTGCGGATCTTGTTGCGAAAAACTGAAGTTAACACTTATAAATGCTAACAGTAATAATAAATAATATTTCATGAGGTCTGTGTTTTTTAGTTTCTTTTAATGTATAAATATCCTTTATTTACTAAGGGATCATCATTACTAAGCAATCGTGTTAGGATATAGAAGTAGGTACCGGTTGGTAATTCTTCATTTTTCCTGATTGTTGCACGTCCTTCTGAAATCCCGGTAAAGACCTTACCGTTTATTCCGTAGCCATTAGTTTCGTAAACTAAAACACCCCATCTGTTATATATTTGTAGATTATTATTCGGGTAATTGTCGATACCTTCAATTCTAAAGAAATCATTCAATCCATCGCCATCCGGAGAAATACCATTAAAGATTTCAAAATCAGCTTCATCAGCAGTTGGTAAAACCAGAACCGTAGGATCATCGGGATCACCATTATTGTTCATGTCTACATCTGTAGTATTAAAAGGATCATCAGACATATCGGTAACCGGGTTACCTGAAGGATCTTGGGCTGTAATGGTTGCTTGATTAGTTATGGTTGGATTCTCTAAATCTTCGGCTCTAATGGTGTATGTTGCCGTAAAGGTTGTACTATCGGATTCTCCCGGTTGTAATTCGGCTATTGGACCGCCTTCAAGTACAATACCTGGTAACATATCATCTTGAAGTGTGATATTAGTTAAAGTGGTTTGACCAGTATTATAAACAATAAATGAATAAGTAATGGTTTCACCAGCCTGCATGGCTCCACTTCCATTCTCGTCGTTAAACACGCCCATTTTTTCAAGTGCAATTGAACTAATGTTACACAAGGTGGTTACGGTTTCATCATCCTCAAGAACGCTATCATCATCAGATATATCGGCTACATTGGCTCCGGTTATAACGCTTACGCCTTCAACTGTAGCCTGATTAGTGATTTCACCTACATTAATATCTAAATCCGTTAACACATAAGTTCCTGTAAACACCCAGGTTTCATCTACATCGAGTTCATTATCTGAATCGGTATCACCCGAAGCTAAAGTCACCTGATTCCCTAACATGGCATCAGTTATAACTATACTTCCAATGACTGTATTTCCTTGATTATAAACCGCAAAAGAATAGGTTAGAGTTTCTCCTATATTGCTACAACCATCACCATCTTCATCATTAAATATGGCTGTTTTTATTAAAGCAATACCTTCTGACTGACATAAATTTGTGATTGTCATTTCATCTTCCAGAACACTGTCATCATCTGATAAATCGCTAACATTTGTTCCATCGGCACCAATGCCGGTTACCGTTGCCTGATTGCTCACTGACCCCGTATTGATATCGGATTGTGTAATGGTATAGTCGGCGGTGTAAACCCAAGTTTCTGTAACATCTAAAATGTTATCTGAATTAGCATCTCCCGAAGCTAAAAATACATCGCCACCAAGTAATGGGTCGTTTAACACCACGGTTGAAATACTTGTATTCCCCTGATTCGTTACCGAGAACGTATAGGTTATGGTTTCGCCTGCATCACTACAACCATTATTGTTTGTATCATTAAATACTGCTGTTTTAATTACAGCAATCGCTGAAGATTGACAAACTGCTGTCTCTGTAGTATCGTCTTCAAGAATACTATCGTCATCCGACAAATCGCTCACATTTGTACCATCGGCACCAATACCTGTTACCGTTGCCTGATTGCTTACCATTCCTGCGTCAATATCAGATTGTGTGATGGTATAATCGGCAGTATAAATCCAAGTTTCTGTAACATCTAAAATGTTATCTGAATTTGTATCTCCCGAAGCTAAAGTTACATCGCCGCCAAGTAATGGGTCGTTTAACACGACGGTTGAAATACTTGTATTTCCCTGATTGGTTACCGAGAACGTGTAGGTTATAGTTTCACCAGCATCACTACAGTTGTTACTATTAGCATCATTAAACATTGCTGTTTTAATTACAGCAATCGCTGAAGATTGACATAATGTAGTTTCTGTAGTATCATCTTCAAGAATACTATCATCATCCGATACATCGCTAACATTTGTACCATCGGCACCAATACCTGTTACCGTTGCCTGATTGCTTACCATTCCCGCATCAATATCAGGTTGTGTGATGGTATATTCAGCGGTATAAACCCAGGTTTCAGTTACATCTAACTCACTATCTGCATCAATATCACCAGACGCTAAAAATAATGGTGTTCCTCCTAATAATGGGTCTGTTAATTCTATTGTATTAATACTGACGTTACCTTGATTGGTTACAGAAAACGTATATGAAATGGTTTCCCCTACATCACTACAACCATTAGCGTTTGTATCATTAAACACCGCTGTTTTAATTAAGGCTATATCTGAAAATTGACACAGGGTTGTATTGGTTAACTCATCTTCTAAGACACTATCGTTATCTGATAAATCACTTACCGGAGTACCGTCTACACCAACACCATTAACAGTAGCTTGATTACTTACCATACCGACATCAATATCAGATTGTGTAATAACATAATCGGCTGTAAATACCCAAGATTCATCGACATCTAACTGCATATCGTTATCTGTATCACCTGACACCATAGTAATGAGATTCGCTAACATTGGATCGGTTACGCCTACGGTGTTAATACTAATATTTCCTTGGTTAGTAACCGTAAACGTATAAGTTATTGTCTCCCCTACGTTACTACACATATTGCCGTTAGTATCATTAAACACAGCCTCTTTTATTAATGCTATGGCCGGATTTTGACAAAGCGAAGTTTCTGTCACCTCATCTTCTGTTATACTATCGTTATCTGATAAATCTGTTACCGGAGTGCCATCGACACCTATTCCGGTTAATGTGGCCTGATTACTTACTAATCCAGCATCAATATCGGATTGTGTAATGGTATAATTGGCAGTGTAAATCCATGTTTCATTAACATCTAACTCAGTGTCTGAGTCAGTATTACCAGATGCTAAAGTTAAACCCCCTCCTAACATGGGGTCGTTTAATACTACGTTTTCAATGCTTACATTACCGGTATTGGTTACTGTAAAAGTATATGAAATGGTTTCTCCTATATCGCTACAACCGTTTGAGTTAGCATCATTAAATGCGCCTTCTTTAATTACTGCAATTCCTGCCGACTGACAGATTGTGGTTTCAGTAGGTTGATCTTGAAGAATACTATCATCGTCAGAATCGTCTTGAACAACATCTCCTTCTGTAGACTCCCCG
Organism: Aestuariibaculum marinum; assembly: GCF_014596975.1. GTDB lineage: Bacteria > Bacteroidota > Bacteroidia > Flavobacteriales > Flavobacteriaceae > Aestuariibaculum > Aestuariibaculum marinum. The sequence continues at coordinate 7,792 of NZ_JACVXD010000015.1, read as the reverse complement.
CTAACCGTTGCCTGATTAGTAATACTTCCGCTATCGATATCATCCTGTGTTAAGGTGTAAGTTGCAGAATACACCCACACTTCTCCAACATTTAAAATGGTGGCATCATTCAAGTCACCTGAATCCAAAGTTATATCAGTTGAATTCGGGAACATATCGTCGGTTAACGTTATATTCATTAAACCTGTATTCCCCTGATTTGTTACCGTAAACGTATAGGTTAACGTTTCCCCTACATTACTACATCCATCGGCATCTTCATCATTAAAAACTGCTGTTTTAATTAGTGCTATATCTGGGTTTTGACACAAATCTATTACAGTAATATCATCCTCTAATACACTATCATCATCTGATAAATCTGAAACAGTACCTCCAGATACCGTTGAAGCTGTAACTGTTGCTTGATTTGATACAGCAGCAGGAAGAGAAGGATCTGCAGGTGTTAAATCTGCAAGAGTAATAGTATAAGAAGCCGTATAAACCCAAGTTTCTTCAACATCTAATTCGCTATCGCCATCGGTATCACCTGAACTATATGTAATGGTTCCCAATCCAACCATTGGATCAATAATATTAACCGCAGTTAATGTCGTATTCCCTTCGTTTGTTACTGTAAACACAAAGTCTATAGTATCATTTTCTTCTGTACAACCATTTGGGCCACTGGCATTAATCATCCCCTGTTTAACCAGAGCAATATCTTCAGTTTGACAAAGTGGTGTTTCAGTTGGATTATCGGCTAAAATATCGGTGCTATCTGATAAATCGCTTACGTTATCTCCTCCTGTACTAACTCCTGTTACTGTTGCCTGACCAGTTACTAAACCAGCATCGATATCATTCTGGGTTACTAAATAATCGAAAGTGTAAATCCATGTTTCATCGACATCTAATTCGCCGTCACCATCGGTATCACCTGAAGCAAGCAACAACGGATCGGTTGAAATAGGATCGGTTAATTCTACATTTTCAATACTAACAGTTCCCGTATTTGTTACGGTGTAGGTATAAGTTATGGTTTCATTTACATTTGTACAACCATCACCATCTAAATCATTAAATACGCCCTGTTTTAATAGCGCTATTCGAGCATTATCACAGAATGATGTATTTGTAGTATCTACATATCCTCCATAAACTTCAATAGCATTTATGACACCAACTAACGACCCTACGGATAATTGTATCTGATCGAAACTTGTAGTTGTTGTAAAAGCCACAACATAGAACCCGTCGGTACTTGTTGGCGTAATATTCACTAAACCTAAAGCTTCAAGAGCCAGCAAATTTGCTGATGTTTGTTGTTCCTGTTGAACACCATCTAAATAGGTTGTAACTGTTAATGTATTTAATAAATCTACCTGAAGTAAATCGTTAGTGTCACGAATTACAAAACCAGCTTGTGTGCCAGCAGGATAATCCATTAGAACATCCTCTACCGCGATGGAAGCCTCCCCTGTAACTCCTGCCACTATATTTATTAAAGCAAAATCTGAAGTATCTTCTGAAATTGCATTTACTGCATTATCAACTTCACAAGCCACGCAAGCCAGCCCATCTGTTCCTGTATTATCGTTATTAATAATTACAGAATCGTTTGGATTGGAAAGCACAACTGGTTCATCACAATTGATGGTTCCCGGACAAAATGTTTGAAGTACCATACCGTAAACACGCGTACTACCTAAATCTAAAGACACCAACTGGTTTAATGACAGTTGAACTTCATCAAAAGGTTGGGTCGTCATAAACCCTAAGCGCATCGATTGACTTCCGGTAAGTAACAAACCAGAATCTACGGGAACTAATTCTGTTCCTCCTGTTTTAGATTCTACTAAAGTACCATCTAAATATGTTGATATGGTAATGGCGTCTAATAAATCGGTCGTTAAAACGGAAGCATTCTCTATATCGAAACCAGCATATGTTTCCGCTGGGTAATCTGTAAGTTCGTCTTTAAAAGCAATGGAAGCTGTTCCTGCAACGCCCGCCAACAAATCTATTGAGGCATAGTTATTAGGATTAGAATCTATTGCTCTGTTTATATTATTAACGCTACCCAATGTAACCAGTCCGCCAACACCAGTATGCTCTTCAACCGTTCGTACTGGAAAATTAGGTTTCGTTAATCGTGTGGCTGTATTACACGCTAAATCTGGACCTGCACAAAACGCATTAGTAACGGCATAATATATCCTTGTAGACACCAATAGATCTGCAACACTGGACATTGTTATTTCAACGGCATCATAATTCTCAGTGGTATAAAAACCAACAGATATTTCATCGCCAGTTAAAATCGGGCTATCTAAAGCTAAAAGTGAGGTATTGGTCTGGGTTTCCTGTTCATTTCCTTCCAAATATGTTGTTATCGTGATTGAATTCAATAATTCTGCCTGGAGTAAAGAACTGTCCTCTATTAAAAATCCAGCATAACTTCCGGCCTCGAAAAATTCTCCTGAAGTTGTATCGGTAACTAAAATACTATTGGTTACTCCCACTCCCAGTGTGGTAGAAATAGTCGCGTAATTAGTCAAGTCCGGGTCTATAATATTATCTAAATTCGTAACCCCTAAACCTGTACCGCTTTCCGTTACAGTTAAATCTGTAAATCCAGCACTGGTAATGGCTACGGAATCTTCGGTATTACACGGTACCGGATACTGAACACCATCGGTATACACTATAAATTCGGCTATGCTTTCACAACCTTCAGAATCTGTAACAGTAACCGAATAGGTTCCTGCGTTTAATCCTGAAATGGATGCTGATGTTTGTCCTCCTGGACTCCATGAATAAGCATATGGAGGCATACCTCCTGTTACTGAAACTGAAAGCGTTCCATCGGCCGCACTAATGGCGGACTCATTGTTTACTGTTCCTTCTATATACATAGATTTATCAACATAACTTCCATAAACCTCTATACTATTTATAGCACCTACCAATGCCCCAACCGTTAATTGAATTTCATCATATGGCAATGTGGTTGTAAATCCTACCAATTCAAAACCATTAGTTTGCGAAGGATTAATACTGACTAAACCTAGAGCTTCAAGCGCTAAAAGTCCGCTACCGGTTTCAGTTTCCTGAACAATACCATCTAAATAGGTGGTTACGGTTAACGAGTTTAATAAATCGACTTGTAAAATATCGTTTGTGTCACGAATAGTAAATCCGGCCTGAGTTCCTGCAGGATAAACTCCCAGAACGTTCTCAACAGCGACAGAAGCTGTACTTGCCACTCCAGCAGTTACGTTAATCATAGCAAAGTCGGATGTGCTTTCACTAATAACATTTGTTGCATTATCGACTTCACAAGCAACGCAAGCAACACCGTTAACACCTGTATGGTTATTATTTATAATCACGGGATGATTGGGATTATTTAACACCGTTGGCGTTGTGCACTCCAACTCACCCTGGGCAAAAGCTTCTAAGACTAAACCGTAAACTCGCGTACTTCCTAAATCTACAGACACAGGCTGGTTTAATATTAATTGTACTTCATCAAAAGGCATAGTGGTTACAAATCCCACCTGTGAACGTTCAGAACCAGTTAATAACAAGCCACTATCAAGTGAAAGCAATTCAGAACTACCTGTTCTTACTTCCTGCTGAACACCATCCAGATAAGTTATTATCGTGAAATTATCTAATAGGGCTAAATTCAATACTGAAGACGTTTCAATATCAAACCCTGCGTAAGTTCCCGCCGGGTAATCGGTAATAGCATCTTTAATAGCAATGCTTCCGGAGCCTAAAACACTCGCTATTAAATCTATACTTGCATAATTATTAGGGTTAGAGTCTACTGCGTTCATGGCATCATTAACACTTCCAACTGTTACGCCACTTGTTCCTGTATGTTGGTCAACAATACGTGCCGGAAATGTTGGTTTAACAAAGGCTGTTGGTGTGTTAGGTTCTAAATCTGGTCCTGCACAAAAACTACTGGTTACAGCATGATACACAAATGTTGTGGTAGCTACACTTAGTACACTAGAAATCGAAATCTCAATGGTATCGTAATCTTCAGTGGTATAAAATCCGGCATAAAAACTATCAGAACCCAATATTAACGTATTCAATGCCAACAAAGCGCCACCCGATGACGACTCTTTAAGTTCTCCATCTAAATAGGTTCGTATTGTGGTATTATTAAGTAAATCGAGTTGAAGTAATCCCGGATTTTCAATTAAAAACCCAGCAAATCCACCCCCCGTAAAATACTCATCGGTAGTTGTATCTTCAACACGAATGGTATAAGTTGTACCAACACCTGCCACAGAAATTATACTTGCATAATTGGACACATCGGCATCAGTAACATTGTCCTCATTTACAATAGACCCCAATGACAACAATCCTGTTATACTCTCTGTAACTGTTAAATCAGTATAATCAGAAGAGGTTATAGCAATCGGAATATCGGTATTACAAGCAACTGCATTAGGAGGTGCTAGAATTTCTAAATTTTCGTCCGTGTTACTATTAGCGCTAGTTTGAAAACCTAGCAGTAAAAAGAACAGTAATACAAAACTTGAATACATACTCCGAATAAAATCTCCTGACTTTAAATTCGAACAAGTAGAGTTCTTCATAATTTATTTGGTTTAGGGTTAAATTCTTAATTCTCTTCCTGTGCGATTACACAGTAATTTTCTATGCTATTAAAAATTTTAAGGAGAAAATTGATTTTAAAATGTGCTATTAAACCTTTTTAATAAATTATTTTGAGTCTTTTATTTGAGTTATAAGTTTTACGTATTACGAGACAAAACTATATAAATTTTCTTATTAAAGTATTATTTTAATATTATTTATCCTCTTATATAGTTTTATATTCGTACAATATTTGTATATAATACATCCATCCAATACAGTTAAGCATCTAGAAATAAACCCAGTACTTACCTTCTGGTAGTGTTCTTAAGTTTAAATCGAACAATCTCGATTACCCATAGTTTTCATACGTTAAAGGTGCATCACCTCTAATACGCAGAACATGTTTGTACAACTGTTTGAAAAAAACAAACTGTTGCGGTGGTTGTGGTTGAACTTGGTTTGGGTTTTTGGAAGGGGATTGCCAGAGAGAAGTTGGTTTGACAATCGTGTTAGGAATAATTAATAATATATATAATTTTTTAACATGCGTTAGTCTAATCTTTTCAAAAATTATGGGTTCAAAACCTAACATGAGGTTTAATACTGTTAACGGTTTTAATCCAAATAAAGAGTAAGCAGTTTTATCCATAAATAATACTTTTGCTATTAATTAATGATTTTTTTAAATGATAATAAAAAATCCTTTAATGTCATTAACACCTTTATTTAAGGCAATATCGAAGCATTTTTCAGTAGTAAATTATTATTTAGAGAGAAGTTAAATGATTTAAAACTAAAGCTAAAAATGATATTAAAAAATGTTAATATTTTACTGTTTTTTGCTACTCTTCATTTTAAGAACATCTGTAAGTTAATAAATAATATAATACAAAAACAGTTTTTTCGACAAACTGTATCATCTAAAACCTTCTAACTCGTACTCTTTAACTCTCAAAAAAGTACTATTTACACCTGGTAATCATAAAAAATTAAACACAGTTTTACTTGGTTATAAAATTTGTAAATACATCAAATTCATTTATATGTTTTGCATTTATTAATAGTATCTTTGCAGCCCATTTGCAAATTATAATTATGAGTTTTCAAAAAGAGATTAACAGACGTCGTACTTTTGGTATTATTTCACATCCAGATGCCGGTAAAACAACATTAACCGAAAAATTACTTCTCTTTGGTGGTGCTATTCAAGAAGCTGGGGCGGTTAAAAGTAATAAAATCAAGAAAGGTGCTACCAGTGACTTTATGGAAATTGAGCGTCAGCGTGGTATATCGGTAGCGACTTCGGTACTTGCCTTTGAATATAATGGCACTAAAATTAATATTTTAGATACGCCTGGTCACAAAGATTTTGCCGAGGACACGTTCAGAACACTTACGGCTGTTGATAGCGTAATAGTTGTAATTGACGTTGCAAAAGGGGTTGAGGAACAAACTGAAAAACTGGTTGAAGTTTGTAGAATGCGAAACATTCCTATGATTGTGTTCATCAACAAATTAGACCGTGAAGGTAAAGATGCTTTCGATTTACTTGATGAAGTAGAACAAAAATTAGGATTAAAAGTAGTGCCTTTAAGTTTCCCTATTGGTATGGGTTACGAGTTTAAAGGTATTTATAACATATGGGAGAAAAACGTTAATCTGTTTAGTGGTGACAGTAGAAAAAATATTGAAGAAACTATTGAGATTTCAGATTTATCGTCATCACAACTTGATGAATTAGTTGGCGAATCGTCTGCCAATACATTAAGAGATGAAATTGAACTTGTAGAAGGTATTTACCCTGAATTTGATAAAGCAGAATATTTAAGCGGAAACCAACAGCCCGTATTCTTTGGTTCTGCATTAAATAACTTTGGTGTTCGTGAACTATTAGATTGCTTCGTTGAAATTGCTCCAAAACCAAGACCAAAACACAGTGAGGAGCGACTGGTAAATCCAGATGAGAAAAACTTCAGCGGATTTGTGTTTAAAATACATGCCAACATGGACCCTAATCACAGAGACCGCCTGGCATTTATTAAAATTGTTTCTGGAACTTTTGAAAGAAATAAGCCGTATTTACATGTAAGGAATGGTAAGAAATTAAAATTCTCAAGTCCTAATGCCTTCTTTGCTGAGAAAAAAGAAATTGTCGATATCTCATATCCCGGTGATATTGTTGGACTACACGACACCGGAAACTTTAAAATTGGAGACACCCTAACCGAAGGCGAAACTATTAATTACAAAGGTATACCGAGTTTCTCTCCAGAGCACTTTAGATATATTAATAATGCCGATCCTTTAAAATCGAAACAATTATATAAAGGTATCGACCAGCTTATGGACGAAGGGGTAGCTCAGTTATTTACTTTAGAATTAAACGGACGAAAAGTAATTGGTACCGTTGGTGCTTTACAGTATGAAGTTATCCAATACCGCCTGGAGCATGAATATGGCGCCAAGTGTTCGTATGAGAACTTAAATGTACATAAAGCTTGTTGGGTAGAAGCTGAAGACGAGAAAAGTGAAGAGTACAAAGAGTTTTTACGTGTAAAACAACGCTACTTAGCAAAAGACAAACACGGACAGTTGGTCTTTTTAGCAGACTCGGCGTTCTCGCTGCAAATGACACAGCAAACCTACCCGAGTATTACATTCCATTTTACCTCAGAATTTTAAATTATAACAACACAAAACTAAATTATAATAATTCATCAAATTTAATTCCGGCATATTATCGGGTATATCACACGTTAGTCAGATAAATTATACTACAACGTTATAGTTAGTTAAATTTGTAACACGTTCATACCCCAAAAATTGCTAAAACCTATGAAAACAGAAGCTAATACTTTCAGTAATTCTGAAATTACTGTAACTTATGAACCCAGCGTTTGTATCCATGCTGAAAAATGTAGAAAAGAATTATCAGACGTTTTTAGAACCTCTATAATTCCTTGGATTGATTTAGACGCCAGCGATGCAGAACGTATCATAAAACAGGTTAACCGCTGCCCGTCTGGTGCTTTAAAATACAAACGTAAACGAAGTATCAAAAAGGCTGAAGTAAAAAAGAAGCCTGTATTAGAAACAGCAGTATAACTAAACCACTATGGACTTGAAGTCCATAGGTTTGTTACACGAGGGACTAAAGTCCCTCTTTCTTACTCTAATATGA
>NZ_JACVXD010000014.1 GCF_014596975.1 Aestuariibaculum marinum | reverse complement strand
TATATGCCCTTGCCTAAGGATGATATAGAAATTGAACAAGCACTACTTCAAAAGGCAGAAGCCCACCCAGAAGAAGGCTTTTGGAAAGCTTTTGACCGATTAAAAGGAGAAGGTTATTATTGGAACCATAAACGGGTACACCGTGTTTATAAAGCTTTAGGATTACCTCTAAGACGTAAGGCTAAAAAACGTTTGCCAGCGAGAGTAAAAGAACCTTTAGATATCCCTAAAACACTTAATCATACTTGGAGTATGGATTTTGTTACTGATGTGCTTGAAAATAAAAGGCGTTTTAGGGCTTTTAATATTATTGACGATTACAACAGAGAGGCATTGCATATTGAAATCGATTTTTCTTTAACCAGTAACCGAATTGTCTGGGTTTTGAACCATTTAGTAAATAAACGAGGGAAGCCTGAAAAAATACGCATGGACAACGGTCCTGAGTTTATTGCCAATATTACATCTGAATGGAGTGAGATGCATGGTATTATATTTCAATATATACAACCAGGAAAACCTACCCAAAATGCTTTTATTGAACGCTTCAATGGTTCTTACAGAAGAGGTGTGCTTAATAGATATATTTTTGAGACTATAGATCAAGTAAGAGAGCAAACTTCCTTAGAGGCTAGACGTGATTATTTCAGTAAACGATTTAAAACCGTCGTTAAAGATCATTTTGGTTTTAATCAGGATTATGGTTTATATAGCTTTAGACATACCTATATCACGAAAGTCTACAGAGCACTAGTAAAAGAATCGTCACCATTTGCAGCTAAGAGTAAACTGATGCAAATAACTGGACACACCACCATGGGAGCTCTTGAAAAGTATTTGCGAGATATTGATGCCGAACTGCCAGAGGATTATTCACAATTGTTAAATACTAAAGCATGACCCACGGCAATGATTTAGAAGTGTTGGTACAAGGTATATACCGACCAAGCCTGTTTTATATCCCCAATAATATTTTCCCGGATTTAACCCCAGAACAGGAAAAGGAATTTAACGACTATAGAGTAATAAATGCTGTAGGGGTTTTAAAAGCTAATGGTGATACCACCTATGCTAATAAATGCTCACCAACGGTTGAGCTCTTAAGCAAACCAACCCAGCTTGAAAATAATGTATATCAGTTACAGAAACTAAGAGACGAACTTTCAAAAGAGACATTTGATTATTTGCTTGGGGAATATCAAAAACATATACTTACCTGCAAGTATGTTTATGATTGGTTATTAAACAATACCAATGAAGCGATTAACGAAGTTACAAAGGAAGAATTAAGCTTGTTTAAACTACAATTAGATTGGATTAGTAGCCATATTGATAAAGTTCAGGCTGTTTTTTGTTTAGATAGAAAACAAACAGAAGAAACTCCAGAAGAATTAACAGAACTTCCCAATTCGGTTTTCAATAACAAAGCCTATAACAATATTTTAAAGAAAGAGAACTTATCGAAAGATAAACCTACTAAAGTTAAAAAGTCAAAAAAGGCAAATTTACCTAGCGAACAAGATGTTGATGCCTATCTTTTAGAAGCCGTGTTTCAAGTCAAGTTAAAATAATAAACATCAAACTAAGCACCCAAAAATTATATGAGTAAAGAATACCCCGTAAAGAATACTGATCCATCAGTAAATTTACGTCTGTCGCAAGAATTAAAAGATACCATACAAGCCGAAGCAGGGAAGAGAAATCTAACTGTTTCAAAATACTTAAGAGAGTTGTTAGAGCAGATTTATAGCGGTGATTATTGCAGGTATGAAACGCTAAAAGATAAGGTTGAAAACTTTTTGTTTTGCAAAGACTTCGTGCAGCTTGTGGTCTGGATTTACAGCAAACGCTATAATAAAGAAAAAACAGAATCCAAAGAAGAGCTAGATAGGTATATCGCCACCTTAAAACAAGTTCATACTCATGTTCCGGATTATCTTGTTAAAGAGTTTGATAAAGTACTACAAGATGTTATGAAAGTAAGGTATGAAGAAAGTGAATATTCATATCAAAGTTTTTGGTTTTTAGAGAGTGGTTTGGATAAGAGTAGATTTAATTTAAAGCTTTTAGAGCAGTTTCTTTTAGATGATGAATCATTAAGAGACTAACAAATTGGGGTAAACTACATAGTAAACCAATCAAAATTATAACTAAATTTCTTGTGATATTTTTTGTGATAAAAAATTATCACAAAATAAAATTAGGGGTGGTGTAAATTGCAATTGTAGTCAATAATTGCCATTTTAAAGTGTTTTAGGGGGATTTGAGTAGTTGCACCCATTATTGGGTGTTTTTAATTTGTGTGATACAAAAAAAAGATTTTTTTGATAATTGGAAATCGATAGCTTCCTTATTATTCAAAAGGATTGAATTCATTAATCAAATGAAAATCTTAGAACTGAGATTTTGAATTGTTCTAATTTATAAATCATTTTTTTTGTTTTTTATTGCAAATTGACTTGGAGTTATCCCAAACTCTTTTTTAAAGCTTCTTGAGAAGTAGGATTGACTTTCTATTCCTACAGAAGTCATAATTTCACGCATCGATAGATCGGTTTCTATGATAAGGTGGGCTGCTTTTCGAAGGCGGTAATTTTTTATAAACTCTATGATAGAATTTCCTGTAATACTTTTTATTTTATTATACAATTTACTACGACTCATAGATACTTCGTTGGCAATATGGTTAACATCCATTTGAGGTTTGTCTAAATTTTTATCAAGAATGGAAATGAAAGTACGCATGAATTCACTTTCGCGTTCGTTTGTCGTAAGTTCATGACTTTGAGCAAAGAAATTTTTGGAGTAATATTCACGCATTTGCATTTGTTGCTTAAAGACATTTTTAACTGATAAAAGAAGGAGTTTAAAGTCTATTGGTTTTTCGAAATATATATCTGCTCCAGAATCAGCTCCTTCTAGTTTGCTATCAATACTTACTTTGGCTGTTAACAGAAGGAAAGGAATATGAGAGTAGTTAATATCTTCTTTGACTTCTTTACAAAAAGCAATTCCATCTTTTTCGGGCATCATTATATCGCTTATTATGAGGTCTATTCTCATTTTTTTTAAAAGATTTAATGCTACTAGACCATTTTCAGCCTCAATAATTTCGAAGTTAATAGATAAATAGTCAGAAATCATATTTCTAAGATCTTCGTTATCTTCGGCCAAGAGAATGCGCCTTTTATCCTTTACATAATTATTTTCTTGTGAGATTATTTCTTCCGAGGATTTTTGGATATCATAAGACTTATTTGCTATGGTAGGCTCTTTTCTGTTTGAGTCTTCAGGATTATTTAAGAATTCTGAATCTTTATAAATTTTTGGGTCTGTAGGGAAGCAAATTAAAAAGTCAGTTCCTTTATTTTCTTCACTATAGACTATTAGTTCAGCCTTATGTAACAAAATGAGACTTTTAACCAGAAACAATCCTATTCCCGTTCCAAAAATTGTATTGAACCCTTCAGAATTGGCCGTGTAAAATCTTTCAAAAATTTTGGGAAGGTTTTCTTGCGATATGCCAATCCCTGTGTCATTAATTGAAATGCAATAGCAGTTGTTTAGTAAATTCATTTCACCTAGATTAAATTTGTTTTGGTAGGATGAGTGAAACTTACTTTTGTTACTAATAGTTTTAATAGTTACTTGTCCACCCTTATTTGTGAATTTAAAAGAATTGTTAAGTAAATTCATAACAATTTTTTCAAGGATATGCTTATCAATAAATAAGAGGCTTGATAGATTTGGATCTAGTTCAATATTAAAATATATATCATGTTGATGAGCGTAATCTTTAAATCCGAAAGCAAAAGTTTCAATTTGTTCGTTAATATTAGCTTTGGTTACTTGGAGTGGTAATTTGCCGTTTTCTATAGCTTTAAAATCCATTAACTCATTGATAAGACCAAGAAGTCGTTTCGTATTTCCATTTAAAATTCTGTAATAATACTCTTTAAGTCCTTCATTTCTAAGTTTTTCTATAGAGGCGCTAATCAAAGAGAGTGGGGTTCTGAAATCATGAGAGATGTTTGTGAATAACCTTAATTGTGATTGATGAATTTCTTCTTGTTTTTCCTGATTAAGTTTATCTAGATAAAGTTGAAGTTTTAATTTTTTTTGAAAGCGATAGTATTTGAAAATAGTAAAAATTACCGAGCAAATAATTAGAAAATAAATGGTATATGCCCACCAACTTAACCATGGCGCCGGTAACTTATTTATGCTTATTCTAAGTGGGTCGCCCCAAATACCGTCGTTATTAGCTACGATAACTTCAAAAGTATAGTTTCCGGAAGGGACTTTAGAATAAAAGGCATTACGATTAAAGGCATCTACTTCTATCCACCGGTTATCATATTTTTTAAGTCTATATTTAAATCTATTTTTTTCAGGAACTAAATAGTTGTTAGATGAAAAGGTAAAGCCAAAATTAGACTGTTTGTAATTTAGTTCTATTGACTTAGGGAAGCTTATAGAGTTTTGATTGATTGATTTGTTTTTCGTTGTTGGATTTGAAGGGGTATTATCTATGTAAAAGTTAGAAATTATAGCTTTTGGTTTTATTATATTTTGATCAATATTTCTAGGGTTTACAATCGTGAAACCTTTCGTTCCTCCAAATAATAATTTTCCAGATTTATCAACAAAAGTTGAGAGAGGGTAGAATACCTGTCCTTGAACTCCATCTTTTTTGTCGAAACGAAAAAGTGAATTTGTAGAGGTGTTGTATTTGAATAAGCCATTATCTGTTCCCAACCAGATATTGTTTTCGAAGTCTAGTGAAATACTATAAATTGAAGATACTCCGAATTTTAATATTTCATCGAAGTTTTTAAAGGTATTTGTTTTCGTATTATATCTGTATAAGCCTTTGCCAATAGTGCCAATCCATAAATTCTCATTACCATCTAAACAAAAGGTTTGACCATAAAGTAATGAGTTGTTTGGTAGTTCAATTTTTTTTGTTTTTCCACTATCCTTATCGAAGGAATATAAATTATTATGGGTAAGAATCCATAGCTGATTATTTCCATTTTCACAAATGTCATAAATATAATGATAAGGCTCTTCGTCATCAATTTGGTAGTGATGGAATATGTCGTTGTTAATGGAGTATTTTGAAATTTCTAGGTTTTTATTTTGGTAAATTATCCAAAGATTATTCTTAGAGTCTAGTAATAACTTCCTGAGATTATTAACCAATATAGAGTTGTTGTCTCTTGTGTCATGTTCAAAATGTTTAAACTTTTTGTTTTTTTGATTGTAGTAACCGAGTCCTCCTCTAAATGTTGCAAACCAGAGATTTTTATTTTGGTCTATAAGTAAAGATTTTACATTGTTAGAGGATATCGTATAATTTTCATTTGAGTTTAAATAATAGTTATAGGTGCTCGTTCTTTTGTCAATTTGGTTTATTCCTCCACCTTCGGTTGCTATCCAAAGGCTATTGTCGTCTTCAGCAAATCCACTGACAAGGTTTTGATTTAAAGGACTGTTGGATGTAGAAAATGAAGTAAAGTGGTTTTTTTTATCAAGATTTACATAACAAAGGCCACCAGAATAGGTGCCTATCCATATATTTTTCTGTAAATCTTCTTCAATTGTCCAAATAGAATTATTGGGAAGACTAAAGGGGTCTGTTTTATCGTGTATATAATTTTTGCAAGTTTTATTTTTTGTATTGTAAACGAAAAGTCCTTTTTGAGATGCAATCCAAATCTTTTCATTTTTATCGGCTAAAATCATTTTTGGAAAAATGGATTCATTTAAGGGTTGGATTTCCTCTTCATTAATTATGTTTCCAGATGGAATATCCATTTTATAAAACGAGTTTTTTGCGGAAAGTAACCATAATGTATTATGGATTTTACAGGACCCTTTGATAAAATTATCATTCTTAAATGTATAAAAGGATGAGATTTCGTCTGTTTCATTGTTATATCTAAAAATGTTTCTGCCCCATGAAATAAAGAAAAAGCCTTTATTTTCGTTAATTACGTTTTGAACATTCGATAAAGGTTTCCCATTAAAAGAGAATTCGACAAAACGTTTGGTTAACGGATCATATTTTCCAAAATGGTTTGATTTGATTGCAAGTATTATATTATTTCTTGTAACCCATAATTGAAAAAAATCACCTTCTAAAACTTTTGTAAAAGAATCGGTTAATTTGTTATAAGTATAAAGACCACTTGATAGAGATACATAAAGTTGTCCTAGATTGTCAACAACAATACTTCTAAAGTTTTTTTCAAATAGATCTTCAGAATCTTTAAAATGATTATAGTATCGTTTGTAATTATAGCCATCAAAACGATATAAATCGTTTTCCATTAATATCCATATAAAACCATTTTGATCTTGTTTGATTTGTGCAATACCATCGTAATAGAATCCGCCTTCAGGAGAAAATGTATGAAACCTAAATTGGTTTTCCTGAGAAGTAACAATAGAGGATAGTAGAAGAAAAATAGTTAAAAATATAAGGAAGCTTTTAGATTTTAAATTAAGATTTGAATGCACTTTATAAGCTTTTTAATTACTCTTCGAATATACAATTTCAATTTTCTAGAATGAACATTTTTAATCGATTAAGTCAAATAGTGCAAAAGATTAGGCGAAATGGGCAAAAGTAGAAGTATGTGAAAGAATACATTTGTCAAAAACCAAAACTTAATCTCAATGAAAATAACCAAGTATTACGTTAAATTTGTTTCCTTTCTTTTGGTAGTATTAGTGTTTTATAACTGTAATTATCAAATAAAAAATTCTCAAAAATTAGTGAAAAGTGGAGAAACAAATTTATGTATTGATACAAATGGAATAACTGATGTTGCAAATAAATTAGCTTCTTGGCAAATACAAAATTTCTCATACAGTGAAACCCGAAACTTACATGATAATGGAATTGGAGCTTGGACTAATGCAACTTTTTATTTAGGGTTATTAGAATGGGCAAAAGCAAATGACTCCAACAGCAATAATAAGACATATATAGATTGGTTAAAAAATATTGGAGAAAAAGCAAATTGGGTTGTCCCTGGGAATTTTGAAAACTATCCACAATATCAATTATACCATGCTGACGAATTTTGTATTGCCCAATTATATCTTGGGCTTTATGATTTGTCTAAAGATGAAAAGATACTTTATTCTGTATTAAATAGAGCAAATTGGGTGATTAATAACCCAGGAAATTTGAATATGCATCATAGTAACAAGCAATCTTGGACATGGAGTGATGCTCTTTTTATGGCTCCCCCTGTGTATACCCAATTGTACGCTGTAGAGAAGGATGATAAGTATTTAGATTTTATGGATAAGGAATTTAAAAGAACTTATGATCACTTATATAGTAAGAAGGATAGTTTGTTTTTTAGAGATGATAGCTATTTTTCAAAAACAGAAAGTAATGGTGAAAAGGTTTTTTGGGGTAGAGGAAATGGTTGGGTAGCTTCAGCTTTAGTAAGAATCTTGAAGCAATTACCTCAAGATTCTGAGTATCGTTTGTTTTATGAAGAATTGTTTAAAGAATTTGTACCCAAGTTGGTTTCTTTGCAGGATTCATCTGGTTTTTGGCATGCCAGTCTTTTAGATCCAAATTCTTACCCAGCACCAGAAGCTAGTGCTACTGCTCTTATAGCTTATGCTATTGCCTATGGAATAAATAACGATGTTTTAGATAAAAAGACGTACTGCCCAATTTTAAATAAAACTTGGGGGGCTTTGCAATCTATTGTTGATAAGAATGGAAAATTGGGTTGGGTTCAGCCTATTGGAGCGAATCCTAAAAAAGTAAGTTCAGAAATGACAGCTACTTATGGAGTAGGAGCTTTTTTGCTAGCAGGTAGTGAAATCTATAAAATGAAACAGAATTTATTAAAATAATATTTCTTTCTAATTAAAAAAAGGAATAAGAGTATTTCAAACTAACAAATTAACTAAATCTATTAATTTATGAAACATGATTTTAAGCAGTCGCTCATAGGTGAATTTTTATCTATGAGGGGTATTTACTTACTGGCTTTTTATTTTATTTCTGTAGCATTTATTAATGCACAAGAAATAAAAGGAAAAGTTGTAGATGAGAACAATGTTCCCGTTCTAGGTGTAAACGTTATAATAAAAAATACAATCAGAGGAGTGACTTCAGATTTTGATGGGGGTTTTAGTATTGAAGCAGAAATTGGAGATGTTTTAGAGTTTAGCTATATAGGATTTAAAACAAAAGAAATTATTGTTGAAAACAGTGACTTTATTACGGTAAGCCTTCAGGAAGATGTAGCTCAGTTAGATGAAGTTGTTGTGGTAGGGTATGGTACCATGAAGAAAAAGGATTTAACAGGGGCTTTAGGGACTGTCGATGCAAAAAAATTAGAAAAGGAACAGCCTGCTACGGTACAAGATTTACTTCGTAATAACGTACCGGGGTTATCAATGGGTATTACCAATAGTGCCAAGGGAAATGCAGGTAATATTCTGATAAGAGGTAAAAATAATTTACGTGGTAGCACCACTCCTTTATTTGTCCTAGATGGTGTAATTTACCAAGGAGAATTGACAGATATCAATCCGCAAGACATAGAACGTATTGATGTGCTTAAAGATGCAAGTTCAGCCGCGGTTTATGGTGCTAAAGCAGCGAATGGAGTTATATTAATAACAACCAAAAAGGGTAAATCAGGAAAACCAGTCATTCGATTTTCTTCAATTTTAACAACAAACTTTGCGAATTCTCTTCCTGAGGTTTATCAAGGAGAAGACTATGTGTCTTACAGACAAGCTGTAATGAAAGCTCAGAATCCAGGAAAAGAGGATGGTTATTACGATAATCCGGATACTTTAAATAACAGGGATTTAGTTGATTGGATGGCTATAACCAATTCCAGTGGTAATCCTACGGCTGCATGGTTTACAAGGTTAGGGTTTTCCGATGTAGAACTTGATAACTATATAGCTGGTAATGTGTTAGATTGGAGAGATTTAACGTATAATACAGCGTATAGTAAGGATTATTCTGTTAGCGTATCAGGTCGTTCTGATAATTCGTCATATTACACTTCTTTAAATTATGTGGATAATGAGGCTAATTTAGTTGGAACAGGATATTCTGCTATTCGTGCTCGTTTAAATTTAGAATCTAAACCAAACGATTTTATTACTTATGGTATTAATACACAATTTACAAATAGGGATGAAGCTTACGTTAATGTTGGTGGTTATCGGCCATTATCTCCTTATGGAAGTTTATATGAAGATGATGGTGTAACTTATAAGTATTATCCAAACGACAATTTGAATGGGTATAATCCATTTATCAATAGAGAATATATTGATCGAACCAACGATATTAATGTTTTAAACTCTGCTTTGTATTTAAAGATCGATTTACCATGGGGTATTACAGCTCAAACAACCTATTCACCACGTTATCAATGGCGAAATTATTTAAATCATAAATCAACAGCACACCCACTTTGGGCTGATGCAACGGATACTGCTACTCGTACTAATTCAAAACAGTTTTATTGGCAGGTGGATAATACCATAAAATGGAATAAAGAATTTGGAAAACATGCTTTTGATATTACTTTTCTTGCTAACTGGGAAAAACTTCAGACTTGGTCGAATACCATGGTAAATAGTGGATTCCAACCTAGTGATGTTTTAGGAGCCCATGGAATTGAATGGGGAACAAACCCTAGAGTTTCAAGTAATGATACATATAGTACTGGAGATGCTTTAATGGGCAGATTACATTATAGTTATGATGATCGTTACATGATAACAGGAACGGTTCGTCGCGATGGGTATTCTGCATTTGGACAAGATAACCCTAGAGCTAATTTTCCATCGATAGCAGGTGCTTGGGTGTTTTCAAATGAAAGTTTTTTCCCTAAATCAAATGTTTTTAATTATGGGAAGTTGCGTTTATCATGGGGTTTAAATGGGAATAGAGATATTGGTATGTATCAGGCTCTTATGGAGTTGGATTCAAGAAAATATCTATACATAGATTCTAGTGGTCAACCAATAAGTATTAACGCTTATTATGCTTACCGCATGGCAAATTCTAAATTACAATGGGAGAATACGGAGTCTTATAATATTGGTTTAGATTTTGGATTTATCAATAATCGAATTAATGGAAGTATAGATCTATATCAAAAGAAAACAAATGATCTTCTTATTCAGCGTGATTTGCCGGACATAATCGGGTTTTCAAATGTTTGGAGTAACATTGGAGAAGTTGAAAATACAGGAGTTGAGTTTGCTTTAAATACAATTAATATTCAAAAAGGAGATTTCAAATGGGAAACATTTTTTGGCTTTTCACATAATACAAATAAAATCAATTCTTTACATGGTTTAATGGAGGATGTTTTAGATGGAGAGGGTAATGTTGTAGGTCAAAAAGAAGCTGATGATATTGGAAACGGTTGGTTTATAGGTAAATCAATTGATGAAATTTGGGATTATAAAATATTAGGAGTATGGCAACTCGGGGAAGAAGAAGAGGCTGCTTTATATGGGCAATCTCCAGGAGACTTTAAGTTTTTAGATAAAGATGGAAACTATAAGTATACCAATGTTGATAAGGAATTTCAAGGATCTAAAGTGCCTACAACACGTTTAAGTATGCGAAATACTTTTACAATGAAAAATTTCACTTTCTCTTTTAATATGTATTCATATTTGGGGCAAAAGAAATCATTTAACAGGGCTAAAAATGATGGGGCTTTAATTAATACCACAAATCAAATTATAACAGAGTATTGGAGTGAAGATAATCCAACAAATGATTATGCCAGATTAAGTTCTAAAGCTCCGAGCGGCATTAATTATAATGTTTGGAGAAAGGCAGATTTTATGCGTTTAGATAATATTTCATTAGGATATAAGGTGCCTGAAACCTATTTGAAACCATTGAAAATTTCAGATCTTAACTTAAATATGACTGTAAAAAATGCAGCTTATTTGAGTAACTGGCCAGGTGAAGATCCTGAAAATTCAGGTAGTAATACACCTATTAGTCTTTTGTTAGGATTTAATTTAACCTTTTAAAAAAAATAAAATGAAAACTATATATAAATTAAAATCATGTTTAACATTTCTAACAGCTGTTGTTTTATCTACTGGTTGTTCAGACGATTGGTTAGAACCAAAGCCATTATCATTTTATACACCTGAAAACGCTTTTCAAGATTACAAAGGGTTGAAAACAGGAACGGATATGTTAAATCGTGATGTGCGTTATTTGGAGTTTTATCCAACTAGTCTTTCTGCAGATCCGGCATATCTTACAGAAGTGTTTTTTTCAGATATTGGTGTGAATGGACGTGTTGATGACGCTCGTTCACCTCAGGATTTAGTTAGACAAATTACGCCTAGTGCAAACTTAGCAACCGGAACAAATATGGCTAGATGTCATTTCTTTTGGCAGTCGTTGTATAAAGGAATTAAAGATGCTAATACAATTATTTCGAGAGCAGAAAGTGCAGCTTTTGATAATGAGGATCAAAAGAAAGAAGTTTTAGCTTTAGCGTATTTTCATCGTGCTTATCGCTATTATAGATTAGTACATCAATTTGGAGATGTCCCCTTTATCGCTGAAGAGGTTACTGAACCGCGTTATGATTTTTTCACAACAAAGCGAGAGGTAATTTTAAGACAAATAAAGGAGGATTTAGATGAAACAGCTTCTTTTTTACCTAAGAATGTATATGCAGGTATGGTAAGCCAGGGAGCGGCATTTCATTTATTAACTAAAATAAATTTAGCATTAGGAGAGTTCGAAGATGCAGTAAATTCGGCGTCTGCTGTTATAGATGGTGGGCAACATGCTCTTATGACGAGTCGTTTTGGTACAGCTATTGGTTTCGATGACCCTACAAAAAATGTGGTATGGGATTTACATCAAACAGAAAATAAAGCATCTGCAGAAAATAGAGAAGCCTTATATGTGGTTATCGATCGTTATGACGATGAATCAGCAACCCCGGTAGGATTAGAAATTAAGCGTCAAGTTTTGCCTTGGCATACTTCGTCGGGAATGCTTAGAACTCCAAATGGCGAAAATGGCTTTGTAGATAACAATGAGGAGAAAAACCCTTATTTATCGGAGTATGGTCGTGGAATTTTTACGCTTCGCCCAACAGATTATCAGCAGAATCAAATATGGAAATTGGATAATTCTGATTTACGTCATGATCGCGAGTCTGATAATTGGATGCATGTTGAAGAATTGAAATATAATAATCCAGGCTTGGAAGGCACAGAGTGGTTTGGTAAAACAATTAAGGAAGCTTTGGCTGCTGTAAATGGAGATGCTACCGTTATTTGTAGAGATACTATTCGAGGTTGGGGCGGATGGCCAAACTATAAAGTTAATGTTCCAGATCAAAAAGCAGCAAGTTGGAGAGGAGGTAATGCGGATTGGTATATCTTTCGTTTAGGAGAAACCTATTTGTTACGTGCAGAAGCTTATATTTGGAAAGGAGAAACAGCAAAAGCCATGGCTGATTTGAATGCCATTAGAGAAAGAGCAGGAGCAAGACCATTGATGCTTAGTGAAGTTACGATGCGTCAACTAGTAGATGAACGTGCTCGTGAGTTATTTTATGAAGAGCCTAGAAAAACAGAATTAACTCGAATTTCTTATATATACGCTCAAACAGGTATACCGGCCGATAACGGCAAGACATATTCATTAAACAATTTTTCAGAAAATAATTTCTTTTTCGATCATATTTCCTCTGTAACAGATTTTTATAATAAAGGAGTTACAAATCAAATAGGAAATGAATATACTATGGGAGCATGGCATGTGCTATGGCCAATATCGGAATCAGCAATAAGTGTAAATGTTCAAGGGCATATTAATCAAAATGACGGGTATACTGGTTCCGAAAGTAATATAGAACCAATAGAAAGTGCTAATTAATAGATAACAATCAAAAGAACATTATTTATGAAATTTAAAAATTTTAATAAGAGTTTGGTGTGGATATATGCCTTACTAATGGTATTTATTGTCAGTTTTCAGTCTTGTGAAGATGATAAAATTGTAGAAGAGCAAGAAGGGTGGCTAAGAGTTTTGCCGTTAGATTTGAATTTTGACTCTAAAGGAGGGACTAAAGATATCTATTTGGTTTTAACAGGTAATGTGAACTCAGAAGAAGTTAGTTATGATATAGCAGCTAATGGAAAGGATTGGTGTTCAGTTGTTTTGGAAGGTGAGTATTTGCATGTTACAACGATGCCCAATTATATTGAAGCTCCAAGAAATACCGTAATAACCTTAGATTATGGGATTTATAGTCGTAAAGTACCCGTAAGTCAAGAGCAAGCAGTAGGTGACCAGCTTATAGGTATAGTAAGTGCTAAAGCAACTTCAGAGGAAACTGAAATAGAAAATCGTGGTTTAGAATTTTCTTATGATAGTGATTATGAAACTTATTTTAATTCAAAATTTGGAGCAATTTCAGAATGGCCATTTCAAATAGAATATACACTCGAATCAGGTTATACTTTAAATAGAATTATTTATCATCCTCGTACAGATGCAGGAAATAAGTGGGGAGCATTTAATGAATATGAAGTTTGGGTGTCTACGGAAGCGGCACCAGAAACCTTTACAAAGGTAGGTGAGTATTCAAGAGGAGATGCTAATTTTAACGTTACCGTGATGAAGTTTGAAACTCCTTTAGAAAATATAGCAAAGGTTCGCTTCGATGTTTATTCGTCTTATCAAAATAGAATAAGTTGTGCAGAAATGGAGTTTTACCAAGATGGAACAACCAACTATGATTATTCAGGTATTTTTGTAGATGATATGTATTCTGTTTTAAAAGAAGGTGTGTCAGAAGCAGAATTAAAAGCTATTCCAGATGACCAGTTACGCAATTTGGCACTCGATCTATTCGTAGGCGAGTATAGTTCAGAATTCAGAGCTGCATCTTATCGTCCATATCAGAACCCATCAGTACAGAGTGCTATTAATAAGACATCAACTTATAGTAAGCGAGATAATCCAACAGGTATTTACGTAGAAGAAGGTGAAGAACTTTTAGTAATTGTTGGTGATACAAAGGGACAAAATATAACAATTGATGTACAGGATTTAAATGTCGGTTTTGGTAGTGCGAAAAGTTACCCACTTTTAGAAGGTGAAAATCGTTTGATGATGGAAAACAGTGGTTTAGTATATGTGCAAAACATAACAAATGATAATATCCCCTTAATTTTAGAAACAGATGAAGATAAAGAACTCGCTCAAGCAAAAACAGTAAACATACATTTTGTAAATGCTAAGGTTAATGGATATTTTGATTTAGCTAAACATAATGTTGAAGATTGGACGAGAATATTAGGAAACGCTGTTTATCAGGATCTTGATGTAATGGGTTTACGTTCACATATAACATGGACAACAGAAAATTTTAAAAGTTATAATACAGATATAGTAACTGTATTAGAGAAATATGATCGTTTAGTTTATTTGGAGGAGGAGTTTGCCGGGTTAGAGAAGTATGAAAAAATGTTTAACAACCGAATGTATTTTCATATCGATTATAACGGAGCAAGTCCTTATGCTACCAGTTACAGAACAGCATATACATCAAGCTATGCAGAAATATTTTGTAATGCCAGTCGTTTTGAAGCTAGGCTTTGGGGACCAGCACATGAGGCAGGTCATGTTAATCAGTTGCGTCCAGGTTTAAAATGGGCAGGTACGACAGAAGTAACAAATAATTTAATGTCTTTGTATGTACAAACTGAATTTGGAGAACCATGTAAGTTATTGGTTGATGGTACTTATTCTGTAGCTAAAAATAATATTATAGCAGGAAATACCCCTCATGCTACAAGTGATTTTTTATCTAAACTGGTTCCTTTTTGGCAACTAAAATTATATATGGTAGATGCTTTAGGGAAAACAGATTTTTATAGAGATATTTATGAGCATTATCGTGTAACTCCTAATTTAACGACAAATACTACTACACAAGGCATTCTTCAATTAGATTTTGTGCGTCAGGTTTGTAGAATTTCAGGATTAAATATGCTTGATTTTTTTCAAAAATGGGGATTCTTAACACCAGTCGATACTACATTAAACGATTATGGAAATAAAGCTTTTAAAATTACCCAAGCCCAAATTGATGCTTTAAAAATTGAAATTAACGCAGCAGGATATAATATGCCTCATGATAACGTTGAAGATATTCAGGATGATAATATAAGTGCTTATAATTAATTAATTATTAGATACATAATGAAAAATAAACATAAAACTATGAATATGAAACGAGGTATGTTGTTTGCGCGAATAGCTCTATTATCTCTTGCGGTATTAGTAATGTCGTGTGATTCTGATAATGATGAGAAAGATGATACTATAAAGGTTACAAGAATAGATGTTGATGGTGTTAATGATGATATTTTAGAATTGGAAGTAGCCGATGAGTACAATTTGAGTTTGTCTCTATTTCCTGATACAGCTCAAGATAAAGATGAGTATGATTATATTTTTTCGAGTACAAATGAAGAAGTCTTTAAGGTAAGTGATCAGGGTGTTATTACAGCAATAGGAGTTGGAGAAGCAGCTTTAAGAATAGATCCCGTAAATAATAACGATTTATGGACAGTGATTACAGTAAAAGTGAAAAGTAAATTGTTTTTAATTGAATCATTACAGGTAGATTCAAAGTATCAGGATTTTTATATCGGTATGAACAAGACTATAGATTTAACAGAAATAATTACCATAAATCCGGAATATGCAACAAATCAAGAGTTACTTTACTCCTCAAGTGATTTAAATGTAGCTACAGTTACAAGACGAGGAGTCATAACAACTTTAGGTCTAGGGGATACCAATATTACTGTAAAAACAGATGATGGTAGTGCCTTGGAAGCTACAATTACAATTCATGTAAGAAATACGTCTTATGAGGATTTAAGTCGTGAAGGTTGGGGTGTTACTACTTCCCATCAGTATTTTGAAGATGCAACTGTTGTTGGATCCCCTGAAAGTCTAATTGATGATCCTGATGCTTATGGAACTAAAGAAGGAGAGCCTACATGTCTTTGCCTAGTTAAACCGGGTAAATCTTTAGGAGGTATAACCGTTGGAGCATCTGAAGAGGTGTATTTTGTAATTGATATGCAAAAGGAAGAGGAGTTTAGTGCATTTCGCTTACGTCATCGACTTTTAAATACATCGGCAAATCTACGTTTGGCAGAGGCAAGTGTCTATGGCAGTAATGATGGAGAAAACTTTACTTCAATTGCAGCTGGTATAGCAGTAAATGTTGAAGAATCCGAAGTTACCGTAGATTTACCAACAACCGTACATTACAGATATTTTAAATTGGTTTATACTAAATGGGGAGCCTCAGGAAGTACAGTTCAAATATCAGATTTTAATATTGTTAAGCTTGTTTACGAGGAACTTTAATTTGAGTTAGAGTTAATTGAGTTAATTGTTGATTAAAGTCTGGGCTAATTTTAGTCCAGACTTGATTTTTATGTAAAAACCAACTTATGAATATAAAATATTATGTTTTTATCTTTTTATTGTTTTCAATGCCCAACCTTTTTTCTCAAACTTCACGGGAAGTGATTTCCTTTAATGATAATTGGGAGTTTAAAAAAGGGGAGGGTACAAATAAGGAGATTAGTATTACAGAAGCTAACTGGGAAACAGTAACAATTCCGCATACCTATAATGCAGAAGATATGCAAACCACCAAACAATTTTATACAGGTGATGCTTTTTATCGCAAAAAATTTAAAGCCCAAAAAGCCTGGCAAGGCAAACGTGTATTCTTACGTTTTGAAGGTGTTGGTAATGTAGCAAAAGTTTATGTAAATGGTAAGTTTTTAACTGAACATAAAGGAGCATATTCTGCATTTTCATTTGAGGTTACCAAAGAATTAGTTTATGGAGTAGACAATACTATTCTTGTAAAAACTAATAATGATGCACGGGCAGATGTTATTCCTGTAAACCATTTTCTTTTTCCAATCTACGGTGGAATTTATCGTCCGGTAAGTTTAATTGTTACCAATTCAGTTAACATAACAGTAACCGATTATGCATCGCCTGGTGTTTATATTACACAAGATAATGTGTCTAAAAAAAATGCCGATATTCATGTGAAAGTTAAACTTGAAAATAAAGAATCAGTCTTTAAAACGGTTGTTTTACGGACGGTTGTAAATGATCGTGACGGTAAAGTAGTAAAAACTATTCAAAGCAACGTAACGGTTAGTCCACAGGGTATGCAAATCGCTAATCAATCATTTACACTTAATAAACCGCATTTGTGGCAAGGTGTAAAAGATCCATATTTATATACTTTAACGACATCAATCCTTGAAAATGACAAAGAATTAGATGCGGTTGTTCAGCCCTTGGGAGTGAGAACTATCCAGTTAAAAGCAGGTGAGGGCGTTTTTTTAAATGGCGAAAAGTATAATATGTATGGGGTTACGCGCCACCAAGACCGTTGGGGATTCGGTAGTGCATTATCTAAAACGCAAGAAGATGAAGATATGGCTCTTATGGAAGAAATGGGAGTTACCACAGTGCGTTTAGCGCATTATCAGCAATCAGAACATATTTATAGTTTAGCCGATAAGATAGGTTTTTTGGTTTGGGCAGAAATACCTTTTGTAAATACTTACACAAAAGAGGAAAGCGAGAATGCCAAGCAACAAATGGTGGAGTTAATTCGTCAAAATTTTAATCATCCTTCAATCTATATTTGGGGGCTGCACAACGAGGTGTATGCTAAAACGTCCAACGAATATGTTGCAGTTTTAACAAAAGAGTTAAATGATATCGCAAAAACCAACGATCCAAATCGTTATACTGGTGCCGTTAGTGGTTATGGGGCTATGGATAAACCAGCTAATTTAATGAGTGATTTGCAAGGTATGAATCGTTATTATGGTTGGTACGAAGGGCAGATAGGCGATTTAAAACAGTGGGCAGAAGGCTTAGAAGAAAAGTATCCTAATTATTTGGTTATGCTTACTGAATATGGCGCCGATGGAAATATCGATCAACCTACCGAACGCTTACCTTTGGTCAAAGATATCGATCCTGTAAACGGTCAATTTTCACCCGAGGCGTATCACACCGAAACACATATTCAACAATGGGCAATTATAGAACAACATCCGTATATTTTAGCATCGTATTTATGGAATATGTTCGAGTTTGCAACACCTATGTGGAATAGAGGGGGTGTAAAAGCACGAAACCTTAAAGGGTTAATAACTTTCGATAGAAAGCAAAAAAAGGATAGCTTCTTTTGGTATAAAGCTAATTGGAATCCAGAACCTATGCTGTATATTGCTAATCGTCGAGATAGCATAAGAACGCAATCTGAAACAAGTGTCCAGGTGTTTTCAAATGCACATAAGGTAACCTTAACAGTAAATAGCAAAACATTTGAAGGGAAACAAGGTGTGAATGTGCGGCACTGGGTGTTCGATAATGTTGTATTACAAAAAGGTGATAACCATATTGAGGCTATAGGAGAGGTCAATGGAAAATTTTTAAGTGATACGATAACTTGGAAATTAAAATAAAATTAATCTTTAAAAACACAGAAATATGTAAATATGTAATTGGCTAATGTCTAACGCATGTAATACTGTCTTAAGAATGTTAAAAGTTAAAGATTTTGATGAAGAAAAGTGAATAGAGCAAATATAAAATTGATTGCGACAATAGTTAATTAGTGAATAATTCTAGATTGCTCAGGTCTAAAACACAGAAATGTTTTAGATGTTTTTTACTAATCACTAAATTTTTTTGTATGAAATTTAAACTACTAATTATTGTGTGTATTGCATTTTTGTATGGAACAAATTCACTACATGCACAACAAAAGGTTATAGTGCCTTTAACGGAAGATGGGGCTTGGTCTGTAAATTCCCAACCAAGTGCAATTTATTATAATGGTAGCTCTTACTTTGCTTGGGTAAATAGCAATAAGTCATTAGTAGCTGCTTCTTATAACCATACTACAGGTTATTACCAGGAGCAGGTAGTAGCTACAAGTTTTAGAGGAGACTTTGCATCTCCAGCCTTATTGGTAAGAGGGAATGGTCAAATTTTATTATTTTCATCAAAGAATGAAGGAGAAGCACACTATTATGTATGGGTAACAACAAATCCAGAAGATGTGTCTCAATGGTCAGCATCAAAAACAGGTACAGCTTATGGCGCGGGTGGTACTTTGCCATTTACTGTTGGTGATGATGTGTATATTTTAACCAGAAGTAAAAATAATGTTGGGGTTACCTATGCCTCAGGACTTAATGCTGACACTAGTGAAATTATAGAGGCTGATATGGGAAGTAGGACCGTACGCTCTGGACTATTTTCACCAGGGAATGGAAATGATTACACAACAAAATTGGATATTCCTTATATGACGGCATGTCAAGGTTCAGATGGGTCGATTCATATTGTATATACCCAGTTGGCAAGCGGGGGAACTCAAGGTAATTATTACGCCTATAACGAAGGGTCTATTCATTATGTGAAATTTGAGGGAACTTCAACAGCCGAGACAGGATTAAGTTATAATTTGTATAAGGCAAATGGAGAAACAATATCTAGTATTGATGCAGGAAATCCACCAGATATTATTTTTGGCGAAGCTGCTACTGGCAAGAAAGCTTGGGCTTACGATATTCAATTAGATGATGAGGGTTTACCAGTAGTCTTATTTGCTTCGTTTAATCCTGATGGTACCGAACATGTCTATAATCAGGCTCGTTGGAATAATACCTCAAATTCTTGGGAAATTTCCGAAATTACTACGGCTGGTGATGGTTTGTTAACAGATGCTTATTCTGCAAATCAATCTAAATTTCCAGCACACGCTTTGTCCTCTGGAGGAATGAATTTTGCTTCCGGAGATATTTCAACTGTATATTTGTCGAAACGTAATTCACAGGATATTTTCGAAATTTATAAATTTGGAACTAATGACGGTGGCGCAACTTGGGCTGAGACAGAGGTATTAACTACTGGTACGCCATCAAATAATGTTAATATTCGTCCAAAGCGAATCATGAATGCACCTGAAAATGCTCCAATAGATTTGATTTGGATGAAAGGGGCCTATACAAGTCCAGTCGATTTTTCGACGGCAATGGTGTCTAGAGGGAATGCCGTAGAACCCTTATCTATGAAATTTGAAGAGGATATCTATAATTTTGTGGTTAACGATTTAGAAACTTTAAATGTTAGTTTTTTTCCAATTTTTGTAGCGAATAGAGATTTTGCTTTAGAGTCCTCTAATCCTTCAATTGTTACAATAACTTCTGATAACAAGGTGAAATGTTTAGCTATTGGGGAAGCTACAATTACAGCAAAGGCTATTTCGAATCCATCAATAACCACAACATGTAAAGTTGTGGTACAAGATAGGTTAGTTTTTGATGTGTTTAAAGAACGCATAATTCAAGATTTAGTAAAGGATAATATAATAACTAGTACTGATTTAGATGCAGATGTGGCAGATTATTTGTCGCAAATTCAGGGAGATGGGGCTTTCTTAGATGTAGATTATAGTTCTACAGTTAGAACCAAATGGCCTCCAATGGTACATTTAGATAGGTTGCTTATAATGAGTTTAGCATATACTTTACAATCAAGTACGTATTATTCTAGTTCCGATTTGAAAGCTAAAATAGATAGCCTTCTTGAATTTTGGCAAAATACTAAACCAAGATCTAATAACTGGTGGTATAATGAAATAGCGGAGCCACAACGCATGGGGCAAATTTTAATTCTAATAGATTATTTGGGTAGTGAAAAGTTAACAAGTTCTCTTTTAGATCAATGTATAGCTCGTTTAAGAGACAATGGTGGGAATCCTGCAGCTCAAGCTGGAGCTAATAGGGTAGATGTTGCTTTACATTATATGTATCGGGCCTGTTTAACTAAGGATTATAACCTATTGAGAGAAGCGATGGATTTTATTTATTCTCCTTTAGTTTATACCCTTGGAAGTGAAGGTATACAGTATGACAATTCTTATACGCAACATGGTCGACAGTTGTATACCGGGCATTATGGTATTGTGTTTATGGAAGGTATAACCAAGGCTTGTATGTATGCGGTCAACACAGATTATCAAATTCCTGTAAAGAATTTAAAGGTGTTGAGTGGTTTGATTAAGGATTCTTATGCTTCTATTTTTAGGGGAGAATATATTTATTTTAACCCTATGGGAAGAGGCTCTACTAGACCTCAAGAGGTTAAGAAAACACAAGATACTGGGGTTTTTCAAAGGATGAAAATACTTGACCCAGGATATGAAGAGGAATATAATAATATAATTTTAAGAATATCAGGCGTTGAAGCACCTAATTATAATTTAACCCCAAGAAGTATACATTATTATAAAACCGATTATTCAGTCCATAATCGTAATGATTTTTCAATAGATCTTAGAATGGTATCAAATCGAACTGCCAGAAATGAAATTTTGGCAGATAATGGTGAAGGGTTAAAACAATATTTTTTATCTGATGGAGCAACCGGTGTTTATGTTGATGGAGATGAGTATTTTGATATTTTTCCGGTCTGGGACTGGGCTAAAATACCTGGAGTTACTTGTCCTGAATATACAACAATTCCGAAAGCTTCTAGTTATATAAAAATGGGAGAGTCGGATTTTGTGGGAGGTGTTACAGATAGTGTAAACATAGTGTCTACATATCAGTATAAAGATACCTACAGCGGCATTAACTCATCGGCAAAAAAGTCATGGTTCTTTTTTAATAACGAGGTGGTTTGCTTAGGAAATGATATTAAATCTACCTCAGGGTTAACAGTTAATACTACCGTTAACCAGTGTGCCCTTGATGGTGAGGTTGTGGTTTCTTCAAATGGAAATCAATCTAGTGTAAGTGAAGGTGATTATACTTATACTGATTTAGATTGGGTTTATCATGACCAAGTTGGTTATTTCTTTCCAAGTCAAGGAAGTATTGATTTATCAGCGAAGGAAAAAACCGGAGACTGGGGTAGTATTAACACCAACTATTTGGATAATCCTTATGTAACAAAAGGTGTTTTTACTTTAAATTTTGATCATGGAGTAGATCCGTCAGAGGCTAATTATGCTTATATAATGCTACCAGGAGTTTCGAAATCAGAAGTTCAAACTTATGATGTTTCAAAAATTGAAATATTAGTAAATTCAGATTCATTACAAGCGGTTTATCATCAGCAACAAAAGGTTTATGGTCTTGTGTTTCACAAAGCTGCATCCTTTACTCATAACGGATTTAGTATTGAGGCAGGAGCAGGCTGCACATTATTGTTGAAAGATGTAGATCAAGCAGAGCCTGTTTTATATGTTTCAGATCCACAAAATGGAACATCGGCAATTAATTTGGGAGTAGTAACGCCTTTAATTGCACAACCTCGATTAATAACTTACCAAGCAGAAAGCCCATATTTAGGGAAATCTATGAAGTTTGTTATAAATAAAGATTTGCCTGATTATACAGGGCGTGATACCTTGTTAAATAAATTAGGGTGGATTATTAAAACATCCATTGAAGGGCCAGAAGATGCCACTATAGGGGGGGATGAACCTGAATATATTATTGATGGAGATAATCAAACGGCTTTTGCTTTCGTAAAGCCAGGAAAATCGTTTGGAGGAATTGATGCCGCTATTAATTATGAGCCTTCATTTACTATAGATATGTTATCTGTTCAAAACTTTAGTTTTTTCACGTTCAGACATCGTACGGATCATAGCTCTTCGTTTTTGAGAGCATCATCTGTTGCATTTTATGGAAGTAACTCAGAAGAAGGTCCTTTTTTACCAATAGTAGAAGACGTTGTTTTGGCTACGGATGTATCAGAAATAAAAGTAGATTTTCCTCAAGTAAGTTACAGGTATGTTAAATTAGTTATTACTGGTTGGGATGAGGTTTCTGGTAGTACAATACAAGTTTCTGAGTTTAATATTGGAACTCTTGATAATACAACTTTAGATATTGAAGACTTTGATAAATATTATGATAAAAAAGTAAAGGTATATGGGTTTCCTAATCCAGTAAAATTGGGGCAAGATTTAACTTTAAAGTTATCGGTACCTCTATCAGATGTTAATATAGAAATGTATGATATAATGGGGAGAAGTTATAAAATAGATAATGAGGATTCTATTTCTACAAAGAATTTAACTCCTGGAATATATGTTTTGAAAATTTCAAATAAAAGAACTTTTAATCAAGTTTTGTTTAAATTTATAGTAAAATAATTTAGAATAGTATATATGTTATATTTAATCGTGCTTGATTTCAATCATGATAAGTTATTTTTCTTATAAATAATTATCTTTATTGAAAGAGATTTAAAAAAGTATAATTAATTTACATTTGTGAAAATTTAAATAACAAAGTGAACACAAAACTGAACACGTTTTGGAACACGAATTTAAAATATAGCATCTGGGAAGCCTTTATTTTGTGTTATGAATTTGTCAAGTGATGAACTCATAACCCGAAGGTCACAGGTTCGAGTCCTGTTCCCGCTACGAAGCTTAAGTCAAGCAAAATCAACGGTTTAGTTTTCACTAAACCGTTTTTTTATGGCTATAATTAAAGAAATTCTTACCTTAGCATACGTTTGTGAATACGAAAGTGCATACGATTTGTCCCAACAGAAGAAATTTTCTAACCCCAAAATATTTACGGCTAAAGGCGATTTAAGTAAACGCTGGTACGTCTATTTTTCTTATCGAAATCCTAAAACAGGAAAACTAAAACGGGTGACTCCCGTTTATGGCGAAGCCAATAGGTATAAAACAAAAGAAGAGCGACTTTTTGTTTTAACGAAATACCAGAAAGTGCTTCTTAAATTACTTAAAGAAGGATTTAATCCGTTTGAAGATAACAGTGAACTAATAGAGCAGCGTAAGGCTAAACAGGAAGATCTTCAGAATGAAACTAAGAATACTAATCCCAAAGAAGAAGAAAAGGAATTAGAAGCTCCTAAAATGACTATCAAGGAAGCATTCGACTTTGGCTTAAAATTAAAAGAGAAGTTACTTAGCAAAACGACCAAGCGAGCCTACGAGAATCGCTTAAAAAACTTTTTACTGTGGTTGGAATCAGATAAGCCAGATTTGAAAACCATTGATCAACTTGACGAGAGGGTTGTAAGCGAGTTTTTGAATAATGTATTAACCAAAACAAGTGCGCGTAACAGGAACAATTATCGAGTTGATTTAAGCAGCTTAGTTCAGGTGCTGGTTGATAATTATATCATAAGTCAAAACTATGTCAAGAAAATACCTGTACTTAAAACTATACCACAGCGTAACAAGACCTATACAGCAGAAAAACAGGAGGAAATTTATAGCTATTTAGAAAAGGAAGATCCAAGCTTATTGCTGTTTATTAAGTTTATATCTTATAATTTTTTAAGACCGATAGAAGTCTGTAGACTGAAGGTAGAAGATGTCGATTTGAATAATAAAACCGTTCGGTTTTTGGCTAAAAGCGGCGTGGTGAAAACGAAGATTATTCCAGACTTATTAATACAAGATTTACCGGATCTATCTCATTTAGATAAGAAACTGGATGTGTTTACACCCGATGGGATAGGTGGTAACTGGGATATCGATGAAGATAACAAGCGGGATTACTTTACGAAGCGTTTTAAACGAGTGGTAAAGGACCATTTTAAACTGGGAACTGATTACGGATTGTATAGTTTCAGGCATACGTTTATAACGAAACTTTATCGAGCTTTAGTTAAGGCCTCGTCGCCTTTTGAAGCGAAAAGTAGATTAATGTTAATAACAGGACATAGCTCCATGGCGGCTCTTGAAAAATACTTAAGAGATATAGACGCCGAACTTCCAGCAGACTATTCAGCGTTATTAAAGTGATATGAAGTGTAATTTAAAGCAAAACTTATGGAATTAGAGGAATTGTTTGAAGAACTTCAAATGAAGCTGTATAAGCCGTTTATTTTTTATATTCCTAGCTCTATTATACCTAAGGAAAAGAACCTCGAATTTCAAGATGCTAAGTATGCCGTTTATTTTAACAATGTCGTTTTAATAGATAGTAAGGGATTTGATAAGGAGCTTAAAGCTGAACCTTCGTACTATGAAATGATGACTAAAAAGGCTTCTCTGGATAAAAATCTTTTTAAGTTATTAGAAAAGAAGGAAGCATTAGAGGTAAACCAATTTGAATTTCTGTTAGAAAAGTATCTAGAGCATTTAAACTTTTGTGTGTATGTGTCGGAATGGTTATCTACAAACCTGGTGAATCATATTACTGGCAATAGTGAAGAAACTAAAAATACATTTAAGCTACAATCGGATACATTTGCCAATCATTTTAGGGATGTTAAAAGCAAATTGTTAATAACTGACCGTTTTGAAAACAAGCCCATTGATGTGCTTAAATTTGTTCAAAATAAAGTGCCTGTTGTTAATAACACATTGAAAACTATAATACCTGAAGACCAAGAGTTGAAACCAGAAAAGGAAGTCAAGAAAAGGTCTAAAAAGCAAATGCCTTCATTAGTGGATGAACAGGTTGAAGATTTTTTGTTGAAGACTGTTTTTAATGTAGATTAGCCTTATTTTCGAACGGGTCACAATATTGTTGGCAACGTGTTAGTATATGAATAGTGCGGTTTTGTGTCCGAGGATTTTCCGTAGGAAAATCAGAGGGACCAAATGCGTACTAACTTTGGTTTAGCTAAAACTAGCAATTTTTTTATACAGCTTAAGTTTACAATCTGTTAATTTTTGGTGAATCCAATATTTTCTAGTAACATTTCCCCCAGTGTCGTAATTCTAGTATATCTGACCTTTGGTAAACCTGTTGTACGCTCAAATTCAGGTTGACCTGTTTTACGATTTATTTCTAATTTGTTTACAATAAGCCCCAATCTTTCTAAATGTGTCCTGTAATTTTTTTGAATAGCAGATTGGTTTAAAGTTTCTTTATCCGCACCTATATATGGGTAAATAGACTTTAATACATTCTCGTGTTTTTTTCTAAATTCTTTATCCCCATTAACTGTAGGATCTAGATAGTATCTTAACCATATTATTTCAATGTCATTTAATTCTTGTAATATTTTTAAAAGGACTTTGGCGTTTTCCTGTTTAAGACCATCATCGGAAATTCCATTTATTACTATATTAATAATATAACTTCTCCTGTCACTTGATAAAGCTCTTGAAGCTTGATAAAAACTTTCTTCAATTAAATCTATACTTCTTGGATTTGTAGATAAATTTTCAAATTTATCTGTTGGGATTCTTGATATTCTTTCATCAAGTTCTTTAACATATTTTATAAGCCTATCAAAACGTTGGTTTGGTATTGTATTCTCAATTATTTCAGATAGTAAACTTCCTGCAAAAGGAACAGCACCTGCAACTGACTTAGTAATAGAAGTAATAATATCAGCCTTATTAATGCCGAGGTTTTTATTTTTGGGATTATCAGTCATTTTATTTTGCCTAACGAGTGTATAAACACAGTGGTGTTTTTGTTTTATAATGTACACACTCAAATATACATATTATTCTTACATTTAGTAAAAAGGAGTAGTATTAATTGTCTAACGGTAAAAAGGAATATTTTATGGTATTGGTATGCAGGTCAAAATAGGGTAGGGCACCATCTTGTCTTGGTGGGTGGTTTAATATTTTATGATAGCGCTTTGTTAGGTGTTTAGCCAATTCTACTAAGTCTCCTTTGGTAGCAGGTAGATTAACATCTTTCGTAAGTCCCAGTCTTATCCAATCTGCAAGTAGAGTTCCAAGAGTTGCATTTGCAACGCCCTGGTACGCTCATAGCTTCTACTTTCGTTTTGGTTTGTTCAGGATTAATATTTTTGGGAACAATGGTATCTTCAATTTCCTTAGTCGGTAATTTTGACTGTTTTGATTTCTTCGCATTGTGTGCTTTAGATCTGCAGGAGTTACAGCAAAATTTTTGAACGCGTCGTCTTGTAGGTTCAAATTCTTTATAGCAATAGTTACAAATGTAATATCTCATTTAAATAAATTTAGCGTCAATCTAACGTTAGATTGACGCTAAAATAGCATTTTTATGTGTGTTTAGAGTAATATTATCACATTGAAATGGGTTAGTTTATCTTTTTACAATTTTAAATGTACTAGTTTCTTGAGACGTTAGGTCTCTTACTTTTATAATATAAATACCAGCTGCTACATTATCGAAATCTATAGACTTAGAAAATGATTCCGTTACTTTTTCCCCCAGGATGTTATAAACAGTTGTGTTTATTTCTCCTTTATAGTTAATATCTAGTACCGATCGTACCGGGTTAGGAGCAAAGCTTATTTCAGAAGGATTTATCGTTTTTGTAGATAAGGTACTATTAACCAAAGATAGCAATGCGTTTTTAGTAAATAGTTTAACATTATCGTTAAAGTTTGCCGGGCTTCCATCAGCATACCAATCATACGATCCACCACCGTTTATGATAATGGTTCCATGACCAGTCGTTCTTGGGTTAAATCTAGCGGCTTGAATCTCATTTTCATTACAATTGGTTAGCAGTATCTCGGCATTTAAAATGGTTTCAAACTCACTTTGTTTTTGAGCTAAAGTTGCAGAACCTCCATTTTTTGTGTTGGCATCATCATTTATGCGACCAAAATCAAGATTGTATTGGCATGTTCTATTTTTTTTACCTGATCCAGAAGCTAAAAACTCAATATAAATACCATTGTTACAACCAGCGTCTGGAGTGCCCAACACAAAATCATTCATAATAGGGTCATTAGTTTCACCATGGTATAAATTGCCCCAGGCATTATCTACGGCCCAAGAATCTGTAATTGGAGCAGTTTCTCCAAAGGTTTGATTAGGTCTGTATTCCCATGGATTACTAAGACCATCAAAAACCCCAAAGACTTCCAATCCTTTGGCAGCGAAATTCCCTAGAAAAATGTTTCCTCCGGCTTCATAAAAACTTCGAATACTTGATATAAAGCTGTCTTCGAGTGAAATGCAATTGGCATCTCCGCCATTCCATTCAAAACCAACTTCTGTAATAATACAATGTCTTTCGCCACCGCCTTCAGAGGTGCCTCTTGGCCATTCTTCAAGTCTACCAGGCCAGGTGGCGCCATCGCTTTGTATCCAAAGAACATCGAAATTACTTAGGTCAGCTCCTTCGGCAATATCTTGAAAGGAAAAATAGCTACCATTAATGTTAGAATTTGCAGGAACAAAATCTTCCATAAACCATGTTGCTGCTGCACGGTCATCATCATACGTAAAGCCATCAGCTGCAGCTGGAATATTATCATTATAAGCGGGAGCTTGCCCTATAAATGCTATGTTTTTTGTCTGTGCGTTGAGATTCACAAAAGACATGATTAACGATAGGGTAATCAGTTGTTTTGTAATTTTTTTCATTATTAACTTAGTTTAGTGGTTATCGTTGTGTTTATATTTTGCAATGATTATTTAGAAACTTCATAATATCTTCTGTTAATATTTTAGGGTTTGCTCCTTTGTTTTGGGCAACTATAGAGCCAACAGCACAGGCAAAATCAATGGCTTCCTGCGGAGCCCCATTACTTAATAATTTTGAAATTAGTGAAGCTAAAAATGAGTCGCCTGCACCAACAGTATCTACAACATTGATTAAAAAACCGGCATTATGATACAGTTTACCTTTCCACAGTAGGACCGCGCCATGCTTTCCTTTTGTAACACATATAGCATTAGTTTTGGTTACTTGGGCTATGAAATGAATGTTTTCCTCAATAGATTTTGATGAAGAACCCAGTTCTTCTGAAATTTCAAGGAGTTCTTCATCGTTGAATTTTATAAAATCTGATTTGTCCATCAGATTTTTTAGCGTTTCTATATTGTAATGAGGTGGCCTTAAATTAATATCGAAAACCTTGAATGTGTTGTTGTATTCCAGAAGTTCGAATAGGGTGTTTTTAGAAACGAGGTCTCTACAGGCTAAACTACCGAAAAGCAAAACATCTGAGGTCTCAACTATTTTGCGAATAGTAGGAGTGATTTCAATTTTATCCCAAGCTACTGGATGTTGAATGGAATAGGTAGCAGAGCCTTTACAATCTAAAGTTACATTAACAATACCAGTAGCATAGTTTTCGGTAGTCGAGATTCCATTTATATCAATATTTTCATTTTTGATGTAGTTTGTTAATGATACACCATTGTCGTCATTACCAATGGCACTTATCATAGAAACAGGAAATCCGAAGGACTTTATTCTTAAAGCCAGGTTTAAAGGGGCTCCACCAATTTTTTTTCGGTCGTTAAAAACATCAAAAAGAATCTCTCCGTAGCTAGCAAATTTTATGTTTGTGTTTTCGAACATATTAGTAAGGGTTTTTTAAACTGATATTAGAAAATTCAACCTTGGCATTATTTGAGTAAATAGCCCATTGTTTTCCACTAGTATTGTAAAGTCTGTTACTAAAGGCTATTGTGTCATTTACATAAATCACACATACATCTTCATTTGTGGTTATCGTAATGTTATAACTTTCATCTGTTGAAAAACTAAATGGAATATGGTTGACATACTGATTAATACCATCAATAACATTATAAGCGGTGATTCTATTATTTTCTGGTTCGAAAGCTATATTGAAAGCAGAAAATCCTTCATTCTCATAATTTAAAAGTATCCCGGATTCACCTAAGGAATCGTATGAGAAATCAAATGCGATTTCATTTGATTTTTTGATACTATTGAAGACAACGCTAGCTTCATTAGAGGATCCATCAAGTGCGAATGTATTATTGGTTTGGTTAATAGAACCTGATGTTTCTACTGTTTCAAGAGGTACATCATTAGTGAATATTGAACTGATGGATTCTGGTTGTTGAACTCGCAATGAACCATCTGTGTTTTGAACAAGTTCATGTATTACTAAATTACCGGCCCATTCTTTATTGCCTGTATTGTTTTCTGGTGCTTTTCTTGCAGTCCAACCGAAAAGATAACGTTGGTTTCCATTGGTAGCAGTCTTTGCTGCATATAAATATTCACCATCAAATCGATCGGTTTCAGGAGTTGTCCATGGTCCGTAAGGAGAGTTGGCTATACGGTATCTAGTGCCCTTATAGTTACTCCAGTTTTCAGAGAAAACCAAGTACCAATAAGATCCCATTTTAAACATATCGGCACACTCAAGCATTAAATAATTTTCTTCAGAAGTTGTAGTGTAAACAGGATTTTGAACTTCCCAGTTATTTGTTGAAGGATCGCTAGTTGTAAATAGAGCTACCACAGCCTTTCTTCCAGGGTTTGTTTGAGTAGACATTAGCATCCAATATTTACCTTCTTCTTCGTTGTAGAACACATGAGGATCTCTAAAATCGAAATCGTAGTATCCAGCAGGTGCAGTTAATTTAAAATCTTCAACTTTTGTCCAGGTTTTAAGGTCTGTACTTGTAGCACAAAGAACACTTTCTCTTGGGTTATTTTGAAGGAATGATGGAATACCATTATGTCCCGTATAGTAGAAATAATAAAGGTTTCCGACTTTTACAACTGATCCGGTTCCTACACCAAAATCAGGTTCATCAGTTGTTCCATAGGGAATCATTCTGCCATTGTAATCAAACTCAGTAAAGTTTGATGTTTCAAAACTGTGGATATCATGAAATCCTTCACCGGCAGGTTTTGTTTTTGCATCATGTAAAAAGAAAAGGTTGAATTTACCATTATCAAAATAAGGCATAACATCTCCAACATACCCCGAAGTATAATACGGGTTTGTTTCACCCATCCATTGTTCAGGAGGGAGTGGATATATAGCGGTTTGATTACCTGTATCGATTGGTGTTTGCGAATATGTTTCACCATCGTTTGAACACGACATGAAAAGGCAGATATATAATCCGATTATAAAATTTTGTTTTAAGTACATTGTGTTTAGTTTTAGTTGTCAGCTAAATAGGCTAAGCTGTTTGCTGTTAGTATTTTTATATTATCTAAAAAGCCGTTGTTGCCATTTGTATCATTTTCATTAAACCAATCGTAGGCTCCCATGGAAATAACAACTGTATTTATGTTAGTAGCTCCTCCAGGGAATTCAGCAATAGTTACTCGTCCATTAAGGCCATCATCCCAAGCTTCACTTGCAAGGTTGTTTCCACCGGTTTGATCTCTCCAGCCTTGTCCGTCTCCATAACCACCCCATTCCGGTAAGAACCACCAGGCAGTATGGTTTAATCTAAAGGTTCCTTTTTCTAATAAATTAGCTTTTCCAGGAGCAAAAGTTTCAAGGCCTAAGAAAATAGGATGGTCTTCATGTCCTACAAATGACATTCCCCAATCGTTACCATCGATAAATCCATTCGGTAAAAAGTCTCCAAATACATTGTTAGGACCTTTTCCGCTAGGAATAATATTTAAAGCCTCTAAATATTGAGAAGCAAAGGTTGTTAGCAATAGGTTTCCGCCATTTGCTTGATAATTCATTAATGCAGATGTAACGCTGGCATCTAAGGCAATGGTAGGTAGGTTTATTGCACTATCATAATGCCACCAAATGATATCTATATCTGCTAATGAAGTTCCATTTGAGATGTCTGTGAACGATAAATATTGAGCTCCAGGATAGTTTTCAAATAACCAATCTGAAGCTGCTATTTCATCTGGATTAGTAATGCTTTGTAAAGAAGCTGAGGTTCCTAAAAATGCGATTACAGGACCATCAACAGGGGTCGTTACAATAGCTGTATATTCTTCAGTTAATGTAGCAGAACTAACAGTATAAATTACTGGATTTGAAAAATCGGTTACTGTACCTGAAGCAGGGGTAATGCTTACACCTTCAGTTACTTCAATTGTTGGTTCAAGCGAGGTGAGATCTGTGCCTTCAGGCAGAGTAAGAGATATAATTTTTGAATTATGGTTAATGCTTGCATTTAAATCATTGATTTTAAAACTGTTTATTGGTTTTTGAGTTTGAATTTTTACATTGTAAGTTTTGTAGATGTTTCCATTTGAAACTCTATATTGAACTGTATTTGAGAAATCTATGGATTGTCCCTTTTCAGGTAGAATGGAAGACCCGTTTGGTATTTCTAATTCAGGTGTTAAAGCAGAAATGTCGGTACCATAAGGCAAAGTAACAGTAATCAGATTTTCTTGATTATTGATTTCGCCTTCTATATCATTAACAGCAAACGATTCCATGTTTACAGAAACATTGGTTACAAAAGCTGATTCATCAAAATTATCTTCGCAAGACCATATCAGGCAAGCGAATAGCGTTATTGTACTTACAATAACACTTATGTTTTTAGTTAGTATGTTTTTCATCGTTTTGTCTTGTTTAGTTTCTTTTTAATATCCTGTATTTTGCTGGTATAACCCTTGACTAAAGTTTATTTGAGCAAGAGGAATAGGGCAGTATTCTTCTTTGTTTTTATCAAATCCAGCTTCTAAGTAGTATGAGATTTTTGTTTTTTCTTCGGCGTAGAAGGAGTTCAAGGTTTCAGAAGCAATTCCCCATCTTACTAAATCAAAAAATCTACTACCTTCCATCGCAAATTCTAATCGACGTTCCCAGCGTAAAGCCTGACGCGCAAAGTCCTGTGTCCAATTACAGTTTACTCCGTCTTCATATTGTTTAATGAAGTTATTGGATGTGTAGCTTGAAGTTAAAGTCGTACTTACTGAAGCTCTGCTTCTAATTTCATTTATAATTGGAAGAGCGTCATTATGTTTGCCCAATTCAATTAGTGCTTCAGCACGCATAAGAAGCACATCTGCATATCGAATTATAATTCTGTTTTTAGAATTTCCATAGAACGGATCAATGTTAACAAAGCATTCGCAATCTGGTTGAACGTTTTCTTTTAAAGAAGCATAATAGAAATAGGTGCCAGGAGAACGGTTCCAGTTTTCTTCGTAAGTATAATCTGGATGATATTTAAACGGCAAACCAGGTATGGCCACCGTGTGATATAATCTGGGGTCTACGTCGTAGTTGTTTAATTGATGATAATCTAGATCTGTATCATTATAGGTGTCAAACATAGGTAGCCCATCAGAGTTTGTTTTGAAGGCATTTACCAGGTTTTGACTTGGTTTATGAAAATCACAACAACCCAGACCTTGAGGTACTGATAGTACATCACCAAAATTTAACCTTCCGTATAGTGTTCCATCGTTATCAGAATATTGAATAGCGAAAATGGATTCCGGACCATTTTCATAACTTCCTGATAAAAAATTAAAGGCATAATCAGGCTCTAACGAAAAAGCTCCTAAAATTTCGTCTGTAGCGTCAACTACTTTTTGTAATGTTTGTTGGTTAATGTTTGTCACATTATAGTTTTCATCTTGCTCATAGGCTTGATATAATCTCGTTTTTGCCAAATAAGCATATGCAGCATATTTGTTGATTCGACCAACTTGAGCTTGACTATCAGGTGTATGATTTGCAGCATATTCAAAATCTGAAGCAATGGCTTCCCATAGCTCATTATCGGATAAATCTCTATTTGATATAAGATTGTATTCCTCTGGTAAAGTTTCTTCTGTTACATAAGGAACATGTTTAAACATCACTTTTAGCATGAAGTAAAAATGTGCTCTAACGAAATGCATTTCGCCTAGTCTGGTTGATTTTAACGGAAAGTCGTTATCATCAATTTTGTTTAATGCTCCAATGGCCTTATTTGCTCTTGAAATACCAACATAGCAGTTATACCATAACCTGTCTAATTCCCCAAAATCTGTTCGAATATTATTAGAAACTTCAAAAAAGTGAAAAGCTTGAATATCGTTTGTTCCGCTTCCTCCTTTGTATGCGTCGTCAGATCTCACGTTACCATAAGGCCAAAGGCTAAAAGGAGTATCGTAATGATCGTTGCCTAAAGCTGCATATGCCGATGTAATAAAGCCTTCTACATTTTCTGGAGTTACAAGGCTTTCTTCAAAAAGAACACTTTTTGGAGTGTTGTCTAGGAAGTCTTCGCAAGAAGTTGTTAATGTTAAAGCCAGACAGCTAAAAATATATATAATCTTTTTCATGATTTATAAGTTTTGTTAAAGTGAAATGTTTAGACCAAAGGTGAATGTAAGCGGTAGGGGATAACCAAATCCTGGATTCTCAGGATCTACACCCGTAAAGTCTGATGAAGAAATTGTTAATAGGTTTTGTGCATTAACATACATTCTAAAATTACTAATACTGTAATTACTTAAGAGGTCTTGAGGAAGCGAGTATCCTAACTGTAATACTCGAAGTTTTAGATAACTTCCATTTTCAATATAGTAGGTAGAAAAACGAGATTCTGCATTGTTATCAATTGTGGTCAATGCTGGAATATTCGTATTTAAGTTTTGTGGAGACCAGGCATTTAATAATCGAGCCCCTTTGTTAGATCCTACATCATCAACACTCCAAAAATCTGTTTGATATTTAGTTTGATTAATTACGTCTACGTTTCCAACACCCTGCCAGAAGGTTGTTAGGTCAAAGTTTTTGTATTCTAAAGAAAGGTTGAAACCATAGGTGAATCCAGGGTTAGGGTTACCTATCCAAGTTCTGTCTTTATCATCAATTAATCCATCCTCATTTAAATCTTTATATCTTATGCGACCAAGATCCTTACCTGGTTGGATGGCTGAGTTTTCAACTTCTTGGTTGGATCTGAATAATCCATCAGCTACATAACCATACATAGAGTTGATAGGCCTGCCAAGTATGTTGTCATCCTGACCATTACCACCATAATTGTTTTTTACTTCATCAGGAAGTATTGTAATTTTATTTTGATTAGCTGCGATGTTTCCGGAGATTTCATATCTAAAACCATAATCGGTTAAATGCTTGTATTGTAAAGCGAATTCAATTCCTTCATTTTCCATTGAAGCTCCATTTACCCAACGGTTACCGCCTTCGCCAATAATTGCTAAGTATGGAGGTAAAACCAAGATGTCTTCCGTGTTCTTTTTGTATACATCTATACTACCTGTTAAGGCATTGTTTAAGAATCCAAAATCCAGACCTAAATTGGTTTGTGTTGTAGTTTCCCATTTTAAATCATCGTTTCCTGTTTGAATAGCAATAAAACCTGAATTTAGAAGGCCACTTCCTGCACCCGAAAGGTCATATGCCGTGCCATAAGATGTATTCCATGTAGGGTCTCCTCCAGCGTAATTGGCAAGGTAAAGTGAATATATGGCCTCATTACTAATTTCTTGATTACCTGTTTGCCCCCATCCGGCTCTAAGTTTTAAATCGGAAAAGAATTTAAGATGTTTCTCAGCGAAGGCTTCGTTGCTAATTCTCCATCCCGCTGAAAATGCAGGGAAAGTACCAAAGCGATTGTTTTTTCCAAATCGTGAAGAACCATCATGTCTTAGTGTTGCAGAAAATAAATATCTTCCGTCGTAATCATATGAGGCTTTACCAAAATAGGAAAGTAAACTGTATGTAGTCGCAGAACCTCCTGTGTAAGACTCTCCTGTTCCTGCATCAGGGTAGAAATAGTCAGGGTCTTCAATTAAAAAGTCTTCTTTTCTTAACCATGTGTTTTCAAAGTCTTCTTTGTACATTTCTGTACCTGCAAGGATGTTGATGTTATGGTTGTTTTTCTTAATGTCGTATTGAGCTGTATTTGTCCAAGTCCATTTTACGGTGTTCGATTTATCTATATTAACAGCATTTTGATCATTCTTTAAATACCCTGAAACATAGCTGCGTTGTATGGCTCTTTTATAATAATTATTGTAATCTATACCAAAACTGGTTCTAAGGCTCAGGTTTTTAATAGGGGTTAATTCTGCAAAGGTGTTGCCAAAAAGACGTAAATATTTATAACCATTATCTTTGTTGTAATCTAGAACTCTAACAGGGTTTTGTCTATCGTTCATACCACCTACAGGACCACCCCAACCTTGTCCGTCTACAGTTCGAACTGGTATAATTGGTAATGCTCTTAGTGCAGGGTCAAGTACACCTGGGTCAGTTACTTCATTAGTTCTGTTAATAGTGAAGTTCTCACCAATTTTTAATTTGTTGTCAAAGAAATTATAAGACGAATTCATTCTGGCCGATATTCTTTTGAATTCAGTTGTTTTTACAATTCCGTTATTGTCGTAATAGCCTAAAGAAAACATGTATGCTCCTTTGTCGGAACCATTGGACATTGATAAATCTAAGGAGTTGGCTCTACCTTGTTGTGAAATTTCATTATACCAATCGGTATTCGATGCTTTTAT
This sequence comes from Aestuariibaculum marinum, assembly GCF_014596975.1. GTDB lineage: Bacteria > Bacteroidota > Bacteroidia > Flavobacteriales > Flavobacteriaceae > Aestuariibaculum > Aestuariibaculum marinum. Next base: position 19,094 of record NZ_JACVXD010000014.1, on the reverse strand, counting down.
TGTTTGTGCATCATTTAAATATTCAGGAACTAGAACATTAAATAGTGTTGGTTGCCCATCAATTACTCCCCAATCAAATTGGTAACTTAAGTTGTTAGAATTCGGATTTATACCATCGTTAATATTGGCTTGCCATAAAACTTGTCCGTATTCATATGCATTTAATACATTCAGTTTGTTGGCATAGTCAGAGAATGAAGTGTAATAATTTAAGTTGATTTTTGTTTTACCTTCTTTTCCTTGTTTTGTTGTTATTATAATAACACCGTTAGAAGCACGAGAACCATAAATACTTGCAGACGAAGCGTCTTTAAGCACTTGTATCGATGCAATGTCGTTTGGATTAAGTTCGTGCATTCCTGCTTTGGTAGGGACACCATCAATAACATAAAGCGGGTCAGTGTTATTCAAAGTACCAATACCACGAATGTTAATTCTAGTATTTCCACCACTAGGAGACCCATCTGTGGAGATGTTAACCCCTGCAAGGCGACCTTGTAAAGCTTTAATGGGGTTTGGTTCAGTTTGTTTCTTTAGTTCGTCGACATCAACCACCGCAACAGCTCCTGTAATGTCTGCCTTTTTTTGTTTTGTATAACCTGTTACAACGATTTCTTCTAATTGTTGATTATCCGGTTTCATAGCGATATTCATTGTCAAATTATCACCAACCGTTACCTCTTGAGTAATAAAACCAAGGTAACTGAATTGAAGTACATCTCCTTTTGATGCGCCATTTAGAATAAAGTCTCCATCAAAATCGGTTACAGCTCCTTTTGAAGTACCAGTTATAATAACCGCAACACCAGGTAAAGGCATATTGTCTTCAGCAGATACTACCTTTCCCTTAATATCCAGATCTTGAGCCATAAGGACTGAGAACTGTAGAAAGAATAAAATAATTAATTTATACTTCATGATTTAGTTTTTAATAGTTAGTTGTTATTTATGTTTAGTTTATTCGCGTTTAAAGTTGAAATTTTAGCTTCTTTTCTTGAAGATTCTATTGTTAACTTGTCGAAAGGTTCATTTGGAAAGAATATTTCAGTTAACACCTCTTGACCATTGTTAAAGAAAAGCTCTATCGATGTTTTGTCTAATATGATTTTTATCCTGGCTTCTTGATATTCTTTGGTAAGAGGGGCCTTCGTAACGTGTTTTCCAAATGCTTCAGAGAAATTTGTTAGCCCTGATGATTGACGATCTATAAAAAGATGTTTTTCAACATTATCTAGTCCGAATTTCAGGTTGTTTCCAATAGTATTATAAAGCGTGAAAGTATATACGTCAGTAGTTAAATCGGTTAGTTTTATATCTATTACAGACTTTGTTAAGTCTATAGTTTTACTGTCGATTAAAATTGTTTTTTCATTAAATTCGATGTTTTCTTTGGTGATTTTATCGGAAAAATAATTTTCTAATTGATCAACAGGTTCAGAGCTAATAAAAAATCCATTTTCTGTTTTATTTAGTTTTAGTTCTCTTGGGATAGTCATACTGCTTCTCCAGGTTTCGGTGGGCACATCTTGTGCATACAACCAGTTAGACATCCATCCTATTGATATTGGGTTTTTACCGTTAGTGTTATTCCAAGTAACACTAGCATAATTATCCATTCCATGATCTAGCCAGATCGCCTTTTTTAAGTCTAACTGTTTTTTAAAGTCTTCATCAAGTTTAAATGTTTTACCATCAAAATCACCAATGAAATATTGGGTTGCAGAGCCTCCATTTGGACCACCAGGATTTAAACTTTGAAGAAGAATCCATTTGGTTTCATTAGAATTTTCGGATTGCATAGGAAAAAAATCAGGACATTCCCAAACTCCGCCATGGGCACCAAGGTCATTTCCAAAATCAGAGATGAACGCCCATTCCTTTAAATTTTTCGAGCTATAAAATTTGGTTCTGTCATCTGCAGCAAGAGCCATAACCCATTGTTGATGGTTTTCGTCCCAAACCACTTTAGGATCTCTAAAGTTTTTAATTCCTGGGTTTTTTAAGACAGGGTTATTTGCATACTTAATCCAGGTTTTTCCTTCGTCAATTGAATAGGCTATACTTTGATTTTCGATGTCAATAAGACCTTCCTTTTCTTTAATTGGATCATGATGGGTAAAAATAGCCACTATAGGAGGAGTTGTACCATCTCCAAATCCAGAAGTGTTCTTTAGGTCTACTACTGCACTACCAGAAAAAATATAACCTAGTTCATCGGGATATAGAGCTATAGGATTTTCTGTCCATGTTATCAAATCTTTACTTGTAGCATGGCCCCAGTGCATAGGACCCCATTTATTTCCTTCTGGATAGTATTGAAAAAACAGGTGATAAGTGTCATTTAAAAAAAACATACCGTTAGGATCATTCATCCAGTTTTCTTTGGGGGTAAAATGGAAGTTTGGACGGTATAAAGTTTCTTCTGTATAAACTATATTCTCGGAGGTGGTTTCGTTATCTAAGCTAGATTTTGTAATTTCTTTACATGAGAAAGTCAAAAACATTATTACAGCAACACTAGCTACTTTTTTGAGTGTTTTTGATTTACCTGAATTACTTAAAGTTTTACCTAATTGTTCTAAAGAAATACCTTTGGTTTCCGGCATCATAAAAATTACAAATAGAAGTTGGAATACCATCATTATAGCGAAAAACAAGAAAACCATTCCGGCTCCAATGGTTGAAAACAACACAGGAACTAAAGAAGGAACTACCGCAGCCAATACCCAGTGTACAGAGCTGCCAAAGGATTGACCGTATCCTCTTAAATGGTTCGGGAAAATTTCAGAAATAAATACCCAAATTACAGTTCCTTGACCGATAGCATGAGCTGCTATGAATAAGAATAAAAATATTGGAACAGCTCCACCTTCCCAATTGAAGAAAAATGCTGCAGACACAAGGGATAATGATATAATGTATCCAAAAGACCCGATGTACATAAGCTGTTTTCTGCCTAGTTTATCAATAAGTGTAATTCCTAGGAGTGTGAAGAGTAAATTGGTAATGCCGACACCAATACTACTTAAAAGGGCTGAACTTTCTTCTAATCCTGCTTCGGTTAGTATTCTAGGCGCGTAATAAAGCAACGCATTGATACCTGATAATTGATTGAAAAAAGCAATTAGAAAAGCTAAGATTAAAGGAAGTCTATACTTCTTCATGAAAATATTTTCGTTAGGAATGGTGTTTTTCATTTCATCTTTAATCTCCATCATTAATTGTTCTGGATCTACTCCCGGGTTAATAACTCGAAGAACATTTTTAGCCTCACTGTTTCTTAATTTGGTTAATAACCATCTTGGGCTTTTTGGAATACTTAGAGCTATGATTGTGTAAAGGGCAGCAGGTATAGCTTCAATTCCAACCATCCATCTCCAAGCGTTTTCTCCAATACCGTTTAGGAGGTAATTTGATAGGAAGGCTATTAAAATGCCAAATACAATATTAAACTGATATAAACCTACCAGTTTCCCTCTGTCTTTTGCGGGTGCTATTTCAGAGATATATGCAGGAGCAGCAATAGTAGAAGCCCCAACACCCAAGCCACCTAAAAATCTAAATAAAGCAAAGGTATATGGGTCATTGGCTAAACCAGAGCCAATAGCAGAAACCGTATAAAATACACCTATCCAAATTAAGGTTTTTTTACGTCCTAATTTATTTGTTGGAAAGCTACCAAGTAAAGCTCCTATAACAGTTCCCCACAAAGCCATACCTATTACTACGGTTCCATGAAAAACATCAGATGAGTTCCATATGTGTTGTAATGTTTTTTCGGCACCAGATATAACAACTGTATCAAAGCCAAATAGGAAACCAGCAAGTGCGGCCGTGATAGACCAGATCAATATTTTCTTATTCATAATTTAGTTGGAAAATTAATTTCTATAAAACTAGATATCCAACATAGTAAACCGTATAAGAATTGTTACATAATTGTAAATTAACTTAATTTGATTTTATTAACCTGGTTTTCAGTTATTTGAGGTTGTGTTTTTTTGTTCTTTTTTAGTTGGAATTATAAAAATAGTTACATTTTACTATGGTAAAATACTTGTATTTTGGGATAAAATACTGGTATTAATATGATAGTACAATCAATATGATATTAAGAAACTGTTATTTTTTTCTGTGCATTTTTGGAGATTTACCAAATTTGTTTTTGAAGGTTAGAGAGAAATAACTTGGGGATGAAAATCCTACCGAATAAGCTATTTCAGATATTGAAAGCGCCGATTCTTGAAGTAATATTTTTGCTTTTTCTAATCGTAGATTTTGGATATAGTCACTGACGTTAATATTTAATATAGCCTTTATTTTTCTATAAAGCTGTACTCTCGATATACCTAGGTCCGAAGCTAATTGTTCTACATTGTAACTGGAATCATCAATGTTTTCATGAACATGTTTATTCATGTCATTAATAAATTCTTGCTCAGAATTAGAAAGGTCATTTGTAGGTTCTGTTTTATAAATGTTTTTTATGTGATGCCTACGCAACTTTTCTCTGTTAAAAAGTAAGTTTTTAATGGATCTGTAAAGTATGGTAAAACTGAAAGGTTTTGTCAGGAACAAATCTGCACCCGAATCTAACCCTTGAATGTATGATTCTTTACTATCGTATGCGGTTAAAATAATAGAAGGAATATGTGATGTTCTTAAATCCTTTTTTAGAATGTCGCATATTTCGAATCCATTTTTATCAGGTAAGTTAACATCGCAAATAATTATATCGGGGATCAGTTCAAAAGCCTTTTCAATGGCTCCATGCCCATCGCATGTTTCAATAATAAATTCAGCAGAAAGTTTATTGTTCAGGTATCTTATGAGATCAGGATTGTCTTCTATTATTAATAAGGTGTTTTTGTTGTCTTCATCTATATCATTTTTAAGAATAAAAGCGTCATCTTCGTAGTCAGTCTCAAAACTTAAAGTAGGGTTTTCTATTATGTCAGGCTCATAAATTATTTCATCAGAACTTAAGTGTACATCGCCTTTATATAATGATATAATGAATTCCGCTCCATTTTTAGAATTTACTTCAATAGTACCTTTATGCAATTCAATAAATTCTTTAGAAAGGTGTAAACCAATGCCTGAGCTAGATTTTTTATTATTTGAACCTTGAAAGAAGGGCATGAAAACCTTATCCATTTCTGTATCAGGAATACCAATACCAGAATCGCTAAAATGGATCTTTACAAAATTAGTTTCTTCATCTATGATATCAATGCTAATTGTACCATTGTTAGGAGTGAACTTAAACGCATTAGATAAAATGTTAAAGTATACCTTATCCATTAAATTTCTATCGATGAAAACTTTTAAAAATTCATTGTTTGTGTTAATAGAAAATTTAATATTCCTTTTCTGAGCTTCACGTTCAAAATCTTTAAAAATAGATTTTGAAAATTGATACAAGTTGGTTTCTGATGCTTTCAAAATGAATTTTCTGTCTTCTATTTTTCGAAAGTCAATGAGTTGATTTATAAGTCTTAATAATCTTTTAGAATTGTTAAATATTAAACCTACCTCTCTAATTAATTTATTATCTCTAATTGATTTATTGTCTGAAATTGATTCAATAGAAGAGAGGATTAGAGTAATAGGTGTTTTAAATTCATGTGAGAGACCGGTGAAAAAGTTAGTTTTAGCTTCACTTATTTTTTGAATATGTTCCTGTTGGATTGTGATTTTATTATTTCTTAGTTCTAACTCACGCTTTTTTTTACGAAGTTTAAAACCAGAATATATACTAAAGGAACCAAGTAGAATACTGGTAATTAAAAGACCTAGAACAAGTTTTAATATGTTCGTTTGAGTAGAATATGTTTTTTCTTGTTCATTGATTTTGTTTTGTTGGGCGACAATGTCTTCTTGATGTTGATTTATCTTGTCTAATTGATTCTTCATGATTTCCGCATTTTTAGAATCAATCACAGTTGTTCGTAAAATATTATTTTTTTGAACCTTTTCTCCGTTCAATATTCTTAAAGCAAGTCTAATAGCTTCATCACCACCAGTGGGGTATAAAATTGTTGCATTTAGAATATTGTTTTGGACCAATCCTATGCCTCCATCAGGAATGTTTAATCCATCGACTCCAATGAATTTTAGTTTTTTTTCAAATTGTAATTTATTGGTTAAGTCCCAAACTTGTTTGGCTAATTGATCATTAAAGGCATAAATGTAATCAATACCTCTAGGTCCTAAAGAATCTAAAGTTTTTACTATTTCGGTAGGATTGACTCCTTCAATAGTTTTAACAATGTTAATATTTGGGTTGTTTTGAATTTCATGATGAAAACCTAAGCTTCTTTCTTCTACAGGAGATGAATTTCCAATACCTTTTATTTCTAAAACATGTATGTTTTTTTGTTGAGAGTTAGATAAAATGTATTTGGCAGCTGTTTGTCCTACTTCCAAGTTGTCAGCCCCAACAAAAGCAGTGTATTTGTCAGAATTAATTTTTCGGTCTAAAAGAATAATTGGAATTCCGGCATCGTATGCTTTTTCTATAACCGGAACAATACTGTCTTGAACTAGAGGAGAAACGATAATTAAATCATATTTATTCTTAATCATTTCCTCTATTTGTGCTATTTGTACTTTAGTACTACCATGAGCTTCAAACTTTGTAAGATCAATTTCATTATGATTTAGTGAAGCTTGAATTTGCATAGAATGATTCATGGCATTTCTCCACATATGATCGCTTAGGCATTGAGAAAATCCTATATTGTGTTTTTTAACCTGTGTGTTTTGACAGTTAAAAAGTATTATTGTGAAAAAAAATATCAGAATAAGTTGGCTATTTCTCATGATAGTAAAGGTAAACGATATGAAAATTACAGTAAGAAAGAGTTTAGTAAATTTGGTTAATCCCAAAACTACCACATTATATTAATTAAAAGTGGGATTAATAGAAATTTGACTCATTTCTTCCAAGAGTATTTTGTTATTGAAGGTAGATTTTTAAAATTGTTTTAATAAGAATATAGATATTATTTTTAATTAAATGCTTTTTTTAAAAGAGACTCATAACATTTAAAAAATGAATGAAAATAAATACCATGATTTTTAAATCCTTTTCTTATGTGTTTAAAAGCTGTTCTCATATGAGATTCTACAGTTTTTACGGATATGTTTAGTTTTTCTGCTATTTCGCTATATTTTAAACCTTGAAATTTATTCAGTTTAAGCACTTCTTTAGATGTTGGAGGTAATGTTTCTATAAGCTGCTTTAATCTTTTAATTTTTAATTCGGTATAAAATTGGTCTTCGGAAATCACATCCTTCAAAGCTGATAATTTCAGTTCATCTAAAATATCAGAACGCCGCTTAGTTTTTCTATAAATATCTAAATATTCGGTATAAGAAACCCAATAGAGGTAAGCCTTTACTGTGTTACTTATTTTTAACTCCTGACGTTCCAGCCAGAGATTAATAAAAACTTGTTGAACAATATCTTCAGCTTGCTGTAAATCGTGAGTATAAGATCTTATATAATTTACTAACAGACGATAATATTTTTTATATAAAGTATCAAATGCCTCTCTATTGTTTGCAGATATTTTGGTGATAAGATCCCAATCCTCCATTGTAGCTATTAATAGGTCTTTAGTTAAGATTTGCGAGTTTGAATTTGAAAGATACACACAAAAAAACAAAAAAAAATAAATTATAACTAAGGGTTTTTAAAAAGTTGTAACGATATAATAAAAAGAAATAGAAAACAATCATTTTTTAATAATGAAGAATTTAATAGTAAAATATTTAACAGATACAATTTCTAAAGAAGAATTAGAAATACTACTTGATTGGCTTGAGAAAGATAAAAACAAGAAAAAGTTTGAAAAATTTGTTCGTGAAAATTACAACATTAACATGTTGTGTAATGACATTGATGAAGTAGGAAGTTTAGAGCGAGTTAAGCAAGTAATTAGTGATCAAAATAAAGTATTTAAAATAAAAAGATGGTATTATGTAGCAGCCGCTGTGTTAGTTGGAGTCATGATGTCTGGGTATTTATTTAAAAATGTATTGTTTGATAATGAATTAGATGAAAGTCCAATAATATCATCTAGTAACATAAAAATAGGTAGTGATAGAGCTATTTTAACCTTAGAGACTGGGGAAACTATTCAATTAGAAGAGGGAGTCGCTTTTAATGCAAAGAATGCTTCTAGTGATGGAAAACAAATAGCATATAACAAGAATGCTTCTGAAGAATTGGTATATAATATCTTAACTATTCCTAGAGGTGGTCAGTTTTTTATAAAATTATCTGATGGAACTCAAGTTTGGCTGAATTCAGATTCAAAATTACGCTATCCTGTTAAGTTTATTGAAGGTAAAAGTCGTGAAGTAGAATTACTTTATGGAGAGGCTTATTTTGATGTTACTCCTAGTTCTGAAAATAAGGGCGCTAGATTTAAAGTGATTAATCGATCGCAAGAAGTCGAGGTATTGGGTACAGAGTTTAACATTAAGGCTTATAACGATGAGTCTAATATTTACACAACATTAGTAGAAGGTAAGGTAGAAGTTAGTTCAGGACTGCAAAAACAAAACTTACTTCCTAATCAGCAGGCAAATCTTAATGTAGAAAGGAAGACAATTGAAGTTCAGCAAGTGTTAACATATAACGAAGTGTCATGGAAAGATGGCGTATTTTCTTTTGAAGGTAAATCTTTAAAGGAAATTACTAAAGTAATGTCGAGATGGTATGATGTAGATTTTGTTTTTGAAAATCAACTAGCCGAGGGTAAAAGATTTAATGGAGCTTTAAAGAAAAACGTAAAGATTGATGAAATACTTGAAATTATTCGCGGTTTTGGAATAATTGAAAATTATGAAGTCATTAATAAGACTATAGTATTAAAATAAAAGGGATGAAGTATTGAAATTTCGCCGTTTCGCTTCATCCCTAAATCATGTATTAATTTAATGTTTAACTAAACCAACACACGTCAAATTTATGGAAATTAAATTTAATTATCTCAGGCTGCTTATAACAAAGCGGCTACTTCAAACTATTATGAAAGTATTTGTTTTTTTGATTTGCACTACGGTCTTTGGATTTAGCTCCATCGACGGTTTTTCCCAGGAAAAAATAATTATTGAAAAAGACATTGAAATTCCAGTCGATGAGGTATTCAAAATTATTTTAAAACAAACGGAATACAGTTTTCTGTATCCAGAAGAATTATTCAAGAAAGCTCCTTCGGTACAATTAAAAAAAGGAGAAATAGAATTGAAGTCACTTTTGGAGGATATTTTTTCAAAAAGCAAGGTGAGTTATAGATTGTCTCAGGATGATGTAATTATTGTTGAGAAAATTAGTAGTCCAGACTTGATTAAACCAGATGGTCAGGGCATTGAAATTACAGGACGAATAACCGATGAAAATGGACAGCCTTTGCCTGGAGCGAATATTTTGGAAAAGGGAACTGCAAACGGGGTTCAGTCTGATTTTGATGGAAACTTTTCTTTAAAAGTCACTAATCAAGGTGCCGTTTTGGTTGTTTCATTTTTGGGGTATGTAACTCAAGAAATACAAATTACAGAAGCATCGTTTTTAGATATTGGTTTAAAAGTAGACAATAACAGTTTAGAAGAAGTTGTTCTTGTGGGGTATGGTACACAAAGAAAAAAGGATGTGGCCGGTGCGATTTCAACTGTTAAAGGGGAAGATCTTGTTTTATCTTCGTCGCCTTCGGTAGGAGATGCTTTAAGAGGAAAAGCAGCTGGATTACAAATTGTTCAAAATAGTGCTCAACCTGGCGGTGGATTAGATTTTTTAATTCGTGGTGCAGGTTCAGTAAATGCAAGTAACCAACCATTAATTGTTATAGATGGTTTTCCTATAACCGAATTTCAGCAGCCAGATTCAGGAAATAGATATGACGGAGGAACTCAAAGTATTTTAAATTCATTTAACCCTAATGATATAGAATCGATATCAGTATTAAAAGATGCGAGTGCAACTTCTATTTATGGTGCAAGAGCTGCAAATGGTGTTATTTTAATTACTAGTAAAAAAGGAAAAGAGGGGAAGGTACAAGTTGCTTATTCTGCATCGTACTCTTTTCAAGCCTATAATGATAGCTATAAATTGTTAGGATTGAAGGACTGGATGCAATTAAGAAATGAAGCTGCTTTTGAAAATTGGGCTTTTTTAAATAGAATTTACCCTTATAGTGATAAAACTTTGGAAGAAGCTATTTCAAATCCTGTTAATGGGATTCCTTTTACCAGATTTTATTCAGACGAGCAAATTAATAATGCAGGTCAAGGTACAGATTGGTTGTCGTTAGTTACAAGAGATGGAAGTACTCAGCAACATAATTTGTCTTTAAGTGGGGGAACAAATTCAACAAAATATTATTTGTCTGGTAACTTATATAAGCAAGACGGGGTTCTTAAAAATTCGGCTTTCGATAGAACGTCTTTACGCTTCAATTTAGACCAGAAAATAACCAACTTTTTAAGTTTTGGTATGAATCTTTCTATGAGTAGAATTAATAATTCTAATAGCCAGTTGGGAGGAGACCAATTTGAAAATTCCGGAATTATACGATCAGCATTGCAGTATGGTCCTCATATACAAGCTATAGATGAAGAAGGGAATTATCCTATTAACCCAGATAATGCCTTAGAACCCAATCCTTACTCTCTTTTAACAATAACAGATGAAGGTGTAATTGACAGAACTCTTACTAATTTCTTCGCAGAATTGAAACCTATAAAAGGATTAACTGCAAGGGTGCAAATGGGAATAGATCAAGGTTATAGTGGAAGAAATACTTATTTACCAAGAACAACACTGTGGGGTGCTTTAGAAAACGGAAAAGCATCAATTGCAAGTCAAAAAAAGAATGATGAGTTATTAGATATGACTCTAAATTATTCTACAATTTTTGATGAAGAACATAATTTGAGTTTTTTAGTAGGGTACTCTCGTCAAAAATATAGATCGGAAAGTGCTAATTCAGGAAATAGTGATTTTATAACTGATGCTTTTTTATGGAATAATCTAAATGCAGGAGCAGGTACAAAAGTGCTTGGCTCAACCAAAAGGGAAGACAATTTAGTCTCTTTCTTTGGACGTGTAAATTATGTTTATAAAGACAAATATATCTTATCGTCTACTATTCGTCGTGATGGATCAAGTGTTTTTTCAAGAAATAATAGATTCGCTATATTTCCATCTTTAGCATTGGGTTGGGATATAGCCGAGGAGTCATTCATGAAGAATATTCAAGATCAGATTTCTCAGTTAAAATTAAGAATTGGTTATGGAGAAACAGGTAACGCAGATATTGGTTCTAATGCTTTTGCTGCTTACTATGCACAGCCTGCTTATTTAAATCCTGATGAGTCTATATTAATTGGAGTTTTCCCGTCAAGATTAGAAAACCCAGACTTAAAATGGGAAACAACTAAAGAGTTAAATTTCGGATTAGATTTTCAGCTTTTTAAAGGTATCGTTTCTGGTTCCGTTGAAGTTTATAACAAGGAGATTTCAGACCTACTTCAAGTAAAGCCTATTAATTCATATAACGAAATTAATTCTGTTTGGGCAAATATAGGAAGTACTCAAAGTAAAGGAGTAGAGGTTACTTTAAATACTGTAAATGTTGATAGTGGAGATTTTAGATGGGAAAGCACGTTGACATTTTCAAAATTTAAAGATAGCTGGAAAGAAAGAGCTGAAGATTGGAAACCGGCGATTTATCAACAAGATAATGATCCAATAAGAGCTCGGTACTCTTATTTGTCTGATGGGGTTATGCAAATTGGAGAGGTTGTGCCTGCACAACCAGATTTATTTCCAGGTCAAATTAAACTTAAAGATATTAATGGATATTCCAGAGATGAATTTGGAAATCCTATAGTTGATGAGCAAGGGAAATTTATTCCAACAGGAGAGCCGGACGGAAGAATTGATGATGCCGATATTGTTTTAATGGGGGCTACAGATCCAGATTTTATTGCAGGCTTTAGTAATAGAATTACCTATAAAAATTTCGATCTTAAATTTCATTTCAATGGGATGTTTGGTAGAAAACTGGTAGATCCAACAGACTTCGCCATGGGAGTAAGCGCTTTGGGAGTAGCTACCAATGGAAGAAATGCTCTTACTAGTGTATTTGATAGATGGACTCCAGACAATCCAACTAATACGCGACCTGCCTCTCATTTTGGATTTACACAATACGATTCAGGAGACTTCTTCTTGCAGGATGCCTGGTTTATCAGGCTTCAAAATTTATCCTTAGCATATAATTTACCAAGTAAGTGGATGGGGCAATTGTTAACTAGTGCTGCTATTCGATTTGATGCGCAAAATCTTTTTGTTATAACACCTTACAACGGAGTTGACCCTGAAACAGATTCTTATGTAGCAGCTTATCCAAATGTTAAAACCTATTCAATAGGGATAGATTTAAAATTTTAAAAATTAGATTATGAAAAGCATTATAAAATATTTAATAGCCAGTATAATTATATTTTCTGTAGCCTGTAGTCCGGAATTAGAATCGGTAAATTATGATGAAATTAATCCGGCTATATTTCCTTCATCAGAAGCAGATGTGGAAGCTTTAGTGGCTGCTGCATATTATCCGTTAAGAGGTTCCTGGGCCGATGGCATTCATTCTACATCTGAGCGTGGACTTATGTTTACATTAGATGCAACTACTGAGATTTTGCAAGGCGCTTTTGGTCAGCAGCAAGAAGCAACGTTACATAGTTATAATCAAACCTCTTCAACGTTTACGAGGTACTACGATGATTTTTACAATAAGATAAGTAGTATGACTTTAAGTATTGACAGGATAGAAAACTCTAGCGTTAATGATAACTTGAAAAAGAGAGGAATCGCCGAAATTAAATGTGCTCGAGGATTTTTAAGCTATGAATTATTCGATATGTATGGTGCTTTAGTAGTAGCACCCCTAGAAGTACTTAAAAATCCATTAACAGAAACGCCTTTAGCAAGACTTAGCCATGATGATATGGTGAGTTTTATTGAGAAAGATTTATTAGATGCAGTACAGGATTTGCCGTTACCTAGTGAAGCAAATTATGGACGTTTCAGTCAAGGTTTGGCAAGAATGTTATTAATCAGATTATATCTACATGAAAAAAGATGGAGTGATGTAGAAACTCAAGCGAATGCTATTATGAATATGAACTATTATGAATTAGCCCCTGATTATGTTGGTATGTTTGGGAAAGAAGCTCAGATTGATAATAAAGAAATAATGTTTGTTGTACCTGCCGATTATGCTGGAACAAGTGAAAATCAATGGCAATTAATGGTATTGCCATCAAATTACCCAGAAAGAGGGGGATGGTCTACAATTCAAAGTTCATGGAAATTTTACGATTCATTTGAAAGTAATGATGTTAGAAAAACCAATTTAATAGCTGAATATGTGGGTACTGATGGAATTACTTATAACAGGTCAAATCCGGGTACTGTAATGCAACTAGGTCCTATTCCATTAAAAATTGATGCCGATGCAGATAGAAATTCAGGGCTAACAACAGTCGATATTATAGTATACCGTTATGCTGATGTGCTTTTATCTAAAGCAGAAGCATTAGCTAATAAAAATGGAACTCCTAATCAAGAAGCAATAGATCTAGTTAATGAGATAAGGGAACGGGCTCAATTAGATCCAATTCAATTATCTGATTACTCAGATATCGATAGTTTTAATGATATGATTCTTCTTGAAAGATCTCATGAATACTGGTGTGAAAATGGACAATATCGTTCTGATTTAATTAGGCATGGTAAGTATGTAGAGCATGCTAACGAATTAAACGGAGACGCTAGTCAAAGTGCAGATTATAAGGTGTTATTTCCTTTTTCTTTAGCACGAATTAGTGAGGGTAAAGGTGCCTTTTTACAAAACCCAGGGTATAATTAGTTTAGTTTGATTGTTAGGGAGCTGGAGCAACTATTTTTCAGCTCTCTATTTAAAAACTATGTGAAAAAATATTAAAAGAGAATGGACTCAAGGAGAAATTTTATAAAAAAAACAGCTATTGTAAGCGCAGGATTAACCTTATTGCCAAGTTTAACTTTTGGACAAGGAAATGCTTCTGATAAATTAAAAGTTGGTATGATAGGGGTTGGCTTAAGAGGAACCAATCACCTTAATAACCTGTTATTTAGAGATGATATAGAAATTACAGCAATTTGCGATATAGATCCCAAAAGGATAGAAATAGCTACTGAAAAAATTGCAGGTAAGGGAAACAAGAAACCTCTTGTTTTTGGAAAGAATGAGTTGGATTATTTGAATCTTTTAGCTTTAAGTGAAGTCGATGCGGTAGTTATTTCTACACCGTGGTTGTGGCATACTCGTATGGCTAAAGATGCTATGAAAGCAGGGAAATATACTGGATTGGAAGTTTCTGCAGCTAATACTTTAGAAGAGTGTTGGGATCTCGTAAATACACACGAACAAACCGGAACACATTTAATGATTTTAGAAAATGTTAATTACCGTCGCGATATTTTGGCTGTTTTAAACATGGTAAAGAAAAATGTGTTTGGTGATTTAGTTCATTTTCGATGTGGATACCAACATGATCTACGAACCATTAAGTTTAATAATGGTAAATCACCAGATGGCATTGGAGCTGAATTTGGAAAAAAGGGGATTTCCGAATCGGTTTGGAGAACACAACATTCTTTATTAAGAAATGGAGATGTTTACCCTACACACGGTGTAGGTCCTGTGGCAACCATGTGCGACATTAACAGAGGAAATAGATTTATGTCTATTACATCTAGCGCTACAAAAAGTATTGGGCTCCATAATTATATAGAAAATATAGGAGGCAAAGATCATCCCAATGCTAAGTTAAACTTCAAATTAGGAGATGTGGTTACTTCAACCATTGAAACTTCAAATGGCGAAACTATTATAGTAACTCACGATACCAATTTGCCAAGACCATATTCTTTAGGTTTTAGAGTACAAGGAGCTAATGGTTTATGGGAAGTAGATGGTAACCGCATGTATATTGAGGGGGTGAGTAAATATGATGAATGGGATGATGCGGGAGAATGGTTAAAAAAGTATGACCACCCATTATGGAAAACATATGGAGATTTAGCAGAAGGATCTGGGCATGGCGGAATGGACTTTTTTGTGATTAATGCCTTTGTGGAATCGGCTAAACAAAATGTAGCTCCTCCTCTTGATGCATACGATGCTGCAGCTTGGAGTGCAATTACGCCATTGTCTGAAGCCTCAATTGAAAATAATGGTGCTCCACAAGATTTTCCGGATTTTACAAGAGGAAAGTGGGTGAGCAGAAAACCATACAATTGGATTAAGAATGACTATTAATAAACATAAAGACTAAACGATGAAATATAAATTTATAATAATATTGTTTTTTAATGCGATTATTAGTTGTGGGGGTAATAGCGATGATGATATTGAAAAACAAAATGATAGCAGTGTAATTTATACACCGTCAAATGAAGTGATCTCAAACCCAGAAAGAGGTTTTATGCACCTTTGGAGTGTAAAGTCTGAAGGGCAGCCCATTACTGAAGCTGTATTAAATGATTTGAAGAGTGAGAATGTCACAATCATTAATCGGTTATATTATTTAGAAGCTTTTAAGAACTCCGATTTGAGTGCTGCTCAATTGAATTTAATAAAAACAGATTTTGAAAGATTTCGTAATGCAGGCGTGAAGTGCATATTGCGATTTGCATACACTGATGATATAGATGGGGAAGATGCTTCACTTAATATTATAGAGTCGCATTTAGATCAATTAAAATCTTTGGTTTCTGAAAATTCAGATGTTATAGCATTTGTTCAGGCAGGTTTTATAGGTGCGTGGGGAGAATGGTACTATTCAAGTAATGGTTTGGCTAATACCGAAGGTAGGAGAGCTGTATTAACAAAAATGTTGGAAGTATTTCCAAAGGAAATAAAAATACAAGTTAGGGCACCATTATATAAGCAAAACATTTTTAATTATTCTGAGGCGATTGGAGCAGATGTGGGATATGGCACCTCTGATCTTGCCAGGGTAGGTTTTCATAACGACTGCTTTTTGGCTAGCGCAGATGATTATGGTACATATCAAAATGTGAGTGCCGAAAAGACTTATATAAGTAAAGAAGCTTTTTTTGTCCCAACAGGAGGTGAAACTTGTCCTCCAACCGATGTTCCCATTGCCAGTTGCTCGAAATCAGAAATAGAAATGTCTTTATTAAAGTGGTCATATTTAAACCTTGACTATTATGGACCGGTTCTGGATGAATGGAGAGCCAATAATTGTTTTAATGACTTTCAAAGGAAATTAGGGTATCGCCTTTCATTAAAAACAGGAAACTTTAAAAATGAGGTGAGTGAAAACAGCAATTATCAACTTAACCTAGTTATAAAAAATGTTGGTTTTGCTCCTGTTTACAATGTGAAAAAATCTTTTTTAGTTTTTAAATCAAAAGATGGTACTACATATAAAAGGGAATTGAATCTAGACATAAGAAAGGTTTTGCCGAATGTAGATTACAATTTAACAGAATCTGTAAATCTTTCAGGCATACCTGCTGGTGAATATCAACTGTTTTTAAAAATAGAAGATAGTTCAGAGGCACTTAAAGAAAGATCTGAATATGCAATTCGGTTGGCAAATACAGGTACTTGGGAGTCTTCTGATGGTATGAACAACCTATTACATACTTTAAAGATAAACTAATCTTAAAACTTATTTTAATTAAAAACTAATCATGAAAAATATAAAATTTTTATTCTACGTTATTTCCTTTTCATTCCTTGTGGGTTGTGGATCGGATGATTCAGCTAGTTCAGAATCAGATATAATTGCTGATTTTTCTTTTGAAAATGATGGAAGCTTATTCTCGTTTACAAACTTGTCTCAGGGAGCTACAACCTACAGGTGGGACTTTGGAGATTTGAGTTTTTATTGTGAAAAGGAAAATCCAAAATATAGATATGTAACTGTTGGAGGAGAAATTGAAGTTACTTTAACAGCAATTAATCAAGAAGGTCAGGAGGCTTATGTTACCAAAACAATAGTAGCTCCAGAGGTTTTAGATGTTGAAATTGCGATAGATGGTAGTTTTGAGGACTGGTCAGATATAGATTATCTGTATGAAGAGTTAGATGGAGTGTCTGTACAAAAGATTAAAGTTTGGGGAAAAGGGGATAATATAAATGTGTATTTAGAAGGTAACACAAATATGAAAATGGAATTAGTAGATATATTTATTAATTCTGATGGAGATTCAGCTTCTGGATTTTTAAGTTGGCAATGGCCTAATGGTTCTGGAGCTGATTATTTATTTGAAGGTCCTCTTCTAAGCAATTCTTGGGGAGCTTTTTATGAGCATACAGATCCAAATGGTGGATGGGCATGGAATTGGCTAGGACAAAGTCAAAACATGATTTCATCCGGTATAATAAGTTTAAATGCTCAAAATAATGCTGTAGAGTTTAGTATACCTAAAACACAGTTAGGTTCCCTTGGTTCTACTATTGGGTTCGCTTTTACAGAAATGACTAGTGGTTGGGCAGGAGTTGGAAGCTTTCCAAAAGTAACGGCAACAAGTAGTTTTGTTGTTTACGAAATTCCTATTGAAGAAATAAGTCTTTGTGAGTAAAATACATTAATCCCGGAAGCTTTTCATTTAATAAGGTTCCGGGATTTTTTGTTAAATTTTAAAATATGGAGAACAAGCGCTTAATGTCTATCGACGTCTTAAGAGGATTTGATATGTTAATGATCATTTTTGCAGATCGTTTTTTTTATAGTTTAAATGAAGCCTCACAAACAAAATTTACTCAATCCATGGCGAATCAATTTTCTCATCCAGAATGGTTTGGTTTTCATTTTTACGATATAATAATGCCACTCTTTTTGTTTGTTGTAGGAGTTGTTATTCCTTTTTCTTTAGGTAGACGTGTAGATGAGGTTGGCAGTAAATTGCAATTGTACCCACATTTAATTAAAAGGTTTACTATTCTTTTTGCATTAGGGTGGATTGTTCAGGGAAATTTACTGCATTTTGATATAAATAAGTTTCAGATATTTAGTAATACGCTTCAGGCCATAGCCGTCGGATATTTGTTTGCATGTATAGCTTATATTCATTTGAATAAAACGGCAAGATATGTTTTTTTTGTTCTATGTTTAATTGTTTACAGTGTCCTACTTGAGTATGCACCAGTACCAGGATTAGGTAAGAGTTTGGTTCTGCCAGATAAAAATATAGCCCTTTATATTGATCACTATGTCTTTGGGCAATTTGATGATGGTTATCAATATACATGGCTTTTAAGTGGATTAGGTTTTACAGCAACAACGCTTTCAGGCCTTTTTGCAGGAGAGATTCTTCGTTCAGGTTTGTCATCAAAAACGATTTTAAAACAATTAATGCTTTGTGGATTGTTAGCAATAGTTGTAGCCTTGTTATTAAATATTTGGCATCCAGTGGTAAAAAAAATATGGACCAGTACTTTTGTTTTATTAACGTCTGGAATTTCGTTTATTTTTCTGGCTGGCTTCTATTGGATTATTGATGTAAAAGGACATACAAAGTGGGCCTTTTTACTAAAAGTTATAGGTGTAAATGCCATTACGGCATATGTTTTATCTCACATTATTGATTTTTCAGACATATCAAAACAAGTATTATTTGGCTTAGAACAGTTTACAGGTAGATATTATGAGCCTTTAACGGTTGTTGCAGGATCAGGTTTACTATATTTAATTTTGTGGTATATGTATAAAAATCAGACTTATATAAAAATATAATATGCAATATCAATTCTAAATTGGCATTGCTTGCAAAGAGGAAAAACAATTTTTATTATATCATTAAATTTGTATATTAGATTGAATAATCAGAAAACTAAAGCTGCATACGTTTTAGCATACGATTTAAGTAAATTAACAGCGGAAAACCCCAGTAAAATGGTTTTTTAAATGGAAGTCTTGGGGCTCATAACCCGAAGGTCACAGGTTCGAGTCCTGTTCCCGCTACTAAGATTAAATTCTTTCAAAATCAACGGTTT
>NZ_JACVXD010000013.1 GCF_014596975.1 Aestuariibaculum marinum | reverse complement strand
TCATATTAGAGTAAGAAAGAGGGACTTTAGTCCCTCGTGTAACAAACCTATGGACTTCAAGTCCATAGTGGTTTAGTAAATTAAGTCATAATTTTAGTGATCTCATTTTAATACAGTTTAATTATGTTACAGAGGGTAAATTTCAAGGTTGAAATTAGTGCTGAAAAATCTAAGGTTTGGGAAGTACTTTGGGGAGCTGAAACCTATCCGAAATGGACTAAGGTTTTTAGTGAAGATTCACAAGTAAAAACAGATTGGCAGGAAGGAAGCAAGGCTTTGTTTGTAAATGGGGAGGGCAGTGGTATGGTGAGCAGAATTTATAAAAGGGTAACCAACGAATTTATGGGCATTGAACATTTAGGCATGCTTGAGAAAGGTATTGAGTTGCCTCCAGATGAAAAGACCAAAGATTGGTTGGGTGCTAAAGAAGATTATACATTAACAAAAGTAAATGGACTGACGACTCTAGAGGTTGGTTTAGATACCGCCGAGGAATATCAGTTATATTTCGAGAAAACGTTTGTTGAAGCGCTTCAAATAGTAAAAGAGTTATCTGAAAATAGCTGAGCTAACTGTAATATGAAGGTTATAAATCTTGAAAACTCTGTTAATAAATTTTAGAATCATATTGTATTACAAAAAGCTTTATACTATCTTTGCTACATATTTTTTAAAAGACACTTAACAATTATGTTCGATTTTGACCAATATTTAGGATTTTTAGCATTTTTAACCATCTTAACCATAGGGTTTTGGTTAATGATTTTCTTATTAACGTTCGTAATTCCTTACTGGATTGGAGGCGCTTTAATTGAAAGAATGAAAGAAATTAGAGAAGAGAAAAAAGCTAAGCGTCAAAACGCCTAACATTTTTTGATAACATATTAATAAAAAAGGGAAGCTAATAATTTAGCTTCCCTTTTTTTGTTGGAGGAGGTTTGTTTTAAAAACCTCCCATATCATCGTCGTCCATGCCTCCGCCACCGTTAGGGCGTTCACGTTTCTTTTGTTGGTTGAATCTGTAAATTAAAGATAGATTAACCTGGCGTTGTCTCCATTGGAACTCGCTGTAGGTTTCAATACCTTCAGTGAATCTTGTTGATTTACGTTTTCTAGAGTTCAATAAATCTCTAGCATTTAACGACAACGTAGCATTGTTATTTAAGATATCCTTACTAAATGCTAAGTCTATAGAGAAAATACCTTCGGTTTCTCCTTGAGCGGTAGCACTCGGGCCACGGTAGTTCATATTGGTTTGCCAATCAATACTTGCAGGAAGCGTTACTTTACTACTAAAACGTGCGAACCAACTTGTGTTTTTAGTGCCATAATCAATACCATTAAATTCACCTTCTTTTTCAAACTGGAAGAAGTTAAAACTAGAATTAATGCGCAACCATTTTTCAGGGTTATACATAACACCAACTTCACCCCCCGTTCTGGTATTGTTCGACAGGTTTATAGGGATTCTTCGAGTAATTTGAATACCATCAGAAGTATAATATCCGGTATTTTCCTGAATAAACTCAAAGGAGTCTGTTTCGTATTGGTAGTAGATGGAAGAGGTTAAAGTTAATTTATCCCAACGTTTTAAGTACCCAATATCAAAGGCGCTTGCAAAGGCAGGCTCTAGGTTAGGATTACCTTGAAATACCGTTGTTCGGCTTGAACGCGATGGGAACGGATTTATAAACCAACTATTAGGTCTGTTAATACGTCTGTTATAACCAAATGAAATATTTTCTTCTGAATCTTCACTACCACCAGCTAAATTATATATCAAATTCACTGTAGGGAAGAGCCCTAAATAATTATTATCAAATGAAGTATCAATAGGATATCCAAAAGCTGTTTGCAGCTCTTCTTCGGTTAAACGAGAGTCAATATCGCCTTTAAGCTGTGTGTTTTCCAAGCGTAAACCCAATAAGAAAGAGAACTCTCCAAATTTGGTTCCGTATTGTGTGTACAGGGCATTTACATTCTGAGTATAATCAAAAATGTTCGTTAATGTATCGTTAACAAAGTAGCTACCATCGCTTATGTCTTCTTGTTGTAGCACGTAATCGGTTAATTTATTTCTGAAATTTCCACGATAACCAGCTTCAAAACGCGATTTATCATTTATAGGTAACACATAATCGGCCTGTAATAAATACTCTTTTTCATCTTCTACAGTGAAAACATTCTCATTTTGGAAAGCATCAGGATTGGTTTTATCAGTGAAAATGTAATCTTCGTTAATAACGGTCGATTTATCTTCTGAACCATTTTCATATTGAAAGTCGGCCGTTAATTGGTGTCCGTCATCGTTAAACTTAGTAATGTAGTTTAACGCAACCTGGTATTTATTATCATCTTCACTTTCCTGTTCACTTCTTAAGGTTTTTTCAACGATACTTCCGCCGTTGTAACGATCACTGGTATTAAGCGATAAATCGTCGTCGTTACCAAAATTATAGAATAAACTAGCCGTTACAGAAGTTTTATCACTTAAGAAATATTCAATTCCTGTATTGGCATTGTAATTTCTATTAAGGCGATCGACCTTTTGATCCTCAATAATTCTTTCGTATTCCGGATTAGTAGTTACCCCGTCTACGGTTGTTGCTGAGTATTTACTATCGTTAAAGCTAATTCTTGGAGGTGCCGAATAACGAAACCCTAAATTAGAAAACAGGTTGAATTTTTCTGTACGGTAATTTAAATTAGCAGATACCCCTACATTATCTGGATTTCCCAGCGTTAAGTTAAAAGATCCGTTAAACCCTAATGTTTCCTTTTGTCTTAAAATGATATTTAAAATACCCGCAGTACCCTCGGCGTCGTATCTTGCAGAAGGCGATGTTATCACTTCAACACGCTCGATAGCTTCAGCCGGTAACTGACTGAATATATTGGTGTCGCCAAATCCTGCCATAGCAGAAGGTTTTCCGTTAATTAAAATTCTAACATTTTCATTTCCTCTTAAACTAATGGCGCCTTCAACATCAACAGATACAGACGGTACATTGTTTAAAGCGTCGCTAACCGTTCCTCCGGCAGTGGTTAAATCTTTACCAATGTTATATATTTTTTTGTCGAGTTTTATTTCAACCGTAGTTTTTTCAGCAATAATTTCAACCTCGTCTAAAGCAGCTAAGTTTTCAACAAGACCAATAGTTCCTAAATCTTCGTTTTTAGTTAGGTTTTTATTGTTAAGTGTAACTTTTTTGTAAGATATGTATTCGATAGTAATATCATAAATACCTTTAGCAACAGGGATACTAAAATTACCATTGGTGTCTGTTATACAGCCGTCAACAATTTTATTTTCAGATTTACTGAAAAAGGCAACAGTTGCATATTCTAAAGGTATTTTAAGGTCTTTATCAATTACACGTCCTGTAATAATGATATTTTTTTCAGCGACAGGATCTGTGCTTTTGGGTTGGGCAATAAGTGAAAATGTCAAGCCAAAAATTGAAAAGACAGTTAGTAGATATTTGGTCATAGTTGTTTTTTAAAGTATTAGACTTCAAAAAAACATATAAGTTTAGTAGGGTTTTGTTAAAATAAAGTTAATTAGCAAGTTAACCAGATGTTACCAAGTAGTTATTTTTTTTGCGTTAGTAAAAGCACCTGCGAGAAGTTAGCGTGACCAGCAGAAGTCGCTGCTTTTCCCATTTCTGATATATTATAAATGAACGACCCTAAGAGAACATCATCTTTTTTGTCGTTGTTAAAATCGGCAATTTCCATAGTTAGCCATTTTCCGTCTTTCGCCTGGGGTAAATGCGATGCCGTAAAATTCATGTTACCATCATTCTGCAGATAAACAAAACTTTCATTAGGCCTATCTAATTGCGAATAAAAAGAAATGGCTACAATATCTAAATCGTTATCACCATCAAAATCACCAGTCATAACTTTACTACACCCGCTAAAAGGGTAGAAGTAGCTTTCTTTAAAATGGTTTTTACCATCATTTAGGTAAATTCTAAATCCGTGATAGGGTTTTTCTATAGGAGATAAATCCCAATTATCCCCGTTACTTACAATAAGGTCGCTAAATCCGTCTTTATTTATATCTACCAGATCCAGATAGCTAACACCATATACAGGCGGAAATTCAACTACCTTATCTTCTTCAAAAATACCATTACCTTGATTGTAAAAAACGGAAACGCGCTCAAAAGCCTGAGCCATTAAAGCAATTACATCTGGTTTACCATCGTTGTTCATATCTTTTATATAGGCTACACGGGCTCCGGGAAGGTAACTTAATACATGTTCCTTATTAAGGTCAAAATCCTCGAACCAGGATAGTTTACCCGTATAATTTCCAAAATTACAAACAACTACATCTTTTTTATTATCATTATTTAAATCGCCAGTAACAAAATGTACGGGACGTTTTAAGTTTTGAATAAAAATATTATCGTTACTGTTTTGAGAAGGATAGAGGCTGGCCAGCATACCTTTTTCTTGGTCTGAAGGCGCAAAATGACCTATACCTAAAATTAAAGGCGATTTATTATCTCGAAATTCAGCATGAGTGGCGGGGCTGTTTAATTTCCAATGGCCCGTTAATTCCCCTGTGTTTTTTACCGCATAGAGATTGTTGAAATCTCCAATGTATAATTCCGAAGTTTTTTTATTGTATTCCAACATAGTAACCATTGGCATTTTGTTATCGCCAACGGTGATATATTGGGCTTCGAAAGGCATTAAATTGTTGTTAACAGGTGTATTGTTTTTAGCAACCGGAAGTTTTGAGGGTGCTTCGCTTTTATAGTATTTTACAATTTTTTCCCAGTCATCATCCAGAATAATTTGATTATTCGGAAAGATGTTCAGGCTTTTTATAATTTGAATTTCTTTGGGATCTAAATCTTTATAAGGGTCGGTTTTTGAATCTTTAACCCCTAAACGAAGTCCCATATTTGGTAAAACTTTATCTGTCCAGGTGGTTTTGTCTAATAAATTTGGTTCAGGAAAAAGGTGACACATAGTACAGTATCTTTTCGCCAATTCCCGTCCACTCAATTGTTCGGTGTTTTCTAATTTAGTTACCGGTACGGTAGTTGTTTTAGAATATGATGTAAGGGTAAAAAAAAGTAATGCCGATAGCATTACCAAGGGAAGGACATAAGCCAATACTTTTTTCATACTTAGGAAGGTCAGTTTTAAAAAATTAAATATAAATAAAAACCTTCCTAAATATGATTTCAGAATTTAAAAAATTTCAGCAATTTTTTCTGTTGGTCTTCCAACCACGCCTTTATCGCCATTTATGACTATTGGGCGTTCTATTAATTTCGGATTTTCAACCATAGCCTTTATGATTTGTGAATCACTCAAGTCTTTTCCTTTGTAATCGGATTTCCAAACGGCTTCATTTTTTCTAACTAATTCTATTGGAGTAATTCCTAAAAGCTTAATAATTTCCGTTAATTCGGCTTCGGTAGGAACGTTTTCAAGATATTTCACAATTTCGAAGTCTTTACCAGCATCTTCTAAAAATTGTACACCTAAACGAGATTTACTGCATCGGTTGTTGTGATATATTTTAATCATGAGATATGAATATTATAAGATTTTAAATCGTCAATTAATTGTTCTGGATTTTTAAAGTGAATTCCGTTTATTTTTAATGCTTTTGCGGCCTCGATATTTCGGAGATTGTCATCAATAAAAAGCGCGTTTTCAGGAGTGATATTGAAACGGTCTAACGTAATGTCGTAAATGTCTTTAAAAGGTTTTCTGGTGTTTTCATCTCCAGAAACCACAATACCATCAAACCACTTTAAAAATTCAAATCGTCTTTGGGCGATAGGGAAGGTTTCGTTACTCCAATTGGTTAAAGCGACCACTTTATAGTTTTTAGACTGAATGAACTTGTCTAATATAGCTACTGTGCCTTCGATGACTCCTCCCAGCATTTTTTCCCAATCACCGTAAAACATACGGATATACGATTCGTATTCAGGGTGTTTATTTACTAAATCTTCGGTGGCCTGAGCTAGTGGATAGCCAGCATCCTGATTTTCATTCCAGTCGCCAGTGCATATGTTTTGTAAAAACCAAGTTGTTTTTTCTTTGTCGCCATTAAAGGCTTCTAAAAAGACATACTCAGGATTCCAGTCGATAAGTACGCCGCCTAAATCGAAAATTATAGTATCTATCATAGTGTGTTCTCGTCTTCAACTTGTTGTCCCATCATCATGAGATAGGCTTTTAAAAACGGACCAATATTTCCATCCATAACGGCATCTACATTACTGGTTTCGTGACTTGTCCTAACATCTTTAACCAATTTATAAGGTTGCATGACGTAATTGCGAATCTGGCTTCCCCATTCAATTTTCATTTTACTAGCCTCAATATCTTCACGCTGCGCCATTTGCTTTTGCAGTTCAATTTCATAAAGTTGAGATTTAAGCATTTGCATGGCACGTGCACGGTTATCGTGTTGCGAACGGGTTTCGGAACATGAAATTTGAATACCTGTAGGCTTGTGCGTTAACTGAACTTTAGTTTCTACCTTATTCACGTTTTGCCCACCGGCACCACTTGATCTGGCAGTTGTAATTTCAATATCAGCAGGGTTGATTTCAATTTCAATGGTGTCATCAACCAGTGGATACACATATACCGAGGCAAAACTAGTATGACGCTTTGCATTACTGTCAAATGGAGAAATACGCACTAAACGATGCACCCCATTTTCACCTTTAAGCCAGCCGAAAGCGAAGTCGCCTTCGATTTCTAATGTTACGGTTTTTATCCCTGCAACATCACCTTCCTGAAAGTTTAATTCTTTAACCTTGAAGCCGCTTTTTTCGGCGTACATTAAGTACATGCGCATTAGCATACTTGCCCAGTCGCAACTTTCGGTACCGCCGGCACCAGCGGTAATTTGAAGTACGGCACTTAGGCTATCACCTTCATCAGAAAGCATGTTTTTAAACTCAGTATCTTCTAAAAGCACAGAAGCTTTATCGTACTGGTTTTGTACATCTTCTTCGGTAGATTCACCTTCTTTATAAAACTCATAAAGAACATCTAAATCTTCAATAAGTGTTTTTATGGTGTTGTAATCTTCAACCCATTTTTTTTTCACACGAAGCGATTTCATAATAGCTTCGGCAGCTTTTGGATCGTTCCAGAAATCGGGGTCAAAGGTTTTTTCTTCTTCGTTTTGTATTTCAATAAGTTTTCTATCTAAGTCAAAGATAGTGCCTTAGTTTATCAAGGCGGGTGTTAAGATCTTTAATTTGATCGGAAGTTATCATATGTCAATTTTATAGTATTCGCCAAGTATTGGCTTTTATTTTCAACAAAAATAAAATTTAAAGGAAGAGCAGAAAAGTATTGTTGAGATAATTTTATAGTTTTACTCGACAATTGAGCTTTTAATTTCTTTTTTAGATGAAAATAGATTTACGCAGTGATACCGTTACAAAACCAAGTACAGACATGCTTGAGGCCATGATGCAAGCACAAGTTGGGGATGATGTCTTCCGCGAGGATGAAACCATGAATATTCTTGAAAAACGAATTGCAGACATGTTCGGAAAAGAGCAAGCCTTGTTTTTTCCGAGTGGTACGATGGCCAATCAAACGGCTATAAAATTACATACCAATCCGGGAGAACAGGTGATTTGTGATAAGTATGCTCACATCTATAATTATGAATCGGGCGGAGCGTCTTTTAATAGTGGCGTGTCCTGTAAATTGATAGATGGCGATCGAGGTATGTTTACTGCAGATCAGGTTGTAGAAGCTATAAATCCGGATGCTTATTACTATGCGAAAACCAGTTTGGTAGAAGTTGAAAACACGACTAACAAGGGCGGTGGTGCGTGTTGGGATTACCAAGAATTATTAAAGATAAAGGAAGTTTGCAATACCCATAATTTCGGATTTCATTTAGACGGTGCGCGATTATGGCATGCGTTGGTTGCAAAAAATGAAACGCCCAAACAATATGGTGATGTATTCGATACGATTTCGGTGTGCTTAAGTAAAGGTTTGGGATGCCCTGTCGGATCGGTTTTAGTAGGAGATGCCGATATAATGAAGGAGGCCTTAAGAGTCCGTAAAATATTTGGTGGTAATATGCGTCAGGTGGGGTATCTGGCGGCTGCCGGGTTGCATGCTTTAGATAACAACATTAATCGTTTAGCAGAAGATCATAAAAAGGCTAAAGAGTTAGGAGAAGCGCTTGGTAAATTATCAGCGGTAAAATCTGTAGAGGCGATCGAAACAAACATTGTTATTTTTGAATTGCACGCAGATGTTGATGAGAATGCTTTCTTAAACAAATTAGAAGAAAATAACATTCATATTATTGGTATGGGTGGAGGTAAGCTACGCATGGTAACTCACCTCGATTATACCAATAGTATGCATGAAAAAGTTTTGGAGTGTCTCCAAACTTTTTAGGTTTACTTAAATAAATCCATACCGGGTATGTTTGGCATACCTTCTTTAGCAACGGCAGCTAATTCAGCTTCGTTTACTTTAGTCGCTTTTTCAATAGCCTTGTTTAAAGTTAGAATTAAATAGTCTTCAAGTTGCTCTTTATCTTCTAGAAGCTCATCGTTAATGTCAATAGACTTAATAGTTCGGTTTGCGGTTAATGTAATTTTTAATTTGTTGTCATTACTAGACTCATCAATTAAAACAGTGTCCAAACGTTTTTTTGTATCTTCAACTTTTTGCTGGGTTTCTTTAAGTTTTCCCATCATATTCATCATATCTCCAAACATAGTGTGTGATTTTTTGTGGCAAATTTAGGGATTCAAGTTAAAATCAGAATTAAATTTCTTGAAAAATGAAAAACATCAACATTATATTAATCATTAGCATTATTTTTGCGAACTCGTGTAAAAAAGAAGCGAAAATGACAGAAAGTAAAGTTTTAGCAACTCCACCAAAAGCTACCATAAAACCAAAGGAACTTACAATGCATGGCGATGTAAGGATAGATAATTACTATTGGTTAAATGAAAGAGAAAACCCGGAAGTGATTGATTATTTGAATGCAGAGAATGACTATACCAAGGCAGTCATGTCTCATACCGAAGGGTTTCAAAAAGAGTTATTTGAAGAGATGAAAGGCCGAATTAAGGAAGACGACACTACAGTTCCTTACAAATTAAATGGCTATTGGTACATTACACGTTACGAAAAAGGGAAGGATTACCCCGTTTATGCCAGAAAGAAGGAAACCTTAGATGCTCCTGAAGAAGTTTTGTTCGATTGTAACGCTATGGCGGAAGGGCATTCGTTTTTCAATTTAGGTAGTATTTCTATCAGCCCGGATAACACCATGGCAAGTTTTTCATTAGATACCGTTGGAAGACGCCAGTACACTATTCAAGTTAAGAATTTGGTAACTGGTGAAATTTACCCTGATAAAATCGAGAACACAACTAGTAGCAGTACCTGGGCAAGTGATAATAAAACTTTGTTTTACTGTATAAAAGATGAAGTAACCCTTCGTTCTAGTAAAATAATGAAGCATAAATTAGGATCAGAGGCTAAAGATGATGTTGAGGTGTTTCATGAAACCGATGATACCTTTAACACGTTTGTGTATAAAACGAAATCTAAGAAATACATTGTTATTGGATCTTCAAGCACGTTAACAACAGAATATCGTATTTTAAATGCCGATACTCCGGATGGAGAATTTAGAATGTTTCAGGAGCGTCAACGCGATTTAGAATACAGCATAGCACATTATAATGATCAGTTTTATATTATCGCAAATAATGATGGCGCTACCAATTTTCAACTTTTAAAAACGCATGAAGATGCTACAAGTATTGAAAACTGGCAAGAAGTTATTTCGCATCGTAAAGATGTTCTACTAGAAGATATTGAAATTTTCAAAGATTATTTAGTCGTTAACGAGCGTGAAAACGGATTGAATAATCTTAGAATTATGAGTTGGGACGGTAAGGAAGATTATTATTTACCGTTTGAAAGTGAGACTTACACGACATATATTGGCAACAATCCGGATTTTGATAGTGATGTGTTACGTTACGGTTATAATTCGCTAACATCACCAAGTTCTGTGGTGGATTATAATTTCAAAACCCAAACCAAAGAGATTAAGAAGGAACAAGAAGTTTTAGGAGGTAAATTCGATAAGAATAATTACGAATCCAAACG
Source organism: Aestuariibaculum marinum (assembly GCF_014596975.1). GTDB lineage: Bacteria > Bacteroidota > Bacteroidia > Flavobacteriales > Flavobacteriaceae > Aestuariibaculum > Aestuariibaculum marinum. Next base: position 54,157 of record NZ_JACVXD010000013.1, on the reverse strand, counting down.
TGTTTGGGCAACAGCTCGTGATGGTGTAAAAGTGCCAATCTCCTTAGTCTATAAAAAAGGTACCAAGCTAGATGGCACAAGTCCGTTGTTACAATATGCTTATGGTTCTTATGGTCACACTATCGATCCGTCATTCTCATCGGTACGTTTAAGTTTATTAGATCGTGGGTTTATTTATGCGATTGCGCATATTCGCGGAGGCGAATATTTAGGACGCGACTGGTACGAAACAGGAAAACTCTTAACCAAGCTGAATACCTTCTATGATTTTATCGATTGTTCGAAATATTTAATAGAAGAAAATTATACGTCGGCAGACCATTTGTATGCCTACGGAGGTTCAGCCGGAGGTTTGTTGATGGGAGCAGTAATGAATATGAATCCCGAATTATATCATGGGATTATTGCAGCAGTACCTTTTGTAGATGTTGTAACAACCATGCTGGATGATTCTATTCCGTTAACCACAGGAGAATATGACGAATGGGGAAATCCAAATGAAGAGGAATACTATCACTATATGAAATCATATTCACCATACGATAATGTAGACGCTAAGGCTTACCCAAATACTTTAGTAACAACTGGACTTCATGATTCACAGGTGCAATATTGGGAGCCGGCAAAATGGGTGGCGAAGTTACGAGAATTAAAAACCGATTCGAATAAATTGTTATTACACACCGATATGGATTCTGGTCACGGAGGTGCTTCAGGACGCTTTGAAAGTCTAAAAGAAGTCGCGTTAGAATACGCCTTTTTATTAGATTTAGAAGCAAGTTATGGTCAGTAAAAAAAAAAAACTTATTTTTGTCAGGTTTTAGGTTGCAAATATTTTCAGTAATATTACCGTAGCTTATAAAAAGCATTTATGAAAAACAAAAAACAGGTTTTCGACAATGTATTAGATTTAGTGGGGAACACCCCGCTAATCAAGCTTAATAGAATGGTCTCAAATTTTAAAGGCAACTTCTACGCAAAAGTAGAGTCTTTTAACCCTGGGCATTCTTCTAAAGACAGAACAGCACTTTACATTATCGAGCAAGCAGAAAAGAAAGGTATTTTAAAACCAGGCGATACCATTATTGAAACAACATCAGGAAATACTGGTTTCAGTATAGCCATGGTAAGTATCATTAAAGGGTATGAGTGTATTTTAGCAGTAAGTTCTAAATCTTCACCAGATAAAATAGACATGTTAAAAACCATGGGAGCAAAAGTATTTGTTTGCCCGGCTCACGTTCCTGCAGATGATCCCAGATCTTACTACGAAGTTGCAAAGCGTATTCATGAGGAGACTCCTGGATCGATTTACATCAATCAGTATTTTAATGAATTAAATATTGATGCGCATTACGATTCAACAGGTCCAGAAATCTGGAATCAAACCGAAGGTAAAATCACGCATTTAGTAGCTTGTAGTGGTACCGGAGGAACAATTTCAGGGACGGCAAGATACTTGAAAGAGCAAAATCCAAACGTTAAGATAATTGGTGTTGATGCTTTTGGGTCTGTAATTAAAAAATACCACGAAACTAGAGAGTTTGATAAAAATGAAATTTATCCGTACCGTATAGAAGGTTTAGGTAAAAATTTAATTCCTGGTGCTACAGATTTCGATATTATCGATGATTTTGTAAAAGTAACCGACGAGGAAAGTGCTCATACCGCGAGAGAATTAGCAAGAACCGAAGGTTTATTTTCTGGATATACTTCAGGAGCGGCTATGCAAGCCATAAAGCAACTAGACGAAAGAGGAGAGTTTAAAGAAGGAGATCAGGTAGTTGTTATATTTCCAGATCATGGATCGCGATATATGAGTAAAGTATACAGTGACAAATGGATGCAGGATCAAGGTTTTTTTGATGCTCAAAATGAGGTTGCTGCAGAAAATATTCAGTACGTAAAATAAGTGCAAAAACAATATATATAAAGAGATGATAATTGTTTCAAAAACAAGAAATCATCTCTTTATTTTTTTTGTAAATAATTGAACCCTAAAAATTATGTACAAAGAATTTAAATATTTAATTTTGCAGCAGCTAACTAAGAACTATAAAGCTTTCTTTTAACAGGCTAAAACAAGGGAAAAGTCCCGTGTTTCCTAAATAAAAGCCACTTCAAGTTAATAGTTAAAGCTTAAATTTAATAGCAATAAGATTTATAATAAATGAAGGATTTATTTGAAAAAATTTATAAAGACAAAGGTCCGTTAGGAAAATGGGCATCTCAAGCTGAAGGCTATTTTGTATTCCCGAAATTAGAAGGTCAGATTTCTAACCGAATGAAGTTTCAAGGAAAAGAAGTGATTACCTGGAGTATAAACGATTACTTAGGTTTAGCTAATCACCCTGAAATTCGTAAAGTAGATGGAGAAGCTGGTGTAGAATATGGGTCGGCATATCCAATGGGGGCAAGAATGATGTCTGGTCATACAGACCTTCATGAGTTACTTCAAAAAGAGTTAGCAGAATTTGTAAATAAAGAAGCAGCATATTTATTAAACTTTGGTTACCAAGGGATGGTATCGACTATCGATGCATTGGTTTCTAAAGATGATATCATTGTTTACGATGTAGATGCGCATGCATGCATTATTGATGGTGTTCGTTTACACATGGGGAAACGTTTTACTTACAAGCACAATGATGTTGAAAGTTTAGAGAAAAACTTAGAGCGTGCTACTAAAATGGCAGAACAAACCGGAGGTGGAATTTTAGTGATTTCAGAAGGAGTATTTGGTATGCGTGGTGAGCAAGGTAAGTTAAAGGAAATTGCCGCTCTTAAAAAGAAATATAACTTCAGATTCTTAGTTGATGATGCGCACGGTTTCGGTACTTTAGGTAAAACCGGCGCTGGAGCAGGTGAAGAGCAAGGAGTTCAAGATGATATTGACGTGTACTTTGCAACGTTTGCTAAGTCTATGGCTGGTACTGGTGCGTTTATTGCAGCAGATCAGGAAATCATTGATTATTTAAAGTACAACTTACGTTCTCAAATGTTTGCTAAGTCATTACAAATGCAATTAGTTGTAGGGGCAAGAAAGCGTTTAGAAATGCTTAAAACTATGCCAGAGTTAAAAGACAAACTTTGGGAAAATGTAAATGCATTACAATCTGGTTTAAAAGAAAGAGGTTTCGATATCGGAACAACACAAAGTTGCGTAACACCAGTGTACTTAAAAGGAAGTATTCCTGAAGCGATGGCTTTAGTTAAGGATTTACGTGAGAACTATGGTATTTTCTGTTCTATAGTAGTGTATCCTGTAATTCCTAAAGGATTAATTTTATTACGATTAATACCTACAGCGACACATACATTAGAAGATGTTAGAGTTACTTTAGATGCTTTTGATGGTATTAGAGAGAGATTAGAAAACGGAACATATAAGCGTTTATCTGCAGGGGTAGTTGCAGCTATGGGTGAGTAGTCCGGTTATTAAATAATAAAAAAAAGCGCCGTTATTTTTAACGGCGCTTTTTTTATGCTTATAAATTTTTTCTGTAGGTTCGTCGCTTAGCATAAACCGTAGCATCGAAATGCTTCCATATTTGTTTTATAGCTATGTTATCGTCTAACTCTGGTGTTCTCACGCAGGTTTCAACGCCTTTTTCTTTAAATGTATCGTAGAATTCATTAAAAATTAAGGCATGAACGCCTTTGTTCTGATACTCTGGGTGAACACCAATCAAATAGAAAATAGCACTTTTACTATTCTTTTTGGCTCGTAAAATATGAGCGAACCCAAACGGGAATAATTTTCCTTTAGCTTTTTGTAAAGCCTCTGCAAATGAAGGAAGAACAACTGCAAACGCAACTAAATTATCATCTTTGTCTACTATAAATTTGATGTATTCAGGATTAACAAATCCGATAAATTTCTTTTTGAAATATTCTTTTTGAATATCGGTAACCGCAACAAACGACGATAGTTTAGCATAAGTGTCATTAAATAAATCAAACATGCGATCTACATAAGGCATAACTTCAGATGTTTTTGTGAAGTTCAAAGCTTTTAACTGGTAACGCCTCGTTACAATGTCGTTAAGTTTTACAAATACCTTAGGGTCAACATTACTAAATGAAAAACTACTTTCGGAATACGATTTTTCAATATTATAACCTAAAGCTTCATAATGTTTAATGTAGTATGAGTGGTTATACCAGGTTACCATAGTCGCTCTGGTTTCAAACCCGTCGTACATCACCCCAACTTTATCTAAATTTGAAAATCCAACAGGGCCCTCGGTGTAGTCTAAATTGTGTTTGCGACCAATTTCCTCTACTTTTTCTAATAGGGTTTTAGAGACCTCCAAATCGTCAATAAAATCAAACCAGCCAAAGCGCATTTTTTTTATGTTTTGTCCGTTAACTTCTAGCCAGTTTATCATAGCGGCTACACGACCAACAGCTTCATTGTTTTTGTAAGCCAGAAAAAGGGTAGCTTCGGCATCATGAAAAACTGGGTTTTCGTTAACATCGAAAGTCTTCATTTCTTCAGTTATAATAGGAGGTACCCAGTATTTGGAATCTTTGTATAGTTTGAAAGGAAACGTTACAAAGTTTTTTAAATCTTTTTTAGTTTTAACTTCTTTTAGTGTAATCATAAAGTGGTTTAAAACCGAAGTGTTAATTAAAGTCTACGGTTTCGCGTTTTTGTTTTGTTTTAATCAAGTCGGCATCACCCTTCTTGTTCTTGTTTCTTCGAGATCTGCGTTTGCCCTCATCTTCGGCTGATGTACCATTATCGATATCCTTATAAGGATCTTGATGAAAATCTAAACGGTACGACATGCCAAAATTAACCCCAAAAACAGACGGTGTATCTTTTGTATTTAGCGTTACGGCGGTATCCAACTGAAAGTTTTCACTCAATAAGTAAGCACCACCAAATCTAAATAGGTTATCGGCATAGAAATCACTTTTTATGCCTTGCGTCTCTGCAAAAATAACCCATTTTGGACTAAAGGAATGGGTTAAGGTTAAAATATATTGAAAGTCGGACTGGTCGGTTCCAATGCGGTCTTTAATAAAGTTCATGATAAATACAAAACCTCCGGCGAAATTATTTTGTGTTGCTATCATGACTTTAGGACTGAAGCCTTCGATACCTACATCGGTATACGGGTTCTTGTCGGTGTCATAATTAACGCCTGCATAGACCGAAACCGCAGGAATAAGAGAACTCCATTTAAAGCCATGGTTAGCTTTCCAACTGTATAAATTGGGTTTGTCGTCTGCATTTTTATATGGATCGTAAACCAAATATTTGGCACCAACGGTTAAGTATTTAAAGTTGGCGCGCTTGTCTTCAGAATCTATTGTCGACGTATATGTTTTGGTGTCACTTTGAAAGGTGCCTTCCAGATTTAACTCTAGTTGTTCCCATAACAAACCGTATCGTGCTGCAAAATCAACACCAAAACCTTCAACTTCGTAACTAGGTGCCGGTGTTCTTTTTTCGTTTATGAAATAAGGTCCAGCTTCAAATTGCACCACATTTGTTCCAACAGAAAAGGCACTTCTGGAGGCTCCTGGTCGGTTAGAATTTATAACATCGGTGTATTGAGCAAAGCCTTTGGCGGCGATTAAACTAAGTAAAATAAACAGAGTAGATTTGATTAGCTTCATAATAAAGTGTTTAATTTTCGCAGTATCAAAAGGATAAAACGAATGCTGTATTCATACCGCTTTAGGCATTCCAAATATAGAGATTTTATAGATTTTTTATCATTTTTGAACGTTTTTTAAGCATATAGAATTGTATTTTTGTTAAAAATAATTTTATGATACAGCAAGCATCGGTGAACGGATTGATACGAATGATTTTGATAATTATCCTTGTGTATTACGGGATAAAAATTATTTCCAGGCTATTAACACCGTTTCTTTTAAAATACGTTTCGAAAAAAGCTGAAGAACGATTTGGAGGGCAATTTGGTAATTTTCAACAACAAAGCCGTAAAGAACCATCTAAAAAGGAAGGTGAAGTTACCATAGATAAAATGCCTAATAGAAAATCTTCAAATAAAGAGGTTGGTGAATATGTGGATTACGAAGAAATTGACTAATTTTCGCACTCATTGATTTAAACCATTTTCATGCAATTTTCATTAAAAAAAGTACTTCCACATTTATTAGTTGTTATAGGGTTTGTTATTGTAGCATTAGCCTATTTTAACCCGGTATTAAAAGGAAAGAAAATTTTTCAAAGCGATATCATGCAGTATATAGGCATGAGTAAGCAACAAAATGATTTTAGGGAGGCCACGGGGAATGAAACGTACTGGACAGACAGTGCTTTTGCCGGGATGCCAACCTATCAGTTAGGGGCAAAATATCCTCATAATTATATTAAACAATTAGATTTAGCTTTACGTTTTATTCCGCGCCCTGCCGATTATTTATTTCTATATTTTTTAGGATTTTACATATTACTTCTTGTACTTAAAGTCGATTTTAAACTGGCCGCTTTGGGAGCTTTAGCGTTTGGCTTTTCCACCTATTTAATTATTATTCTTGGGGTTGGACATAACAGTAAGGCTCATGCTATTGCATATATGCCGTTGGTGTTAAGTGGTATTATTTTAACCTTTCAGCGAAAATATATAGGAGGTTTTTTACTAACCACTGTGGCTATGGGGTTGGAGTTAGTGTCAAATCATTTTCAAATGACGTATTACTTACTGTTTTTAGTCATTATTTTAGGAATCGCTTACTTGGTTGATGCTTATAAAAAGAAAACCTTACCAGACTTTTTTAAAGCCATTGCCGTACTAGTTGGCGCAGTTGTGTTATCAATAGCATTAAACGCTACAAATATTTTAGCAACACAGGAATATGTAAAGGAAAGTAAACGCGGAAAAAGTGAATTAACCATAAACCCTGATGGTTCACCTAAAGTAGCAACCACCGGATTAGACAAAGAATATATTACGCAGTTTAGCTATGGTATTGCCGAAACCTTCAATCTGTATATTCCCAGGTTTATGGGAGGAGGTAACGGGGAAGATGTCGGTAAAGATTCTGCAACCTATGATGCTTTTAGAAAACTTGGGGCAACAACAACTCAGGCAGCACAAGAAGCTAAACGTGCACCGATGTATTGGGGCGAGCAACCTATTGTTGAGGCGCCAGCTTATATTGGTGCTGTTGTATTGTTTTTATTTATTTTGGCTTTGTTTTTAGTCAAAGGCCGTTTAAAATGGTGGCTTGTTGGTGGAACGGTATTCTCATTATTGTTGTCTTATGGAAAGAATTTAGGGTTTCTAACGGATTTCTTTATCGATTATGTACCGTTATACAATAAGTTTAGAGCGGTTACTTCTATCCAGGTAATATTAGAACTATGTGTTCCGGTTTTGGCTGTTTTTGGATTGGTAAAGTTATTTAAAGATGAACATACTAAAGAAGAAAAGCTAAAGGCTTTAATGTATACGGCAGGAATTACTGTTGGTTTAGCCTTAATTTTCTTGGTATTCAAATCTACATTATTCGATTTTGTTGGTGTAAATGATGGTTTTTACCGTCAGAATTACGGACAAGATTTTGTTGATGCTTTAAAAGCTGATAGAAAAACCTTGTTTACTAATGACACCATTAGAACCTTAATTTTGGTATTGTTATCGGCTGGAGCCGTATATATGTTCTTAAAAGAAAAAATAAAGCAGCAATCTGTAATCATTGTTTTTTCGGCATTGATTTTATTTGATTTAGTTGGCGTAGACAGACGTTATGTAAACAATGATGATTTCGTATCTGCGAGAGAAGTTGATAAGCCGTTTACAGCTAATGCTATTGATAAGGAAATTTTAAAAAATGAAGGACATTTCAGGGTTTACGATTTAGTATCAGGTCCATCGAAGCCCTCGTATTTTCATAATTCCTTAACCGGATATAATGCCGCCGAGTTACGCCGATATAATGATGTGTTTGAGTTTTATGTTGCGAAAAACAACATGAATGTATTGAACTTATTGAATACAAAATACATTATTGCTCAAGATAAAGAGGGGCAGATGTTTCCGTATGTAAACGACGAAGCTAACGGTAATGCCTGGTTTATAGAAAGCTTTAAAACCGTTGATAATCCTAATGACGAAATTCTTGCTTTAGATAAACTGGATAATAAAAAACAAGCTGTTTTAAATACGGTTGATTTCGGAAATACATTTAAATCTGAAATTCCAAGCTACACAGTAGATTCTACTGCAACAATCACTTTAGTTCAACACCAACCGAATTATTTAAAATATCAGTCAGACAATAATCACGATGGTTTTGCAGTGTTTTCAGAGATCTATTATGGAAACGGATGGAAAACGTTTATTGATGGGGAAGAGGTGTCTCATATTCGCGTAGATTACACGTTACGTGGTATGGAAATTCCTAAAGGAAAACACTCGATTGAGTTTAAGTTCGACCCGGATGTGGTGAAAACCGGAAGTACTATTACTTTAGCAGGTTCATTACTTTTTGCCTTGCTATTGATTGGAGGATTGTTTTACGAGTTTAAAAAGAAACAGGAAATTAGTGCCTAAAAAAGTACTCATAATAAGCTATTACTGGCCTCCGGCGGGTGGTCCAGGAGTTCAACGTTGGTTAAAGTTTGTGAAATACTTACCTGAGTTTGATATTGAGCCTATAGTTTATGTTCCTGAAAATTCCAATTATCCACTTCTTGATGAAAGTTTATTAAACGAAGTTCCTAATAATGTAACCATCCTGAAACAACCAATTAAAGAACCTTATAAGTTAGCAGGATTGTTTTCGAAAAAGTCTTCGAAAGCCATTAGTAAAGGCATTATTCCTGAACAAAGAAAGCAAAGTTTTGTAGAAAAACTGATGCTGTTTGTACGCGGGAATTTTTTTATTCCTGATGCCAGAACGGGTTGGGTAAAACCTTCGGTTAAGTTTCTTTCGGAATATATTGCAAAAGAAGGTATCAAGACTATCATAACAACAGGTCCTCCTCACAGTATGCACCTAATTGGTTTGCAGTTAAAAGCTAAGTTGGGTGTAAAATGGTTGGCTGATTTTAGAGACCCATGGACAACAATCGGGTATCATAAACAACTAAAGTTAATGTCGTCTTCAGCTAAGAAGCATAAACATCTAGAGCGCGAAGTTTTAAATTCTGCCGATGACGTTATTGTAACGAGTTTTACAACGAAAACAGAGTTTGAAGCTATTACAAGTAAGCCTATTCATGTGATCACGAATGGTTATGATTACGAGGCGCAGCAAGAGTTTACCATGGATTCTAAGTTTTCTTTAGCGCATATAGGTTCGCTATTATCGAAACGTAATCCGGAAGTATTGTGGCGAGTGTTACGCGATTTACGAAATACGAGTGATAGCTTTGCTCGAGATTTTCAGCTGAATTTAATAGGAGCTGTAAGTGAAGATGTGCTGCGAAGCATGTACAAATACGGATTGGATAATTGTATCAAAAATATTGGTTATGTGTCGCACAGCAAGGCAGTAAAATATCAGAAGCAATCACAGTTATTACTATTAATTGAAATAGATTCAGAAGAGACAAAGTGTATTATTCCCGGAAAGCTTTTCGAGTATATGGTTTCCAATCGCCCTATTATTGCTTTAGGGCCTAAAGATGCCGATGTCGAGAAAATTATAAAAGAAACCAATACAGGCAACTACTTTTATTATAACAATTACAATTCATTAAAATCAGTTATTTTAGAGCATTATCAGGCTTTTAAAAATAACGAATTACAAGTGTATGCCATTGGGCTGCAAAAGTATAGTCGGAAGGCTTTAACCAAATCTTTATCTAAATTGATTTAAATGGGTATTGTTGCTTCACAATCTGTAAAAAACATTGTTTCCACCTACTTGGGTTTTTTTATAGGGGCTATTAATACCTTATTTCTGTATACTAAGTTTATGAGCGACGAATACTACGGTATGGTCGGTTATATGTTATCACTGGCTTATGTCATTATGCCTGTCATGGCTTTTGGGGTGCATAATACGATTGTAAAGTTTTATTCGTCTTTTAAGACAAGAGTATCTCTTAATAGCTTTTTAACTTTAATGCTTTTTTTACCTATAACAGTTATCATACCCTTAACTGTTTTAGGCATATTTAGTTATGATACCATTTCTGGTTTTTTATCTCAGGAGAATAGTATTATTAAAAATTACCTTTGGCATACGTTTATTATTGCTGTTGCATTAGCATATTTCGAAGTGTTTTTTGCATGGGCAAAAGTACAGATGCAAACCGTGTTCGGTAATTTTATGAAAGAAGTGTTTCACAGAGTAGGAGCCATGGTACTTTTATTTTTGCTACATTTTGAAGTGATAGATATTGAGCAGTTTATGCAAGGTATTGTTCTCGTTTACATTTTGCGTATGCTTGTTATGAAGATTTATGCATTTACTATTAAATGGCCTGTGTTAACCTTTAGGAAGGTGAATAATTTAAGTAATATTTTAAAGTATTCTTTTCTTATTATTATAGCAGGATCTATTGCAACTGTATTGTTGGATGTTGATAAGGTGATGTTAGGGCAATACATTCCTATTGAAGAGATTGCCTATTATAACGTAGCGATTTTTATAGCGGCAGTTATTGCTGTACCACAGCGCTCTATGCATCAAATTTTGTTGCCGCTTTCAGCGAAATACATTAATGAAAAAGATATCAAATCGCTCGACGATTTATCTAAGCGTAGCTCTTTAACCTTATTTGTAGTGAGCGGATTAATATTTTTACTGATAGTTTTAAATATAAAGCAGTTGTATCATATCATTCCAGAGGAGTTTAGCGATGCTTTGTTTGTTGTCATTATTATTAGTTTAGCTAAATTGTATGATGCCCTTTTAGGAAGCAATAATGCCATTTTATTTAATAGTGATTATTACAGAATGGTACTTGTTCTTGGTGTTATTCTGGTAGTTTTGATGGTGTTACTGAATGTTATTTTTATTCCGTTATTAGGGATTAATGGAGCTGCTTTAGCAACGTTTTTAGCCATGTTTTTATACAATACCATTAAATTATTATTTGTTTATAAGAAGTTCAGGATATTACCTTTTACAGCTAATACTTTAAAAACCGGATTGGTAATAGTATCGGGAGTGCTTTTATTTTATTTCTGGGATTTTAATTTTCACCCTATTGTAAATATTGGTTTAAAATCTACACTAATTGGAGTGGGGTATATATATGTAATTCATAAGTTTAAACTATCGGAGAACATTTCGTCGCTTCTGGATCGATTTATTAAACTGAAGTAATACAAAAAAGAAACCCCCTCGAAGTTGCTTTAGGGCGAACATATCGAAGGGATTTCTAAACTAACCAACCAAAAATTTTTAAGATCGTCTGTTATGAGAATTAGTCGATCTGTTATTATTTCTATTACTACTACCTCTCGTGTTTGAAGCCATCGGCTTATTTCTAGAACCTTTGTAAACGTTAGCATTTCGATTATGTGTTGTTTTCGATTTACTAACTGTTCTATTTACTACTTGAGACGGTTTTCTAGTATTTGTTTTACTTTTGTTATATATACGAGTATTATTCCTGTTTGGTTTTTCAGCTACTCGATTTTGCTTGAAATTTCTAGAAGTGTTATTTCTAACAGCCTGGTTACCTCTGGAAACATTATTATTGCGATTTCCTTCCGGACGATAAGTCCTATTAGAGCTTCTATTTACTGTTTTGTTACTATAATTTCTCTTATCTGCAATATAACGATTTGAGCCGGCATTTCTGTTAACATGTGTTACATTTTTAGGGCTTCTATTTACAGTTGCATAACTTCTGTTACGTTTAATAGTGTTTCCATGTCTGTTGGCAACAGCAGTTCTTGGTCTATAATTATTGTAGTACGGTCTATGGTATTTGTAACGTACAGGCTTATAATATTGTCTGTAAGGTCTGTTGTAGACTACACAGTAATTACGAGCCGGAACACTGTAATAACGGTGCCAAGGTCTGTAAACATAGCGTCTGTTATACACATTAATATACCCGGTACAGTGTGAAAACACATTGTATCTGTTATAATGTACATATAATCCTCCAACTCGAGTTACGTAACCATAATTGTTGTAATTAATATTTACGTGACCTACTTGGGAAACACGACCAAAGTAATCGTAATAAATAGGCGTGTTTTCAATTTGTATAATAGCTCCAAATTCGTCGTATTGCACGTAGGCATTATAATCGTAACCAGAGTTAAAACTGATATTAAAATTTGGAGAACCAACAGAAACATTTAATTGCGAATTGTTACCAAGTATATTGAAGTCGAATTGTCCATCTCTAAATACTGAAAACTCAATACCGTTTTCAACAAATATGAAAGAATTACCATAACCTCTGTTATACATAGTTGTTTCTACTTGTTCTGTATTGGTGGTTGTGGTTGCATGCATGGTAAACCCCGTAAGAGCTAAACCTGCTAATAAGAATATAAACTTTTTCATAATTGCTCGTTTTTTATGTTACGATTAAAGAAGTACAAACAGCGTGCCAAAAACGAAAAGAGTAGTTGTGGTTTAGGTTTAATGTGTTTGTTATTAAGTGTTTAAGATGCTTAAATAAATATTTTTGCTGTTATGAATTAATTTGTTTTTATGATTAATTATAAGGTAAAACTTTAGGGAAGTCAGAGAATACTCTTTATTTTTGACTAATGATTCACAATAAGGTTTTACTTCTTTTTTTTATTGGGCTTATGTGCTTTTGGAGTTCTGAATTTGCTGCACAACAAAAGCAAGATAGCACCCAAATTTATTATAAGGCTATAAAAGATTTTAAGGATATCAATCTGTCTACAAAAGCTTTCGATTATTTTCAGCGTAAAGTAGACAAAGCATTAGAAGATAATAAGTCTGAAGCTGCAGCTTATTATTTGGAATTGATTGCTTTTGGTCAATACAGAATGGGGTTTTATGATCAAAGTGAGCAGTATACCATTCAGGCTTTGAAAATATTAGATAGCGTTGAGCAGCAATCTAAAACAAAAGTGGCACGCGAGCGCTTGTATAATCAATTAGGAATAATCTACAGAAACCTTAGAGATTATAATAATTCCAACAACTATTTTAAAAAGGCTTTGACGCTCAATGAAAATCCCGATAATATTATTGCCACTGTAACAAATATCGCTAATAATTATGCAGATCAAGACGATTATAAAAAGGCGGTTGAGGTTCTGAATCCGTTATATAAAAAGGCTTTAGCAATACAAGATATTGGTATTAAAGTCGTTTTTATTGACAATTTGGGATACTATAAAACTAAAACAGGCGATGATAACGGTCTGGAACTTATGAAAATGGCATTAGCGATGAGAAGACAAAGCCAAATGTTAACAGGACTGTTCTCCAGCTACAGGCACATGTCGTTATTTTATTTAAATCAGGATAAAAGATTAAAAGCGAAACCATTTATAGATACTTTACAAATTATTGGAAAAAGAATAGGTACACCAAGTTATGAGTCAGAGGCTTTAAAACTGAAATTAAGTTTAGAGAATCATCCGGATTTAAATAACTATATAGATTTAAACGAACAAATAGAAAATGAGCGTTTGGCTAGAGAAAATAAGTTTGCAGCTATAAAATACAATGTTGCCCAAAAGGAGAGGCAGTTAATAGCAAAAGAGCAAGAATTAAAAATAACAGAACTCGAAAAGGAGAAAGAAAAGAATTTAAAATTATTCTATCTGGCACTAGGGTTTCTCATCTTATTTATTTCTGGATTTTTTATGATGATTCTTAAAATAAGATACAAAAAGGATAAAGTTAAGCAGGTATATTTAACGGAAGCTCGTATCTCTAAAAAAGTGCATGACGAGGTAGCGAATGATGTATATCAGGTCATGTCGAGACTTCAAACCACTCCGAAAGTTAATGATGATATTCTTGATGATTTAGAATCGATATACTTTAAAACGAGAGATATTTCTAAAGAAAACAGTACCATCGATCTTAATGAAAACTACCTAAGTATTTTAAAAGATTTGTTGTTAGGCTACAGAACAGCTTCGGTAAATATCATCACAAAAGGAATTAACCAAGTGCCATGGGAACAGATTGATGATATAAAAAAAATAACCCTGTATCGCGTATTGCAAGAACTGATGGTAAATATGAAAAAGCACAGTGGTGCTTCCAATGTGGTATTGAGCTTTAAATTTGAAAATAACAAAATTCAAATTGCTTATACCGATAATGGACAAGGATGTGAACTTTTAAAAGGCACCGGAATTCAGAATATGGAAAACCGTATAAAATCTATAAACGGAACGATTATTTTTGAATCTGAATCGGGTAGAGGATTCAAATCAAAAATATCAGTATAATTATGTTTAAAAAGGTTTTAATAGTCGACGATCATGATGTGGTAAGCGATGGGGTAATATCGGTACTCAATCAACATAATATAACAAATGTGGTGCAGGCACAATATTGTGATGAAGCCCATTTAAAAGTAAAACGCGCAGCTTTAGATGCAGAACCATTTGATTTATTAATAACCGACTTATCCTTTAAAAAAGACTACCAGAGCGCTACTTTAGAATCGGGTGAAGATTTGGCTGCTGTTCTTAAAGCTGAGTTTCCCGAATTGCAAATTATAGTATATTCTATGGAAGACCGCTTACAGAAGGTTAGAACTCTCATTACTACTCATGGTGTTAATGGGTATGTTTGTAAAAGCAGGAAGGGGGCTTCAGAATTGTCTCAAGCTATACAACACATAGCAAATCAGCAAGTATTTCTATCGCCTCAAGTTGAAAATGCTTTAAACCAAAAAAATGATTTAGAAATAGATGATTACGATATTGAATTAGTGAAACAATTATCACTTGGTTTCTCCCAAAATGAGATTAGTTTTGTTTTTAAAGCCAAGGGGATGTCTCCTAGTAGTTTAAGTTCTATAGAAAAACGCATTAACAAGCTTAAAGATGTATTTAAAGCCAATAATACCATTCACTTAGTGGCTATCCTTAAAGACTTGGGGCTTGTATAAAATTAATGGGTTACGGTTTTCCATAAAATAGAATGGGAGTAAAATTATAGATTTGTAAAGCTATTAATCCTTTACCATAGGGAGACATTGGGCACGACTTTTTATAAGCGTGCTTTTTGTTTTTTAGCTAATAACTAACCATAAAAAAAACACCTTAACATAAAAATGCTAAGGTGTTTTTTGTATCGGTTAAAAAGAACTACATACTGTGAAACTCAATCAAATTCGCTTCGTAGTATTGGTCTCCTAATTTGTTTAATAAGTTATTAATAGTATGGCTATCACCATCAATAGCTAAAGCAGAATAACCTACATTATTTAGTTTACCTAATCTTAAATCGATAATATTAATGTTTTTAGAAGCTAAAGCTGAAAGTAAAATTAGCAACACTCCTGGCGCATTGTGGTGTTTGGTAACAATAACCTTTTCGCTTAGAGCTAAGTTTAAGCGTACCCCGTCCATTTCTAATAAATAAACGCCTTCACGGTGGTAGTTAGGTAACTCCGCGTCTTCTTTATATGTTAAATTAGTAAAAGTTCCGGCATCGGTTCCATTAATGAAATCAATAGCACTTTTAATATTTTCGTTATCGCCATTTATAGAAAGGAAAGCCTCAGCTGTACCATCGTTATTAGATTTTAAACGTGCAGTTTCCACGTTAATACCTTCAGATGCTAAGGTGTTAAATAAAGATGAAATAACCCCTGGTTTATCTAAATGTTTAGAGAACAACCCATTTACTTTTTGTTTTGGTCTTTCAGGAATTTCGTTTGTTACGGTTATAGATTTGCCGGTTTTACGAATGCGAATAGCGTTGTATTCCCCCATGCTTGTCGAACCGTTGTAAAGGTCAACAAACTCTGAAAAAGAGCCTCCAAATGAGAAGTCAGGAATAATACGTCGTTGCTCAGTATCTAAGCGTTGGTTTAATAATTCAATCCCTTTATTTAAAACGGTATATTTTACTTTTAGTTCGTGGTCGTCGTAAATGGTACGGTTTTCAGGAATAAGCTTAGAGTAACTTACATAGCTTTCGTATCCGGCTTCCTGAATATATTCTAAACTTTCTTTAAAGTTAAGCCCGTAGTAACGCACGTGGTGTGTGTCGGTACCCACACAAACAGGGATTTGTAATTCCTTAGCACGTCTTAAAATGCTTTGAACCGGGTAAACGCCAACACCTTTAAACTTCCCAGCCATATTTACATCAAGTGCAAGATTACGATCTGCAATAAGTTCTAAAAGCGTTCTGAATTTATTTGCAAGTGGGTGTGCACTTGTCTCGAAGTTGATTAAAGCTTCCGGCATATCGACGTTTAATTTCGGTAAATCAATATGACCGATAATCTGAATCATGTCACCGAACGATTCAATCATTTGAATCATTTCATTAAAATAGCCATCCCAATATGCTTCTAAACTTCCGCGAAGTTTTAATAACTCCATAGCTTCTTCTTTAGAACCATCATAAGGTAAACCTTCAGGGGCAAAGTGTACCGAACCAATAACGTAATCGGCATCCTCGGCCTGGAAAATTTTAGAACGACTCCATTGTAAACCCAATTCAGGCCCCATCCATTCTAATTCCACCCCGTATTTAATATTGATTTGTCCTTCATATTTTTTACGAAGGTTAGCAATACGCTTTGGGTAGTTTAAATACGAACGGTTCCCGCGAATAAATTTTACATTGGTTTCGCGTTCGGCTGTATAGCGAAAACTTGTTAGTCGAGGGGAGTGAATAATGAAGGTAATGCTTGGGTGATTAGCCTCGATGGCTTTGTCGATAATATCTTCTAGTTTATCAATTCCGTGCTTCACATGGTCTTGTTCTGTACCAGCGTGAATTCCATGTGTTTCCCAAATAAACTCGTTAAGTTTTCTCATAAACCGAAATGCTTTAAAAATGCGTTTAAAGGAGCAAATTTAGTTATTGAAATCAAATAATAAGCTATAACTAATAGCTTTTCAATTTTTTTCAATAAGTATTCTTATTCTCTTTTAAAAATGGTCTAAAATAAAAGGCTTATTAAGAATTTAATAACTTATTAGTCTAATACAGGTCTTGTTAAACTTTCTAAAGTTTTGAGGTATTTAATGGAGGTCTTTAATTAGTAATTTATTGATTAAAATCAAGTTATCCCATTTTTTATATTAGGTTTTGTCTTTTTTTTCTTAGATTTAATATGAGAAAAAATGGATTGCTTATGGCATATAAATTACGCTTCAATTTAATTTTTAAAACTTTTAGGGCGCTTACTGTAATTATTATTACTATCATGTGTTCTTTTTCAAGTTTTGCTCAGTACACTTCTAAAGAGTTAAATCCATTTCATAAAGCCTATCACGATAGTTTACAAGCTAGAGAATATCCGTATACGTTTCCTATTTTAGCCAAACAAGCCTATAAAAAGGGGTTTGATGTGCCTTTTACTTATGGAGTAAGTACGGCTTACTATACCCAGGTTCAGGATGTAAATATTAAACGCACCTTAATAGGTTTAAACGATTTAGATCCTGTAGATTTAAGTGGTTTTATAAAGTTTGGAACGGTAGAAGCAAGAACAGAGGCTTATACGCTTAGGCCCGACATGTGGGTGTTACCATTTTTAAATGTTTACGGAATATTTGGTGTAGGTTCCACTAGTACAACTGTTCCTTTAGTAAGACCGGTTGATTTTTCTACCACACAGCATTTTAATGTTACCAGTGCCGGTTTTGGGTTTACGGTAGCAGGCGGCTTTGGTCCTTTGTTTTTTGTGGTTGATAATAACTTTAATTTTGGAAATGTAGAGGCATTGGTGGAGCCGGTGCCTGCTCATAATTTAGATATTCGGTTAGGACATAATTTCGTTAATCCGAAGCGTGCGGATCGCGGACTTGCTGTATGGTTTGGTGCTTTTCGCCAAAACATTAACGGAGATACCAATGGAAGTATAGCAATTAAAGACTTGTTTCCCAACGGAACTGATGGACTTCAGGAGGGCTTCATAGATCGATTACATGAATGGGCCGACGGACTGCCACCAGGTCAAAAACTTGTAGCCAATCAAATAATCAATAAAATAGACGATCATTTAAGTGGAGTAGATGTCGGGGATGCCCAAATCACATATACATTGGATAAGGAATTGGCGAAGCCTTGGAATTTGATTTTCGGAGCACAGTATCAGCATAATAAACATTGGCAAATTAGAACTGAGTTAGGAACTTTTGGAAAGCGGACCTCGTTTTTAATTATGGTGAATTATAGATTTGAAAGTTTATTCAAGAAGAAATGATAAAGAAATACACGACATCCTTTTTAGTAGCTTTCATATTTTTGATAAGTTATAATGCACAATCGCAAATCTTGTTGGGGTTGATTTTTGGCGATGATTTAAACTCTGAAAAGTTAATTTTTGGAATTCACATGAATTATTCCTGGAACGATATTTCAAACCTTCCTGAATCGGGGAGTTTAAATGCATTTAACCTAGGCTTAAACTTTAATTATAAGATAAGTGATAAGTTTAGAGCGCAAACCGAAATGCTTGCTAAATATACTCGTGGGGCAGGTGATATCCCTGTATATTCATTAGGAGATGACCATTTAGATGCTTTGTATGCGGAAGGAAAGGTGTCCAGAGAAATAAAATATTTAAGTATCCCTATGGCGATTCAGTATTTAACGGCGATAGGTGTTTATGCAGAAGCAGGGCCTCATGTATCGATGAGAATCAAAGCTAATGATGTTTTTGAAGCTGATACGCCTGAAGGGGGTTTAGAGTTGAAACGCAATATTAAGGATATCGTAAACCTTTGGGATTTTGGGTGGATAGTTGGTATAGGGTATTATATAGCACCTTTAAAAACAACTTCGGTAGGGGTGCGTTATTATGGCGGTTTTAGTGATGTAATAGATGGTTCAGGAAGACAAAACCATCAGCAATGGGCTGTTTATGCCAATATCCCATTAGGAAGAAAGGGAAAAGGCACCGAAGATTAGTTTTTGAGAAATAATTACAAAATAATAAAAATAAACACAAGATTATGAGAAGCAGTAGTCTGGAACGTTTTAATTTAAAAGGATTAGTTTTTTTAGTTTTTGTACTTGTAGGATATAGTGTTATGGCCCAAAATGATACACTGGTACTAAAAAACAATAACCGTATTGTAGGGGAAATAAAGAGCATGCAAAACGGTGTTTTGGCAGTTGAAACCGATTATAGTGATTCCGATTTTAAAATCACATGGATAGAAGTAGCCGAAGTTAGTGGAAATCAGGTGTTTTTAGTGACCTTGAAAAATGGAGAACGTTATAATACGTCCCTTAGTTCAGCATCAGCAAAAGGTAAGGTTAAGTTAACTAATGTCGGCAATGGAAGAGAGGTAAGTATTCAGGATATAGTCTTTATAAAATCGGTGAAATCCAGTTTTTTATCGCGGTTAGATGCTTCTGTTTCTGTTGGGTTTAATTTAACTAAGAGTAATAATTTAAGACAGTTGAATGTTAGGAGTTCAATGGGTTATACGGCTAATTACTGGCAACTTTTAGGTAATTATAATTCAGTTAGAAGTAAGCAAGATGGGAGTAATGAAATTCATAGAACCGATGCAAACATTAAGTTTACCTACTTTTTAAAGAATGATATGTTAGCTATTTTTAATTCTGAATTTTTGGCTAACGATGAGCAAAAGATTGACTATCGTTTTACCAATCGTGTAGGTTTCGGTAACTATTTTATTCATACCAATTATTTATATTTTGGAGCCGTTGCAGGTCTAGCATTAAATAATGAGCGATTCTCAGACGATGTGGGTACAAACCGAAACAGTTTGGAGGCGTTCGGTTCTTTAGAACTTAATTTATTTGATGTAAAAGATTTCGATTTATTGACCAATATAATAGCTTATCCGAGTATTACCGAGAAGAATCGTTTGAGGGTAGATTATACACTGGATTTAAAATATGATTTACCGTTAGATTTCTTTATAAAATTTGGGGTAACCTATAACTTCGATAATCAGCCAGTACAAGATGCTTCAAAAGACGATTATGTTTTGCAAGCAACTTTTGGTTGGGAACTGTAAAATAAATAGCAGGGTTATTTAAAAGCATACATGGCTGTAATGGTTGGTCCGTTGTACCCCCATTTTAAAAAACCGTTTAGCCTTTCTTTCTCAATATCTACTCTAAAATTAAGCCCGGTATAACCTAGGTTTAAATTAAGGTTAGGAATTACATTATAAGACAGAGAGGCATTATAACTTAGTATGCGACCTTTAATGTTATTTATTTTAAGAGAGAGGTAATTGAGGTTACTATAAATAGCCAGTTTTTTACTAATTAAAAATTTGTTCCAAAGTCCTAAATCCGGTAGAGGTGCTGTAAAATCCAGATTATCACTTATTTCTCCCGATCCTATATTGGTTTCAGCTCTTAGTCCAATATCACCAAATAACACATGGGTTCCTATTAAAGCGCCAATCTGGTATTTTGGTTTGTTTATAATGGCGTAACCATAAGAAAATCGTAAGATTTGAGTGTCGAAAAATGCTTCTAATTCGGCATCGGCATGATAAGTGTTTTCTCCAAAAACAATGTCTTTATCTATGGTATAGCGTGTGGAACGACTTAAGTAAAAATAATTAAGATCAAAGCGAGAACGCTTAGAAGCCTGCCAGGAAAAAGTGCTGAAAAAGGAGGTTGTATATTTAGAGAATCCCAAATTATCTTCAAGGTCTAAAAGTGTTCCTTTTCCAGTAGAATTGCTTCCCACTCGAACCTGAGTATTATTTAAAGGAAAGAAGGCTCCAAAATGCAATTCAAATTTATGAGTATACCAACTGGGCAGCTTATTTTTCTGAGTAACTGAAATATTAGAAATGGAGTCCTGTGCGTTTAAAAAGAAGAAACCGAAGAAAAAAATGGTGACTAATACGTATTGTTTTTTCATTATAAACTTGAATTATAGGTAACAGGATAGTGTTCAGTAACTAGGTAACATAAATGTACGAAATAGTTTAATTTCAAATAAAGAAATTAAAGATAATAATACAATCAAAAATAAGTTAGATATTTTATGGGATAAATAAAAAAAGCATAAAGCAAACATAAATAGGGGTTGATGGTTTGCTTTATGCTGTTCAAGAGTGACCTCGAAAATATGTATTATGCTATTAATTATATTTATTTAGGAATAACCAGAAACGGAACGGTGGGGTGGAACCCGATGCGTTTTATTACTGGTTCTTTAATAATGTCCTCAATAAAACTGTGTTTATAGTTTACCATGGTTAAGGCTTCTATGTTAAGCTCTTCAATAAAATCGTTAATCTCTGAAGCTTTATTGGCATAGTTAGGCATCCAGTGGAAGCTATGGTCGTAATCTGCTAAAAGTGTTTTTAAGTGTTCTAAATTCTCTTCCTGACTGGCTGTAAGCTTTTCTTCAACATTTATATGTACTACTCTAATTTTAGAGTTGAATAAATCGGCTAACTGTTTAATAGGCGCTAATTCGGTTTCACTATAAGCTCTAAGAAAACCTGTAGGGAACGCTACTTGTTTCGGAACTTTAAAATCGTAATCTTCAGGAATAACCAATACAGGACAATCATGAATATGATTTACCACTTGAACAGTGTTGCTACCAAAGAAAAACTCTTTAGCACCAGAGGCTCCTTTAGTCCCCATAATAATAAGATCGATGTTTTTTTCCTTCACAATTTTACGCATAGAAACAACAATATCTTCCGTGCCTTGCAAGTAGTGAAATTCATGATTCGCATTGTGGTCGCATGTTTCAACCAGCTTTTTTAAAGCCTCTAATTCCTTTTTACTGTTATCTTTCATGGTGTCTTTTAATTTGCTTGAAAGAACACCGTAAGACGCTGTTTGAATGGTTACTGTATTTAAAATATAAAATGTACTAGGCTCATCGGCATATAGCTTAAGAGCGTAAACAACTGCGTTCCAAGCATTGTCTGAAAAGTCTGTGGGTAATAGTATATTTTTCATGAGTAATTAGTTTTAAATATGTAGTAAAGTTAGAGAATGAAATTTTTTAAAATTATGACAAATGTCATTCATATTATTAAGATAATTCTAATTTCTCAAATTTTCAACATGAAAATTGTTAAATTCATTGAAATTCAGGCTTTTTATTGTTTTGGTGTTTTCGTGATTTTTTAGTTAA
This sequence comes from Aestuariibaculum marinum, assembly GCF_014596975.1. Taxonomy (GTDB): domain Bacteria; phylum Bacteroidota; class Bacteroidia; order Flavobacteriales; family Flavobacteriaceae; genus Aestuariibaculum; species Aestuariibaculum marinum. Next base: position 31,959 of record NZ_JACVXD010000013.1, on the reverse strand, counting down.
ATCATTAAAAAATAAAAAAGGATTCTGAAGTCAGAATCCTTTTTTACTACTGTAATATTTTGAAATTTAGAGCTTAACTAATTTTGAAACTCCGGAATTTCCAGAATCATCAATGATTTTGACGAGATAAATATTTTTAGCTAAAAAGGAAATGTCAAAAGAAGTTCCTTGACTTAGATTACCTTGATATGCTTTAATAAGTTTACCTGTTATATCGAAGATTTCTAATTTTTGAATATTTTTATTTACCCTAAACGAGGTTGAGGTAGGGTTAGGAAATAATTTAAGATCAGAATAGTTTTCTTTATCCGAGGTTGATAGAGTACTGGCTTGGTTTCCGTAGATTTTAAATTCACCCGGGTTTAATTGAATACTGGATGTTGCTGCATTTATGATAGAACCATCCATTAGGTCATACCAGGTTCCGGCATATGGAAAATTGGGATTAATGGTTTGCGAGGTAATATCGAAATTAGCAATTACAATAACATTTTTTAAAGAAGAACCGCTGGTGTTTTCATCGCCGGTGTAGATACTAATTCTTGGGGTTAAATTCCCGGAACTTATAGTGTAGTTTCCTTCGAAAACAGGCTCGCTGATTTTTAAATAATTAATTCGAGCCCAGTCGTTATAAATTTGGCTTCGAGTTGCATCTCCTAACCAGTTGTTTGTCCATTGCGGTTGAGGTTTTGTGTCTAATTTACAATCGCCATCTGTGCCATCATCGGGAGTGTTTACAGAACCATTGTTACAGGTAAAAATGGAATTTTCCATACCCAAATCGCCAAAATGCCAAATCATTTTTGGCCCCGGAATAGTTAATGAAACAGCCCCCAAAGCCGACATTCTTGACAGAGCGGTTTCAATATTGGTTACATCATAATCAGCATTGCCATTTCCGTATTGAAGGTTTTTATACATTAAACGTTCTTCGTCGTGACTTTCCGCGTAACCTACTAATCTCGGGCTGGTGTACCCTCTGGAGGTATGGCCCATTTCAGTAATATCACCGCTATAACCCATGGTTAATTCATTATATTGATCTGTCATTTTTCCCCATAGCATGATGCCTTTTCCTTCATCAATTCTGTAGTTTGCCCATTCGGTTTCTTCATCTCGAGATGTTAGTCCGTCATTATTAGCGTCCCAATCGGTACCAAGATGTTCGAAAATGACATAATGATCGGGGTCTAAACTCCAGCTGTAGTCTGCATATTCTTTTAAAACAGCTACGCGGTCGGCATTATAATCGTTAGTGCACCCTTCGTTATTTTCACAGTTTTGGGTAAATCCTTTAGTTAAATCCCAGCGAATACCATCGATTTTAAATTCTTCAATCCAATGTTGCACCACACGTTTAGCATATATTTTTGTGAAACCATTTGAGTGATTAAAATCAGAACCAACATTGTAAGAGTGTTTAGGGGTTTGATTAAAATACGGGTTTTCAGAACTCGGGTCGCCCCAGCCATCACCATCGGCATCCTGCATCCATAAGCGAACCATAGGGTTTCTGCCAAAAGCATGGTTTAAGGCAAGATCTAAAATAACGGCAATACCATTTTGGTGACAGGTATCTATCAGTTCTTTAAACTTTTCTTCGGTACCATAAAATTTATCTAAAGCCATATGAAAGGAAGTGTTGTAGCCCCAACTTTCATTCCCTTCAAACTCCATAACAGGCATAAGTTCAATAGCATTAATATTTAAATTTTTAAAGTAATTGATGCGGTCGATAATGTCTTGAAAAGATCTGTTGGCATCAAAATCACGAATCAAAACTTCATAGATAACTAAATCCTCCTTTTTAGGTTTTGAAAAATTGGTTACCTGCCAATTATAATCGGTTTGTGCCGTTTGCAAAACCGTGACTTCACGCTCTTGTCCTTGTGGATATTCAGGTAAATTAGGATAGGAGTTCGCCGGAATATAAGGGTCATCAAAAGGGGATAAAACCAATGTTGAATAAGGGTCTGCTGTTTTTACTAAGGTTGGTGAATTTGTTAAGGGTGTTTTATCAACAGCCCAGTATTGATAGGTTTCAATTTCACCTGGTGTTAACCCAGTTAAGGTAACCCAGAATTTACTGTTCCGAGAAGGATCGCGTTTCATAGCGTAAGTAGCGTCAGGCTGCCAGTTATTAAAGCTTCCGGCGACGTATACAAAGTCTTTACCTGGAGCATAAAGTACTAAAGTCGCTTTTGTTGGATCTGCTTCATCGTAATTAATACCATCCTGGTAACTTTCGGGCATAAATGCTGTTACGGTTTCAGGATCTAAAATAACTGAAAATGTTTTTGTTTTTGTTTCTCCGGAAAATGTGACTTCCAAAGTATAACTTCTATTTTCGGTAATGTTTGTATCTGTATATGAGTATGAAGAAATACCATTTTGAGTATCGATAATTACATTGTTCGCTTTTAATACATAGTCGGCATTTCCACCGGTATTACTAGCTTCTATAGACAGGTTATCGCCGCTATTTAGTATAGATGTGGTTGTGTTTGGTGCAGTTAATGAGACAAGAAATGTACCAACATCGACAGTTTCGTCTTGCGATTGTTTTTGTCCTGTACCATCTTTAGCCTTTATAAGAAAGCCAATTTGCCCAATATTTGTTCGGTTATAAAATGTTGTTGGTATAAATGTAATAGTATATTCATCGGCAGTTGCATTGTAGGTTAATCGATTCGCTTCATTAGAGTTGTCCCAGCTTCCGTTGGTTGGACAGTCCTGCTGGTTTTCAATATTGGTATCAAAAGACCATGTCCATAAATACAAGGCGTTATCGGAAACATTCCAAGCAGATTCATCTATTGTAGATCCATCAAAAGTTAAAGTGATGGAATCATCTTCATTAAATGGATTAGGCGATATTGTGAAATTTACAGTTTGCTTTTGAGCTTGGGTAACGAAAAAGGCTAATAGTAGATGTAATGTTATGATTTTTTTCATTTTGTTAAACTTTAAATAAAAAAGGGTTGCATCATCAAACGGCAACGCAACCCTTTTAGTCCTTACATTATAAATATGAATTAGTCACCATATTTTATCGTTTTCCTAAATAGTATTTAGGACCTTCAGCATCGTTAAAATCGATACTGATTACGTAGTTTCCTGCCTCAACTGCAATGTTGTTATCAGGATCTTGATCAAGAATATTATCTCCATTGGCATCACCATAATCGCCGTTCCAAGCGTTATCTGGTCTGAATTTAAGTTCGCCATCAACTAAAGTGATGTTTTCAGCGAACCAAACACCCGGTTGAATTTCGTTTAAAGCAGCATCAGGTGTTTCTCCCCAGTTATTATATCTTGAACCAACAGCTCCCCAAACGGTAGCCTCGACAATAGAGTATGAGTTATCCTTTAAATCTAAAGTAACCAGATAATGACCTTCGGTTACAGCAATATTGTTATCGGCATCGGCATCTAAGATGCCATCAAGGTTAGCATCACCCAAATCACCGCCCCAGGTATTGTTCATTCTAAATTTAATTTCGCCATCTAAAAGTTGAACGCTCGCTTTAAAAGTATCGGTTGTGTAGTCGTAATACAATTTAGCATCAGGTGTTTCTCCCCAGTTATTGTATCCTGAACCCACTATACCCCACGAGAATTCTTCAATAGTGTAAGAGTTGTCATTGGTATTGATCGTTATTTTATAATCACCAGCAGTAACCGCAATATTATTATCGGCATCGCTATCTAAAATACCATCGGTATTGGCATCACCAAGGTCACCTTCCCAAGTGTTGTTTTCACGGAATTTAATCTCACCATCAACAAGGTTTACATAAGAAACAATAACGCCATCGGTTGCGGTCGTGTAGAATTTAGCATCGGCAAACGCTCCCCAATTGTTATATCCTGAACCAACAACACCCCATGTAGATACTTCGTAAGCGCCACCACCTTCAGTAGCTTCAGGTAAAATTACATTTAAGGTTTGAGTTTCGGTGTAAACAGGTAAACCTCCATTGGTGCCAGGTGAAGCCATTAATCTAAAGTATAAAGCACCGGTATTAGGGTTGTCTGTGCCAGGGTCATTATCAAGACCTGCTTCTTTGGCATAGGTTAACATATTCCCAATGGTAATTGATAATTCGTTAGCATCTGTTGTACCAACTACTGTGGCATCTGTAAAATCTCCGGAAATGGAATTTTGTAATTCGTATTCTACATTGGTAGGCACCCCGAAATAGGCATCTTCCCAAGTAAAGCGTTCTCCAATATTTTTAGATGTTGCAGAAGTTAATGTGTATTCTTCTAAGAATATATTTGAAAAGCTAATACCTTCTTCAGGCACATGAGCAATGAACACTAAATCGTCTTCTTGTTCGCAAGACGTAAAGCCAATGGCGGCTAAAATTAAAAGCGATAAAAGTTTTATATATTTCATAATAATTAGTTTAGTTTTTTAGTAACCTGGATTTTGAGTTAAGTTGGGATTTGCTTGGATTGCAGATGCAGGAATAGGATACACATTATATGTTGAAGGAATTGAAGTTCCGTTTTTTACTCCGCCTTTCCAAGGCCATATGTATGCATTTCCTGTAAACTTGCCAAAGCGAATTAAATCTGAACGTCTGTGTCCTTCAAGGTTTAATTCTCTGGCACGCTCATCCAGAATAAAATCTAATGTTAATTCTGAAGACGTAATGGTTGAAGCATTCGATCTTTCTCTAACATCATTTACGTACTGAAGCGCAGTTGTTGGGTTACCACCAGCATTTCTAAGCACACATTCTGCATATATAAGATAAGCATCAGCCAATCTGAATAAAGGAAAATCGGTACTTGAAAATTCGGTAATAGTTCCAGAACCATCAGTATTGATATTTCTAAATTTTATTGAAGGATAACCATCTTCCCATTCGCGGTAGTCGTCCATTTCGTAGTTATGCCCTTCTGTCCAGAATAATTCAGCTCTGTCATCGGTAGATGTTGCTAAATCTCCATATAAACCATACCAGGCTTTGGTCGCTCTATGACCTGTCCATCCGGCAGTAGAGCCAAAATCTCCGGGATCCATAGTATCTGTACTTAAATTTCCGTTTACTATATACGTAGTGTTACCGTAACTTCTACTGTTGTCGGCATCGGCAATTAATGGAAATATAATTTCATTTGAAGTGTCGTTATCAGCTGAAAACAATCTGATGAAATTAGGATCTAATTGATACCCCCCTTCGTCAATGACTTTCGAAATATAGGTTAAAGCATCATCGTATCTGGCAGTACCCGTGTATACTTCGGCATTTAAATACAATTTAGCCAATAACATTTGAGCTGCTGAATTTGTTGCTCTACCGTAATCGTTGGTAGTAGGTAAGGTACTTTCAATAGCTAAAAGTTCACTTTCTACATAAGCAAATAAATCTGCTCTCGATACTTCAGGAAGGAGTTCCGTACCACCAAAGTTTTCTTCAGTAGATAACACACCTTTACCAAATACATCGATTAGATAGTAATAAGCTAACGATCTTAAAAATCGAACTTCAGAAGTAATTTGTTCTTGATTATCAACACTAACGTTTTGTAAAACGGTTAACAGGTTGTTGCATTGCGGAATGGTAAAATAAATTCTGTTGAATAAGTATCTGAAGAATTTATTGTTTTCATCCCAATTAGAGGTCGTTGTAAGTTGGTCTAATCCGTCATCACCCCAACGGTTTTTCATCCCGTCTGCTGAGAAATCCTGTAGGTTTACAAGGTTTCTTAAAAACGGAGATTCTCCAGGATCGTCACCTTGAATATCCGATTTATCGGCAGCTTCAATACTCGATAAAGCAAACGATGCATAAAGTCGGGCTAAAATACCTTTAACAGCATCCGGGTCTTTGGTAAGCAGTTCATCTAAGGTAAGTTCTACTAATGGTTCAGTGTCCAGGTCGCTTGTACAACTTCCACTTGAAAGCGCCAGTGTAAAACTTAATAAAATGATATATATCTTATTTTTCATAACTAAATTTTTAAAAATCAATGTTTAGACCTAAAGTATAGACACGTGGCCTAGGGTAGAAATTATTATCTATAGCGTTGAAGTTTTCCGGATCCTGACCAGAATAATCAGTAATAACAAACGGATTGTTTACTGAGGCATACACTTTAAAAGATACATCTTTAATAGCTTCGCCAACCGTTAATCCTAAGGTGATATTTTCACATCTTAAAAAAGATGCATTTTCTAAATAATAATCAGAGAAAGGAACATTACCATTTCGATTCACGAAATTAGTGTCAGAAACGCCGTTGTAAAAGTCTACAACATTATTTAAACTTTCTGTGTTTGACGGAATAGCCGCTTCAATGTATCCAATGGCTAAATTACGAGTGTTGTACATTTGGCCATCTAACTGTCCTCTAAAGCTAGCACTTAAATCCCAGTTTTTATACTGTGTTGAAAACCCTAAACCGAATGTCCAGTTTGGTCGTAAAGCTTTGTAGTATCTGTCGTCGTTCGTGATTTGTCCATCGCCATTTAAATCGACAAAGGCACCAAGAATAGGACGGTGGTTTTCATCATAAACTTGTTTGAAAACCCAAGCAGAATATACTTCCTCTCCCACAGCATGTCTGGCTAATTTTACGCCAGTTCCGGTAGGAATTGTAGATTCGTCGGCCGAAATACTACTCACACCATTTAAGTTTGTAACTTCAGTTTTACTGTACGCAATATTTCCATTAAGGTCTAAACTAAAATCGTCATTTTCTACTGGCGTGATGCCTAAATTAAGTTCAAAACCTTCATTTTCTGTTTCGCCTATATTTTGTGGAAATAAGTTGGTGAATCCCTGTCCTGGCGCAACAGGAGCTAATACTAAAAGGTCTTTGGTTTTTCTTTTAAATACATCAAACGATCCTGAAAGGGCGCCTGAATTAAAGAAACTAAAATCTAAACCAGCATTGTAAGTGGTTGTTTTTTCCCAGGTTAAGTTCTCGTTATATGCTCTTGCAGAGTATAAAGATACGCCCGGTAAATATTGTGTAGTACTGTTACCTACGGTAAATAAAGGGGTAGAGGGGAAGTAACCTCCGGCTAGCCCTGTAATATCCTGCTGTCCAGTTTTACCGTATCCAAGTCTTAGTTTAAGTTCCTGAACAAAATCGGCATCTCTAAGGAAACTCTCTTCTTTTAATTTCCAGGCTAAGGCTGCTGCAGGGAAAATACCCCATACGTCGTTACCCCATACATCATCGGTAACAAAAAGAGAAGAAGCATCAGCTCTTACAGATAGCGTTACTAAGAATTTATCTAGAATATTAATGTTACTTCTTCCGAAGAACGATTGTAAGTTTAATACATTATAATATCTGAAATTCGGATTGCTTTCGTTTACCTGAAGTTCTCTTAACCCTGTTTCTGTATTGTATAGGTATTGTTCTTTATTACCATCATTTTTAAAGTTTTGGTAACCATAACCTCCCTGAACTTCAAAGCTGTTTATAAAAGAATCATCATAACTCTTGTTGTATACTAAATAGCCTTCAAGCGTGGTGTTCGTGATATGCTGATTTTCTTTAAAGTTTACTCCAGGATTGAAGATGTAACTGTTAGAAGCATTACTTAATCTGTATGTTGAAATTGCATTTTCAGAATAGTTTTCTTCAATAGTTGAGCGAGAGGCTTCAACACCAAGGTTTAAAACAGCACGTAATTCAGGAAGAAAATGCATTTTATAATCGAATTCTACATTTCCTAATATTTTTTGAGTTTCCTCAGGACGTGTACGTTGCATTAAAAGTGCTAACGGATTGGATTGCCCGATTAACATACCTGTTGGATTAGAGGTAGACGATGTGGTTGTAAAGTAGCCTCCAAAAGGAGAGTTTGTGTCATAGATTGGTTTTGTAGGGTCCATAACTACCGCACCAAATAGAGCGCCACCTTCATCTATAGCATTCTTATCTGCTGAAATACCTTTAAGGTTTAAATCTACTTTTAAATGATCTTGAAAAAACTTAGGCGTTAATTTTAACGAAGCCGTGATACGTTCGTAGTCACTTGTTTTCACAACACCTTCAGTATTATTGTAACCTACCGATGCACGGAAAGGAATTTTTTCAAATAAATTAGCACGTGCACTAAAATCGTAATTTGTTGATATCGCCGTTCTATAAATTGCATCTTGCCAGTCTGTATTGTAGATGCCACGTTGCATACCGTTTGAATCGGTAAAGGTTTGAATAACCTGCTCTCTGGTATCAACTGAGTTTATCGGAACGCCTAAGCGATCTGAAGTTCCTGCTTCAAAAATACCTTTGGCTTCATATTCGTTAATGAATTGTACAAATTCAGAGCCATCTAAAACATCAATTTTCTTACTTACAGAATTTGACGACATACTAGTCGAAAAATTGAATTGTGGTTCTCCTGAAGTTCCTTTTTTAGTGGTAATAATGATTACCCCATTTGAAGCTCGTGATCCGTAGATAGCCGTTGCAGAAGCATCCTTAAGGACACTAAAACTTTCAATATCATTAGGGTTGACTAATGTTAAGGGGTTTTTTACACCGGCAGGGTTGGTATTGTCGATAGCAATTCCGTCAATAACAATCAACGGGCTACTGTTGGCACTTAACGAGGCACCACTTCTAATACGAATATTAGGTTCTGCATCGGGCTGACCACCAGCAGTGGTAATTCTAACCCCTGGGGCTTTACCATTTAGCAGCTGATCGGCAGATACTATTGCTCCTTTATTAAACTCCTTTGAGGAAACAACATCGACAGATCCGGTCAAGTCTTCTTTCTTAACGCTACCGTATCCGATAACAACAACTTCGTCTAAGCTGGCAGCGTCCTCAACTAAAACCACATCGATTACCGATTGTCCGGTATATGTGATTTCCTGAGATTGATACCCAATGAATGTAAAGGTGATTACATCTCCTTGATTCACTTGAAGTTGGTATTCCCCGTCAAAATCTGAAGCGGTACCATTAGTAGTACCCTTAACGAGAATATTTACTCCAGGAAGTGGCAAAGATGTAGATTGTTCTGTTACTGTTCCTTTTATACTTGTTTGCGCCAAAATGGTTACGGGCACAAATAAGAGAAAAAACAGTATGCCATTAATAATTGTCTTCATACAGTTCTTTTGTTAATGTCTTTGTTTAGTTTATTATATCTTCACTTCTCACCATGAATTATTGCTAATGTAATAATTCGGTCCATTAGGAAATTGTCAAATTCGCAACGCAAACGTTTCCGTGTTAATAACTTTTACGAAATTTTTAACGCAAACGTTTCCGTATTGATATTTTTCTGATGCTTAGGTTATTTAGAAGAAACAAACTAAATTAGCATTACTAGGTTAGTCGTATTTATTAGTAATGCTTCATAAATTTAGCCATATTTAAAATAAAAAATGAAGAAAAAAGTTACATTAAAGCAAATTGCCAGAGAACTCGATGTTTCGGTGTCTACAGTTTCCAGAGCCTTGGCCGATAGTAAGGAAATTGGAGAGAATACCAGAAGACGTATTCAGGCATTTGCTAAATTTCTGAATTATAAACCTAATAATATTGCACTAAGTCTAAAAAACAAAAAGACAAAAACTATAGGGGTTTTAATTCCTGAAATTGTACATCACTTTTTCTCTACGGTTATTCGAGGTATCGAAATAGTAGCTAATGAACGTGGCTACAATGTTATTGTTGGACTCTCTAACGAATCATTTAGTAAAGAGGTTTTAAATATGGAAATGCTGGCTAACGGAAGTATTGATGGTTTCATATTATCCATTTCAAAAGAGACCTTACTTAAACAGGATTATCATCATTTTAATGAAACCATAAGCCAGGGTATCCCCATTGTTATGTTCGACCGTGTCGTTAATGAGGTGGAATGCGATAAAGTGATTGTTGATGATTTTAAAGGGTCAGTCAAGGCAGTTAAAAAACTAGTGGACAATGGATGTAAACATATTGGTTTAATCACTACGATGGATTACGTAAGTGTTGGTAGACTGCGTACACAAGGGTATTTACGTGCTTTAGAAGAAAGTCAGGTGTATGCAGAACCAAATTTAATTCTGAAATTAGATGATATGGTGTCGTTAGAAGAAAACCTTGATATTTTGGAAAGTGAAATAGAACATTTATTTAAAAGGAATCCGAAAATCGATGGTGTGTTTGCGGTGAATGAATTGTATGCTGTTACCGCAATGAAGGTGGCAAAAAAATTAGGATATGCTATTCCGGATGATTTACAAGTCATCGGATTTACCGATGGGGTTTTGTCGAAACACGCCTCGCCAAGTTTAACTATTGTAAGTCAGCACGGACAAAAAATAGGAGAGAAAGCGGCCGATTTATTAATTGATCGTTTAGAAATGGACGACGACGAGAGCGATGCAAATATTAACGAAAACACTAGAGAAGAGGCATTTGAAACCTATGTGATAGAGACCGAAATTATTGAAAGAGAATCGACTAAATAAATTTTTTTTAGGATTTTTAAAATTCTTTTCTATATCTTTGACGCAGAATCAAGACTTATATATTCACTTCTCACATGTAAGTTTTGATAAGTTTTATGCTTATCAATAGTATCAATTAAATACTATTTCGATGGAAAAGCGTAAGTTAGGTTTTCTTCAAATCTGGAACATGAGTTTCGGATTTATGGGAATTCAAATGGGTTTCGCCCTGCAAAATGCCAATGCAAGTAGAATACTTCAAATTTTTGGAGCCGATGTACATCAGCTATCATGGTTTTGGATTATAGCGCCTTTAATGGGCTTAATAGTTCAACCTATTGTTGGGTATTATAGCGACAATACCTGGGGTAGATTCGGAAGAAGGAAACCTTTCTTCTTGATTGGAGCTATCTTGGCATCTTTAGGTTTGGTATTAATGCCACAAGCCGATATTTTTACCGCCTTTTTACCCGCTATTTGGGTGGGCGCTGGATTCTTAATGGTTATGGATGCGTCTTTTAATATTGCCATGGAGCCGTTTCGTGCTTTAGTAGGTGATAATTTAAGAACAGACCAACGTACCTTAGGATTCAGTGTACAAACGGCTTTAATTGGGTTTGGTGCTGTTATCGGTTCCTGGTTGCCGTATACCTTAACCAATTGGTTTGGTGTATCCAATGCAACAGTTGCAGGAGAAGTTCCGTTAAACTTAATTTTATCCTTTATTATTGGAGCGATTATTTTAGTGCTTTCTATTCTGGTTACTGTGTTCACAACAAAGGAATATTCACCAGAAGAATTAGCACAGTTTCAAGATGATCAATCTACAAATTCAGAAGATGAAGACACTTCAGAAAAAGCAGGCTTAAAAACCATTTTCGAAGATTTCAAAAACATGCCAACCACCATGCGTCAGTTAAGCTGGGTTCAGTTTTTCTCATGGTTTGGGTTATTTGGCATGTGGGTATTTGCTGTTCCGGCTATTGCACAGCATATCTATGGTTTACCAGTAAACGATAGTAGCAGTGTGAATTATCAAGATGCTGGCGACTGGGTAGGTATCCTTTTCGGCGTTTATAATCTAATTTCAGCCTTATATGCTTTTGCCTTGCCATTTATTGCAAAAAAAATAGGAAGAAAACGCACACACGCTTTATCTCTAATTATTGGAGGTATCGGTTTGCTTTCAGTTTATATCATGCCCGATCAAAACTGGCTTATTCTTTCTATGATAGGCGTTGGTATTGCCTGGGCCAGCATTCTTGCTATGCCTTACGCGATTTTGGCGGGATCTATTTCGCCAAAAAAGATGGGCGTATACATGGGAATCTTCAATTTTTTCATCGTTATTCCGCAAATTATCAATGCATTAATTGGTGGGCCAATGGTTAAGTATGTCTATGGAGATCAAGCTATTATGGCTTTAGTAATTAGTGGGATTAGTTTTTTAATTGCTGCTGCGCTAGTATTTAAAGTTAAAGACGTCGACGACGTTATTCAATCTTAAAAAATCATCGTAATGAACGGGTTTATTTTTGACCTCGATGGGGTCATTGTAGATACTGCAAAGTATCATTACCAGGCTTGGAAGCAATTAGCTAACAACATTGGAATAGAGTTTTCGTTGGAGCAAAACGAACAACTTAAAGGGGTGAGTAGAGTAGAGTCTTTAAAAAAGATTCTTCATTGGGGGCAAAAAACATTATCCGATGATGAGTTTATAACCTTAATGGCTGAAAAAAATAATCACTATTTGAGCTTTATTGAAACTATGGATGAAAATGAAGTCTTACCAGATGTTTCAAAGGTTTTAAATTATATATCCGCAAAAAATCAAAAAATAGCCTTGGGCTCGGCCAGTAAAAATGCCGTAGGTATTCTTGATAAAGTCCATCTCACTCATTTTTTCGATGCTATTGTAGACGGCAATCAGGTAACACATGCCAAGCCTGACCCGGAGGTGTTTTTAAAAGCGGCTCAAAAAATGAAGGTGGAGCCTAAAAAATGCATTGTTTTCGAAGATGCCGTCGCTGGAATTCAGGCAGCCAATGCTGCAAGTATGATAAGTGTTGGCATTGGCGATGCCCATGTTTTACATGAAGCAGATTATGTGTTTAAAGACTTTACAAAGATGTCTTTAGAATTTATAGACCAATTAATTAACCAAAAAAAATAAGCTGTTTTACTTGAATGTCATTCAATAACAGTGTCAAATAACAATGAATCAAGATTATATAAAACCAGATCAATGGTCGATTATTGAAGAAGGCTTTGATGCGAGTCGCGTAAAGTCTTCAGAGAGCCTGTTCAGTATCGGTAATGGAGCTATGGGGCAACGGGCCAATTTTGAAGAACAGTATTCAGGACCAACATTTCAAGGCAGTTATATAGCCGGGGTATATTATCCGGATAAAACACGTGTAGGCTGGTGGAAAAATGGCTATCCCGAATATTTTGCAAAAGTGTTAAACGCACCCAATTGGATTGGTATCAATGTTAAGGTGAATGGCGAAGCTTTAGATTTATTCAATTGTAAAAGTGTTGAAGATTTTCGCAGAGAGCTTAATATGAAAGAAGGTTGGTTAAGCCGAAGCTTTAAGGCAACACTTCAAAACGATGTTCAGGTTGCTGTTAAAACCAAACGCTTTTTAAGTCTGGATTTAGACGAACTTGGCGCTATTCGATACGAAATTACACCGTTAAATACAGATGTTTCAATTACATTCTCTCCGTATTTAGACGCCGGAATCACCAACGAAGACACCAATTGGGATGATAAATTCTGGGATGTGTCCAGAGTATCGCAGGAACATACACAGGCATTTATTGAAGCGAAAACAATGAAAACCAATTTCCATACCTGTACGTTTATGGAATCTCAGGTGTTTGTAAATGATGTTTTTGTTGTAGTAAATCCTGAAATAGAAACGACTTCAAATACAATTGTTTTCAGTTATTCAAAAGACATCAAAGCTGGAGAAACTTATAAAATTGAAAAATTTGGGGGTTATACTGTAGATCGTAATCATGAGAAATCTCAATTGGTTTCAGCTTCAAAGGAAGTCTTAAGTAAGGCAAGAGATTTAGGATTTCTAGGCTTATTAGAAAAGCAGATGCATGCGTGGGGAAATATTTGGGATATGGCCGATATTACTATCGATGGAGATGTTAGAGCACAGCAAGGTATCCGATTTAATATATTTCAGCTAAATCAAACCTATTTAGGGAAAGATTCAAGATTAAACATTGGTCCTAAAGGGTTTACAGGTGAGAAGTACGGTGGAAGCACCTATTGGGATACCGAGGCCTACTGCATTCCGTTTTATATGGCGACTAAAAACCAAAGTGTAGCGCGTAGTCTTCTAGAATACCGCTACAACCATTTAGAACGTGCGATTGAAAACGCCGGAAAACTTGGTTTTACAAATGGTGCAGCCTTATACCCGATGGTAACCATGAACGGTGAAGAATGTCATAATGAGTGGGAGATCACTTTTGAAGAAATCCACCGTAACGGCGCCATAGCTTTTGCTATTTATAATTACTACCGTTATACGAACGATTACAGCTATATTCCTGAAAAAGGATTGGAAGTTTTAATCGGAATAGCTCGCTTTTGGCAGCAACGGGCCAGTTTTTCAACCGATAAAAACAAATATGTTATTTTAGGGGTGACAGGTCCAAATGAATACGAAAATAACGTAAATAACAACTGGTACACGAACTATTTAGCACAATGGTGTATTCTTTATGCGATTGAAAATATAAATAAAGTGGAGTCGGAGTATCACTCAGATTATAGCCGAATCATGAACAAAACGAAGTTGTCTGCTCCTGAAATTGAAGAGTGGCAGCAAGTTGCAGATAATATGTATTTTCCGTATTCTGAAAAACATCAGGTATTCTTGCAACAAGACGGGTTTTTAGATAAGGACTTAGTAACAGTAGCTGATTTAGACCAATCGCAACGTCCAATCAACCAGAAATGGAGCTGGGATCGCATTTTGCGTTCGCCATACATTAAACAAGCCGATGTGTTGCAAGGGTTTTACTTTTTCGAAGATCAGTTTACTCAGGAAAATTTAGAGCGTCATTTTGATTTCTATGAACCATTTACCGTTCACGAAAGTTCATTATCGCCTTGTGTTCATAGCATTCAGGCGGCTAAATTAGACCGTATGGAGCAGGCGTATACGTTTTATTTACGTACATCACGTTTAGATTTAGACGATTATAATAAGGAGGTTCACGAAGGTTTGCACATTACCTCTATGGCTGGTACTTGGATGAGTATTGTTGAAGGATTTGGAGGTATGCGGATTGTAGAAAATATGTTGTCGTTTACTCCAAAAATCCCGAAACAATGGCAGGGGTATTCCTTTAAAATCAATTTCCGAAATCAAATTTTAAAGGTTTATGTTACGCAACAGGAAACCACTTTTGAACTAGAAGGTAATACTGAATTGCAAATTTTAGTAAATGGTAAATTACATGTAATTGCGTCTAAAAAAATAGAGAATGTTTCAGAATAATTTGAATACATATCGTTTGTTAAAGCCATTTTTTGTTTTGTGTGTCCTAATGTTAAATATGGCCTGTAAGCATCAAAAAGAGGAAAAAGAAATAGTATCTTATACCGATGTTAAAATTTCAGAACACAACGACGTGGAACGCATAGAACCTTTAAATTGGTGGGTAGGTTTTAAGAGTCAGGATTTGCAATTACTTGTGAAGAGTGCTGGTATTTCAAATGCTCGACCGGAAATTACTTATCAAGGAGTAACTATTGAAGCAGTTCATAAAGGAGATAGTCCGAATTATTTGTTTATCAATTTGCAAATTGATGAGCAGACCAAGCCTGGAAAATTCAATATCGATTTTAAGTTTGAAAATGGTGAAGAAAAGCATCAAACTTATGAGTTGAAATCAAGAGTAAAGCCTTCTGAAGATTATGTAGGTTTTAACAGTTCAGACGCCATTTATTTAATCACGCCAGACCGATTTGCAAACGGAGATCCTTCAAAAGATATTAATGAAAAACTTCTGGAGAAAACCATTGATAGAACGAATGATTATGCCAGACATGGCGGGGACATTAAAGGCATTGCCAATCATTTGGATTATATTGAAGATTTAGGGTTTACCGCCATTTGGCCTTGTCCGTTACTTACTAACGATATGCCCGAAAGCTCTTATCATGGCTATGCAATGACCAATTTTTACGAAATTGACCCACGCTTTGGTACTTTGGAAGACTATCTGGAATTATCTGAACAAGCACGACAAAAAGGCATCAAACTCATTATGGATCAGGTGGCTAATCATTGCGGTTCCGAGCACTGGTGGATGAAAGATTTGCCGTTTGTAGATTGGATAAGCCAACAGAAAAAATTTGAAGATAAATCGCATTTAACCAATTCCAATCACAGGCGTACCAGTAATCAGGACCCTTATGCATCTGCTAAAGATAAGCAAGACATGAGCGATGGTTGGTTTGTGTCGTCTATGCCAGACTTGAATCAGAAGAATCCATTTATGGCGAAGTACATTATTCAAAATAGTATTTGGTGGATAGAAACGGCAGGATTAGGTGGTATTCGTCAGGACACCTATCCGTATTCGGATAAAGGATTTATGAGTCGTTGGGCGGGAGCTATTATGAATGAATATCCTAATTTTTCCATTGTAGGTGAAGAGTGGAGTATAAACCCATTAATTATTGGCTACTGGCAGGAAGGTGCGAATAATCGTGATGGTTACGATTCCAATTTAAAATCTCCGATGGATTTTGCGATGCAAAGTCAGATAGTTAATGGGTTAAATGAAGAAGAAGGCTGGGATACGGGACTTATTAAAATCTATGAGGGTTTGGCTAACGATTTTTATTATGCTTCGCCAAAAGACATTCTAATTTTTGCCGATAATCACGATATGAGTCGTATTAGTACTCAGGTTCATGACAATGCTGAAAAGGTAAAAATGGCTTTGACGTATATGTTTCTCATGCCAAGAATACCACAGTTTTATTACGGTACCGAGATTTTGATGAATGACACTGAAAAGCCCGGCGATCACGGATTAATTCGAACGGATTTTCCAGGTGGTTGGCAAGGTGATTCCATAAATGCATTTACGGGAGAGGGTTTAACAACAGCTCAAATAAATATGCAGCAGTTTGTTAAAAAACTGGTGAATTATCGAAAACACAGTAAAGCTATTCATGAAGGTAAGACGATTCATTTTGCTCCGGAAAATGGTGTTTATCTATTGTTTCGAGTGTTGGAAGATGAGGTTGTTGCTATTATTCTAAATAAATCTAACGAGACAAGTTTATCTACATCAAGGTTTTCTGAGCTCGGTTTAAAAGGGAAAAAGATTAAAAACATAATTAGTGAAGACATAGGTGTGTGGGATGATTCAGTTGAAATGAATCCTGAAGGAGTCACTATATATTCAACAAAATTTAAAAACTAAATATAAGATATAATGAAAAAACTAATGTTACTAATACCTGTTATACTGTTTTTTATTTCCTGTAAAAATGGGAAAAAAGAGGTTGTGCAGGAGATTGAAATACTTCAGGAATCACAAGTGGTTAAACCTATTAACAATAGTGTTTTAGAGTCTGCCGTGATTTATGAAGCTAATATTCGTCAGTATTCTAAGGCAGGTTCGTTTGAAGCGTTCACTAAAGATATTCCTCAGTTAAAACAATTAGGTGTAAAAATTATTTGGTTGATGCCGGTTTTTTCAATTTCAGAAACCAACAGAAAAGCCACAGGTGGTGATTTTGCTTATAAAATTGAAGATGAAGCCGAACGTGCTAAAATGTTAGGTAGTTATTACGCGGTTTCAGATTATACTAAAATAAATCCGGAATTTGGAACTATTGAAGATTTCAGAAATCTGGTTAAAACAGCTCACGATAACGATATTTATGTGATTTTAGATTGGGTGCCAAATCATACCGGATGGGATCACGAATGGATAAAAAATCATCCAGATTATTACACACAAAACGATAACGGGGAGATTATAGATCCTATAAATCCAGATACCGGAGAATCTTGGGGGTGGGGTGATGTAGCCGATTTAAACTATGACAATCCAGATATGCGTAAAGAAATGATAGCCGATATGAGTTACTGGATTACTGAAGAAAATGTTGATGGTTTCCGTTGTGATGTAGCAAGTAATGTACCGACCGATTTCTGGGCACAGGCCATTCCTGAACTTCGAGCGAAAAAGGATATTTTTATGTTGGCTGAAGCATCACAACCTGAGCTATTAAAAGCCAATTTGTTTGATATGGCTTATGGCTGGGAGTTTCATCATATTTTGAATGAAGTGGCCCAGGGAAAAATGAAAGTAAGTGATATAAAAACTTATATAGACAAAAGTAAAACCGAATACGAATCGGATGATATTTTAATGAATTTTGTAACCAATCACGATGAAAATTCATGGAATGGTACCGTAAAAGAGCGCTTAGGCGAAGCAGGTGATTTAATGACGGCCTTAACTTATGTGATGCCCGGGATGCCGTTAATTTATTCAGGACAGGAATATGGTTTAGATTATCGATTAAAGTTTTTTGAAAAAGATTCTATCCCGAAAACAAAAGGTGAAACCTGGAATGTATTAGAGGAATTAGGTAAGCTTAAAAATACCAATAAGGCCTTAAATGGAGGTAAAGTTTCTGCAGGACTTAATATTATAAATGTTGAAAATAAAGATGTTTTGGTTTTGGAACGACATAAAGAACAAGATAAATTGGTTTTCATTGGTAACTTTTCAAAAGCAAAACAAGAAGTAAATTTACCTTTTTCAGGGCAGTTTACCGATTTTATAACCAATACAAAAACTGATTTAAAACAAGGAGAGATTTTAAAATTGAGTCCTTGGGAATTTAAAATTCTAATCAGTAAATAAACGAACCAACTAACTAAATGAAATAAGCATGAAAAGGCAGAATATCTATATACTGCTGTTTGCTCTATTAACTTATTTTGGAGTAGCAGCACAGCAATTATCATCACCAGATGGAGATGTTATCATGGAGTTTTCCTTAAATTCAGAAGGAAACCCGGTTTATCAAATAGCTTTTAAAAATCAGGAAGCAATGAAATCGAGTAAACTCGGATTTACACTTAAGGAATCTGAAAATCTTGATGGCGACTTTACACTTGTAGATAGTGAAACATCAACTTTTAATGAGACCTGGAAACCGGTTTGGGGAGAAGAAAGTGAGATTAAAAACCATTATAATGAACTTCTTGTTCGATTGAAACAAGAGTCTACAGAGCGTTTTATGAATATTCGTTTCCGAGTATTTGATGAAGGTGTGGCGTTTCGTTATGAATTCCCCGAACAACCCAACTTAGGGCATTTTATCATTGAAGACGAAAAAACACAGTTTGCTATGACAGGTGACCATACGGCATTCTGGATTCCGGGTGATTATGACACTCAGGAATATGATTATACCGAATCTCGCTTATCTGAAATTCGAGGGTTAATGGAAGAATCGATTACAGAAAATTTATCTCAAAACCCATTTTCTTCAACAGGCGTTCAGACCTCATTAATGATGAAAACCGATGACGGTTTATATATTAATATTCACGAAGCCGCATTGATTGATTTTTCAGTATTACATTTGGAATTGGACGATAAAAACATGGTGTTTAATGCCTGGTTAACCCCCGATGTACAAGGTACAAAGTCCTATATGATAACTCCTGCAAATACCCCTTGGCGTACTGTAATGGTTAGTGACGATGCAAGGGATATTTTAGCGTCAAGAATGACTTATAATTTAAACGAACCTTGTGCTCTTGAAGACACCTCATGGATTAAACCCGTGAAGTATGTTGGCGTTTGGTGGGAAATGATTACAGGAAAGAGCTCTTGGGCATATACCAACGATTTTAAAGCGGTTAAATTAGGAGTTACCGATTATGGTAAAGCCAAACCAAATGGTACACATGCGGCTAATAACAAGCGAGTAAAAGAACTCATTGATTTTGCAGCGTTGCATGGTTTTGACGGTGTTTTAGTTGAAGGTTGGAATGTAGGCTGGGAAGATTGGTATGGGCATTCTAAAGATTATGTGTTCGATTTTGTAACACCTTATCCCGATTTTAATGTTGATGAAATTCACGCCTATGCGAAAACTAAAGGGGTTGAAATGATTATGCATCACGAAACATCGTCATCGGTTAGAAATTATGAAAGACATCTAGATGAGGCCTATCAGTTTATGAAAGATCATGGTTATAACGCCGTGAAGAGTGGTTATGTGGGAGATATTTTGCCAAGAGGTGAAAATCATTACAGCCAGTGGATGATTAATCATTATCAGTATGCTATTGAAAAAGCGGCAGATTATAAAATTATGGTGAATGCCCATGAAGCTGTAAGGCCTACAGGAATAGCGAGAACCTATCCTAATTTAATAGGAAATGAGTCGGCGCGTGGTACCGAGTATCAGGCATTTGGAGGTTCTAAACCTAATCATGTTACGGTATTGCCATTCACACGTTTAATTGGTGGCCCAATGGATTATACACCGGGTATTTTTGAAATGGACATCAGTAAATTGAACCCAAATAATAATTCAAATGTTAATAGCACTATAGCTAATCAGTTGGCGCTTTACGTTACAATGTATAGTCCGTTACAAATGGCTGCTGATTTACCAGAAAACTACAATAAGTTTTTAGATGCATTTCAGTTTATAAAAGATGTCGCGGTAGATTGGGATAAAAGTGTGTATTTAGAAGCAGAACCAGGAAGTTATATTACCATAGCAAGGAAAGCTAAAGGCACAAATAATTGGTTTGTGGGGAATGTTAATGGAAAACAAATCCGCCAATCTAAAATTTCATTAAACTTTTTAGATAAAGGGAAAAAATATATGGCAACTATTTATGCGGATGCAAAAGATGCCAATTATAAAACTAACCCGCAGGCTTACACGATTAAAAAAATGAAAGTAACAAGTAAGTCTAAACTATCATTAAACAGTGTTGAAGGTGGTGGGTATGCCATAAGTATAATAGAAGAATAAAATAAAAAGTATCTAAATAAAAAAGCCTCTTGGATGTATTCAAGAGGCTTTTTTTCGGCTTTTACATTTAGATTTTAAGATTAATATGTCATGTTTTTTTGTGAAATATTCTCAGGAATCTAATTTGTCACTGGGTAATGAATTAAATTCAAAACTCAAATAGCGTATGATTTGCATAGGTGAGTTATTTGTAATTACTTGATAATATCCTTACATTTAGCCTTTAATGATTTTGGTTGTTTATCTAACTTAAGTATTCACTTAATCTTCTAGAATCGTTTTATTGTCTTTTTGTGACTATCATCATAGCAAAAGCACATATATTTTTTTAAATCTAAAACATAAGAGTCTTGAAAAAATCTCAAAATAAAATACTTGATTTTCATTATCCTGTATTTATTCCCGCAGCTTTAATAATTTTAATTTTTGTCTCTGTTGCTATAATATTAGGCGAACCCTTAAGTGATTTTTTTCTGGAAATTAGAAACTTGATTTACGATAAAATTGGATGGTTTTTTGTGTTTACGGTAAACACCTTATTGGTAGTTGCAATCTTATTAGCCTTTAGTAAGTTTGGGAAAATAAAGTTGGGCGGAAGAAGTGCGTCACCAGACTTTAGCAATTTTGCCTGGTATTCGATGTTGTTTTCGGCAGGAATGGGAATAGGACTTATATTTTATGGTGTTGCAGAACCAATTCAGCATTTTGCTGTTCCGCCAATCCCTGTTAATGGAGAAGTTGATGCTGCTAAACAGGCTTTTAAATTTACGTTTTTACATTATGGTTTACACCCTTGGGCGGTCTATGGTATGATTGCTTTGGCGTTTGCCTTTTTCACTTTTAACAGAAAACTACCACTCACAGTAAGATCTCTATTTGCTCCACTTTTAGGTAAAAGAATTAATGGGATTTTTGGACATGTGGTAGATACTTTAGCAGTAATCGCATGTTTGTTTGGTTTAGCTACAACCCTTGGTTTTGGTGCTCAACAGGTGGGATCGGGTTTACATTTTTTATTTGGTATAGAAAACAGTGTTAGAAACCAAATCATTTTTATTTCAATTACAACCTTACTGGCAACAGCATCTATAGTTTCTGGATTAGATAAAGGCGTAAAAATGCTAAGCGAGCTTAACATTAAAATAGCTGTAGTATTTATGTTATTAATGTTGATTATTGGGCCAACAGTTTTCCTTTTAGATTCGTTTCTTGAGAACATTGGTTTGTATGTTCAAAACATAATAGAATTGGGAACTTATACGGAGGTTTATGCCGAAACAAAATGGCAAAATAACTGGACTATTTTTTATTGGGCCTGGTGGATTGCCTGGAGTCCTTTTGTTGGAATTTTTATAGCAAGAATATCAAAAGGTAGAACCATAAGAGAGTTTTTAACAGGGGTAGTAATTTTGCCAACAGTATTTTCGTTTTTATGGTTTACGGTGTTTGGTTCTTCAGCAATTCATTTAGAGTTAAATCATTTAGCAGATATTTCAGGAGCGGTAAGTAAAGATATTTCTACAGCTCTATTTGAAATGTTAAAGAACTATCCGTTTAGTTCTATTTTAAGTGTTATCGCTATACTTTTAATTATCAGCTTTTTTGTGACTTCAAGTGATAGTGGTTCTTTGGTTGTTGATTTTATTACTACCGGAGGAAAACTTGATGCTCCGGTAGGTACGCGTATATTTTGGGCTTTAATAGAAGGACTTTTGGCTATCTCATTACTAATAGGAGGCGGTTTAAGCACTTTACAAACCACCGTTATGTTAGCGGCTTTTCCCTTTGCTATTATTTTACTGGTTATGACATTTTCTTTATTGAAGGGGTTACGCAGGGAACGTTTAAGGAATTTACGGTACAAGGTAAAGCGTAATGCAAGAGTGCAAACTACGCAAATTGAAAGATTTATTGAGGATCAGGAAGATGAATAGTATTATCGTTTTTGTAATTCGCTTTACCTAAGATTATATATTATCTATCTTCAAAGAAGTCATAGTTAGTGATCCAGCCACAGGCTTATCGTTAAACAAGGTGACTTTTTCGTTGTCTTCTTTTAGAGCCAAGGTATAAAGTAACGGTAAGTAATGTTCAGGCGTAGGAATAGCCAAATCGAAAGCTTTGCCTTGAGATCTGAAATTGATAAGGCTATTATGGTCATTATTTAAAATGAAGCTTTTCATTTTTTCGTTAGCCTCGGTTGCCCAGTCATAAGCATATTCTTCGTTAAGTTTATTCCAGGCCACCATACGAAGATTATGTACCATATTACCACTGCCGATTATCAATACACCCTTGTGCCGTAGTTTATTTAGCTGTTGTGCTAGTTCATAATGATATTTTGGCGATTGTGTATAATCTATACTCATTTGAATTACTGGAATATCGGCATTAGGGTAAAGGTGTTTAATAACACTCCAGGCCCCATGATCGAGCCCCCATTTTTCATCTAAACCAACTTCGGTTTTTGTAATTATGTTTTTAGTTTCTTGAGCTAATTTAGGACTGCCGGGAGCAGGATATTGTACATCAAACAAGGCTTGTGGAAAACCACCAAAGTCGTGAATAGTTGGTGGATTCTGCATAGCTGTTACAAAGGTACCACGTGTTTCCCAGTGAGCCGAAATACACAAAATAGCATTTGGTCGAGTAAGTTCCTGACCTAATGTTCTAAAATTTTGAACGAACTCATTCTCCTCGATAGCATTCATAGGGCTACCATGACCAAGGAATAATACAGGCATTTTACCTGTATTACTCATAGTTGAGGTCATTTTTTCTAAATCTTTTAAATTCATACTTGAACCTATTAGGGGCAATACTGCCAATGATTTTAAAAATTTTTTTCTATCCATTTCATAAAAATCATTAAAGGAACCTGTTTTGTAAACAGTACTTCAGCAGTGATTTTTACTTCATCTGCTACCAAAACGCCTCCAGTTTCTATAGCCGCATTCCAGTTTAATTCCCAATCTTTACGATTAATTTTTCCTGTAATCTCTAGAGCGAGCTTTTCATTACCCCAAGGGCTTTGTTAGTTCCTCCATTTTCAACATCTAAAACCACCTATTTACTTATTCCTTCTATGGTTAGAGCATCAGTTAATTTATATTCATCATCGTCAACTTTAGTTAACGACTTACTTTCAAAAGTAATAGATTCGTGATTCTCAACATCAAAAAAATAAGCACTTTTTAAGTGTGTATTTTTGTTATCTAACAAGGGTATTAATGTTATTAGCTTTAGCATTTAAATTAAAAATAGCGTCACTAAATTTGATTTTGAGGTTCTTATGTCTATAGTAGTACCATTAAAAGTTCTGTTTATATGATTGAAACCTAAATGAACTATGGTAAAATATAGATGAGAATGTGGAGGGGTATTGGTCCATATTTGTTTTAACGCTAGAATTTTGTTTATAAAACCTCACTTATAGATTTGGCTAAAGGCGTTGTAGGTCTTCCTAATAATGTGGAAAGCTGATGATTGTCGTCAAATAAATCGCCGTTAGATGCCGATACGTCCCAACTCGCTAAACCTTTTGCAAGGCCTTCGGGTAGCCCTACTTGTAGCAAAATACTAGCATAAGCTTCTTCTGGAAGATTGTTATAAGGAATGTTTTTTCCGGTTTGATTAGAAATTTCGGCAGCTAGTTCGGTTAGTGTGTAACTTTCATCTCCAGCAAGTTCAAAAACTTTTCCTTTATGTTCTTCATTTGTAATA
Source organism: Aestuariibaculum marinum (assembly GCF_014596975.1). GTDB lineage: Bacteria > Bacteroidota > Bacteroidia > Flavobacteriales > Flavobacteriaceae > Aestuariibaculum > Aestuariibaculum marinum. The sequence goes on along the minus strand of NZ_JACVXD010000013.1, from coordinate 7,737 downwards.
ACAATAGCTAAAGCTTCTGCAAAATCTAGTCGTGCAGCAGAAGATATTTTTCCGTCACCAGTACAACCAATAAAAGCGCCATTTTCTATGGCACTTGGTACAGAAGCCGTATAGTTTTCGGTATACCAACCGTTGCGCAATATGGTGTGATTTACACCAGAGGTTTTAAGTTCTTGTTCTGTAGTTAAATGTTCGCCTGCTAAATTTAAAGTAGAGCTATCTGCTCTAAGTAGACTGGTATAAGCAATCCAGTTAACATTCGATTTTTTAGCAGCGTCAATAACGTTTTTATGTTGTCTTGCTCTTTGTCCTATTTCGTTAGCAGAAATAAATACTAATCTGTCAATTCCGATAAGTGCTTTTTCTAAACTTTCAGAATTGTTATAGTCGAATTCACGCGCTTCAATTTCTAACGATTTGGCTTTTTCTTTAGAGCGTACTAAAGCTACCAGATTATCACTAAACCCTCTTTTTTTCAATTGTTCTACTACCAGTGTTCCAAGTTGACCGGTAGCTCCTGTTATTCCTATTTTCATAATACTTGTTTATTTAGATTTCTATTGTATATTTGATTTATAAAAGTTTTTAACTTACTTTTAGTTAGTCAAAGGTAATATGTAAATATTTAAAAAGCAATAGGTTACATTGTCGTGTTATACTAACCTTAGAGTTAGTTTTAATAATAATCAAGGATTTATGGATCAAGAAATTTTAAAAAAATATAGTAATGTAGAGGAATGTCCGGTTAGAAATGTTTTAGACCGCATTGGTAATAAATGGACCTTATTAGTGTTGTTGGTGTTAGAGGAAGAAAAGGTGTTACGTTTTAATGAATTGCATAACTACATTGTAACCATATCTCAAAAAATGCTGAGCGTTACATTAAAAAGTCTTGAAGCAGACGGCCTAGTGAAACGTACCATTTATCCGCAAGTTCCACCAAAAGTGGAGTATGAATTAACTGAGCGTGCGCAATCTCTTTTACCTCATATCCATAGTTTAGTAGATTGGTCTAAAGATCATATTAACGATATAAAAGCATCAAGGAAAAACTATGAGTTGGTTACTAAAAAGTAACTCGCTAAACCTGAGTTTATTCCGTTATTTAGTTTAATTTTTTGGAAATTTGCCGTGGGTAAAATCCGTTATAAATTGAATTTAAATCATATGATATCTAAACATACAGCTTATTCTATTTTAGAATTAGCACTAATTTCTAAAGGTCAATCAGTAAAACAAACTTACAAAAATGCTGTTGCTTTAGCTCAAAAGGCTGAAGGGGAAGGGTATAAGCGTATTTGGTTTGCAGAGCATCATAACATGATGGCTGTAGGAAGTAATGCGCCTACGGTTTTAATTGGGCATATTGCTGAAAAAACATCAACAATTCGTGTAGGATCAGGTGGTGTAATGTTGCCAAATCATTCTCCGTTAGTTGTTGCTGAGCAATTTGGAACCTTAGGAAACCTGTATCCAAACCGAATTGATTTAGGTTTAGGAAGGGCACCCGGAACCGACAGAGATACTGCATTGGCGATAAAATCTGATTTTTTGCAAGCATCGCATTCTTTTCCAAATGATGTGGAACAAATACAGCTATTATTTTCCAAACAAAATGATACTGCTAAAGTGCGGGCTGTTGTGGCCGAAGGGGTAGAGGTGCCTATTTACATTTTAGGATCAAGTGCTGATAGTGCGCATTTGGCCTCGAAAAAAGGGTTGCCATATGCTTTTGCAAGTCATTTTGCAACAGCACATTTAGAGAACGCATTGGCAATTTACAGAAATGAATTTAAGCCTTCGGTAGATTTAGAATCTCCTTATGTTATCGCTGGGGTAAATGTTATTATAGCCGAGACTGATGCTGAAGCCGAGCGTTTGTTTACATCATCTTTAAGAATGATTATAGGTATGTTTACAGGCAAACGAGATTATATAAATCCACCAACGGAGATGACTTCAGATTTAAAGGAGATTATTCAGCATCCTCAAATTCAGAATATGATTAAATACAGTTTCGTTGGAAGCAAGGAAACTGTTAAGGGAAAAGTTAGTTCATTTTTGAATAAAACGCAGGCCGACGAATTGATAATTTCAACTAATGTTTATGATATTAATGACCGGTTATATTCCGTTCAAAAATTTGCGGAGGTAATGCGAGAGATTAATGGGGAATTTTCCAATCTGTTTGAGTTTTAGTTTAAGTGTTTTTATTCGTGCTCCAAGAGAGATTGTTTGGTAGTTATGAAAATATCGAGTACATAAAATATTTAAATAACTATTTCATTTACCGGCTTACTTACAAAAGCTTGAAATTGTTCATTGTTTCGAAGCTTGTCAAAATGCTTTTCGTTAAGAATTTCTTCGTTAAGTGTGTCTGATAATGAAATTGCCTTTTGAATATCTTTTATAGCTTCAGCTTGTCTATCTAACTGCGCATATGCGCAAGCGCGTTGCCAGTAAGCAAGAGAATATTCATCATCATGCTCAATAGCAATATTTGAAAGATTTAAAGCCCAGCGCACTTCTCCAATTTCTAATAAAGCATCTGCCTTATAGGTCATAGCTTCAATATCATTAGGATTAATCTCTAAAATTTCATCATAAATTGAAATTTTATCTTCTTCACTTTTTTCTAATCCTGCACGCATCCATAAAGAATGTATAGAATTGGTATTAGAAATTTCCTGTTGGTTATTGATAATTATTTTAGAACGCTCGACCATTTTATTTTCAATCTGTTGCAACCTCTTTTCATAATCACCTGTTAGTGTTTGTATCTTTTTAGCTGTATCAATTTTAATACTCTTTTTTATATCGTTTAACGAACGCCATCCTAAAAGCACAAGTAATGACGCTGCCGCAGTTATGATATAAAAGATATTATTTACCGTACTTGTAGTATATTGAATGGCTCTATCTGATGAATCTAATCTGGCTTCTGCTATTTGCTTAGCTAGTTCTCCCTTTAAACGTTGATTATCCTGCCTTAAACTTTTAATCTCGTCAAGAATGTAACGCTCAATTAAAGGTTTATATAAAGGTGTCTCAATGGTGTTGCTCAAGGTATCTTGAGTGTTAGCAAAAGAAACAAATGATAAACTGCATATAGATAGGACTAACAAGGCTCTAAGCATGACTTAATACGCTATTTTATAGATTTTTATATTTTTTGCAAACTTCAAATAATTTATCGAATTGACAAGTTATATCTTCGTTAAATTTTAAATAACTATCACCTGTTTTACATCATATCGGTCTTATTGCTTTTGAAGGTTTGTTTTATTACATCAAACTAATCTGAAAAAAGGTGTATTTGAATCAAGGGAATCAACATCCATAGAGAAAAGTTTAAATAGGCCAGCTGTGAGGTAATTGCCAATAAGAATACAGCAGAGGTCCTGTTTTTAATGATTATTATATTTAGTAACATTTAAAGATTACCCGCTATTTCTTAATAACTTTGCAGGCTCAAATTTAAAGCTCAAGATGGAAATTGCTAATTATACACTAAAGGAATATTTTGATCAAAAAAAGTCGCCTTGCCTTTCTTTTAATGTTTACAGCTTAAAGGATCTCGCTGTAAAAAAAGATGAAAAATTGCACAGAAGTGATTATTTTCAAGTCATTTTATTGCAGGAGGGCGAAATAAGTCAACATATCGAACATGAAAATTTTCAATTATTAAGCAATCAGATTTCAGTAGTGTTTCCTCATCAAATCAATGCTTTTGAGTCAGATGAAAATGTAAACGGTATTGTGGTTCAGTTTGATGAAGTGTTGTTCTGTTCCGACTTATTAAAAAACGAGTTAATTTCATACAGCAACGATTTAATAAATAAATTAAATCATGTGGTTTTAGAGGGCGATACCTTTTCGAAAATAAATCATTATGCTGTTCAAATTCTTGATTTGTTTAAAAACCTGTCTCCTATAAAGAAGGAACAAATTCGATTTTATATAAAAATCATGCTCCTTGAAATTATTGAGGCTGCACATCAAAATTATAAAGGTTTTCAAGCCCCAGATCAATTAGATTATTTTGCACGATTTAAAACTTTAATCGAAGCAAATTACAAATCAAAGCGCACAGTAACGTATTATAAAGACGAGCTTCAAATTACCTCTAAGAAGTTAAATGAAATTTGTAAGAGTAAAACAGGAAACACAGCGTTAACCATTATTCACGAGCGTATTCTTACCGAAATAAAACGATTACTTATATTCTCTGGTAAAAATCATAAAGAAATTGCATACGAGTTAGGTTTCGATTCGCCTTCGGCTTTAAATAAGTTTGTTTATGCTAAACTTAAAGAAACGCCAAGCGAACTTAAAGAATCGTTGTCTCAAATTTATAAGTATTAGTACAGTTTTTATAATCAAAAGCCTTCTTGCCTAATTTAATTTTGCCTATTCAAAAAAATATACAAGATGAGTAAATTATTTATAGCAAGTGAAGTTTTCCATGGTGTTGGTACTTTGGAAGAGTTAAAAAATATTAAAGGACAGAAAGCAGTTCTTGTAACCGGAGGAAGTTCAATGAAAAAAAGCGGCGCTTTAGACAAAGCTGTTGCCTATTTAAATGAAGCAGGCATTGAAACTAAAGTTTTTGAAGGCGTTGAAGAAGATCCGTCATCTGCAACATGTTTAAAAGGAGCTGAGGTAATGCAAGCGTTCCAACCAGATTGGATTGTTGGTGTTGGAGGGTGTTCGGCTATCGATGCAGCAAAAATGATGTGGGTGTTTTATGAATATCCAGATGCAGATTTCGATGCTATGACCAAACCGTTTTCGGTTCCAACTCTAAGAACTAAAGCTAAATTCGTAGCTATTCCTTCTACAAGTGGAACAGGAACTGAAACTACAGGTTTAGCTGTAATTACAGATCGTGAAAAAGGTGTTAAATACCCAATCGTTTCTTATGAATTAACTCCAGATATTGCTATTGTTGACGGTGAAATTTGTTCAACAATGCCAGCTCACGTAACATCAAACACTGGTTTAGATGCCTTAACACACTGTGTTGAAGCTTACGTTTCAAATATTGATGATAACTATGCTGATGCCTTATCAAAAGGAGGTTTAGAGATTGTATTTAATAACCTAAAAGAAGCTGTAAACAATCCTGACAACTTAAAAGCACGTCAAAACATGCATGATGCGTCATTTATGGGAGGTTTAGCTTTTAACAATGCATGGTTAGGTATTGTACACTCATTATCTCACCAAGTTGGAGCACTGTATGGTATTCCTCACGGCGCTTCAAATGCTATTTTCTTACCAAACGTTATTCGTTTTAATGCAAAAGTATCTGAGCGTTTCCCAGATTTAGCAAAATTAATTGGTAAAGAAACAGCTGAGGATTTAGCAGTGGCTGTAGAAACTTTAAGAGCAGACGTAAACAACCAAGCGACAATTAAAGAATTCGGAATCTCTAAGGAGGATTGGGAAAAGAATTTAGATTATATAGCAAACAATGCCTTCTTAGATCCTTGTACAAGTTTTAATCCAAGAAAACCAACCGTAGAGGAATTAAAAGATATTTATAACGCATGTTATAACGGAGAGGTAGTTAATTTCTAAATAGAAATAAGGTTAATAGTTAGAAAAAAAATCCAGTTCAATTGAACTGGATTTTTTTGTTAAGTGACTTTTAGATGTAGTAATAACTATGACGTGTATTTTCAAAAATTAACATCAATTTATAACGTAACATGTCTTAGTTTTCTAAAATAAAGAGTTACTTTACAATCGTGTTTAAGGAGATAAGACATAGTAGAATTGTAGTTGCATTTTGGGGGTGTATGGCTTTATATTTATTGAATATAAGCGTAGATCCAGCCGATATTCAACCAGATTATATTCCTGAAGATTTATCTTTTAATGATCAGGAAAGTATAATTGAAATTGTTGTAGAAAAAGTGTTTGGTTTCGAGGATGCTTTTGAAGAATACGACGATCCGGATACTGAAGAACACAATCATGCTAAACCCTTAAAGATTGATTTAGGTATGGTTTTTTCAGAAGATAAATCATATGAATTGTTTTATATAACGGCTACACATCAAATTTTTTACCGTTATAAGTCGGGATTGACTATGGGCGTCTTCGATATAGATACGCCGCCACCTAAAATTTAATTTGTTTTTAATAGATATTAAACCATGCCTTGAATAAGGTGTGAACATCTTACTAATTCTTAAAAGCAAATTTAATCATGAATTTAAATATAAAATGTATGCTAATGGTAACATTGGCATTATCAACTAGTGCCTTTGCACAACATAAAACAACACTATTAAGTACAGATTTAGAAAACGCTGAAGCATCTTCAGACTTACCTGTAAAAGTAGAACACGCCGAACCTTTATTTATCGATTTAATACGTGACCTTGGAGCTCGAAAAGGCGAACGGGAATGGAACTTAGGTTTGGGAATGACAGATAATTTAAGTTTCGACACCTATGAGGCTCTTGTTGAATACGAATGGGCCCCAATAAACCGATTAGGATTGGAAGTCGAGTTTCCTTTTACGTTTTATGCACCAGGCAGCGGGTCGCAAAATAGCGCTATACCTTCAAATCGTTTAAATAGTATAAAAATAGCGACGCAATGGTCCTTTCTTGTGAATGAAAAAATGGCCACATCAATGGCTATCGGCTACATTAATGAATTTGAGTTATCAGATTTTAAAAGCTTTGGTTCACCTTTAATAACTGGGAATGTTTATAATCCTTTTTTGGTTGTAGCAAAGCGTTGGGGGAGCCAGTTGCATTCGTTAATTTACACTGGACCTATGATTGCTCAGCATTTTGAGACCAATAAATTTCATACCACCTATGATATAAATACAAGTTTTCACTACATGATTGCTGGTACGCGTAATTTTATAGGTGTAGAGTTTAACAAAACATTTGATAATAATGATTTTGATATGACGATTCGTCCACAAATGCGTGTTGGAGTCATAGATAATTTGTTAATTGGCATTATTGCGGGAATTCCTGTAAACAGAGAAAATGAACGTTTGAGTTCTTTTTTAAGACTAATCTGGGAACCCCAACATAAAGGGTAATTAAGTTGTCTGACTAAAAGAAGTTGCTGAAATGGCAACTTCTTTTAGATTATAGAATTAAATTTCCTGTTTTTGAATTTCGAAATGAAAAATAGACATACCAACGTTGCTTTAAATTACCACTGGCTGTGTAGATTTTGGGCTTGGAAAATTGTTTTTGCACAGATAAATCGTATTCGTTTCCGTATTCACTTTCGTATTCACCTTGCAATATATCAGAAATATTAGACATAAAAAAAACGGTTTGGTGACACTAAACCGTTGATTTTACTAGCATTTTGCTTTGTAGCGAGAGCGGGGCACGATCCCGCGACCTCCGGGTTATGAATTCAAAAATCGTGTTCATCAAAACACGTTTATTGGGGTTCACAGAGCCCAATTTCTTATAATCGTGTTCACAAACGTGTTCAGGTTTGTGTTAATAATTTTTAAATTTTAATTTGATGCAATTTAGTTATTTGAAATTTAGTTCACAAAAGCAAAATTGATTAAGAAAATATTCTAGAATATAAACAGACTATTTATTGGTTTCAAATTAGGGTCTAAAACCCTGCAATTTCATTGCAGCACTTTAGTGATATAAAAATTATATCTTTATGATATGTCAGAATATCAGCGAAGAGGATCTCATACAGTTAGTCATTTGAGTTGTCATATAGTTT
>NZ_JACVXD010000012.1:96354-99168 GCF_014596975.1 Aestuariibaculum marinum | reverse complement strand
CATTCCGAACAGAGTAGTTAAGCCCGTTAGCGCCGATGGTACTGCATCCGTGGGAGAGTAGGTCGTTGCCTTTTTTGGAAATCCTCAACATTTATTTGTTGGGGATTTTTTGTTTTATAGCTGTTCGAAAGGAAAACAAACATGGTTTGGTTAACTATTTCAAACTTCTCATTCTACATTTTTAAAACTTTGTTAATCTAATTTGAAAATGGATTTACTACTTCTATTGGAGTGAATAATCAAGAGGTAATACTTAAAAAATGAAAGATTTGTCTACCTTTTTTAAAGCAAGTGTCGACCTAATTTTAATCAAGTTTTTCGTTTTTTGTATAAAGAAAAAGAAAGATAAATGTACGATGCTATTGTTATAGGAACTGGAGTTTCTGGAGGATGGGTTGCTAAAGAATTGTGTGAGCAAGGACTAAAAACTTTAGTGCTGGAACGCGGAAGAAATGTCGAACATATAAAAGATTACCCTACTATGAATAAAGAACCTTGGGAATTTAAGTATCGAGGTTTGGTGAGTAGAGAAGATCTTAAAAAGCAGGAGAAGCAAAATAGAACGGGTTTTGCTGTTCGCGAAGAGCATAAACATTGGTTTGTAGATGATCTTAAACATCCTTATAACGAAGATAAACGGTTTGATTGGATTCGTGGATATCACGTTGGTGGACGATCTATTACTTGGGGAAGACAAACCTTGCGCTTAAGTGATTTAGATTTTGAAGCGAATAAAAAAGAAGGTATTGCTGTAGATTGGCCTATTCGTTATAAAGACATTTCACCTTGGTATGATAAGGTTGAAAGTTTTATTGGTGTTTGTGGGGAGAAATTAGGTTTATCTCATTTACCAGACGGCATCTTTACGCCTCCCATGGAGTTGAATTGCGTGGAGCAAGAATTCAGAAACAAAATTTCTGAACAGTATGATAATCGATATCTAATTATGGGACGTTTTGCTCATCTAACTGGAGATATTCAGCGGGAAGGTCGAAGTAATTGTCAATATAGAAATAGATGTATTAGGGGGTGTCTGTACGGTGGATACTTTAGTAGTAACTCATCTACATTACCGGCAGCAAGTAAGACGGGTAATATGACTTTGCGCCCTAATTCTATCGTGAATAAAATCTTTTACGATGATGCTAAGCAACTGGCAACGGGAGTTGAAGTCATCGATACAGAGACACATGAAAAAATAGAGTTTTCTGCGAAGGTCATTTTCTGTTGTGCTTCTACTGTTGCAAGTACGGCCATATTACTTAATTCAATTTCTGAACGGTTTCCAAATGGTTTAGGTAACGATAGTGGAGAGTTAGGTCATAATTTAATGGATCATCATTTTAAAGTAGGTGCAACCGCAACTGTTGAAGGTTTTGAAGATAAATATTATAAAGGTAGACGCCCTACCAGTTTTCATATTCCTAGATTTAGGAATTTGGGAGACCCTGATACAAAAACAGATTATTTACGCGGATTCGGTTTTCAAGGGGCGGCAAGTAGAACAAACTGGAAAAGTGGAATAAAAGAACTTTCCTATGGAAAAGCCTTAAAAGATCAGCTATTTAAACCAGGGCCTTGGCGTATTGGGATGACCGGTTTTGGAGAGTGCTTGCCGTATCATGAAAATAGAATGTATTTAAATCACGACAAGGTGGATGAATGGGGAATTCCAACGATAACATTTGACTGTGAGTTTAAAGAGAATGAGCGTAAAATGCGTGAAGATATGCAGAATGAAGCTGTTAATATGTTGAAAAATGCTGGCTTCAAAAATGTAAAAGGTTATGATAACCCATGTCATCCGGGGCATGCTATTCATGAGATGGGAACGGCTAGAATGGGACATGACCCGAAAACATCGGTGTTAAATAAGTACAACCAAGTGCATGCTGTGCCAAATGTATACGTTACAGATGGGGCTTGTATGACGTCTTCAGCCTATCAGAACCCTTCGTTAACTTACATGGCTTTATCAGCACGAGCAGCTAATCATGCGGCAGATCAAATAAAAAAGAATAAGTTCTAATATGGAAAGAAGACAACTGTTAAAAAAAATGGCATTATCTACGGGCTATGTTGTTGCAACGCCAACTTTAATGCAAATATTGTCTTCCTGCGAAGGGAATCAACGTGTAAACTGGCAGCCTTTATTTTTAAGCGAAGAACAAGCTTATGCTGTAGAAAAAATTTCGAACGTTATTATTCCACAAGGAATATTGCCAGCAGCATCAACCGTTAATACGCCACAGTTTGTTGATCTTGTATTAAACGAGGTTGTAGATCATAAAACTCAGAATATATTTTTAAAAGGAGCGCGCGTATTCAGTAGCAAATTTAAAGTGCTAACGGATAAGAATATTCTAAAAGCAGATAAACAAGACTTCCAGAAAGTGATAGAAGTTTATTTTAATCTTGAAGATGAAGATGCTAATCAGGTTGTAGACCTGGCGAATTCTAAAGAAGAAGATATTATTCCAAGTGATACCTATTACCTTTACAAATATTTATTATTCATTAGGTATTATTCGCTTTATGCTTACACATCATCGGAGCTGCTTCAAGAGGAAGTATTAAAATATAATCCATATACCTTTACGTTTACACCGTGTGTGTCGGGCTTGGAATTTGATAGCTAAATAATAAGAAGATGGATTTAATAAAGAAAGAGGAAAGTTAGGATTATAACTACTCCTTTTTTGTTATATTTCAAGCTAAGTTCTTGAGGTCTTTATTAAAAACAAAAAATCCCGAAACAAATGTTTCAGGATTTTTGTAGTGGTACCTCCAGGAATCGAACCAGGGACACAAGGA
>NZ_JACVXD010000012.1:0-96254 GCF_014596975.1 Aestuariibaculum marinum | reverse complement strand
AAAACAAAAAATCCCGAAACAAATGTTTCAGGATTTTTGTAGTGGTACCTCCAGGAATCGAACCAGGGACACAAGGATTTTCAGTCCTTTGCTCTACCAACTGAGCTAAGGTACCTCTGTTAAGCGGTTGCAAATATATAAGCTTTTTGCATTGCTACCAAGAGAAAAGTGAAAAGATAGACGAAGTTTTTTTATCTAAAATACATGTATTGCTTTTCGCGTTGTAAATCAGGTATATCCTATAAAAATAATCTGTATAAATTTAAGGAGGTTTACGGGAGTAATATTACTTGCTGCTGGGATTAGGGAGAATTAAGTTTCAAATGTTATATAAATTGTGTGTATGGATTCTAAGACGTGTTCAGGCTAAACATCTATTGGCGACCATTAAATAAAGAGAGTAGTAACATTATATAAAACAAAAAATCCCGAAACAAATGTTTCAGGATTTTTGTAGTGGTACCTCCAGGAATCGAACCAGGGACACAAGGATTTTCAGTCCTTTGCTCTACCAACTGAGCTAAGGTACCTCTGTTAAGCGGTTGCAAATTTATGTTCTTTTTACATTTTCACCAAAATAAATTTGAAAAAAATGTGTTTTTTTTGGTTTTTAATTTTTATAATGTTTGTAATCAGTAGTATACATGAAGCAGGGGTTTATTAATTCTGGTTTTGTAAATTTACAGCTTTAATAGAACAGATGAATTTAGTAATTGATGTAGGTAATACGCTGGTTAAGCTAGCAGTTTTTAAAGAGAATAAATTTTTAGAAAAGCAGGTCGTTGAGCAGAGTGAACTTGTTGAAGCTATAAATAAGTTAAAACAGACGTTTAAGACTATAAATCGGGCTATTATTTCTTCTGTAGCAAAGTTGGATAAAAGTATTATAAACGATTTAAAAGAGCAATTAGAACTATTAGTTGTTGATTCTAATACTAAATTGCCTTTTAATAACTTATATCAAACACCGAAGACATTGGGAGTCGATCGTATTGGTTTGGTGTGTGCAGCAGTTAATAGATTTCCTAAAAAAAATACGTTAATTATAGACGCCGGCACTTGCATTACTTATGATTTCGTAACAAATAAACACGAGTATCTGGGAGGTGCTATTTCCCCAGGGTTGAGAATGCGTTATAAGTCGTTACATAACCAAACCGCTAATTTACCATTGTTAGAAACAGAAAAGCCAAAAAGTATTACAGGAAACTCCACAATTAATTCAATACATTCTGGTGTTGTTTACGGTGTTTTAAATGAAATCGAAGGAATTATTCTTAATTATCAACAAAAATATCCAGATTTAACAGTTATTTTAACAGGGGGCGATTGTAATTTCTTGTCTAACCAATTAAAAAGTACCATATTTGTCAACCAAAATTTTCTTTTAGAAGGTCTAAATCAAATATTACTATATAATTCAAACGAATGATTAAAAAACTTGTATTAATTTTTATTGCAGTAATTGCAATTAAAAGTTACGGACAAGAGGGAACCGCCTCTCCATATTCTTTTTACGGCATTGGTAGCTTAAAATTTAAAGGTACTGTAGAAAACCGTAGTATGGGAGGACTTAGTATTTATTCAGATAGTATTCATGTTAACTTAAGAAACCCGGCTTCTTACGCTGGTAATAATTTTGAAGGCCTTAACGATGGCAGTAGTCTCGTTAAGTATACTGTTGGAGGAACATATTCTAGCATTAACTTAAAAAGTGAAAGTAGTAGTGATAATGCCTCTTCTGCAACATTCGATTATTTAGCAATGAATATCCCTATGGGGAAATTCGGTGTTGGTTTTGGTTTAATGCCTTATACATCGGTAGGGTACAAATTAGAGTCGTTAAACGATAATGGTATTTCTCATAGATTTCGAGGCGAAGGTGGCGTGAATAAAGTGTTCATGGGCTTAGGATATCAAATTATGAAGGGCTTAAATGTAGGTTTAGATGTTCATTACAACTTTGGGAATATTCAAAATAGTACAGTAGCATTTAATTATGATGATGATGGTGTACCAACACAATATCAGTCCAGAGAAAACAATAGATCAGATTTAAGTGGTCTAAATGTAAATTTAGGGGTGAATTACAAAACCATGATAACTGAAAAACTTGAGTTTGTTTCAGCCTTAACCTATACACCGCAAAGCGATTTGGTCTCTAAAAACGAACGTTCTTACTCTACAATAACCCTTTCAAGTACAGGCCAGGAGTTTGTTGTAGATACTATTGATGAAGATTTAGAAGAGCAAGGCTTGCTAGAAACAGACTTGGTTATGCCATCGAAATTATCTTTCGGAGCAGGTATCGGGCAACCATTAAAATGGTTTGTAGGGATTGAAACCCTGTTTATGAGTACAAGTAATTTTTCAAATGAATTATATAGAACGGGAGCTTCAACTTACGAAGATTCGCAATCATATACCATTGGAGGTTTTTATATTCCGCAATATAACTCCTTCAATAATTATTTTAAACGTATAACCTATAGAGCCGGAATGCATTTCGAAAATACAGGTTTACAAATCGAAGACGAGTCTATAAACGAGTTTGGCATATCTTTTGGAGTAGGATTACCAGTTGGTACTTTCTTCTCTAATGCAAACATGGGTGTAGAACTTGGAAAAAGAGGAACAACTAACAGCAATTTAATACAAGAGAATTTTATTAATTTCCAATTAAGCTTATCTTTGAACGATAGATGGTTTCAAAAAAGGAAATATGACTAACAGAAAAGAGAAAAATTAAGAAACATGAAGACGAAATTTACATTTTTATTTGCTTTATTATTTGTTGGCTTCACAGGTTTTGCACAACAAGATGAGGAATGTATGACTAAGCTTTCTATATTCCATGAGTATGTAAAAGCAAAGAATTATGAAGCCGCTTACGAGCCTTGGAAGGCTGTAAGAGAAAAATGCCCGAAATTTAATATTGCTATCTATATTGATGGTGAGAAAATTTTAGAGGATAAATTAGATAAAGTTGAAGGAGACCAAAAAGTTGCAGTAATAAATGATTTATTAAAACTTTGGGAACAAAGAGTAGAGTATTTCCCAAGTAAAACACCAAAAGGAGAATATGCTGCACAAGCTTGTCAGTTACAATACGACAACTACAAATTATTAAATAAATCGGCTGAAGATTTATATGCTTGTTTTGATGCTGCTTATAAATTAGATAAAGAAACATTTACAAATCCTAAGAGTTTGTATTCTTACTTTTCTTTAATGGTAGACTTATATGATGCTAAAAAGAAAACAGATGCAGAATTATTTGATAAGTATGATGATGTTGCAGAGAAAGTTGAAAGTGAAATAGAAAACTATTCTCAAAAATTAAATCCGCTTATCGAGAAAGAAGAGGCTGCAGGTACAGATTTAACAGGTAAAGATGCACAGTACAAAAGATATTACGAAAGTTATTTGAAAGCTTATGATCAGGTAGCTGGTGCCATGGATAAAAAATTAGGTGATCGCGCAAACTGTGAGAACTTAATTCCTTTATACGAAAAAGACTTTGAAGCAAACAAAACAAACGAAACATGGATTCGTAGAGCGGTAGCTAAAATGTACGAAAAAGAATGTACAGATAGTCCGTTGTTTGTTAGGTTAGTAAATGCACAACACGAATTAAACCCTTCTGCAAACTCAGCTTATTATTTAGGTGTATTAAAAGATAAAGAGGGTAAGTCAAGCGAAGCTGTTAAGTTTTATCAACAAGCTATCGATTTAGAGACTGATAACTATAAAAAGTCGAAAATTGTATACCGTGTTGGAACTAAATTTAAGAAATCAGGAAGCTACGGTCAGGCGAGAAATTATTTCCGTCAGGCACTTAAATTAAACCCATCAAACGGTCGTCCGTATTTAGCTATTGCAGCAATGTATGCAGCAAGTGCCAATAATTGTGGAGATACAGCGTTTAATAAAAGAGCAGTTTACTGGTTAGCAGCTGCAGAAGCTGATAAAGCTGGACGTGCAGATGCAACCTTAAAAAAGGCAGCAGCACAATCGGCAGCGAGTTACCGCGCTAAAGCACCACAAAAATCTGAAATCTTTAGTGCAGGAAATGCAGGTAAGGTAATCAGCATTGGTTGTTGGATTAACGGTTCAGTAACGGTTCCTAATATCTAAAAGATGAACGCTAGAAGTTCTAAAAATATAATTTTATCAATGGCCCTATTTTTAATAGGGCTTTTTGGTTTTTCGCAACAAGATGAAGAATGCGTATTAAACTTTTCATTGTTTTATGAGAGCGCTAAGTCCAAAAATTTTGATGCAGCCTACGAACCTTGGATGTTAGTAAGAAATAAATGTCCAAAATATAGTTTAGGTATTTATTCGAAAGGTGAAGACGTGTTAGAATATAAAATAGAAAAGGCCCAAGGAGTTGAAAAGGTTGCGTATATAAACGACTTGGTGAAATTATGGGAGGAACGTTTGAAACATTTTTCAAGTAAAACTCCAAAAGGACAATACCTGGCAAAGTCTTGCCAATTGCAATACGACAATAAAGCGCTTTTAAATAAAACGGATGATAAACTTTACAGTTGTTTTGATCAAGCTTATAAAGAAGATAAAACATCATTTTCTCATCCTAAAAGTCTGTATACTTATTTTTCTTTGATCGTTGATTTGTATGATGCAAAAAAGAAGTCGGATGCTGAGTTATTTGATAAGTATGATGACATAACAGAAAAAGTGGAATTAGAGGTATCTAATTATGCAGCAAAGTTAAATGCATTAATTGAAAAGGAATCCTCTGGAGCTACTTTAACTTCTGCCGAAAAAAAGAACATGGGGATTTATGAAGATTGGTTAGGGGCATATGAAACAGTTTCAAAATCGATAGATGGTAAATTAGGAGATAGAGCCAATTGTGAAAATTTAATTCCTTTATACACTAAAGAATTCGAGGCTAATAAAACCAATGAGCTTTGGTTAAAAAGAACTGCTGGTAAAATGTCTGAAAAGGAATGTACGGGTGATCCATTATTTATCAAGTTGGTTAATGCCTTACATGAGTTAAAACCTTCAGCCAATTCGGCGTACTATTTGGGTATTTTAAAAGATAAGGAAGGAAAACCAAATGAAGCTATTAAATATTACAAAGAAGCGATTAGTTTAGAAACTGATAATTTTAAAAAAGCTAAACTTAATAAAACCATTGCTCAGAAGTTGAAAGCTAAAGGAAGTTACGGGCAGGCCAGAAATTTTTTCAGACAAGCATTAAAACTTAACCCGTCAGATACCAGTCCTAATATTTCTATTGCAGCCATGTATGCAGCGAGTGCTAATAATTGTGGAGACACGGCGTTTAATAAAAGAGCAGTATATTGGTTGGCAGCCAATGAAGCTATGAAAGCCGGAGCGGCAGGGAAGCAATCTGTAGAAAGGTATATGGCATTAGCGCCTTCTAAACAAGATGTTTTTAGTTGTGGATGTTCTGGTGAGGTTATAAAAATAGATTGTTGGATTAGCGAGGTTGTAACGGTTCCTGTTGTGGGGAAAAACTAAAATTCTTAAAAGGTGAGCATCTTTTAAAGGTTGAAAATATTTAATGAATACAAAGAAGTTGAATAATACATTTTACATTGTGACTTTATTAACGGTGACAATGTTTTTTTCATGTAACAACAGTTACAATGAAGTGCAACAATTAGGAATGTCTGAAAACGAGCCTATGGGTGTTGCCGAACATATTAACTTAAAATATACCGATTCTGGTCGGGTAACCGCCAATTTGTTAAGCGCAAAAATGCTGGATTATAGTAATCGAGACTTTCCGTTTAACGAGTTTCAAGGAGGTATAACCTTGTACCTCTACGATGAGGAGAATAAAAAAAGTACCGTTGTGGCAGATTATGCTATAGTGTATAATAAAACCGATTTAATCGATTTACAAGGAAATGTGGTAATCACTACAGTTGATAACCGTGAGTTAAAAACCGACCAGCTGTACTACGACCAAAAGAAAGAATGGTTGTTTACCAATAAGCCGGTAACTTTTACATCTGAAACCGATATTATTAATGGTAATGGTTTCGATTCTAATTCTAAATTCACAAACGCCGAAGTACTTGAAGTAACAGGTGTTATTACCGTAGAAGATTAGAAATAGTTGCAAACTTGCGAAATTAAAATTCGCTTTACTTCAAATTTAATTATCTTTACATTACAAAAATTAACACATACCCGAATACATTTTCAGTTATTGTTGATGTCTTCGAGCACTAATATAACCTTATGAAATACTCTAAAATTTTTCAATTCGCTTATCTGGTTTTCGCTGTTTTATTTCTTTATGATGGCATTACTAAATTAGGTAAAGGCAATGGCGCATATGTGTCTTTCGCCTTAGCTGGCCTTGCGATTTTTATATTTTTCTTCAGAAGAAAGTTTGCTAACAAATACGGTAATAAAAACAATAAAAAATAGATGAGCATTTATGTTATTATCATAATTGTATCATTATTATTGTCGGCTTTTTTCTCAGGAATGGAGATTGCTTATGTGTCTTCAAATAAAATTCACATTGAAATTGAGAAAAAGCAGGAAGGCTTGCTTTCCAACGTCTTAAAAAAACTTACCGCTAAACCATCCAAGTTTATTGCAACCATGCTTATTGGTAATAATATTGCTTTGGTTATTTACGGTTTTTTTATGGGCGATTTGTTGGTAGAATGGTTTCAGTCGCTGTTACCATCAACCTACAATTTTATCAATTTAATGTTAACGGACTTTAGTTTGTTATCGCAAACTATAATTTCAACCTTAGTTATTTTAATTACGGCAGAATTTTTGCCGAAGGTGTTTTTTCAAATTTACGCCAATACCTTAATTAAAACCTTGGCCATTCCGGCATATGTGTTTTATATTCTGTTTAGTTTAATTTCCGATTTCGTGATATGGATTTCCGATTTTGTGCTTAAACATGTGTTTAAAACAGAAGGCGATCAAATTCAACTGGCATTTACAAAAGTAGAACTGGGTAACTATATTAGTGAGCAAATGGAATCTGTTGAGGAACATGAGGAAGTCGATTCCGAAATTCAGATTTTCCAGAATGCCCTAGAGTTTTCTGAAGTTAAAGCCCGTGAGGTTATGGTACCTCGAACAGAAATTACAGCTATTGAAATTAACGATTCTCTAAAAAACCTAAGTAGTTTGTTTACCGAAACCGGGTTTACTAAAATTTTGGTGTATAAAGAGACGATTGATGATATTGTGGGGTATGTACATTCCTTCGAATTGTTTAAAAAGCCGAAAAATATTAAGGCGATGGTTTTACCAGTGGAGTTTGTTCCGGAAACTGTTTTGATAAAAGACGTATTAAGTTTATTGATCAAAAAACGAAAAAGTATCGCAGTGGTTTTGGATGAGTATGGAGGAACCTCAGGTATTATGTCGGTTGAAGATATTGTAGAAGAGTTATTTGGAGAAATTGAAGATGAGCACGATACCGTCGATTTAATTGAGGAGAAGCTAGATGATGAAACCTACACGTTTTCAGCACGTTTGGAGGTTGATTATATTAATGAAACCTATAAATTGAATCTTCCGGAAGGTGAAAATTATGAGACTTTAGGAGGGTTAATTGTAAACCATACCGAAGAAATTCCAGCTCAGGATGAGATTGTAAAAATTGATAATTTTCAATTTTCAATCGTAGAAGTATCGAATACTAAAATAGACCTTATTCAGCTTAAAATTTTAGATGAGGATTAATGTTTAATTAAATCACATCTAAGGGCTTTTATTATTAAATAGAAAATAGTATTTTCGCCCACGACGTATGTGCGGGAGTCACATATATAGAACTTAACAAGCTAAATCCCAACAAGGATTTTTTAAAAATTTTTAATTACAGATGGCAGTTTTAAATAAGATTAGACAACGCTCACTATTTTTAATAGTAGTCATAGCACTGGCGTTATTTTCTTTTGTATTAGCAGATTTATTTAAAAGCGGAAGTGCTTTTGCAGGTAGCGACAATGTAGTAGCGACAATTAATGGAAAGGATATTACCCGTGAAGATTTTCTTCAAAAAGTGGAAGTAATGCAACGCCAATTAGGTCCTAATGCAACCAATACACAAGTAATGAACCGTGTTTGGGATCAGGAAGTAAGAAAAGCAGTAATGGAAACTCAATTTGAAGAGTTAGGTATTTCTGTTGAAAAAGACCAGATGCGTGATATTTTAAAAACTGCTTTAGCAAATAGCCCGGAGTTTTTAAACGAAGCTGGATTATTTGATGAAAATAAGTTAAACGAATATATCGCAAACTTAAAAGAAACATCGGCAGAAGGGTATTCGCAGTGGGTAAACTACGAGAAAACTATTGCTTCTAATGCGTTACAACAAAACTACTTTAACATGGTTAAAGCTGGTTTAACAGGAACGTTAGCAGAAGGAGAACTAGAGTATAAGTTAGAAGGGAACAAAGTAGATATTAAATATGTACAGTTAGCTTATAGCTCGATTGCCGATAGTTTAGTTGAAGTGTCTAAATCTGATATTTCAAGCTACATAAGTAAAAACAAAAAGCAATACGAAGTAGAAGCTTCAAGAGATATTAAGTTTGTTCAGTTTAATGAAGTAGCATCTGTAGAAGATGAAAACGAAATTAAAAAGGAATTAACAGATCTTTTAAAAGATAGAGAAGAGTACAATAGCGTTACTAAAGCTAACGAATCTGTAAAAGGGTTTTTAAGTACTACAGATGATGAAGGATTTGTAAATTCAAATTCAGATATCAAATTTGACGATCGTTTCTTATTCAAATCAAGTTTACCATCTACTATTGCAGATAGTATTTTTAAATTGAATGTAGGTGAAACTTATGGTCCTTATAAGGATAACGGTTACTATAAAATTTCAAAAGTAGTTGCTGCTAAACAAGTACCAGATTCAGCAAAAGTAAGACACATTTTAATTCCGTTTATCGGAGCGCAAAGTGCACAAATGGACGTTACCCAAACTGATGCGCAGGCTAAAGCAACTGCCGATAGTTTATTAGCGGTAATTAAAGCAGATCGTTCTAAGTTCCCAGAGTTAGTAACAGAGTTTTCTTCAGATAAAGGAAGTGTAGAGAACGAAGGGCGTTACGACTGGCACCCATACAACACTATGGTTCCTGAATTCAACGATTTCGAATTCGAAGGGAATGTTGGTGATTTAGGTGTGGTTAAAACGGTATTCGGTTACCATATTATCGAGATTGAAGGTCTTAAAGAAAAACAAAAAGCTGTTCAGGTTGGAACAATTGCAAGACGCATTGAGCCTTCTGAAGCAACTATAGATAAGGTGTTTAGAGATGCATCAAGTTTTGAATTAGCAGTATTGGATGATAAAGATTTTGATGCTGAAGCTGAAGCTCAAAAGTTTGTAGTTAGACCTGTAAATGGTATTAAAGTTTTAGACGAAAATATTCCAGGTGTTGGTAACCAAAGACAAATTGTACGTTGGGCTTTTGAAGAAGGTAACAATGTTGGTGCTATCAAACGTTTCTCTGTAACTAATGGGTATGTCATTGCGCAATTAGTAGCGAAGCATGAAAAAGGATTAATGTCTGTTGAAGAAGCAACAGCAAGTGTATTACCAATCATCCGTAAAGAGAAAAAAGCTGAGATGCTTAGAGATAGAGTATCTGCAACTAACTTAGATGATTTAGCAGCTAGCCAAAATACATCTGTTAGAACAGCGTCAGCTATTAACATGAAGAATCCAACCATTTCTGGTGCTGGTAGAGAACCATTAGTTGTTGGTGCTGCTTTCGGATTAAGCGAAGGGGAAACTTCAGAATTAATCGATGGTAATAATGGTGTTTATATGGTGCAAGTTACCAAAGTAACTCCTGCAGTAGCTTTAGAAAACTATCAAGCTGCAGCTAACCGTGTGGAACAACAAAAAATGAATGTTGTAACTTCTAAGTTATATAACGCATTAAAAGAGTCAGCTGATATTGAAGATAATCGAGTAGAAACTCAGATTCAATAAAAGAACTCTTAATAATATTTAAAAGCGGAACAATGTTGTTCCGCTTTTTTTATGCCTTAACTTAAAATTTATAAAATTGACCGATGGTTGATAGTTGCATTATTTTGTTGTGATATTCTTAAATTTAAATAGCAGTTAATGACAGATTAATTGTAAATTAAGCTAAACCAAATAAAATAAGCATTGCTAATATGTCTACAGGAACAAACCAAACCATTGTTAAGGGAATTGTGCCTCCTATGGTGACACCGCTATTGTCGGATAATCTTTCTCTTGATGTTGAAAGTGTAAATACATTATTAGAACATTTAATTGCAGGAGGGGTTCACGGGGTGTTTATTTTAGGGACAACAGGAGAGTCTACCAGTTTAAGCTATTTAACGAGAGAGCTTTTAATTAATGAAACCTGCCGCATTGTAAACGGAAGAATTCCTGTGTTTGTTGGGGTTACCGATACATCTATAGAAGAGAGTTTACATTTAGCGCATATTGCTCATCAGGCCGGAGCCACGGCAGTGGTTGCTGCACCACCATTTTATTATGGTTTGGGTCAGGAAGAATTATATAAGTACTACTGGAGTTTGGCAAGTCAATTGCCTTTACCTTTATTTCTTTATAATATGCCTTCACATACCAAAGTAAATATAGACAGAGGTACGGTATTGCGATTAGCCGAGCATCCAAATATTATTGGATTGAAAGATAGTTCGGCTAATACGGTGTATTATCAGTCGCTATGTTATATGCTGAAGTTTAAAGAAGACTTTTCATTATTAGTAGGTCCTGAAGAAATCACCTCAGAAACCATTTTAATGGGAGGTAGCGGCGGTGTTAACGGTGGAGCGAATATGTTTCCGAAGCTGTATGTTGAATTGTATAACGCGACTATAGCGAGAGATTTTGACCGCATTCGGGTGCTACAAAATTTGGTGATGGATGTCGCCACAAAAATATATACTATAGGATCTTACGGATCGAGCTATTTAAAAGGATTAAAATCAGCGTTATCGGTATTGGGCTTAATTCAACCCTACATTGCGCCACCATTTAATACATTTGAAGAGAAGGAAATGTCTCAGGTTAGAGATAGCGTAAACCGGATAAAAAAGGAAATAGAAGCTATCTTGGGTTAATAAAAAAATACCAGTTTAATCTTAACCAAATTAAACTTAAAAAGATATTATTTTTGCCAACTTAACTAAAATCTAAAAGGATTAATGAATTTTACAGATCTTGTTGTGTTTTTTCTTTACATAGGTGGAATTGCCCTATTTGGAGGTTCTTTCTTTAAAAGAAATAAAACATCCGAATCTTATACGGTTGGGAATAAAGATATACCTGGATGGGTGGTTACCATGTCAATTTTTGCAACTTTTGTGAGTAGCATCAGTTATTTGGCTCTACCGGGTAACGCATTTCAGTCTAATTGGAATGCTTTAGTGTTTAGTTTGTCATTACCCATTGCAACTCTAATCGCTGTAAAATATTTTGTGCCGCTGTATCGAAAAATCAATAGTCCATCGGCATATACTTTTATGGAGCAGCGATTTGGTGCCTGGGCACGAATTTATGTGTCCCTATGCTATTTGTTAACCCAACTCATGCGCGTAGGCACTATTCTTTATTTACTGGCTCTAACCTTAAATGCAATTGTAGGTTGGGATATTGCTACTATTATTTTGTTTACAGGTATTATTGTAGCAGTTTATTCTATGTTAGGAGGTATTACAGCTGTGTTATGGACAGATGCTATTCAGGGAATTATTTTAATTGTTGGCGCTCTGGGTTGTATTGTTTATATGTTATTTAGTATGCCAGAAGGTCCATCTCAGATATTTTCAATCGGAGCGGAATATAACAAGTTTAGTTTGGGGAGTTTTAGGCTCGATTTAACCGAACCTACGTTTTGGGTGGTTCTTATTTATGGTGTATTTATCAACCTTCAGAATTATGGTATCGATCAGAATTATGTACAACGCTATATGGTTTTAAAATCAGATAAAGAAGCGCAGCGTTCAGCATTAATAGGCGGACTAATTTATTTGCCAATCTCGATATTGTTTCTGTTTATAGGAACCGCTTTATTTGGCTATTATCATTCTGCTGCAACTCTTCCTGTAGAATTACAGGATGTAGCGAAAGCCGACAGAGTGTTTCCGTATTTTATTGTAAATGCCTTACCACCTGGATTAACAGGTTTAATGATTGCTTCTATTTTTGCAGCAGGTATGAGTACGATTTCAACCAGTTTTAATAGCTCGGCAACGGTGTTTCTAACCGATTATTATAACCGGTATATCAATAAAAAAGCATCTAACAAACAGCATATGCGAGTGCTTTACATGTCTTCAGCTATTATTAGTTTAATAGGTGTTGGTATTGGTATAGCTATGATTGATGTGAAAAGTGCTTTAGATGCCTGGTGGAAATTATCCTCAATTTTTAGCGGAGGAATGTTAGGTTTATTCCTATTAGCTATGAGCACAAGAGTGAAACGCGCTACAGGGGCAATTATTGGGATGATAGCAGGAATTTTAGTGATTCTGTGGTTGACATTTTCAGAACGTATTTTGGGACCGGATTCTATTGGGGCCTCCTTTCATACGTATTTAACTATAGTATTTGGTACTATGGCCATTTTTTTAGTGGGCTTTTTAGTGTCCTATTTACTAAAACCAAAGCATAAATAAGCAACATAAACTATATAAGATATTAAGATGAATTACAAAACATTAATAGGGAAGCTGCCAAAAATAGGAATTCGTCCTGTTATAGATGGTCGACTTGATGGCGTGCGTGAATCTCTAGAAGACAGTACAATGAATATGGCTAAGCGTGCGGCCGATTTTTTGTCAAATAATTTAAGACATGCAGATGGCAGTTTGGTTGAATGCGTTATTTCGGATACTTGCATTGGAGGTGTTGCTGAAGCAGCAGCCTCGGCAGATAAATTTTCCAGAGAAGGCGTCGGGCTTAGTTTAACTGTAACACCATGCTGGTGTTACGGCAGTGAAACAATCGATATGGATCCCTTAATACCAAAAGCGATTTGGGGATTTAATGGTACCGAACGTCCTGGTGCAGTTTACCTGGCAGCAGCATTGGCAGGACATAACCAAAAAGGCCTTCCTGCATTTAGTATATATGGTAGAGATGTGCAGGATAGTGATGATACATCGATACCTGAAGATGTACAGGAGAAATTGTTGGCTTTCGGAAAGGCAGGTCTGGCTGTAGCTACCATGAAAGGGAAATCTTATTTATCTATGGGGTCTGTTTCTATGGGGATTGCAGGGTCTATTGTGAATCCTGATTTTTTTGAAAGGTATTTAGGTATGCGTTGTGAGAATGTCGATATGTCTGAGTTTACACGACGTATAGAGCAGGAGATTTACGATAAAGAAGAATATGAAAAAGCATTGGTCTGGACTAAAGCAAATTGTAAGGAAGGAAAGAATTACAACCCAGATGGAAAGCTAAAAGCAAGGGAACAGCTTGATCAAGATTGGGAGTTTGTGGTAAAAATGGCTCTTATAGGGCGCGATTTAATGATAGGTAATCCCAAATTAAAACAATTAGGCTATGGAGAAGAAGCACTTGGGCATAATGCTATTTCAGGAGGATTTCAAGGGCAACGACAGTGGACAGACCATTTCCCGAATGGTGATTTTATGGAGGCTATTTTAACTTCCTCTTTCGATTGGAATGGTATTCGTCAGCCTTTTATGTTTGCAACAGAAAACGATAGTTTAAACGGGGTGTCTATGTTGTTCGGTCACTTATTAACGGGATCTGCTCAAATTTTTAGTGATGTGCGTACGTATTGGAGTCCCGAATCGGTGAAACGAGTAACAGGATACACTTTAACTGGAGCAGCCTCTAACGGATTTATACATTTAATAAATTCGGGAGCCTCGGCATTAGACGGTACGGGAGAACAAACTATTGATGGACAACCAGCAATGAAGCCTTGGTGGGATATTACAGAAGAAGAAGTTGATAAATGTTTAGAACATACTACTTGGGGACCTGGAATGTTAGAATATTTTCGGGGTGGAGGCTATTCTTCTACCTTTAAAACAAAAGGAGGGATGCCTGTAACCATGTGTCGAATTAATATTGTAAAGGGTATTGGACCTGTTTTACAAATTGCCGAAGGACAAACTGTAGAATTACCAGAAGAAGTACATCATACCATTAACGAACGTACAAATCCAACCTGGCCAACCACTTGGTTTGTTCCTAACCTTACAGGGCGAGGACCATTTAAAGATGTGTACAGCGTCATGGCAAATTGGGGTGCTAATCATGGTGCGATTTCTTATGGGCACATTGGAGCGGATTTGATTACTTTGGCTTCAATGCTTCGTATTCCTGTTAATATGCATAACGTGTCGGAGGATAAAATTTTTCGTCCTAGCGCTTGGGCTTCATTTGGAATGGATAAAGAATCTGCCGATTACAGAGCCTGCATAACCTATGGTGCTTTGTATGGTAAATAAATTTATGGCGTTACCCTCCGGGTCGGGTTTTACAATACAAGTCCTCGCGAATAATCGCTGTGGGCTTTTCTTTTCAACCTCTAACGCAAAACCAAAAGAGCAACGTTATATAACGTTGCTCTTTTGGTTTTTTATAGAATCATATCGGAGTATGGGATTACCGTATGGAAACCTTTTTCTTTAAAGTACGCTGTTGGATTACCTTCACTCGTCACTAAAACAAAATCACCTCCCCAGGCGCCAAGACTTTTTACAACACCATTAAAATCTGGAAATAACCGGTCTTTAACAGGTTGTTGCTTGGTGACTTTTGAAATAATAGTTTCATGCTGCGTTAATAAGTCTTCAAACTGTTTAAACGAATCACAATTAATGAGCTTGGAAGTTATTTCATTAATTTCAGAAATAACAGGCTTAATATTCGATTTGTTGCTATTATACGTTGCTATACCTTCACGGCTGTTTTGTTTTTCGTTTAAATACACAAAATAGATATGTTCTTTAAATTCAGGGCTGAAATCTAAGGTGTTGACTTCAATTCCATTTGGTGTTCTTTGAAAAGTAATGGGCGCATCGTTTTGAGCACAGGCAATATCGTAACCGCTACCGCCAAAGGTGTTTTTCAGCAATTCGAAAGCATCAACCTTTGCCCAATCAGCAATATTATTAATAAGGGTTGATGATGTTCCTAATCCCCAGTTTTTTGGGAATGTTAATGCTGTTGAAATAGTACAGCCTTGATTTGAACTTAAAAAATCTGGATTTAAGGTTTTTGCAGCCTGTATAATTTGAACAATTCTATCTGAAGTCTCATTATTTTGATTTGGTTTCAGTTTGCCATTTTCAATTTCAAAAGTTCCTTCAAACCATAACGATTTATCTCTATTGTAACTTTTCCAAATGAGTTTGGGTTCATCGATAGGCGTTACTGTTAAAGACTGTCCAAACTTTGTTGGTAACGCTAATGCTTTCGCACCGTCAAGCACAACATATTCTCCTGAAATTAAAAGTTTACCGTTACTATAGAATTCCCGCATAGGTTTAGTTGCTTTTAGAACGTAAGGTTTCAATGGCTTCCACTACTGCGCTATGTGAAACGGTTTGATTTTTAAATTGCTCGGTTAAAATCAGTTTTTCATCATTAGTGGCTTCAAACTGATTTAAAATATTCATCAAATGCATTTTCATATGCCCTTGTTGAATCCCTGTTGTTGTTAGCGAGCGCAGAGCTGCAAAGTTTTGTGCTAATCCGGCAACGGCAACGATTTGCATGAGCTCTTTAGCGTTAGGGTAATGTAGTAACTCCAAGGATAATTTTACTAACGGATGTAATCCTGTTAATCCGCCAACAGTTCCTAATGCTAGTGGCATTTCAATCCAGAAGGTAAACATGCCATTTTCAACTTTAGCGTGCGATAAACTACTGTATCTACCATTTCTCGAGGCGTATGCATGAGCGCAGGCCTCAATGGCTCTAAAATCGTTTCCGGTGGCCAGAACTACCGCATCAATACCGTTCATAATGCCCTTGTTATGGGTTACGGCACGGTAAGGTTCAATTTCAGCAATGTTAACGGCCTGAACAAATTTAGTCGCAAACTCTTCAGCCGAAATATTTTCATTTTCGGTTAAGTCTTCAACTTTACAACTCACTTCCGCACGAACCAAACATTCCGGGACATAATTCGATAGAATACTCATGACGATTTGAATTTGTTTTTCTTCGTCATTAAATCCATCGAATGTTAAAGCTTCAGTTTTAAAAGTTTTAGCAAACTGCTCTAAGCAAGAGTTGATGAAGTTAGCTCCCATGGCATCCAGTGTTTCAAAAGATGCGTGAAGTTGATAGTAGTCATCTATCTCGTTGGTTTTATCGCGTAGCTCAATATCTAAAATACCGCCACCACGTTTCTCCATATTTTTGGTGATTGGTTTGGCGTCTTCAATAAGTTGCGATTTTATATGGTTAAAATAGTTTTTTAAAATGTCTTTATCGCCGTGATACATAAAATGCACCTGACCGATTTTGGTTGTAGAAATTACGGTTGTTTTAAATCCGCCGCGATCTAACCAGAATTTAGCAGCTTTACTAGCTGCCGCAACTACCGAACTTTCTTCGATAGCCATTGGGATGGTGTACAGGGTGTCGTTTATTAAAAAGTTAGGCGCCACACCAAGGGGTAAATAGTAATTGGTAATGGTGTTTTCAATAAACTCGTCGTGTAGGGTTTGTAATTTTTCATTTGTATTCCAGTACTGCTTTAATACCGTTTTGGCTTGTTCGGCATTAGAAAAATAGGTTTCTACCATCCAATCAATTTTCTTTGATTTCGATAGTTTTGAAAAACCGGCAATAGATTTACTCATAAGATGTTCGTTTACTCGATAATCGAGATTGGAATGCTTCGTGGCGAACCCCGAATTTCTGGTTGTTATTTTTTTAATACTTCAAATTTCCTTTGAAGAGGTTTGTTTCGCAAAGATAGCATACTTAAATGCAATATTGAAACTCGAGTTTTTTATTTAAAGACGTTATTAAAGTGTTAATAAAAAGGGTGCTTTGTATTATTTTTAGTAAAATTGGGCTCTCTTTACGAAATAAATATTTTTTTTAATGAAATACCTACAATTATCGTTTTGCGTTTGCGTACTATTCGTAGCAAGTTTAACCGCTCAAAATAAGCAAATTACCCTTGAAGAAATATGGAATGGTACGTTTAGAACAGAACGTATGGATGTACTTCATTCTATGGCAAATGGCCAGCAATATTCAGTGTTTAACTTCGATAGAAGTACACGTTCGACTTCAATAGATATATACGATTACAAAACATTAGAAAAAGTAACAACCTTAGTTGATTCGAGAAACATTTCAGAATTAAACTATTTTACAAATTATACGTTCAGTGAAGACGAGACGAAAGTGCTTTTAGCAACTAATGAGGAGTCTATTTATCGTCATTCGGTTTTAGGAAATTACTTTGTGTATAATGTAAAAGATCAATCGGTGGTTTCGGTTTCAGACGAGCGTATTCAGGAACCAACGTTTTCTCCAGACGGGTCGAAAGTAGCTTATGTTTTCAATAATAACATTTATGTGAAAGATTTAACATCAGGCGCAACTACTCAAGTCACTACCGATGGTGTAAAGAATAAAATTATAAACGGTATAACCGACTGGGTTTACGAAGAAGAATTTGCTTTTGTTCGTGCCTTTGAATGGAATGCCGATGGAACTAAAATTGCCTTTATCCGTTTTGATGAAACCAATGTGCCAGAATTCTCAATGGATGTTTATGGAGAAAGTTTATACCCAACACAACAGGTGTTTAAATATCCAAAAGCAGGAGAGGCTAATTCTTTAGTATCGCTTCATTTATATGATTTAGATACAAAAGCCATTGAAGCTGTTAAGGTAAATAAAGAATATAACGATTTTTATATTCCAAGAATCAAGTGGACCAACGATGCTAATGTATTAAGTGCACATTATTTAAACAGAAAACAAAATGCATTGGATTTATGGTTGATTGATGCTGATAAAAACACATCTTCTTTAGTGTTAGCAGAAACCGATAAAGCCTATGTTGATGTTACGGATAACTTAACCTTCTTAAAAGACAACAGTTTTATTTGGACGAGTGAGAAAGATGGGTACAATCATATTTATCACTATTCTAAAAAAGGAGAATTAATCAATCAGGTAACAACCGGAAACTGGGAAGTGACAGCATATTATGGTTACGATGAAAAGAGCGATAGAATTTTCTATCAGTCGGTAGAAAATGGTTCAATTAATCGCGATGTGTATTCTGTGAAATTAAATGGGCGAAGCAAAAAACGTTTATCACAAGCTGTAGGTACAAATAATGCCGATTTTAGTGCAGATTTCTCATACTTCATTAACACGTTTTCAAATACAACAACACCTCCGGTATATACTTTAAACAAAGCGTCGACTGGAGATGTTATTAAAAATATTAAGGATAATAAGGCACTAGTTCAGCAATTATCAGATTATACCATTTCCGCAAAAGAATTTAGCACCATTAATGTAAACGGGAACGATTTAAACATGTGGATGATTAAACCTGCTAACTTTGATGCTAGTAAAGAATATCCGGTATTAATGTTCCAGTATTCAGGACCAGGTTCACAGCAAGTAGCTAATACATGGAGTTCTTATAACGATTACTGGTATCAGCATTTAGCACAGAAAGGTTATATTATTGCTTGTGTTGATGGTCGTGGAACAGGTTATAAAGGGGCGGCTTTTAAAAAAGTGACTTACGAGCAATTAGGAAAATACGAAGTCGAAGATCAGATTTCTGCAGCTAAGCAATTAGCAGCCTTGCCATATGTTGATGCAACACGTATTGGAATCTGGGGATGGAGCTTTGGTGGTTTTATGAGTAGTAATTGTTTGTTTAAAGGGAATGATGTCTTTAAAATGGCGATAGCTGTAGCTCCTGTAACAAGCTGGCGTTTCTACGATACCGTTTACACCGAGCGTTATAACGGATTGCCACAAGACAATGCAAGTGGTTACGACGACAACTCACCAATTAACCATGTAAATAAATTACAAGGCGATTTTCTTTTAGTTCATGGTTCTGCTGATGATAATGTACATGTACAAAATACGATGCGATTAGTAGAGAGTTTAGTACAAGCCGATAAGCAATTCGACTGGGCGATTTACCCGGATAAAAATCATGGCATTTATGGAGGAAATACCAGGCTACATCTTTATAAAAAAATGACTAACTTCCTGAACGAAAATTTAGGAGATAAATTATAATAAAATCAACTAAGCTGTATTCGTACAGCTTAGTTTGTATAAATAACTAACACAAAATTTATGTCAGACACAATTACTACAACTAAACACAAAGAATTATTTGGACATCCAATAGGGCTGTATGTTCTGTTTTTTACAGAAATGTGGGAACGTTTTTCTTATTACGGAATGCGTGCCATTTTGGTATTGTATTTAGTAGCCGAAACTCAAGGAGCTAATGCTGGTTTAGGCTGGTCTAATGGAGAGGCTTTAGCTTTATATGGCTGGTATACTATGTTGGTTTATGTAGCGTCTATTCCTGGTGGTTGGATTGCTGATAAGATATTAGGGCAAAAGAAAGCCGTGTTGTATGGAGGAATTTTATTAGTAGCAGGTCATAGTATTTTGGCTATCGAGCAGATGTGGGCCTTTTACACAGGTTTAGGATTAATTATTGCCGGTGTAGGGATGTTAAAACCAAATATATCAACAATGGTTGGAGGTCTTTACAAACAAGGTGATGTAAGACGTGATAAAGGATTTACTATTTTTTATATCGGAATAAACGTAGGTGCATTTTTAGCCAGTTTAATTGTAGGTTATGTAGGTGAAGTTTATGGATGGCATTATGGATTTGGTTTAGCGGGTATAGGAATGGCTTTAGGGCTTATTCAATATGTTGCAGGTCAAAAATATTTAAAACATGTTGGAAACTTTTTAGGAGGTTCTGAAGGTTCAGCAGATAAAGAATTAATGAATCAACCGCTTACTAAAGTTGAAAAAGATAGAGTGGTGGTATTGTTTATATCTTTCTTATTGGTAATTGTATTCTGGGGTGCTTTTGAGCAAGCAGGAGGATTAATGAATATCTATGCAATGGATAATACCAACAGGAACTTATTTGGATGGGAAGTGCCAGCATCTTGGTTCCAGTCATTAAATGCGATGTTTATCATTTTCTTAGGAACTACCGTTGCTGGGTATTGGGCTAAACGAAAATTGCAGGGTAAAGTAGCTACGTCTTTGTTTAAAATGATCATTGGTTTAATCATTATGGGAACAGGCTTTTTCTTTATGACTGCTGCTGCGGCACAATATCAGAGTGCTGGATCTTCAGCCATGTATTGGTTGGTATTAGCATATTTATTCCACACCGTTGGGGAACTTTGTATATCACCAGTAGCATTATCATATATAACAAAATTAGCACCTGTAAAATATGCATCGTTAATGATGGGTATTTATTTCGCTATGACGGGTTTGGGTAATAAAGTAGCAGGTGTGTTGGGTGAAGCTTCTGAAAGCTTAGGTGAGTTTACTATTTTTACAGGCATTGCGGTTTTCTGTGTGATTTTTGGAGCACTCGTAATGTTGTTTAGAAATAAATTAGAAGCCTTAACTCATGGAGCTGAAGATAACGAACGTGATATGCACGAAGAGTAAAAGCTTCATTTTATAATATAAATAATTCAACCATTAATTATATATGACGACAGATATTGAAAATCTTTTTAAAGACAAAGTTTTAGGGCATCCGGCAGGGTTGTTCGTATTATTTTTCACGGAGATGTGGGAGCGTTTTTCCTTTTACGGAATGCGTGTGTTACTGGTTAACTTTTTAACATTTTCTATTATTGGCGATAATCCGGGGTGGGGTTGGTCTGCCGAAAATGCAGGGGCTTTATTCGGTACTTATGCCATGTTATTATATATTACACCTATTGTGGGTGGAATAGTAGCCGATAAATTAACAGGTTACCGTTGGGCGGTAATTATAGGTGCTATAATCATGACCTTAGGACATGCTTCAATGGCGGTAGAGACTGAATTTTCTTTATACTTTGGTTTAGGGTTATTGGTAGTCGGTACTGGGTTTTTTAAACCAAATATCACATCTATCATTTCTGAAATGTATAAGAAAAACCCAGAAAAGAAAGATGGTGCTTACACCATTTTCTATATGGGGGTAAATGCAGGAGCATTCTTCGGAATGATGCTTTGTGGTTATTTAGCTGAAAAAATAGGATGGTCTTACGGATTTGGTCTAGCAGGAATCTTTATGTTATTAGGAACCCTTCAGTTTGCATTTTCAGGAAACCTATTTGGAAACATTGGAAAGAAACCAACTAAAACACATGAGATAGAAGATACTGTTGATGGTGACGATCACTTAGCTAAAGTTGATGAAGATGAGGTAGAAGAGAAACCAAATCCATTTACTTTAGTTGATAAAGTGTTAATTATTATCTGTTCTATTGTAGGTTTAGGGTATGCGATTAACGATCCAATGTCTAAAATTGCTGGAATCGATATGTTTTCGGCGTTTAAAGTAGGAGCGCTGGAAGGTCAGTATGTGGCGGTTTTAATTGCCTTAGTATTATTCTTGGTTTTAGTAATCGGACGTATTTTTAGATATTCAGCCATTGTTAGAGATCGTATGATTGCATTTATTATTTTCGCATTCTTTACCGTATTCTTTTGGTTGTCGTTCGAGCAAGGTGCGTCTTCATTAGTGTTATTTGCTAGAGATAATGTAGATCGTGTATTAACGGGTAATTCTGCAATGACATTTAATATCTTTAATGCTATATTAACGATAGTTCCTTTGTGCATTATCACTTATGTGTTATACGACTTATGGAAGAAAACCTATTCTAAAATACCATACTCAAATATTGTATTGGTTATATGTTTCTTATTCATGTGGGCCATTGTAGGTTGGATGTTGGTAAGAGAGTTTACATCTGATGTCTCGGAAATTACAGTGTCTTGGTTTAGTATTTTAAATTCATTCTTTATCATCGTATTTGCGTCGTTCTTCTCTAAATGGTGGGAAAGTAAATACAATCCTTCAGCTGCCGCTAAATATGCTTTAGGTTTAATTATTATGGCTATTGGTTTTGGATTGTTAGCATTTGGAGCATACGGAATAGAAGCTGGCGTAAAAGTAAGTATGGTTTGGTTAATTTTAGCATATTTATTCCATACGCTGGGTGAACTATGTTTATCACCTGTTGGATTATCATATGTTAGTAAGTTAGTGCCAGCACGAATGATTGCTTTAATGTTTGGTATGTGGTATTTGGCCATTGCCATTGGAAACAAATTAGCAGCTGTAGTGGGTGGGCAAATTGAAAACATTACTAAAGAGTATAGTTTATCTACATTCTTCTTGATATTTACGATTGTGCCTGTTGTAGCCGGGTTGTTAATTTTGGTATTAAATCCATTATTGAAGAAATTAATGCACGGGGTGCGTTAATCGAATATAAAGGTTAAATGCATTGAAAAAGCTCCGTTTTCGGAGCTTTTTTTGTAAGTTAGGCATAGGCTTTGATACTAAATGGTTATGAAAAAAATAGGATTTATATTATTGTTGGCTACTTTAACTTCAGTTAGAGGTTTAGCACAAGAGATAAAATGGGTGAGTTTAGAAGAGGCTTTAGAGCTTCAAAAGAAAACTCCAAAAAAGATTATGATGGATGTGTATACCAGTTGGTGTGGACCCTGCAAAATGTTGGATAAAAATACCTTTCATAATGCCGATGTCGCCGATTATGTAAATAAAAACTATTACGCCGTTAAGTTTAATGCTGAAGGAAACGATGAGGTGAGTTACAAAGGGAAGACGTATTCAAACCCGGGATACAAACCAGAATTGGCTAATCGTCGTAACTCGGCTCACGAATTAACAAGATACTTTCAGGTGAGTGCCTATCCAACAATAATTTTTATGGATGAAAAAGGCGATTTAATTGCGCCTATACGTGGGTATCAGCAACCGAATCAGTTAGAGTTGTATTTGAAGCTCTTCAAAAATGATGATCATAAAGACATGGATTCTCAGGAAAAGTTTAACGACTATTATAAGGCTTTTAAACCGGAATTTAAAAGTTAGTCTATTTTAGTAACGAATTATAAAAGCTCCCTTTTCGCCAGTGTAGTGAAAGGGGAGTTTTCTTTTTAAAGCAATAGTTTTCCAATGTTGCACGTACGATTTATAGTTGCTGCCATCGGCAATAATGGTTTTGGGTTTTATAGAATCTATAAGCCTATTTAAATTGATTTTGGGCGATTGCCTGAGTAGTAAAAAATCCGGCTCAAATAATTTTATATTGTATACCCCTAAGCTATCAACTACTAGTAACTTTTTCTTATCTAAAAGGTATATAGATGCAATGGAGTCTCTTTTTGAGGTATTAATTTGTTTTGAGACTTTGTAATCAGCAATACTATTTTGAAATAGCGGGATGCTGTCTACATCTGTACTAAAAGTTGTTTTATGGTTATAGGTGTTCGCTAGTAAACTATGTCTGCTGTTATGAAAAATGATAAATTCCCGATTAGGTTTGTGGTAACTAGTATAAATATATGCTATTTGTAGTGCGATGATTCCGGATAAAACCAGTTTAAAAGAATTGAGTGTTCTTTTTTTTAAAAGAAAAACTAGAGTTATTATCAGTGTGTAGCTTGCTAATACTTGCCAAAGGTTAAAGGGAAGATCTTTAAAAATGAATGTCTCTTGTTTAGCAATCCATTCAATGAATTTGTTGATTAACGAAATGCTATAAGCGAAACTCGTTGCTAAAAAGCTGGTTAGAAAACCTAAAGAAGCCAGAATTATAATAAGAATGCCGAAACCTAGAATAAAACCAAGAAAGGGTATGATGACTAAATTTGAAATAAAAAATAGTCCTGGAAACTGATGAAAATAATACAAACTTATTGGAATAACACCGAGTTGAGCAGCTATGGTGACCGTAAACGTATGCCAGTAAAAATTAAGGATTTTGTTTTTTGGCGTCCAAAGTTTGTAAAGTAGCGGATCGATAGTAACTATAGCAAGAACGGCCAAATAGCTTAATTGAAACCCAACATCGAAAAGAAACATGGGCTTAAACAATAACAAAATAAATATACTTAAAGCAAGGGTATTATAAATGTTGGTTGGGCGTTTTAAATTTACAGCAATCGCCAGAACGCTAAACATGGTAACAGCCCGAGTCACTGAAGCGGATAATCCTGCTATTATGGCAAAATTCCATAAAATAATAAGTAGTAGCGCGGTTTTGTATATCTTCCCGTGTTTTAAATGTCCAATGGGTTTAAAGATGATGTTTAAAATCATGAGGATAATACCAATATGTAATCCCGAAACAGCCAGAATATGTATGACTCCTGCATTGGCATAATTAGTATAAATTTCGTTGCTTATGTCTTGTCGCTGACCAAGAAATAATGCATTTATAATAGCGAGTTCGTCCGGTTTAAAATGATAGGCTCCTAGTTTGGTGTTGATATAATTTCTAACGGTATCAGCGTAACCTAAAACGGTTTTCTTTTTGGATTTTACTTTTAGAAGTTCGGTGTCCGATAAGGTTATTTGATGATAAATGTATTTCCGTTTTAAATAGGCTTTATAATTAAATTGTCCGGGATTTAAGGGCGAAGGAATCGTTTGTAATTCTGTTTTTGTTATGTAGACGTCATCGATATTCAGTTTTTTGTCAATGCTGTCTTTTCGGATATTAATAAGTGTTTTTCCGGAAACCTGATTACTGTCTAATTTCAGTAGGTTAACAATATACTTGTCGTAATACGTGTTGGATTTTAAAACCTCCTGAACTCTAAAAGTGATTGTTGAGGTAGAATCAAGTTGAAGTTTTTTTGTGTAATGGTTGTTGAAATTACAGGGGTTGTGAAGAACAACAGCTAGAATACCAATACTAATCATCGATAGGTAACTAAATAACCCGAACCATATAGTTTTTACGATTTGCTTTTTTGAAAAACCATAACTAACAGTCAGTAAACTGAGCAAAACTATTATCAAATACAGGCTTAAGTTAACAGAGAAGTTATAACTGTAACCAATAGTGATACCGGTTATCAGGCATAGTGTAAGCTTAATTATGGTGAAATTGAGTATTTTCATACTCAATAAATATAAGAAATATCTTATAATATTCTGCGCGCCTCTACAAATGCATTGTTCCAGTAGGCTTCAGATAGTTTGGAAACAATAACCCCGCCACGTGTTGTAGCATGAATAAACTGAATGTCATTCTCAGTTGTAATAATTAAACCTACATGATTAATGTTGTTTCTGCGATTGGCGGTTTTAAAGAACAATAAATCGCCTTCCTGAACTTTTCTCAAAGGAATTTTATCACCTTGTTTAGCCATATCTCGCGAAATACGAGGTAAAATAATATCATTAGCCCTAAAGGATTCAAAGACTAAACCAGAACAATCCATGCCATTTGAAGTCGTGCCTCCCCATTTGTACCTTACGCCTTCAAATTGTAAGGCATAACTGGTAATGGCGTCAGCTTTAGTTATAGCTGGTTTGGTTTCAGAAATAGGAGCTTTTGAAACTTCAATGTCTTCTACAATAGCAGTGTTGTTGTCATAGTTTTTTAATGCACGCTTGGCGTTAATGACAACTTGAGAGTCTTTTTGTTTGGCTTTTTTAGATGATTTACAACTTGTAAAACTGAGTGTTAATAAAAGTAGGAAACAAAGACTCCTCATAAAGTATGTTAGTTTTTTATTGAATTGTAGATTAATTGAGCTGTTTTTTTGCTGGCACCTTTTCCACCAAGAGCTTTTTCTAACTCGTAATAGTTGACGAACATTTTTTTACGTTCTGTTTCATCTAAAATACGCGTTAATTCTTGTTTTAACCTTTTTTTATTGAAATCGTTCTGAATTAATTCGGTTACGACTTCTTTGTCCATAATTAAATTAACTAACGAAATAAACTTTAAAGTTATTATGCGTTTGGCAATATGATAAGAGATTGCACTTGCTTTATAGCAAACCACTTGAGGGACTTTAAATAAGGCTGTTTCTAAAGTAGCTGTACCAGAAGTTACCAATGCGGCAGTTGAAATACTTAGTAAATCGTAGGTTTTATTCGAGATGAATTTTACGTTATTCGATTTTATAAATGATTCGTAAAAACTGTAATCCTGACTTGGCGCACCGGCAATTACAAATTGGTAATCCTTAAAAGAATCGACCATTTTCAACATTACCGAAAGCATGTTTTTAATTTCCTGTTTTCGACTTCCTGGTAATAAAGCTATAATAGGTCTCTTGTCTAAGTTGTAAGTGTCTCTAAATTTAGACTCGTTTACCTGATCTCGATTTACAATGGCATCAATAAGCGGATGCCCAACAAAGTTCACTTTATAATCATACTTTTTATAGAAGTCTTCAACAAAGGGTAAAATAACGTACATATCATCGATGTCACGTTTAATATCAAAAACACGTTTAGCACGTGATGCCCAAACTTGCGGAGAAATGTAATAGTTCGTTCTAATACCTTCTTGTTTTGCCCATTTGGCAATACGCAGATTAAATCCAGAATTATCTATAAAAATGAGAACATCCGGATTGTAGTCTTTAATATCTTCTTTACAATATGCAATGAGTTTGAAGATTTTATTCAGATTCATGATAACTTCTGCGAAGCCCATGAAAGCACGCTCTTTGTAGTGTTTTACTAAAGTACCGCCAACCGCCTGCATAAGATCGCCACCCCAGAATCTGATTTCAGCATGAGCATCGACTTCAAATAATGCTTTCATTAAGTTCGAGCCGTGCAAATCGCCTGATGCTTCACCTGCTAAAATGTAATACTTCATTTAAAAAAGTTTAAAAATAAAAGTCAATATGGCTATAAAAATAGTAATGATTAGTACGCCACGTGCGCGGTAATCCCGACGTTTTCTTATAAAGATAAAAAATGCAATTAAATTTAAAACAGCCCCTAAGCTAATGAGTTTGCCTAAAAAGCCTTCGGCATATGCTGCTTTTATTACGTTAACAAAATCTTCACCTTGTCCTAAAAGGCTTGATATTAAAATTAGGCCAAGACTGTTAGCGATTAGTCCAACGGCAATACCTATAAAAATCTCTTTTTTAATCATTTAAATTCCAGGAGTTTAAATTTTGAATGTAATGATGCGCAGTTAAATCGAATTGTACCGGCACCACAGAAACGTACCCATGCTCTAAAGCCCATTCGTCGGTGTCTTCACCGCCATCTAAGTTTACAAAACGCCCGGTAAGCCAATAATAATCTTTTCCTGATGGTGTTTTGCGCTTGTCGAATTCTTCCACCCAATTGGCTCTGGCTTGTCTACAAACTTTAATACCTTTAATGTTCTCCTTAGCTAAGTTAGGAAGATTCACATTAAGCACAACGCCGTTTGGTAAACCGTGTTGTAAAACATTTTCGGTAATGGTTTTTACAAAGCTTTTAGTTGCTTCAAAATCAGCACTCCATTTATAATCCAGTAATGAAAACCCAATGGCAGGAATGCCTTCAATGCCGGCTTCTATCGCTGCACTCATGGTGCCTGAATAAATTACATTGATAGATGAGTTTGAGCCGTGATTAATTCCTGAGACACATAAGTCTGGTTTACGGTTTAATTTTTCTCGAATTGCCAGTTTTACACAGTCGGCAGGAGTCCCTGAGCAGCTGTATTCCGTTTGTGGGCCATCATCAACCTTAAGCTGTTCAACATATAGGGTAGAGTCAATAGTAATGGCATGTCCCATGCCACTTTGCGGACTGTCTGGAGCTACAACTACCACATCTCCAAGGGTGTTCATAATTGAAATTAGGGTTCGAATTCCCGGAGCTGTTATGCCGTCGTCATTCGTTACAAGTATAAGCGGTCTTTCTGTCATTTACATTCTGAAAATTGTAACGCTAAAATACATAATTTCCATAGGATACACTTTATTTATTCTGTTTAACAAAAAATTAGTAGCAAATGCCGGGCTTGGCATACTTTTTTCTTTATTTTAGTAAAAAAATGTCGGGCATTAAATGTGTCGTTGAATATTAACTGAATGAAAAATATTATGAGAAGGAAATATAAAGTGCTGTTGCTAGCCTTACTTCTGGGGTTTGCATCCTGCAGTTTTACTACAAAAAAGTTTGATAACCCTGATAAAGATAAGTTACTAATTCAAGTAATTACTTTTGTTTTAGAGAATGGACATTACGATCCGGTAATGTTTGATGATACATTTTCGGAAGAATTGTTTAAAGATTATTTAGATGTTTTAGATCCGGTGAAGCGTTATTTTTATCAGTCAGATTATGAAGATTTTGAAAAGTATAAATTAACAATTGACGATCAGATAAAGGCAACCGATATTACGTTCTTCAATATTGTACATGAGCGTTTGGTAAAGCGTATTGCTGAGTCAAAGGAGATTTATAAAGAAGTATTATCAAAACCGTTCGACTACAATAGAGATGAAACCTTTAATACGGATTATGAGAAGACAGGTTACGTTAAAACTAAAGCAGAGATGAAAGACCGTTGGAGAAGACAACTTAAGTTTTCGGCGCTTTCAAACTATGATGATATCTATGAAGATGAGGTAAGAAAGAAAGAGAAAGATTCATCTTATGTAATGAAAACCGATGCGGAAATCGAGAAGGAAGCTCGTGAGTCAACGTTACGATCTATCGAGATATATTTTAATGATAATCTAGATGATTTTCAACGTGAAGACTGGTTTGCGATTTATGTAAATACTATTGTTGAAGAATTCGATCCGCATACTTATTACTTAGCACCTAACAATAAAGAGGATTTCGATCAGCGTATGTCTGGTAAATTAGAAGGTATCGGGGCACAACTTCAAAAGCGTAATGATTATATTAAAGTGGTGAAATTAATCTCTGGTGGACCTGCCTGGAGAAGTCAGGAATTAGAGGTTGAAGATTTAATTATAAAAGTTAAGCAAGAAGACGAAGACCAACCAGTGAATATTGTGGGTATGCGTATTAACGATGCCATTAAATATATTAAAGGCCCAAAAGGGACTAAGGTAACACTTACTGTTAAAAAGGTTGATGGTACGATTAAAGATATCACGCTTACCAGAGATGTTATTGAGTTGGTAGATACTTATGCGAAATCATCGGTAGTTAAAAAGGACGGAATGACTTTTGGCATTATTGATTTACCTGCTTTTTATGTAGATTTTAAAGATTATAAAAATATTAATGCCGCTAAAGATGTTAAAACTGAGATTGCTCGTTTAAAATCTGAGGGTATTGAAGGTCTGGTATTAGATTTACGTAATAACGGCGGTGGGTCTTTGCCTACTGTTGTAGATATGGCTGGGTTGTTTATAAAAGAAGGACCTGTAGTACAGGTGCGTTCTACCGGAAAGGCTAAAGAAGTTTTGGAAGATCGCGATAGTTCTATCTCTTGGGACGGGCCGTTAGTGATTTTAGTGAATGAAATATCAGCTTCAGCTTCTGAGATTATGGCGGCTGCCATGCAGGATTATAAACGTGCCATAATAATTGGTGGTAAACAGACCTACGGAAAAGGAACCGTTCAGAATGTGATTAACTTGAACACCATGTTACGAAATAATACAAGTGGAGATTTGGGCGCTTTAGCGTTAACGACTCAAAAGTATTACAGAATTAACGGAGGTTCGGTGCAATTGGAAGGGGTAAAAAGTGATGTTAAAGTTCCTGGTCGTTTCAGTTTTATTGAAGTAGGAGAGAAGGATAAAGAAAACCCGTTACCTTGGGATGAAATTGATTCAGCCGATTATACACCGTGGAATTATTTTGATTACGATGCTATTGTAAAAAGCAGTGAAGAGCGC
Source organism: Aestuariibaculum marinum (assembly GCF_014596975.1). Classification (GTDB taxonomy): domain Bacteria; phylum Bacteroidota; class Bacteroidia; order Flavobacteriales; family Flavobacteriaceae; genus Aestuariibaculum; species Aestuariibaculum marinum. Next base: position 66,304 of record NZ_JACVXD010000012.1, on the reverse strand, counting down.
ATGAAAAATAATGAACAGTTGAAGTTGATTGAAGAAAATGCGAAATGGGTAAAAGGTAAAATTGATGAAACAGAAGTGTCTTTAAACTTCAAAAAATATAAAGCAGAGTTAGATTTAAACGAAGAAGAAGCGAAACAATTTGATGCTATTTCAGATTATAAAACCAATCTTACATTTAGCTCAACATCTTATGAAAGATCGCTTTTTGAAAAAGATACTACCGATTTAAAAGAAAAGCGCAGACGTTGGCACGAGAGTTTAAGTCAGGATGTTTATGTTGAAGAAGCGCTTAACGTTTTAGAAGATATGAAAGCATCTCAACGCCTTAAAAAGATTGCTACAACAAATGCCGAAGTGAAAAAATAAACGGTTATATATGAGTTATAAAACAAACTCGTTGAAACACTTAGCGCTCCAAAAGTTTAAAAAGAACTTTTGGGGCGTTTTTAGTTTTGGTTTTGTAGTTTTTGTTGGAATTATTTCGGTGTTTGCTTATGTGTTTGCTCCAGATAGTTCTCAGCATGCCAATCAAATGCATTTGGCTATACATTCCAAAAAGCCGGGTTTTAAAATCACCATGCTAACCATACCTTCGGAGTTGAAAATAGAGCAAAATGTTTTTGATAAAATATTCTTTGGAACAAAATCAACCGATACCGAAATCCCTGTTTCAGACTATGAAACTAATGACGGAAATTTAATCTACACCGAATACGCTTCCGATGGTTTAAAAGGTGTTGAAAAGACTATAAGTTTAAGCCGTTTTCCAAATCAATCTATTGATGATTTTGTTAAAGAAAAAACATTTTTGTTTGGAACTGATAAGTACGGTCGTGATTTATTAAGTCGTATTTTAGTAGGAGCCAGAATTTCGTTCTTTATAGGTTTTGTAGCGGTATTTATATCCTTGATTTTAGGTGTTTTTATGGGGAGTATAGCTGGTTATTTTGGAGGTAAAGCCGATGCTGTTATCATGTGGGTTATTAATGTAACTTGGTCTATTCCAACGTTGTTGCTTGTTATAGCGATTACTCTGGCTTTAGGAAAAGGGTTTTGGCAGGTGTTTATTGCAGTAGGGTTAACTATGTGGGTTGAGGTTGCCAGAGTGGTTCGAGGGCAGGTAATAAGTGTTAAAGAACAGCAATATGTAACAGCTGCAAGAGCGCTAGGGTTTGGAGATTTTAGAATTATAGTAAAACATATTTTACCCAATATCATGGCGCCCGTTATAGTAATTTCCGCAGCTAATTTTGCGTCTGCGATTTTAATAGAAAGCGGACTGAGTTTTTTAGGTATTGGTGCTCAACCGCCAATGGCTAGCTGGGGAGCCATGATTAAAGACCATTATAATTATATTATACTAGGGAAGCCCTATCTAGCCCTTATTCCAGGGCTTTGTATTATGAGTTTGGTAATGGCTTTTATGTTAATTGGTAATGCGCTTCGTGATGCTTTAGATGTAAAAAATTAATTAGAACTCAACTGCATATTCTCATTAAGCTCATCAATATAATTTAAAACATCATCTTTACCAATCTCTTTACTTGATGAAGTTACGAAGTAGTTTGGCATGTCTTCCCATGTTTCTAAAAGAATGTTTCGGTAAGCTTCAACATGATTTTCTATAGCTTTAGGTTTCAATTTATCGGCTTTGGTGAATATAATAGAAAACGGAATACCATTTTCTCCTAGCCACTGCATAAAGTCTAAATCGATAGGTTGTGGTTCGTGACGAATATCTACTAAAACAAAAGCAGTAACCAACTGTTCACGCTGACTAAAATAAGCGGTAATAAACTTTTGAAAGACCTTTTTTGTGCTTTTTGAAACCCGAGCATAACCGTAACCAGGCAAATCTACAAGGTACCAGTTTTTGTTTATTAAAAAGTGGTTTATTAACTGTGTTTTTCCTGGTTTTCCCGATGTTTTTGCTAAACTTTTTCGATTGGTTAACATGTTAATAAGCGACGATTTTCCAACATTACTTCGCCCGATAAAAGCATATTCTGGTAGCATGCTTTTAGGGCATTTCGCAACATCAGAGTTGCTCATAACAAATTCTGCAGTTTTTATTTGCATTGAGGGGTATTTATATGAGTTTACACGAATCGTGTTAAAATCTAAGTTTGTTGACTATAAGTTTTTGTTGTTTAGCCAGGCTTCAAGAATCTTATTAAATTCTTCCGGATGCTCCATCATAGCGGCATGCCCGCATTTATCTATCCAGTATAATTCTGAATTGGGTAACAATTCATTAAATTCTACTGCAACTTCCGGCGGAGTTACTGTGTCGTTTTTACCCCAAATAATGCAGGTTGGTGTTTGCATTTTAGGTAAATCATTAGCCATATTGTGACGTATCGCACTTTTAGCAATAGCTAATGTTTTAATCAGTTTATTTCGGTCGTTTACGGTAGCGTAAACTTCGTCTACAATCTCTTTGGTAGCAACTTCTGGGTCGTAAAATACGTCCTGTGCTTTTTTCTTAATAACTTCGTAATCACTACGTTTTGTATATCCGCTTCCCATGGCACTTTCGTATAAACCGGAACTTCCAGTTATTACTAAAGCTTTTACTTTTGATGGGTGTAATTTAGTGTAGTATAAGCCAATATGTCCGCCAAGAGAATTCCCTAAGAGAATAACTTCGTCGTAGCCTTTAAATTCGATAAATTCATTTAAAAAGCCCGCGAAACTTTTTACATTAGTTTTTAGTAGGGGCTTAGTGTATATAGGTAATTCGGGGATAATAACTTTGTAGCCGGTTTGGCTAAAATGTTTTATTACTGAATCAAAATTACTTAATCCGCCCATTAAGCCGTGTAAAACAATAATTGGCGTACCTTCGCCAGCTTCAATATAGCTGTAGTTCTTTTCTTTTTTTAAACGATGCGTCATTAATCAGTTGTCGTTACTTTAAAAACAAATATAGTTATTTCATCTATACTTACGACGATTTTAAGGATTTTCAAAAATAATAGTTTCGTTGAAAGATGTTAATAAAAAAGCGATTGTGTTACGATTTGTTCTAATGCGCTGATTATAAGTGGTTGTTGGGTTTTAGGCCGTATGAAATCTATTTTTAGTGTTATTTAGTCGAAAATTTATTAACAAAGTGGTAAAATGTGGTAAAATGTGGTAAAATTTTCAATATATTTGAAACACAAACCGTTAACATATTTGTGAATCACATTGGACTTATTAACAGGAACATACGATTGTAAGGTTGACGCCAAAGGTAGATTAATGATGCCTGCGCCGTTGAAAAAGCAGTTGTCTTCTATTTTAGAAGATGGGTTTGTGTTGCGTCGTTCGGTGTTTCAAAAGTGTTTAGAGTTGTATCCAATGGCAGAGTGGCAAAGGCTCATGCAGAAGATGAATAAGCTAAATCGGTTTAAAAAGAAAAATAACGATTTTATTCGTCGTTTTACGGCTGGAGTGAAAATTGTAGAAGTAGACGCTAATGGGCGTTTACTAATTCCAAAAGACTTAACGGTATTTGCTAATATTTCAAAAGAAATTGTTGTGGCTTCGGCGATTAACATTGTTGAAATATGGGATAAAGATTTATATGAACAAGCCATTGATGATGCAGCTGATGATTTTGCGGATTTAGCTGAAGAGGTAATGGGACAAGATGATGAAGATTATGGAATATCATAACCCGGTATTGCTAAAAGAAACGGTTGACGGATTAAATATTAATCCGGATGGCATTTATGTGGATGTGACTTTTGGTGGTGGCGGACATAGCAGAGAAATATTAAGTAGGCTAAGTGAGAAGGGGAAATTGTTTGCCTTCGATCAGGATACAGATGCTCTTGAAAATAAAATTGACGACCCAAGATTTACATTAATCAATGAGAATTTTAGGCATATAAAGCGTTTTTTAAGGTTTTATGGTGTAAAAAAGGTTGATGGGATTTTAGGGGATTTTGGTGTGTCGTCACATCAGTTTGATGTTGCTGAACGTGGATTTTCAACACGTTTTGATGCTGATTTAGATATGCGTATGAATCAAAATAGTGTATTGTCAGCTTATCATGTGGTAAATGAATATGATGAAGAGCAGCTTAGAGCTGTGCTAGCTCAATATGGGGAGTTGCGTGCTGCGCCAGCCATGGCAAGATTAATTGTTGAAAAACGAGAAGAAGAGCCGATTGTAACAAGTGAACAATTAAAAAGTGCTTTGAAAAAGTTTTTATCGCCAAAGCATGAAAACAAAATTTTAGCACAAATCTATCAAGCGATTCGAATTGAAGTGAATCAGGAAATTGAGGTAATAAAAGAATTGCTGTTGCAGGCGCCGGAGATTTTAAATGAAAAAGGACGCTTGAGTTTGATTTCTTATCATTCTTTAGAAGATCGATTGGTGAAGCGTTTTATAAGAAACGGAATGTTTGAAGGCGAGCCAGAGCGCGATATGTTTGGGAATTTTGAAGTTCCTTTTAAAAAAGTAGGAGGTTTAATTGTTCCAACGAAAGAAGAAATAAAAATTAATAGTAGAGCAAGAAGCGCGAAATTAAGAATAGCTAAAAAGATATAATGAAGCAGAAGATCTATCGCATATTAAAAGGAACGTTTTTAGTTAGTGATGATGCTTTTAAAAACTGGAGGTTCATAATTTTTGTTTCGGTTTTAGCTATAGTAATGATTGCGAGCTCGCATAGTGCTGATAAAAAAGTGTATGAAATTGCACGATTGAAAAATGAAGTTAACGAAATGCGGTCGGAGTTTATAGATGGTCGGTCCAGATTGATGAAGTTGAAAATGGAATCGGCAGTAATTAATGTAATGAAAGATAAAGGAATTGCACCATCGGTAATTCCACCAAAAAAAATAAAAATTAAATCACAAAACTAACCAACACTTGGCAGTAAACGAGAAAAACATATTAAACCGCTTGTATTTTATATCAGGATGTATGTTCGTCTTTGGTGCTGCTGTGCTGTTTAAATTGTTTAGTATACAATTTTTACAAGGAGAAAAGTATCGTGCATTGGCAGATACACGTGTGGTTAAGAATGTGAAAATCCCTGCCAATCGCGGTAATGTGTATTCGGTTAATGGAAACTTACTCGCTACATCGGTGCCAAAGTACGATGTGCGCATCGATTTACTGACACCAACTAGTAGTACATTTGAAAAATACCTTATTCCTTTATGTGATTCTTTAGCGGCCTATTCGGGGCGTTCGTCAAGATCTTATCAAAAAGCATTGCGTAAAGCGCGAGCCAATAGAAATCGGTATTATTTGTTAGCTAGAAATGTTGGGTACGGCGATTATATCCGTTTAAGAAGTTTTCCAATGCTTAGGTTAGGAGCTTTTAAAGGCGGCCTGATTGTAGAGCAAACTACCAAGCGCGAACATCCAATGGGGGCAATTGCTCAACGTTCTATAGGTTATGAACGATTTGATGAAGATGGAAATGTAACACGCGCCGGTATCGATGGCGCTTTTGGCGTTAAATACCTGAGAGGAACCGATGGGCAACGCAGAAAACAAAAAATAGGTAAGGGGCAATGGAAACCTTTAAGTGACGCTAACGAAATTGAGCCTAAAGATGGTTACGACGTATATACGACTATAGATGTTAATATTCAGGATATCGCGCATCATGCGTTATTGAAACAGTTAGAAGAATATGAGGCAGATCATGGTTGTGTTGTGGTTATGGAAGCAAAAACTGGTGAGATTCGTGCGATTTCAAACTTGGGTAGAAATGAAAACGGACATTATTATGAGCGTTTAAACTATGCGGTTGGAGAAGCACATGAACCAGGGTCTACTTTTAAAGTAATGGCGTTAATGGCGGCTTTAGAAGATAAAGTGGTAGATACCTCTACGGTGATTGATACAGGAGTTGGGTATAAGCAGTTTTACGGAAAAGGTATAAAAGACACTCATGGTCACGGAAAAATTTCTGCGGCAAGAACATTAGAAGTGTCATCTAATATTGGGTTGGCAACTATTATAGATGATGGATATGCTAAACAACCGCAAAAGTTTGTGGGTCATTTACAAGATTGGGAATTAGATAAGCCGCTTGGTTTGCCAATAATTGGTGAGGGTGAACCTGTGATTCCAAAACCGGGTGATAAAATTTGGAGTAGAAACGCTTTGCCGTCTATGGCGTATGGCTATAATCTAAAGTTAACTCCGCTTCAAACACTTACGTTTTACAATGCGATTGCTAATAATGGGGTGTTAGTAAAGCCGAAGTTTATTAGGGAAGTGAAAGAGTTAGATCATGTAGTGGAATCTTTTGATGGAGATAATGAAGGTGATAAAATCTGTTCAGATAAAACCTTAAAAGAAATTCAGGATATTTTAAAACATATTGTTGAGCGGGGAACTGGACGTTCCTTATATTCGCCGTATTTTTCTATGGCGGGTAAAACAGGTACAGCACAAACTGAATATTGGATGAAAGATTGGAAAGAAAACCGTCGATACATTTCATCGTTTGCGGGGTATTTTCCAGCCGATAATCCAAAGTACTCCTGTATTGTGGTCATTCATAAACCAAGTGTTAAAAAAGGGTATTATGGAGCCGATGTAACGGGGCCGGTATTCAAAAGAATTGCTCAAAAAATACATACAGATACACCGATTATAGACGAAGTGGAGACTTTAGAAGTAAAGCATGCTTCTGTAGAAAAAGAGTTTAATGGTTTTTATAAAACAGCACAGACCTATAAAACTATTATGCCAAATGTCGTGGGATTACCGGCTATGGATGCAGTAGCCTTATTAGAAAATATGCAGGTGCAAGTAAAAGTAAAATTACAAGGTAGCGGTATTGTTAAAAGTCAGTCTATCAATAAAAATATAAAGTTAAAAAATAACCAAACCATCATATTGACAGCTTCATGATAGCTTTGAAAGACATATTATATAAAGTTACTATTAATGCTGTGGTAGGTAATACTACGGTAAATATAGAGGCTATCGATTTTGATTCTAGAAAGATCAAAAGCGATGATGTGTTTGTGGCGATTTCTGGAAGTGTGGTAGATGGACATAAGTATATTGATGCAGCTATAAAACAGGGCGCAAAAGCGATTGTTTGCGAGGTTATGCCTGAAAGTTTAGTTGAAGGAATAACTTATGTTGAGGTTGATAATTCGCATAAGGCTTTAGCGATTATGGCATCGAATTATTACGATGTACCTTCAGAAAATTTAAAGCTTGTGGGTGTTACCGGAACTAACGGAAAAACCACGGTTACCAGTTTGTTGTATCAGTTATTTAAGAAGGCTGGGTATAAAGTAGGGTTACTATCAACTGTGAAAATTATGGTTGATGAAAAGGAATATAAAGCGACACATACTACGCCAGATTCACTGACGATTAACAAGTATTTGAAAATGATGAATGACGAAGGTGTTGAGTTCTGCTTTATGGAAGTGAGCTCACACGGTATTCATCAACATAGAACCACCGGATTACATTTTGAAGGCGGTGTGTTTACCAATTTATCACATGATCATTTAGATTATCATAACACCTTTGCAGAATATCGCGATGTGAAAAAATCATTTTTCGATAACCTGCCAAAAGAAGCTTTTGCTTTAGTAAATGTTGATGATAAGAATGGTTTAGTGATGTTGCAAAATACAAAAGCCAGAAAACAAACCTATGCTCTAAAAACGTATGCTGACTATAAAGCGCAGATTTTAGAGAATCAGTTTGGAGGTTTATTGTTAAAAATTAACGAAGCAGAGGTTTGGACACGTCTAATTGGTAGCTTCAATGCGTATAACGTATTAGCCATCTATGCGACTGCAGAGTTGTTAGGCTTAGAAAAAGTAGAGGTGCTTCGATTAATCAGTGAGCTGGAAAGTGTTAGCGGACGTTTTCAGTATATGATTTCCAACGATAAAATCACAGCAATTGTAGATTATGCTCATACTCCTGATGCGTTGAAAAACGTGTTGGAAACTATTAATAGTATTCGAACCAAAAATGAAGAGTTGATTACTGTTGTGGGTTGTGGTGGCGATCGCGATAAAACCAAGCGACCTAAAATGGGGCATATTGCTTCGGCGTTAAGTACCAAAGTGATTTTTACAAGTGATAATCCACGAAGTGAACAACCAGAAGCGATATTGGAAGATATTGAAAAAGGCGTGGAACCTCAAAATTTTAAAAAGACCTTAACGATTGTAGATCGGGCTCAGGCTATTAAAGCGGCTTGTCAGATGGCACAGTCTAACGATATTATTTTAATTGCAGGCAAAGGGCATGAAACGTATCAGGAAATAAAAGCAGAACGTTTCGACTTTGACGACTTTAAAATGGTGAACGAATTTTTAAAACAATTACAGAAATAAAAGAATAGTAGATGCTGTATTATTTATTTGAATATTTAGAACAACAATTCCAAATTCCAGGAGCTTCACTTTTTGGGTTTATCACCTTTAGGGCGGCTTTGGCGATGATTTTGTCATTGTTAATATCTACTATTTACGGAAAGCGTATCATTCGTTTTTTACAAAAAAAACAAATGGGTGAAACCATTAGAGACTTGGGGCTTGAAGGGCAAAGTGAAAAGGCTGGAACACCAACCATGGGTGGTATCATCATTATTTTGGCAACCTTAATTCCTGTGTTGTTATTGGCTAAGCTCGAAAATATATACATCATCTTGCTTTTAATAACAACGGTTTGGATGGGTGTTATTGGTTTTATTGATGATTATTTAAAAAAATTCAAACAAGATAAAGAAGGTTTAAAAGGGCGTTTTAAAGTGCTTGGTCAGATTGGTTTGGGTGTTATTGTTGGAGCAACATTATACTTTCATAACGATGTAACAATTAAAGAAAAAGTGTCCGTTGAAAAGCAACAGGAAATTGTAGCTCAAGATGCTAATGTGTCTCCAGCTAAGTTGTTTAACGGTGAAGAGAAATCGACCAAAACCACTATCCCGTTTGTTAAGGGAAATGAGTTTGATTACGCCGATTTAATTACTTGGATTAGTCCGAGTTTAGAAAAATATGCATGGGTGGTATTTATTTTGGCTACCATTTTCATTATTACAGCAGTTTCAAATGGTGCAAACCTAACCGATGGTATTGACGGATTGGCAGCAGGAACATCAGCCATTATTGTGCTAACGCTAGGAATCTTTGCCTTTGTATCGGGACACATTGTATTCTCAGAATATTTAAACATCATGTACATTCCGCGTATCGAGGAAATCACCATTTATATCACAGCATTCGTTGGAGCCTTAATCGGATTTTTATGGTACAATACCTATCCGGCGCAGGTGTTTATGGGAGATACAGGAAGTTTAACTATTGGTGGAATCATTGCAGTTATTGCTATTGCGGTTCGAAAGGAATGGTTAATTCCGGTGTTGTGTGGTATTTTCTTAGCAGAGAATTTATCGGTGGTGATGCAGGTGAGTTGGTTTAAGTACACTAAGAAGAAATATGGTGAAGGCCGTCGCATTTTCAAAATGTCGCCATTACATCATCATTATCAAAAATCAGGATATCACGAAAGTAAAATAGTAACACGATTCTGGATTGTTGGCATATTGTTGGCTATTCTTTCTATCGTGACCTTGAAAATTAGATAGATGAAACGATTAGTGGTGCTTGGAGGAGGAGAAAGTGGAGTAGGAACTGCACTTCTCGCAAAGGCAAAAGGGTATGAGGTTTTTGTGTCTGATAAAGGAAAAATAAAAGAAAACTATAGACAGGTTCTTATACATAATGAGATTGAATGGGAAGACGAAACGCATTCGGAATCTAAAATTTTAAATGCCGATATCGTAATGAAAAGCCCTGGTATTCCAGATAAAGCACCTTTGGTAAAACAAATTCGCGAAAAGGGAATTCAGGTGGTTTCAGAAATCGAATTCGCATCAAAATTTACCAAAGCAACCATTGTTGGAATTACTGGTAGCAACGGTAAAACTACAACTTCAACATTAACGCATTACATTTTAAAGCGGGAGTTGAATGTAGGTTTAGGTGGTAATATTGGCGACAGCTTTGCGAAACAGGTTTTAGAACACGATTACCCGAATTACGTTTTAGAAATCAGTAGTTTTCAGTTAGATGATATCGATACATTTAAACCGAAAATTGCTGTATTACTGAATGTGACTCCTGATCATTTAGATCGATATGATTACAAGTTTGAAAATTATATCGCTTCAAAATTCAGGATTGCAGAAAACCAAACCAAAGAAGATTATTTGGTTTACGATGCCGACGATGAAGTGATTACTAATTGGTTAAAAGAGCACCCGGTTCAATCGACATTATTACCGTTTTCAATAACAAAAAAAGTAGAGAAGGGCGCATATTTAGAAGAGGAAAAGATGATTATAGCAATTGATAACAACCAGATACATATGTCAACAAACAATCTTGCATTAGAAGGTAAGCATAATATTAAAAATGCTATGGCAGCCTCAACCGTAGCGCATTTGCTTAAAATTAGAAAGCAGACCATCCGCGAAAGCCTAGAAAGTTTTCAAGGTGTTGAACATCGTTTAGAGCAGGTACTTAAAATTAATAAAGTACAGTATATAAACGATTCCAAAGCAACTAATGTAAACGCAACATATTTTGCTTTAGAAAGTATGGATGCACCGACTATTTGGATTGTTGGCGGGGTTGATAAAGGTAATAATTATGAGGAGTTATTTGCTTTTGTAAACGAGAAGGTGAAAGCTGTTATCTGTCTGGGTGTTGATAACGATAAGCTTATTGATACGTTTGGAGGAATGGTTGATACTATTGTTGAAACTCAAAGTATGGAGGAGGCTGTAAAAATGGCTTATAAGTTGTCTGAATCTGGAGATAACGTGTTATTGTCTCCTGCATGTGCAAGTTTCGATTTGTTTGAAAATTATGAAGACCGTGGGCGTCAGTTTAAAGATGCTGTTAGAAATTTATAAAAATTAAGAAAAAAGAAAATAATTAGTTAAAAAGTGCAGGCATTATTTAAAAACATAAAAGGCGATAAATTAATTTGGGCGATAGTAGCTTTAATGGCTATACTATCGTTTTTGCCTGTGTATAGTGCTGCCAGTAATTTGGCTTATCGAGGTGATAGTACCAATACATTTGCGTTTTTTATTAAGCATTTTATGCATCTGTTTTTAGGGTTTGCCATTATGTATGGGGTGCATAAAATACCATATCGATATTTTAGAGGGTTATCGCTTATTATGATTCCAGTTGTTCTGGTTTTATTAGGAATCACGATGCTTCAAGGTACAACTATCGATGGGGCGAATGCCAGTAGATGGATTCAAATACCTATCGTGGGAATGTCGTTTCAAACATCAACCTTTGCAGCGGTAGTGCTTTTGGTGTACGTAGCACGATACATGTCCAAAATGAAAGATGAAGTCATCACATTTAAAGAGTCAATTTTACCACTTTGGACGCCAGTATTTTTAGTATTAGCATTAATTTTGCCGGCCAATTTATCAACAGCTGCTATTATATTTTTAATGGTGGTTATGTTGGTGTTTTTAGGCGGATATCCTATACGTTATTTGGCGGTAATTATTGGTTCTGGAATATTGGCACTAGCTATGTTTGTTTTGGTAGCCAAAGCATTTCCAGGTGTGATGCCTAACCGTGTAGATACTTGGATGAGTCGTATTGAGAATTTTTCTAATGATGAAGATACTGAAGCTGATTATCAAATTGAAAAGGCTAAAATAGCTATTGCTTCTGGTGGAATTCAGGGTGTGGGGCCCGGCAAGAGTATTCAAAAGAACTTTTTACCACAATCCTCATCCGATTTCATTTTTGCCATTATAGTAGAAGAATATGGTTCTATTGGAGGTGTGTTTATTATGATAATGTATATGTGGCTATTATTTAGAATAGTCATCGTTGCTCAAAAAGCCGATACAGTATTTGGTAAGTTGCTGGCACTTGGTGTTGGTTTACCAATCGTATTTCAGGCGTTAATAAACATGGCGGTAGCTGTAGAATTATTTCCAGTTACAGGGCAAACCTTACCGTTAATTAGTAGTGGAGGGACATCAATATGGATGACCTGTCTGGCTATTGGAATTGTATTAAGTGTAAGCGCTCAGCGCGAAGAAATAAAAGAACAAGAAGAAGTATTGACGGAAGAAGAAAATCCGTTGGAAATTTTATCTGAAACGATATAAATAGGATTAATAAGTGGCGACAAAAAACACATATAAAATTGTATTGTCTGGCGGAGGAACAGGAGGACATATTTATCCTGCAATTGCTATTGCGAATGAATTGAAGCATCGTATGCCTGATGCCGAGTTTTTATTCGTTGGTGCAAAAGATAGAATGGAAATGGAAAAAATACCACAGGCCGGATATAAAATTGAAGGGCTATGGATTTCTGGAATTCAGCGTCAGTTAACGATGAAGAATTTAATGTTCCCGTTTAAGCTTATGAGTAGTTTGTACAATGCTCGTAAAATAGTGAAGTCCTTTAAGCCTGATGTGGCTATTGGTACGGGAGGTTTCGCTAGTGGTCCTTTATTGTATATGGCATCTCAGAATGGTATTCCGAGTTTAATACAGGAGCAAAATTCGTTTCCGGGAATCACTAATAAATTGTTGGCAAAACACGTTCAGAAAATATGTGTGGCTTACGATGGGTTAGAGCGCTTTTTCCAGGCAGATAAAATTATAAAAACCGGAAATCCGGTGCGTCAAGGCTTGTTGGATATCAATTCTAAAACCGAAGAGGCTAAAAAGCTTTTCGATTTAAAGGAAGGTAAGTTAACCTTGCTGGTCTTAGGAGGAAGTTTAGGTGCAAGACGTATTAATGAGCTTATTGAAAAGGAGTTGGATTTTTTCGATACACAAAACGTTCAGGTGATTTGGCAGTGTGGTAAGTTGTATTATCAGCAGTATAAAATCTATAATAATACAGTGAATGTACAGGTGCATGAATTTTTAAATAATATGGATTTTGCCTATGCTGCGGCCGATATTGTGATATCCCGCGCAGGAGCAAGTTCGGTGTCAGAACTTTGTATTGTTGGTAAGCCAGTGATTTTTATTCCGTCACCTAATGTGGCTGAAGATCATCAAACCAAAAATGCCATGGCCATTGTAGATAACAATGCGGCCATGATTATTAAGGAAGATGAACTGGAAGTGGATTTTAAAAATAAATTTTCGCAGCTGGTAGCATCGCCGCAAAAGCAGAAGGAACTTGGAGAAAATATAAAGAAAATAGCATTGGTTAATGCTACAAAAGATATAGCAGACGAGGTTGAAAAACTTCTAAAGGTTAAAAGTTAAATGAAGTTAAACAGCATACATAACGTTTATTTTGTTGGTGTCGGTGGTATCGGTATGAGTGCCTTAGCTCGTTATTTTGTGGCTAATGGTAAATCTGTTGCAGGTTACGATAAAACACCAACCGATATAACGGCTAGTCTTGAAGACTTGGGTGTGGCTGTTCATTTTGAAGACGGAATAGCAAATATTCCTTCCGAGTTTAAAAATGCTGAAACGACTTTGGTGGTATTTACTCCGGCAATTCCTAAAGATCATGCCGAATTAAATTATTTTAAAGCTGGAGGTTTTCAGGTTTTAAAACGTTCTCAAATTCTGGGTTTAATTACAGAAAACACTTTCTGCTTAGCTGTTGCGGGAACGCACGGAAAGACTACGACAACTAGTATTCTAGGACATTTAATGAATGTTTGCGATGTGCCGGTTACGGCCTTTTTAGGAGGTATTAGCGAGAATTACAATTCAAATTTAATTTTGAATGGCACAGAAGTTTCCGTTGTGGAAGCCGATGAGTTTGATCGTTCGTTTTTAACCTTGTCACCAGATTTAGCATGTATCACATCTATGGATGCTGATCATTTAGATATTTATGGTGATGCCTCGGAATTGAAAAAGTCTTTTGAAGAGTTTTCAAAACGTGTTAAATCAAATGGGAAGCTGTTTGTTAAAAATGGTTTGCCTATTTCGGGAATAACATATGGTATTGAAGACGACGCTGATTATAGCGTAAAAAATATAAAAATAGTAAACGGTACTTATGTGTTTGATGTGAAAACACCAACCACAGTACTTGAAAATTTAGAATTTAACCTGCCCGGGAGACATAATTTGTCGAATGCATTAATAGCCTTGGCGATGGCTGTAGAGTATGGTTGCCCTAACCAGCAGCTCGCCAAAGCTTTAGCATCCTACAAGGGGGTGAAACGTCGATTTACGTATCAGATTAAAACTGATGATCTAGTGTTTATTGACGATTATGCACATCATCCGGAAGAAATTAATGCGGTGTATCAAGCAGTAAGAGAGATGTATCCAAGCAAAAAAGTGCTGGCGGTTTTTCAGCCACATTTATTTAGTAGAACGCGAGATTTTGTTGATGAATTTGCAGCCAGTTTAGCTCAGTTTGATGAGTTATTGTTGTTAGATATTTATCCGGCTCGCGAGTTGCCAATAGAAGGGGTGACAGCTCAGTGGTTATTAGAAAAAGTAAATAATAACAATAAGAAATTAGTAAGTAAGACAGAACTGTTAACCGAAATCCATAAAAGTGAGGCAAAAGTGATTCTTACTATTGGAGCCGGCGATATAGGAGAAGAAGTAAAACGAATTAAAAAGGAATTTAGCGTTGCAAATTAATTGGAATTACATAAAAATGGGTCTGTTACTCACACTGGTTGGGTTTCTGTTTGCTTTTGCATCCAATAGAAACGCATCTCGAGTGGTTATGCAGCCTAACGTTAAATTTGTTGGAGAAAACAATTTATACATTACAGATGAGACTGTTAGTAAATTGTTAATACAAAATTTTGGTGAAGTTAAAAATGTTGCTAAAGAAACTTTAGATTTGAATGAATTAGAGAATGCCCTAAAATCTAATCCAATGATCAAAAATGCAGAAGTGTATCTCGCTGTAAACGGAACACTTAATGCAGAAGTTGAACAAAAAACACCTATTGCAAGAGTTAGCACCAATGCGTCTTATTACATAGATAGTGATGGCAAATACATGCCTTTATCGAGTAATTACTCCGCACGAGTGCCACTGGTTACTGGTTTTATTGAAAAAAATAATTTAGCAGAAGTTTATACCGTTGCCAAAAAGATTACAACCGATGATTTCCTTGAAAAACATGTTATAGAAATTCATCAAAGCAAAGATGAGAAGATATTTTTAAAACTCAGACAATGCAACTTTTTAGTACAGTTAGGCGATACTAAATTTTTAGATAAGAAGATTAATAATCTTAAAGCGTTTTATCAAAAGAATTTGAAAGAGCATACGCTTAAGAATTATAGTAAGGTCAATTTGCAGTTTGACAACCAAGTAGTGTGTACCAAAATTTAAGCAATGGAGCATAATTTAGCAGTAGGATTAGACATAGGAACCACAAAAATTGTGGCCATGATTGGGCGTAAAAACGATTACGGTAAAGTTGAAATTTTAGGCATTGGTAGGTCTAAAAGTTTGGGTGTTCACCGTGGCGTTGTTAATAACATTACGCAAACCATTCAATCTATTCAACAGGCAGTTCAAGAAGCTGAGGCTGCTGCCGGTATGAAAATAGAAAATGTTACTGTTGGTATTGCAGGTCAACACATTCGAAGCTTACAACATAGCGACTACATCACGCGTGCAAATTCAGAAACGGTTATCGATGATGATGATATCGACCGATTAATCAATCAGGTGCATAAATTAGTTATGCTTCCGGGTGAAGAAATTATTCACGTATTACCTCAAGAGTATAAAGTTGATGGCCAAGCTGAAATTAAAGAGCCTATTGGGATGTATGGCGGTCGTTTAGAAGCAAATTTTCATGTGGTTGTTGGTCAGGTGTCTTCTATTAGAAATATTGGGCGTTGTGTAAAAAGTTCAGGTTTAAATCTTGAAGGGATCACTTTAGAGCCGTTGGCATCAGCTAATGCGGTGTTAAGTCAGGAAGAAAAAGAAGCGGGAGTAGCACTGATTGATATTGGTGGTGGTACTACCGATTTGGCAATTTTCAGAGATGGTATCATTCGTCATACAGCGGTGATTCCTTTTGGTGGAAATGTAATTACTGAAGATATCAAGGAAGGGTGTTCGATTATTGAAAAGCAAGCTGAATTGCTTAAAATAAAATTTGGTTCTGCTTGGCCGGGAGAAAATAAAGACAACGAGATAGTTTCTATTCCTGGGTTGCGAGGTCGTGAACCAAAGGAAATCACTTTAAAAAATCTGTCAAAAATTATCCATGCTCGCGTGGTGGAAATTGTCGAGCAGGTTTACGTAGAAATTAAAAACTACGGACACGAAGAACAGAAAAAGAAACTTATTGCGGGTATTGTTTTAACAGGAGGGGGCGCTCAGTTAAAACACTTAAAGCAGTTGGTTGAATATATAACAGGAATGGATACCAGAATAGGGTATCCTAACGAGCATTTAGCTGGCGATAGTGATGATGATATTACAAGTCCGTTATTTGCTACGGCGGTAGGGCTAGTGTTAGACGGGTTAAAACGTCAAGAACGCAGACGTGTGGAACAACAAGAGGATGTTGTCGCTGAAGAAACTCCTAGTGCAGAAAATGCAGCAGAGGCATCGACAGAAGAACAACAGGAACCTATAGAGCCGCAACCAGTAAAGGAACGTCGTTCTTTTTTAGATAAGTTAACAGAGCGTGTTAAAGATTTTTTAGATAACGCCGAATAAATCAACTCTTGATGGTGTAGTGCACCTTCAGGAGCAAATGAATATAGAACTCGAGAGGATTCTCGACATTTTTAAATCTCGATTATCGAGGAAAAAAATAGATTAAAGAAAAATTAAATTATACCAGTAAAACAGAATTTATGAGCAGCAAAAAAGAATTCGAAAGCATCGCATTTGATTTACCAAAAAATCAATCAAATGTTATTAAAGTTATTGGTGTTGGCGGTGGCGGTAGCAACGCTATCAATCACATGTTCCAACAAGGTATTAAAGGGGTAGACTTTTACATCTGTAATACCGATGCCCAGGCACTTCAAAATAGTGGTGTGCCCAATAAAATACAGTTAGGAGTTAATTTAACCGAAGGATTAGGAGCTGGTGCCAACCCTGAGGTGGGTAAAAACTCTGCCGTAGAAAGTTTTGAAGACATTTCAACCATGTTAGATACTAACACGAAAATGGTTTTCATTACGGCCGGAATGGGCGGTGGTACAGGTACAGGTGCTGCACCTATTATAGCTAAAATGTCTAAAGATTTAGATATTTTAACCGTAGGTATCGTTACTATGCCGTTCCAGTTCGAAGGGAAAATGCGTATCGAACAGGCACAAAAAGGTGTTGAAGAATTAAGAGATGTAGTCGATTCGTTAATTGTAATTAACAATAATAAGCTTCGTGAAGTTTACGGAAACTTAGGCTTTAAAGCCGGGTTCTCTAAAGCCGACGAAGTGTTATCCACAGCTGCTCGTGGTATAGCCGAAGTTATTACACATCACTACACTCAAAATATCGATTTACGTGATGCTAAAACCGTATTAAGTAATAGTGGAACTGCTATTATGGGGTCGGCTATAGCTGCTGGACAAAACCGCGCTCAAGATGCTATTCGTAAAGCTTTAGATTCTCCGTTATTAAACGATAATAAAATTACTGGAGCCAAAAACGTGTTATTATTAATTGTTTCAGGTTCACATGAAATTACTATTGATGAGATAGGAGAAATTAATGATCACATTCAAAATGAAGCTGGTCATGGTGCCAATATCATTATGGGGGTTGGTGAAGACGATGCTTTAGAAGAATCTATTGCAGTAACTATCATCGCAACGGGTTTTAATGTAGAGCAACAGGACGAAATTTCTAATACCGAAACAAAAAAGGTAGTTCATTCTTTAGGGAGTGACGATGCAGAGCCTAAAAAGCCTGTCGCTAAAACTAAAGATCCGGTAATTATAGAACCTGTTATTGAGCTGGAAGAGAAGAAAGAACCACCAGTGGTTAGACATACGTTAGATTTTGATGTGGAAGAAGAGGAACCTGTTTTTGAAAAAAAGCCGGAAACCAACCAAAAGGCCGATAATGATTTTAACATCATTCCAACATCAGAGTTTATTAAAAATATCAATGTGGAATATGAAGAAGTAAAAGGACACGTTGAAGAGGATGACGATTTTGTTATAAAACCAGTAACAAGAATGTCCACACCAGAACCAGTTGTTGATGCTGAAGAAGAAGAAAAGCAAATTACCTTAACCTTCGATTTACCGATATCTAACGAGGAAAAATCGCAACCAAAGCAAACGCAAGAACCTAAGCGATTTGATTTGGAGGAAGAAGTAAAACAAATTCAGGTTAATGATTATGTAGAGCTTATTCCGGTAAACGAAACTAACGAAAAAGGAGATATTCGTTATGCTTTAGAAGATTATGCAGAGCCAGAAACATCTAAGGCAAAAAAGCAAACCAATGTTTTGGAAGATTACGATCAAGACGTGGTTTTTGAAAAGAAAACAGTTAAAAAGGAAGTTTCAGAAGCTGATTTGGCAGAAGAAATAGACCCTATGAATAGTCCGATTTCAGATATGTTAAAAGAGCGTGCTGAAGAGCGCAGACGTAAGATGAAAGACTTTAACTATAAGTTTAATAATGCAAAAATAGACGATATAGAAAAAGTGCCGGCTTACAAGCGTCAAGGTGTAAATTTAAATGAAGCTAGACATTCATCCGAAACTAATAATATCTCAAGAACTAGCGTTGGTCTAGACGACAATGATGATATTCAGTTAAGAAGTAATAATTCATTTTTACATGACAATGTAGATTAATTTAGTACACTACCCTTTCTATGTTATGGATCCCGTAAAGTCCCTCTCTCAACTTTACGGGTTTTTTATGCATTTAAATGAGGTAACGAAACTATTTTTCTTAGTATATTCGCAATCAAATAAAATATACCAATGAGTTTACAACAAGATATCATGACGGCGTTAAAGGAAGCCATGAAAGCTAAAGATCAAACGGCTTTAACGGCTTTAAGAGCAGTAAAATCAGCTATTTTATTAGCACAAACCGAAGCAGGCGGGCAGGACGGTTTAACCGAAGAACAAGAGCTTAAAATGCTTCAAAAGTTGGTAAAACAACGTAAAGACAGTGCAGCGATATATGTTGAACAAGGACGTGAGGATTTAGCAGCGCCAGAATTGGCAGAAGCTGAAGTGATTAGTCAATTCTTACCGGAAGCTTTATCTGAAGAAGAAATAGAGAAAGTTGTCGTTAAGGTTATTACTGAAACCGGAGCAGAAGGTATGAAAGATATGGGGAAAGTAATGGGTGTTGTGTCTCAGGAATTGGCAGGTAAAGCCGATGGAAAAACCATATCGACAATTGTTAGACAAAAGTTAGCATAATAGCATAATCTCTGTAAAAGAGAAATTGGCCACGTAGCTCAGCTGAATAGAGCACTGGATTTCGGCTCCAGCGGTCGGGGGTTTGAATCCCTCCGTGGTCACATTTTGAAAAACGCTATATAATTTAATAGAATTATGTAGCGTTTTTATTTTAACCAATATTCAACGCAATGTCAATCATGCTGTTAAACGTGCTTTCGCGTTCTTTTGCACTCGTTGTTTCTTTAGACACCAGAGAGTCTGAAATGGTTAAAACAGTTAATGCATTTACGTTGTTTTTTGCAGCAATGCTATAAAGTCCTGCAGTTTCCATCTCTACACAAAGTACACCATATTCGGCCCAGATTTTATAGAATTCTGGATTGTCATCATAAAACACATCTGCGGTTAATATGTTTCCTGCATGAAAGGAAATGTTATTGGTTTTTGCATAATCTACAGCTTTTTCAAACAGGTTATAACTTGCTGTTGGTGCATAGGTATACGATCCAAATTTGGATGTGTTAATGGCAGAGGTCGACGATGCCGACATGGCAATAACAATGTCTTTAAGTTTTACGTGTTTTTGGTACGAACCGGCAGTGCCAACACGAATCAGATTTTTAACCCCATAATCGTTAATGAGTTCGTGATAATAAATTAAAGCTGAAGGCACCCCCATACCACTGGCTTGAACTGAGATGCGTTTGCCTTTATAAAATCCAGTAAAGCCAAGCATGCCCCGAACTTTATTGTAACAAACTACGTCCTCTAGAAAGTTGTCGGCAATCCATTGGGCGCGTAATGGGTCTCCAGGTAATAAAACAGTATCGGCAATGGCGCCTTTTTCGGCTTCAATGTGTACACTCATCTCATCATAAATTATAGAGTTTTAAAGTTAACGATAATAGATTAATCAAATACTGACAATCATCATAAAGCTTATTTGACAACATGAATTTCTTTTCAATTTACTCGGGTAAATGTTCTTTAACTGATATTTATCATATTATAAAGGGTTCATTAATATTATATTAGACCAGTAAATTAATAATCAAAAAATTAATTGTCATGTCACTCACAAAGTTTAGCAACCGAAATAGATTATTCCCTTGGAATAATTTAGACTTAAAGAGCTTTTTGGGCTCTGATGACTTTTTTAATTCAGATTTTTTTGCAGAAGAAGGATTGATGCCAGCTATGAACGTTAAAGAACATCATACTGATTTTGAAATTGAATTTGCCGCACCGGGATTCAATAAAAAAGATTTTGAAGTGACTATTGAAGACAATGTCTTGTATGTAAGTGGTGAAAAGAAAATGGAAAAAGAAGAGAAAGAAGATGATTATACTCGCCAAGAGTTTAGTTATAATTCTTTTAAACGCTCTTTAAGACTTCCAGAAACTGTAGATGTTAGTAAAGAAATAGAAGCGACTTACAAAAACGGCATTTTAAAATTAAACCTTTTAAAAAAAGAACCTATTAAAGAGATTCCTAAAAAGGTAGTAGAGATTAATTAACAACTTAATAAGTAGAAAGCTGTTTTAGGCTTTCTACTTAACTTTTTAAATCAATTGTCGAACTAATACTTTATTTATATGGGAAAGGGCTTTTATAATTAGTTACACATTATAAACTATTTGTTATTGAGAGGAAGAGTAATGTAACAAATAGCGATTTTTTTTGCCTTACTGTTCGCAGTAAGGCTTTTTTATTCAGCTTTTTTAAATATTCGATTAAATATATGCCAACTTTTTTGATTAAGTTTAGCATGTGTAACCCCAAATGCATTGTATTGTTTTATGTTCAATCTGGTTTTGGCAAGAGATATGGATTTAAGTAGTGTTATACTACTTGGTGTTTTATTGGTGTTCCTTTTAGGGATTATTGTTAACTATATCTTTAAAATGGTTGAAATGGCGTATGTTATGCGTTACAAAAAGCCAATGTATAATCACGTTTATCTTTATCTAAAACGTCTGAATAAAAACCAACGGTTAATACTGGAACGACAATTTACGTTTTATAATAAACTTCCAAATAAATCCAAACGTCACTTTGAGCATCGTGTGTTCCGTTTTATAGAGGACAAAGAATTTATAGGTAGGTCTGGAGTTGAAATTAACGATGAAATAAAAGTTTTAATTTCTGCTACAGCAGTTATGTTAACCTTTGGGTTTAGAGACTTTTATATAGGTCTAATATCTAAAATTGTAGTGTATCCAACCAAGTTTTATTCAAAAACCAATGATGCTTATCATAAAGGGGAGTTTAATCCTAAATTAGAAGCGTTGGTTGTGTCGTGGGAAGATTTTAAAGAAGGTTATAAATCGGCAGATGATAACTTAAATCTGGGAATCCACGAGCTTACACATGCCATACATATAAATAGTATTAAAGAAAGAGATGTAAGTTCTACCATCTTCAGTGATACGTTTAAAGAATTATCTGAATTATTAGTTAATGATGAAGCTTTGCGCGCTCGTTTAATGAGTTCAGGATACTTTAGAAAATATGCGTTTACAAACCAGTTTGAGTTTTTAGCTGTGGTAATCGAAAACTTTATTGAAACTCCTAATACCTTCCAGTTAGAATTTCCTGAGATCTACGTAAAGGTTAAACAAATGCTAAATTTTAATATAGTAGGATATTAGAATTATAACATGATTTTTGTCATGAATCTTTAAGCTGTTGTTTGCTAATTTTATAAGGTAAAAACAGATAAGAAGATGATACGTACAACACCAGTTTCGATGATAATGACAACGCCTGTTATTACATTAAAGGAGAATGATAATTTAGATAAAGCAGAGCATCTTTTAAAATCTCACCATATTAGACATATTCCTGTAGTTTCTGGTTTTTATGTCAGAGGCATGTTGAGTTATAACGATATATTAAGATTGAGTTTTGCAGATTTAACCGAAGACTCGCAGGATGATGCCGATGTTTTGGTTTATAAAATGTTTAAAGTTAAGCAAGTAATGACTAAAAACGTTTTAACGGTATCTTCAACAAGTACCATAAAAGAAGTGGCTGAAATATTTGCAGAACATGAATTTCATGCCTTACCAGTTGTTGATAGCAATAGATTGGTGGGGATTGTAACAACAACCGATTTGATAAAATATTTGCTTAATCATTTTTGATTGTTCTATTTTCAATTAAAACCAACCATTCAGAATATATAACCAAAAAACTAATAGACTATGAATGCTTTAATACCTGTATCAGATATTATGACCGAGAATGTCATAGCTCTGAATAGAACAGACGATTTAGAAAGAGCTGAAACGCTTTTTAATAAATATCGTATTAAACATATTCCTGTAGTGTGTAAAGATGTTGTAATTGGTATGTTAAGCTTCACTGACCTTCAAAAAATAAGTTTAGCAGAAGCAACAGCCGATGAACACGATGTTAACGCAGTGGTTTATAATAGTTATACCATTGAGCAGGTTATGACCAAAAATGTGGTAACCATTACAGCAGATACGACCATAAAAGAGGCTGCTACTATATTAGCCAATAGTGCTTTTCATGCCTTGCCAGTTGTAGAGGAAGGTATGTTAATTGGTATTGTTACAACAAGGGATTTATTGAAATACTATCTAAAAAACTATTAAGAGTTAGCAATTTCTCTTAAGTCTTTAATAGTTTCAATAGGTGTTTCACTTTTAAAAACATAGCTGCCTGCAACTAAAACATCGGCACCAGCATCAACCAGTGCTTTGGCATTTTTGTTAGTTACACCACCATCAATTTCAATAATGGTTGAGGCGCCTTTGCGCTCAATTAAGGCTTTAAGTTGCTTGACTTTGTCGTAGGTGTTTTCAATAAAACTTTGGCCACCAAAACCAGGGTTCACACTCATAATAAGTACTAGGTCGATATCGTTAATCGTATCTTCTAAAAGGCTAACATTAGTATGCGGGTTTAAGGATACGCCAGCTTTCATGCCTTCAGCTTTAATGGCTTGAAGTGTGCGGTGTAGGTGTGTACATGCCTCATAGTGGACCGTTAATACATTGCTTCCTAAGTCGGCAAAAGTTTTAATATACCGGTCTGGATCTACAATCATTAAGTGCACATCTAAAGTTTTTTTAGCATGTCTGCCAATAGCTTCTAAAACAGGCATACCAAAAGAAATGTTTGGAACAAAAACACCATCCATGATATCTATATGGAACCAATCGGCATCACTTTTATTAACCATTTCAATATCGCGTTGAAGGTTAGCAAAATCTGCTGCTAATAACGATGGGGCAATTAATTTAGAACTCATGTTGTGTGGTGTGTTTTTGTAATTTTTTTGCAAATATAGAAAAGCCTAGTAACTAAAAGGTTAAAGAATGCATAAAAATAAACCCCCGGTAATCAGCCGGGGGTTCTTTCATCAATCAAAAAACGAACAGTTATGTGTAACTGTTGTTACGTTTATTTAGTCGTAAAAACTTTACTAACCTAAATATGTTTTTAATATTTTACTTCTAGACGTATGTTTTAATCTACGAATAGCTTTTTCTTTAATTTGTCTAACACGCTCACGGGTTAAATCGAAGGTTTCTCCAATTTCTTCAAGCGTCATTGGATGTTGGTTTCCTAAACCAAAATACAGACGAATTACATCAGCTTCACGAGGCGTTAAAGTTTCCAGAGCACGTTCAATCTCGGTGCGAAGCGATTCGTGTAATAATTCTCTATCCGGGTTAGGCGATTCCCCACTGTTTAATACATCATATAAGTTAGAATCTTCACCTTCAACTAAAGGCGCATCCATACTTACGTGACGTCCTGAGTTTTTCATAGACTCCTTAACATCGTTAATTGTCATGTCTAACTCTTTTGCTATTTCTTCAGCACTTGGCGGGCGCTCATGACTTTGCTCTAAAAATGCAAAGGTCTTATTAATTTTATTAATAGAACCAATTTTGTTTAAAGGCAAACGTACAATACGCGACTGCTCAGCTAAAGCTTGTAAGATAGACTGACGAATCCACCAAACGGCATACGAGATGAATTTAAAACCACGCGTTTCATCGAAACGTTGAGCGGCTTTAATTAACCCCAAGTTACCTTCGTTAATTAAATCGGGAAGGGTTAAACCTTGGTTTTGGTATTGTTTAGCTACCGATACAACGAAACGTAAATTAGCTTTTGTTAATTTTTCTAAAGCGATTTGATCTCCTGCTTTAATTCGTTGTGCTAATTCTACTTCTTCGTCGGCCGTAATTAAGTCAACTTTACCAATTTCTTGTAAATACTTATCTAGCGAAGCTGTTTCTCTATTGGTAACCTGCTTCGTAATTTTAAGTTGTCTCATCTAAAAAGTGCTCCTGTAAATAATTATATGAATATTACTTTTGTATATAGTTATACGTAATAAGACAAAAAAATGTTACAAAAATTATGAAATTCTTTTTTTTGTCCTATTTATATGACACTGAAACTGTATGGAAGTCACACATTATAAGTAGGTTTCGGTAAATTAAATTTTTATTAAAGTTTTGCTATTAAGGTTAATGGAATCAAGCATTTCTTGGGTGAATGCATAATGTCCGCGTGCAGTAATTAACCTAAATCTGGAAGATTTCATGGCACTTAATGTGTTCAGGAAAATCCATTTGGATTTTAATAACTTTGGTTTTTCTGATTTTAAACTAATATCAAAATAATACTTTCGACCCTCTTTAGTCGCTACAACATCTGGCGTTATGGAAATGCCACTGTCAGATTTTGTGTAGGATTTAGGGGTTTCGTAACCGTCAATGTCTGCTTTGATATTTTCAAAGCCATGGTTTTCTAAATAATTAATAGAATTTTTTAGAATGTCTGAATATTTTGCTTTGTCTTCGTAAATCATAATTCGTAAGTTAATGAAAATGAGTGTTAAATAAAAATTAGCGAAAGGGTTTAACGAATTTTTAGTTATATGTATAGCATTTTGTCCCCCATATTTATGCGCTCTTTGGCGATAGAGATTTTTTGATAAACTTTTTTAAAGAAAAGGGTTCTGTCTCGTTCTCCGGCGGTGGTTAAAAGTTTTGAGTTGGACATGAGTTTTTGTAAAAATTCATGCATCATGTCGCATGTTTCTTTATGTTCAACTTTAAAGTAGCTTAAAACTGTAAATGGAGAAAAAAATACTTTTCCGTAAGAAGTAATGACCATTATGGTGTTCGATAAAGACTGTAAATCACATTTATAAAGCATAAAAGAAAGAGAATTATTCTGACCATTAATGCTTTGATTAATAGTTTTGTTTTCAACAAGTGTAATAACATCATGGATATCGTCACATATTTGCAATGCGGATTCTTTTGAAACTAAACCAGCTTCAAAATAGTAGAGTACTTGCTGAATCGATCCGTTAACAGTATTATCGCTCCAGAGTTCAATAACATTGGTATGATGGTAAATTTCACCCAACTCAAAAGCACTCTTCAATAAGGATGAAGGAATGGTTTTTACCCAATCATCAAAAGTAATTTTACTTTTAGTCATTTCTATATTTAGGTCTTTTAGCCAAACATACATTTTGTATCTGGTGAGCAGAGAATTGGTTAGGGTGTGGAAAACCGGGATATCTTTACTGGAATAAATAAACTGGGCATTTTTTACTTTTTTTACGGCAATAACATGTTTTGTCGATTCTTTTATCCATTGTTCTAATCCTTCAACATCGTTAATCGGTGAAGATAATTCTGTGACAATAGAATTTTTATTTCCAATTTCGAAAAGCTTGTTTAATGAGATGTTATAGTGTTTTGCTAGCTTAACACTTTCCTCTAGCGTAAGGTTTGTTTTTAAGTTTATACGCCGGTAAGCAGCATCATAGCCGATATCTAGAATTTCTGCTATCTCATGTGCAAAGGATGTTGGGTTTTCAAACTTATCCTTTAAAGATTGAATAAATAATTCTTGCATTTTTTAAAAAATTGCAAGTAGGTTGGTATTAGGTTTTGCATAAATTACAAAAAATAAATGAGCTTTACGCCTAATGTGTAAATGTTTTGTGAATTGTATGGTTTAATTTTATGTTAATGTAAGTCGTTAAAAAGAATAAGTAAAAGCAAAGTGTCTTTATGTTTATCAATTTGTTTGTTATTTAATTCTGCATTTTTAATCTAATTTTTTTTTAAGATGAATTCAAAATCGAAATCCAAGTTTTATCGTTGTGTGAATTTAATTGATAGCGCATTGAATGTTTATTTATATTTTATTGTTTTAAATAAACATTGCAGGGAAAATAGCAGTAATAATAATAGTTCTACCAGGGTTTCCATTTTAAGTCATTCAAAAGGTTAATAAGCAAACCTGACTAGCAAAATTTCCTCCCATTTTTGTAACTGTTTAATAGACGTAATATGTGTTTTTTTGTCGATTATTAGATGCGTTAATGTTGTTTTTGTGAGATTTAGATAAAATCTGAAGTAAATAATTTTTTATCTTAGTGTAATACGAAATAGCTTTTGCTTTCTAATAAATTAGGACGCATTAATTAAGTTTAATCTTTTATGAATGAGAGCTTAATTTCTTTAATAAACTTTTTGCTTTTGGCAGGAGTGCTGCAAGGTTTCGGGTTTAATCTTGTAACCTTTGGTGTGAAAAAGAAATTCAACCCCACAGTGGTGTTTTTAAATTTAATAGTCCTATCGATTTCATTAAACAATTTACAGGCGTGGTTGAGGTATAAGGATTATTTAGCAGTATTGGTTGGTTGGGGAACATTTGACGAGCATTCAACGATTAGATTTTTTCTTAACAATTTTGAAGTGCCGTGGCATATTTTTATAGTTCCTATGTTTTATGCATTTACGGTGCATTATTTTAAGATTGAAGATAAAGTCAATAAATATATAAAGCCTACCGTTATAATTTTTATTGCAGAGGTGGTTGTTCGATTAGGAATAATAGTATACGACTTTAATCCTTACCTTGAAGAAGATTCACCTCTAATTACCAAATGGTTTTTTGTTGAAAATATAATCAACTTGGGGTATTCGCTTTTTATGTTTGTCAATGCCTGTTTGATAATTTTTAAGAAGCATCATCTGTTAAATTACATTGTGTCTTACGATGATTTAAACTGGATAAAGTGGTTTGTCCGTTTAGGCATTTTGAATATCGGACTATGGGGTTTGGCTTTATTGTTTCATATTACAACAGGACAAAGAACGGCCTACTTGCCATTAAATTTTTGCACTTCGGTTTTATTGTATTGGTTGGGATATCAAGGGTTTTATAAATATACTGTAGTGAGTGATAGAATCTCTTTGCGATCAAAACTGGCGAATGATGATATTTTAACAAAATCAGTTAGTCAAAATGGAAGTGAAGAATGTGACGATTTTTTCAATGAAAAACATCAGGCCGATTTCAATAAAGTTAAAAGTTATATTGTAAAGAATAAATTGTTCTTAAATCCGCTTTTAAGTATGGAGTCAGTGGCTTCAGATTTAAATATGAGCAAAAGCTATTTCTCAAAACTTATCAATTCTTATAGTGACTACAATTTTTCAGATTTTATTAATTCACTTCGGGTGAAGCAGGCTAAGAAGTTTTTGTCGAACGACGAATTTAGCGAATATACGATTGTTGCTATTGGCTTGGAATGCGGGTTTAATTCAAAATCTACATTTTATTCAGCATTTAAAAAATTTACCTCAGTTACTCCCACTATTTACAGAAGTCAATATTAGATTTTCTTATGTCCTGAATTATCGTTGGACATCCCATATTTTATAGTATAGAGTTTATCGGATATTCAATTTAAAGCGTGGTTATAATTTTACGATTAGAAAATAATCATAAAACTATGAGTCATGATACCAGCATTAATTTTATATCTAGTAAGAAGAATGAGGTATGGCGCAAATACTTCATTAGATCTTAGTAAATTCAGAGAAATAGTACTTAAAATAAAGTCCATTCTTTTCTTTTTTATAGTAAGCTCCGCTTTTCCTTTCAATTCAGGTAATTCTTCCGAATCTGTTTCATATAAGATCGTGAAGAACAATACAACAATAGGTTTTATAAACATTGAAAAACAAGTAGAGAACCATATTACTACATATTCTCTGGAAAGCCATGTTGAAGTTAAATTTCTTGTTAAAGTTAATGTGTCGTGTGCTGAAAAATCAATTTATGAAAATGGGATATTGATGTATTCTTCGGTGTACCGAAAAGTAAATGGTAAGGTGAAAGCAGATCATAAAGTGGTTCGAAAAGATGATCGATATATCCTGTTTCACAACAATGAGGAACAGCGATTAAAATTTGAAGAACTCACTCGAAACTTAATTACACTTTATTTTGAGGAGCCTAAAATAATAGAGAAGATATATTGCGATAATTTAAAAAAGGAATTAAAGATTAAACCCATAAACAAAGGGTGTTATCGGGTAGATTTTGATAAAGGAAAGTATAACGTATTTCATTATAAAAATGGAAAATGTGTAAAAATAGATGCAGTAAGTAAACTGTTTAGTGTAACTCTAATACCAGTGCTGTCATGAATTTTCAATTAACCATATGGGTGCTTGGTGTTAGTTTTACAGCCTATTTTCTAATAAGCATAGTTTTTAATCGGCTTGGCATTAATAATCTGCAGTCTTCGTTAAATATTATAAATGGGCTGAAGCTATTAAACTTAAAGCATGTTTTGGGTATTTTATTATTCGGAGTGTTGCCATTTGCTGTTTTTCCTGAAATGAGACAGCTTGTTTATTCGGTAGGAGTATTCAATTTACACGTTTTGGTGGGGTTTTTGTTGGCTTGTTTTTTATGTGTGTTTACAGCATGTTTGGCCGTTGGCAACAATCATAAGCTGAATGATATTGATGCTGTAAGCTTTTATCAACTATCGAATGCGCGAGGTTATTTTGCAATCAGGTTTGTTTTTTTACTGTGTTACGAATTCTTTTTTAGAGGTATTGTGTTTTTCTTCTTTTTAGAATCGTATGGTTTAACCTTATCTATTTTATATGTTACTTTTTTTTATGTACTTATCCATGCCTTCGATTCAAAACGTGAAATGTTAGGAGCTATACCTTTTGGGGTTTTGTTATGTGTCTTTAGTTACTACACAGGTAGTATTTGGTATGCGTTTCTGCTGCATATGGCATTATCGGCAGTTTATGAGATTTCTATTTTTTATCATTTAACCTTTAAAAACCAATCAACGTCATGAAAGTTTTAGTTACAGGATCAACAGGTTATATAGGTCATGAATTGGCTTTGGCTTTGGCTAAAAAAAAGATTACTGTACACGCATTGTGTCGAGATATTCATTCGCCAAAAGTTCCGCTACACGACAAAATAATTCTATTTAAAGGAGATATTTGTGATAAGTCTTCACTTAAAAAAGCTATTAAAGATTGCGAATATGTGTTTCATTGTGCTGCATTCACTAATCTAAAATGTAAAAGCATCAATAGCTTTTTTGAAACGAATGTGGTAGGAACTGAAAATGTATTAGCTGCAGCACTTAATGAAGGAGTTAAAAAGTTTGTGTTTACCAGTAGCTTGTCGGTATTTGGTCCTTCTTATAAAAACATTCCAATAACCGAAGAACAGCCACGATTAGCTTCATATGCTAACGATTATGAACTTACTAAATGTATGGCCGAAGAAAAGGTTAAAGGCTATTCTAAACTTGGTTTACCATATGTTATTCTGAATGTTTCTAGGGTTTATGGACCAAATATAAACGGAAATCCTTTTGGTGTGTATCATTTAATAGAGCAAATGGTAAATAAGAGTATTCTGCTTATGCCTAATAGAGGAGAGGTAAGAACTAATTACGTTTATGTCAAGGATGTTGTAAAAGCTCATATTAAGGTGATTAAGAGTTCTGTTAGAGATGAAAATTATATAATAGGAGGAGAAAACATTAGCTATAATACATTGTTTCAATTTATAAAAACCCTAACAAAAAGTAAGGTAAGAATAATAAGGTGTAATTATAAAATGATTCGGATGGTTTTATCTGTCTGGAATGCACTGGGCTCTTTTTTTAATTGGTCTTCTTTTTTAAACCCTCAGGTAATAGATGCATTATTTATTAATCGGCAATCTGTTTCTAATAAAGCCAAAAGAGACCTGAAATACACAGTAACACCTCTAGAAAAGGGACTGAAGAAAACAATAAAATAGTTAAAACCAGTATCATGAAAACATATTATACATTAATTACAGGAGCAAGTCAGGGATTTGGAAAATCCATGTCTTTGGAGTTTGCAAAAAGAGGAATGAATTTGATTTTGGTTGCTTTACCGGATTCGGGATTAAAGAAATTATCAAAATTTATAGAACTATACTTTAATGTTAAGGTGTGTTATTTAGAATTAGATCTGAGTATTAGTGTTAGTTGTTACGATATTTTAAGGTATATCGAAGTAAATGGTTTACAAGTAAAATATTTAGTGAATAACGCAGGTGTTTTAAGCCGGGGTGAATTTTCAGGATTAAACGAAAAATACATTTTAAAGCAAATCGATGTTAATGTAATGACTCCAACCTTATTGATTCGGTTGCTTTTAAATAATTTAAAGTCAAATGGTCCAGCCGGAATATTAAATATAAGTAGTATGGCTAGCTTTTTCACTTTACCTACAAAACAGGTTTATGGAGGAACAAAGGCTTATTTAACCTCTTTTTCAAAAAGTTTGGCTAAAGAGTTAAAAGGAGATAATGTGTCGGTAACCATAATTTGTCCGGGCGGATTAAATACAACCACAAGGTTGTGTTATCAAAATCGTTTGATGGGTTGGGTAACCCAGAAATCAGTTTTGAATCCTGAAGAAGCTGCAACTATTGCTGTTGACGCTTTATTTAAAAAGAAAAACCTGGTAATACCTGGTTTTATAAATAAGTGTCTTATGTTTTTAGATAAATTATTACCAGAATTTATTAAAGACAAAATAGCAGAAAGCGAAATTAAAAAACAACCAGTTACTGTTTAAAACCGATAAGAATACTTGATTAGTAAAATGGTTTTGTAAGATCAAATTAAAGTTAAGTCTAAAATAATTAAAAAAGATATCATTATGGAAGCGCAAGTTATATTTAACCCAAGCCCCACAGCGAATATGCATTATAGAAGGCTAAGAAAACGTTTAAAACAGGTACTAAAAAGTTTACCCGAAAAGCGTAAAAAAGAAAAAGCTTATATGGTTTTGATATTGCCTTTAGTATATATCGCAGTTTATATTGCAGCAATTCAATTCAGTACTATTACCGGAGTTTTTTATTTGCTCTATGCCTTTTTGGGAATCATTACAGTTTTAATTTTTATGAATATTATTCATGATGCCGTACATGATAATGTGTTTAAGAAAAAGTGGAAAAATAAAGCTTTGCTTGTTATTTTTGATTTGTTAGGTGGTAACAGTTATATATGGAAAAAGCGTCACGTGTTATTACATCATAATTATCAAAATATTGCAGGATGGGATTCAGATGTTGAGCAAGCTGGTGTAATCCGAATTTTTAAAGAAGACAAGGCAACTTTTATTAGTAGAAATCAATCGTGGCTTATCTTCATTTTTTATCCTTTGTATTTGCTTAATTGGTTGTTAGTTAGAGATTTTAAAGATTTTTTCTTTAAAAATCGTACAATAAAAAAAGTGTGCAAAATTCCACTAAAAGAATACTTTAAAATGATTTTTTTTAAAGGCGTATATGGCGTTTATATTATAGGTGTTCCTGTGTTTTTTGGAGTTGATTTGCCTGTAGTGCTGCTGGCTGCGTTTATAATGTTAGTCACTGGTAGTATTTTTGCGTTATCAGCTTTACTGCCTCCACATGTTAATGCTAAAAATGATTTTCCGCATCCTGATGAAAATGGACAATTAAATATTAGTTGGCTGGAGCATCAATTTATAACCACAAACGATGTGACTATGGATAATTGGGTTTCAAGATATGTGATGGGGAATTTTAATTATCATTTGGCCCATCATTTATTTCCTAATATCAATTCCGTTTATGCACCAGAAGTGAGTTTAGAAATCAAGTCTTATGCTCAGGAATATGGACTTAATTATCGATCATATAATTTATTTAAAGCTTTGTATTATCATTATCAATTGATAAAAGAGAATGCTGTAGAACAGAATTTTTTTGAAGAAGATATGTAGTTTGTTTTATTAATATCTTAAAAAATGTCTAAGCTTAAAGTTTTTGTTACCGGAGCAAATGGTTTATTGGGAACAAATACTATTATTGAACTCTTAAAAGAGGGTTATGAAGTTGTTGGTTTTGTTCGGCATAAAAAGAATTTTGTAGGGAATATACATAAGGACTTGATATTGAAGGAAGGCGATTTGTTAAATACCCCTTCTATAGAGAACGCAATAAATGGGTGTGATTATGTCGTTCATGCTGCCTCTATGGTAGATCCTAGTAATTTGTATGAAAAGAAATTTTTTGAAGTTAATGTTCAGGGAACATATAATGTCATAGAAACAGCCATTAAACAAGGGGTTAAAAAAGTTGTATATATAGGTACAGCAAATGTTTTTGGGTTCGGAACCTTAAATGATTTGGGGCATGAATTTAAGCAAATGAAACCACCGTTCACAAAATCCTATTATTCAAAAAGTAAAAAAGCAGCGCAAGATTATATTTTTTCTAAAAGAGATGAAATTAATATCATTTCCATAAACCCTACATTTATTATAGGCGCTTATGATACAAGGCCTAGTTCTGGTAAATTAATTTTACATGGTTTAAATAAGCGGATTGTTTTTTATCCTTCGGGCGGGAAAAGTTTTGTGAACGCAGTGGATGTGGCCAAAGGTATTGTAAAGGGCATAAAGTTTGGTGTAAGTGGCGAGTCGTATATTATGTCTAATGAGAATTTGAGTTATAAATCTTTTTTTAAACTGTTAAATGAGGTGCAGGAACAAAGGTCAATTTTAATTCAGATACCGAAATGGCTATTAGTTTTCGCAGGGTATTTGGGAGATGTATTAAGAATTATGAGATTTAAAACACCTTGGTCTTCAAACAATATAAAAGTGATTTGTACAAATAGTTTTTATTCTAATTCAAAGTCTAAGAAGGAATTGGGGACTTCATTTTCTCCAATTAAAAAAGGCCTGAAGGAAGCGGTTATTTGGTTCAATACTAATGGGTATACTCTTAAAAATATGTCCTGAATTATCTATATACAGGATTTTAGGATATTCAATTTAATGCAATTTCGAAATTTGCTTTATCGAAATCCAAATTTAGAATTATGAGATTATCTTATTTAATAAAGTCGTACCGAATTAGCCAACTGCTATATATAATATTGTTTGTTTTTTGCTCAATATTTATTAGTTGTCGACTTGATGATGATCATAATTTGGAATGCATTGGAAACGTAAAAGCCAGTCTTCCAAGTCATCAGTTTAAAACCGGCTTAATTAACCAATATTATTCTGATGAGATTAAAGCTTCTGTGGATAATGAACCTAATGATGATCATTACGACTATTCCTTTACTATCGAGGGGCGAATACCAGACGGTGTTGATGTTGTTTTTGATGATAGAACCGTTTCGTTCGAAGGCTTTCCCGTCCAAAGCGGTAGGTTTAAATTTAAAATATTTTTAGATATAGATCCTCTTTATCCTGAAAGTCTTATTTGTGTCGAATATAGTACGAGCAGAGAATATGAAATGATTATCGATTCTAATTAATGGGTTGCGGAAACAATGTCCAAGATTTTCTTCAATCAATGTTTCTGGATATATAAAAGGTTACTTGTTAGTAATTTTATCAATAAGTAAATTTCAAATGTAAAATTTTAGTTATGAAAACAATGAAGCAGCTCTTTTTGGTTTTATTATTATCTGCTCATTGTTATGCACAAAAGCAGGAGGTACAGTTAACTCAAATAAAATGGCTTAATACATTAGATAAAGGGATAACCTTTAATACTGAAATATCAATTTATGAAACGTTTAAATTTTATGCTGAACCCCAATTTGGTGGTGTTTTCGAAAATTCATTCAAATATATTGAGGGAGTCACTAACTTTAATCAGTTTTATAATTTTTTCGATTTTGGTTTGAATCTAGGACTAAATCAAGAGTTAGCTAAAGGTTTAAAATTAAAAGGAATTTGTAATCTGGGAATGCTGAGGTTTCGGAGTTACGATGTGGTAAAGCCGGAACATTATATGGTGAAATTATCATTAAGCTTTGTGTTTTAATTTATTGTAATTATGAAAAGTCAGAATCCAAAAGTAGTGAGTTATTTGCTGTTGAAGAAGGTTTTGTTGTCATTGTGCTTTTTGTTGACAACATGTGAAAGTCTTGATTTTGCAGATTGTATTATTCGAAAAGATGCTGAATTACCAGATAAAGAATTAAAGCGGGGCCATGCCGGGCAATATTATTATGATGAACTTAAGGCTTCTGTAAACAACGATTCGGATGATGATGGTTATTATTATAATTTTTCCATTGCAGAAAGTTTGCCTGAAGGATTGGATGTAATTGTAGATGGACGTTATGTTATTTTTGAAGGTATAACACTTAAAAAAGGCCAATACAATATCTATATAAGCTTGGAAGTAGATCCATATGAATATGACGATGAAGAAGGTGATATTGATGTTTGTCGCATTGGTAATACAAGTCGAAGGTATAAACTTATTATTGGTGATTAAACAAATGAAATAAAAAATCCCGCAAATTATAATTAGCGGGATTTTATGTGTATTGAGTAGATTAAAAATTAATCTCTTTTCTCTCTTGGTTTTCTGTCATCACGACGGTTGTCACGATTTCTGTTGTCTCTATTACCACCTTTATTATCTCTTGGTGGGCGCGCTACATAACCTTCAGGTTTTGGTAAAATCGCTTTACGAGATACTTTTTCTTTACGTGTTTTAGGATCCACACCAAAGTATTTTACTTCAAATACATCTCCCATATTAACAACGTCAGATACATTTTCAGTACGCTCCCAAGCTAATTCGCTTACGTGTAATAAAACCTCGTTTCCTGGTGCTTTTGTATATTCTACAACAGCTCCAAAATCTAACATTTTTATAACTTTTACTTCGTAAACTTCACCAACTTGTGGTTTAAACATTAAAGAATCGATTTTAGCTAAAACTTTATCGATACCTTCCTGACCTGTTCCTAAGATTTCAACAATACCTTCTTCAGTAACTGGATCTTCGTTAATAACAATAGTTGTTCCGGTTTCTTTTTGTAATTCTTGAATCACTTTTCCTCCAGGTCCAATTAATGCCCCAATAAATTCGTTAGGAATTGTTCTGGTAATCATTTTAGGAGCGTGAGCTTTAACATCGCTATTTGGTGTAGCAATAGTCTCAGTTATTTTTCCTAAAATATGTAAACGACCATCACGAGCTTGTCTTAATGCATTAACAAGAATTTCGTATGATAATCCTTTAACTTTTATATCCATTTGACAAGCAGTAATACCGTCTTCAGTACCAGTTACTTTAAAGTCCATATCACCTAAGTGATCTTCATCACCTAAGATATCTGATAATACAGCGTATTTACCTGTTTCAGCATCAGAAATTAAGCCCATAGCAATACCGGAAACTGGTTTAGTTAATTGTACACCAGCATCCATCATAGCCATTGTTCCAGCACAAACAGTTGCCATAGAAGAAGAACCGTTAGATTCTAAAATCTCTGAAACTACACGTACTGTATAAGGGCAATCTGCAGGAACCATACCTTTTAAGGCGCGTTGTGCTAAGTTACCATGTCCTACCTCACGACGAGATGTTCCACGGATTGGTCTAGCTTCACCTGTTGAGAAAGGAGGGAAGTTGTAGTGTAAGTAGAAACGTTCTTCTCCTTCAAAAGAAGGCATGTCAATCATGTTAGCTTCTCTAGAAGTTCCTAAAGTTACAGTCGCTAATGCCTGAGTTTCCCCACGTGTAAAGATTGATGAACCATGTGTTGATGGTAAATAATCAACCTCACACCAAATTGGTCTGATATCTGTAGTTTTACGTCCGTCTAAACGTAAACCTTCGTTTAATGTTAAGTCTCTAACAGCATTCTTTTCAGCTTTGCTGTAGTATTTAGAAATTAATCCGCCATATTCTTCTTGCTCTTCTTCAGAGAATGAAGCGATAATTTCTTCTTTAATCTCTGCGAATGCAGCACCTCTTTCGTGTTTAGAAGAGCCTTTTTTTGCTACGGCATATACTTTATCGTATGCCATATCGTGAACTTTCTTAGCTAAGTCTTCGTCTTCTCTTTCTGGTTCGTATTCACGAGTTTCTTTTTTACCGAAAGCTTCGGCTAATTTAAGTTGCGCTTCACATTGTACTCTAATAGCTTCGTGAGCAAACTTAATAGCTTCGGTCATTTCTTCCTCTGAAATCTCTTTCATTTCACCTTCAACCATCATTACAGAATCGGCAGATGCACCAATTACCATATCGATATCACTTTCTTCTAATTGCGATAAAGAAGGATTGATGATTAATTCGCCGTTAATACGACCAACTCTTACTTCAGAAATAGGTGTTTCGAAAGGAATATCACTTAATTGAATCGCAGCAGAAGCGGCTAAACCAGCCATAGCGTCTGGCATAACTTCAGAATCGTGAGACATTAACTGAATCATTACCTGAGTTTCACTGTGATAATCTTTAGGGAATAATGGGCGTAACACACGGTCAACTAAACGCATGGTTAAAACCTCTCCGTCGCTAGGTCTGGCTTCTCTTTTAAAGAACCCTCCTGGGTAACGACCAGCAGCAGCAAATTTTTCACGGTAGTCTACCGTTAATGGTAAAAAATCTACATCGGCTTGTTGGTAGTTAGAAACTACTGTACAAAGTAACATACAGTTTCCAGATTGTACCACAACGCTACCATGAGCTTGTTTTGCTAGTTTTCCGGTTTCGATAGAAATTTCTCTACCATCACCAAGGTCTATAACCTCTTTAAATGTTTTTGGAATCATAAATTTTTTAATTCTAATTAAACAATGGTCGTTGTGTTGTTGTGTGTAGTTGTTGTGTGTTGACCAATGAAAAACTGTAATTAGCTTCTTATTTTGTGCGGTTTAGACTCCTGCACACGAGTAGTGTATAAACAAAAAAGAGGCTGTAAAAGCCTCTTTTCGAATTATTTTCTTAAACCTAGTTCTTTAACTATTGCACGATATCTTAAGATATCTTTCTTAGTTAAGTAATCTAGTAAAGCACGACGCTTACCTACTAATTTTACTAATGAACGCTCAGTGTTAAAATCTTTACGATTGTTTTTTAAGTGCTCAGTTAAGTGATTAATTCTGTGCGTAAATAACGCGATTTGTCCTTCAGCAGAACCAGTATCATTTGCTCCTTTACCGTGTTTTGCGAAGATTTCTTCTTTTGCTTCTTTTGATAAATACATGCTAATATTATTGTAAATAATTGTTATGTAAACGAAAGGCTATCTTTCGAGCGGCAAATATAGCAATTAAAAATGATTTACATGCTAATATTTGAAAAAGAAAGAACGGCTTTTAAAGTTTATTTTTTCTATATAATTGTTTTATTCTGAATTAAATAACGTCTATTGTTATGGTCGCATCAACATCTATAACCACATTAAACTCAACAGGGGAAGCACTCACAATACCCGATAAAGTAACGGTAACGCTTTCGGCTTGTTTTAAATAGGCAGCAATAATAGCTAACTGCTCTTCTGTTCCAATTGAAAACACCTGGTTAGCATCATCGGCGGTTTTTAAATCGATAGTGCCTATACTAATTGATGTTCCTGCAACTGTTATTGAAGCTTCGGTGAGTTGTGTATCGGCAGCACCAATATAATTTGTGATTTCAAAACTTAGGTTGTTGATGGTGACATTTTGAACATAATCTAAATTTTCCTGAACCTGCTTGTTGGAGGCCAAATCTACTGTAATTTCCTGGGACCAGTTGGTTGGTGCCCCTTCTGGTATAGATACTTTAAGTGTAGTTCCTAGGTTGTCTGTAATGTCAAACTCCGTAAGTTTGTCTAGTTCTTCACAACCAAAAATGGTAAGTAGTACAATTGCTAAAAAAGGTAGTTTAATTTTCATTATGTAGGATTTAGGTTAGTGTTTTGAAAGGATAAATATATTGAATATAAATGACTTAGGGTTTTTGTGTAAAAAAGAAAAGCAACTAATATTAGTTGCTTTTCTTTTTATTAAGTGATAGGAATACATTTTAATTAAGCTCTTAATGGCTGATTTAAAATTAAATCCAGATATTGATTTACTTTGTTTTTAAGTTCTTTTCTAACGGTGATAAAATCTAAAAAGCCGTGTTCTAACAGGAACTCTGCGGTTTGGAAACCTTCAGGTAATTCCTTACCTGTTGTGTCTCTTACAATTCGTGGTCCAGCAAAGCCAATTAAGGCTCCAGGCTCACTAATGTTGATGTCTCCTAACATAGCAAAAGAAGCTGTTGTTCCTCCGGTAGTAGGATCTGTACAAAGTGAAATATAAGGAATTTGAGCATCCGCTAACTGTGCTAACTTCACAGAAGTTTTTGCTAACTGCATTAAAGATAACGCAGCTTCCATCATACGGGCACCTCCAGATTTTGAGATGACCATTAATGGAATGTTGTTTTTTAAAGAGTAATCGGCAGCACGAGCAATTTTTTCACCAACAACACTACCCATAGATCCACCAATAAAAGCGAAATCCATACAAGCCACAACCAAATCTTTACCTTTAGATTTTCCAACACCAACGCGTACGGCGTCTTTTAATTGAGTTTTATCTTGAGCAGATTTTAAACGCTCTGGGTATTTTTTAGTATCCTCGAATTTTAATGGATCTTTCGATTCTAAGTTTTCGTCTAGTTCTTTAAATTTATTATCATCGAAAAGAATCTCGAAGTATTCTTTACTTCCAATTCTAACGTGGTAACCATCTTCCGGGCTTACGTAAAAATTCTTTTCTAATTCTTCTGCGTCTACAATTTTACCGGTTGGAGATTTATACCATAAGCCCCTTGGGGTGTCTTTTTTCTCTTCGGTAGTAGTGGTTATTCCTTTTGTTTTTCTTTTAAACCAAGACATAATGATTTATGATTTTTTTAGATTTTAATCTGAAACATTCCTGTTTACACTACGGATTATCCATCCTTTATTTTGCTCTGTTTGAAGCGTTTTATTTGTCAAATAAACGAAACTTGATAACAAAACAGTGTACAAAATTAAGTCTTTTTTTAATTTTGAGGTAATGCCATGTCTCTTTTATTGCCTAAAATCTTCATTTTATATTTATAAAATATTGTTTTGTAAATAAGTAGGTATAAAAAAAGACTCTACTAAAGCAGAGCCTTTTTGTTTTTTTTATGATGTGTAAA
The DNA here is from genome assembly GCF_014596975.1 of Aestuariibaculum marinum. Classification (GTDB taxonomy): domain Bacteria; phylum Bacteroidota; class Bacteroidia; order Flavobacteriales; family Flavobacteriaceae; genus Aestuariibaculum; species Aestuariibaculum marinum. Next base: position 26,595 of record NZ_JACVXD010000012.1, on the reverse strand, counting down.
CTATAATGTGTTTACGTTGTTTAAATCTTCGAATGCCTTTTTCAAGCGCTCAACAAAGGTTTTTTCTCCCTCACGTAACCAAACACGTGGATCGTAGAATTTTTTGTTAGGAACATCGTCTCCTTCAGGGTTACCAATTTGTGCTTTTAGGTATTCAGCTTTAGCACCCATATAGTCACGGATTCCTTCCATGAATGCATATTGTAAATCGGTATCAATGTTCATTTTAATTACACCATAGCTAATACCTTCACGAATTTCTTCAACAGTAGATCCAGAACCACCGTGAAATACGAAATCGATGTGATTATGACCTACGCCATATTTCTCTGAAATATATTCTTGAGAATTCTTTAAGATTTTCGGCGTTAACTTAACGTTTCCTGGTTTGTAAACACCGTGCACGTTACCAAAAGCAGCTGCAATAGTAAATTGCGGACTTACTTTGCTTAATTCTTCGTAAGCGTAAGCTACTTCTTCTGGTTGGGTGTATAATTTAGAATCGTCTACATCAGAGTTGTCAACACCATCTTCTTCACCACCAGTAATACCTAATTCGATTTCTAAAGTCATACCCATTTTGCTCATGCGCTCTAAATAGGTTTTACAGATTTCGATGTTTTCTTCAATCGGCTCTTCCGAAAGGTCTATCATATGTGAACTGAAAAGTGATTTACCAGTTTCAGCGAAGTGTTTTTCACTAGCGTCTAATAAACCATCAATCCAAGGTAATAACTTTTTAGCACAGTGGTCTGTGTGTAAAATAACAGGAACACCGTAAGCTTCAGCTAAAGTGTGTACGTGTTTTGCACCTGCAACGGCACCAGCAATGGCTGCTTTTTGACCATCGTTACTTAAACCTTTACCTGCATTAAATTGGGCACCACCATTAGAAAACTGAATAATTACCGGAGCATTTAAAGCAGCGGCTGTTTCTAAAACACCATTAATAGTGTCTGAACCGATAACGTTAACTGCTGGTAAAGCAAATCCTTTTTCTTTGGCAAGTTTGAAGATTGCCTGAACTTCTTGTCCGGTAGCAACTCCTGGTTTAATATTGTGTCCCATTTTATAAAATTTTGTTTTTTTAGTTTGTAAGAACCAAAAGTAATCAATTTTTAAATAAACAAGGCTGATTTTTGGTTGGTAAAATGCTAAAAACAAACTAAAACGTTGTAGTTTTCGCAATGTATATTGCTTTAAAAAAGGAACTTTAAGTTGCTGTTAGTTTATTTGTTAGAACGGGTAGTTAATACCAATGTTGTATACGGCATTAGAGAAGTTGTAGTCGTTAAACCAGCGGTTTTGATCTTGGTAAGACGGATCGTAAGTTTTAAAACCAACATCGAAACGGAAAACGAAAAAGCTGAAATCGTAACGTAAACCAAAACCAGAGCCTAAAGCGATATCTTTTAATGAATTGAAATCTGAAAACACGGCATTTTCATCTTCAACATCATCCAGAACGTTCCAAATATTACCGGCGTCAATAAAAAACGCACCATTAAGATCTTCAAAAATATTAAAACGCTGCTCGGCACTAAGGGCAATTTTTAAGTTGGCCTCATTAAAATCGTTACTGGATTGCGAACTTCCAGGCCCTAAGCTATACGCCGTCCAGGCACGGTTATCGTTAGCTCCTCCGGCAAAGAAACTCTTAGAAAACGGAATGTTGCTTGAGTTGCCATAAGGGATAGCAATACCTAAAAAGCTGCGAACAGCCAGGATGTTTTTTTTGCCTAAATCCCAGTGTTTAACATAGTCCAGTTCCGTCTTGACATACTGTGAATAGGCCACATTAAAGAGTTCGTAGCGGTTGTTGTTGTCTTTTTTTAATCCCAGAATATCAGACATTCCTGAAATTAGATTTCCCGCCGTTTCTATTTTAAATCTAAAAATAGAAAAATCTTCATCAAACAGATTGGTGCGTTCGTCATTCGTTAGACTAAAGCTGGATGCCAGAATTAAGTTGTTTTCGGTAAGCCTCTGTTTACGTTCGTTAATATTGTTGACCTCCTTGTATTCATTAGGATTACTATTTTGGTAACTGTTATCAGATAGTACCAAATCTATAAACTCATCCGATTTTTCAACAATCAAATATTCTTTACCATTTTTTTTCTCTTCAATAAATTCAGAAGGTGTATTATAGGAGTTTAGTGCAATATTTTCCAGATTATCGAAAGAACTAGTATAAATGTTAAAATAATTTTCTGCATTTAAGTTTCTAACATATTGAATATTAAAAGCATCCAAGCGGTCTGTTACTTTTCTGGATGGAGACCAGTTATAATTAAATACGCCGCTAAGGGTTTGTTTATCTAATCCAATGTTGGTTTGGCTTGTTGTTGATAAGGAAATTTTTGTACTTGGAGACATGTCTTTCGCTATAATCCGGTTCGTGTTAAACGGGAAAAAGAATCGCGGTATGGTAAGTTTTAAATCGGCACCAATTTCGTTAATGTCAAAAAACGGATCTCCAACTTTTTGGTCTTTTGAAGAACCAATAGATCCAATGGCTGATATTTCTAAAGTTTCTGCACCTCTAAAAATATTACGCATTAGCAAGCTTGGATTTAAAGAAAACCCAATGGTTTGAATATTGCTTTGCGATACATCGGCACTAAATCCTAGGCTAAATTTCTTTAAAGGTGTTAACCGGATGGTATCAGATAAGGTGTGATTGTCAAGTTCTACCTGATCGATATTCGGATATTTAAAAGTTCTTAAACCATTAATATGTCTGTATGTTAAAGTACGGTCGTTGTCTTTAAAAACTTTACCAGGGGTTATAAAAATGGCATCGGTTAAAGCTTTTGGTCGGTAGCGCATTTTGCCATAACTGTAAAGCTTAAAACCCTCGTAGGTTATAGAATCCTGAAAGGGCTTGTTTCTGTCTTCAAAAGTATAATCGGTTATGATGCTAACATCTCTAACGTTGTAAATGTTGAAAGGGACACGAATTAAAGAATCTTGCGTTCTAATGGCACGATCCTGAATTTGTATGTCAACATTTATTTTTTTGTTGGTTCCAATGGTGTCAATTTCAAATCCAACATAATCCTGATTAAAATGGAATAACCCGGAATTTCTTAATTCACTTGAAATTCTGTCGCGTTCCTGTTCAAAATTTGAAGTTTTATATTGCTCGTTAGATTTTATTAAACTGTTTCGTAATATTTTTTTGTGGTAAATTGAATCAACAACTGGCGATTTTATTTTAGTAGTAATGGTATCTAAAATAAAAGCCGGACCTGTTTCAACGGTATACGTTACATCGGAACGTTTGTTGTCTTTTCTGTTGATATTATAACTGGCTTCAACATCGAACCAACCGTTGTTAATGTGATAGTCTTCTAGTCGCTTAACCGATTTTTCTGTTCTATCTACATTTACAATTACAGGGGCTTCTCCAGTAGTTTTTAGCCATTTATTAAAACTTATGCGGTTGCTTACATCCTTATCTAATTGTTTTCTAGAAAGAAGTTTGGTTTTACGTGCCAGTTTTTTTGGGTTGTTGTATATCTTTTCATCAAGAATGGAATCTATATTAGGCCTGGCTAAATTGTAAATTTGTAACCTTAGTGGTGTGCCTAAAACCGGTATTTTGCTATTTGGTTTTTGGTACAAAAGATTATTAATAGTTTCAGTGCCATTCTTTTTGTCGTTAATAATAACCGTGTTATTGGTTAATAAATGTTCATTTTCACCAACTCGTTTTACAGCGTCGCAAGAAAAAAGGTGACCGGCAATAGCTGTTAGTATTGATATTTTTAAAAAGAGTTGTTTCAAATGAAATTTAAAATTATTGTAGGTTATTGATATTCTTCTGGTAACTGAAATAAAAAACACCATTTATAGGCTCAAAAATACATTATTTCATGAGTTTATTTTTATTTTTTTCAATGCTTATTTAGTGACTTTGTTTTTAAAACTTGTTAAATATAATTGGACAGATAAAGATTTAGATCAATTAAGACTTTCATAAGGGTAATTTTTCATTTCTTTATACCCTAAAATCAGATTTAAAGTAACAAAAATTACATGCTTTCTAAAAGTCAAATAAAGTTAATAACCAGTTTAAAGCAAAAAAAATACCGTCAACAACATGGTTTATTCGTTGTTGAAGGGGTTAAAACTATTAAAGAGTTATTAGCTTCTTCTCTAAAGCTCCATGCTTTATATACGATCGAAAGCTTCAATATTGATGCCAAACTGGAAACCATTATTTCTCCTGCAGATTTAAAGCGTATTAGTTTTTTAACGACTCCCAATACAGCTTTGGCAGTTTTTAAAAGGCCCGAGCCAAAGAGCATTGATTGTAATAACTTAATTGTTGCTTTAGATAGCGTGCGAGACCCTGGAAATTTAGGAACCATAATTAGGTTATGCGATTGGTTTGGAATTAAAGATCTGGTGTGTAGCAAAGAGACGGTAGATTGTTTTAACCCGAAAGTGATTCAGGCAACTATGGGGTCTGTTACCCGTGTAAACATTAACTATGTAAATCTTGAAGAATTTATTAGTTCGGTTGATGTTCCCGTGTTTGGGGCCTTTATGGAAGGCGATAATGTATACAGTTCAGAATTGCCCAATAACGGGATTTTAGTTATGGGGAATGAAGCCAACGGTATATCTCATGAGATTGAAAACTTGGTAACCGATAAGGTTTCGATACCAAGATTTGGTGATTTACAAGCGACAGAAAGTTTAAATGTCGCTACAGCAACTGCTATTTTATTAAGCGAGTTTAAACGCAGATCTTAGCTGTATTCAGTCAATGTTAAATGTTATCTTATTGGAATGTAAAGTTGATAAACACGCCTCTGGTTTGCATACTATGAATGTTACTCGTCCAAGGACTATTCGGGTCTTTATCTCTGATTAACTCATCGTTCATAGCAAAGACACCTTTTATAGAAGGCGTAAATTTAAAGTTGTGTAGATAAAAATCGATTCCGAAACCTAACTCATAAAACAACATATTCTTTTTGGTTCTAAACTGCCCATTGCTATTGTCGTTAGGATTGCTTTCATTGGCCGATAAGTTTAAAGCTGTCGAAAACCCTCCGGAAATAAATGGTTTAAAGTTATTGATGCGTTTTGTGGAAACTTTAAGCAATAATGGCACGTAGATGTAAGTTGATTTCACTTCTCTGACTAAATCGGAGCCATTAGGTTCTTCATTAACGAAATATTGTTCACTGTAATGTAATTCTCTACTGGATATTAATAACCCCGGTTCTAAACGTAAATCTAAAAAGCTGTTTACTCTTAGGTTTCCAATTAACCCAACGTTAAATCCTGGGCTACGTTTTACATAAATATCACGCATATCCTGATTGTAATCAAAATTGAAATCCAGGTAGTTAAAACCCAGGAAATATCCCCAACGTAATAAATTGTTATCGGTAGAGCCCCGGCCTTGATTCGCATCATAAATAACTTTATCTCTTCTAAAAAGTTGCGCATTAGCAGCTTGAACTAAGCATAGAAATGATATAACAACAAGGATGCGTTTCATATAAATAATTTACTTTGATGATTTATAAATTGTTGCTACCCCAAATGTTTGCGGGTAATCTTCAACATTAATAAACCCAACTTTACGTAAAATATTGTTTAAAGCTTCACCATAAGGAAAAGCAGAAGCCGATTCGCTTAAATATTTGTAAGCACTGCGGTCTTTAGAAAAGATTTTACCAATAAGAGGTAAGATGTTTTTTGAATAAAAATTATAACCTTGTTTGTAAGGAGTTTTTGTTGGAATGGAGGTTTCAAGAATGACAAATGTACCTCCTGGTTTTAAAACACGTAAAATATCTTTTAACCCATTTTCAAGTGTTTCGAAGTTTCTAACTCCAAACGATACCGTAATGGCATCAAAAGTATTGTCTTCAAAAGGCATATTTTCGCTATCGCCTAGAATCATTTCAATTCTATTGTCAAGCCCTTTCTTTTTAACTTTCTCTTTACCAATTTCCAGCATACCACTACTAATGTCTAAACCAACAATTTTTGTGGCATTGGTTTCAGACAGATTAATAGCCAAATCTCCGGTTCCGGTAGCAATGTCTAAAATGGTATCCGGGTTGGTTTCTTTTACCATTTTAACAACTTTGTTACGCCATTTTATATCTATTCCGAAAGAAATAACACGATTTAAGCCATCGTAATCACCAGAGATGGTATCGAACATTTGCGTTACCTGCTCTTTTTTTCCTAAATCGCTATGCTTGTATGGTTTAATTTTTGACAATGCTTTATTTTTTTGACAAACGTACACAATTTATTTCGAGTATAAAATATGTAATAAAGCCTATTGCGTTAAAAAATTAAATTTAAACTTTTTGCAGAATTGAAATGTAGGAAGTGTTTTAATTTCACAATTATAAATTATTCTATCTTTGTACTACTTTTTACGAAAAATAGATAATGAAACATTCTGCATATAAGATTAATAGTATTTTCTTCTCTGAAAGAAATGTAGCATGTATCCTTTTAAAAAATGAAAATTAGCAGATGAAAATAATAATTGCTGGAGCTGGAGAAGTTGGATTTCATTTAGCAAAATTATTATCCTACGAATCTCAGGAAATAACTTTAATCGATCCAGATAAAGAACGAATTGCTTACGCCGATGCGCATTTAGACATTCGCGTGGTGCGCGGGGATGCAACTTCTATATCTATTTTAAAAGAAGCTCGTGTTGGGATTTGTGATTTGTTTATTGCCGTAACATCAAGTGAAACTACAAATATTACTGTAAGTGCACTAGCGAAACAGTTAGGAGCAAAACAAACGATTGCAAGGATTTCGAATACTGAGTTTATTCATCATAAAGAGGAATTAGGGTTTGACCGATTTGGAGTTGATGAGCTGATTTCGCCAGAGGCCTTGGCCGCAGCAGAGATTGAATTGTCATTAAAACAATCGTCGTTTAATGATACTTATGAGTTTGAGAGTGGAGCGTTAACCATGGTTGGTTTAACCTTATCTAGATCAGCTTTGTTTGTAGGTAAATCGGTTAAGGAAGCGGCTGAAATTTTTCCGGAATTACATTTTGTACCCATTGCAATGCAACGCTTCGGAACGCAGTTTACTATTATTCCACGTGGTGATACAAAATTTGAGCGAGGTGATAATGTGGTGTTTATTACTTCAGAAGGCGGAGCTGAGGAATTATGTCGTTTAACAGGTAAAGTAAACCGAGAAATCAAAAATGTAATGATTCTTGGGGGAAGCCAAATAGGGTATAAAGCAGCACGAGATTTATGTAAGAAGAAATTCAATCTTAAGCTTGTTGAACAGAATAAGGAGCATGCCTTTTATATAGCAGATTTGCTGCCAGATGTACTTGTGGTGCATGGTGATGGTAGAAATGTAGATTTATTAGATGAAGAAAATATAAGTGATATGGATGCTTATATTGCTGTAACAGAAAATTCAGAAACAAATATCATGTCTTGCCTTGTAGCCAAATCTAAGGGTGTTAAAAAGACCATTGCTTTGGTTGAGAATATGGATTATTTTGAGTTGTCGCAATCGGTAGGTATAGATACACTTATTAATAAAAAGTTATTAGCAGCAAATAATATTTTCAGGTATATCCGTAAAGGGGAAGTTGTGGCTATGACGAAGCTAAGTAACTTAAATGCGGAATTATTAGAGTTCGAAGTCAAGTCTTCTTCTGCAGTGTGTAATAAATTAATTAAAAATATTGATTTTCCGCGCTCGGCAATTGTTGGAGGTGTTATTAGAGATGGTGTTGGCATGATTGCATTAGGGAACTTTAAAATTCAAGAAGGTGATAGAGTAGTGGTTTGCTGCTTGTTACAATCTATAAAGCGTGTAGAAAAACTATTCCTTTAATCAACCTCAAAAAACATATTGAATTTTGAAACTTAATTATAAAATCATTTTTCATTTTTTAGGCTTACTTCTGCTGTTTAACGGCGGGTTTATGTTGTTGTCGGCTTTAGTGAGTTTAATATATGATGATGGTGTAACCTTTCAAATTTTTTCAGCTGGAATTATAACCCTGTTAGTTGGTGTTATTTCCATGTTTTTAACGCGGAATCATACCAAGGAAATGAATAAGCGAGAAGGGTATATTGTTGTGGCTTTTGGTTGGATTATCATGTCCTTGTCTGGAACCTTACCGTATGTAATCACCCAAAGTATCCCAAGTTTTACCAATGCGTTTTTTGAAACCATGTCTGGATATACTACTACTGGTGCTTCCATATTAAATGATATTGAAGCAATGCCAAAAGGCGTGTTGTTCTGGCGAAGTACAACACATTGGATTGGTGGTATGGGAATTATTGTTTTAGCGATAGCTATTTTACCTTTACTAGGAATTGGAGGAATGCAGCTGTTTGCGGCAGAGGCACCAGGGCCTAGTGCCGATAAATTACATCCAAGAATTACAGATACCGCCAAGCGTTTGTGGTTAATTTATTTCGGGTATACTGTTGCTGAAACGGTCTTTTTAAATCTAGCCGGAATGTCGTTTTTCGACGCCATAAATCATTCAATGGCAACGGTGTCAACAGGTGGGTTTTCTACTAAAAATGCGAGTTTAGCGTATTGGAACGATCAGCCTATAATTCAATATATTGTAATACTTTTTATGTTTTTAGCTGGAGCAAATTTTGTGTTGAGTTATTTTGCGTTTAAAGGAAAAGTTCAAAAAGTAATTAAAGATGAGGAGTTTAAACTTTACTTCAGGTTTATTCTCGTTTTTTCAATTATAGCGGCGGTTATTATTTATTTAAAAGCCGACCATTCTATATCTACTATTCATCACCCTATGGTATGGGGACGCGGCGAAAGTGCTTTTAGGCATGCATTGTTTCAAGTATTAACGGTTATTACAACGACAGGTTTTATCTCTGCCGATTACACATTGTGGACACCGTTTTTAGTTGTTTTCTTTTTCGGATTGATGTTCTTAGGGGGATCTGCAGGAAGTACCTCGGGAGGTGTAAAAGTGGTACGTCATTTAATTTTAATTAAAAACGGATTTTTAGAGTTTAAACGTGCGCTACATCCCAATGCGATTTTACCTGTACGTTACAATACCAAAGCTATTACCGGGGATATTGTATTTAATATCCTTGCCTTCTTTATTCTGTATATGTTGTCTTTTATTGTAGGCGCTTTGGTCTTTTCTATGTTTGGAATTGATTATACATCAGCAGTAGGGTTGTCGGCATCTAGTTTAGGTAATATTGGTCCTGCATTAGGTAGTTTTGGTCCGGTTAACAATTATGCTGCCTTACCGCCATTAGCACAATGGTGGTCCTCTTTTTTAATGCTTATTGGTCGTTTAGAGCTATTTACAGTTTTAATCTTGTTTACTCCTTTTTTCTGGAGGAATAGGTAGCCTATTTTGTTCGTTTAAAAGTAAAATAAGTGTTAAAGCGTGTAACAATTGAAGCTGTTTTACTACTTATAAATAAAGCAGCTTTTTTGATTAAGGATGGATTATAATTAGATCTTCAAAAGATTCATCCATTAGTATTTGTTTCACTTTTAAAATTTAGAAATTATGGGAGGCGAAGGCGCTATGATTGCTGCGAGCAATTCACTTAAAAATAATAGAAACTTAGTATCAAAACGCAAGGATAAAAAGGCTTTGGAGGGGAGTTATGCAAATGCCAGAATGAAAACATTTCCTAAAGCCACTAACGGAGACTTGCTTCGCATACGTGAGAAGCTTAAAAAAGAAAGACGGCGTGATACGGTTAAGCAGAATATTGTAGTGGTCTTGTTTTTAGTAAGTGTTTTACTAAGTGTATTTCTAATTATTAAATAATAAAGTTAATACCAAACATGAAAAAAAAGCAGGAAAATATTTTCCTGCTTTTTTTTATTTAGATATAATAATTGACATTACTCTTTCATTGCGTCTTCAACATCATCGGCAGCATCACCTAATCCATCTCCAATTTCTTCAATACCGTCTTCAATTTTTTCTCCTGCAGTTTTCTTTTCCCTACATCCAGTTAAAAGTGTTCCGGCAGTTAGTAATAAAATAAATACATAAACTAATTTTTTCATATAATTCAGTTTTTATAGTGTTTTAGGTTAAATACTGAATATAAGTAAAATATGGATTAAAACAAAAAGTCCGGAAGCTTAACTTTCCGGACTTTAATATTTCGACTATAAAAAAAGCTTAACTTACTGCTTCTTTAATGCGTTTCATTGCTTCAATAATTTGCTCTTGGGAAGCTGCGTATGAAATACGTAAACAGTTAGGGTTTCCAAAAGCAGCACCATCAACGGTTGCTACTAAGGCCTCTTCTAATAAGAACATAGATAGGTCTGATGCGTTATTGATGGTTTGCCCTTTAATGGTTTTTCCGAAGAACGCAGAAACGTTAGGGAATACATAAAATGCTCCTTGTGGCGTGTTGCATTCAAAACCTTCAATGTCATTTAACAATCCTAAGATTAAATCACGACGTACTTTAAACTCGTCAATCATGTATTTAACGCGCTCAGGAGATTCGTTAAGGGCAGTAATGGTAGCGCGTTGTGCAATACAGTTAGCGCCACTTGTCATTTGTCCTTGAATTTTATTACATGCACGAGCAATTTTTTCAGGAGCTCCAATGTAACCAATACGCCATCCGGTCATAGCAAAAGCTTTTGATACACCGTTTACGGTGATGGTACGGTCGTACATGTCTTCAAACTGAGCCATAGACGCATGACCACCCACATAGTTGATGTGCTCGTAAATCTCATCAGATACGACATAGATGTTTGGATATTTCACTAAAACATCAGCTAAAGCTCTTAACTCTTCAGCGCTGTAAATGGAACCACTAGGGTTACAAGGCGAGCTAAACCAAATCATTTTTGTTTTTGGAGTAATAGCAGCCTCTAATTGTTCAGGTGTCATTTTAAAATCTGTATCAATAGAAGTAGCTACTTCAACAGGAACACCATCGTATAATTTTACGATATCAGCATAACTAACCCAATAAGGGCAAGGAACAATAACTTCATCACCAGGATTGGTTAAAACCGCAGCAACGTTAGCTAAAGATTGTTTAGCTCCTGTTGATACTACAATTTGTGCAGGTGTATATGTTAAGTTGTTATCTCGTTTAAACTTTGTAATAATAGCGTCTTTCAAGTCAGCATAACCATCTACAGGAGAATACGAATTGTAGTTGTCGTTAATAGCTTGAATCGCGGCATCTTTAATAAAGTCAGGTGTATCAAAGTCAGGTTCTCCTAAACTTAAACCAATAATATCTTTGCCTTCATTTCTTAGTTCTCTTGCTTTCGCAGCCATGGCTAAAGTCGCAGACGTCGCCATATTTAGAACTCTATCGGATAGTAGTTGCATTTAATTAATAATAATAGTTAGACTTGAAAAGCTGGTTTCATACCCATTTCTTTTAAGTGTTTGAAATGTGCTATGATGGCTTTACGTGTGGTTTTATATTCGTTATAAGGTAAGTTAAATTCTTTTGCTGTTTCTTTTACAATTTTCCCTATTTTGTCATAGTGAATATGACTGATGTGAGGGAAGATGTGATGTTCAATCTGATGGTTTAATCCACCGGTAAACCAGTTAATGATTTTACTTTTGGCTCCAAAATTAACCGTAGTTTTTAACTGGTGAATTGCCCAGGTATTTTTCATGGTACCGTCTTGTTCTGGAAGTGGCATTTCGGCATCTTCCATAACGTGTGCTAACTGAAATACAACACTTAAAATTAATCCGGCAGTGTAATGCATTAAAAAGAATCCGATTAAAATTTTCCACCAGGCAATATCTAAAACAAGCATTGGAAGTACAATCCAAATTGATACATAAATAATTTTAGAGATCACTAACTTACTCCAGTTCCAAACTGGGTTTGGGAATTTCCCGTAAGATAATTTACGCTTCATATAGCGTTGCATTTGTTGCCAGTCTGTAGTAATAGCCCAGTTTATGGTTAATAGCCCGTATAGTAATACAGAGTAGTAGTGTTGAAATCTGTGGTGCCAACGCCACTCACTGTGTTCTGTAAAACGTAAAATACGTCCGGCTTCTAAATCTTCATCGTGTCCGTGAATATTAGTATAGGTGTGGTGAAGTACATTGTGCTGTACCTGCCAGTTATACACATTTCCGGCAAGGATATAGATACTACTTCCCATAAGGCGGTTAATCCATTCTTTATTAGAAAAAGCACCGTGGTTACCATCGTGCATAACATTCATACCTACACCAGCCATACCAATTCCCATAACAATGGTTAATAGTAACTGTGCCCAACCAGGGATGTTTAATGTTAGTAATAAAAAGTAAGGTGTTAAAAATATTGAAAACATAACAATAGTTTTAACCCAAAGTTTCCAATTCCCCGTGCGTTTTACATTATTTTCTTTAAAGTATTCATTCACACGTTTGTTAAGTGTTCTGAAAAACTTTGCAGAATCTGTTCTTGAAAAGGAAAGCGTTTGTTTTGACATTCTTTAGATTTTAATATGATTACTTATGAAAAATTTGCCCATCATACCTGCCGCAAAGATAGGTATAAACGAACTGAACTTATAACGTTTTTTTATAAAAATATGTGTTTAAAAAGCATATTTTTGTTGAAAATTTAACACGAATGGAACTTATACTTAAATACTTCCCAAACCTAACCGAAGATCAAATTAATAAATTCAAATTGCTGGAAACCTTATACCAGGATTGGAATTTAAAAATTAATGTGGTGTCCAGAAAAGATATTGATGAGTTGTATTTGCGCCATGTGTTACATTCTTTAGGTATTGCTAAAGTGATGCAGTTTAAGGACGGAAGTAAGATTATGGATGTTGGAACTGGTGGTGGTTTTCCTGGGATACCATTAGCGATTTTATATCCGGAGTGTTCGTTTCATTTAGTAGATAGCATTGCCAAGAAATTGAAAGTAGTGAATGAGGTTGTAGAAGGTTTAGGGCTTACCAATGTGAAGACTACACATACGCGTGTTGAAGAAATCGATGATACTTACGATTTTATAGTCAGTCGTGCCGTAGCTGCCATGCCAACTTTTGTGCATTGGATAAAAGGTAAGATTGCCAAAGAGCAAAGACACGATTTTAAAAACGGCATTTTATATCTTAAAGGTGGTGATTTAGCCGAAGAACTCAAGGATTACAGAACAGCAACCATTTATAATTTAACAGATTATTACACAGAAGATTTTTTTGAAACTAAAAAGGTGGTACACTTACCTATAAAATACAAGGGGTAAACATTACAATTTTATGAGTTCGTTGAACATCTGACTGAAATAATAATATTGATTGTTAAACCAGTAGGTGTCTTTAAAATGGTTAATGTTTTCTATCGCATGATCTGGATCTATAATATTGCCAGCTTTTTCAAAAAAGAGTTTGGCGTTTTGTAAGTCGTTCATTTTATAGTTTGCAATAGCCAAGCCTAACATGGCGTCAAAATCCAGTGTGTCAAATTTTAATGTGGTGTTGTAATCTCCAAAAGCTTTAACAAAATCACCTAAAAATAATTGAGCTGTTCCTCTGTAAAAATAGGCATGAGAATAGTTGTTGTCACGTCTTATGGCTTTTTCAAAATCACTAAGGGCATCTTTGTAATAGTTGATGCTCATCAAAAAGACTCCTCTGTTATAATACGCTAACGAGTTTCTATCTATGTTTACCGCAAGTGTGTAACTGTTTAACGCGTTACGGTATTGTTTTAGCGCGTTAAAGCTATCAGCCCGGCGGTAAATGGCTTTGGTGTTCATGGGATCAGCGACCGAAACTTTTCCGAAGGTTTTAACCGCATCTTCATATTCGCCTAAGTCATATTGAGCACACCCCAAGCTGTAAAGAGCATCTATAAAGTAGGGATCTAACTCAAAAGCTTTTTCAAAGTCTTGTTTAGCACCTTCAAAATCCTGTAATGCGTATCGCGAATTACCACGATTATAATACGTGTCCGGGTCGGGGTCTAAAAGAATAATTTTAGAATAGTCGACTATAGCACCGTAGTAGTCGCCTAAGTCATTTTTTGCTAACCCTCGTAAAAAATAGGCATCCAGGTTTTTGGGTTCTAATGCTATAACCTGATTACATAGTTCAATGCGTTCTTTAAGATCTGCGCTCCGTTCGGCTTGACGTAAATATTTGTTGGCCTGAGCAAAAGTTGTGAAACTGGATATTAATAAAGCGGTAATGATTAGTTGTTTTTTCATAGCTAATAGTCATCAAAAAATGTGCCTTTCTTGTTTAGGGAATTGCATATTGAAAGATAAATAAATTTCTATAGAAAAAATAAAGCCTATCAAATTTGATAGGCTTTATTTCAATAATCATAATATAAACTTTTATTCTCCTAAAAACGGATAACGGTAATCTGTTGGAGTTACGAAAGTTTCTTTTATTAATCGAGGTGAAACCCAACGTAATAAGTTTTGTGGGCTACCCGCTTTATCGTTAGTTCCTGAAGCACGAGCACCACCAAATGGTTGCTGACCTACAACGGCACCAGTACATTTATCGTTAATGTAGAAGTTTCCAGCACAGTTTTGTAATGCTGTAGTAGCCTCAGTAATTGCGTATCTGTCTTGAGAAAGAATAGCACCTGTTAAAGCATATTCACTTGTAGCATCAACTAATTTTAAGGTTTCAGAGTACTTGTCAGCATCGTAAACATAAATTGTAACAACTGGACCAAATAATTCGGTTTCCATAGTTACGTAATTTGGGTTTGTTGTTACGATTACTGTTGGCTCAATAAAGTATCCTTTGCTTTTATCGTAACCACCACCAAGAATAATTTCAGCGTCCGCATCAGCTTTAGCTTGCTCGATATATTTTACTAATTTATCAAAAGATCCTTCGTGAATTACGGCAGTAATAAAGTTGCTCATATCTTCAGGAGAACCCATACTAAATGAGTTTAGGTCTTCTGTAAGTTGCGCTTTAACATCTTCCCATAGATTTGATGGGATATAAGCACGTGATGCAGCACTACATTTTTGTCCTTGGAATTCGAAAGCACCACGAGTAATAGCAGTAGCCACTTGAATAGGGTTTGCCGATTTGTGTGCCATGATAAAATCTTTACCACCTGTTTCACCTACAATTCTTGGGTAGGTTTTGTAGTTATGAATGTTGTTTCCTATTTGTTTCCAAAGTTCTTTGAATACAAATGTAGAACCAGTAAAGTGTAATCCTGAGAAATCTGGGTGAGATAAAACGGTATCTGAAATCATTACTGGATCACCAAATACAACATTAATTACTCCTGGAGGAACACCAGCTTCTTCAAAGATATCCATGATAACTTTAGCAGAATACACCTGACTGTCACTTGGTTTCCAAACCACTACGTTACCCATTAAAGCCATACATGCAGGAAGATTTCCAGCAATAGCAGTAAAGTTAAAAGGGGTCACGGCATAAGTAAACCCTTCCAGAGGTCTGTATTCTACACGGTTCCATGCGTCACTAGTACTTTTTGGTTGCTCGCTGTAGATTTCAGTCATATACTGAACGTTGAAACGTAAAAAGTCTACAAGCTCACAAGCCGAGTCGATTTCTGCTTGGAAAATATTTTTAGACTGCGCCATCATAGTCGCAGCATTAATTTTATAACGGTAAGGACCAGCAACAAGCTCAGCGGCCTTTAAAAAGATGGCAGCACGCTGTTCCCATGGCATTAATGCCCAAGATTTTCTTGCTTCTAAAGCAGTGGCGATAGCGTCTTCAACATGCGACTTTTCAGCTAAGTGATAAGTTCCAACAACATGTTTGTGATCGTGAGGAGGCGACATAGTTCTGGTGTTTCCAGTTTCTACGTTTTGTCCGTTTATATATAAAGGTACATCAACAGTACTGTTATACATATTCTTGTATGCGGCTAATACAGCATCACGTTCCGGAGTTCCAGGAGCGTAAGACTTAACAGGCTCATTGACTGCAACAGGTACATTAAAGAATCCTTTTCCCATATTACGAGTTTTTAGTTTTGTTTGTTTTTGTTCTTCGCAAATTTACATTTTTTAAAGGAGTTTATAGGGGAGTGAATTGTCAAAAACCTGTTAAAATTTCGCAGATTTTTGTAAGTTGCAAATTAGTTCTAAGACTATAATGGACATGTGCACAGTTACTTTGGTTCCGAAAGGGAAAAATGATTTTATTTTAACTTCAAATCGAGATGAAGCTCCGGTTAGAGCCGCTCTACTTCCGGAAATTTCTACACAGAATAATACTAAATTATTGTTTCCTAAAGATGAGGTTTCAGGTGGAAGTTGGATAGGTGTTAGTGAACAAAACAGAGTGGTTTGTGTTTTAAATGGTGCTTTCGAATTGCATGAAAGAAAGAAAAATTACAGACGAAGCAGAGGGCTGGTGGCTACCGATGTTTTATTGTTTGAAAGCTTGGAGCAGGAGTTGGCTGTTTATAATTTTCAAGATATAGAACCTTTTACAATGGTGATTGTAGATTGGAATCAGGATTTGAGATTTTTTGAGTTCGTTTGGGATGGTGAAGTTGAACATTTTAGGAAACTGCCAATAGCGGAATATATTTGGTCGTCATCAACGTTGTATACGAATACAATGAAACAAGAGCGTCGATTTTGGTTTGAAGATTTTAAGTCGGAGAATAAACTAACCTCTGAAACTCTATTAAAATTCCATAAAAGTGCTGGTGAAGGTAATTTAGATTATGGTGTTGTTATGGATCGCGGCTTTGTTAAAACTACGAGTATTACACAGGTAATCAAGTCGAATGCCGTTGTTAGTATGTGTTATGAGAGTCTGATAAACGAATTGACGTCCTGCAAGACTATGAAACTTCCAGAACCTGTAAATGAATAATAATACCGGAATTATTTTAACCCTGGCTTATCCCGAGACCATTGTTATGGTTTCTAAAGAATGGTTTTCACCGTTTCTAAGGTTTTTCGGAATTGGTAAAAAGAATTATTTAAGAGCTGGGCATGCGGCCTTAGTGCTTATTAACAAGGCAACAGGTGTATTGGAGTATCATGATTTTGGACGTTATATAACGCCAGAACCTACGGGGCGTGTTCGCGGTAAGGATACCGATAATGAATTGGATTTTCCATTGAAAGCCGAAATAGAAGGCGATTCTATTTTAAATTTAGATGCTATTTTGAAATTTCTTGCAACGCATCCAAAGTTGACCCATGGTGACGGAAAGCTGGTGGCTTCGGTATGCACATCCATAGATTACAATATAGCCCGAGCACATATCACCGAAATGCAAAACCAACATTTTATTCGATATGCAGCTTTTATTAAAAAAGCATGTAACTGTGCGCGATTTGTAACCGATGCACTGATTGCCTCAGTGACGGATAAAGATATTAAACGAAAGTTGAAAAGGTCAAAATGGTTTACACCAAGTACAGTTGGAAATGTGTTGTTGGCAAATACAGGACCTCAGGTTTTTGAGGTTACGGAGAACGGGGAGATTGGTATTTTTAAAGGGTCTCAAGTCAGTGAAAATATCCGTTGTTTCTTAGATCGATTGAAAGGGCATCAGCCAGATTTTATAGGTTCTTTACACCCTAAACCTGTAGAGAATTTACATCATAAATCACAATGGTTGTCTGGTATTGCCGCTGGGGCCTGGTTTGAATTGCATAAATTAGAGGAGGTGTTACATTTTAAATTCAAACGTATCTCTCCCCACGGGAATGTAGATGTTGAGGCTGTATACAAAGTCGAGTGTCATGGATTCGAATACCATGAAACATATGAGTTTGTTCATTACTCAAATTGTGAATTTTTCCACATTAAACAAAACGATACAGTATACCGATTTTATAGAGTAGAAGAGCTATAGTTTATCGTTCCAGGGTTTTACAAAGAAGCCAGAAAGCTTTCCTTCTTTGTCTAAAACGGCTCGAATTTCAACTTCATTACTTTTTTCAAAAGTACCTTTAAACCTAAAGATGTCGTAAGAGGTTCCGTTTTTAGGGTATATTTTTAGAGCTTCAAATTTCAAATCTTCAAAATCACCGAACATACTTTTTATTTGGCTGTAAGCGTTTTTTTGTAAATCTTCATTAAGTCCGTTAATCATTGTTGGTGTAGCTTCAGATTCTGATAACTTATAGTAGCTGCCACTTTTTTGAGCTTCTAATAATTTTCTGGATAAATTTTCGGCAAGCTCAATTCTGTTTACTTCTGAGGTTTTCTTTTTATCCGTTTTCGACTGACAACTTGTGGTAGCCGAAATTAAAAGAATACATATAAATTGAATTACGGTTTTCATGATGTATTAGTTTATGGCAAACGGTGCGCTTAGTTTAAATGTAGGAATGGTAACCTTGAAAATGCTGTTAGTGGAAAAATTAAGCATATTGTAAAACCCTTTCATTGCGCCGAATGGTGAGGAAAGCAGGCATCCGGAAGAATAGGTGTGTGATTCACCGGGTTGAATTACCGGAGTTTTACCTATAACGCCTTCGCCTTTTACAATTTCAATATTGTTCAACGCGTCATAAATATCCCAATGACGAGAATTTAACTGAACAACATCCTTGCTTTGGTTTTCAATAGTAATGGTGTACGCAAAAGCATATTGTATCTTATAGTCTCTGTAAAAAGAGCCTTCGTAGGTGGTTTCGACCGAGATTTTAATGCCTCTTGTAACTAATTGAACCATGTTTTTTATTGGTAAATAGGGTATAGATGTACTGCTAAAATAAGAAATATTAGAAGTTATCGGGAAAAATTAACCAAAAGTGTTAAGAAAATGGGTTGAAAAGGGGTTAGTTTGAGATATTTACCGATGTGCCTTCGCCAATGCCGACAATTTTGTCGTAACGCGCGCCGAGATCTCGGTAATAGACAATAACTTTATAGTTGTTTTCGGTTTGGTAAAAGTTGCCGTCAATAGCACCTTCGTTTACGGAATTATCATCATTAACCACAACGTATTTGTAGTTGTAAAATCCTTGTTTTAAAAGAAGCGAGGTAGAAAAAGTATCCCTGTTCTCGTCGTAAATCAATTGGGTGCTTTCATCTATCACGTAATTATTGAAATTACCATAAACATGCACATTTTTGTTTCTATAGGTGTCATCGGCAGACAGTGAAAAATGTACCCAAACGTAATCGGCTTCAATACTCGGGTCTTCGGCATCAATATTGGTAATAACGTAATTTCCGTTAATATCCGGATTGTATGTGTAAGGCCGGTTGTATCTGGGCATATTGGTAAATAAATAATTGTGATAAAGTTCTTTTAAATCGATGAATTGTACTCCGGTATTGGCTGCGCGTACATCCTTATTTTCGAAATAAAGGTATTCGTTACCACCCCAGAAGCTGGTTTCGGTATCATACTTATAGATAAGTTGTTTGCCAACCGTATATAGCGGTTTTAAATCTTTAATGGCTGTGTTTAAATTGTTGTTTTGTACAATGACAATCTTAACGGTTTGCATTGGGTTATTAAAGGCTGCTCCGTTTGGAGAAATAGTAACATCAACACGTTGTTTCTGGTCTAAATATTCAATGTTTCTTGCGCGTTTAAGTGCGACTCCTACCGAGGCGTCTTCTTCGTAAATCATGAATTTTCTTGAGAAAACCAGTTCATCATAACTATTAAAAATAGAAAGCATATAATTTCCTGAAACTTTTAATCCTTTTGTAAACTGATTTGGAATGGTAAGTTTGTAATGCGAATAAATTTGATAGGTGTTGTATGAGTTTTCGTAGGTGCGAATGCGTTGATTATCAAAACCGTTTAAGTACTCCGATTTAAATAACACAGAAGGCGTCCAGTCGTGATTAAAATGCTCAATTTTATAGTAGTAATCATCCTCATTTCCATTTAGGGCATCGAACTCCAAAATTACATATTCACCGAGCTTTAAAATAGGTAATTGTGTTTCGGGTGTATTGCCTTTAAAGTTTATCGTTTTTATGTAATCGGGCGGAGCTACTTCTTCAACTTGAGCAAAGCCTGTAAGAGAAAAAAGGAAAAAATATAAAAGGAGCTGTATGTTAATTTTCATTTAATTACGAATAATATAGTGTAAAGATATGCAAATTTCATGCCTGGGCAATAATCTGTTATTTAGAATTAGTACAAATAACAAACTAAGCGAATACAATAATGTTGATTCCTGAAGAAATTCAGTAAATTTGCGTCGCTTTTTAGACAACAAAATTCAATTATATAGCGTATGTCAAACGACATTAAGATTAAGAAAGGTCTGAATATAAAACTTAAAGGTGAGGCTGAAAAAACTGTTGAACAGGCAGTTATAAGTAAGTATTGCACGGTTAGACCTGAAGATTTCCACAGCGTAATTCCAAAACTTGTAGCTAAAGAAGGGACTAAATTAAAAGC
Organism: Aestuariibaculum marinum; assembly: GCF_014596975.1. Classification (GTDB taxonomy): domain Bacteria; phylum Bacteroidota; class Bacteroidia; order Flavobacteriales; family Flavobacteriaceae; genus Aestuariibaculum; species Aestuariibaculum marinum. Next base: position 6,224 of record NZ_JACVXD010000012.1, on the reverse strand, counting down.
AGGTGAAACGATTTTTTATGATAAATCGAATGAGGCTGTAAAATTTGTGTCGCCTGTATCTGGAACTGTAATTGAGGTAGTTCGTGGACCAAAACGTAGAGTAGATGCTATTAAAATAGAAGTAGATAGCGAACAAGTGTATTTAGACAACGGTAAGTTTGATGTAGATGCGGCTAATCCAGGGATGGTTAAGGCGCATTTTTTAGCTTCAGGCTGTTGGCCATTTATTAAACAACGTCCGTATGATGTTGTGGCTAATCCGGCTAAAACACCAAAAGCTATTTTTATTTCTGGTTACGCAAGTGCACCGCTAGCAGCCGATTTAGATTTTACTTTAACAGGTAAAGAAGCAGAATTACAAGCAGCCGTTACTGCCCTTGGTAAATTAACCGAAGGTAAAATACACGTATCGGTTGGCGCTAATTCTAATTCGCCTTTAGCAGGTTTAACTGGAGTAACACTTCACAAAGTTTTAGGACCACACCCTGCAGGTAATGTAGGTACACTTATTAATAAAGTAGATCCTGTAAATAAAGGTGAGGTTGTTTGGACAGTAAACGCACAAGATCTTGTTATTATAGGTGAATTATTGTTAACCGGTAAATTTAATGCCGAACGTGTTGTGGCCTTAGCAGGTTCTGAAATCGAAAAACCACGTTACTTTAAAACTAAAATTGGTAGTGAAGTCGCAACCATGGTTTACGATAAAGGCATTGCACAAGGTGCTAACGCTCGTGTCATTTCAGGTAACGTTTTAAGCGGAAAACAAGTTAAACCAGATGGTGCATTAGATTATTACAGTAATGTAATAACTGTAATTCCTGAAGGTGATGATTACGATTTCTTCGGATGGAACAAACCGGTATTTAATAAAGTTTCTACTTCAAGAGCATTAACCTTTTCTTGGTTAAACCCTAAAAAAGAATACAATTTAGATACTAATACTAATGGTGAGCACCGTGCTTTTGTAGTTACAGGTGGTTACGAAGAAGTATTCCCTTTAGATATTTATCCATTACAAGTTTTAAAAGCTTGTATGTATAAAGATTTAGATGAAATGGAAGCTTTAGGAATGTATGAAGTCGCTCCAGAGGACTTTGCATTAACAGAATTCGTTTGTGTATCGAAGCAACCGCATCAAAAAATTATTAGAGAGGGCTTAGATTTAATGCTTAAAGAAATTGGATAATTATTCTTTTTGTGAAGCAAAATGAAAAACGCAATGTTTGAGTTTTGTACAGCAAAATGAAAAATAAATCTTATTCATTTTTCTAATTAGAAATGAAAACTATAAAAAATGAGTTTAAAAAATAAATTACATGTTTTAAAAGAAAAGTACAAAAGCACGAAGTTTGCTCCGGCATTCAACGCGTTGCATACTTTCTTATACTTGCCGAATGAGACGACGCATGGAGGTACTCATGTTAAGGCAGCCGATGATTTAAAGCGTACCATGAATACTGTAATCATGGCTATGATACCGTGTTTAATCTTCGGAATGTTTAACGCGGGTTATCAACATAATTTAGCAGTTGGAGACATTCAGGCCGTTTCAAGTGGTTTCTTTAGTTCAGAATTCTGGACTTTAGCAAACTTCACCGTTGGATTCTGGAAAATCCTTCCGTTGGTAATCGTGTCTTACGGTGTTGGTTTAGGAATTGAGTTCTTATTCGCTATCATAAAAAAACACGAAGTAGAAGAAGGATACTTAGTAACCGGTATGTTAGTGCCGCTTATTGTTCCTATCGATATTCCACTTTGGATGCTTGCTGTGGCAGTAGCTTTTGGTGTGGTAATTGGTAAAGAAGTTTTCGGTGGTACAGGGATGAACATCCTTAACCCGGCTTTAACCATTCGTGCGTTCTTGTTCTTCGCATATCCAACTTGGATGTCTGGAGATAAAGTATGGGTAGAAGGTGCGGTTGAAAGAACAAATGAAATTGCAGCCGGAGCTAATTTAGATGCTATTTCTGGTGAAACCATTTTAGGTAGCTTAGCGCAGGGTAAAGAATTTGCATACTCAACTGCCGATATGTTCTTAGGGTTTATTCCAGGATCGGTTGGTGAAACATCTACCTTATTAATTCTTTTAGGAGGTTTATTCTTAATCTTTACCAAAATTGGAAGCTGGAGAATTATGTTGTCTTCTGCATTAGGAGCCATTGTAATGGGGTTAATCTTCAACCAAGTGGTAGATGCAGGAGTTATTGGAGAAGGAAGTAAGTTTTATGGATTAATGAATACACCATTCTGGCACCACTTATTAATTGGAGGTTTTGCTTTCGGTACGGTGTTTATGGCTACAGATCCTGTAACGGCTTCACAAACGAACAAAGGAAAATGGATCTACGGATTTTTAATAGGACTTATTTCTATCTTAATTCGTGTATTCAACCCGGCATATCCAGAAGGTGTAATGTTGGCGATTCTTTTAATGAACGTGTTTGCACCAACTATCGATCATTACGTTGTTCAAGGTAATGTGAAGAAAAGAATGAAACGTTTAAAAGCTAAAGTTGCATAACGATGGAAAATAGAACAGACAAAAATTCATATACTATTCTATTTGCGATAGCAATGGTAGTAATTGTAGGAGCCTTATTAGCATTTACGGCCTCTTCATTAAGTCCAAAGATTTCAGAAAATATGCGTATAGAGAAACAACAAAATATTCTATATGCTATGGGAGTAAACAATAATGATGCGGGTAGCGCAGTGTTTGTAGACACAAAAGAGGCACCAGAATTATTCTCAAAATATATCACAAAGCAAGAGGTTATTACAAACGGGAACGTTTCTGAAGATGATCAGGCTTATTTAATCGATCTTAAAAAAGATAAAGCTGCTGCTGGTGGAGATGCTGCAAAGCGTAACTTACCTTTATTTATAGGAGAGAAGGACGGAAAGACATTTTACATTGTGCCAATCTACGGAAAGGGACTTTGGGATGCCATCTGGGGATATGTTTCAATGAATGAAAATATGGTTATTCAAGGGGCGTATTTCGATCATAAGGGTGAAACACCAGGTTTAGGAGCGAACATTAAAGAGCGTTTCTTTATGGACGATTTTATTGGAGAACATTTATTAGATGCTAACGGAAACTTTAAAGGGGTTGACGTAGCTAAAGGAAATGCTGATCCAACAAACGAAGATAAAACAGATAATGAGGTGGATGCTATTGCAGGAGCAACGATTACAGGTAATGGTGTTTCAGCAATGATTAAAAGCGATTTAAAGCTTTACAAACCTTATTTTGATAATTTAAAAAATAATTAATCGTATGGGACTTTTATCAAAGAAAGACGCAAAGTTAATTACAGATCCGTTAGCAGATAATAACCCAATTACTATTCAGGTATTAGGTATTTGTTCTGCCTTAGCGATTACAGCGCAGTTAAAAGCATCTATTGTGATGGCTGTATCTGTATTATTTGTATTAGGTATAGGTAACGTGGTTATCTCTTTATTGAGAAACATTATTCCTTCAAAAATTAGAATTATAGTTCAGTTAGTTGTTGTTGCAGCTTTAGTAATTATAGTAGACCAGGTATTAAAAGCATTCTCATACGAGTTAAGTAAAACCCTATCGGTATTCGTTGGGTTAATTATTACCAACTGTATTATCATGGGGCGTTTTGAGGCTTTCGCTTTAGGTAACGGACCATGGAAATCGTTTTTAGATGGTATTGGTAATGCTTTAGGTTATGGTGTAATCCTTATTATCGTTGGTTTCTTCAGAGAATTATTAGGTTCTGGTACATTATTAGGATTTAAAGTTTTAGGAGATCCAATCGAGAAAACTGGATTGTATGCCATAGGATATGAAAATAATGGTTTCATGTTATTATCGCCAATGGCATTAATCGTGGTAGGAATCATTATTTGGGTACAACGTTCTAGAAACAAAGCATTAATCGAAGACTAGTCTCTAATTTAGGATTCTGATTTCAGAATTCATAATTGAAAACATATGGAACATTTAGAATTATTTTTAAAATCAATATTTATAGATAACATGGTATTCGCCACCTTCTTAGGAATGTGTTCTTACCTTGCAGTATCTAAAAAAGTTTCAACAGCTGTTGGTTTAGGGGCTGCCGTTATTTTCGTAATGCTTATAACAGTACCTTTAAACTGGTTGTTAGATCAGTATATTTTACAACCTGGTGCTTTAAAATGGTTAGGGGAAGAGTATGCAGCTTACGATTTAAGCTTCTTATCATTCATCTTATTCATTGCTACTATTGCAACCATGGTACAGTTAGTAGAAATCGTGGTAGAGAAGTTTTCTCCATCATTATATAACTCACTTGGTATTTTCTTACCACTTATCGCGGTAAACTGTGCAATTTTAGGAGGTTCATTATTCATGCAATCTCGTGAAATTCCAACCTTAGGGTTAGCTACTGTTTACGGTGTAGGTTCAGGTATAGGATGGTTTTTAGCAATCTTAGCTATTGCTGCTATCCGTGAGAAAATCAGATATTCAAACGTGCCGCCTGCGTTACGTGGTTTAGGTATTACCTTTATCATTACAGGGTTAATGGCGATTGGATTCATGAGTTTTGGTGGTATGTTAACTGGAGGTGATGATGAGGCTAAGAAAGAAGAAAAAACAGCTTCTATTGAAGAGAAAACATCAAACGATCAGGTTGCTTTAAACGCAGCTGAAACAGCAAAAGAAGAGTTAGCTAACAATACAAATAATTAAGATGATTTTATTAGCAGCAGGTACAACAGGAACAATAGTAGCAACAGTAGTCGCGTTCTTAATTATTACGCTTTTACTGGTTACCTTGCTATTAGTAGTAAAACAAAAGTTATCGCCATCTGGACCGGTAAAGATTACTATTAATGGTGAAAAGGAAATCGAGGTTGCTTCAGGAGGTAGTTTATTATCTACTTTAGGAAATCAAAAAATATTTTTACCATCAGCTTGTGGTGGTGGTGGAACGTGTATTCAATGTGAATGTCACGTAAATTCAGGAGGTGGTGAAGCACTTCCAACTGAAACCCCTCACTTTACACGTAAAGAGTTACAACACGGTGCGCGTTTAGCTTGTCAGGTTAAGGTAAAACAAGATATGGATATCTCAATACCAGAAGAGGTATTTGGTATTAAAAAATGGGAAGCAGAAGTGGTACGTAACTACAACGTAGCATCGTTTATTAAAGAGTTCGTAGTACGTATCCCAGAAGATATGAATTATAAAGCAGGAGGGTATATTCAGATTGAAATCCCTAAATGTGAAATTAAGTATTCAGATATCGACATTACAGCACATCCAGAAGAGCACGAAACGCCAGATAAATTTCAGGCAGAGTGGGATAAGTTCGGATTATGGCCGCTAGTAATGAAAAATGATGATACGGTTGAAAGAGCTTACTCTATGGCTTCTTACCCAGCAGAAGGACGTGATATCATGCTTAACGTACGTATTGCGACTCCGCCATGGGATAGAAATAAAAATGGTTGGATGGACGTAAATCCAGGGGTAGCTTCATCTTATATTTTCTCAAGAAAACCAGGAGATAAAGTAACAATTTCTGGTCCTTACGGTGAGTTCTTTATAAATGAGTCTGAAGCCGAAATGCTTTACGTAGGTGGTGGAGCTGGTATGGCGCCAATGCGTTCACACTTATACCACTTATTCAAAACCTTAAAAACTGGACGTAAAGTGACGTATTGGTACGGAGGGCGTTCTAAGCGTGAGTTATTCTACTTAGACCATTTCTATCAATTAGAAAAAGAGTTCCCTAACTTCCGTTTCTTCTTAGCGCTTTCTGAGCCATTACCAGAAGATAATTGGAAAGTAAAAGAGGATATCGATTCACCAGGAGATGGTTTTGTAGGTTTCATTCACAATTGTGTTATTGATAACTACTTAAGCAAACACGATGCTCCGGAAGATATTGAATTATACTTCTGTGGACCGCCGTTAATGAACAAAGCGGTACAAAAAATGGGAGAAGATTTTGGTCTTCCAGATGAAAACATCAGATTTGATGATTTCGGAGGATAATCCAAGACTTATAATACAAAAAAAGCCAACTGATACAGTTGGCTTTTTTTATGTGCTTTATTGGTTTTAAATTAGGGTCTAAAACCCTGCAATTTCATTGCAGCACTTTAGTGATATAAAGATTATATCTTTATGATATGTCAGAATATCAGCGAAGAGGATCTCATACAGTTAGTCATTTGAGTTGTCATATAGTTT
>NZ_JACVXD010000119.1 GCF_014596975.1 Aestuariibaculum marinum | reverse complement strand
TTTACAGCACCGGTCATTATCCATGCAATTGAGCTTACGGAACAATTATCGTTGAAAGTTGCATCGGTGATGGCCACGTCCACGGTACAGTCTCCAGAGGCATCTGCACTAGTTGTTGTAACAACATTGCTTGTAGCGTTTACCGTTGGATTTTCATTATCGGTGACTGTTACCGTCATGACATCAGTAGCTGTATTGGCTGGGGTAGCATTGTCAGATACGG
>NZ_JACVXD010000011.1:91089-105273 GCF_014596975.1 Aestuariibaculum marinum | reverse complement strand
TCATATTAGAGTAAGAAAGAGGGACTTTAGTCCCTCGTGTAACAAACCTATGGACTTCAAGTCCATAGTGGTTTAGTTAAACGGACTAACCATGTTTTATTCATATTATCAAAAATATTATTTTTATAACCTTGTAACGTTTTAAATTTTTAAGCTACTTACAGTATAACTAAACCACTAATTTGAAAAAAGAACTAGAACATAGTTTTGTTGAATTGCTAGAGAAGCATCAAAATATTGTACATAAAGTTTGCCGATTGTACACTAATAATTACGATGCACATAACGATTTATTTCAGGAAATAACCATTCAACTCTGGAAAGCTTACCCAAAATTCAGAGGTGATGCTAAATTTAGTACCTGGATGTATCGTGTAAGTCTGAATACAGCTATTACACTGTACCGAAAATCGAAACGCTCTGTCAAAACGCAAGACTTTGACGGTGTATCTTTTAAAATAAAATCTGAAGCTTATGACAATACCGAAGAGGAACAATTAAAAATTTTATACAAAGCTATACACCAACTTAACGATATAGAAAAAGCCCTTGTATTTCTGTACTTAGAAGACAAGGACTACCGAGAAATAAGTGAAACTTTAGGAATTAGCGAGGTGAATGCACGAGTGAAAATGAACCGAATTAAAACCAAACTAAAAACCATATTAAATCCGTAAGCTATGGATGAATTAGATTTACTAAAAAAAGACTGGAACAAACCGTCTGAACGCAATAAACTATCTGCAAAAGACATCTACCCGATGCTGCAAAAAAAATCGTCTTCTATTGTCAAGACCTTATTTTACATTAGCATCGCCGAACTTGCTTTTTGGATTGTTATAAATTTCATCCCGTATTTTGCTTCCGAAGGCTATAAAGCGAAACTCGATTCGGTATACACCAATGAATATGTATTTGGTACTATCACCACTATTAGTTACGGCATCATCTTGTTATTTATTTACCTGTTGTATAAAGCCTACAGAGCTATTTCTGTTACCGACAGTATTAAAAACCTGATGAGAAGCATTATAAAAACCCGTAAAATAATTAAGTACTATGTGCTTTACAATTTGGTTGTCGCTGGAGTTTCGTTACTTATTGGGTTTTATTATGCCTTTACCCACGATCCCGAACTCACCGATAAGTTTGCCCATTTCACAACCAAACAAGTGGTGGTTACTTCTATGATTGTGGTTGTTTTCACCGTAGTTTTTATACTGATTTTATGGTTGTTTTACCGCCTTATTTATGGTTTATTACTTAAGCGTCTCAATAAGAATTACAGAGAATTAAAGAAATTAGAAATTTAATAGTATTTCTGGCGTTCCCCTAAGGGTCGGGCTTTTCGCGCTATATGTAGCTTGCTTCAAATACTTTCGTATTCACGATTTCCTTCTTATAACAATAAGCGTTTATGAGTAATCCCTAACACGTATAGCGAATGATGAAATTAAACATTAAAACTCCTCTAAAAGATCTATTGGTATAACCTCTCCAACCTGCATTTGTCCTAAATTTAAGTGCCCCACTCGAACACGCACCAAGCGCAATGTTGGAAAACCTACAGCCGATGTCATTTTACGTACTTGCCTAAACTTACCTTCATTAAGGGTAACCGATATCCAGGTGGTTGGTCCGTGACGCGCATCCCGTATCTTTTTCGATCTGGTTGGTAAATCAGGCTCCTCTTCAAGTTTAAACACTTTACATGGCTTTGTCTGGTACTTCTTTCCATTAAAGCCTATTTCTACCCCATTAGCCATCTGTTGAACAGCTTCATCGGTTATAGCTCCGTCTACCAAAGCATAGTATTCCTTATCTACCTTTTTACTGTTTACAAAGTCACTGGTTTTACCATCCGTTGTCAATAACAATAAGCCCTCCGATTTTTCATCCAAACGACCAATAGCCATAATTCCTTCAGGAAAATCATGTAAACTACCTAGAAAATTCTTTTTTTGTTGTTTGCTATCGTTACTGTAAAACTGACTTAAAAAGCCGAAAGGTTTGTAGATTATAAAGTGCTTGTGCTCCATATTACACATTTCCACTTAGTATACTATACACCAATTCCTTGGTTGGTGTTTGTCCGTTTATTTTTTCTTTCACAGCCTCAAACGTCATTACAAAGTCACATCCCGATTTATAAGCACTGCATCCGTAAGCAGTTTTACCTTTTATAATGGTGCCTTGCTTACATTTTGGGCATTTCAATTCATCGGAATTAGCGTCACCTGAGGTCGAAGACTTAACTTCCACAGTTTTTGGCTTCCCCGTTTTCTTGGGTTCTAATTTCAATTTAAAGTCATCATCAAAACGTACTAATCCTTCTACTTTACCGGCATCGGTTTGAAAACCTTTTAAATTAACTGTCGACCCCTTTTGAAGTAATCGCACAAATTGCTTTTCGGAGATTTTCTTACCGCTAAACGAAAACGGCATCACAAAGTTACATCCCGACTTATAAGCACTACAGCCATATGCCGATTTCCCTTTTATAATGTTGCCTTGTTTACACTTCGGACAAGTTTCAGCAAGGATACCGGCCTGCTTTTTTTGTTCGGCTTTCGCCTCACGTTTTTTAACTGTTACGGCATGTGAAATATTAGCCCTTCTGGTCTCACTGCGTACCTCATACACCAAAGCATCAACCATGCGCTTCATATTTTTTATAAAAGCACCGGCACTATACTCGCCTTTTTCAATATCTTTCAGTTGCTTTTCCCAACTTCCGGTTAATTCCGCTGACTTTAATAAGTCATTCTGAATGGTTTCTATCAACTGAATTCCAGTAACCGTTGGCAACACCTGTTTTTTATTTCGCTTGATGTATTTACGCTTGAATAAGGTCTCAATAATATTGGCACGCGTTGACGGACGACCAATACCGTTTTCCTTCATCAGCTCCCTTAGATCCTCATCATCCACCTGCTTCCCTGCCGTTTCCATAGCACGTAATAAAGAGGCTTCGGTATATTGATTTGGCGGCTTGGTTTCCTTTTCTAAAAATGAAGGTTCATGAGGTCCTTTTTCTCCTTTTTCAAAACTTGGTAGAATCCCGGATTCTTTTTCTTTCTTATCCGGACTTTCAAACACCACACGCCAACCTTTCTTTAGTATTTCTTTTCCTGTTGTTTTAAACGACACTTTATCGGCTTCACCTATTACCGAAGTATTAGCTACCAAACAATCATCGTAAAACACGGCTATAAACCGTTTCACAATAATATCGTAAACCTGTTTTTGATTATATGGCAATTGTGATTGCATCCCCGTGGGAATGATCGCATGGTGATCGGTAACTTTCTTATCGTTGAATACTTTGCTGGACTTCTTTATTTTCTTTCCTAATAAAGGTTGCGTTAAAGTGGAATAATCCGTTAATTTTCTAAGAATACCTTCTACTTTAGGGTATACATCGCTTGGTAAAAACGTAGTATCTACCCTTGGGTATGTGACAACCTTTTGCTCGTATAAACTCTGAACTATCTTTAAAGTATCTTCAGCTGAAAAGCCAAATTTATTATTACAATACACCTGTAAGCCGGTTAAATCAAACAGTTTTGGCGCATATTCCTTTCCGTCTTTCTTTTCAATAGAAACAATCTCGAAATCACTTTCTTTAACGCGATTGGCTAAAACCTCCCCGTCTTCCTTCTTTAAAAAGCGTCCTTCCTCACAACTAAACAAGGTATCGCGATACATGGTTTGTAATTCCCAATACGGCTGTGGCTTAAAGTTTTCAATTTCCTTGAAACGATTCACCACCATCGCCAACGTTGGGGTTTGCACACGCCCAATAGATAAAACCTGCTTGTATCCGCCATGTTTTAAAGTGTACAAACGCGTTGCATTCATACCTAGTAACCAGTCGCCTATCGCTCTTGAAAAGCCCGCGTAATAAAGGTTATCGTAGCTTTCAGAGGGTTTTAAATTATCGAAGCCTTCTTTAATGGCTTCGGTGGTTAATGAAGAAATCCAAAGACGTTTCACTTCACCTTTGTAATTCGCTTCATTCATTACCCAACGCTGAATAAGCTCTCCTTCCTGCCCGGCATCCCCGCAGTTTATAACCACATCGGCTTTTTCGAACAAGCTTTTAACAATTTTAAACTGCTTTTGTATTCCTGAGTTTGCTACCACTTTTGTTTCAAACTTTTCAGGTAACATGGGCAGATTATTCAAATCCCAGCTTTTCCAATACGGCTTATAATCATTAGGTTCTTTTAAAGTACATAAATGACCAAAGGTATACGTTACTGCATAGCCATTCCCTTCGAAATACCCATCGCGTTTGGTATTCGCTCCTAAAACAGTGGCTATTTCTCGCGCCACACTTGGTTTCTCGGCTATACAGACTTTCATTTGGTTTCACTAAATAAGAGTCCGCAAAATAGCAATTTTGAAGTAGTTTTTGAAAAAGACTTTTCAGGAGTTATTAACGAAATTAATCACCAATAGCCTGCATGAAATCAGGGAAACCACTTGGCGTCCATTTTACTACTCTGGCTCTGGTTGCACGATTTGGATCTGATAGTTCATGACCTTTAATCTCCTTATAATCACGTGCGTGATAAATCATAATTAAATCTTTACCGTCTTCTGAAGTGGTGAATGAATTATGCCCTGGCCCGTAACGCTTCACATCTTCGTTGGTATAAAACACAGGTCCTGGCGATTTATTCCAGTTTTTAAGGTCTAAAAGATCTTTATCTTCATCAATCCACAACAGACCAACACAATAATTTTGATTGGTAGCACTCGCCGAATAGGTTACAAAAATTCTACCGTCGTGCTTTATAACTGCCGGCCCTTCGTTAACATTATATTTCATGCGTTCCCAGCTAAATTCAGGCTCGGTGATAACTACTTCTGGTCCCACCAATGTGGTTGGATTTTCCATTTCAGATAACACTAATCCTGTACCGTGTTTGCCACCGCGTACATTCTGCGCCCAGATCATATAACGTTTACCTTTATGTTCAAAAGTTGTCGCATCTAAAGAAAACGACTCCTGTTTGGCTTTCACCTTACCCTCTTCTTTCCAGGTGCCTTGCATTGGGTCTTTAGACGTATTTGATAAGGCCCACATTCTGATATTCCAGATATTTTCAGCTTCACCAGCGGCAAAATAAATATACCACACATCATCAATTTTATGTAATTCAGGCGCCCAGATATGATGCCCCATAACTCCGGTTTCATGCTTGGTCCAAACAACTTTTTCTTCGGCTTCTTTTAATCCGTTTATAGTTTTGGCTTGTCGAATAACTATCTTATCGTACTCAGGCACAGTCGCAATTAGGTAATAGGTTCCGTCATCGGTTTTAAACACCCATGGGTCGGCACGTTCTTCAGCTATTGGATTATTAAATTGTTCATTCTGTGCAAAAGACTGTAATGAAAATATAGGTAGACAGGTTAATAAAAATAGTGGTGAAAAGAATTTCATATTTAGTTTAGTTTTAATCAAATATAATAAGTGCTAAGTTTACACTTTTTATTAAAACTTCCTAATTCCAGTTTAAAAACTATAGGTTTTCGGCGGACTAAAATTATCATCAAAAAGGATTTCGGCATGACCACTGGCGGCATCATAAGGTGCTTTTTCTACCATTGATGGATTGGACGGATAGGTTCCGTTTGCGTAAGTCAGTTCTTTTAATTCTCCAAGAGATCTGGTTAAAATAATCTTCCAACCATTTTTCATGGACGGCTCTACCCATAATGGGGTTCTGGTTACTGTAAACCTTGTGATGGTTTTTAATTCGGGGCTTAATAGCAGAATGGTACATCCCCCTGTTCCACAAAAATAAGACGTCATAAAATTAACGAAGACTTCATTTTTACCGTCGTTATTCAAATCGATTTGATAAAGCTGAAACTTTCGTTGTGACGCATCAATAATATTCAAATCACCTTCAGATAAATATTGGGTAGTAATAAAATCCTTTATTTGCTCTGCCAAAGCATCATTTACACTTTGGGATGCATAGATTTCTTTTGGTGCTTCTTTTTTAACATCAACCTGTTCAACCGGCTGTTCTAAAGGTTCAGTAACCTGATGTTCCACCTTATTTTTACAGGCATGCAAGACACCTACAATGACAAATAATAAAAGTGTTTTTTTCATGAATGGATTAATTTAGAAAACTATCCTAAATTTAATCAAATTCATTTACAAATATCTATAAATCTATTTCTCAGGAGTATTTATAGCAAATTCAGGATTGCTTTTTTTCACTTTTTTAGACATGAAAAAGAACAGATTTCCAATCAAGCTACAAGTGAACATAGCAACTCCGATAGGCACTAAATCTTTAGAATGAAATAACGCTATTAAGGTTCCTGAAACAAAACCTAATAAAAACCTGAAGATTCCTAAGGTAGCATTGGCTGAACCGCTAACTTCGGGATTTATATTAAGAATCAAAGCTGTTCCGTTACCAAAAACCAGACCTAAACTACCAACATAAAATACAATTAACACAAATACACTCCAGAAGGATACATTTCCAGACTGCACGGTTAAAAACAGTAGAAACCCTGCCAACAGCTGCATGTATAAACCAATGTGCAATAAGCGTTTAGGCTTATAGAATTTAAGCAGATACGTATTTAATAATGATAATAAGATGTTTAATAAAATAGTTGCGCCGAAAATTAACGGGAAATGTGCCTGATCGACTTTAAAATATTCCAGATAAATAAAGGACGAACTCGTGATAAAAATATACAGTCCGGACACCGGAAAACTTATTGCCATAAGCATAATCACCGATTTTCTATCGGACAGAAACACTTTGTACTTTCCTAATAATTCTTTTGTGTTAAACCGTCTGGATATTAACTTATCTTCTCTGGATTCCGGAATAAGCATATAAAATAGCGTAAACAGAATTACCGCCCAGATAAACAAAAATAAAAAGACGCCTTGCCACCCATTATAGTGAATGATTACCGAGCCAAACACTGGAGCAAACAACGGTGCCAGCATCATAATCATGGTTGTGATCGTAATCAGTTTAGCAACTTTTTCGCCTTTATACCAATCACGAATAAACAGATTCGCTGTAACTGTAGCAAAACCACCACCAAAAGCCTGAAGGATTCTTAGCGCCAAAACACCCTCGATGGCAGAACAGAATGGTATAGCTAATGCTGAAAGTCCGTAAAGTGTAATTCCGGTTAAAGCAACAGGCTTACGTCCATAAGCATCCGACAACGGACCTCCAAAAAAATTACCTATAGAAAACCCAAGAAAATATAAGGTAATAGTTAATTCTATCACATTAATATCTACTCCAAAAAATGTCGCCATAAGCGGCATGGCCGATAGATACGAATCAATTGCAAATGGCGACAATGCTATCAATGCCGCCAAAAACAAAATGATAATTTTACTATTACCCTTATTAACTCTAAACTTTTTCATGTGCAATATTTTCCCTTCGGAAGATGCAAAGGTAGTTCGGTATGCCAGTTTAATAGCAATTCAAAATTAGGTGAAAATGATACTTTTTAAGGTAGTTTTCTAAAAACTGAAGGTGTTACGCCTTCATTATTTTTAAAGAATTTAATAAAGTTGGTCGCTTCTTCAAACCCCATTATCATTGATATCTCTTCAATAGATTTTGTGGTTTGTACCAGTAAAGATTTGGCACGAAGCATTTGGTAATTGGTTAAAATCTGTTTAGCCGAACGACCGTTAGCCCGCTTAGTACATTCCGATAAATAAATAGGAGTAATATTGAGCAAACTAGCATATTCAGCTATCGTTTTATACTTCCCGGTTTCCTCCAGCAACAGCTCTTCAAAGGCATTGGTAAGCTCTTCATAGCGCTTCAATTTCACATTACCCGATTCGCCTTTTAAAATGCGCTTCATATAATTCAATAGAATATTTAAATATGATTGAATAATCTCAACACATTGGGCTTCGTTATTTTCAAACTCACGATGCATTGCTTCCAGCAGCTGTTTGATATACTGCTTTTCTTCTTTACTAATTTTAAACGACGGTTTGGTATTTAGTTTAAAAAATGGAAACTCATGCTGTATATCATACTGGTGACGTTTGGGCGTAAAAAACTTGGCTTTGAAAAACACAATGATACCCACCGGTTTTTCCTTACGAATTACCGAAAGCGATTGCATAGGCGACGTGAACATGATAGAGTCACTTAAATCATTCATCTTGGTATGCCCTACCTGCACTTCATTCTTATTCTCCTCGTAAAACGCAATCTCGAAAAACCTCTTGTAATGCGGAAAAGTCTCTACTGTTCGTGCATAATCTAAATCGTCAAACTTTAGAATAAAGAAATCTGGTGACACGCTTTTTTTGGTCACATGGAGTTCGGTAAGTAGATCGTCTATGGTATCGAATACCTTCATAGAGAGTTATTCTATTTTTATTTGGTACGCCTCCAATAGTCCAGAAACGCCTTCCAAAGCAAATTTAGCGCCTTTCATCTTATTATGCTCAGGATGAATTCGATAATTTGTTGCTTTTCTAAAATCGGTATGTTCTAAATTGCTATTTTGAAATGTCGCCTCTTTAAAATCGCAACCGTTAAACACCAACCCACTTAAATCGGCCTCGGTAAAATCGACATGCACGCATTTACTGTTGGTGATTCGGCTTGTTTTTAACCCCACCTGATAAAAAGAAGAATGATCCAACACACAATCTTCTATTTTTATCTCCAAACCAAAGGTATTACAGTTCTCAAAATGCAACCCGAGCATTTTACAACGTTTAAATTGAACTTCCTGAAAACTGGTATAGGTGATATTTGCTGAACTTAAATTGCAGTCAATAAACTCACATTCCAGAAACTTAATTTCAGACATAAAACTCTCCGAAAAATTACAATTAATAAACCTACAGTAATCGTAATCACCTTTTGGCAATCGGTTTATTGTAAAATCCTGTTTTTCGAAAACTTCATCCTCTGTGATATGCATTGATTAACTTTATAATTATGTTGATGACCAGTCATGGTATTTAGAGATGCTGAAATAAATTCAGCATGACAGGTATTTTGTTTTTCGAAGATAACAAGAAATGCAATAAATGACTACTATCACTTTAAATAGATACTGAAACAAGTTCAGTATGACAACCTACTCCTACCCCTTTTCAATAACACTCAAGGCCAAACGGATTTTAAAATAATCCATTTGCTCGTTAAAGTAATCGAAATACGGTTTTAAAGCACTGGGCGCATCCAGTTCTTTATAGGCTTTTTTTACCGCAGCCACTTCACTTTTGGTAACAAAATCGTAGATATTTATGGCTTTACCGTCTTTGTATAACTTGGCGATATGCGAATAAATGGTTGGCGCTTTTAATTTACGCTTTATCGATATCTCCTCAACAGACAATCCTTGCTTGTACAGGTCGTAGGTTACCAAATGCGTATCGGTCTTTTTAGGTTTCTTTTGCTTCGACCCCATAAAATCGAGAATCTCGGCAATAAACTCATCACCGTATACCTCAAGCTTACGTTTACCAACCCCACTGATGCTTAAAAAGTCGTCTTCACTCATCGGGCGCTCGCGTTCAATCTCTTTTAATGTCGCATCACTAAATACCAGATATGCCGGAATATTTTCTTCTAAAGCAATTTTATAACGCAACTGACGTAAACGCTCAAAAAGACCTGAACCTTTGGGCTTGGCAACTTTGCGCTCTCGGGTTGCTGGTTTTATTTCTGCAACTTCTATCGGTTTGGTTAAGGATACTTTAAGCCCTTCAAACAGCACTTTTTTAGAGAATTCAGTGAGATGTAACGCGTTATTCTTATGAAAGGCAATTTCACAAAACCCTTGATTAATCAACTGAATAATATAATGCTGCCAATCTTTCCATGCGATATCTTTACCTATACCAAAGGTTTTTAGCTGCGTATACCCTTTGTCAAGCACTGCTGCATTATGCGAGCCGCGTAATACGTCAATTACCATCCCAACGGCTTCGGTTTCTTTCAGGCGATAGATTGCAGACAGCGCCTTTTGAGCTATGATAGTTCCATCGAAAAACTGTGGCGGATTTTTACACACATCACAATTTCCGCAATTCTCAGCCAGTAACTCCCCGAAGTAACTCAATAATATTTTTCTACGGCAGGTGGTCGCCTCAGCAAACTGCTTCATGCGTTCTATTTTAGCAACCTGAACTTCCTCATTAGAAGTACCGTTAGCAAAATTTCGCAACTGAATCACATCGGCATAACTGTGAAATAACAATGCATGCGATTTTAATCCGTCACGTCCGGCACGACCAATTTCCTGATAGTAACCTTCTATATTTTTAGGCATGTTGTAATGCACTACCCAACGCACATTCGATTTATCGATTCCCATCCCAAAAGCAACGGTAGCACAAACAATTTGTGTTTTATCGAAAATAAAATCTTCCTGCACTTTGCTACGCTCATCAAAATTCAATCCTGCATGATAGGCCTTTGCTTTAATACCGTTGTTAGCGAGTTTCTCTGCCAGTTGCTCGGTGGCTTTTCGGCTTAAACAGTACACAATTCCTGACTGATTGGGGCGTTTTCTAATAAACTTTACAATCTGTGACACCCGATTATCGGCAGGACGCACTTCCAGTGAAATATTGGTTCTATCGAAGGACGAAATAAACTGTTTGGCGTGCTCAATTTGCAGCTGCTTTAAGATATCGTCGCGTGTCGCCTTATCGGCAGTCGCGGTTAAAGCAATAAAAGGCGTATTGGGTAAGCTGGCTTTTAAAAAGCCCAACTGCTGGTAACTGGGACGAAAGTCATGACCCCACGACGAGATGCAATGCGCCTCGTCAATCGCCACACAGCTAATGTAGGTTTCCTTTAATATATTCTGTAAACCAGCTAAGCTTTCCGGTGCAACATAGAGCAATTTTAGCTTTTTATCGACCACCTGCCCCATAATGGCCTCCTGCTCTTCAGCACTCTGGCTACTGTTAAAAAACGAGGCTTTAATACCATTGGCATTTAGGCCGTCCACCTGATCTTTCATCAGGGCTATTAATGGTGAAATGACCAGTGTGACTCCCGGAAATGACAATGCCGGCAACTGGAAACATATCGATTTTCCGCCACCTGTAGGCATAATCACCAAACAATCCTGTTTGTTTAATACCGTTTCTACAATGTCTTTTTGCTGTGCACGGAAACTATCGTAACCAAAATAATGTTTTAGGTTCGATACCACCAGATTTTGAAGGTTTGTAATTTGCATGTAGCTATGTCGTGAAGAGACCTCTGGAAATAGCTTAGCCTACCACTCTCTAAGTTTATTCAATTCTTCCTGAGCCTCTAATTCTTTTTGAGGGATTACTTTTAAAAACGAAGGATGCTGTTCAATAGCATATTCAATTTTCTTTACAATGTCATCGGTGGTTTCGTTATCGTAATCAATCTCTAACGGCGCTTTAATTTCCATCGACTGTAGAATGTTCTTCTTTTTAATGCGTAATCCTTTTTTATCGAACGAACGGCGGAACCCATCAATAACAATAGGCACCACTACTGGTTTATAACGTTTTATAATATGGGCTGTTCCTTTACGAATAGGCTTAAATGGCGTGGTGGTTCCTTGCGGAAAGGTAATGACCCAACCATCGTCCAGAGCTTTTCCTATATTTGAAATATCACTCATACGTACCTGGCGGTTTACATCTTTACCTTCCGATCGCCATGTACGCTCGATACTTACCGATCCTACATAGGCTAACACCTTAGGTAGTAAACCTGCTTTCATAGTTTCTTTGGCCGCTACATAATAGATATTCAGCTTCGGATTCCAAAGATAGCCTACATTTTTTATAGAATCGACACGACCGCTTAAACTCGCGTTAAACACATGAAACATTGCCACCACATCGGCGAAATAGGTCTGATGATTAGAAATAAACAGCACGTTTTTATCCGGCAGGTTTTTAATAATTTCAGAACCTTCAATTTGCAGTTCGTTAAATCCGCGAAAGCGCTGATGCGTCATTGCACCAAGTACACGAATTAACCACTTCTTTATAATAAGTATATGCCCAAACGGATTTCTCTTAAACAACCCCATAAAATCGTGCCTCAAATATATTTAGTTAGCAGCTACAAATGTAATAAATCTATTAAACTACCATGGCCGATTTTAATAAGTCTTTTACTTCACTGAGCATCATGGCAGTAGCTCCCCAAACCACATAATCATTCAGTTTAAAGGCAGGCACCTCAACTTCAGGACTATAAGACGTTTGTACGGTTTTAGCAATTACATTGGTATCGTCCAGAAAATCACTTAATGCCACCTCAATAAGTGCCTCGACTTCTTCATCCTGTTTTATAAACTGCGGTGTTTCATGACAAAACCCAATAAATGGAAACACATAAAAGTTGCTTGGCGGAATATACACTTCGGTTAACTGGCGCAACACATTAATACTGTGTTGTGGCACCCCTACCTCTTCAAAAGTTTCACGAACGGCAGCTGCTTCAATAGATGGATCGTCGTCTTCCAGCTTCCCGCCGGGAAAGCCTACCTGTGCCGAATGCACCCCTTTGTACGTCTTCCGTAAGATTAATATAATATGCGTGGTATACGATCTATCGGGGTAAAACAAAGCCATAACGCCCGCCTGCCGTGCCTGTTTTACAGCCTCTCGTTCCAGACGTAATTCTTCACGACGAAACGTAGGAACCATTTTAAACTGCGCAGATTCGGCTGGTAGTGGTATATTTTTTATTTTTGAAGCAACTAATAAAAATTCATCAAAATTCATACACTATGCGCTTTATCTTGTTTTTATGTCTTTCCTGTTTATTTCTGAATTGTGAAGATAAACAATCTAAACAAAAAAATAAGACCGAAGAACCGAAGACTGAAACTGTAGCCAAGAAATCCAATCAGGTTGAACCGGAAAAACGTAAGTACCCAAAGTTAACCGATAAGAATGCTATGGAGTTCTTTTTAAAATACGGTGAAGAGAACAAGGAAAATAAAGTTCGTATTTCTACCGACTTTGGAGATATTGACATTTTACTGTTTGAAGAAACCAAATACCACCGTGCCAATTTTATCTTTTTAACCAAACAGAAATACTTTAACAACACCCAGTTTTACCGAGTAATCGACAACTTTATGGTACAGGCCGGCGGTAGTGACGATATAGAAATAGGCCATAAACGTGCTGATATAGGGCGCTATTTATTACCTGCCGATACCAAGCGTGGTTTTAAACACGACCGTGGGGTGATTTCTATGCCGAGTAGCGATATTGATAATCCGCATAAACTGGCATCGCCATATGAGTTTTTTATTGTGCAGCAACATGGCGGATCGCACTTTCTAGATGGTGACTTCTCTATTTTTGGTCGGGTAACTAAAGGCATGGAGGTGATTGACAAAATTGCTGCCGTAGACACCGATGATGCCGACTGGCCTTTGAAGAACATCTACATTCGTAATGTTGAGATTATAGAATAAGCTTTGTTGACGGGTGACCGAAGACGGGTGACGGATGCAGGAAGTGTTAACTATCATGCCTGCGGAAGGAGGCATCCATTATACGTACTCCTTGATATATTCCTGCCTGCGCAGGAAATCGAAGATTCGACGTAGTCAATAATAAACTCCTGAACTCTCACAACTGTCATGCTGAACTCGTTTCAGCATCGCAACTACACCTTGTTTAGACCCTGAAATCGAAGATTCAGCGTAACTAAACCAGTTCAGAGTGACAAAGTCATTTCCCATCAAAATGAAGGTATAAACCTCCTATTACTCTTACTTTTTTTAGTTCACTATTTTATATTTTAATTTAAAGAGTTCATGAATCTCCTCCGTCGATTTCATCGCCGAAAAAAGTAACAAACCCTTCGACTCCGCTCAGGACAGACCACTAGACTTCAAATACTGTCATGCTGAACTCGTTTCAGCATCTCTACTATATCTTGTTTAGACCCTGAAATCGAAGATTCAGCATAACTAAACCAGTTCAGGGTGACAAAGCCATTTCCCGTCAAAAATCAGAAATAATGAGTGAAGGCATGGAACTGCGAAGCACAGCTTCAAGCATGTAATGCTGGGAACGAATGATGCGTTAGCAATTTCCTAGTTTTTGACTTGATTTTTTGGTTAAGCTACGCTTGCTACTTTCGTTCAAAGTATACTTTAAAC
>NZ_JACVXD010000011.1:0-90989 GCF_014596975.1 Aestuariibaculum marinum | reverse complement strand
TTAGCAATTTCCTAGTTTTTGACTTGATTTTTTGGTTAAGCTACGCTTGCTACTTTCGTTCAAAGTATACTTTAAACTCAGTAATGAATCAAGTCAAAATGAACATAAACCTCTTATCTCCCTTACTTTATTTAATTGTCATGCCTTACATTCAGGCATGATAAATCTGTTTTTACTTGATAAAACAGCATCTATATTTTATACTACTGCACTATATTAGTTTTCGTATTTTTACTAAAAAAAGATGGCGAAGAAATTTATTTTCTGGAAAGGTTACTGCAATGAAAGTAAGTTTATTGCTCTTGACAAAATAAATCGAATTATCAATAATTATGGGGATATAGTTGATATCAAGCAATTCTCTGATATTTCTATCACTCTAAAAGTTGAACTCGAAGAACTACAAATTGACAGATTGTATTCAGACTTAAAAGACTACATAAAGCTTGATGAGTTTGAAAATATGAACTCAAAATCAACTCGGGAAAGAACCATTTTTATAAACATTTCTTTCGCATCTGCAAAGGGTAATGTAAAAATAGAGGTTCCCTATGTTTAATAAACCATTGGTAATTTCATTACTTTTTTAGTTCACTATTTTATATTTTAAATTTAGGAGTTCATGAATCTCCTTCGTCGATTTGCATTGCCCAAAAAAGTAACAAACCCTTCGACTCCGCTCAGGACAGGCCACTAGACTTCAAATACTGTCATGCTGAACTTGCCTGTACTGAATTCATTTCAGCATTTCAGCATCTCTACTATATCTTGTTTAGAC
Source organism: Aestuariibaculum marinum (assembly GCF_014596975.1). Taxonomy (GTDB): domain Bacteria; phylum Bacteroidota; class Bacteroidia; order Flavobacteriales; family Flavobacteriaceae; genus Aestuariibaculum; species Aestuariibaculum marinum. Next base: position 90,211 of record NZ_JACVXD010000011.1, on the reverse strand, counting down.
CCTGAAATCGAAGATTCAGCATAACTAAACCAGTTCAGGGTGACATAGTTTATTTTTATTCAAAATGAAATTATTCCCTTAATACCTTTACTTTTTTGCATTACCCAAAAAAGTAACAAAAAAGTCTAGTCTTGATAGCTTCGGCGGTCAAATCTCATTTTGAAGCCTAAAAGAAATGAACTCCTCCCTACGCTCGTCAAACAGCATTTCTTTTTCACGCCTTCTGCAATGGTTTGACACTCGCCTGCCAGCTAAAAATGACAATTTTTAATTCTTCCTTCAAACTAAAATTATCAAAGGAAATATAACCTCGTCAAAAATCAGAAATAATGAGTGAAGGTATGGAACTGCGAAGCGTAGCTTCAAGCATGTAATGCCGGAAACGAATAGTGCATTAGCAATTTCCTAGTTTTTGACTTGATTTTTTGGTTAAGCTACGCTTGCTACTTTCGTTCAAAGTATACTTTAAACTCAGTAATGAATCAAGTCAAAATGAACAAGTAAAGAACAAAAATGAAACCATTTGACACAATATGAGACAGAATGAGACGATTTGACACAGTTTGAGACAATTTGGGACTGAAGCCAAAAAAACAGGGGTTTTGTTGCAGTTTTGTTCGAGGATTGTTCTGCTCTCGTTCAGGGTTATATTTTTTAAATACACCTTTAGCTGAACAAGGGTGCTATTAAAGTGGTTTGAAACGAGAATAATGATAAGATGTAGAGTTGTTTAAAACTACAAATAAATTCATTTTTACTTCGTAGGAATAGTATGTATATTTAGATAAACAAAACACATACGATGATAAAACAAAACCCCTTTTCAGTATATGATTTTCTTGGATATCTTATTCCTGGGTCAATTGTAATCTATTCTTTATTGACTATTGACTACTTAAAAAAAGTAGAGAGAATTAATATCGATGAATTAATCAAAAACTTTTCTTCGGTTAAAATAGAAGGCATCTTTTTATTCATAATCTTAGCCTATACAACTGGACATTTAATCAGTTTTGTTTCTTCAATAACCATTGAAAAATATGCTAACTGGAGATATGGTTATCCTTCTAAATATTTACTTGGCTTTGAAAATCAAGGTTATTGGAAATCTTCATCGAATTGGAAAGAATTATTATGGAGGATTTGTTTATTTATTTTTTTATTTCCTTGCGTTTTATTTGATTGGATTTTTGGTCAGTTATTAGGCTTAAAAAGTTTCTACACAAAGCCCTTAGATTCATTTTTAACTGACCTAATTAAATTAAAAACCAATATTCTTTTAGGTAATCTTGGTTTTAGAAATATGTCTCAAAAAACCAAATACAATAGAGGAGAGAGTAAAAAATATGATTTCTACCGAATTCTATCACACTATGCTTATGAAAATAGTAAGCAACATCAAATCAAAATGAATAACTATATTGCACTTTACGGTTTCTTAAGAACCATTAGTTTAATTTTCAACATACTAACAATTTACTTTATAGTTAGGTTTATTAGATTTTTGCCAATTACTATGGAAAATATTCTATTAACACTCATTCTTTCTGCAATTTCATATATAGCATTTATGGCTTTTATGAAATTTTACAGACGCTATACATTAGAAGGACTTATGATAATTGCTATATCAGAAAACATAAAAAAACAACCTTCACACTAACTATCTATAAAACATCAAACTCGGACATTTTCTTTTTTATATCAATCCCTGTAAATATTAGGCAAAGCAATTTTAAAACGCACGGCGAGTAATCGCGTGGCAATAATAATGGCTCCGGAAGCTAAAAACACAATATTGTGATCTAAGGGTAAAGCGCCTAAAGCAAAATACGCAACACCACCCATAATACAACAGGTCGCATAAATGGTTTCACGCCTAAACACGACTGGGATTTCATTACATAAAATATCACGAATCACCCCACCAAAACAGGCGGTCATGGTTCCTAAAGCAATACAAAGTATGGGATGCAAATGTAACTCCACGCCTTTTTCTAAACCAATTAAGGTATACAGCCCAATACCAATGGCATCGAACAACAATAATGAGGTACGCAAATAGTTGAGTTTACTGCGAAACCCAATAGCAAAAATGGTAGAGGCGATAATCACATAGGTATAGGTCAGGTCGTTCATCCAGCCTACTGGTGTATGCCCAATGAGTAAATCACGCAGGGTACCACCACCTACCGCCGTTACAAAGGCAATAATAAAAATACCAAACACATCCATGCGTTTATCGAACGCCACTAAGGCTCCAGAAATAGCAAAGGCAATAGTTCCTAAAATGTCAATTATGTACAGCATTACATGTTTTGGGTATAAAAGTTATAGTCTTTTAAAATCACATCAATAAACTCCATATCGTTTTTTTGTTTCACGTCTTTAATGCCTACTACTTCAACCAGTTTTTTACGCAAACGAATCAAGGTCTGATAATCGCGTGTCGCCTTGGCCTGTGTAAAAGTTTCTTTAATAATGCGGGCATCGTTATCGCTAAGTTTAATAACGTTTGGATAGGTTGGTACGTAATCGGCTTTCAGCTCTTCCAGAATGGTGTGGTTAATGTTTATGTTTTCCTTTAGGCTAATAACCGCCGTACCTGCCGCCATATCACCCAGACGTTGCGACTTTTTATTAAGGATCATTACAAAAAAACCAAGTCCGAAGATAAAGACATCGACAATTCTAAAAAACCAGCGCACCACATAATCGGACAACGAGGCCTGATAGCCATCAATCTTCACCACTTTAATCTTTAGTGCTTTTTTACCAAGCGTTTGTCCTTGTAACGTCGACTCTAAAGCCAGGGTATAAAACATCACCGGAAAACTTAACACCGTGTTAATGGCAATCTGCGACCATCGGTCCATACCATCAAACACGCCAAACCCCTGACTTAAAATTAGAAAATATCCTATTTTAATAGCCCAGTCAATGCCATATGCCAACAAACGCTCTCCGGCACCGGCGGCATTGAAATTTATTTTCACATTTTGGGTCGTGTTAATTTGTAACTCTGACATTTTATATTTTAATTTATCTCCTATATGAGAGAAGTTTCATTCATCAAGCAAAATAAAGAAAAATGGTTAGCTTTCGAAAAAGCCATCTTTAATAATGACTTTAAAGATGCAGACGAACTGGCTTCTCAATACATTCACGTAATTAACGATCTGGCTTACGCACAGACCTATTACCCCAAAAGTAAGGTAATTGTTTATTTAAACCAGCTGGCTGCGAAAGCTTTTCAGAAAATTTATAAAACCAAACGCGAAGACAACAATCGTCTGGTAAGTTTCTGGAAAACCGAAGTGCCGTTAATTTGTTACCAGTACCGCAAGTTTATTTATGTGGCCTTCATCATCTTTTTTGCTTTTACGTTTATTGGAGCCATATCGGCCGCTAACGACGGGGAGTTTGTTCGTTCTATTCTAGGCGACGATTACGTTAATATGTCTATTGAAAATATTGAAGCTGGCGACCCGGTAGCCGTGTATAAAAGCGGAAGTAACTGGGGGAGTTTTATTGGTATTACCATAAACAACCTAAAGGTGGGGATTATTTCGTTTATTCTTGGGGTGTTTGGTGGTATTGGCACGATATACATCCTGTTTGAAAACTGCATCATGCTGGGCTCGTTTCAGTATTTCTTTTACGAAAAAGACGTGTTTTGGGAGAGTGTTCGCGGGATTTGGATACACGGCGCTATGGAGATTTTCGCCATTGTTATTGAAGCCGCTGCCGGACTAATTCTTGGGGCGAGTATTCTGTTCCCGAATACCTACAGCCGCATGACCTCGTTTAAACAAGGGGCTAAAACCGGGGTGAAGATCCTCATCAGTACCTTTCCGTTTACATTTTCGGCAGGCTTTCTGGAAGGCTTTATTACTCGTTACAGTAACATCATGCCGCACTGGTTATCGGCAGGCATCATCCTTACCACACTCAGTATCATTACCTACTATTACCTGATATATCCGTTTAAAATTCAGAAACAAATTACTCAAAGCCCCTTATTGAATCGCCCTTGACCTTAAAACAATTACATATCTACCTCCTTCTTATTTTGATGCTTTTCAGCCATCAAACCGCTACAGGATTACCTGTACAGGAGCCGCAACAGAAACGCGAATTTGATGAAAATTTTAAGGAACGTTATAGTGGCGATACTTTTAATTATGAAGGCATTGATATGGTAGGCCATACAGAGGAAGGTTCAGGCGAATATATAGATTATAAAGAGCAAAAGGTTAAGGTTAAAGAACAGAATAACAATAATTACCTGAATATGAATTTAGGGCCGCTACGCTTTATATTCTACATCGCTATTGCATTAGCCGTAATTGCTCTGGTATACGTGTTATTTAAAGAAGGGGGCAATGGCTGGTTTCAATCGAAACAAAACCGAAACATTGCACATCATCAGGAGATTACTTCCGAAAATATTGAACATACCGATATTAGTCTGTTGATTAAACAAGCCGAAGATTTAGGGGACTACCGACTAGCGATTCGGTATTTCTACCTGCTTGTATTAAAAAATCTGAGCTTAAAAAACCATATTAAGTTTGAAGACGATAAGACCAATAGCGAGTACCTGAATGAAATGAGCAACACTCCCTTCAGTGATAACTTTACCTATACCTCCTATTTATACAACTACATCTGGTATGGTAAGTTTCCGGTAAACGAAACCCAGTACAACAAGGCTAAAGGCAATTTTACAACCCTGTTAAACCTGGTGAAATAATGAAGAAAGTCTTGCCATTTATCCTCATCATCGTTATACTGATTATTACAGCTTCAGTTATGCTTTCGGTACGTACAACCAAAATGGTAGACTGGGAAGAATCGTTTAACGAAAAAAGCAACAAACCTTACGGCGTAAGTATTCTGTACAAGGAATTACCGAATCTGTTTAAAGATAAAAAGATACGCACGGTTTACCATCAGCCAGCGAGTTACCTGAGTGTAAATAGTGAAGACGACAACGGCAAACATATGGCCAAGGGTACGTTTATGATTATTGGAAATTCTGATTATTTACTGGACGACTCCATTGATGAACTGATGCGCTTTGTGAGTGAAGGAAACACCCTGTTTATATCCGATTATGTGTATCCGCAAAAAATACACGACACCCTACAAATTGATATCGATTATATCGCCAACGAAAAAGATAGTATTTCGTATTTGTCTTTTGAAAACCGAAAGTTAAAATCAACCAAGATAGACAGAAACGAAGGCGACAACTATTTCTCCGGTTTCGATTCCATAAATTGTAAAATTCTGGGCTATTCAAAGATTGACTATAAACATGTAAATTTTATTGAAGTGCCTTTTGGAAATGGTCATGTATTCCTTCATACCGAACCAAAAATTTTCACCAATTACAACCTGTTAAAGGAAGAGCGCTACCAGTATGTGGAGGATGTCCTCTCCTATTTACCAGATGCCGATCTTTACTTTGACTCTTACACCAAAATTCAGAAAAACTATTACGGTGAGGTGGAGAAAACCTCTAACCTCAGTTGGTTTTTAGAGCAAACTGCCTTCCGATGGGCCTGGTATACCGCACTCATCTTTACATTACTGTTCATGATTTTTAATGCGAAACGCAGACAACGCGTGATTAAAATCATCAAACCTTTACAAAATACCACAGTGGCCTTTGTGAAAACGGTTTCTAATTTATATTTTGAAACACAGGATCACAAAAACCTGATTGACAAAAAAATAACGTACTTTTTAGATAAAGTAAGAAGCGATTATAATATCAACACCGATAGCCTTGATGATGAATTTGTTACGAAGCTAGCATCAAAATCAGGCAAGAAAAAAGAGGATATTAAACCACTGATTAAATACATAAATTGGCTTCGAACGAAAAGCGAATTTTTTGAAGAAAACCTAATCAAGTTAAACAGGCATATCGAAGCCTTTTACAACAACTAATTATGGAAGAAAACACACAACCCCAAGACCACAGCGACTTTTTACCAAAACAAGACGCAAACATAGCAACAGAAACTACCGATGGTACTGAGTCTAACGGCTTAGAGTTTCAAAACCGTTTAGACCTATCGGAATTACAAAACAGTGTGCAAAACATTAAAGCCGAAGTAGGTAAAGTTATCGTTGGTCAAAAAGATATGGTCGATATGCTGATTGCTTCACTACTAGCTAAAGGACATGCCTTAATTGAAGGGGTTCCGGGGGTTGCCAAAACGGTAACGGCAAAGCTTTTAGCCAAATCATTAAGTGTTGGGTTTAGTCGTATACAATTTACCCCCGATTTAATGCCAAGTGACATTTTAGGAACCTCGGTATTTAATTTAAAAGTGTCGGAGTTTGAGTTTAAGAAAGGGCCTATTTTCTCGAATATGATTTTAATTGATGAGATTAACCGTGCCCCAGCCAAAACACAGGCGGCCTTGTTTGAAGTGATGGAAGAGCAACAAATAACCATCGATGGCAATAAATACAGTTTGGATGCACCGTTTATAGTTCTGGCGACGCAAAACCCGGTTGAGCAGGAAGGTACCTACCGTTTACCCGAAGCGCAGTTAGACCGATTCCTGTTTAAAATAGATGTGGATTACCCTAATCTGGAAGAAGAAATTGAGATTCTGGTACGTGAACACGATTTAAAAGAAAAAGAGAAAACAGCAACAATTACTTCCTTCTTAACCGCCGAACAAATAGTAACATATCAGAACTTGGTGAGTCAGGTGCTTGTTGAGCAACACTTATTACAATACATTGCCGAACTGATTGTAGCTACGCGTAACAATCCGTTTTTATATTTAGGTGCTTCGCCAAGAGCTTCTATAGCTATACTAAAAGCAAGTAAAGCCTTTGCTGCGATGTCTGGCCGTGATTTTGTAACACCTGAAGATATTAAACGTGCTTCGGTTCCTGTATTACACCACCGTGTTATTGTAACACCGGAGCGCGAAATGGAAGGCGTTACCAGCAAGCAAATTATCAAACAAATTATTGAAACTGTAGAAATACCTAGATAAATATATAAATCCAGTGCACATTGAAATTCTTTAAACCCTTTTACATACAACCTCGTTTTTTCTATGCCGGCATCGGTATTGTCGTGTTATTTGGTTTAAGTTATTTCATTCCGGTATTATTCAATATTGCACAGTTGTCTATTTTAGTGCTGGCACTGTTATTTATTATTGATTTCTTTACGATTTTCATTGGAACACATAAAATTGAAGCGGAGCGTATCCTACCGGATAAGTTTTCCAACGGTGATAATAATACAGTCAACCTTCAAATTAAGAACAACTACCCAATTTCAATTCATCTGGAAATTATCGATGAAATTCCGGAGCAGTTTCAAAAACGTGATTTTAAAATTAAGCATCGTGTTGCTCCACGACGTTCAAAAAACATTAGTTACCAGTTACGCCCAACCGAACGTGGCGAATATCATTTTGGGAGTTTAAACGTTTATGCAACCTCAGTATTAAATCTGGTGGCCAAGCGCTTCACCTTTAGTAGTGATGCTATGGTGCCCACCTACCCGAGTTTTAAACAACTTAAAAAGTTCGAACTGTTAAATATCAATCAAAACTCTTTGGAATACGGCTTAAAGAAAGTCCGCCGTCTGGGACACACCATGGAATTTGAGCAAATTAAAGACTATGTTTTAGGAGATGATTTACGTACCATTAACTGGAAAGCCACTGCCAAACGCAACCAGCTGATGGTAAATCAGTTTCAGGATGAAAAATCGCAACCGGTATATTCTATTATTGATAAAGGACGTATTATGAAGATGCCATTTGATGGCTTAAGTCTGTTAGATTACGCCATTAATGCCAGTCTTGTAATTAGTAATGTGGTATTGAAAAAACACGATAAAGCGGGTATGTTATCATTTTCAAAACGCATAGACAATGTGGTGGTAGCCGAACGTCGCAGTTCACAAATGCAACTGATTCTTGAAGCCCTTTACAACGTCAACACCGATTTCTTTGAAAGTGATTTCAGTAGATTGTACGCCAACATAAAACGCCATATAACCAACCGAAGTTTACTGTTAATGTATACAAACTTTGAAACGATGGATGGCCTAAACCGACAACTGCCCTACTTAAAAGCAATTGCCAAGAGTCATGTGTTGGTGGTGATTTTCTTTAAAAATACAGAGCTGGACACCCTAATTAAAACCAAAGCCGAAACCGTACAGCAGGTTTACGATAAAGTAATTGCTGAAAAATTTGATTTTGAAAAACGCCTTATTGTTAACGAACTAAAAAAATATGGTATCTATTCCATATTAACCACTCCTGAGAATTTAACTATCGATACCATTAATAAATATCTGGAAATAAAGTCAAGAGGCTTATTATAACATTCAGTTTTCACAATTCATCAGGTTAAATCTACAACTGAGTCACTTCTTTTATAATTACACCTGTTCATTATAGACTTTTGAAACATAAATCAATACAAAAGTCATTATGAAAACTGTAACAACACTTATTTTATTAGCGCTTTTTACCACATTAAGTTATGGTCAGGAAAAGGAATTAGGACACGATATTACCATAACCATAGATAATGTTACCTCCAACGACGGGCATGTCTTACTAGGATTACACACCAAAGACACTTTTATGAAGGGTAAAGGTATTCAAGCTCTGAAAAGCAAAATAGAAGATGGCAAAGTAAAAGCGACCTTTAAAAATGTTACTCCTGGCGACTATGCTATTATGGCATTACATGATAAAAATGATAATGAACGTATGGACTTTGACTCCAATGGTATGCCTCAGGAACCTTATGGCATGTCTAACAACCCGATGAACTTTGGTCCGCCGCAGTTTCATTTGGCACAATTTAAAGTAACTGATAAAGATTTAAATCTAGCTATTCGATTTTAGTTATGAAAATAAAAAGCCCTCAATATTTTGAGGGCTTTGCAATATAATCAATCTAAAATCCGATGGTTTAGCTTAACCAAGCTTTCATCATCCAAACTGTCTTTTCCTGCTCGGTAATAAAATCACTCATCATCGAGTTTGTACCTTCATCATTTGCATCGCCAGATTTATCTAAAATATCACGCTCTATTTTAAGTAATTCCGATAACGAATCAACAATTAGTGTTACTGCCTTTTCGTCCTGAGATATGTTTTTACCAACTGGTACTTGGGCATGAGCCGAATAATCTTCAAATGTATGGTATGGCGTTTCTCCTAATGTTAAAATACGCTCGGCTATCTCATCAACCTTTGCATTGGCATCCGTGTATAACTCTTCGAATTTCACGTGTAAATCAAAAAAACGTTTCCCTTTTATATTCCAGTGAATCCCTCTAAGATTCTGATAGTAAATCTGAAAATTCGCCAATAAATGGTTTAAATCGTTTGCTAATTCTTTTGCTTTTACGGTATCTAAACCAATACTATTTAATGTCATATTTTTATTATTTAATTATATGTTTTGTTTTATTTACTACAAATTTAATCTATAAATAAGGTATCAAAGAATAAATTTTATTGATAGTTTTTATATCTTTATAGCCTAAATTGATACCAATGACAATTACACAATTATACTATGTTTTGGCGGTGGCCGAAAACCAGAACTTTACTAAAGCAGCCGAAAAATGCTTTGTAACACAACCTACTTTAAGTATGCAAATTCAAAAGCTGGAAGATGAATTATCTATTCAGATTTTTGATCGCAGCAAAAAACCTATCGAGCTCACCGATGTGGGTAATAAAATAGTAACCCAAGCTCGAAATATTGTTAACGAATCTTACAGAATACAAGATATTGTCGATCAACAAAAGGGTTATATTGGAGGAGAATTTAAATTAGGAATCATTCCAACAGTAATGCCTACGCTTCTGCCAATGTTCTTAAAAAACTTCATAAAAAAACATCCAAAAGTTAAACTTAAGATTGAAGAGCTAACTACTGATGAAATAATTTCACGTATTAAAGACGGTCATTTAGATGCAGCCATTGCTGCAACCCCTCTAGAAGACCAATCTATAAAAGAACGTGTATTGTATTACGAACCTTTTGTTTCTTATATTCCTAAAAATCATAAACTCCATACCAACAAAAAAATTGACATCTCTGAATTGGATGTTAATGATATGCTTTTATTGGAGGACGGACATTGTTTTAGAGATGGGGTTTTAAACCTGTGCAAAGCCTTAAAAACACAGCCGGAAGAACAGTTTCAATTAGAAAGTGGTAGTATAGAAACCTTAATAAAACTCTCCAACGAAGGCTTAGGAATGACCCTGCTTCCCTACTTACATACCTTAGACATTAATGAAAAAGAAAAAGACAATTTACACTACTTTAAAGAACCCTCTCCAGCCCGTGAAGTGAGTTTAATTTACCATAAAAGTGAATTAAAAATGCAGATAATAGAGGCCTTACAAGATGTAATTCTTGGTGTGGTTCGAGGGGCCATTGCCTTTCAGGACGTACAAATTATAAGTCCGTTAGCATCTGGTAAAAAATAAAAAAAGGCGACCAATTATAGTCGCCTTTTTTTATGGTTTTAAGTATACCAGACACTGATTCAATTCTGGATTTTGCTGTATTAGAGACTGTATAAAAACCTTGAGCTCTTCTAACTCATAAGGTAATAAACGTTCAACAGCCTTTTGTACTTCTTTGCAAAACAAATTAGCATCAAAACTAACTTTATTCAGTATAGTTTTCGTATACTCTAGCATTGCTCTTGCCATGATTTATTAGGGATTTTAAGTTTCTAATTTGAAAGTAGATGTGTTTTATAGGCATTAAATTAAACTTTATTTAAAAACACTTAAAAATAATAAAAAAAAGAACACATTGCTCGATAAAGTGTGAAATTTAACGGTATAATAGTTTATTAACAATTTCGAAAAACTAAAACCTACAGTATATAAGGTTTTGCAAAGTTTATTGTTAACATTTTATTTTCTTAAAAAAAATATTAGTTTTACACTATAATTCTCTCAATCTCTCAAAAATTATGAAAACAACAATTGCTATTATCCAACATTTTTTATCAAAAACGTAATTTTTTAATTAAATTTTAAATTAATATGTGACCTCTTTAAATGGAAGTGGGTCTAACTATGTAGTATAAATTATTAAAAAATTCTCTCAAACTCTCAACAACTATGAAGACAATTGCTATTATCTCAATCAACTATCCATAAACAAGCACTTGTGTAATTGTAATAAGTAGGCTACACTAGAAACAAGTGTATATAAACGTATGTTTTCCTCATATTACTATGCATGCATAATAATTACTATTTAATTAATAAACTCTCAAAATCCTCTCTCATATCTTATGGATGTTATTAAACTATTCACGCTTGTTGGCGTAATAACTTTTTTCAACATTGCTTATTCTCAAACCGGACCGGGTGGTGTTGGTTCAAATGACGGAACTTCGAACTTAATTATGTGGTACCGCCCAGATTATGGGGTTGCTACCACCGGAACTTTAGTCGACCAGTGGAGTAATTCTGCAGGTATTAATGATTTTGATTTAAGTGAATCTAATACTCAAAGACCTACCCTACTGTCCGGAACGCTTAACAATATTAATGAAATACAGTTTAATGGAAATAACAGATTACGCACAGGCTTAACACTAAGTAGCTCAAATTTTATAACTGATGAAGCTTCTACGTTTGTGGTGGTAAAAGCCGAAAATACTTCTCAACAATCCTCCGTTTATACTACCGATCCTCTAGAAAATAGCTCCAGATTTTCAGCACATATTCCCTGGAACGGAACGGTCTATTACGACATAGGTACTTGTTGTACCACCGACTCAAGAATTGAGGCTAGTGGCCTTTCCGAACTTACAAATTATGCTATATGGTCCTATGACGCACATCCCTCTTCCGGAAAGCAACTATACAGAAACGAAAGCCTGATTGGGGATGAAAACAACAGTTCAACCTATACTTCTCACGCTTCACATCGTTTTAATTTAGGAGGTAACACTACCGGAACTGCTGGTTTTTCAGGAAATATGACTGAAATTGTTGTGTTTAAAACTAAAGTAAATGAAACACAACGCATTATTATAGACAACTATTTAGCAGCAAAATACAATTTAGATTTAGATAGTTACGATCTCTATACACAAGACAATCCCGCAAATGGAAATTTCGATTTTCACGTTGCCGGAATTGGAAAATATGGAAATTTTGATGAACATACCGATGCCCAAGGTACAGGTATTGTTAGAATAAACAATCCTTCTAAATTATCGAAAGGAGATTATTTATTTTGGGGTGAAGAAAATCACAATCCTACTTACACGTTTGAAACCAATACCATTAATTACACCGAACAGTTAAATTCTAGATGGCGTATTAGCCGATCTAAAAACGCCGGTAGTGTAACCGTTTCATTCGATATCAGTGCAATGGATTTATCCGGACTTCAAAGTTGCAGTTCTTTACAGCTTGTTATTGATAATAATGGAGACTTTTCTTCGCCAGAAAGAGTTTACGATTTAACAATTTCAGGACATACCGCGACTGCTAATCTAGTGGACTTCAAAAACGACGATTATTTTACAATCCGATACATGGACAAAATTGTTTGGGATGGCACCATGTTTTATAATGGTTCTGGAACATCCAATGCGCCCGACGCTTCAGACTCTTGCTATAAATTACTTATTAAATCGGGTGTTAATTCAGCTGATTTATATTTCAACGCTCATGTAAGAGAAATTGAAATAGAATCCGGAGGCATCTTAAATGTAATGAATGGCATTCTTGTTGAAGTTGACGATAAAGTTACCATTAATGGAGCATTTAATCTTTTAGGAGAAGCTCAACTTATTCAGAACCATAGAAACACAAGTTCAAATTCAGGAACAGGATCATTAGCAATAAAACAACAAGGCACCTCCAATCTATACAATTATAATTATTGGAGTGCCCCAGTTAACAGAAATGGTTTTTGGAAAATTTCCTATTTAGAAGATAATACCGGTATAATCAATTTCAAAGGAGGATATGATGCCGACCCAACAACCTCGCCTATCAGCTTAAGTAAATATTGGCTGTATACTTTTAATGGAACTTCAGGGAACTATTATTCTTGGAAAAAAATATATCCTAGCACTAATATAGCTCCCGGGTTAGGATACACTATGAAAGGTTCTGGAGCTTCTTCACTTGAACAGGAATATATTTTCAGTGGTATTCCTAACGATGGAGAATATAATTTTGATGTGTCTTCTGGAAATGATATCCTTATTGGAAATCCGTACCCATCGACTTTAGATGCCGACCAATTTATAAACGACAACCTATCTGTAATAGATGGTAAACTTTTATTCTGGGAGTCGTTTTCTACTAACAGCAGTCATATTTTAGCAAATTATGAAGGAGGTTATGCAACATATACCTTAATGATGGCAATTCCTGCTATTGCATTAACCGATTTAATTAGTGGTAAAGGCACAACTTCAAAACCTGAACCAACAAGATATATTGACGTTGGCCAAGGTTTCTTTGTTAATATTGAAACTTCAGGGACACTTAATTTTAATAATTCGCAACGTGCTTTTGCCAGAGAGTCTCTTGATGAAACTGTGTTTTACAAAACAACAGCTAAATCTAAAAATGCTGTTCTAAAGGATGAAAGACCCAAAATTTGGTTTTCCTTTGCTATTCCAAAAGGCTACACTAAATTTCTAGGCTTAGGTTATGATAACCGATCTACTTACAATTATGATAAAGGTTTTGATACAGCAGCCAGCCTGTCTCAAGACAATCTTCTTTGGCTTCTAGATAACGACACTACATTATCAATTCAAGCTTTACCTGAACTGAATAAAGATGATGAACTCCCTCTAAGTATTAAAATAAATACCAACGGATCTTATACATTTTCAATTTATAAGATGGAAAATATTCCGGATGACTTGAATATTTTTTTAGTTGACCATGTTGAAAATACCTATTATAATCTTCGTGAAAACGAGGTAGATTTAATTCTGAATTCTAGCATACCAACGAATCGATTTTCTATTGCCTTTAAGGAAGATACAACCTTAGCTACACATCAATATTCAGAGAAAAAAATGTATGCAACTTACAACAAGAACACCGAATCGATAAAACTTTACAACCTTACCGCTGATGTTTCCGCTTTGGGTATTTACAATACCCTAGGACAATTAGTAACCACAATATATCCGGACAATTCTAATATTATATCTCTTTCAGAAGTAAATAATGGTATATACTTTTTAAAAGACCTATCGAACAACCAAAACACAAAGGCCATTAAGTTTGTAAAATATTAAATACTGCTAATAAAAAAAGGCTTGTATACTTCAAGCCTTTTTTTTATTATTCTACTATTTTAATTAAAACCTATTATCGCCATCTAATAAATCGCCTAAGCCACCAAGAATACTACCTTCTCCTTTATCTTTACCTCCCGCTTGTGGCGCCGATGCCAGTACACGGCCTGCTAACCTACTAAATGGTAACGATTGAATATATACTATTCCAGGGCCTTGAAGTTTTGCATAAAACAAGCCTTCACCTCCAAAAATAGTATTTCTTATTCCTCCTATAAATTCTATATCGTAATCTACATCCTGAGTAAATCCAACAATACACCCCGTATCTACTCGTAAAACCTCTCCCGGTTGCAATACCTTTCTAGCCATAGTACCACCAGCATGAACAAACGCCATACCATCGCCTTCAAGCTTTTGCATAATAAATCCTTCACCTCCAAAAAAACCTCGACCTAAACGTTTAGAAAATTCGATACCGATACTTACGCCTTTGGCTGCACATAAAAAGGCATCCTTTTGGCAGATGAATTTCCCTCTATATTCTGTTAAATCAATAGGAATTATTTTCCCAGGATATGGCGAAGCGAATGATACTTTACGTTTTCCTGATAGCACATTATAAAATGCGGTCATGAATAAACTCTCACCAGTTAGTATACGTTTACCGGCACCAAGAATCTTTCCTAAAAAGCCAGTATCTTTTTGCGAACCATCTCCAAAAATGGTTTCCATTTTAATACCATCGTCCATCATCATAAAACTTCCTGCTTCGGCTACAACGCCTTCCTGCGGATCAAGTTCTATTTCTACATACTGCATTTCTTCACCGTATATAGTATAATCAATTTCGTGTGCTGTCATTTTTTGTATTGTTTTTTGTTGATTCAGCTATAAGTTGAATATTTCCTTAATTTGTTACAATAGATTTTAAAATTATGATTTTACCTTAACACTCCATTCGAAAACAAACGATGAAACCTCAACACCTTCACTATTCAATCCAACCGATCTCAATGTTACGGTTTGCCCTTCTCCAGTTTCAATGGCTTGACGTAAACAGTCGTCTATTAAAAGACCATCATAACATGTAAAGGTTATTCTTCCTGTCGCTTTTTTTGTAAAAGTTGCAGTATTGGATGTTACCAACATGGAAATTTTCTTTCCTGAAGATTCTATTTTATCAATCATTAGTGCCCCTGTAGAAAGTTCGGCAGCCATGCCTTGTACTGCCCAAAACATGGAGCGAAACGGATTCTGGTTTATCCACCGATATTTTACAGAAACCACACATTTTTTATCGTCAAGATACTTAGTTCGAACACCGCAAAAATAAGCCGAAGGCAGCTTAAACAAAGTGAAAACATTTAATTTTATGGGAGTTATACTCATAACTATTTAGTCTTAGTTTTCACTAAGGTATGAAAATAATCTCTCCTTTTATTTGTTAAAATTTTGTTAATTTTAAGTACTATGCGTAACATAATACCTGTTTTAAGACATATATTTGCATAAGAAACTATTATATGTTTTAAATCATGTTAGACAAACACCAAAAAAACATCGCCACATTTATTCACCTATCAACCTTTAGCAGGTTTGTAATTCCTTTTGGAAATTTCCTTGGACCAATCATCCTTTGGATAACGAATAAAGATAAATCGGAGTTTATAGACGCGCATGGCAAACAGGCTATTAATTTTCAAATCAGTATTTTACTGTATGCTATTATTTTAGGCACCTTAACAATACCATTTTTTGTTTTCAAATTATTTAGTGGTATTGACTTTATAGATTTTAATGGATTTCATTTCGATTTCCATAGTGCCTCACCATTATTATTTGTTGGTGGATTTTTAGGCGTTCTTGCTGTAATTGGTTTTATAATAGAATTAGTACTTATTGTGGTAGCCAGCTTAAAAGCAAGAGATGGAGAATATTATCAATATCCGTTAACCATTAATTTTTTAAAATAATTTCATCAATCATATACTGAAAATTTTCATCAATCAATCAATCAATCAATCAATCAATCAATCAAAAAATGAACAGTTTCACAACCTTAAAATGCTTTAGAACATGAAGATAGAGAACACAAAAGCACAAATGCGTAAAGGCGTTTTAGAATTCTGCATACTATCGGTCTTAAAAGATGACGACGCCTATGTAGCAGAAATTCTAGATACCTTGAAGGACGCAAAACTGCTTGTGGTAGAAGGCACAATTTATCCACTACTAACAAGACTAAAAAACGCAGGACTTCTTAACTATCGTTGGGAAGAAAGTACTTCGGGACCACCCAGAAAATATTACGGTTTAACCGAAACAGGTAAATTATTTTTAAACGAATTAAACACCACTTGGAGCGAATTACAAAACGCCGTTAACATAGTAACCAACCAAAAAGCAAACAAAAATGAATAAAACAGTCAACATAAATTTAGCAGGTATATTCTTCCATATTGATGAAGATGCATACCTAAAATTACAACGCTATCTTGAGGCTATAAAACGTTCATTTACAGACTCTCAAGGTCGTGCCGAGATTATCGCAGATATTGAAGCTCGTATTGCCGAATTATTTAGCGAACGACTTCAAAACGAAAGACAAGTTATTGGCAACAAAGAAGTGGACGAAGTAATCTCTATTATGGGCCAACCGGAAGACTATTTGGTAGACGACGAAATTTTTGAAGACGAACCACAGTCTGCTCCAGCTAATAAATCGAGAGCATCTAAAAAACTTTATAGAGACACTGATAACTCCTATATAGGTGGTGTATCGGCAGGTTTAGCGCATTACTTTGGTATAGATGTGATCTGGATTCGCTTAACATGGATTCTATTGGTACTGGGAGCCGGAACCGGAATATTACTTTATATATTGTTATGGATTTTAGTTCCTGAGGCAAAGACCACAGCCGAAAAGCTAATGATGACCGGAGAACCCGTAAACATTAGTAACATCGAAAAAAAAATTAAAGACGGATTTGATTCGGTAAGTGAAACGGTTTCTGGTGTCGCTAAAAATGTTTCAGATTCTGTATCCGGAGCAGCCAAGAAAGTGGATGTAAAAAAACAAGGCAATAAAATAAAATCGAGTTCAAGAACTTTTTTTGATACGGTTGCCGATGTTATTATGTTCTTCTTTAAAATAATAGCCAAGTTTATCGGTCTTATTTTAATCTTAATAGGTGCTTCAACCTTAATCGCATTAATTGTTGGGTGGTTTTCATTAGGCGCTATAGATGTTATTCCTGGTACCGATTTAGTCGGTATTGTAAATGCTGGAGGCACACCTGTATGGCTGGCATCACTTTTAGCCTTCCTGGCAGTGGGGATTCCGTTTTTCTTCTTATTCTATTTAGGATTACGAATACTTATTACCAACCTAAAATCCATCGGGAAAATAGCTAAACTATCACTTTTAGGGTTATGGCTGTTTTCTATAATTGGTCTTACAATTATTACCATTAAAGAAGTAAGTGAGCATGCTTACAATGAGCATTATATTGAAAAAATGACATTAGAAACCAAAGCTAATGACACCTTAATGGTAAGTTTTGCCGATAACGATATTTTTAAAAATCCGTTTTACCGAAGTAATGATTTTAAGGTAGCTACTAGTGAAGAAGGTAAAAAGGCCATTTTCAGTAAAGATCTTAGAATCCAGGTGAAATCGACAACCGATAGTTTAGCTTTTCTTCGTATAGAAAAAAGTGCAGACGGAAGAAACTACGAAAAGGCTTTAGACCGTGCTAAAAACATTGAATACAGTTATACATTTAATAATCAGGAATTAGTTTTAGATCCTTATTTCACTACGCCAGTTTCAAATAAGTATTGTGAACAAGAAGTTTTAATAACCTTGTATTTACCTGTTGGAAGTGTTGTTTATTTTGCTAAAAACACCGAATCATTTTTAAATTACAGAACACATTCTAACAACATTGTGTCTTCCAATCAGGTGAGTCATTATTTAACAGTAGACAGTGATGCTGTTATTTGTGACACTTGCGAAACCGAAGAGGATGAGGAAAACGATGATATTGAAATTAACATTGATATGCCTCAGGTAAAAATTAACGATAAAGGCATTGAAATTAAAACCGGCGACAATCAAATTTTAAAAATTGACGAGAACGGAATTAATGGTAATTCTGAAAATGTACGCGTTAAAATCGACTCGACGGGTATTAACATCACATCAGATAAAGAAACTGAAGAAAACAAAGATTAATAACAATTCATCATCAAAAAACAACAGTTCAAGCATTTAAGTTATTCATCAAGACTATAAAAGAGGATATTTGAACTAAACAAATCAATCAAAAAACGAACAGTCATGACAACACTAATCAAAATCATAGTAACCACCATATTAAGTTTGAGTCTATTCTCTTGCAATTTCGATATTAACTTCAATTCCGGAGTAAAAGGTAATGGCAATGTAATTTCTGAAGAACGCTCTATTACTGAACCTTTCACAGACATTAAGGCTACAGAAGGACTTGACGTTTACCTAACACAAAGCGACAAGGCAGGAGTAACTGTAGAAGCCGATGAAAATTTACAAAGCCTTATTATTACCGAAGTTATTGATGGTACTTTAAAAATCCATTGTGAAAAGAACATTGGCAGATGTAAGTCTAAAAAAGTGATGGTGAGTTTTAAGGATATCGCCAGTATCAAATCCACGAGCGGTAGTGATGTATACTCCACCAACACAATCGTGATTAATGATTTACAATTAGAGTCAACCAGCGGAAGTGACATGAAATTAGATGTCAACACAAATAGCTTAACTTGTAAAACAACAAGTGGAAGTGATTTAAAAGTATCCGGAAACACAAAAAAACTAATTGTAGAATCTACCAGCGGTAGTGATTTTAAAGGCGCTAATCTTATTGCAGAATCTAGCCAGGTAAAAGCCTCTAGTGGCGCTGATATTACGGTAAATACTTCGAAAGAATTAACTGCCGATGCCAGCAGTGGCGCTGATATTAAATACTTAGGTGAACCTGAACAGGTAAACAAAAACAGTAGTTCTTCAGGAAGTGTTAAAAAACAATAAACACTAACCAACCCTCTATATATAAAAAAGGCTTCACAACGTTTCGTGAAGCCTTTTTTGTTTATTAACTCAATACAAATCTTAGGTCAACGCTTTTTGTTTAAACTTTTTAGAATCTTTATCTTCAAGTTCTATAATAATCACAAAAGGATCTTTACACTTTCCCTTTACGTCATCAAGAAAATATTCACCATTGGCAATTTCTTCAAGGTTAAATGATTTTTTAGGTTTTGATAGTAAGTAGGCTCTTTTTATAATACTGCCTTTGTTCAGTTTCACTCTATATTTTCCGTTAATAGGCTTGTTAAATACCACCATATTAATAGCATCATCTGAATCGCTACTTTTTGTAAAATAGCCCCAACTCTGCTTTTTTAAACCGGCATAACCACAATTGTAAATCACAGAGCTATTATCATCCATCCAATCTCCAATTTCTTTAGCCAATTTAACCTCTTTCTCCCTGAAGTTTCCTTCTCCTCTAGGTCCAAAATTTAACAAGAAATTTCCGTTTTGAGAGGTACACTGCACCAACATTTCAATTAGTTCGTTAGATGTTTTGATGTGGGTTAATGTCCAGTCTTTATGGTATCCCCACTGGTTTTCAGGAATCGTCATACAACACTCCCAATCATTTTTAGTAACAGCAACATCCCATGGGTTTGGCAAACGACGTTCATACCCAGACTCGTAATCTCCCATTAAAACACCATTAGAATCAAAATGACGACTACCATATTCATCGGCTCGCATACGGCTATTTACAATAAGTCCGGGATTCTTTTCTTTTAATTTCTTTTCCAAATCATAAGAAAACTTCCCGTTATCTTTCCAACATTGATCCCAGGTACCATCAAACCATAGTCCTTTAACCGTTGGATAACGTTCCAATAGTTCTAATAACTGATTTTCGGTAAATGCTTTTAAACGCTCAAACGCCGCTTTATCTTCTTCGGTATTTAACTTGTAGCGCCAGTCTGGATGGTGCCAGTCCAGCACCGAATAATACAAACTTACATCGATACCTTCCTCGTTATAAGCTTTTATAAATTCACCTAATAAATCCTTTCTATACGGTGTGTTTTCAATATCGAAATCGGTGTATTTACTCGGCCATAAACAAAAGCCTTCATGGTGTTTAGTTGTAATGGTTACATATTTTACGCCCATATCTTTCGCCATTTTAGCCCATTCTTTAGCATCGAACTTAACCGGGTTAAACTGGTATTGCAAAGAATCCCAAGTTGCTGTACTTATTCCTGCAGAACTCTTTAAAAACTCAGCAGCATACTTATAGGTTTTACCTTCCCAAATCCCTCCGGGAATAGCATATAACCCCCAATGAATAAATTGCCCAAACCTATTAGAACGCCATTTTTTCATGGCTTCATCCTGACGAGGCAATTCGGTTAACTGCCCATATTTTACTTCCTTTTTTATTGCATTTTGAGCTTGTAATTGAATTATTGCTAATAAAAACAAGCCAATACAAGTGATTGTTCTTTTTATCATTTTTTATAAATTTTAGAAACCAGAATGAACTTTGGTACTCTCTTTCATTTTAAAGTCCTTTGTCTTCTCTGAAGTAAAATTCCAAACAATTGAATCTTCAATTATTTCTCCATTCTTTTCAATAATTGCTCTAATTGTATTTTCACCTTTTGCTAAGGTTATGCTTTCAAAAATATAGTGCACATCGGTGGTTCCTGTTATAGGTTGTGCTAATAGCTCTCCATTTAAATACACTTTTGGTTCTCCTTGGTTAGAGTAGACTTTTATATTAGTTGTTTGCATTTCACGGTCCACCATTCGTCTTTCGGCTATATATAAAACCGGTTCTTCACTCCAGTTCGCTTTATACCAATAAAAGGCATCTTTTTTAATGGCCCTGTCGAAGGTTACCAAGCCTTTATGATTACGTGCTTCGATACCACCGTTATTCCATTTAGGCACACAGAAATCAAACATATTCCATAAATAAGAACTTAATATATTCGGATTGTTTTTAATGATTCCCCACTGAACTTCGTGTGTTTTGGTTTGATAGGTTTCCGGGTAAAAAGGCTTCCAGTATTGCCAGGTATTTTCGATAAACTCGGTTTGATGATTAGGATTTCCTCCTGCCCCGTATTCCGTAAGCATAATTTTATACTCAGGATAATTGGCTTTCAATCCTTTAGCCCATTGTTCTAAATCACCCATCTTACCTTCGTACCAACCATAGTATCTGTTCATTCCCTGAATATCAGAGTTTAAATTCACTGGATGATCCATATGCCCGTAACCATTAACAGCTACGGTATATCTGCCCGGGTCTTCACTCTTTGCCAAATCGTGCATTTCTTTGGTTAATTGTGACGTATAGTCGTGCGGTTTATACACTTCGTTATGAAGCCCCCAAACATAAATAGACGGATGATTAAAGTTCTGACGAATTAACTCTTTCAATTGTAATTTGGCATTCGCACCTTCTTCGCCGCTAACGCGATTAACAAAAGGCACTTCTGCCCAAACCAATAAGCCGAGACTATCACACTTGGAATAAAAATAATCGGATTGCTGATAATGTGCCAAGCGCACCGTAGTTACCCCCATTTCCATAATCATATCTAAATCGGTATCGTGATGTTCCTTTTCTAAGGCATTACCTATTCCCCACCAATCCTGGTGACGACACACCCCATACATTGGGTATTTTTCATTATTTAAAAACACACCTTTACCAGCAATAACCTCAACTTTTCTGACACCTAAAGGCTGCACAATTTCATCTAAAATTTCACCTCCATTTTTTACTGAAGTGACTACTCTATATAAATACGGATCCTTTCTACCCTGCCATAAATGCGGTTTATTAAGCGTAACTGAGGTAGTAAAAGTTTGTACTCCCTGAGGAGACAAAGATATTTGCTCTCTCCTATTAGCAACTAATTTTCCTTGTTGATTATATATTTTGTTTTCTAATTGCAGTTCCTGAATATCTTTAAGATTACTTGATAGTTTAACCTTTACCGATACATTCGCTCTTTTGTTATCTATTAACTCCTGGGAAATATAAACACCATTTGAAGCATAATCGGTAACGTCTATATTTACCTGATTAGTGGTTATTAACCAAACCGGACGATGGATGCCGCCATACACCCCAAATAAATTATGATTAGCAGGAATAACATCTTTACGAGCTTCATTATTTACTTTAAGTAAAAATTCATTTTCCTCTCCAAATTTAACTGCTTTTGTAATCTCGAATGAAAAGGCCGAATACCCGCCTTTATGGTTCCCTACTAAAATACCATTAATATATAAATCGGCCACCTGACCAACGCCTTCAAATTTTAAAAACAGGCGTTTATCTTTTAGTTTTGAATCAACCAAAAACGTTTTTTTATAATAGGCGTCGCCTTCGTAAAACTTACCATGGTCTACCTGCATGTCTTTCGCATTGTAAGTATGAGGTATTTTAACGTCCTCCCATTTCCTGTCCCAGCTTTGCATGAAAACCAATTCGTTTTCAGAGAAAGGGCCTTTTTTAAATTGCCATCCTTCGTTAAACGATTCAACTTTACGACCGGTTTGAGAAAACCCGAATGGTGTAATTAAAATACCGAGTAGTAATATGGTGATATTCCTTTTCAATGTTCCGTTTTTTAAATTCATTTTCAATAAAACTAGTTCTTACAAAAAAAGGTATTTAACCAATTCCTGTCGAGGTCATATCTTGCAGACTAGGTGTAAATTTTAATCAATTGAGACATATGCTTAAAAAAAGGGTTCATATGTTTGACCAAACATTAGGTTAAACCATATCATTTGACATATACGCATAAAAAAAGGCTTCACAATTATTTGTAAAGCCTTCTTTTTTTTTATTAAAACTATTTGATTTATTCCACGACTAAATTAAAATCTATAAATATTTCATCGTCAACAGTAATTAAACCAAACATCTTTTTGGGTTGTTCTAAATTATAATCACTTAAACATACTTTTAATCCTCCTTTTATTAATGTACTTCCATTACTATTAACAGTTACAGGTATTTTGTATTCTTTTCTAATGCCTGCAATTTCAACATCAACAAGGGTTTGAACATTTGTTTTATCTTCTAAACTACTTGTTTCTTTAAGGATTAGCTTGATTTGCGGATACGTTTCTGATTTTAATATTTTTTGAAAATCACGATTAATACCTTTTCCTCCACAATCGAAACAGCCACTGTCTAAAACCAAAGCGGTTTCTTTAAATTTAAATTTTTCTCCGTTCGTAAAATAAGTTACAGACACTGGATTTTTAAGCCGTTTGGAATCAAAAACACAACTAAAGGAATGCACATTGGTTGTTCCTTTAACCACTAGTGTACTTTTTGGTGACACAACAACCGACGTGTTTTTAACAGCAGTATCTTTATTTGTAAAAGCTAATGCTGCTAGTATAAACACTATAAACACAACTCTTCTCATTTTTCTTACGTTTGTTTTCTTTTCTATTATAAAGATAATAAACAAGTCTCTAAAGCATTAAGTTAATACAAAGTTTAACTATTTTACAACACTTTAGAGACTTGTCTGACTACTTAGCTATTAATCGTTCTTATTTTTATTTTAGAAACTAATTACGGCCTCTAACATTGCTCCGTTAAATTTACCTTCACCTAAAATACTGTCTGTTGCATAACCATCATAAGTTTGGTTCACGTATTCAGCTTTTAATAAGATGTTTTTAGTCATAAACCAACCAGCAGAAATGTTAAATCTATCGATTTCTACATCTTCTCCACTAGCTAATTCTGCATCAACTAAGTTGTAACGTCCACCTACATAGAAGTTTTCATTTTGTCCGAAACGGTAGATTAACTCTCCTGCATATTGATTTGTGTTTCTTCTATCTGCTTCTGCTAAAGCTCTACCATTAGTCATTTCAATCGTTCCAAAAAATTCTAAACCTTGATATTTTACAAATGGATTAATCATAACAGCAGTTATTTTATTTCTGAATCCAGGGTCAAAACGACCTGATCTAAAATTTCCTTTGGCTGTTGCATCCACACCTTCCATTACAAAATAGTATCTAGATCCAGCTCTATCTGCTGTATATAAGTAGTTGTTTTTAACAAATCCAGTATTATACAAAGAGCCTGATAATCTAACTCTTAAATCGTCATTTAATTGTTTATCATACCCTAATTTCGCTAAGAATGCAGCTCCACCTGTAGTACCGTCAGAAGATTGTACATCTTGATTTAATTTACCATTAGAGAAACCAACCATTCCAAATAGTCCGCTATCACATCTGTAGTAAGCCTCAGCTCCAATTTCAGTTGTAAAAGCATCCATAATTAAGTTTCCAACAAATGGATTGTAAATAGCTTGCGCATTATCTGTTCTTCTAAAGTGTGCATCACCGTAGTTATTCTCCATATGACCAATTCTAATAGTCGTATGTTTCATTAAGTCACTTAACAAACCTTCGCTAATAAAGTCTAATTTATCAATTTGAAAGTACCCACCTTTTACATATGGTTCCGGGTGGTGACGAGATGATAAATAGGTTCTTAAGTGCATACGAACACCATCTGCCAATGCTACATCTACATCTAAATTTGCAGTTGCTAAGTTAAAATTTGATCCTATTTCTTTTAGAGGAACAGCTCCAGAATTTTCATGATCTAAAGCTTGAAATTGTAAAGCAAAAGCACCTCCTACACGTACATTAAGACCATCAAAAGTTGAAATGGTATCCTTCGGATCTTCAAAGACATTTACCCCTCTTTGATCTGGTTGCCTGTAATTATCTAAATCTCTATTATTTTGCGCATAAAAACTAAGTCCTGCTAGTAAGGCTGCGCCTAAGATTGCATTTTTGAAAATTGATTTCATGATTTCTAATTGTTTAAGTTGTTAAGTGTTTTAAATTGATTTATTTAAATATGGTTGAATATTTAACTGTTACTTCATCGCCTGTAGTAATGGTTCCGAACATGGCTGTAGGAGGATCTACTTTAAAATCGGTCATTTTGAACGTTTTCTCACCATCTAATGTAATTTTAGAACCGTTAATAGTTACTTTAAAATTCATTGGAACATTCTTAGTTGTTCCGGCGATAGTTAAATCTCCTTGTGCTTTTACCTCAAAAACTCCAGACCCTTTATCTGTTACAGTATTAACTTTTGTTAATTTAAAGGTTATAGATTTGTGCTTACTTGAATTTAAAGCTTTATAAGTGTTTTTATCCATACCAGATTTTCCACTTTTTAAACTTTCTGTTACAATATTTAAAGTAAGCTGATCTATTGTGCCCGCTTCTGTACTAGAAAAATTGATTTTACCTGATTGATTTTCGGCATCAATATGCCAATCGTGTAAACTTGAGGTTCCGTAAACTTTTAATGAAGACTCTTTGTTTACTAAGTTATACTCCTGAGCTTGAACCTGACCTAAACCTACAAATAGTATGACGGCTAAGCCCAACATTTTAACGCCTAATTTTCTAAATTTACTCATCACTTTTTATGTTTTAAATTATACAACAAAGATACATTGCACTTCAATTTTGAAACTATGATTTTTATCATGTTTCCGTTAAATAAATTTAATCAAACACTATCTAAAAGAACTTAAACAATTGACATTCAACTTTATAATATTAATAAAAATATTACAAGACGCAAAACAGATTTTGATGAATTTTTTATTTTTTTTCGTCATTTTTAACAAAAATTAAAGTCCATTTTTTTTTGAGATTCCAATAACAGGTTAATAATTTACTCCTTAAACATTAAGTATATAAAAAATTAGTATCAAAATTTAAGTGATACAATCTTGTAACTCTTACAAAAATATAATAATTTTACTACATATTAACCCACATAAAACTTAACCTTATCATGAAACGCATTCTCCTAATTCTTGCGCTTTTTTTTATTCCTAAACTTAACTGTGCTCAAGAAGTCATTTGGAACACATCAAATTATCAAAAAGGAATATACAAAACCTATGCTGAGTTTATAACTAATAAACCTTCTTTAGATTACGATGCTTTTGAAATACAAGACAAGAAAGCTTCATGCGGTCTAACAAGTTTCAAAACATTAGATGTCAAACGTTTTAAAATAAAAAACAAAGAGGCAAAAAAAATAGAAGGTATTGTTGGTTTTAGTGATGGTACACATGTCTACATAAACCCTGCCACATTAAATGGTTTTAACTCTAAAACCAATTTTTATACCGTTGAATTTTATCAGCAATTTGCATTTATAGAATTCATTAAAACCACAACCATTAGAAATGGATCCTGAATTACTTGAAGCATTTAAAAATGAAAGCGGAAAAGAAAAAAAAGTCAAAGAGTATTTTATTAAATACGTCAATAAACTTAACAAAAAAAACAGTTAGTTGTCGGGATGACAGGAAGACTAAACGATACTGTTACAATTGAAAATATTTAATTATTGGCTGGGTTTTTAGCATATTTCTTTTTTTTAATATTCCAACAAAAGACTTATAAAAAAAGTCTAAAAATGAAATTGAAGATATTGGAAAATAAAGAAGGTAACTACTTCCCTTTAATTTTTTTACTCAATTTCAAAATGTACTCACTTACTTTACTTTGCACCATTTTAGCATAGCTTTCCTGTAAATTACGTTGAAAAAACTTACTTATAACTAAAAATTAACGTACATTTGTTTATGTAAAATTATGTTTTGAACAACTTTCTATAAATGTTCTGTTAACCAATATTAAAAAATGAAACAAATTTACATCTTAGCCATATTTACTTTAATTTCATTGAATGCGTTAGGAATGCAAATCTTTGTTGAAACACCTGATGATGGAACTATAACATTAGAAGTAGAACCTTCTGACACTATAGATAATGTTAAACAAAAAATACAAGACCAACTATCCACTCCAACTGACGAACAAATATTAAGCTATGAAGGCAAAGTATTGGAAGATGGCAGGACTTTATCTGACTATAATATTCAAACGGAAAGCACCTTGACACTAACATTCACTTCTCTTAGTCTTGATGACTTAAATAGGGGTAAGAATATGTTTTTGTATCCAAACCCTTCTTCCAAAGATATTTTTATTACTGGATTAAAAGATGAACGTAAATACACCATATACAACACCATATGTCAAGAAATTAAAACAGGGATTGTTTCAAATAATAAAAAAATAAATATTGAAAACTTCACTAATGGTTTTTACATTATTCAGCTTGAAAATTTTAGAAATTTCAGATTCATGAAAAATTAAATAATATACTAGTATGCAACCATTTACTCTATAAAAAGTATTAGTCTAGTTTATAAAACAGGAAGCTTTAAATTAAACTAATTAATTTAGGTAATTTTTAATAAACACCTATAATTTTAATGAACTATTGTAAGTAATGAAAAGTGGCTATTTTAGTATATTATTATTTTAAACCAACTTGCAAATATTACATTAAGTACACAAAGTTCTAGCAAGTGTATAATAAAATTCTTATCTTAATTAAAAATCATTAGGATATCATGAGAATACTTAGTTTATTAAATATTTACCTCCAATTACCACCTGGAACACAAAATCCAGACGATAATGCACCATTAGACTTTACAGATACTTTTAATATAATTGTATTTATTGTTTTACCTATAATTGCTGTGATTTTATATTTTGTCTGGAGGAAACAAAAGAAAAAGAACGGGAAATTATAAAATAATCTAATCAAGAGAAATACTATAAATAAAATATGCTAATTTGAATGCATTTATATTCACCCAAGCATAGCTCCCAGAAAACCTGAGCTTTTCCTCTAATAACATTTCAGGAGATACATTACCTGTTTCATAAGTTAGTTTTTTTTTTGCTTTTTAAACTTAAACATTATGGTAAAGCATATGCTTTTCTTTCTATTGTTGATAATCTAAAGCTGATATGTATGATTCCAAATGCACAATATTCATCATACCTCTAAACTGACTATTAAACAGATTTGGTTGACCATTTTGATTTATTTGTTTAGAAAAATAATTCGTGTAATTCATAACATAAAATCACTTCAAATTGCAGCAAATCATTGCTTATATATTTGGCAATCAAACTATTTTAAAAAAGAGAAGCTATCTACTTCCCTTGATATTTTACTTTTACTATATTTGGTTAAAACATTAAAAATATGATTTTAGGAGTATCTGAATGGTTAAGCAGTAAACTAGGATGGAAAACATCACATATCCGAATTGCTTTTGTTTTGTCTGTATTAATCTTTGGGGTTGGTATAGGTCTTTATCTTATTCTTTGGATAGTAAAGATGTTCTCTAAATAAGTACAAAAGGGAGGCTAAACGCTCCTCTAATTTCTCACTCAATTTTAAAATGTGCTCACTTGCCTTGCTTTGTGCTACCTTAGTATAATGGTTCTGAGTTACAGTTATCATACTATGCCCCAGAAGCTGAGATACTATTTCAATAGATACATCATTGTATAGAAGTGCTGTAGTAGAAAATGTTTTATGGCAATATGATGTGATATAATCTTTTCATTGCTCACTATTTCACATATTGCCTTGATATAGGAGTTAAATTTCTGAAATGAAATTTTAGGGAATAGAATTGAACGTTTTTCATTTTATAACATGTTGATTTTCATTTTAATTCTTATTGATATTTAATATTGTTCAAATTTTATGATACAACTGATTGTCAACAACTTATTATCCCATATTTTCCATCATAGACCTTATCGGATATGATAAGTGGTAAATTTTTATTCCTTTGAGGTAAGATAATTTTCAACATAAACATATTTGAAGCATGAAAACTAATTACAAAATTTTACTCTTTGTCTTAGCTATACTTCTTAATTATGCCTGCTCCAAAGAAGATAACGAAGAACCCTGTGAAGACAGCTACATTCTTTATTCTTATGAAAGTTGTGAATCTATAAATTCAAATGGCTATATATTATCTATAGAAGAAGGTGAACGCATTAAACAAATTATTGAGGCTTCAAATGAGAATTGCTTTACTATTGAAGGAATTAATAAAAGTGGAGAGAGCTTTGAAGCCTTAATTAGGACAGACACATCTATTACACCAATTTACTTATTTGACTGTAGCGAATTTTGTATTTTCTGTGATGGATGGTGGTAAAGTATAATTAAATACTCCCCACTGCAACTTACTTTAAATTATTAACTATTATGAATAGGCTAATTTACAATTTAGGATTTTGGACATTTATTTTAACAGGAATTTCAACATCTAATGCACAGAGTAAGAACATATGCATTAGTGATAGTTTATTTGGTAACTCCGAGAAGCATAAAGTTAAGGTGGGCATTAAATCTGGTAATAAAATGTGGAACTTCAGATTTGGAGATTACCATATTACAAAAAGTAAAACAGGATGGCTTACCTCCACAGAAAAATCTAACTTTTTATACACAAAGACAGAAAGTAAAAGCAAATATAAATTCTCATTGACCTTAGCGAATAAAACAAGGGATACAGCAATAGTCAATTCATTAAATAAAACATCTATTAAAGAGCTTCATTCCTTTGAGTTGTTTAAAAATTTCCACGTTGGGTATGATGAAGTAGCTAAACAATACGAGTTTTTCACTAGTTTCATCACATTAAATAACTATAAGGATGAAATTTGGGAATTACTTATCGAAAATACTTATGATAAAAATTTTGACAGTAAAAATATTTCCTTTCTTAAACATAAACAAAGGGTTATACATATCAACCCTGTAAGCTCTAAGCAATGTAGTAAAGACAAAAGATGGTTTCCTGCATTAGGTTACGAATTTGAAGAAAATGGAGAGTCTCTATGTGCTATGCAATATTTCGGTGGTGGTTTGTTTGGACAGAATAAATACTTTGTGTGGCTTAAAACAGACCTAGATCCAAAGTTAGAATTTATCCTTTCAGCTGCAATGACGGCCATTATGGAAGTAAGAGGACCTGATTATTTAGAACAAATGCTTTTTAATGATAATGATTAAACCTAATGAAAACTAAATTCAACATTCTATTTGTCTTGGCATCTTTATTTTTTAATTTTTCATGCTCGGATGATAACAATAATGATTCAAATGAGCCGTGCGAAGACTACTATGAACTTTATACATATTATTGTAATACTTCAACTTTTGAAGGTTTCCATACACTAAACCTTAAAGAAGGGGAACGAATAAATAATATTATTAACTCTTCTTCTGAAACATGTTTTATTATAACTGGGGTTGACTGGAAAGGAGATAGTTTTAATGGATATGTAGGTTCTGATACATTCAGCAAATTAACCTTTGTAGATTGCAGCAAAAGATGGGGTACTAACTAAAAAAAATACCTTTTTCTTTTTTAAAGACTAAAACTTAGTTTTGAACGGCAACACCATATTCTTTATCTGAATCCTAATCCTCAGAAACAATGCGCTTTTAAGAAGCCAAACTTAAAAAAAAGACAGTTAGTTGTCGGGATGACAGGACGCCACAACAAAACACAACAACTTTAAAAACAATGATTTACAATTAAAATATTTTAAAAGGACACCTAATAGGACATTTTTATTTTAAAAAATTGACTATCACATAGCAAATTTAGATAAAATAATTCAATTTAAATTTAACAATTCTCATTAAAGGCTTACCAAACTATACTTTTTAAAATCAAAATTTAACTCAGTAAACACATTCCCTATTATAGAGTTGCAACGACATAGAAAACTATTCTTACCGTAATCTTTTAACTCCCTACGCCAACGGTAAAGTACTGATGGAAATATATCCAAGTCTTCACATACTTGTTTTACATTGCCTTTGGCATAACTTAACTCGACTGCTTTTTGTTTAAATTCTAAGGTGTAATGTTTAGATTTTCTTCTCATAATTGCTAAGATAAAAACTAACTAACATTTTCTCTCATCTTTATGTCCAGTCTAATATAGGAAGTCCAATCTTTAAAATTGCACCCCATCAGAATTCAGAATCAACTTAAAAATGCAATAAGAAGTATTTATTAGATAAAGAAACTGATTTAATGTATATATAAGTTCTATCAGGACACAATTCAACAAAAGCAACCGAAATCTATACGGTTGTATAGATTGAACGCATCCGGAGAACTATTTATAGCAAATATAATGCCCTATCTAACTCTTGATACGAACTATTATTATATAAAGGCTTACCAGAAATTCAGCTATACTCATTTTTTCTACCTCAGGTGCTTCTATATTCAGTTTTCTTTACATATTTACCTCACGAAAACTTTACGAATTCCCATACTAGACATAAAAAAAAGCCCTCAAGGGTATCCTTAAGGACTTTAGTGTAATGCCATTCTTTTAATCCGGTATTTAATAACTGAAGTAATGGACTATTAGTGTTAGTAATATCTTATTTATCTGATGTCGGAGTTTTGCTAAATATTGCGTTAATACGTTTCATGTCAAATTTAGACGATCGATCATAGAAATAAATTCCATTTTGTTCTTGTTCAACATCGGTTAATTGTGTGTAGCAATATCCCCAAACCTGATCCTTTAATGAAATAATAGCATCAACCTGGCCTTCTAAACGAGAATAAAATTCTTCCTTTGTCTTAGGAGCGTTACCATATCCCCAAGAATCTCCTGGATTTTTTTGTTGTTCAATAGTCCATTTTATACCTCCAAATTCATCAATTAAATAAGGTATATCTCCTGGGTATCGATAAAAATCAAATTGATTCACTTGTGCTAGGCCATTAAAACCAATATTCATGCTTTTACCACGATTGGTATTGCCGTTTGGTGTTGTTTGTTTATATTCTCCTTTATCGTTATAAAGATTCTTTTTAAGTCTTTCTCCATTTTGCTCGTAATCGTGTACAGAGTAAATATCTGTAAGAATGTGGACACCTCCACTGGACGTATTTACAGGACGTGTAGGATCAAGATTTTTTGATATTTCATACAAATCTGCAGCAAAACGAGGATATTGCACTTGATCAGGCCACCAGGCTTCATTCAATGGTGTCCAAATTAAAATACTAGGATGATTACGATCACGCACAATAATATCTTCCCATTCACCAAGGAAGTTACGTGCGGTTTCTACAGCATTACAATCCATCCCCCAACTAGCTGCTTCCCCCCAGGTAATATACCCTAGTTTATCAGCATAGTAATAAAAACGCTCTTCAAATACTTTTTGATGTAAACGAGCCCCATTAAATCCTGCCGCCATTGAAAGCTCAATGTCTTTTTTCAGATCAGCATCTGTTGGAGCAGTCCAAATTCCATCAGGGTAGAAACCCTGATCTAATACTAATCTTTGATAAAAAGGTTTATTATTTAAGTAAATCTTATTCCCCTCAGTATGTACTTTACGCATACCAAGGTATGAATTTACTTTATCAACAACTTTTCCCTCTTTGTTTATTATTTCATAAACAACATCGTACAAGAAAGGGTTAGCAGGACTCCATAATTTCGCCTTCTTAATAGGGATGATTACAATGGAATTATTTGTTGCTTTTACGTTTGATTTCCCAACAACTTTACCATTATCCAGAATACTTACTTTTAAAGTATTACCAGATTCACGATAAAACGCAGGGTGAATAACCACCTGTGACTGGTCTATATCTGTAATTACCTGAGTAGATTTAAGTCCAGTTACAGCAACAGGCTCCATCCATACTGTTTGCCAAATACCTGTTGTTCGTGTGTAATTACATCCATAGGAATTAACACGAAGACTTTGCTTTCCTGCTGCTTGTGTTGCACTTCTTAAATCACTTTTAGCATAAACAACCAAGTTATGAGTTTGACCGCTTTTAACAAATTTTGTAATATCTGCTGAGAAAGATGTAGATCCTCCAAAGTGACGTAACACAAATTTCCCATCAATATATACTTCTGCAGTATAGTATACAGCACCAAAGTTTAAACGGATGTTTTTTCCATCCCATGTTTGAGGAATCTCTATTTTACGATGATACCAAATATTATTAATAAAATCTTTATATCCAACACCAGATAATTTACTTTCCGGACAAAAGGGAACAATGATGTTATCATCAAAACCTTCTGATTTAAACAGTGATCTTTCAAGCCCTGATTGACTAAAGTCAAAAGTATACGACCATTCTCCATTTAAATTAACCCAATCTGTTCTTTCAAATTGTGGACGAGGGTACTCCGGTCTTGGAGTTTCTGCTGCTTTAGCAAAAAAAAAGATATTGCAAAAGAGCAACATCGTTATCAATTTGATACTAGTTTTCATTTTAATATAGTTTAAGTATTTCAATAAAGTCTATTTGGTTTTCAATAAGGTAAAATTTTCAAAACTCGATCAGGGCCATTTGTAACGACATAGATGAATTTATCTTTTCCTAATTTTATATCTCTTATTCTTCCTTTCCCTTTCCATATAATTTCCTGTTTTAATATTTCATCATCTTTAATTACTAATCGTCTCAGTTCCTGAAAAGCCAATGCTCCAACCAGAAGATTATTGTCCCATTTAGTATAGTTATCACTTGAAACAAATAATATGGGACATACAGCTATGGATGGCGTCCATTGAGTCACCGGTTGTACCATTCCTTCCATATGGGTTTTATCACTTATCACACTTCCGTTATAATTTAAACCATATGTTACTAAAGGCCAACCATAATTGTCTCCCTTGTTTATAATATTCAATTCATCACCTCCCCTTGGTCCATGCTCAGATGCCCATATATCCCCTGTTTGAGGATTTCGATCAATTCCTTGAACGTTTCTGTTTCCAATAGAATATATTGCCTTTAGCACTCCTGATCTATCAGCAAAAGGGTTATCTTCAGGAATGCTTCCATCGGCATGTATTCTAAAAATTTTGCCTGTTGCTTTTGATAAATCTTGTGAATCCATTGCTCTACCCATATCACCAATTGAAAAAAACAAATATCCTTCTGGGTCAAAATATAGTCTACACCCCCAGCGATTACCATTTCTAACCATAAGCGAATCTGGAACCTCAAATAATGTTTGTTCACTCGTCCATTGATTATCTATAATTTTTGCCCTTACAATTTTGGTTAGTGCTAAGGCATTTTTGTCATCATAATTCCCATTGGTAAAACTATAGGCTAAGTAAATAAATTTATTTTTTTCATAATCAGGATCTAACGCAATATCCATATATCCTCCTGTACTAGATTTTAAATATGTTTTTGGAAGTCCCTCTATAGAATCAGACTGAATTACATTATTTATCATCCATTTTAAACTCCCTCTTTTCTCAGAAATCAGTGCTGAATCTCTGCTTATAAATTCGATAGCCCATGGTGTTTTCAGCTTTTCTCCAACAATTGACTGAATAACCAACTTATATTGCTCTGAGTTTACTGTATCGGTTTTAATTTTTTTATCACTTTCTAAATCATTATCCTGAAAAGATAAAATGTACTCCGCTACAGACGAAAGCTCATCAGCACTTAAAATATTCTTCCAAGAAACCATTGTTGTATTAGGAATCCCTTGTGAAATTTGCCTTTCAATATATTTCTTCGTAAATCGGTTTTTAAAAAGATCGGTTTTCGAGTCTACACCACGAAGGTTAGGTGCATGACATCCAACACAGTATTTTGAATAGATTTTCAATCCTTCTTGAGAGAAAACATAATTTACAGAAAACAACAATATTATTATCAATCTAAAAATCATAATTTATATGCATTATGTTAAACGTTTTTTAACAATATTGAATTTTTGAAGGACTTGAAATGGTATGATTTATAAAAAACTCTATGCAATTTAAAAATCCGAAAAATACAATTGGATCATTTTCTGTTCATAATTTTTACAAATTGATTCAAATCAACGTGTTTGAATGCTATATAGCTTTATTTAACACGAATAATTTAAGTTTGAACCATTTTGGCTTACTACATTTAAAAACGACAATTAAAATTTCCCATAAAAAAACAATAACTTTATTTCATCCTTTTTTGTAATTAAGAATGTTCAAAATTATCTTTCTATATTTAATCACAACAAATCAAGTAAGGTACAATCGGAGTATTACTTAATAATTTTTAATGGTCTCGGCATTTGGTTTTGGCCCTGTTATTGGATAAACCTTTTTGTAAATCTTCTTTTCATCTCCCTGTTCTTCCATCCAATTAAGTAATTGCTTACATAGCTTATCAATCCTTTTCTTATAAATTGGGTTTTCAATCAAATTTTCTTGTTCATTTGGATCATTGACTATATCATAAAACTCCATTTCAGGTCTTACAAAATAATGCTGTATAATGTTTGCTGCTTTAACATCGTTTTCAGCTTCATCATACCAAGAATCCCAGTATGCTCCTGCCCCATCTTTTCTAAAAATATCGGAATGATTGGTATGATAGGCATTTGGCTCCAAATTAATAATTAGTTTATATCTGTCTGTCCTTATACTTCTCATTGGATAAACATTAAACTTATCATCTCCTGTATGAGTAGAATAAATTACTTTTCTGAACTGATTCTTTTTTCCACTTAAAATTGAAGCGAAAGATTTACCATCTAAATGATTTGAAACTTTAATTCCCGAAATATCTAATAATGTAGGAAGAATATCTATCCAACTTACCATTGCATCAGTTTGACTACCAGCTTGTATTTTTCCTGGCCACTTAACAATTAAAGGGGTTCTAATCCCAGCTTCATAAAGATTCCATTTCCCAAAAGGCCATTGTGCACCATGATCACTTGTAAACAAAGTCATTGTATTTTCACCAAGTTTCCCATTGAGATATTCAAACACTTGCCCCATTTCATTGTCCATCCCTGTTACATCGGTATAATAACGAGATCTATGTTCCCTGGTTTCTTTTGTGTCAATAAAATAAGGGGGTAAATCAACTTTTTCCGGATCATAATCCATTTTTTTTGTCCACGACACATGTGGCCTTCTATCTCCTACAAAAATACATACAGGTGTATTAACATTGTTCGAATCAAAATACTTACTAATATTTTTATAAAGATTGACTTGTTCATCATTATGAAAATCAAAACCACATTTTTCATTACCTCTATAGTGTGCAACTTTCCCAAAAGCAAATACTTTATAGCCTTCTGACTTCAAATTTTCAATCAAATATGGAATACCTTCACTTGGGAAAGCATGATTTACTTCTGCTCCATTACGAGCAGGCATTAAACCTGTTAGTAATGCCGCCCTACTAGGAGCACAAGAAGGCGAGGCTACAAATGCATTGTTAAAAGTCATCCCTTCTTCACTAAGTTTTTGTAAAACTGGAGTCTTGACCACCTTAGCTCCATACACTGATACATCCTTGTAACCTAAATCGTCTGATAAATAAACAATAAAATTAGGCTTTTCTTGAGCGCTTATGGTAGAGGCCAAATGTAGAACCAATAAAAAAATCATCTTATTAAAAAGCTTTCCAATCATGAAATCAATTATTTTTAAATAAAACATAATAATTTTAAACTCATTAAGCTAAAAACTAAGGCTTAGTAAGCTCTTTATTATTTTTTGCCCAATTTTTCCAAATAACAATTATTATTTGTTTCTGTCCTATCTTCATTGTTACGAAAAAGTGGACTTCCTATATTAGAAACAAAAAAAGGTTATGTTTTCCAAAACATTCCATCCGATAAATCATCTATTACAGTTGAATATTTAACTATAAAAATTAGTAAATTCCCTTTTCCATTTTACAATTTCATTATTATACATGGCATCCAAACCCATTTGTACAGCTATCGCTGCTTTGGCTCCTGTTACAAAATCTGATTTTGGTCGCGTATTATTTAATACACTTTCTGAAAAATCCATTAAAGCCTGTTTAGAAGAATGCGTGTGCCCTATCTGTATTGGTATACCTTTTCCCTTTTCCCATTGCACGGTTGCTCCTGAAACGCCGTCTAATTCTCCCAATTCGCGACTATCAAAATTACCTTCAGGATAAAACCAAGCATTTTCATAATCTAAAATAATAGTTCCTTTATCCCCCAAAACCTTAATCTGGTAATCATTTAGTGCATTAGAAGTTAAACAGGTAAACTTCGCTTTTACCCCGTTTGGATAATTGTAGATTAAATGAATATTATCATAAGTTTCACGACCGTCTTTCCAGTAATCAATTCCTCCAGATCCCATAACCTGGTCAGGAACAGCATCAAGTACCCAATTAACAAAATCGATTTGATGAGAACAAAGCTCTGCTACCAAACCACCAGAGTACTCTCTGTACATACGCCAGTTAATAAGTCGTTCTAAATCGGGATTAGGCACTGGGCGACGCCAGTTTCCATGACGATTCCATTGACATTCAAAAGCTGTAATATTACCAACCTTACCCTCTTTAATCAAATCAACTACATGAGTGTATAAGCGAGAACTGTGATATTGGTGACCTGTTTGGAAAATTGTTGAACTTTCCTTTATCTTTTCATTCAAATTCTTAACACCTTTATAACCCTTTGCCGTTGTCTTTTCTCCATAGATATGCTTTCCGGCATCTAACGCATCAATTCCTATGACCGAATGTGTACTAAACGGGGTCGCGATCAAAACAGCATCAATATCTTTATTCTCAAGCATTTTTCGATAATCTGAATATCCTTTTACTTTTCCCGATGCCCGAGACATTCCTTTTTCTAATCGAAAAGGTAAAATATCACAACAGGCCATCAAATTTAAATTAGGTATCTCATCTATTACGGGAATTAATCCGCCTCCACGGTCGCCAGTTCCTATAATCCCGATATTGATGCGGTCATTCTTAGAAGAGGTCAAGGCATTTAAAGTAGGAATAGCTGTCATTGTAGCCATAGCCCCTAAAGCTCCTAAACTGCTATTCTTCACGAAGGTTCTTCTTTTCATTATATTATTCTTTTACTGCTTATTTCTTTTATATTTTTAATTCCCAACCTGGTTCATAAGTTCTGTTCCAAAGTTTCATTGCTTCACGGTCATATATCCTTCCTGATTGCTCATCAATAGCAAAACCCTTATTGATACGATAGGCGATATTAGCGTAATGTACCATAGCCATACTTATACTTGCATCGTCTATAGGAGCATTCAATGTTGCCTTTCCTCGTATACTATTAAAAAAATTAAGCATATGAGCTGTTGTAGTATCACCTCCTCCTCCCAAGGCGGTTCCTGCTTCCTGAGAAGCAGATTCATTTGATTTTATGAGTTTTCCGTTGCGGTCATAAATTTCATATTTATTTCGATCTACAAATACGGTACCTTCACTACCGTAAATAATCGTACCACGCCCTCCTTTATATAAATCATAGCCACTGCGGCTTCTGCCATCCCATTCAATAATCTTATCATCAGAAAAACTAAAACGTGCCTTCATGGTATCGTACATCTCCCAGCCATCATTTTCAAAATGTCTTTTATAAGCTTCTACATGGGCCTCTCTCGGAAAATCAACACCTAACGCCCATCTAGCCACATCCAGTTCGTGGGTTCCATTATTTCCTGCTTCGGCTGTACCATAATCCCAACCATACCAGTGCCAGTTATAGTCCCATGTATTATCTGTATATGCTCTTCGCGGAGCCGGCCCTTGCCATAATTCCCAATCTAATCCTTTTGGAACTTCTGCTGGTTTTTGGTTTGGAACTTCTCCTCTGGAATTTGTATAAAACGCAGTTGCTTTAAAAGCCTTACCTATTTCTCCCTCGTGGATTGCTTTAATGACCTCTACAGTATGCGCAGAAGAGCGCTGCTGATTCCCCATTTGAACGACCTTATCATACTTTGCCGCAGCTGCCACCAGTTTTTCATTCTCGTCCATGGTATGACTACAGGGTTTTTCTACATATACATGCTTGCCTGCCTTCATAGCCATAATGGAGCCTGGGGCATGCCAATGATCTGGTGTAGCATTAATAAGGACATCTATTTTTTTATCATCAATCACCCTACGAATGTCGTTCTCTCCTTTAAGTGTATAACCTAACCTCTTTGAGAATTTCCTTATCGCATTATCTCGTTGATGCTGCATCACATCACAAAGATAGACCAGTTCTACATTAGATTCTTTCAAAGCAATGGGATCTAGGTAGGCACCAACGCGTCTACCTAATCCTGCTATTCCTACATGTAACTTATCATTAGCTCCTATGATTTTTCGATAACTACTGGCAGGCATCGCCGTAGCAGAACTAAATGCTACATTAGATGTCGCTACTGCAGCACTACCTAATATTGATTTAGTGATAAAATCTCTTCTTGTTGTCATTCTTTTATTTTTTTATTTTAATATTCTTAAAGGATACACGGTTACCATGATCCTGTAATAAAATACGGCCTTCTTTTAATTCCCCAAAACGATTCCATTTAGCATATTTACTCTCAGAAACCAATTCTCTGAAAGCTTCACTACCACGTTCATATTCTAGAACTTTAGTGCCATTTAACCAATGTTCTACATGATTATTTTTAGAAACAATTCTAGCGGTGTTCCACTGTCCTACAGGATGTATAGGTTTGTTAAGATCAGCCTTGATAAGATCGTAAAGCGACGCAACAGTACGGCTTCCCTCATGATTGCCTAATTTGGCATCTGGGTGCTTATCATCATCTAAAATTTGATACTCTAGACCAATAGAAGATCCTGCTCCCTTATTAATATCGGTATCTACATAATATTTAATACCACTATTTGCCCCTTCAGTGATTTTAAAATCAACTTTCAGTTCAAAATCTCCATAAACTTTTTCTGTCACAATATCTCCTCCAGCAGCGGATTCGGCACCGTCACTAGCTAATACCGTTAAGATACCATCTTTTATTTCCCAACCTTGAGTCGGGAATTCATCCAAACGGGCACCTCGCCAACCTTTGGTAGTTTTACCATCCCATAATAGTTCCCAACCTTCTTCCTTTTCTGATTTGGTTAAGGCATTTTTAGTACTTACAGGAGTTATATTCATCTTTTTAGAATAAAGTTCTAAACTATCGTTTTGAATACGGATATTTTTCCACATAATTATTTTCCCAGGAGTATCCCCATTACCTATACTATGTACTTGCAGAGCTATAAAACCACGAGGCGTTTTATCGTCTATTAAGAAAGCAGCCGGCACATCATTAATCCAAGTTTTAATGCTATCTCCAATGGCTTCAATACGATAATGATTCCAATCGTTTTGCTTAAAAGCAGCCTGGGCCTTTGGATTACTTTTCAAATCTACCAACCAGCCTCGACGAGCTTCATCATAAATCCCTGCGCTCCAACCACGATCTGATGGATCAATCTCAATCTGATAGCCATGTACTCGACCGTTCATATAATGTGGTAAGCTATTACTACGAACTTGGATTCCCGAATTCATACTAGAATCTACTTTATAATCTAACTCTAAAATAAAATTATCAAAAGTCTTATCTGTTGTTAAAAAAGAATTAGGAGTACCGCTAACGGTCTTTCCCATAATCATACCATCTTCAACAATATACTGTGCTTTTCCGCCTTTTTGTGTCCAACCAGAAAGGTCCTTGCCATTAAACAAGGCTACTCCAAATTTATCCTGAGCGCTTGGACTATGACATGAAATGACCAGCACAAGTGATAATAATTCCAAAATTTTAATTCTGTTTTTTTTCATTGTAATTCAATTTTAATGAATAATTATGTCGTTACGTTTATATTCTATCTTTTTATAATATTCTAATTTGTATTCAGGCACCTCAAACTTCTCAGGAATCGGCATCCCCGAAAATTGCTGAAAATATAAAACACAAGAATCCCGCCAACGCTTAGCATCCCTCAATTGAATCTCTAATAATGCACTGACATGATTAAATCTATTAATATCTATTTCTTTTTTAAGCGAACTGAATTCCCGTTGCATCTTTTTTACGATTTCTACACCCTCATAATATTTAGTCACTAATTCTTCCCATAAATTGTTTCCTGACTTCATTTTGTAATTCCAGGGCAGATGATGAAACCATAGGAGATATTTTTCCGGAGTAGTTTTTGTTTTTTCAAATTTTGAACTTAATGGGAAATTATACTGTTCCACTGCATTCGACCCCGAACTTGTTCGATCAAACCCCAAACCATCCTTACTAGCACAGTGAAAACTTCTTGATCGTTTTGACCATGGTGCTGGTCCATAATGTGAACCTGTACCGATATGAGTTAAACCAAGTGGCTCACGATAATCAACTGCTGCTTTTACCGATTGATTCATGATTTCTTTAAGCGTATTAACCACTTTCTTATTATTAGAAAATGTCATTTTTATCCATTCCTGAGCAATGTCATCTGAAGCCAGATCGTAATCCCAAGCCAAACGACCAAAAGCATACCAACTGGATTGCACAAAAGGATGTCCTGTCCAATTTCTTGTTGTACCAGGATTAATTACAGCTGTCATTCCAGAATGTTTATATTCAAAAACTATCTTCTCTAAAATCTGCGCTACGGTTGAAGCTTTTCTCTTCGCAAACGTATCGGCATCAAGTGTTTCTTTAAACATAGGCGCCTTATAGAGCAAATGATTAGCATTGCCTAAATACTCCTGCGTTACCTGAAACTCAATCATAAGATTTGTTTTTGGCATAGCACCGAAAAGAGGAGAAAACGGTTCTCGAGGCATAAAATCTAAAGGACCATTTTTTATTTGAAGGATTACATTATCCATAAATTTTCCATCTAGCGAAACAAACTCATCATAGGCTTCACGTACCCTGTCATTCTGAGTATGACTATACACAAAAGCTCGCCATAAAACCAAGCCACCATATGGCATTAAAGCTTCAGCCAGCATATTAGCACCCTCTGCATGGTTACGATTATATGCTTTAGGTCCTGGTTGACCTTCTGAATCAGCCTTAACAAGAAACCCTCCGAAGTCTGGAATTTTTCTATAAATAATATCGACTTTGTCTATCCACCATTTT
This sequence comes from Aestuariibaculum marinum, assembly GCF_014596975.1. GTDB lineage: Bacteria > Bacteroidota > Bacteroidia > Flavobacteriales > Flavobacteriaceae > Aestuariibaculum > Aestuariibaculum marinum. The sequence goes on along the minus strand of NZ_JACVXD010000011.1, from coordinate 47,865 downwards.
TTAACTGTTGGATTCATCGGATCTGCCGTTTTAAAATTATCTAAAATTACAGGTGAAGCATAATTGACCGATAAGAAAATTTTTATTCCATAATTTCTGAAAATTTCAGCCAAAACAGAAATTTTTTCTAAAAATTCAACCGTTATAAAATTTGCATCAGCATTAACATTATTGATTGCAATCGCATTAATTCCAATTGAAGCACTTGCTCTTGCATAGTCAACATAACGCTTATCTATATGTTGTGGTAATTTACTCCAGTCCCAAAGAGAAAGACCAGCATAACCACGCTCTACAGATCTATCTATATTATCCCAGTGGTTTACCATACGAAGTTCCATTTTAGGAGAACTAATGACATTTAGATTAGAAATAGGCTGTTGAGTCTGTAACTTTCTTAGGAGTGCGAATACTCCATAAAGCACACCTAAATCAGTGTTTGCAGCAATAAAAGTCACTTTATTTCCTTTTATCTTTTGAGTTTTCAAGAAATAACCGTCTCCTGAAATTTTTGAAAGCTCAGTGAATTTTTGTGATGCAACAAGAAAAGAATTTTTAGGTGTTCCTAAAACAACAGCTCCTTCTTTTAATTTATCTCCAAAAATGATTGTTTTAGATAGCAGCCCGTTTAAGCCCATTTCAAGTTCCTTCTTCACAGAGTTCATAATTGGTGAATCATCGCTTAAAATCACATTTGAAAGTTGATCCCTGTATTCTTCTAGTAATTTTTGATTTGAAACCTTTACATATCTAAGCCACATATCATAGCCATCTTCCAAATTCTTATTGGAAATGAAATTATCTCCCAACATAAAAATCGGAAACAAAAAGGCAATAAACAAAAAAAACAACTTACTCATATTAAGACTTTTACTAAAAAACACATTTGTATTTTACTTAACGACCATAATCATTTTTTTTATCAGCTTTACTTGGTCTAGGAAATTTTCTAATGTTCATATAACGTTTATAACTGTCAAAAATCTCCTTATCAGAGCCTACGACACGTGGATCATTTGTTCTTTTAAGCTCATTTTTGAGTGCCGTTTTTAGTTTTTTTTCAGTCTTACCATATTCTGGTAATCCTGCAAGATTATGCAAACAGAATGGGTCTTCATTTATTTCAAAAAGCTCAAATTCTGGTCGTTTACCAACAGCTAGATCATAAAATGGTTTCATATCTTCATCCTCAGAATTCAGCATAAGAAACTCTTTTGAAGGACTTTCATCGATATCTGTATAGGCTATTCCTTCTTTATAAGCCCCCTCATATACACCATTAAATGGTAACACATGGGTAGTATCCTTGTCTGAAAATTTTTGAGGAGCTCCAGCAGGCCATCTTTCTGGTTTCATATTCCAAATTAACAAATAATCTTTACTACGAACCGCGCGTTGCGGATACCCCAAATTTTTATACCGCGATGAGGAATGACGTTCTCTTCCTGAAAAAACATAAGACTCTTTCTTATTCACATTTCCATTTTTATTAGACTTCAATAGTCTTAAAAAACTTTTTCCTGACATTGGCATCATTATATCCTTTGGATTTTGTTTTGTAATTTCTAAAAGTGTTGGAGCTATATCTACAAAGGATATAAGATCCTTAATCACCCTATTTCCAGGGAATTCTTTTGGATACCGAATAGCCATTGGCACATGAATACCATATTCATATGTATTTGCTTTGGCTCGTGGAAAAGGTTTTCCATTATCAGAGGTTACTATGATAATGGTATTCTCCAATGCTCCTATTTTCTCTAAATACTGTAACATGTCTTCCAACTGTTGGTCAAACCATTCAATCTCTACAGCATAATCTAACAAATCACCTCTAACCACATCAACATCTGGAAGAAAACCAGGTACTTTAACACCTTTCATATCTTTTCCTAACCTCTTATAAGAGCTCCTTTCATAAGGTCGATGAGGTTCTTGAGCACCAAACCAAAAAAAGAAAGGTCTATTTGCGGCTTTATTATTCACGAAAAATTTGAAGTTTTTAACATAATCGGTAACCTTAATGCCTTTAGCATAGGTTTTAATTCCGTTTAAACTATCTATATCAAATTTAAAATCTGAATGAAGCTTTCCTGCGGCATTAGTTTCTCTCCATAACGAATCATTATTATTTCTTGCATATTGAAAAGGATCTACTCCTTTTCCTGTTCGTCCTATACAATACCCTGCTTTTTCCAATACATCTATAAACGGAACATATTTTTTTAACCATGCAGATGCATGTTGGCCAGATTGCTCATTTTGCCAAGGATATCTTCCTGTTACCAGAGCACTTCGTGATGGAGCACATCCTGGTGATGCTGCTATACAATTTTCAAAATATATTCCTTCTTTAGCGATTCTATCGAAAGCTGGAGTATTAATAAATGTTGATCCTGCAAAACTTGTATGAGCAAACGATTGATCATCGCTTACTACAAAAAGAATATTTGGCAGATTCTCTTGCTTTTGAGCATTACATACAAAACTTAATATAATTAATAATAAAATGTGTGTTTCTTTTCTATTTATAAAAAAAATTACTAGTCTCAATGAGTTTTGTTTTTATATGATTTTAACGCTAATCAAATTAATTTTAAATGATTTTCATCACATTAATTTTTACCAGGTCCTACAGCTGTTTTTATATTATTAGGGAGCCATTTCTGAAAATCTCTTATAACATCTTTAAACCTTGATTTATTAGCTAGGTTGTGCCATTCATTAGGGTCTTTTTTGTGATTATACAACTCTTCAGATCCATCAAAATACCTTATATAACGCCAATTATCGGTTCTCACACCTATACTTGCTTTTTGGTAATAAGTAATGGATGGTGTTTTCCTCTTATACTGCCTATCTTCAATAATATGTCTGAGTGAAACTCCGTTTAAATCCTGATCTACTTTAGGTAAATTACAATAATCGATTAAAGTTGGATAAATGTCTAATAAGTTTACAGGTTGATCTCGCTTTTCTCCTTTAGGACCATCAGGGATTTTAACCATAAAAAGGGTATGTGTTGTTTTTTCCCATAAAGCAAATTTTGCAAAATGTTTTTTCTCTCCCATATGAAATCCATGGTCAGCCCATAACACGACTATTGTATTATCTTTGTACTTACTATTTTCCAAAGCTTCAAGCACCCTTCCAAGATTATAATCCATAAAAGAAATAGAGGCTAAATAAGAACGCACAATCGGTTTCCATTGTTTAATACTTTTTAAATCATCTAATTTAACAGGATTTTCTGCCCAAGCTTTACCTACAGGCGGAACATCATCTAAATCGTTTTCAAGCACAGTAGGCATTTTTAAATCTTCTAATGGGTACATATCAAAAAACCGTTTTGGTGCTGTCCATGGGTTATGAGGTCTATACAATCCTAATGTCATAAAAAAAGGAGCCTCATATTCGTCCTGAAGCCTTTGAATTGTTAAATCTGTATTTTTTACATCTGAAAAATCACTATCCGGACCATTCCATGATTCGTAATCAAACATCCTTGGACTTTTGATTTTGTTAATAACATTAGGTTGTTTTGGCATCGGTCCATAACCTCCATCATGTCCATCCATGTCGTCCCACATTTTTTGTATTCGTTCTCGATTAGGTCTTGAATGAAATAATTTTCCTGACCACATGGTTATATAACCATTATTTTTAAAATGTTCAGGAATTAAGGTAGCAGCCATAGCCTCTTCGGAATTTTGAAAATTATCTGAATTATCATAAATTCCTGTAACCACAGGACTGAGTCCTGTTAACACTGCCGATCGTGAAGGATTGCAAGCTGGTGCCGCAGTATAAGCTTTTGAAAAGGTTATTGACTCTTTTGAAAATTTATCTAAATTAGGCGTTTTTAAACCTGGATAATCTTCTAACAAAGAAACATAATCATTTAAGTCATCTATAGCTATAAATAATACATTATATTTTTTTTGAGCATATAAAGAAGAACCAAACATTAGCAATAATGTAAATACAATTCCTTTTTGCCTCTTATTGTAGTTGTTCAATATTTTTCTCATAACACAATTCTAAATAGCCATTAATTTTCTGTTTCAATAATTAATTCTCCTCCTTCTTCAAAAATTGAATACGGCGCAAAAAAGTTCTTTAATCTTTCTCCATTAATTTCTACTGATCTTAATTTACGTGATTGTCCTTTTTTTGAAATGGTTAATGTTTTACCATTATTTAATTCCCATATAATATCATCAAAAATTGGAACAGTTGTTATGAATTCATTATCAGCGACAGATAAAGGATATAAACCCAAAGCCGTAAACACATACCATGACGACATTTCTCCTGCATCATCCATGCCTGACAATGCTAATCCATATTCTCCAATACCATAATAATCTTTTAGAAGTATATCTAAAATTGCCTGTGATTTTTCTGGTTTTTCTACAAAATAATAAGCAAATGGCGCCTCATGATTTGGTTGATTTCCGTGACAATATTGTCCTAAAAACCCAGACACGTTTCGCGCTATATAATTAGAATTCCACGGTACTGAAAATAATGAATCTAATTTTTCTTCAAACCGTTGAGTTCCTCCGTATAAATTCACCAAACCATATATATCATGAGGGACATAAAACGATAGCTGCCAAGCATTTGCTTCTCGATACATATATTGATAATATGGATATTGCGGATTAAAAGGTGTTACCCAATGGCCATCATCAAGTCGTCCTCTCATAAAATTAGTTTCCTTATCGAATACATTCTTATAATTTTCAGACCGTTTCATCAAATCTTCTGCATGTTCAGAATCTCCTAATTTCTCGGCTAAAAGGCTTAAGGCGTAATCGTCATGGGCATACTCTAAAGTTTTAGAAACTCCTGCCCGGCCTTTTGTTTCTACGTTGGGATTTTTAACCACTGGAGTAGATATATATCCCTTTTCTATATATTCGGTAATATAAGGCCTTGTCCCTCCTTCTTTATAAGCATTATTTAGTAAAAGTTGATATGCTTTTTGGACATCAAAATTTGTTATCCCCTTGAAATAAGAACTTGCTATAAAAGGTGCTGCATGATCTCCATGGAAGAACGTAGGCATAAATCCTCTAATCTCACCTCTATTAACCATACTTTGAATTACATCTCCAGTAAGTTCTGGTCTCAGCATACCTAATAGAACTAATTTATTTCGATAAGTATCCCATAAAGAAGGTAAGGTATAATAGTTAAACCCTTCTTTCCTTATTATCCCTGACTCATCTATAAATTCTCCGTTTGAATCACTTCTTAAAGCTGGCCATAAGAATGACCTGTATAAAGAGCTATAAAAAATCTCTTTTTCTCTTTTTGAACCGCCTTTAACTTTTATTCGAGACAGTAAAGTATTCCACTCTTTTACACCCTCTGTATGAACCTCATCAAAAGACTTCGTACCTATTTCTGCATTCAAATTTTCTTTTGCGTTTTCAACACTTACAAAGGACAATCCTATTTTTAAAATTAAAGGGCTTGAACCTCCATCTTTAAGATGAACCAACGCAAATTTATCTCCAGCTTTATTCTCTTCTATTTTTAATTGTTCAATTTCTTGACTTAAAGTCACATAAAAATATATCTTATCCCGACCTATATCTTGCACGCCTTCCAACGCATTACTTCCTATTTTCTTAATTTCCCATTTAACAACTTTATTATTTGCCTTACTTAAATCGAAAAGGATCTGTCTATTTTCATTATTTTCAAAAGTATATTCATGAATACCACATCGTAAGGTTGAACTAAGTCTTACATTAACTCTAAAATCTTCTAAATAAACCTGATAATAAGCAGGAGAGGCTGTTTCTTTTGTATGAGAAAACTTAGACTTATAAGGATATGTATTAAATCCTGATACGGGTAAAATGGGTATATTACACAAATTCCAATGCCCTTTATTTGTATGTGTAAACCCTAAAATCTCTTTGTCCTCATATTCATAACCTGCTCCACTTCCATACTCGGTAATGGGACTTAACTGCACCATGGCATTTGGCCAGGATGAGCCTGGAAAGGTTAAACCAGCCCAAACTCGCCAATCCTTAGGAGGTGTATATCCTATAATTGTAGTGTCTAAAAGGGGTGCTGTTCCTAAAAAGGGATTTACAAATACTACTGGTTTTTCAACAAATTTCCCACTATCATTCTTTTGCTCTTCCTGTCCATTATGGTTTTGACAACTTGAAAAACTATAACAAATTGACAATAAAAAAATGAAAATGGTTAACTTCTTATTCATTGTTAAATATATGTAAGACAAAAATTCGGGCAACTCCTTATAGAGTAAAATTTATTCTATTTTCCATTCCTTAGGCGCCTTAAACCCTTTTCTTCCCTCTCCATAAGGACGAACTTCCGTTTTATAATGAATATTCTCAAACTTTTCTATAGCCGTCATCATCTTCTTGTAAACAAGAGGATATTGCTGCCTGACATCAAGCTTTTCTGAAGGATCTGAAATAAGATGAAATAATACATCATTTTCTAGGCGCATACCTCGACTTCCATCGGATTTTATTAATTTCCACTCCGTATTTACAAGAGCTTTACTACCAAGGTAAAATTCTCTATGAATAACAGGTTTTTGCCCCTTTAAAACTGGTAATATACTAATACCATCCAATGGTAATTTTGATTCTTCTTTTACTCCTACAATATCCAGAAGTGTTGGCATAACATCTATATAACCTGTTACCTGATTAGAAATTTCTCCTCCTTTAATTTTGCTTGGCCATTTAATTATCGCCGGCACTCTTACTCCTCCTTCCCATTCCTCAAATTTCGTTCCTCTTAAACCTCCACTACTGCCACCCGATCCAGGATCTGGTCCATTATCACTAAAAAATAATACAATTGTATTTTTTTCAATATTATTTTCCTCAAGAGCAGCAAGAATTTCTCCTATGCCTTTGTCTAATGAACTTACCATAGCATTATAAGTTTGCTTAACAGTATTTCCTCTGCCTTGATAACCATAACCTTTTTCATCACTAAACTTTGGTTTGCTAGCATCATATCCTTGAGCAATCAAGTCTTCTTCTTTTGCTTGCAGTGGGACATGAGGCGCATTATATGCCACGTACATAAAGAACGGATCGCCTTCCGCACTGTATTCCTTTATATTCTGAATAGCCTCCTGAGTAAGCAAATCTGTTGAATAGCCCTCATCATATGAAGAATTAAAATCATCATGCCAATCCAATTCACCCTCACGAAAATGTGTAAAAAAATCTATAGCTCCATTATAGTGCCCGTAGAAATGGGTGAAGCCTCTATGGAGAGGATGATATTGCATACGCGAATGTCCTAAATGCCATTTACCAAGCACAGCCCGATTGGTATATCCTACCTTACTCAACTTTTCAGGAAGAAAAACCTCACTAGTATCCACTCCAAAATCACGCCAAGGAGGAATTACTGTTGAACGAAGACCGTACCGCTCTGGATAGCGTCCTGTAAGCAACCCTGCCCTAGTAGGAGAACATATAGGAGTTACATAAAAACGCTCCATTCGAAGGCCCTCTTTGGCCAACTGATTAATATGAGGTGTGTGAATTTCACTGCCATGATACCCCACATCACCCCATCCTAAATCATCAGCCAATATTACAATGATATTAGGTTTTTCATCATGCTGACTCCATACTACAAAAGGCATGAAAATGAGATATAAAAAAAGTTTTTGCCTTAATTTCATTTTTTAATTAAAGTTTTATAATTATTTATTGAGCTACAAATACTGGATGACATAAATTTAAATTTCCGTTTTCGTATGGTCTTGATAGAAACCCTAACATACTTAAGAAGCTAGATCCTTCACTAAAAACTCTCATAAGTCTTCTATCTAAATACTAATAGAAATGAATTTTTATCGTTTCTCTCTCATCTTTTTTAGTATAACATCCCATGACTCTACATAGTTTACTTCGGCCCAACGCTCCCACAAACCGGATAATTCTTTTACCTTTTCAGGGTACTGGTCGGCTATATTATTAGTTTCGCTTCGATCCTGTTGCATATCGTAAAGTTCCCATTCCTTCTGCTGTTTAGCCCCCCAATCCATCACTAATTTATAATTTCCTAACCGTACAGCTTTATTCCCTTCATGCTCCCAAAAAATTGGTTCTGTATGAATGGGTTTATTTTTTCCTTCTATTAGAGGCATCAAACTTTTTCCTACTATAGAATGAATATTATTACCCTGATATGTTTTTGGATATTTGGCATTAGCCAACTCGACAAAGGTTGCCATAATATCAGGTAGAAAACCATAATGGTTAATAATTTTACCTCGTTGCTTACTTTTTATTCCTTCAGGCCAATGGACAATTAAAGGTGTTGAAATCCCTCCTTCATGTAACCAATGTTTATATTTTCGAAATGGTGTATTTGAGGAGTTAGCCCATGCTTGCCCATAAGTAAGAAAGTACCCTTCTTTACTTTCTAGATTTTCGGCTGGTCCTCCTCCTAACATTCCTCCTTCAGCACATGCTCCATTGTCATTAAGGAATAATATAATAGTATTATCAAATTCGCCAATGTCTTTAAGATAACTTACAAGTTCACCAATGTTCTGATCCATTTTATCAATCTGAGCGGCATAAATAGCACGTCTCAATGCCATTTCTTCTTGCTTTTTCTCTGATAGACCATCCCAGTCTATGGCATCGTCTTGAGAAAGTTCCCATTCATCTTCGATAAGTCCCAAATCAATCATTCTTTGATAACGCTCATCTCTCAATTGAGTCCAACCTTGATGGTAACGATTTCTATATTTATCGATTTCGGCTTTAGGAGCCTGTAAAGGCCAATGCGGAGCTGTATATGCTAAATAAAGAAAAAAGGGCTTATCCTTCTCTTTGGAAGTAGTCTCACCAATGAATTTTTTTGCATAATCAGTAAATGCATCTGTAGTATAAAATTCGTCATCTTGAATTTCAATTTCTTCATTATTCAAGCTTATATGCCTTGGATATTTAGGTTTAAAGAAGTTAGAAGCCCCTGCCAAAATACCATAGAATCTATCGAAACCACGTTGTAATGGCCATTGATTCTTTTGACTCATCCCAAGGTGCCATTTCCCAGTCATCAATGTAGTGTAACCAGCACTTTTAAGTAATTCGGCTAAAGTTATATTAGACCTGTTCAAAAAACCTCTATAACCAGGTAACCCAACATCATGATCTGTTTTATTTTCAGGAGGATTAGTCATATGGCCAATTCCTGTTTGATGAGGATAAAGTCCAGTCATTAATGAAGCTCTGGTTGGACAACATCTTGCCGTATTATAAAACTGTGTAAATCGTACACCGTTAAGAGCAAGCTCATCCAATGCAGGTGTATCTATTTCCCCTCCAAAAGCGCCTATATCAGAATATCCCATATCATCTGACATGATCAAAACAATATTAGGGCGTTTTATTTTGTTATTTGGATGATCAAGCTTCGCCGCTTGATCATCCAAATCATTAACCGCAGTGAATGAAACATTACAATTTTCATTGGAAAATAATGTTACAAGAGATATTAAAAATAAAATAACTATGAGTATTATCTTATTTTGTTTTCTTGTATAAAAGCGTGATATTTTTTTCATTATTATTTAATTTAAAGACAACTTCGGTAGGTCTTATAGTTTTTTATATCTATATCATTCTAAATAAATCTATTTTTATTCCATATCACTTATTTTTGGCATTTTAGAATACCATGCTGTTACCTTCATAACCATTTCTTCTACTATTTTAGGATGTTGCGAAGCTAAATTGATAGTTTCCGCTGCATCCTCCTTAAGATTATAAAGTTCAGGACGACCTCCATCAAAATCACAAAGCAATTTTAAATCTCCTTCTCGCATAGCAAGATCTGGTAATGACTTACCTCCATGTTTTTTTCTGTCTGGTGGACGTCCCCAAAAAATTGGTTCTTGTCTAGAGGTTTGCGTTTTCCCCAATAAGGTTCCTAAAAGATTCTCGCCATCAGTTAAAGTTCCTTCTGCTTTTTCTATACCACTTAACTTAAGTAATGAGGGTTTTAAATCGATAGCTGAAAGATAATTATCACTATTACGAGTACCTCGTGCTTTTTTTGATATAAAATTAGGTCCCCAAACTATTAATGAAGAACGAATCCCTCCTTCATATAAATGTCCTTTAAAACCACGAAGATCTCCAGATGTTCCAGCTCCTTCTTCGGGGCCATTATCTGAACAAAAGACAATTAATGTATTATCTCGCAACGCTTTATCACTTTTTACATAATTGAATAATTTTCCAAATTGTTTATCCATAGCTTCTAGAACTGCTAAATACAAGGCTCGTTTACCATCTGCTTTTGTTAAATCGTAATCCTCGAAAGGAGGCCAAAACGGACTATGTACATCGTCTGGCCAAATATTTACATAAAATGGCTGATTAGCGTTTCGCTTTTCATCTATAAAATTCATAGCAGCATCAATAAAACCAGTTGTAATTTCTGATCGTTGCATCCAAGTATATGAATCGCCAAGTCGCTCAGCTCCCTCCCATATCCTTCCTACATTTCCTTTAGCATCTTTAGTAAGAGGTAATAATTTAGGCCCCATACCTTCAAAATTGGTTAAAGATTTATCAAAACCATATTGGGTGATTGCTGGTGCTTCATCAACATCACGTTGACCTCCCATATGCCATTTTCCAAAGTGTCCTGTAGCATAACCTGCCGCTTGTAAATCTCTGGCTAGTGTTGGAGCCGCTGGATCTAACCAATTTTTTATTCCGCGTTTGGCATTGTGCTTACGATCTGACAAATACGAAGTAATATTCCAACGTTGAGGATACGTTCCCGTAGTAATTGCTATACGTGAAGGTGAGCATATAGGAGCATTTACATAAAACTGATCAAAACTCATACCTTCTGATGCTAATTGATCAATATTAGGTGTCTTAGCCTCTGTATTTCCAAAACTGGAAAGATCAGCCCAACCCATATCGTCAATAAATATCATTATGATATTAGGCTTTTTGGTTGAATTCACTAACCTACCTTCTGCATTAATTACTTCAGCTTTTTGCTTACAGCCAAAAAAAACTGACGCCATAATTAGTATTCCTAGAAATCGTTGTTTCTGAAAAAATTTAAATAATTGCATTATTGAAAAAATTGTTTTTTTATATATTATATTACTTTTTTGCTTCTGGATACTGCTCTAAAATCTTTACCATATGAGTAACAACTTCTGGACGCTCTTTAGCAATATTTTTAGTTTCCTTATAATCATTCTTGTAGTCGTATAATTCGTAAAGTACCTCTTTATTTTTATTGTTTCTTGGTGTCCAACGAATCATTCTATACTGCTCTGTACGTATGGCCTCTCCTAAATAGCCTCCCATTGGAAACGCATGATAGGCATGGTCTTTAATTATCTTAGAAGCATTTTTTAAAACAGGGCTTAAGTTAGTTCCATCTAAAGGTTGAGGCCCTTTTGGTTTTTTTAGCCCAGCCAAACTAGCAAGTGTAGGATAAACATCTACAGTCTCTGCAAATTGATTGGTAACACTTCCTGGCTTTATTAGCCCAGGAGCTTTAAAAATTAAAGGAATATGATTTGCCTGCTCAAAATTAGTATGCTTAGTCCAAATGGCATGGTCGCCTAAATGCCAACCGTGATCACCCCAAAGTACAATAATGGTGTTTTCATCCATATTCAACCGTTTTAACTCATCCATTACTCTACCTAATTGGGCATCCATATACGAGATACTCGCATAATAACCATGTATCAGCTTTCGTTTTAAATCATTATCGTATACGTCTTGATGTTGTGGTATTGGAAAAAACTGAGCCATTTCATGTCCTCTCTTTTTTGTAAAATCAGGAGAACCTTCGGGCGCTTTTTCATATTCTGGCATAGGCATATCTTTAGCATCATATAAGTCCCAATATTTCTTAGGTACACTAAATGGTAAATGTGGTCGGGCAAACCCTACCGCTATAAAAAATGGTTTATCAGGATTCTCTTTTAGTTTGCGTAAACGTTCTATGGCGTGATTGGCTACACGAGCATCTGCATAAGCATCATCAAGAACATCGGGAGATTCCCAAGCTGCTCCTCGAGGTAATTCGTGATTGGGAGGCATGTTTTTAATATGCATTCTAGTGTTCTCGAAATAAGCTTCCTCTCGAGTAAGTTTTCTTCCTGTACTGTTAGGATCTACATATTCAATAACTTTTTCCTTGAAATGTGGAATACTCCAAGAAGCTTCATCATTTGTGTTGCCATGGCCGATATGAAAAACCTTACCCATAGATTCGGTATGATAACCTGCATTCATAAAATACTGAGGCATAGTAACCGCATTAGGATAAACATCTCTGAATTGTCTTCCAAAATTATAGAATCCTGTACTAGTCGATCGTGATCCTAAAAGTAGATTATAACGAGAAGGGCCACAAACAGCTTGATTGCTGTAGGCATTATTAAAACGTATCCCCTCGGAAGCTAACTTATCGATATTTGGACTTACTACCAAAGTATCTCCATACGCTCCTAAATTAGGTTTTAAATCATCAACAAGTATTAATAGAATATTTGGTGGTTGCGTATTTTTTTGTTGTGCAAATACTTTAAAAATAGAAAAAATGCTTAACACAAAGAATACACTTACTTTATAATTCATAGTTAGATTGTCTTTTATTGATATTTATTTTAAAAGTTCTGGGCTCTCTTGATAGACCTTCCATAATAACTCTCCAAAAAGCGTATTTGCCCAAGCAAACCACGGTCTTGAAAAGTTTTTAGGATCATCTTTATGAAAAGACTCATGCATAAATCCTTTTCCGCCATGAGTTGCTTTTAATAGTTCTATGCACTCTTTTATTTCTGACTTTTTGGTGCTTGTTAATCCTTTCATTGTTATTGCCATTGGCCATATCATATCCATTCCTACATGTGGTCCTCCAATACCTTCTGCGGCTTTTCCTTTAAAGAAAAATGGGTTATCTAAAGACCAAACAAAGTTTCTTGTATTTTGATAAATTGGGTCATTAACATCGATAGCATCTAAGTAAGGTAATGATAATAAACTTGGTACATTTGCATCATCCATAAGCAGATGATTTCCAAAACCATCAATTTCAAAAGCAAAAATATCACCATACTTTGGATGATTTACAATAGCATACTTTTTCAATGCATTATCAACCTCTTCACTTAATAATAATAGCTCTTTAGCTAAAATGGCGTCACCCTTGATCTCTTCTACCATAATTGCTGCCTGCTTTAAACTAACCACAGCAAAAAAGTTGGAGGGAATTAAAAATGAAAACACGGTAGCATCATCACTTGGCCTAAAAGCTGAACATATTAAACCAATTGGATTTACAGGATACCCATAACCATGTAGAGAACGTGTGTCTGACGCTTTATTCGTTGTTCTTTGAAAAGTATATGGATTTGTTCCGTCTTTTTGTTGCTGGTCTTTAAAAACCTTTAAAGTACTTTTAATTGAATTTAACCAGTCTGTATCAAAAGGTGTTGTATCTCCAGTTACTTTCCAATAGTTGTAGGCTAACCTTATTGGGTAACAAAGTGAATCTATCTCATATTTTCTTTCATGCACGCCTGGTAACATTTTGGTATGGTCTGTTGTCCATTCTCCTTTATGATTCGGATCGTTATAAAAAGCATTAGCATATGGATCTTTTAATATATAAGCTACCTGCCTGTTTATTACACCTGCAATTAGATTCTTCAAAGCTTTATCTTTATTAGCAAATTGCATATATGGCCATACTTGTGCAGAGCTATCTCTAAGCCACATAGCATCAATATCTCCCGTTATTACATAAGTATCTGGTTTACCATTAATCTCTGAATATGTAACCGTAGTATCTAAGGTATTTGGAAAACAATTATTAAATAACCAAGCTAATTCTTCATCTTTGACATTTTTACTGAATTCATTTATGGCTTTTTCAATAAACTTACTCTCAAAATTTCTTTTTCCTTTTGGAACTCTAACCTCTGGAAAATTATTTAAAAGTATTCTTTCAGTAGCAAAAACTTCAAATGGATTTAATACAGTAAACCCTCCCACTATTGCTGTATTTTGGATAAATTTTCTTCTATTCATTTTATAATTCTATTTTGTCTTAATTCAAAAACTTTAAATCGAAATACTTTCAAGTTATTTTCTTTCTTCACCTTGAAATGAGTCTAACTTGACAGGAATAATGTATCCTTTCTCATCAAATTTCATTTCATCTATACAAACTACTCTTGAGTTTCGATCTGTTTCGGTTAATGGTCGTCTGTGATACACAATATAATACTCATCCTTCTTAGGATTTTTTATTACCGAATGATGTCCTGCACCTGTGGCCACATTTAAATCTTGTTGAAGAATTTTACCTATTCTTTTAAAAGGTCCTAACGGTGAATCTGAAATTGAATAAGCTACACTGTAATTAGGACCTCCCCAACCTCCTTCAGACCACATAAAATAATACTTTCCTTTTCGTTTAAACATAAAAGGACCTTCTACATAATTTTCTGGAGTAACCTCTTTAAATGTTGTCCCATCTTCAAATGGGATAAAACCTGTAAAATCTTTATTCAACTGTACTACATTACAATGTCCCCAACCTCCATAAAACATATAGTATTTATCACCTTCATTAAATACAAATTGATCTATGGGCTGTGCACCATTATAAAATTTATCAACAAGTGGTTTACCTAGTAAGTCCTTAAAAGGTCCTGAAGGTTTATCTGATTCCGCAACACCAATTCCTCCTAATTCATTATTATTTTGAATATCATTTGCTGCAAAAAACAAATAATATTTTTTATCTTTTGAAATAACCGCTGGAGCCCACATGGCTCGTTTTGCCCATTTTACCTCAACAGTATCAATAATTCTATGATGAAATTTCCAATGTTTTAAATCTTTTGAAGAAAAAGCATCTAAAAACACTTGCTTTTCGTAGGGCGCGGAATACGTAGGGTATATCCAGTATTGTTTTTCAAACACAGCACCTTCAGGATCGGCATACCAACCAGGAAAAACAGGATTGTTTTGGGCTGATAAACCAAAAGATATTATTAAAAAAAACAGGAAGCTAATAATATTTCTTTTCATCTTTTCTAAGTTAATTTTATGGTATTTGGAACAGATTTATTTCTATAGGCATAATAAAATATAAAGCCGTAACTAATTATTACTAATAAAAAGGCTAATCTAAATCCAAATGAATCAGTTATGAAGCCAAAAGCTGGTGGTATAATTGCCCCTCCAACAATCATAGTACATAATACCCCTGATCCTTGAGGCTTATCATTTCCAAGTCCATCAAGAGCTAAACTAAATATGGTTGGAAACATTATCGAATTGAATAAACCAACAGCTACAAGCGTCCACATAGCTATAAGTCCGCTTGAAAACGCAGAAATAATTATCATTGATATGGCCCCTATAGCGAAAAATATAAGTACTCTTGCCGGATTAATCAGTTTTGTTAGATAAGATCCAATAAATCTTCCAACCATAGCTCCCGACCAATAGAAAGTAACAAATACACCAACCACGGCCATATCACTAGAATTGGCAACTCCTGAGGTTAACACCCATTCGGCTATGGTTCTCATAAAATTCGTGTTACGTACTGTCTCTGCAAGATTTAAACTTAAAAAATAATTAACCATATAACTTCCAAGAGCTACTTCTGCTCCTACATAGAAAAATAACCCCAAAGCACCTAAAACAAGATTTTTATTTTTTAAAACGCCTTTATAATCATTAGATACCGATGTATCTCCAACTTTTGGAAGCTTAACAAAAACAAATATTACAGCAATAATCGTGATGAATGCCGCAATACTTAAAAAAGGTAATTGAACAGCAGCTGCTTCATTTAAATAATAGCTATCCCGAGCTGCATTGTCCAAAGCTTCGATTTCTTCAGTTTTCATGACTTTATCACTAAGTATAAAAAGGGCGCCAATTGCCGGAGCTATAGCAGTTCCTAGAGAATTAAAAGCCTGAGATAAATTCAGCCTACTAGATGCTGTTTCTTCTGGACCTAGTACTGTCACATAAGGATTGGCTGCGACTTGCAATACTGTCATTCCTGCAGCAAGCATAAAATAAGCTAGCATGAAAATTCCAAAAACTCTCATAGAAGCTGCCGGATAAAAAAGTAAACACCCCGTAGACATAATTGTAAGCCCTAGAATTATACCCCTTTTATACCCTATTTTAGATAATATGTAACCCGCCGGTATGGAAATTAAAAAATAAGCTCCAAAAAATGCAAACTGCACCATGCCTGCTTGAAAATAGCTTAAAGTAAACACTTCCCTTAATCGAGGTATTAATGAGTCTACAAGAACAGTTATAAATCCCCAAAGGAAAAATAATACTGTTAAAAATATAAAAGCCGTTCGATAGTTTTTTTTCTGGTTCATTCTTAAAATTATTCGTTACTTAATGAATAAGGAAGGTCGGCTTTTTTTGTTCCTCTTTTTTTGTTTGGTTTTGAATTCATTTCAAAATTCAAGGTTGCCCCCTTTAAAAGTTCCGAATGACTTAACCAGTTTTTCGTGTGTTTTTTACCATTCATTTCCATAGATTGAATGTATCGGTTTTCATCACTATTTTCTTCTGCATTTATGGTAATCGTATTTCCATTTTCTAAATGCACTGTAGCTTTTCTAAATAACGGTGCCCCCATAGCATATTGGTCACTTGCCGGAGTAACAGGATAAAAACCTAATGCGGAGAACACATACCACGCAGACGTCTGACCATTATCTTCATCGCCACAATACCCATCGGGAGTAAATGAATACATACGATTCATAGTTTCTCTAACCCAATACTGTGTTTTCCATGGCTGACCTCCATGATTATACAAATAAATCATATGTTGAATTGGCTGATTTCCATGTGCATATTGTCCCATATTTACAATTTGCATTTCGCGTATTTCATGGATAACTCCCCCGTAATACGAATCATCAAAAACAGGAGGTAAAGAAAACACTTTATCTAATTGAGCGGTAAATTCATCACTTCCACCCATTAAATCTACCAAACCTTGTACATCATGAAATACAGACCAACTGTAATGCCAACTATTACCTTCTGTAAATGCATCACCCCATTTAAACGGATTGAAAGGTTTCATGAATTCGCCATTCTTATTTTTACCTCTCATTAATTTAGTCTCAGGATCATACAATTTTTTATAGTTCATGGCTCGGTTTCTGTACTCTTCAATCTCAGCTTTCGGTTTACCCAATTTTTTTGCTAATTGATAAATAGCAAAATCATCGTAAGCATACTCTAAGGTTCGAGCCGCATTTTCATTGATTCCAACATCATATGGTACATATCCTAATTCTTTATAGTATTCAGCCCCCGCTCTTCCTACAGCTCTTAAAGGACCTGCGTTATTTGCTCCATGAATTAATGCTTCGTAAAGATTTTCAATATCATATTTATAGGCATCACCACTTTTTAAATAAGCTTCTGAAACAACAGAAGCTGAATTATTCCCAACCATAATATCTCGTAATCCCGGACTTGCCCACTCTGGTAACCAGCCACTTTCATCGTAAGCGTTAGATAAACCTTCCTGCATTTGAGCCGTTAATTCCGGATACATTAAATTCAAGAATGGAAACAGCGCTCTAAACGTATCCCAAAAACCTGTATCGGTAAACATATACCCATCGCGAACTTCCCCATTATATGGACTGTAGTGAATTACCTTTCCATTTTCATCATATTCATAAAATTTACGAGGAAATAGCAAAGAGCGGTATAAGCAAGAATAGAATGTCCCTATTTGATTGTATGTACCGCCTTCGACCTCTATTCGACCTAACTCTTTGTTCCAAATATTTTTTCCTTTTTCTTTTAGAGCATCAAAGTCATTATTTCCTATCTCGTTTAAGTTTCTTTCGGCCTGCTCAAAACTGATAAATGATGAGGCTACTTTAGCATTTACTTGCTCACCTCTTTTAGTTTTAAATCCTATAACAGCTCCTGCATGATTAGAAGTGATCTCCAAATCTTCTTTTAACTCTCCTTCACTAAAAGCTTTATTAAACGTAAAATCTTTATCAAAAACTACAACAAAATAATTCTTAAAATTGTCAGGAACACCACCACTATTTCTTGTAGTGTAACCAATTATTTTTCTTTCGTTTGGAATTACTTTAATGTAAGAACCTTTATCGAAAGCATCAACAACAACATAAGCTTCTTCTGTTTGAGGGAAAGTAAAACGAAAACGCGCTGCTCTTTCGGTTGGGGTAATTTCGGTTGTAACATCATAATCTGCCAAGTATACTTTATAATAATGTGGCTTTACAGTTTCTGTTTTGTGTGAAAACCAACTTTGGCGATCCTTTTCTTTAAAAACTAATTTACCTGTTACTGGCATAATTGAAAACTGACCATAATCATTCATCCATGGAGATGGCTGATGTGTCTGTTTAAAGCCTCTTATTTTTGTATCATCATAATTATAAGCCCAGCCTTTACCCATTTCACCTGTTTGAGGTGTCCAAAAATTCATACCCCATGGCATGGCAATTGCCGGATAAACATTACCATTAGATAGACTATGATTGGAATCGGTACCCATGAGCGGATTTACCCAATTTAAAGGCTCATTTACCTTTTGTATTAAATTTTCCTGAGCCTGAACAAATTTTATGCTCAACGCTAAAAGAATTATTATTTTTAATGTTCTCATTTTAAATCTGGTTTCTATTTGGGGGATTTCCTATTTTAATTACTTTAAATTTATAAGGTTTAATTAATCATTTGAATAAATAAAAAAAATCCTATTTAGACAGTGAAAAAGGTTTGTCTTCTTCTTTAACCCCTCTACTTTTATTAGGTTGATTAGACATTTTAAAACTTAATTTACCGCCTTGCATTATTTCTCCATACCTGATATAATTTCTAGTAAAATCAATTCCGTTATACTTAGCGCTTTGAATATATACATTATCCATATTATTATTTTCTCCTTCAACCACAAACTTATTACCATTCTCAAGCGTAATGGTTGCTTTTTTAAATATAGGACTACCAATAACATACTGATCCGTACCAGGACATACGCTATACATTCCCAAAGCACTTAACACATACCACGACGATGTTTGCCCTTGATCTTCATCTCCAGGATAACCGTCTTCTGTATAACTATAAAGTTTAGACATGACTTCCCTTAGCCTACTTTGGGCTTTCCAGGGTTGCCCAGAATAATTATATAGATAAATAGCATGTTGTATGGGTTGGTTACCATGTGCATATTGCCCCATATTAGCCATTTCCATTTCGGTCATTTCATGAATTCGCCCACCATAAGTACCAACTACAACTTTATTTGGAACAGAGAATACTGAATCTAATTTTTTATTGAAATTATCTTCTCCTCCCAAAAGGTCTATCAACCCTTTTGGATCTTGAAAAACAGACCATAGATAATGCCATGCGTTACCTTCGGTAAAAGGACCTCCCCATTCAAAAGGGTCAAAATTATCTTTCCATTTTCCTTGTTTATTTCTCCCGTTCATAAAACCAGACGAATGATCAAAGACATTACGATAGTTATACATATGTCTTGAAAAAATATCCTTATAAAACTTATTGTTTGTCATGTCTGCAAGAGCATAGCCGCAAAAATCATCATAAGCATACTCCAATGTCTTTGCAGTAGCCTCTCTTACTTCTGGATAGGGCACATAACCTAACTGAAAGTATTCCTTCCAGCCTTCTCGGCCATTTGCAGGACCCCAAGGCCCCTTATTGGTTGCTTCGTGAAAATATGCTTCCAATGCTTCTTGAGGATCAAAAGTTCTAATACCTTTTGCCCATGCGTCTGTCAGCAAAGAAATAGCATGATTTCCTACCATACTACCGGCTTCGCTAGGGAAAGACCATGAAGGCAACCAACCGCACTGTTCTTTAGCATCTAAAAGAGCCGACACATAACGCCCGTGCATTTCTGGATACAACATAGCATTTAATGGAAATTGCGCTCTAAATGTATCCCAAAATCCAGTATCTGTATACATGTATCCTTTATGAATTTTACCGTCGTACGGACTGTAATAAAATGGTTCTCCATTATCATCTATCTCATAAAACTTTCTTGAAAACAAACTTGCTCTAAAAAAACAAGAATAAAATGTCTTGAACTGATCTTCTGTACCACCTTCAACCAATATTTTTGAAAGGTGATTATTCCATATGTTTTTTGCGTTTGATTTAGTAACTTCAAATGTTTTATGATTCCCAAGCTCATTTTGAAGATTTTTCTCTGCCTGTTCTAGACTAATATAAGAGGATGCTATTTTAGCGTGTATTTTTTGCCCTGATTTGAACTCGATATAAGCTCCAACACCTTTACCTTCTTTTGAAAGTTTATCATCCAAAATCCTGTTATTTTGGTTTTCCCATAAACCTGAAGTTTTAAAAGGCTTATCAAATTCTATAACAAAATAATTTCTGAAATTTTCAAATCTTTTTAAACCATCTCCATTTCTAACATATCCTGTTATTCTATTCCTTTCTATATCAATATTAATTTCACTAGTTCCAATGTATCCGTCTAAAACAATCCAAGCTCTTTTCCCCTTAGGAAATGAAAAACGAATATGCGCTCCTCTTTCGGTTGGAGAGATCTCAGTATTTATTCCATTTTCTAGTTTAACTTGATAATAATATGGTTTAGCTGTTTCATTATCATGTGTAAAACGGGCTCCTCTTTCCTTATTACTCAATATTAACTCTCCTATTTCTGGCATCAGCGAAAACACAGCATAATCTCTAGTCCAGGAACTACATTGATGCGCCTGTTGAAAACCTCTAATCTCATCCTTAAAGTATTGATACTTCCACCCATTACCATTTTCACCTGTTTGTGGAGTCCATGTGTGCATTGCAAAGGGCAATGCTGTTGTTGGATAGGTATTGCCTCGTGTAATTTTAAACTCGGAATTTGTACCTTGTAATGTGTTTACATAATCTGCCAAATCCATAGTTGGTTTTTGTGCAAAAAAATGACTCACACTCAAAATAAATATCAACGTTATAATTTTTATTTTCATTTTTATTTTTTAAAACTCACAAACTAAATAATACTTCCTTTCCTAAACTTTATTTATTCTTACTTAACACAATACATAATTGAGCTCTTTAAGTTTTTATTAAAGCCCTATTGACTTAAATTATAATTAGAACAATTAAAACGAATAGATTCTTTATTAGAAACAGCTATACTTTATAATCATAAGTATATGCTATATCATTATTAAAATCAAAATAGGGCTTATATATAGCGCATGACCCTTTATATAAGACATCACCACTGAAAGTTACTTGTTGGAGACTTTATTCTTAAATTTATAATAATTAAAAACTATTTATCTTTTACCATTTTCCCACTCTTTAGCAAGCAGTTTAATAAAGTACCCACCAACTACACTCCTTGCCTTAAAACCAGTCATTCTTCCTGTGCTGGTAAAATGCCAATCACTCATTGGTACGCGACTTGGTGTTTCAATAGCGAATTTATAAACTGGATTAGCGATCTTTTTAAAAAGTGAATTGTCATCTGCTAAGGTTGCTGTCCACAATATCCAATCAGACTTTGTATAATCTGATCTATTATCTAAAGGTAGACCATACGCATTTTGCTTTGTTTGGTAGTAGTTTAACTCTTTATCAATAACCTCTTCTGGAAACGTATGTAACCCCATAATTTTATCCCAAACCAAATTATATTTTTGACTCCAGGTATTTTTATCATTAAAGGTTAAAGCATAATGATCTCCTGCATCTGCAAGTTGCATCCATTCTCTAGCCATACTTTTAGATAGTTTTGAATATTTTTCTGCAACATCCTTTTTACCCAATTGCTCTGCTAAATATCCATATCCGGCAATCGCGACAATGGCCTTTACCGAAAGATTAGCATTTCTAGCTAAATGCCCCGCAAAATCATCTGTACACAACTGATTTTCAGGATCTAATCCCGACTTCTCCAAATACTTCACCCAAGAGGTTAATGTTTCCCAATGCATTTCAGCATAGTCTGCATTACCTTCAGCCATTGCAATAGCTGCAGTTAAGATTAGCATATTCCCTGCCTCTTCTACAGGCATATCTCCTCCGTAAGTTTGTCCAGTTGCAATAGGATATGTTCCTAAATCATGTGCAGGAAAAGGTTTTTTCCACTTGCCACTTTCTGTGTAGTAAAAAATCCCATTTAGCATACCTTTTAACAAGTCTGGATTGTACACTAAGTACTGTGGAGCCGAAGGATAAGTTACATCTACTGTATTAATAGATCCATTGCTGTTATTTTCTTTTGAAAGGAATAGAATTTCCCCTTGAGGACTTTCAACCAATTTATGTGCCGCTATACCTTGCCTATATCCTATTTCTAATATATTTGCATATTCTTTTCCGCCCGCTTTTAAAGCATCTTGATAAAGTTCTTCGTCAAATGCAATACACTTCTTAATTATTTTTGTATAATTTTTGTATGCTGCTGCCAGTTCCTTTTCAATAGAACTAGAGTTATCTTTATTCCACCATGGACGAAGGTTCGTTCCAAAATAATTAATGGAATATATGTCATCGTATCCCAACATGATGGTTTCTTTTACAGACGAATTAGATACTTTACCTGTATTAATAACCGTATTTAAAAGTAGTTTTTTATTGTTAAGCTCAACTTTTCTATCTGTAGAAAAGGGGTTTAATAAAATTTCATTTGAAACAAACTGCTCTACTGATTTTTTATTTGGAACTGCAACATATAAATATCCCCAATCGATTCTTAAATCATCACCTTTCTTCTTTAGAATAGGCTGCTCTACTGTTCCTGATTTCAAAATACTTAACTTACCTGAATTGTACTTTTCAGAAATAACTTTTTGATCTTGAGTATTAACTGCAATATCTGATGAAGCTCCAAAATACAATTGGGTTTCATGTGCTTTCCCATCATTTGATCTAATCTCTGTATCAATATAAGATACTGGTCTAGACATCAGATCCAAATCATCCATCAATAACGGTGAAGTAAATGTAAGTTTAACATCTACACCTCCGCATTCAAAATCATAAATGGTTTGTGTTGCATTAAACTCTACACTTTTCTGCTTTGCTTTTATGATTTCAATACTCTCCACAGATGGAGCTTCAGTAACCAAGCCAGCATCTAACCATTGTCCTCCAGCTGTGTTTTTAATATGAATGGCTAGTACATTATTTTTTTGTTTTAATTTATTAACAATGTCCTGGCTTATTTGAATGTATTTATAATGATGTTGCCAACCTTCAGTTTCATAAATTTTATCTCCGTTTAAATAAACCACAACATTATCATCATGTCTAAGTTTTAAATACAGGTTCTTTAAATTAGTTTTATTTAAATCGAAAGAGCGTCTGTACCAAAGATTATCACTGGTCCAAATAGTTTTAGCATTCCTTTTATCATTACTAAAAGGAGCAGGTCCCTTCTTCCAAGAGCTACTATTGTAATTCGTTTTTTCCCAACCGAAATTTGGTTTTGTTTCTACATAATCTGCTTGATAAGCCATTTCATCTGAGGCAGCTAAAACAGTTTCATAGTTTTTTGTCTCTGCTCCAAGAAAACGATAATAAGAATCATCCACTTTTATCATTCCCAACAAAGAATGATCTTTGCCTGTCCAATGCTTGGTAGGCTCGTCGTTCAGTGCATCCGTCATAGACCAGATACTAAAATTCGGATCATGAGTTATTAAAGGGTAAGCTGGTGCTTGACGTTTTTGCGCATTCATGAAGAATGCAGCAAATACTAATAATGTAGGTAAAAGTTTTTTTAACATGTAGTTTATATTTTATTGAAAAATTATATTTTGAATTTATAAGGCAGATTCTTGATTTTTAATTTATAGTGTTTTATTATTTCTAATACTAGCACACCATCAAACTGTGAAGGTTATTAATAAAAATGCTGTAATTACCCCTTAATTTTATTGTACTTTTTAAATACAATAAAACACACATAATTAGACCTGGCCATAAGCGAATATTTTAGTAATAGGCTCAGGTCTAATCATTAAAACAAAAATTATCTTTAAAGACTGTTTCTAATCTTTTTTTAATAACCTCAGAATCATTCTTCTTTTTCCTCTAGAGCGATTTTACGAATACGGTGATTCATTTGATCTCCAATGTAAAAAGCGCCTTCCTCCTCATTATAGGCTAGACCAGAAGGTCTGTCAAATCTGGCTTCTTCTCTCAAATCCCCGTTTACATATCCATATGGATCAGGATTGATACTGGAACTTCCTCTTCCTGCAAAGGTTGTTACACTTCCTTCCGGAGTCAATTTTCGAATATCGTGATTAAATTGTTCCGTAAAATAAAAATCATATTCATCAGGTTTACCCGCCTCAACATAATCATTGTTTTTCACAAATACTCCTTGATAAGGATTCCGTAGACGAACTGCAGCACCTACACCATCCTGATAGCCCGCACTTCCCAATTGACCACATACCAAGTAAGGCTGATTAAATCGTTTCTTATCCCAATTATAATCACAACGCAAAATATAATGCTTGTTAATCACAACGATATAAGCATAATTACCTGTAGGATGTATAAAAATTTTAAACTCCCATCCCGGATCTTGAACCACAAACAACTGTTCAAAATCTTTATCACCTAATCCTACTTCAAAATATTTATTCAAATCATATCTGAAGAACTGTCCTTTTTCAAAACTATTAAAATAGTACTCGCCATTTGGATGAACCGAAGCTCCTGCACACCCCTTATACCTTGTTAAAACTTCTCTGTCTTGAAAACCCGCCGCTCGAGTCAATAAAGACGTATTTCTGTCATTTTCACCCGGAAAAGATTCCGCTAGAATAATATCTTGTCCATTGGCAGTGAAATCAATACTCCTAGGACGGCTTAAATCTGAACGCACTTTTGTAACCGTGCTGTCGGCAAAATTAAATAGATAAAGCCCATTATTACCATCAAAAACGGTCCATAAATGCTTTGGATTAAGCGGGTCAAACTTCATAAATGATGGTCTCCAGAATCCACTGGCCATTTCATTCGGGTCATCAGATTTGAATACACCATCTTTCCATGGCTCATCACCTCGATCATTTTTGTACCCAATAACTGTAGATACAACCATCTTGCGTTGATAATTAAAATTTTCTTCTGAATAAGCAACAACCTGACTACCTTCTTCACCTATTTGCACTTCAATATCCCCATCAAATGCCTGAGATGGAACCAAACAGTAAAGTGCTTCTCCATTTACATTAATAACCGTTGCTTCTTTTCCTCCAATAAAAACCTTTACAATATCAGGATTCGTTCCAAAATTTGTTCCATAAATTACAAGTCGTTGTCCTGCACCACCTTCACTAGGAATAAATCCAGAAACCTCAACAGGTTTAGAAGGGTCAAAAGGCTGACTTGTACCATCCGCTCCGTCACTGTCACAGCTATAAAAGCTAATGCCTATAAAAGCTAGTATTAAACAAAGAGCATAAAATCTCTTATTGAATGTTATATTTAAACACATAGTTTTAGTTTTTTAAATTCATAATTTTAGCATTATATTAACCTTCCATATTTACCACTCAATAGCCTGGTCTTCATCTGGAATTTGAGTGTTCAATCGACGCTCTAAAATTAGCGAACCTGAAACTTTATAGTTAATATTCACATCAGGAACCATTGTATAATCTGAAAACTGATAATCAATATTATTAATGGTTAAATATCTTCTTAAGAGATATGGACGAACTTCATCCATCTGCTCATTAATAGTATAACTTGCATCTTTATTTAACTGAAAATTCATGTCTGGATTATCTGCAGATAAGGTTACTGAACCATTCTCTTCAAAATTTGCATAAATTTTATAATTTTTTCTGTCTTGGCGATCTTCATCTATATTACCTGCGTAAAAAAACACGGTATTTTCATCTACCACATAGGCACGAATTTCTGCTTTTACAATAGGGCTTTCATTTTCATATCCTTCCATCACCGTCTTAAGAGCAGTACCACTATACGTACCAGAATAGTCATTAAACGGATTTATACGTAAAAGGGCTTTCTTATAATGCTTTCTAGGGTTCGCTGTATACTTATTAGAAGGATCCTCTTCTATAGTTAAAGGAAGTAACCACTTATCTACCATGTCAATATCTTTTAATGTAAAATCAATAGGCATTAACGAGGTATTATCACCGGCCTTGATTTCTACGGTAGAAGGAATAGAATAATATTTACTATCTAACTCCTTATAATAAAAATCCTCTCGACTTTGAAATTGTTCATAATTAAGTATATCCAATGTATCTGGATCTACAGCTACATGTACTGTATAATTTTTATCATTTGTAGTAGAACCACTTACAATTAAAGGCTGTTGAAATGTTGTTTTCTCATCTCCTTTGTAGCGAATGTAAATATTACTAACTCCTTCTTCTGTTACAGGAGCCTTGAATGATATATAATTTTCAAATTGTTCTTCGGTCCACTCATCATTGCATGAACTACTAATAAAAAGTAGCGTGAGCGAAAGAAACAGTATAAATGATTTATTCATGATGCTATATGTTTTATTAATCGTTATATTTCCAACCTGGATTTTGTGTCAAACGGCTATTTCGTTTAAGTTCGGAAAAGCTAATTGGCCAAAACCACATTTTATCTGCAAAGGTTGTTTCAAGTGCCCATACAGCTATAGGTCGATGAAAAAGATCGCGTTCCCCTTCACTCATAAGAATATTACAACCATATATAGGTAAAGCTTCTTCTTCATCAGCATCCATCCATCGACGTAAGTCATAATAACGTTGTCCTTCTGCTAAAAGTTCTATAAAACGTTCACGTTTTATTCTTTTTCTTAGTTCATTCTTATCACTGTATGCACTAACAGGATAGTCAGGCACACCAGCACGGATGCGTACAGGGTGTATTCCTTTTTGTATCTCGACAATGTCACGTGCTATGTTGTAATTTCCACCATTCCAAGAAGGAATAGTATATGCCCCATCTAATTCATTCAACGCCTCTGCATACATAAGTAATATATCGGCATAGCGAATAGCTGGCTCAGATTTAAATACAATATTACCTATATCTCCTCCCTCAAACGTATCACTAGGATGAACGTATTTTTTCACTCCAAATCCAGTTCGTAACCAATATGCATTAGATGAATTGAATCCATTTCCTGTTGGATCATTACGGTAGTAAAATACTTGTTGATTACGGTTACGTTCCTGCGACTCATTAAGTAAAGACCAGAAACTACCATTAAAAGCTACAGAAGCATAAAATCGAGGTTCTCGATTGGCATATTGCAAGGAAACACCTGGCATCAAAGGCCTGTACAACCCAGCATCATAATCCTCTTGTGTTACGTAACCTCCTACACGAGACGAACCATCACCACGACCAATCTCCATATCTTTACCAGGTATATCCGTACCGTCATTCATAGCATAAGCATCAACCAACTTTTGTGTTAAGCCATGTGTATTCCAACCTGTAGCAGAACGAGGCAGTTGGTGGGCTACCATAGATCTTATACTTTCTCCATCTTGGTTATTTCCTCTGGTAAAAATCAATTCAGGATTTCCTGAAGGAAGCAATGTTCCATCAAAAACCTGAGCATATGATTTGGCAGGATCAATATCGGCCCAACCATCCGGCCAGGCTTTTCCTGAAAAATTATTATCATCCGGAGGTATAATTGTGGCGTCATCTCCAGTTAACTGAACAGGTACTGTATATAAATGATATATACCAAGTTCAATAACGTCTTTTGCCGCCGCCGCCGCTTTTGCCCATTTTTCTTCTTGATAATCTTGAGAAAGCAACATATTTCCTTGATCATCGACTAATTGCGTTGCAAAAGTTGAATTATTACCATTTGCCAAGGGGCTAGCCGCATAAATCAACACTTTTGCACGGGTAGCCAAGGCTGCACCTACACTAGGTCTTGCAGAACCATCCTGACCTCGCACCATGCCTAAAGCCTCCATTTCATGCGCTGCAAGTAACATTTCATTACTAATAAATTCAGCACAATCTTCGTAAGTACTCCGTGGAATTGCCAGATCATTATAACTGTCGGTGTAATCTAATCCTTCATCGGGCAATAATGGAATAGGACCATATTTACGTAACAATAACCAATATAAATAAGCTCTTGCAAATCGGGCCTGCCCTCTGTAATCTTCAATTTCATTTTCAGACATCTCTGTATTCATATAAATGTTATGAATGAAGGTAGAGGCATTGCGAATACCTCGATAACATCTCGTCCAAGTGCCTTGCTTTGCATTTTCAGTATATAACCCCATTTTGAACTTATTATAGGAAAGCTCATCTTTTGATGGGTCATAATCACTATCTCTATCGCCATAATACATGTCGTCTGCAAAGTTATGAGGTGTAACCCCTTTACTGGCAACATCTGCATTGATACCCCTTAGTTCTTCAAATACATTAGCAAGCCATTCTTCTGAATATACTTTGCTTTGAAAAACCTTTTCTTCAGTGAGACGATCTTTAAAATATGAACTAGAATCAAGGTAATCACTACACGACGTGAATGTCCCTAAACTAATCACAAGTAAGACTACTATATATAATATTTTTTTATTCATCATTTTTCAATTTACAGATTAAGACTAATTCCTAAGGTTATAGATTTGGCTGGAGGATAACCTTCCCCTCGAGGTGTTGCCAACTCCGGGTCCCAAAGTTTAAACTTCGACCATGTAATTAAATTAGTTCCAACCACATACAATCTAACAGTGTTAATACCTATTCGGTTAGTCAAACTATTGGGTAATTTATAACCAAAATCTAACGTCTTTAGGCGAAGATACCTACCATCTCTTAACCAGAATGTTGATTCTCTAAAGTTATTACGATTATCCCCAAAACTCAGTCTAGGATAAGAAGCATTAGGGTCTTCTGTAGACGGGTCTCCTGAAATATCAGCAGAAATCCAGCGATTATCGCCCATAACTCCTTTCATAACCTGCCCCCACTCTCCTTCACGAAATGCTTGGACTGTTTTTCCATAAATAGGGAAAGTAGACTTACCTGCTCCTTGAAAATGAACTCCAAGACTAAATCCTTTCCAGGTAGCAGAAGCTCCCATTCCATATATCAGATTAGGACGTCTTGTTGCACCAATGGCCACCCGATCACCATCATTAATAACACCATCTCCATTTACGTCTTTATATTTAATATCTCCTGGTTGGTATTCTCCAAAATTTTGTGTAGGACTGTTTCGAATATCATCGTAATCTTTAAAAAGACCTAAAGCTATTAAGCCTCTGGATTGATTTACACGATAACCTTCTTCATTTTGATAAGCATATACATTATTTTCTTCATCGCGTTCTACAATTTCATTCTTACTATAAGTAATATTACTTCTTGCCGTTACGATAAACTCTCCTAACTGTTTCTGATATAATAGACGACCATCAAGACCACGTGATTTCACAATTCCTACATTAGCTCTGGGCGTACTTTCTAACCCGACCATATCAGGTAAAAAATTCCTTTGCATGTAAATACCTGTACGCTCTTCATTAAACAAATCTAAATTAGCTGTAATACCTTTAAATCTTATGTCAAAACCGAGGTTTTGTTTAGTAGCAACCTCCCAAGTAACGTTAGAAGAGGCTACTTGAGAATATATCATACCATTGTATGATCTATCAGAACCAAAATCAGCCCACTGATAACCACCGCCATTAAGCTCTGAAATCGTGTATAAATATGGGAAACGCTCTCCCCCAGCTAACTGATCGTTTCCTGCTTTACCATATGAATATCTAATTTTAAACAACTTAAGCCAACTCACATTTTCCTTAACGAATTGCTCTGCTGCAATATTCCAAGCACCTGAGATAGCGGGAAAAAAACCGTACTGCTCTCCTGGAGCAAAGTTTTCTGAACCAGTATATCCAAAATTAAAGTTTACAAAATATTTATTTTTCCAGTCATAAAGTATACGTCCAGCTAATGCCTGATTTCGTCTGGAAATACCATTTTTTATATCACTACCCAGAGCAACTGTTTGTACAAATGCATCACGGGTAAAACGCATAGCTCCACCAACATGGTGTTTACCAAAACTGCGGTTATAATTAACCATTAGATCATAAAACTCAAGTCTGTTCCCCGAAGAATTACTAGACTGAGTCAATTCACTTGGGTTAGAAATATGCGTAAACACCAAATCGCCATTGGCATCACGAGCTCGAGCAGCTCGCCATTGTTCTGGCCATTTTCGACGTTGTATATTATTTCTATTTTGAATATCGTAGCCCACTATTCCTCTCATACGAAGTCCTTTGGTTATAAAGTCAAAATTTTGCTCTACGGTAATATTTGTTTGTACTTTATTTACCCAGTTCTCATTAAACCCTGTTTGAGTAGCCATGACCCAAGGATTTGTCTGATTTCCTGTTCCTACTGCAGGCACATAGCCATTAGAATAAAGAACAGGTGTTCGAATAGGAGAATAACCAAATAGCGCGCCCCAAAAATCGGCATCACCAAGTCCTGGACTATTTCTCTTACTAAGAGAACCTGCTACTCCTACTTTAGCCACAGTTGTTGGAGTTATATCAAAATCGGCATTAAGTCGATAATTCCAGCGTTTGTAATTTGCATTGGTATTATAATCATCTTTTAATGATTTATCAACTTCATACATACCACCTTCGTTCACATAACTACCCGAAACAAAATATCTAGAAGTTGGTCCCCCTCCACTCATATTCAAATTAGCGCGATATGTCATGGCCCCATCTCTAAGTAGTAAATCCTTCCAATCTACATTTGGATACAAATCAGGATCCAGACCTAAACGCAAAATCTCCAATTCTTCAGGCTGATAAATTGGAGCTTCATTACGTGTGATACGTGCTTCGTTTAATAAATTAGCATACGTTAAACCATCTACAAAGTCAGGAGTAATGGTTCGCGTATTGTAGATGAATTCATCTTTAAAATTAATTTTTATTTTGCCTGCACTACCTCTTTTAGTGGTAATTAATATAACCCCATTTGCTCCTCTAGAACCATACATAGCGGTTTCTGCCGCATCCTTTAACACTGTAAACGTTTTAATATCCTCTATGTTCAATTCATTTATATCTCGTTCAATATTATCTACAAGTACCAAAGGATTGCTACCTCCCCCAAAAGTAGATATTCCACGAATCCAGAATTCAGAAATGTTCTTTCCAGGCTGACCTGATTGGATCATACCCATAATTCCAGGGACATTTCCAATAAGGGCATTTGATACACTTGAAGTAGGATTTACTTTTATATCTTCCAAATCTACAGTACTAACTGCTCCAGTTAACGATATTTTCTTCTGCTCTCCAAATCCTACCACAACAACTTCATCTAAACTATCTGCCGCCTCAGATAAAACGATTTCTAATTTTGACTTTCCTTTTATAGGAACCTCTTGTGCTGTATACCCCATATAGGAAACAACTAAAACGGCATTTTCATTCGTAACTTTTATAGTGAAATTTCCATCAAAATCAGTTACCGCACCATTTTTAGTACCTTTTTCAAGAATACTTGCTCCGGGTAAAGGAGCATTGTCTAAAGCAGCCAAAACTTGACCTTTAATTTCAATCTGCTGCAGGGGTGTTGTTAGCGTTTCTTCATCACCTAAAATTTCACTCACTGTTAGCTCGCTTTTGAAAGAATTTGAGTTTGTGTATGCCTGAGTGCTAAATAGTGACAATAAAAATAAAAATGGTAAAAGTCTTCTTTTTAGATTTATTCTAAAAAGATATAGATCAAGAGAAGAATCCATGGTTATTGGAATTAAACTCTCCCTGACAATATTTTTTTTCATAATTTAGTTTGTTTAGTTTAGTTAATTTCTAGTTCAATCAGAAAATTAAAAATGGTAAATCTATTTAATTTTTGTGATTTTGGTTTCATCTTATTTCATACACGTTATATTTATAGTTATTGATTCTCTTTATAAACTATTTTAATTAATACTACTCCTTTGGTTTAATACAAATTAATTTGTAATTAACCAGCTAAAATGAAGTACATACTATTTTTGAATTGAAAATTCATAAACAGACACAGTCTGATATTTTTCTTCTGGATTTAAAATTATTGAAGGAAAATTTGGGTGATTAGGAGCATCTGGAAAGTGTTGTGTTTCTAAACAAAAAGCTGTCCTAAAATCATCTTTAACTCCAGATTTGAGAACATTTTTAGATTCCATAAAATTACCACTGTAAAATTGTATCCCTGGCTCTAGAGTATAAACATCCATTTTAATTCCAGATTTATCACCAATAACAGTAGCTGCATGATTCATACCTTTCTTTTGGGTGCCATTAAGTACGTAATTGTGGTCATATCCCACGCCATACTCCAGCTGCTTGTTCTTGTCATCAATACGCTCACCTATAGTATGAGGATTCATGAAATCAAAAGAACTACCCATAACCTCCTTTAATTCTCCTGTTGGAATAAGCCCAGAATCTACTGGAGTAAATGTATTTGAATAAATTTGTAAAGAATGATTTAAAATTGTTCCACTACCTTCTCCATTTAAATTAAAAAAAGCATGGTTTGTTAAATTAACGACTGTTGGTTTATCTGTTGTAGCTTGATATTCCATCTTTACAGCGTTAGAATCTGTTAAAGAATAAGTCACTTTCACTTTCAAATTACCTGGAAAACCTTCCTCCATATCAATAGAGGTGTAATTAAGTTCGAGAGTATAAGCATTTAACTGTTTAGCCTCCCATACCTCATCTTGAAACCCATTATAACCACCATGTAAGGCATTCATTCCATTATTTGTTGGTATAGAATACTCTTTACCTTCCAAACTAAACTTCCCTTTTGCTATTCGATTTCCTACCCTACCAATCGTTGCTCCAAAATAAGGTTCTGTACTTTCTATATAGTCTTTTACACTTTTTAGTCCAATATTTACATCAACCAATTCTCCATTTTTATCAGGAACCCAAAGCCCAACAAATCGCCCTCCATAATTTGTAATAGCTAACTTGACATCATTTTTCTCAAGCCAGTATAACTTTACTTTTTTTCCTTTAACAATTGTATCAAAACCTTTTGAATCTAATAAGTTGATTTTTTTTGTGTCTTCTACTTTTATATTGGCATCAACATTTTTTTTAGTTTCTTCCTTACAGGACGAAAAAACTAAAATTGTTAACAAAATCAACAATACATTAACTTTAATTTTTGTTTTTTTCATTAGTCTAATTTCTTAATTTGGTTTGGTTAGTTGGCAGCTAATATCCATTGCAACATTTCATTTCACAATACAGCGCAATTGATAGCCTTTCAAATAAAATGTTTTTTAATACAATTTTAACCATTCATTTGTTGCATAAATTCTTTAGTTCTGTTCTTAATCTGCATTCTGAATCAATAATTAACACTTTTGAACAATAATGTTGAAGAAAAAAATTATTTGTTGAATCCTAAATTCTTATATTTCGAAAAAATTTAAAAGTTTGAAAAAAGGAATAATTACTTTATATATTACTCTGTTAAGCGCTTTCGGAATAGAATGTCAGGAATATTATTTTAAACATTACAAAGTTGAAGATGGCTTATCTCATAATACGATCTTAAGTTCTATACAAGATAAAAATGGTTTTATGTGGTTTGGAACAAAAAATGGACTTAATAGATTCGATGGATACTCTTTTAAACTTTTTCAAAATAACCCTGAAGATTCTAAAAGCATACAAGGAAACAGTATTGGAGCTTTACACGAATTTAATAATACATTATGGGTTGGTACTAATAATGGCTTATTCTGTTATAATGAACGACAAGAAAATTTTGACTTTATAGAAGAAACAAATGGTAAATCAATAGAAAGAATAGAAAATGATATGTCCGGTAATTTATGGTTTATAGCTTCTTCGGAAGTCCATAAATATAATCCTAACACCAAAGAAACACATATATTTTCTTCTCATGATAATTTTCATGCGACTTCAATTGCTAAATCTAAAACTAATGAAATATGGGTGACTTCCTCAACTAAATTACATAAATATGTTAAAGCAAACAATTCGTTTAAAACATATCTACTGAATGTAAAAGAAGATTCAAAGACTCCTTTTAGAATAACCAAAATTTTTAGTCTAAATGAAAATACGCTACTAGTAGGAACAACTAACCATGGCGTTTTAGTTTTTGATACAAACAAAAAAAAACTAGTAAAAAATAGATTACCTAATTTAAAAAACTCCCTATATGTAAGAGATTTTGTCTTAAATGGAAATGAAGAGCTATGGATTGCTACAGAAACTGGAATTTACATTTATAATTTAATTACCCACCATTGTATAAACTTAGTTAAAGATTACAATACCCCATATAGTTTATCTGATAATGCCATTTATTGCTTAACGATTGATGATCAAGGAGGTGTTTGGGCAGGCTCCTATTTTGGTGGTTTAAATTATTATACGCCACAGTATAGCATCTTTAAAAAGTATTTCCCAAATCCTTCTCAAAACTCAATTAGCGGTAATGCAATTAGAGAAATTCATTCGGATAAATATGGAAATTTATGGATAGGAACTGAAGATGCTGGTTTAAACAAATTTAACCCTAAAACAGGAGTGTTTACAAATTATACAGCTAAAAGCAAAGGAGGGATCCTATCTCACTATAATATTCATGGTCTTTTACCTATTGATGATGAAGTGTGGATAGGTTCCTTTGATCATGGGTTAGATGTTTTAGATATTAATACTGATAAAATAAAAACAAACTTTAACACTGGAGGCCCAAACAATTTACTTGATAATTTTATTTATTCAATCTACAAAACAAAAACCAATAAAATTATTCTAATTACAGGGTCTGCAATACAATATTTTGACAAAAAATCAGGTGATTTTATTCCAATTGAAGGAATTCCTAAAAACAATTTTTACACTACTTTCCTGGAAGATAACAAAGGTATTCTATGGGCGGGAACAAATACCAGTGGCTTATTTTACTATAATCCACACACAAAACAAGGCGGACGTTATCATCAAGAAAACGACACACAATTTAGCCTTAGTAATAATTGTATTAACGGACTATTTCAGGATAGTAAAAACAATATTTGGATTACAACTGAGAATGGCTTAAATGTATTAGATAGTGCTAAAACAAAAATTAATAAATTCACAATAAAGGATGGCTTTCCTAGTAATACATTTTATTCAGTTTTAGAAGAGCATCCTAACAAACTATGGATTACAACCGCTAATGGTTTAGTTGCTTTTAACCCTCTTAATGGTTCTAAAAAAATCCACAAAAAGATAAATGGATTATTAAGTGATCAATTTAACTACAACTCCTCATATAAAGCTCCGGATGGAACAATGTATTTTGGCAGTGTAAATGGATTGATAAGTTTTAATCCAAAAAACTTCCAGACACATACAAATAGTTATAAAACCTTAATTACTGGTTTACAGATAAACAATCAAAAAGCTATCGTTAATGCTCCCAACTCCCCATTAAAATCATCAATAACTTTTCTTGATAAAATACAACTTAAACCTAATGAATCATCATTCAGTTTAGAATTTGCTGCATTAAGTTTCTCTGGTCCTGAAACTACTGAATATTGGTATAAAATGGAAGGTATTAACGATTCATGGATTTCTTTAAAAAACAATCATAAAGTTTTTTTCACAGAACTACCTGCGGGCAGTTACAAGTTCAAAGTTAAGTCTTTAAATTATAATAGTGATCAAACTATTGAATCACCTCCTTTAGAAATTAAAATTCTGCCTGTTTTCTGGAAAAGCAATTTAGCTTATTTTATTTATACAATACTTTTTATTCTTTCTATTTATCTAACCATAAGATATTACCATAAAAGAAATAAGTCTATAAATGATCAGAAAATTAAAGAACTTAACAATATTAAAGAAAAAGAAATCTATCAAGCTAAAATTGAGTTTTTCACCAACATATCTCATGAAATACGCACACCTTTAACTCTTATTAAAGTACCATTGGATAAGCTACTAAAACAAACCTATTCCATTAATTCTGAGATAAAGGACAGCCTCTCCGTAATGGAAAAAAACACTACTAGACTTTTAGATTTAGTGAATCAACTATTGGATTTTAGAAAAACGGAAGCTGAAAATTTAAAACTCACCTTTATCGAAACTAATTTTACTAGCTTAATAAATAACACGTATCAACGTTTTTCTGAAATTATAAAAGACAAAAATATAGATTGTGAACTAAACCTAGGATCAACGGATGTTTACGCATATCTTGATGCAGAAGCCATCAAAAAAGTACTGAGTAACCTCATAGAAAATGCCATTAAGTATTCTCAAGATAAAATTAAGATTACATTAAGTGTTTCTGAAGAATCAGTCGTATTAAAAATTCAAAATAATGGAGAATTAATTCCTTCTCACTTATTTGAAAAAATTTTTAGTCCTTTCTTCAGGGTTTCTGAAAGCAAAACCCAAATTGGAACCGGTATTGGTTTAGCGTTAGCTCACTCCCTCACCAAACTTCACAATGGAAGTTTAACATTCGAAGTTAAAGAAAAACAATGGAATACGTTTATATTAAATCTTCCAATCCATCAAGAAAAGGAATTTAAAATTCATAGCAATTCAAAAGACATTAATATTATAGATGTGTCCGATAACCTCGTTACAGATTTAGATAACAACGATAATAAAACTAAAATATTATTAATAGAAGACGATATTGATCTTTTGAATTATGTGGCCAAAGATTTGAGTAATGATTATAAAATTTTCAAAGCTACGAATGGCATTGATGCCTTAAAAATTGTAGAAGACAAAAATATCCAGTTAATAGTAACGGACATTAAAATACCTGAAATGAATGGATTTGAAGTTTGTAAAACCATCAAATCATCTATAGAAACCAGTCATATTCCTGTAATTATGCTAACATCTAAAGATGCTTTAAATTCGAAAATTGAGGGCCTTGAATCTGGAGCAGATGCTTATATCCCTAAACCTTTCTCATTACCTCATTTAAGAACCCAGATAAATAATTTAATAGAAAACAGAAATAATATATTAGCCTACTATGCTAGTTCTCCCTTAGCACATTTTAGAAGTATTGCACATTCAAAAGCCGATGAAACCTTTATAGATAAATTAGATGAAATAATTTCTCAACATATTTCGAATCCTGATTTTAATGTAGACACTTTATGCGATATAATGAATATGAGTCGATCTACACTTTACAGAAAAATTAAAGAAATGTCTAACTTAAGTCCAAATGAACTTATAAATATTTCTAGATTGAAAAAAGGTGCTGAATTACTAAAAAAAGGGAATTACAAAATTTATGAAGTTTCAGAAATGGTAGGGTATAATTCTCAAACTAGTTTTGGTAGAAACTTTCAAAAACAATTCAATATGACACCTTCTGAATATATAAATTCTCAACTCTAACAGAAATATAATCTCTTAAAAGCATAAAAAAAACGCCCTTCCAAATGAAAGGGCTTTTTTTATTTTCTCAAAAGTAACTGTTTTTACTTTTGTAGTGTTTTAATAACTTGCTTATTAATAGCATTAACTCTTTCAAAATCCAATTTATCAACTTTTCTATCATAAGTCATAAATCCATTGACCTCCCCTTCTACATCTGTTGTTTGGGTGTAAACAGCAGCTGAAAAACCAAGTTTTATTAATTTCATTAAGTGTTGTGCGTATTTTACATATTCATCTGTAGTTTCTTTTGAATTTTTAAACTTTACATAACCCCAATTATTATTGGTTTTCCAAAGGTGATTTTCTAAAGGTAGTCCTATTCCTCCGTATTCGCCTAAAACCGTAACACGCTCTGCATCATACAAGAATAAATTTGGCCCTGGATAATGATGAAGATCCAATATATCTCCTGTTCTGTAATGATTTCCTCCACTAGCTGGATTTACTAATCTACTTGAATCATATGCTTTAGTCCAATCTGCTATTTCCTCTGTCTTAAATTGCCCCCATGCTTCATTGAATGGAACCCAAACTACAATACTAGGGTAAGAATACAAGTAATCCATAATCTCTTTCCATTCTTTTCTGTAAATCTGTTCTGATTCAGCAGTTCTTTTCAATTCTTTCCCATCAAAATACTTTCTACTTTGCCATTGTGGAGAAACTCCTCCATTAGGCATATCTTGCCATACCAAAATTCCTAATTCATCACAATGTGTATACCAACGAGCTGGTTCAACTTTTACGTGTTTACGAATCATATTAAAACCTAACTCCTTTGTTTTTATAATGTCGTATTTCAAGGCTTCATCTGAAGGCGCTGTATACAATCCATCAGGCCACCAACCTTGATCTAAAGGACCAAATTGAAAATAATCCTTGTTATTTAATTGCATTCTTACAATACCATTTTCATCCTTTTTGGAAGATATTTTTCGCATGGCAAAATAGCTCTTAACTTCATCAACCACTTTTCCTCTACTAATCAATTTAATCCTCGTACGATATAAAAAAGGTGATTCTGGCGACCATAATTTAGCATTTGGGATAGAAATATTAATATCTTGAGATGCTTCTGATTTTACATTCGAAATTACATTTTCTCCATCAAAAACTGTCACCTCTATGACATCCCCATATGAAGCTGCTTTTACATCCGCATTTATTTTGACTGTATTATTATCTATATTAGCCAATGCTTTAATATTTTCTATACTTTTAGTATTCGTTGGTTCCAACCAAACGGTTTGCCAAATACCTGTAACTGGTGTATACCAAATACCGTCTGGATTTTTCACCTGTTTACCTCTAGGTTGTTGTCCATCATTTGTAGGATCCCATACTTTTACCGTTAAGTTTTGAGAACCATTACCTAAAAACGGTGTTATATCAAATGAGAAAGGCGTATAACCTCCTGTATGCGATCCTACCTTAACATCATTAATCCAAACATCCGCTTTCCAATCGACAGCACCAAAATGCAACAGTATTTGTTTACCATTCCACTTTTTTGGTACAGTAAAATTGGTTTCGTACCAAACTTCCTTCGATGAACCCACAGTTTTCATAACCCCTGATAAACTAGATTCTATTGGAAACGGCACTAAAATATCGCCTTCAAAAATTTTAGGCTTATCATTACCATATTTTGTTATGCTATATTTCCATAACCCATTTAAATTTTTCCAATCACTTCTTTGCATTATAGGTCTTGGGTATTCACTTAAGACATTATCGGTATCTATAACTTCTGCCCATTTTGTTTTAATTTTATCTCCAGCTGGCTTCCACTGAGCAGTAAGAATAGTGGTAAACATTACAAATAAAATAAAGAGTTTCTGTTTTTTCATTTTCGTATTATTTATGTTAGTTGATTTAGATGTTATTCATAAATATTTATTCCAATTCACGCTTTGTAATTTCGATAATATTCATTCTTGAATTTCATCAAATAATTTTTTTTTATAAAGAAGCGTATATTTCTTTATTTTTTAATTTTTGCTTGTGTCATTGTTTCATAAAAACTAACCAAACAAGGCTTATAAGGGTGTATTCGTTTTAACATTGACACATAATATTGAATAGTGAGACTATTTGATAAAAGATTATACTTCCCTGCCTCTTATATTTGAACACCCTAGTAAACCGTGTAAAAATAAGTTTTTAATCTCCTTTATGATTGTTAACACATACATGCTTTACTTAAAATTAATAACAAAAGAAATTTTAAACTAAATGAGATTAACAAAACACATCAAAATTTTCAGTCTTCTTTTATTAATTATTGAAGCAACAACCTTGTGCGCTCAAGAAAAACTTAGAGCTCCAGCCTATCCATTAATCACCCACAATCCAAACTTTAGCATTTGGTCAAAAGATTCAGAACTTAATGGTTCAGCTACACAACACTGGACTAATCAAGATCACTCTTTACTGGGCATTTTAAAAGTAGATGATTCTTATTATCGTTTTCTTGGTGCTGAAACAAAAATCTATGAATCTGTTCTAGCCGCTTCGGATGAAATTAATTATGAAGCAGATTACTCTGAATCAAAACCAAAGTCTGGATGGGAAAAAGCCGACTATGATAGTAGCTCTTGGAAAAAAGGGGGAGCCCCTTTTAGTGATAACCCAAGGGATGCTAAAACAGTATGGAAAAGTAATGATCTTTGGTACAGACGCTCTTTCGATTTGAATAACACTAATTTAAAAAACCTGTATTTAAAACTTAGACATGATGATAATGTTGTAGTTTATTTAAACGGAGACAAAATTTATGAAACAGAAGGTTGGCAACATAGTTACAAATACATTCCTATTGATAAAAAATATATTAAATCTTTAAAATCAAAAAATAACGTATTAGCCATTCATATAAAAAATACAGCAGGAGGACAATGTTTAGATGCTGGTTTAGTTACCGAAGCTCCATCTATGCAAAACTTAACAATAAAAAAAGCCAAGCAAACAGACGTTGTTATAAATGCTAACCAAACCATTTATACATTTGATTGTGATAACATGGTACTTACAGCTACCTTTACTTCGCCGTTATTACTAGATGATTTAAATCTGATGAGTAGACCAATATCTTATTTATCAGTGAATGTAAAATCAAAAGATAATAGAAAGCATCAAGCTAAACTATATATTGGTGCTTCAAGTAATATTGCAGTATATTCACCTCAACAAGAGGTTGTTGTATCTAAATACACACAAAACAACCTCAATATTCTTAAAGCAGGGACTGTAGAGCAACCTGTTTTACAGAAAAAGAGTGATGATATGCGTGTAGATTGGGGATACTTTTATTTATCTGCCCACTCAGGTAAAACACAACACTATATCAGTGAAATAAACACGTCTTTGCTTCCTTTCGTATCTAATGAAAAAATAAATACAAAAACAGAAGTTACCGGTAAAAATTTAGTATTAAATACTATTAGTGATTTAGGTACTATTGGATCTGAAGAAGTAAGTTCTCTTTTTATGTTTGGATATGATGAGATATATAGCATTAACTATTTTGATACCAAATTAAAGCCTTGGTTTAAAAAAGATGGAAGTTCTATGGATAATGCTTTAGCAACAGCTTCAAATGAATATAACGATGTAATAGAACGAGTAAAAGCATTTGATGAAAAATTATATAATGATTGTTTAAATGCTGGTGGTAAAAAATATGCCGATTTATGTCTTTTAACATACAGACAAGCCATAGCTGCTCATTCCTTAGTAGAAAGTCCTGAAGGAGAAATTCTTTTTCTTTCAAAAGAAAACAATAGTGGTGGATTTATTAATACTGTAGATGTTACCTACCCATCTGCTCCGCTGTTTTTGATTTACAATCCTGATTTGTTAAAAGGCATGCTAAACGGTATTTTTTATTACAGTGAAAAAAGCGGTAAATGGTCTAAACCTTACCCAACGCATGACTTAGGTGTTTATCCTGTTGCTACTGGCCATATTTACGGTGAAGATATGCCTGTAGAAGAAGCTGGTAACATGATTATATTAACAGCTGCAATTGCTCAAAGAGAAGGTCATGCTAATTATGCAGAAAAACATTGGGAAACCCTTACTACATGGGCCGACTATTTAGTTGATAATGGTTTTGATCCAGGAAACCAATTATGTACTGATGATTTTGCTGGTCACTTAGCTCGAAACGCAAATTTATCTGTAAAAGCAATTATGGGTATTGCATCTTATGGTAAACTTGCTGGTATGTTAGGAAAGAAAGATGTCGAAAAAAAATACATAAGAGTAGCAAAAAAATTAGCTAAAGATTGGGAAAAAATTGATAACGACGGAGACCACTATAGTTTAGCTTTTGAGGCTAAAAACACTTGGAGTCAAAAATACAATCTTGTTTGGGATGAAATATTAGATTTAAATATTTTCTCAAAATCTATTCCTAGAAAGGAAATCAAATATTACTTAACAAAACAAAACAAATATGGATTACCTCTGGATAGTAGAAGAACCTACACAAAATCTGATTGGATTATGTGGACAGCAACCCTAGCCGAAAACAAAAGCGATTTTGATGCTTTAATTAATCCTGTATGGACCTATGCTAATGAAACTCCGAGTAGAGAGCCAATAAGCGACTTTCATGAAACTACGAACGCAAAACGTATAAACTTTAAAGCTCGCTCTGTTGTGGGTGGATATTTTATTAAACTTTTAAAAGTTTTAGAAAAGTAGATTACCTTTAACAATTAGTGAATCGTGATATAAAAAGGCCCCTCATTGAGGGGTCTTTTTATATCTCATAAATACAAACTTCAACAATAAATAAACACTTACAACAACCGTTTATAGTTTGTAGCTTCCATTATCCTACCTTTCCATCTGCCTAGGGATAACACTTATTAAACAGATGTTTTTTTGTGAGAAAAGTCGGGATGACAGGATTCGAACCTGCGACCACACGGCCCCCAGCCGTGTACGCTAACCGGACTGCGCCACATCCCGATATTGAAACTTATAATCAAAGAAAATACTTTTTAATAAATTTCAAAAACTTTTAAATAAAAACAAAAAGCCGAAGTAAATACTTCGGCTTTTTGTTTTTATTTAAATTTATACTTTATACCGCAGCAGAAGCCTCTACTGTAGCTTCTTTAGCAGCTAAATAACGCTCAGCATCTAAGGCTGCCATACAACCGGTTCCGGCTGCTGTAATTGCCTGGCGGTATACATGATCGGCGGCATCACCACTTACAAACACTCCCGGAACATTGGTTTTTGCCGTTCCTGGTTTATTGATAATGTAACCTGTTTCATCTAAGTCTAAATAATCTTTAAAGATATCGGTGTTTGGTTTATGCCCGATAGCCACAAAGAATCCTGTTGCTGGAATCTCATGTTTCTCGTTAGTCTTATTGTTATAAACTCGAACTGCAGTTACCACTTGTCCGTCACCAATAACTTCATCGGTTTCTGTATTGAATAAAATCTCGATATTCTCGGTGTTAGCCACACGTTCTGCCATGATTTTAGACGCTCTAAATTCATCGCGTCTTACCAACATGGTTACTTTTTTACAAAGCTTGGATAAGTAGTGTGCTTCTTCACAAGCTGAATCTCCGGCACCTACAATCACCACTTCCTGGTTTCTGTAGAAGAAGCCATCACATACCGCACATGCCGATACACCACCACCTAACTTCAAATATTTTTGTTCAGATTCTAATCCTAAATATTTTGCTGAAGCTCCAGTTGAAATGATTACCGTATCGCAATGAATCTCCTTTTCATCATTTACCCATACTTTATGAACATCACCTGAAAAATCAACCTTAGTAATCCATCCGTCTCGAATATCGGCTTCAAAACGTTGTGCCTGAGCCTGTAATTCCATCATCATTTCTGGTCCTGTAATCCCTTGTGGATAGCCTGGAAAGTTCTCAACTTCATTCGTGGTTGTTAACTGTCCGCCTGGTTGCGTTCCCTGGTATAATACCGGACTCATATTAGCACGTGCTGCATAAATCGCTGCTGTATACCCTGCTGGGCCCGACCCGATAATTAAGCACTTTACTCTTTCTATTGTATCTGACATAATTGCTACTAATTTTAATTAAAACAAAATTAGAATTTTTAATAGAAAACTAATACGAAAGTTATCAAAAGATATTATCAGACCATAATTAGTTATTATCTTCATTCGCTTTCATCACATTTTTTTCGTAAATTGTAGTAATCTGACTAATAACCAAATAAGACAATTATGAAATCAATACTCTTACTTCTCTGTACTACAATTTTACTATCCTGTAACCAAAAACCCAAGGCTGAACTCAAAAAAGCTGCTCCAACCAATGAACTTGATTTAAAAGGCGCATGGAAAATGACTAGTTATTTAAATTATAGCGGTGATGGATCTGTGGATACCATTAAAACTTCTGAGAAATTTATACAAATGAAAATGTTTTCTGAGAAAAAATTTATGTGGAATAGGTTTACCTCGTACGATTCCTCAGAATGGTTTGGTAGCGGAAACTATACCTTTAAAAATGATACCTTAGCTGAGCACACTGAATATGGTTCTGAAGCCTTGCTTACTGTTTTAGAAAAAGATAGTATACACAGATTAGATATTGTCTTTATAAACGAAGACTCCTATATGCAAACAGAAAAAGACAGCTTAGGAAACCCTATTTATGGTGAAATCTATCACAGAATAAAATAAAAAAGGTTGAACTCATGTTCAACCTTTTCTTTTTAGAAAATTTTACAATTATTTTCTAACAGATTTAATTATCTCTAAAGCAGCTTTTACATCCTGCTCTAATTTTACATAATCTTTATTCGCCAAAATCTCTTTTGAAATTAATTGAGATCCCATACCAACGCAAGTTACTCCGGCATCAAACCAACCTTTAAGGTTTTCTTCGGTTGGAGATACACCACCTGTTGGCATAATGCTTGTCCATGGTTGAGGCCCTTTAATACCTTTTACGAATTTAGGTCCGTATAAATCACCAGGGAA
Source organism: Aestuariibaculum marinum (assembly GCF_014596975.1). Classification (GTDB taxonomy): domain Bacteria; phylum Bacteroidota; class Bacteroidia; order Flavobacteriales; family Flavobacteriaceae; genus Aestuariibaculum; species Aestuariibaculum marinum. Next base: position 3,223 of record NZ_JACVXD010000011.1, on the reverse strand, counting down.
CAATTTAACGATTTCACAACCAAGCTCTTCAGCTCTTGCTATTTCAGTTAAACTTCCACATCCAGGCGACCATAATACCTTTTTACGGTTACAAGCGATAGCGATATCTTCTCGTAAAACTGGAGTTACAATAAAGTTTGCCCCTAAAGCCATATATAATGAAGCAGCAGCAGCATCAGTTACTGATCCCACTCCCATAATCATTCCAGGAAGTTCTTTAATAGCATACTTAGTTAATTCTCCAAAAACTTCGTGAGCGAAATCGCCACGTGCAGTAAACTCTAATAATCTAGCGCCACCATCGTAACACGCTTTTAATACTTTTTTACTTAACTCGATATCACTATTGAAGAATAAAGGAATCATTCCTGTTTCTTTCATAGCCTGAGCTACTTCTAATCTTGTATATTGTGCCATTTTTAAATATTTTATCGAGCTACACGACCTGAAGCGTCACCACCCATTAATTTTTCAACTTCTGAAACAGTAACTAAGTTCGCATCCCCTTTAATCGTATGTTTTAAACAAGATGCGGCAACAGCGAAATCTAAAGCGTTTTGATCATCTTCCGGGTATTTTAATAATCCGTAGATTAAACCTCCCATAAATGAATCTCCACCACCTACGCGATCAACGATATCTGTGATTTGGTACTGACGCGTTTCGAACATTTTGTTTCCATCATATAATACACCAGCCCAAGTATTGTGTGATGCAGAAATAGAACCTCTTAACGTAGTAATTACTTTTTTAGCTCTTGGGAATTTCTCCATCATTTGCTTACAAACTGATAAAAACGCCTCTGCTTTAACATCGTGTCCTTGCGTTTGAACTGTAATTCCTTCTGGTTTGATACCGAAGTGCATTTCAGCATCTTCTTCGTTTCCTAAAACAATATCACAATAAGATGTTAACTCAGTCATTACAGCTTCTCTATGTGCGTCATCACAGTATTTCCATAATTTAGCACGGTAGTTTAAGTCTGTTGAAATAGTAATACCTTTTGCGCTAGCAGCTTTAACAGCCTCTAAACAAGCATCGGCAGCACCTTGAGAAATTGCAGGTGTAATACCTGTCCAGTGGAACCACTCTACACCTTCAAAAACAGCATCCCAATCCACCATTCCAGCTTCAATTTCAGCCATAGCCGAGTGCGCACGATCGTAAACCACTTTACTACCTCTTGATACGGCACCAGTTTCTAAGAAATAAATTCCTAAACGGTCACCACCCCAGATAATCTTATCTACGTTAACACCACGTTTACGCATTTCCATCATTGCACATTCTCCAATATCATTTTTTGGTAAACGCGTTACAAAATCTACAGATACACCATAATTAGCTAATGAAACGGCAACGTTAGACTCTCCACCACCATACACAACATCAAAATTATCTGCTTGCGAAAATCTTTTAAATCCTTGAGGAGCCAAACGAAGCATGATCTCACCAAAAGTTACTACTTTACTCATTTTTTTAATAGTTATTAATTATTTATTCAAAATTTAGTTAAACGTTTAAGCAGTGTTTAGAAAAAAAAATTACCATTATCAAAATACTTAATTTTGATTATAAAAAGTATTACAGTAATTTTGCTTAAACGATTAAGCAAATATATAAAAAAATTGACCAACAAAAAAAAATCAACTATAAAAGACATTGCTAATGTTTTAAACATTTCGCCGGCCGCAGTTTCTAAAGCTTTACACGACGATTCCCGCATTAGTGACAAAACCAAAGAAGCTGTTAAAGAGGTGGCTAAAAAACTAAACTACCAACCCAACCACCTGGCCAGTGCCCTTCGTCGTGGTAAAAGTAATCTGGTTGGTTTAATTGTTCCACGAACCAACAGCAACTTTTTTTCGTCAGTCATTCAAAATATTGAGGAGGTTTTAAACAAGAAAGGCTACAACATCATCATTACACAATCTAACGAATCTTTCAAAAAAGAATGTAGTAATATCGACACTTTGTTATTTTCTCAGGTAGATGGTATTATCGCTTCTATGGCTAATGAAACTGTAGATTTAGATTATTACGAAAAAATAAAGTCGAAAGGTATTCCGTTAATTTTATTCGACCGTGGTGAAAACGATTTAAATGTCGATTACATTGGAATTAATGACTACGATAGTAGCCATATGATTGTAGAGCATTTAGTTGAACAAGGCTGCAAACGCATAGCACATATTGGTGGCTACCGACATACCCGAATTTTCAATAACCGAGTTAAGGGCTACGTTGATGCGATTAATAAGTACAACTTACCTCTTGAAAACGAATTACTAATTGAAAGTAGTTTAACCATTGAAGATGGGAAAAAGCAAATGCAACAATTATTAGCCTTAGAAAACAGACCGGATGCTGTTTATGTGGCAGCCGATTACGCCGCTCTGGGCGCGCTACAAGCACTTGAAGAAGCGCATGTTAGAGTTCCTGAAGACATTGCTTTGGTAGGCTTTGGAAATGAACCTTTTACTGCCTTAGTAGCGCCTTCAATCACAACAGTAAATCAGCATAGTGCCGAAATTGGAAAACAAGCTGCACTAACTTTTTTAGAACGTGTAAAAACACCTAACAAAAAGCAAACCCTGAATAAAGTTATCTTAGGTGCCGAGCTTATTGTTAGAGATTCATCAAATAAAAAGAGGTAATGCGCCTCCAAATAAAAAAGGTTTCAAGAATCTTGAAACCTTTTTTATTAACTATTCTGTTTTTATACTACTGCATAAAATCCTCACGAATAGGATTAAACACATCAATTAAAACACCAGCCTTTTTACAAACCGTACCATGCATGGTATTTGGAGGAATATAAAGTCCGTCGCCTTCTTTTACTAATTTCACGGCATCTCCAACGGTGAATTCAAATTCTCCACTTGCCACGTAAGTGACCTGCACATGCGGGTGTTTATGCATCGCTCCAACTCCTCCAGCTTCAAAGCTTACATTCACCAGCATGATATTGTCATCGTAACCCATTATTTTGCGCTTAATACCGCCGCCTAAGTCTTCCCACTCGATATCATCCCCTAATAAAAACACCTTACTCGCACCAAAATTTGCCATAATTTAAATAGTTTTCTCAAATGTAAGATTTTAAAATAGAAAGCTTAAATGAATCCGTTTTTAATCTAGGATAAACTAAACCACTATGGACTTGAAGTCCATAGGTTTGTTACACGAGGGACTAAAGTCCCTCTTTCTTACTCTAATATGA
>NZ_JACVXD010000118.1 GCF_014596975.1 Aestuariibaculum marinum | reverse complement strand
CGCAGCCGTGAACGGTGTTGCAGCTGGTGCAGGAATGAGTCTCGCTCTAGCTTGTGACTTCCGTATCGCAAGTGAGAAAGCGAGCTTCATAGAAGCGTTCATTCATGTTGGTCTCGTACCTGACTCTGGAAATCTGTACTTCTTGCCTCGATTAGTAGGTCATGCAAAAGCGATGGAGTTAGCTGTGTTAGGTGAGAAGATCACCGCTCAGCAGGCTAAAGAGTTTGGT
>NZ_JACVXD010000117.1 GCF_014596975.1 Aestuariibaculum marinum | reverse complement strand
GTTCCCACATTATTATGACCTAAACGAATCGCTTCTTCTTGTGCTAAAGCTAAAACTTTTTGTGCTCTCTCAGTAAAACGACCAAACATCATACTCGTCACGCTCCTTATCGGTTTTCCAATTTTATTCTTTCTCTGATTAAAGTGGCTCTTCTTATGTCACGTTCTTCTGGAGTTAGAACTTCACCTGCATATTGTTGAAGAAAACCTGGTTGTGTAAGTATCATAAG
>NZ_JACVXD010000116.1 GCF_014596975.1 Aestuariibaculum marinum | reverse complement strand
GTTGGTCACGGCGCGGGCCTCGGACATGAAGCGGTCGATGCCGACGATGACGCCGACGCCGTTGACCAAGTCGGGACGGTAGGCCGACAGGCCGCCCGCGAGGGTCGCGAGTCCGGCGCCGGTGACGCCCGCGGCACCCTTGGAGGCGATGATCATGAAGATCATCAGGCCGATCTGCTCGGGGATCGACATCGGCGTCCCCATCGCGGAGGCGATGAACAGCGACGCCA
>NZ_JACVXD010000115.1 GCF_014596975.1 Aestuariibaculum marinum | reverse complement strand
TGTGATTTAAAAAAGAATGAAATGAACAAAAAAGAGTGGAAGTGGAGCGGTTACATTGGAACACTCGGAATGGCAGCACGCGGAATCGTTTTTATGATTATTGCGTTCTTTCTCATACGAACAGCCGTTTTGGCTGATCCAGATGAAACGCGTGGTTTGGATGGTGCACTCCTAGAACTTGCCTCACAGCCGTTCGGCCCCGTTCTTCTCGCCATCGTAGCAATCGGCTTT
>NZ_JACVXD010000114.1 GCF_014596975.1 Aestuariibaculum marinum | reverse complement strand
TAATAATCCGATCCACCCTTATACAAAAGGCTTGATCGGCTGCATCCCAAGTTTAGAGAGCGATGGCGAGCGGTTAAAGAGTGTTTACGATTATTCGTTTGAAGAAGCGGGATACAAGGGAAGAAAATTCGTACCAGAGACGTATTCTATGGAAAGCAAAGTCTATCATGCTCCGTCCTCTCTTATAGAAGTGGAACCAGGTCATTATGTTCGTCTTTTTGATGAGAGCGAGGTG
>NZ_JACVXD010000113.1 GCF_014596975.1 Aestuariibaculum marinum | reverse complement strand
AGCGGCTTGCTGGTCGGCATTACCTTTGCCGTGTTTCTGATGATCGAGATGACGTCGCTGTTTGCGGGCGTGCTCAATCGGTCTTCGTCTGCCGTGTACAACATCGGCGCACGGATGTGGGTCATGGACCCGGCTGTCAATACCGTGGCCAACTCGATCGGCATGCCGGATTACGTCCTTGATGCGGTACGCAGCATTCACGGTGTGAAGTTTGCCGTGCCGCTCTATTCAGGCGGC
>NZ_JACVXD010000112.1 GCF_014596975.1 Aestuariibaculum marinum | reverse complement strand
ATAGAGCCGCGCACCGCTATAATTGTGGTAGATTGTTTAAAGGAGTGCAAGCGTTATGGGATGGATAGTTTTAGCAGGTATTGTAGTAGCTTTATTGGCGTATGTAATTGGTATGGGACTTTATCAAAAGAGATTTTTAACTACATTAAACGAGGAAGAGTTTAAAGCAGGTTATCGAAAAGCACAACTGATCGATGTTCGTGAGCCTGAAGAGTTTAAAAAAGGACATATCCTAGG
>NZ_JACVXD010000111.1 GCF_014596975.1 Aestuariibaculum marinum | reverse complement strand
CTCCAAGTCTCCGCCTACAGGTAGGCCATGGGCAATACGAGTAATCTTGATACCCGTTGGTTTTAGAAGTCTTGCGATATACATGGCAGTGGCTTCTCCTTCAATGTTCGGATCAGTAGCCATGATAATTTCTTGAATGCCTTCATCTGTTAGACGCTTCAATAGTTCTGCAACTTTAATATCTTCTGGTCCTACGCCGTCCATTGGTGAGATGGCACCGTGAAGTACATGATAGAGT
>NZ_JACVXD010000110.1 GCF_014596975.1 Aestuariibaculum marinum | reverse complement strand
CAACTGGATATTCCGAGTCATGGTAAGATGTATACGGTCGAACTAACACGACAGGAACTCGATGAGTATATGAAGTGTGATTTGGCCGAGATGAAAGATGGTCATCACCATAGGTTCTTCTACATCTACCGAGACGAAGAGCTGGATCTATTTACGAATCAATTTGTAAAGGTCAAACGTTTAAGACGAAAAAAATTATAAAGTAGTTAAAACTGGCGCCCACTCGTCTTATGAATGGG
>NZ_JACVXD010000109.1 GCF_014596975.1 Aestuariibaculum marinum | reverse complement strand
CTGTTTCCCTTTTGACTACGGATCTTATCACTCGCAGTCTGACTCCCGCGGATAATTCTCTGGCATTCGGAGTTTGACTGAATTCGGTAACCCTGTGGGGGCCCCTAGTCCAATCAGTGCTCTACCTCCAGGAATCTTGCCGCGAGGCTAGCCCTAAAGCTATTTCGGGGAGAACCAGCTATCTCCGTGTTCGATTGGCATTTCGCCCCTACCCACACCTCATCCCCGCACTTTTCAACG
>NZ_JACVXD010000010.1 GCF_014596975.1 Aestuariibaculum marinum | reverse complement strand
AAACTATATGACAACTCAAATGACTAACTGTATGAGATCCTCTTCGCTGATATTCTGACATATCATAAAGATATAATTTTTATATCACTAAAGTGCTGCAATGAAATTGCAGGGTTTTAGACCCTAATTTGAAACCAATAAAAGCTAAAACCAAAAATATTAGTAATATAGCAATCGGTAAAACAGGACGTTAAAATATAAATGGCATGTTTCTTGTTTTTATCTGAGAAACTTAAACCCAAAAGACATGAAAAACATCTACTTTTTATTATTAGGAATACTTGGTTTGAGCTTGACATCTTGTGGCACTTCAGGCTATGTGTATTTAAATTATCCGCAGGAACCAGTGGTTATTCTACCTGAGAATGTGTCGAATGTGGTTCTGGTAAACCGTTCGTTAACAAAGGTTGAAGATAAAAACGCAGAAACCATGGAGGCCATCACCACAGGAGAAGTGATGGGATCAGACAGAATTGCATCAGACGAGGCTATGAAAGGTGTGTACGATGGCATTCACAACAAGAGTCATGTTCAAATTATTATGCCAGACACGCTACGTCTTTACGGTACAGGGACACGAACCACGCCCGATTTATTGCCATGGGATAAGGTATCCCAAATATGTGAAAAGTCGAATGCCGATGTGCTATTGGTGTTGGAAAACTTCGATTCTAATTCCGATTTAATTCGTTCGGCAGTGGTCGATCAGGTTAATGCGGTAATTACCACAGGAAAACCAAGTGCCAGAATTCCAACCGGTGCTCGCGTAAATGTTCGAAGTTACTGGAGGTTGTACGACCCATATACTAAAACCATTATCGACCAGTTTCAACAAACCCACTACATGAATTTCGATTTAGTTAATGGGATGCCGCCAATGAATGCCTTAAGTGAAACAGCCTATGCCGCCGGATTTGATTATATCAATAGGTTTTTGCCAAGTTATTATCGTGTAAAACGAGACATGTATAAAAAAGGAAAAGGACGTGATAAAGACTTATTCAGTGCTGGGTGGCGCTCGGCAGAGGTCGCTAAATGGAATGATGCCATTGCTGTCTGGAAACGTATTGTGGAGGAAAATCCAAGAAGTAAATCGGCAGGAAGAGCTGCTTTAAATATTGCGGTATCCTATGAAGTTTTGGGAGACACCGATTCAGCCTTACAATGGGCACAGCGAGCTTACCGTGATTATGGAGATAAAGAAAGCCGGGATTATGCTAAAGTATTATTGAGAAGACAAAAAATGGAGCTGTAATCAACTCCATTTTTTATTGTTTACTATTTCGTCAAGCGTTTTAAAGCGACCCACTGTTTAAGGGTGTCTCTGGCGTCTTGAGCCGGATAGCCTAAAACGGTTTTGCCTGTTTCAACATCGTTCATCACACCGGAACCGGCACCTACAGTTGCCCCGGAATGTATAGTAGTATGGTCTTTTATAGAGGCACTTCCTCCAATAATAACACCATCTCCAAGTGTAACCGATCCTGCTAATCCGCTATGCCCTGCCATAATGCAAGAACGTCCCATAACACTGTTATGCGCGATTTGTACCAGATTATCTATTTTACAACCATCACCAATAATTGTAGAACTAAACTTGGCACGATCTACGCAGGAATTGGCACCTATTTCTACATAATCTCCGATAATTACATTACCAATTTGTGGTATTTTAGTTAACCCAGCCCCATCATCACTGGGTCTGTAGCCAAATCCATCAGCACCAATGCTTACATTGGTATGAAAAATACAATGGCTACCTATAATACAGCGTTCACGAATTACGGTTCCAGACCAAATTACGGTATGACTTCCAATCGTAGTATCGTCAAAAACACAAACGTTGGGATATAATGTAACGTAATCTTTTAAAATAACATCTTTTCCAACATAGCAATTGGCACCGATTTTACAGCCATTACCAATTTTAGCACTCTTATGAATTACAGCTGTTGGATGGATGTCATGTTCCATAACTGGTGGTTTCGGATTGAATAATTCCAGTAATTTAGCCATTGCTAAATCGGCGTTTTTTACTTTAATTAAAGCTCGGTTATCTCCTGCTTCTACTGTTAAATTGTTATTGACAATGGCAGCACAGGCTTTAGAATCTGACCAATGTTTTATGTATTTAGAACTACCAATAAATGTGATTTGATTGGTTTTAGCATGTTGTAGTTGTTCAGGACTATCAATTTTATGAGTGGTGTGTCCTACAAGTTCACCTTTTAATAGGTCGTTAATTTCTTCAATCGTATAAGAGATTTTCAAACGTGAGCGTATTTATTAAGTTAAAAATGTTTGTAAATCTAACGGAAATAAAAGGTAAATCGTTTATTTCTTGTTAAAACAATTGCTTTAATTGAAAAATTGCAAGCTAAAATCCACCAATAATATATCTGTTTTTAGTGACATTCACGACAAGAATTTATCAATTGAAACATGACAAATATCATAGTAGAAATCGAGCTTAAAGGTTAATTTTACTACTATAAATAAACAGCTATGTTACCTAAAAAAAATCCCGATGTAGAAATTGGCAGAAACAGCAGTTTATATTTTGCTATCGGTCTTAATATCATGCTATTTTTGTCTTGGCAAGCTTTAGAATATAGAACCTATGAAACAGAAGATGTTGATATAGGTTATGTAAATATGCAGGCCCAAACCGAGGAAGAAATTCCTATTGTGCAATTTACCCAAACCTTACCGCCACCGCCACCACCTCCTGCTATTGTAACAGAAAGTGTTGAAATTGTGGAGGATGAAGAAATTATAGAAGAAACTGTTTTTGAAAGTACTGAAGTAACTCAAACAGATGCTATTGTCGAATATGGCGATACAGACTTAGGCGTTTCTGATGTTGCTGTTACCGAAGTAGAAGAAGTGGCCGAAGTACCATTTTCAGTTATAGAAAACGTACCCGTTTTTCCTGGATGTGAAGGAAAATCTAAAGCAGCAACTGTGAGATGTTTTAATTCTAAAATGTTAGAACACGTAAAAAATAATTTTCATTATCCAGAAGCAGCTCTTGATTTAGCTATTGGTGGACGTGTAACGGTAGTATTCATTATTGATGAAAAAGGTTATGTAACCAGTATTAGATCAAGAGGCCCTGATAAAATTTTAGAAAAAGAAGCTGAACGTATCGTTAGCTTATTACCTAAAATGAAACCTGGAAAACAACGCGGTAAACCTGTAAAAGTAAACTATGCAGTACCGATTGTTTTTAAATATAGTGCTACACAATAACATAAGGGTAATGTAGTATAATTACCGTTGGGTTTAACGGTAATGAATAAAGTCAATGAATATTGCTGCATCAGTATTCATTGGCTTTTTTTGTTCTTAATAGTTCACTTATCACAATTCAGCAGTTAAAAATGACAGTTCGGTAAAACATTTTTCGGAACCCCTTATTAAGGTCGCAAATTTGAGCTGTAGTTAGAACGGTTATGATTCCTTTTACTAAATTTAAGGAGTAATAATATCGAAGATAACGAGTATAGCAATTTAGAACTTAATATGACCAAAGGATTCAAAAATATAATCATTACATTTTTTATAGGATGCGCTGTTTTTTTAGTGGGCAATATACTTGAAAACGGGTTGCAGTTTGTAAGTGTAAAAGTAGCATTGATAAGCTTTGCATTCTATCAACTGTATTCATTTGTTTTAGGATATTCTAATTTATTGTTCTTCAGTTATCTTGAAACTTTAAAGTGGAAATCTACCGAATCTGTTAAACGTATTATTTTGGGCATTCTAGGATCTGTTGTGGTAACCCTTTCCGGATTGTTTGTATTGCGTGCAGGAACATCGGTTTGGTACAATGGCAATTCGTTTCAGGAATTTTTAAACCACGAACGAATTCAATATTATGGCTTCGGATTAATCATAACCTTGATTATTGTTGTTATTTTTCATCTTATCTATTTCTATAACCGATATCAGCAAAACCGAATTAAAGAACAGAAGGTTATTGCGGGTACGGCAAGTGCAAAATTTGATGCTTTAAAAAATCAGTTAGATCCACATTTTTTATTCAACAGTTTAAATGTATTGACTAGTTTAATTGATGAAAATCCTGAAAATGCTCAGAAATTTACATCTGGTTTGTCTAAAGTATACCGGTACGTTTTAGAACAAAAAAATAAAGAGTTGGTGCTTGTAGAAGAGGAGCTCAATTTTGCAAAGACCTATATGTCTTTATTAAAAATGCGATTTGAAGATAGTATTGTATTTGCAATCCCTGAGCAGGTTACTAATCCGGAAAGCAAAGTAGTGCCGTTATCGCTGCAATTACTACTTGAAAACGCTGTAAAACACAATATGGTTACGCCTGCAAAACCGTTGCATATTAAAATTTATGAAGACGGTAATACTTTGGTGGTAGAAAATAATTTACAGCCAAAGCAAATTGTAAAGAAAAGTAGTGGCGTTGGTTTAAATAATATTATGCAGCGTTATAAGCTGTTAACGTCAAGAAAAATAAACATCAATCAGGAAGCAAACCGTTTTGAAGTCGCAATTCCAATGCTTACCAAACAAATATCAGTTATGAGAACACAATCAAATCAATCATTAGACGATGCTTATGTAAGAGCACGTAATCATGTAGACGAACTTAAAGGCTTTTATTATAGTCTGTTATCTTATTTTTTAGTAATTCCGTTTTTAATATTTGTAAACTATAAGACTTCCTGGGGTTTTCAGTGGTTTTGGTTTCCTATGTTTGGTTGGGGGATAGGTCTGGTTATTCAAGCGTTTAGAGTTTTTGTGAACGATCAGTTTTTAGGTCGCAACTGGGAGAAACGAAAAATAGATCAATTTATGCGTGAGGAAGAAAATACCCGATGGAAATAATTTAATTAAAAACTATTATGAGAAATTACGATTTAGAATCTTATAAAAACGAAGGTTCAGACGAACGGTTTTACCGCGAGGATGCTTACTTGCGGGCTAAACAAAAGGTGAAAAAAATATTAGGGTTTTACTGGCACTTGGCAAGTTATATTATTGTGAATCTTTTTATAATTATTCTTATTGTTTCTAATGGAGGAGAGTTGTTTAGTTTTGGCACTTTTGCAACCCCCTTGTTTTGGGGCATTGGTTTGTTATTTCATTTTTTAAGTGTTTATGGAGTTAATTTTATTTTTGGTAAAAAATGGGAAGAACGTAAGATTGCCGAGTACATGGAAAAAGAAAACATAAATTTAGATAACCATGAACAGCGATAAACTAACTCAAGATGCATTCTTGAAAGCTCAAAAAAAGATATATAATTTAAAAATATTTTACATTCATTTGGTTGGGTATTTAATTCTTGCAGCTCTTTTGGGATATAATTTGTACATCATGTCAGGGCCATATAAAGATTTTTTCTTTTGGTTTAATATCATTGTGCTCGTAGCTTGGACTGTTTTTATTAGTATTCATGGCTGGTATGTATTTAAAGGAAAAATTCTTTTTAAGAAAGATTGGGAGGCACGTAAAATAAAGGCATTTCTTGAAAAAGAGAAAATTAATCGTTGGGAATAGTTGTTCTGGTATAAGAACTAGTGGTTTAATATTTTAATAGAATAAGGATTTTATATATGCACGTTATTATTATAGAAGATGAGAAGCCATCGGCGCGCCGATTAAAACGGATGTTGGAAAAGCTGAATATTGAAGTGAGCACCATGTTGCATTCGGTAGAGGAATCTTTAAACTGGTTTGAGGCCAATACGCATCCCGATTTAATATTTTTAGACATTCAGTTGAGTGATGGTTTGTCCTTTGAAATTTTTGAAACAATACCTATTAAAAGTGCTGTAATATTTACCACGGCTTACGACGAATATGCGCTTCAGGCGTTTAAACTTAACAGTATCGATTATTTATTAAAACCTATTGATGAAGACGATTTGCAAGTTGCTGTAGAGAAATACAAAGAGCGTTTACCACAACAGCAATCGGTGTCTCTAGATTTTAATGATATTAAAAAGTTACTGGTTAACCCAATAGACCGGGAGTATAAAAAGCGATTTTTTGTAAAAGTGGGACAACATTTAAAATTGATTGCAGTCGATGATATAGAATGTATTTACAGCGAAAATAAAGGGTCTTATATTCATACCAAAGATGGTAGGAATTATTTGTTAGATAACACTTTGGAAAGTTTAGAAAGTGAATTAGAGCCTCAACTATTTTTCAGAATTAATCGAAAATTTTTTGTGAATATTAATGCCATAAAAGATATGGTAAGCTATACCAACTCGCGATTGCAAATAAAATTGAATAGTTATAAAGACGATGAAGTTATTGTGGCTCGTGAGCGGGTTAAGGATTTTAAAGAGTGGTTGGAATCTTAAAACTTAATCTTCATCAATGCGATTTTCATCAAAAGCAGAAGGCAGGAGTTTAGGTATAAATTTTACTACTAAAGGCAATAGTATAGCACCACCCGGAAGTAAAAAAATAGCCAGACTTGGTATAGACTTAAAAATATCCAGTAATTGGTCCTGAACTTTCTTTTGTTCTTCTCCGGTTAAGTCTCTCACAGTCGATTGGGTTAAAAGCACCATAAGTTCTTTACTGTCCTTTAACTCTTTATATAGGCGTTTGCTGTTTCTGGTAATCAATTTTTTTACCATTTTGCTCGAGTTATTATAAAAACTCTGAACAATATTCTTAGAGCCTAAAACGGCAATATTCTCTTTGTTTGTGGTATAAAAACTGTTAACCGTTTCTAAAGATTGTTTTATGAGTTGCGTTTCAATTTTGAAATCTCGCCCTAATTGAATTAGAAACCGTTTTTCAGTACTATCAATCGTTTTATCAGTCCAAGCGGCCATACAAGCCAAATCTAATATATATTGCTTTTCTAAAGGTGTTTTAATATTCGAAATGGCGTCTTCGTAAGTAATATGCGTGTGGTCCTGAAAACGAAGAGAGGATTCAATTAACCGAATTAAACTTTCATCATATGCATTCTTGTCTTCTTTTGTGTTTAAAACATCTAACGAGACACATTCAATAGAGGCTTCAAGGTTTTTTATGTAAGACGTTGAAATGGTTTGCTCTCGTAAATAATTATCATAAGCCAGCACATCTATATATAAGAGCGCATTTATAATGAAGTAGTTAAAATTTTTTGTGATGATATTAGCATCAATCTGAATACGCTTGTGTATTAATTTTTCTAATTGTTCGTTCGATTTTTTTCCGCCTAATAAATCTTCAAAAAACGAAGTTTTTCTTTCGCTTATTTCAGTATAAAAATCAATAACGCTTTCAACAAAAGGAGTTTCGGTCGTGGCGTTGTGGTGGGTGTGCAGTAATGCTAAACAATGGTTTATTTTACAAAGCTCTTCTTCTATCAGATCTTCTTTAGGAAGGATGTTTAAAACCACATCTAAATTACTTCCATAAATAAAGCCGCAATCTCTTAAAGCGGCATAAAAGGTTTTATCGCTGAGGTTAAGAAATTCAGGTGTTGCCTCAACTTCTCTAAGTAATTTTTTTATCCAACCATTTGCAGACGGATTCATGGCTTGTGGTTTTGTTCGTGTAAATGTAATGTTTTCAAGGAATATTTTGCAATTATTTTCTTTAACAAAATTTTAACAAAACCAGGTTTTTCTTTTTTGCGTAGGTATGCATGAGAACCGAGTAAATAACTAATTAATAAACGTATGAAAAAGTTAAAAACAGTATTAGGAATTGGAGTAGTAGCAGTAGCTAGTTACTTTGTTGTTGCAGCCGACCACATCGATGCACCGTCCGTGCAGGGTGGCTCTAGCGACATTACAGATTTTTATGCCTTTCAAGGAGAAGATACCAACAACCTGGTATTTGTAGCCAATGTTCAGGGCTTATTAAGTCCGGCAAACACAGCATCGGCAAGTTTTGATGAAAGTGTTATGATTGAATTCAACATTGATAGTGATAACGATTATGTTGAAGATTATGTCATTCAGGCAATTCCTAAGGATGGTAAAATGTATGTTATCGGACCTAAAATGCCAATGCAAACAGGGTTAAACAGTATGGTGGGTACAAACGAAGTGTATAACGCTGCTGTAGCTAATATTACACCGTATGGATCTGATGCCATGATGGGGATGAAAAACGGAGTTAAAGTGTTCGCAGGACCAAGAGACGATCCGTTTTTTATGGATTTTGCCCGCTATGTACAAATCGTAACGCCAGGTGATGACGATGGAGACGGTATGGAAGAAGGCGCTTTTTTACCAGACGGTATGGCTTCCGATACTTTCGCAGGAACCAATGTAATGTCTGTTGTAGTTGAAGTGCCGAAAAGTCAAATAGGTGGTAGCGGAACTATTAACACCTGGGTGGAATCAAAAAGAAAGCAATAAAAAACTTAAAAAACGAAATACTGACAATTATGAAAAATATAAAACTATTTCTAGCACTTTTAGTAATGCCTTTAGTAGCATTCAATTGTAGTGACGACGATGATATGAAAATGGAAAACGGACTTCCGAATTTAGCAGGAACCTACATGCAGGAAGATCAGATGGGAAGACCAGCAGTAAATACTGTTTTTGTGTCACCATCAAGTAAAGATATGTTTAATGTCACGGTACCATCTATGCAAAACGCATCATTTCAAAGTATGTTTCAAGCAAATTTAGAAGGGTTAAGCCCTGCTTTTGCTAATGCAGGAGATACCAACGCATTAGGGTTAGATGCTGCCACGTTTACAAGTGTATTAGCTACAGATGTGTTGAATGTGTCTCTTGATGGAACCACTACTTTTTATGATGGAACTAATGTGTTGACAGGTAGAAATTTATCAGATGACGTAATTACGGTAGAACTGTTATTAATCTTCGGGGGGGAAGATTTTTCAGAGAACCCAGGATTATCAGATGATAATGTTGATGCCAATGACAAGCCTTTTTTAGCCTCATTTCCATATCTGGCTTCACCATGGTAGAAGCTTATAATTAATTCAGAAACAAAGAGTAAGTTCTTTGTTTCTGAGTTTCTCTAACAAACAATAACCTTAAAAACAAATACAATGAACCTACAATGTATTACCCTGTTTTGCTTGCTTGTATCTGTAACAAGCTGTACAACTATATCTAAAAAAGTAACAAATCCTCAGGAGTATAATGTTTACTTAGAAACCACTAATGAAACAGCTAAACAAGAAGCTTTAAATGATTTAAAGTTTTGGAAAGAGAAGCTTGATCGTACCCCAAATCAATTTCCTTATTTGTCAAAAATAGCTTTGGCAAATAGTCAGCTATTCGGTATAACAGGAGAAATAGAATATCTTAAAGATGCCCAAAATGTCTACCAGAATCTAAATATAAAAACTAATTATTCGAACACCTCATATTTAAAAGGACTTGCAGCCAATTATATATCTCAGCATAAGTTTAAGGAGGCTTTAATACTACTGGAAAAAGCAGAAACTATTGGCGATAAACTAGAGGGTACTCAAAAAATGCTGTTTGATGTGCATTTAGAATTGGGAAATTACGATTTAGCAAAAAGTTATTTGGATGAGTTTAGTAATGATGCCGATTTCGATTATCTCATTCGGGTAGCGAAATGGTCAGATCACCGTGGCAATTTACATGCTGCAATCAAATATTTGGAACAAGCCAAAGTCAAGGCTGAAGAGTCTAATATTGCTGTTTCAAAGCAGTGGATTTACACCAATCTTGCAGATTTTTATGGACATAGTGGAAATATAGAAGCCTCGTACAATCATTTTTTAAAAGCTTTAGAATTAAGTCCGAATGATGCCTATGCCAAACGCGGCATTGCATGGATTGTATACTCTTATGAAAAAAATCCAGATGAAGCACTTCGTATTTTAAACACGGTTTCGCAAACGTATCATGCACCAGATTATTACCTGTTAAAAGCAGAAATAGCAAAATTTAAGAAAGATTCAGGACTGTATAAAAAAGAACTGGAATCTTACAAAATGGCAGTAAACAATCCGCTGTATGGTGATATGTATAACACTTACAACGTTATACTCTACACCGATATAAATGAAAATTTAAATGAAGCTTTAGCTATTGCAGAAACCGAAGTTACTAATAGACCAACACCACAATCGTATGGTTTACTAGCCTGGGCTTATTATAAACAAGGCTTCAAAAGAAAAGCCTTGAAAATCATGAAAGAACATGTCGCGAACCAAACATATGAGCCCCAAACACTACTACATATGGCTGAAGTATATAAAGCTAATAATAAGTTAAAAGAAGCAAAAATCTTGAAAAAGGATTTGCTGGAAAGTATTTTTGAATTAGGTCCGTTGACCGAGAAAGATGTTAAAAATATTTAATTCAAAAACAATCATGAACGTATTAAAACTTATGATGCTATTTTCAGCCATAATGTGTACAAAGCTTAGTTTTTCACAACAAATTAGAGGTGTTGTGGTTAATAAAGCGAAACAACCATTGGAGGCTGCTTATATCTATAATTTAAACTCTAAAAGCCATGCCCATTCTTTAGAAAATGGTCTGTTTGTACTAGATAATTGCTCTGTGGGCGATTCATTGAAAATTGGACTTTTAGGATTTAAGAATAAGTTCCTTATAATCGATGGTACTAGTTTTCAAAATAAACAAATTATTGCCCTAGAGGAAAAGTCCTTTCAGTTAAGTGAATTAGTCATTAACGAAACTGTAAATCCGGTGAGTACCATTTCCCGATTAGATTTAAAAACAAACCCGGTAAACTCGTCTCAGGAAATATTGAGAAAAGTTCCGGGTTTAATAATCGGACAACATGCCGGCGGAGGAAAGGCCGAACAGATCTTCTTACGTGGTTTCGATATTGATCATGGTACCGATATTTCACTATCAGTCGATGGAATGCCGGTAAATATGGTATCGCACGCGCATGGTCAGGGGTATAGCGATTTACACTTTGTGATTCCGGAAACTGTAAACAAGATAGATTTTGGAAAAGGGGCGTATTATGCCGAACGTGGTGATTTTGCCACAGCAGGATATGTGGATTTTTCAACTAAAGATTATTTAAAAGAAAGTTCAGTTGGTTTAACCATTGGCGATTTTAATACCTTACGAACATTAGGAATGTTCAATTTACTGGAACATGATGCCGATAAAAATGCCTATATCGCTACCGAGTATATCGCTACTGATGGACCTTACGAGTCACCACAAAATTTTAACAGATTAAATCTGTTTGGGAAATTTACCAGCTATTCGCCGAACAACGATAAGGTATCGGTTACCTTATCGCACTTTACGAGTCGTTGGGATGCTTCAGGGCAAATTCCGCAGCGCGCTGTCGATGATGGAAGCATTTCTCGTTTTGGAGCTATCGATGATACCGAAGGAGGAACTACCGAACGTACTAATTTTAATGTGGAATTTAATAAGCATATCTCCGATAATTCTATGCTGAAGAGCAATGCGTTTTACTCGCATTACGGATTTGAATTATATTCTAATTTCACTTTCTTTTTAGAAGACCCTGTAAATGGCGATCAAATCAAGCAAAAGGAAGATCGTCATATATTCGGATTTAACACCGCTTTAAGTCAGGAAATCTTGTTGGGAGATTTAGAACTAACCATGACATCGGGAGTTAGTTTACGTCACGATATAGTTAATGATATTGAATTGTCGCATACCCTTAATAGAAAGACGACTCTAGAACAAATACAATTGGGGGATTTAAATCAAACCAATATGGGGCTGTTTACCAATGCACAATTCGATTTTGGGAAGTTGAAAATAGCCCCGTCTTTACGTCTGGATTATTTTAAGTTCATGTATAATGATGAGCTACAAGATACTTATGGCACACAGGCCGAAACCAAAACCATTGTAAGTCCTAAACTAAATTTCTATTATGATGCTTTAACCAATTTACAAGTGTATTTAAAATCGGGATTAGGATTTCACTCGAACGACACGCGCGTGGTAGTAAGTCAGATGGGGAAAGATATTTTGCCACGTTCGTATGGCGCCGATTTGGGAAGTGTTTGGAAACCGTTTCCAAAGTTAATTGTGAATTCAGCATTATGGTATTTGTTTTTAGAACAAGAGTTTGTTTATGTGGGCGATGCCGGAATTGTTGAACCAAGTGGAAAAACGGAGCGTTATGGTGCCGATTTAGGATTGCGTTACCAGTTAACCGATTGGTTGTATTTTGATTCTGATGCTACTGTAACACACGCCAGAAGTACTGAAGATCCGGAAGGAGAAAACTATATTCCTTTAGCACCGGATTTTACTTTGGCAGGTGGCCTGGCGGTAGATAATTTGGATGGGTTTTCGGGAGGATTACGCTATAGATATGTTGATGACCGACCAGCAAATGAAGATAACAGTATTGTAGCCAAAGGTTATTTTGTAACCGATTTTAACGCGAATTATACGTTTAATAAAGTTACAGTAGGAGTGATTGTAGAAAACCTATTCGATACCGAGTGGAATGAAACACAGTTTGCTACCGAATCGAGATTGTTTAATGAAGCGGCTCCTGTTGAAGAAATTCACTTTACGCCAGGAACGCCATTTTTTATAAAAGGAACGATTTCTTATAAATTTTAAAACCTAGGGTAGGGTAAAATAAAGTAAGGGTGTCTTACTAACAAATACAACTGAAGGAAGAGAGTGATAGTATACAGAAAAGAGAATCCTTCGAGAGTTGATTAATAGCAGCTAACAAAAGGAACAAAGAGTTAATAATTATGAAATGAGCCATGATAAATCTTTTAAATCGACCTAGATTATTGGCAAATTACATCTGACTATTATAAAAATAATAAATACTAACAGATGAAAAAGGAAAATTGATTTTCAAGGGACCGGTAGGATTGGTTGTCCTATTTGGTTTTTTGGGTTTTTTGTTAGGGAAAGCGGCTCGTGGTTGAGCCGCTTTTATTTTATATAAATGCTAATTTACCGCGTTTACAAAGTATTTTTTACGCAACCAGAACGATACGCGTACTAACAAAATTAATGCAGGAACTTCAACTAAAGGCCCAATAACGCCAGCAAAAGCCTGTCCGGAATTTAATCCGAAAACGGCAATAGCAACAGCAATGGCTAATTCAAAATTGTTTCCAGCAGCTGTAAAGGCTACCGAAGCGGTTTTATCGTAAGTGCCACCCATGGCTTTGGTAAAGAAAAAGCCAATAATAAACATTAAGGCAAAGTATATCAATAATGGGACAGCAATGATTAACACATCCATTGGGATTTCAACAATGAGTTCACCTTTCAAAGAGAACATCACGATAATAGTAAATAATAATGCAATTAACGTTAGTGGAGAAATTGTTGGAATGAATGTTTTTGTGTACCATTCTTCACCTTTTAATCTTACTAAAATCTGTCGGCTTAAAATACCCATTGCAAATGGAATACCTAAGTAAATCGCAACACTTTCAGCTATGGTTCCTATAGAAATATCAACAATAGCACCTTCGAAGCCAAAGTAAGGAGGCAAGATTGTAATAAATATCCATGCATAAAAACTATAGGCAAAGACTTGGAAAATACTGTTAAGAGCTACTAAACCGGCGCCGTATTCGCTACTACCTTCGGCTAAATCGTTCCAAACCAAAACCATAGCAATACATCGCGCTAGCCCTATTAAAATTAAACCCACCATATATTCGGGGTAATCTTTTAAAAAGGTAATGGCTAGAATGAACATTAAAACCGGACCAATAATCCAGTTTAGAATTAGTGATACCGAAAGAATTTTTGTGTTTTTAAATACGGCAGGTAATAAGCTGTAGTTTACTTTTGCCAATGGCGGGTACATCATTAAAATTAATCCTATAGCAATAGGAATATTCGTTGTACCGCTACTCATCGCGTTGATAATATCTGGAAACTTAGGAAAAAAATAGCCTAAACCAACACCTAAGGCCATGGCAATAAAAATCCATAGCGTTAGGTTTCTATCTAAAAAATTTAATTTTTTTGTAGCCATAATTACGCTTTAATTTGTGAAAAAACATAGAATAATTCGGTAGCAATTTGAAGACTACGTTCGTTGTATTTCTCCGCTTGTTGCGGTGTGTTGTCGAACGCTTTTGGGTCTTCAAAAGTAATTGGGATACGCTTTTCTGCTCCTAAAATTATAGGACAACCTTTATCGGCAGACGAGCAAGTCATAATCGCAGCGAATTCAGATTGCGGATTAAACGCATCATCGTAAGTTTTAGAAAAGCCAATAACCGAATGTTCGTCTTCAGCATATTTAATACTATAAATGGGGTTGTTGCCTTCAGCAATTGTTTGAATATTGAAACCTGTATTTTTTAAGGTTTCAGCAGCCATAGGAAATAAGGCTGTAGCTTCGGTTCCGCCAGAATAACAGAATACTTGTTTTATATTAAAATGATGAGCGATTGTTTGTGCCCAAACCTGGGATAAATGACTGCGTCTGGAGTTGTGTGTGCAGATAAAATTTAAACGTACTTCTTTTTGAGTCGAAACTTTCTCCTGGATAAAGTCTATTAACGGTTGTAATGTTGTTTTACGTTCATCACTTACAGTATCGGTAGGTAAGTTTAGTAACGTTTGTTCAATGTTTTGGTATAATGCCATGTTTTAAAAATAATCTCTTAATATGTGTAAATTAACAACAACCGCTTCCCGGAACACAAGTGTTTGCTGCTTGTAATTCTGATAATTTTACTTTTGGTTTTTCTGCAGGAATACCACAATTGTCTTTTGCTAAACAATCGGTTTGTTTGTTGGTTAGTAAAAATGAAGTGCCATCGAAATCCAATCCGAATTTACCAATGGTGTCTCCCTGATATTCTACCTCAATTTCAGCGTCTTCAATATTCAAGGTGTTTTCTGAAAGCTCAATAATGTGTAATAATTTTTCAGGATGTAAACGGTGGTCGTAATCGTTAGCATTCCACAATTGAAAATTCACAATATTTTCATGTCTTACAGTTCCGCCACAGTCGATAAACGTTTTGCTTATTTTTCCAATTTCAGTTACGTGAAAATGACTTGGTACTAAGTCGCCATTGGGTAGTTGAAACGCGATGGTTTCTAAACTTTGCAGTGCTGATTTTACTTCTGATAGTTTCATAATACAATGATTTTAATTTTGTGTTTTAGGGTTAACAACAGGATGTTTTTGGTAAATCCTGATCTAAAAACTCGGTCATTACAACTTTCATTTTAGTCCATACTTCTGGATTGATGCAATAGCATACGCTGGTACCTTCAACCGAACCTTTAATTAATCCTAAATGTTTTAATTCCTTTAAATGTTGCGAAATGGTAGGTTGTGCTAAACCAATCTCGTCTACCAAATCACCGCACACACAAGTGTTAATTTTAAATAAGTGCTGTAGAATGGCAACACGAGCCGGATGACCGAAGGCCTTAGCAAATAAGGCAATTTCATTTTGCGAATCGGTAAATATTTCAGTTTTAGCTAAACCCATATTAATTGTTTTATTGCAATATTACGATTAATATAAAAATAGAGGAAATATATTTTCAATATTTTTCGTTTCAAGCATAAAAAAAAGCCTAAAAACTTATAAGGTTTCAAGGCTTTTTTTATGAGGACTTGTTTTTTCTTAAGGTTGAATAATTTTTAAAAATTGTTCGTCTTTTTCAGGATAAAGCGCTTGTTTTTCATTCATATCTTCCTGTAAAAGGTTCATCATAATTTTTAGTTGTTCCAGATTAGAATTAGCTAGGTTAGTAGCTTCAAACGGATCGTTAGTTAAATTATATAACTCATATTTTGGTGAGCCTTCAATTTGAAAATGGTAAACAACTTTCCAATTATCTTTTACAAAACTTGTAAAGTAAGGAGTTCTATGGTCGTGAGGAAAGTGATTAAGAAAAGTGTTATCACGTTTTTTATTCGTTTTACCTTTTAGTTGTTTTTGTAAGTTGAAGCCATCTAAACTATAAGATTCTGGTATATCGATATCTGTTAAATTACAAATGGTAGGGAATAGGTCTAAGATTGTTCCCATTTGATTTTCTATTTGATTTTGAGAAATTTTTAAATCCTTTTGAAGTTTAATTTTGTTATTCGGTGTAGCCCAAGAAGCAATGAATGGCACACGCATACCGCCTTCCCAGTGCATCGCTTTTTTACCTCGTAAGGGTTCAGAGCTACTGTAGTCGTTAGTTATAGGAAGCGGTGCATCAGACCCATTATCTCCTAATAACAAGATAAGTGTATTTTCTCCTAAGCCTAAATCTTTTACATGCGCGATGATATCTCCTAAAGATTTATCCATACCTTCAATTAAAGTGGCATATGCCTGAGCTTTTTCATCTTTACCTGAGTTTTTATAATGCTCTGCAAAACGAGGGTCAGATTGAAATGGTTGATGAACAGCATAATGGGCCATGTATAGGAAGAAAGGTTTTCCCTCTTTATGAGCATCTGTAATTTTATTATTAGCCTCTCTGGTAAGAGCTTCTGTTAAAAAGATGTCGTCCTTCCAATATTTTTCTAACCCAGGTACAGCTCGAGATTTTTGTCCGTTGAGATTGCCATAGCCATCACGACCATAATAACTCCCAGGGTGTCCGGCACCACAGCCACCAACATTTACATCGAAGCCTAAATTAATTGGATTTTCACCATCGTAGCCATTAGGTCCAAAATGAGCTTTTCCAACATGAATTGTTTTATAACCTTTTGATTGTAATAAGCGCGGTAAGGTAATAGAAGAACTGTTTAAACCTTCCCAATTCCAATCTGACGGACCATATTTGTTTTTGTTATTATGTTCTAAATGAATCCAGTTTGTTGTGCCATGGCGAGCAGAGTTTTGACCTGTTAGTATGGATGCACGTGTTGGAGAACACACCGAATGCGCATAAAAGTTTGTAAAACGAATACCCTGTTTGGCTAACTTTTCCATATTAGGTGTAATATAGTAGTCGTTTAACGGATATTTTTTAGGTTGACCATTTGCGTCTACTAAAAATGGAACAGAAGTATCCATTAACCCCATATCGTCTACCAGAAAGACGATAATATTTGGTTGCTTTTTCTGTGCAAAGGAAAAGACAGATAGGCAAAATGTAGATAAAAAGGTTAAAATTAAATACGATTTTTTTAAAGGTATGTTCATTATAAAATTTTAGGTTTTGTTTTAATCCTGTGCACGAACACAATAATTTTGGGTGTGAATATACTATTTTCTATTAAAAAAGCCTGTTTCTAGATAGAAACAGGCTTGAAATTTATTGAGAATTCTTGTTAATTTAAACGCCTAAATTAGATAACACAAACGATTTTGCATTAGCGTGTAATCTAATCCATAAGCCGGGGTTTGCGTTTAATTGCTCCTTAGCTTCTAAAGGATTTGAACTTATTTTTGTATTCAGCACGTTAGCATAAGTCTGAATTTTAGCAGGGGCAGAGTCGGCATCAACAACAGACTGTACCACTTTTTTAGCTTGTAAAATAGCTGCCGGGCCTAAGGTTAGAATGTATTGTGATGAGCGACATTCTGTCTCATCGCTTTCACTTACAACACTTCCGCCGGCTTTAAATTTGCTAATATGATGTTCTAAAATACTATTAGAAATAGGAATAATTCCAGCAACATGATGCTGCTGCGCTCCCGAGAACGGTTTAATGTATGCTAGATGTGAAGCCTGATTTTCTTCTGGACCATGACCAATAAAAAAGATGTCTAATCCGCCTAGTTCTTCAAGTTTTGTTAGGTAATCTATAAGAGCAGATTCTAAGTCATTAGTGTCTGTTTGCATAGGGGTGAAGCTTTTAATTTTTTTGAAAAAAGCATCACCTAAAATACGCTCAAAATCACGAACAAAACTAAGGCCATTTGCCATGCCCATAGGGGCTAAAGCATCCTGAGTGAATACATTCAATCGCGCTAATAAAGCATCTTGTTCGCCAGATTCTGCTAATTCCCCAAGTAAACGATGTAATTGTTGTGCGCCTCTACCACCAAGTAACGCGATGTTAATATCTCCTTCTTTAGCTTCAGCTGTTTTGTATAATTCATTTAACATGGCCTGACCAACCTCAGCTTCGGTGTTAAAGACAGTTGGTGTTACTCCATAATCTGTTATATTAAAATTGCTCGTGTCTTGCCTGGTTAACCACACATTATTATTTTCTTCTTGTCTTGAAAAATTAGAATTTTTCATACTCATTTTCTTTATTTATTGATGTGTAACTGATTACACATCTCGTGTTTTTATAATGTTTTACTTAGAGCAAAAGTAAAATAATTGAAAGTAAGAGTTAAAGGAATACGAGTTTTATTTAGGTTTAAAAAGCATGAATTTAGTTTTGCTTTTCATATTTAAAGCTACAACCTTCTATACAAACTGGTCCACTTGTCGGAATAAGGATAAAATAATTAGAATAGAACTCTAAGGTGTAGGTAATAAAGCCATCATCATTTTCGGTTTCGCTAGTAAAGTTCGGGCAGTTATATTTTAATATTAATTGATGCTCTTCTATAGAAAAATCTCCAATTGAACATTCAGCAAACATATCTGAAGAAAATATACCGGTTTCAAAAAACTCAAAAACTTTTCCGTTTTCCTGATCTACCCAATATTGAGGGCCACCTGAACTAATGTAAGATTGGGTATGTTTCCATGTTCCTATAAGTAATGATTCGTCGGCTGTAATAGGATCATCAGATTTTGTATCGCAACCAACTAAAAGGAGTAATACCGGAAATAGTAAAATTCGTAATGTCATGTCGAGGCTTTATGGTTTAGATGCAAATAGTAAAAGATGGTTGCGTGACATTACAGGAATTTATGAAAAATACAATAGTTTAATTATGTGTAAAATAAGCCTTTCTGATATTTTCAGAGTAATCAAATTAATCATTTTGTTTGGAAGATGTTCAGTCCGTTTTTAGGCTTCCTTCGATACAGATTCGATATTCCTTCGGGAATTATTCGGTAAAACCCTTATTTTACGAAGAAAACCTGAACAATTCCCGAAGGAATATCGAACCAAACCTCTAAAAAATCAATTTTTAAAGCTTTTAATAAGGTTATTAGAATTTAGTGGATAAAAAAATATCCCCTAAAAGCGCTAGAGGATATTTTTTAAGAATTTAATTATTAGTTTGTTAATTAACTCGCATTAACTACACCAAGTGTATAAAGGAATTCCATAGTTGGGGTTTCACTTCCGCCTGCTGGCTCTAAAGTAATACCAAAGGCCTCACTTGCATTGGCGTTTTCAATTTCAAATATTTTATTGTCGTCTGTTATAAAATCGTCGATAGTCCCTAAGCTAGTAGGTGTTAATGGACTTAAAGTTAAAGACCAAACCTGATAGACTTTACCTTCAGGAGGTTCTGGTAAGCCTTGCGCATCTAAATAAATACGATCGTTAGATTTATCCCAATACACATTAGCATAGGTGCTGGCAAAATTACCTTGACCGGCTAAAGGTATTTTGGTTATGTTATTATCTCTCAAAACAGAAATTAAAGTATTAGCTTCTTCCAGACTGCTATTGGCATTGGCAATTTGGGTTTCTAATAATTCCTGTTGTGTTTTACTTATCTGAATATCGGATTGTAACTGCTTGTTTTGAGTTACCGTCCAGAATAGACCTATAGCTAGAATTACCGATGCAGCCCAACCCGTGTAGGTTACCCAGTTGTATCTTGGCATAGATATAACTTTACTGTCGGTTCCGTTTAATCCTAAATGGGCTTTTATAGCCTGTAAAATTTTGTCGTTATTTTTTACTGGAGACACTGATGCCGTAAGTTTAATTACTGCGCTTTCAATGTCTAATACTTCTTGTAATATTTCAGGATATTGTAGCATGAGATTGTACACTTCTTTATTTTCCTTTTCAGAAAGTGCACCAGCTACATATAGCTCTAAAATTCCAGATTCTATGTAAGCTTGTATATCCATCTTATTCTAATACCATGTTTCTTAATTCTTTAATGCAGTTTCGGTTTCGGGTTTTTATAGTTCCCACGGGCATATCGAGAACTTCGGAAGCTTCAACTTGTGTGAAACCTTTAAAATAGAGGAGTTCAATAACTGCCTTGCATTTTTCTTTTAGTTTTTTTACGAATTTTTTGATTCCAATGGCGTCGGTTGAACTATCTAAGCTGTCGCTGCTTTCAAGAATATCTACGAAAAAATCGGCATCAAGGTTTTGTTTGGTTTTCTTAAATGCTTTAGATCGTGTTTTATCGATCGCTGCATTTCTGGCAATATTTAAAATCCAGGTAAAAAAACGGCCTTTTTCAGAAGAATAACTGCTTGCATTATGCCAGGCTTTAATAAATACATCCTGCATAACTTCTTCTGCTATATCTTTATCGCGAACAATATTGTAGATAACACCTTGCATGCTTTCACTATACATATTGTACAGAGTTTCGAACGCTTTTTCGTCCTTCTGCTTGAAGTTTTCAATTAGGGTTTCTAATTCCATATAGTTGATTAAGTTTCCGAAAAATAAGGAATTAAAAAGAAAAAGCTACTTAAAAAAGTAGCTTTTTGTATAAAAATGTTTTCGTTTATAAGGTTAATTCTTACGAAGATAAGTACTTACTTCAATAGCAACGTCTTCCCAGGTTTTGCTTACACCATCGGGTCCCGTATGTAAATCGAAACATACTTTGTTTAAGCTCTCAAGAGCGCCAAGGGCATCCCAGTCAGCTAAATTCATGGTTCCGGTCATTTTTACACGACGTTCATCGGTAATTTCAACAGTAAGCGGTAAATCTTTAGTCACCCCGTTCATGGTTAAGGTAGCTACGTAGTTACCGTTAGCCACTTTAATAGTTCCGTTTATAAGGTCGGTATCCAGCATAGCCCCAAAAAACGATTCTTTTAATTTAGCATCTCTGGAAGGATCTTTGGTGAATAAGCTACTAACCGGAATTGAAAAGTTTAAATTGTTTAAAGCTTCTTCGGCTGTAGCTCCAGACTTTTCATCGAATTTTAAAACCGTAAACTCACCACCAACAGGTAATTTATCGGTTGTTTTGTAAGCGGTCCATTTAACAGAAGTTGCTTCTGGTTTAGCTACAAATTTTTCGCTTGCAGCAACTTCCATGTTGCCTTCGGTTGTTGTTTCTTTTTTATTGTCTTTACAGGCTACAATGCTTAAAGCCAAAACAATAATCAGGTAACTTATTTTTTTCATGTAATCAGAATTTTTTTTGATGTGAAATTTAGCACTAATATACTAATTGCATATGTTTATACATGACATATATCATGTTTTTAACAAAAGAATAAGGATACTTTTGAATTTTAAAAACAACTATGTTAAAACAACTAACCAATAAATATAATGTAGCCGGACCAAGGTATACAAGTTACCCAACGGTACCTTACTGGAATCAGGATACGTTTTCTTTAAAAAACTGGAAATCGTCCTTAGTGCAGTCATTTCAAGCGAGTAATAGTACCGAAGGCTTGAGTTTGTATATACATTTACCGTTTTGTGAAAGTTTATGTACATTTTGTGGTTGCAATAAGAGAATTACAAAACAACACAGCGTTGAACCTGATTATATTAATGCGGTTTTAAAAGAATGGAGATTATATTTGGAGTTGTTTGATGAAAAACCGGTAATTAAAGAAATTCACTTGGGTGGTGGCACACCAACCTTTTTCTCTCCTGAACATTTAACTTATTTAATAAAAGGAATTTTAAAACACGCTGAGGTTGCAGAACATTATGAGTTTAGTTTTGAAGGCCATCCGAATAACACAACCCGAGAGCATTTGCAAGCTTTATACAATGTAGGATTTCGACGCGTGAGTTATGGTGTTCAGGATTATAATGAAACCGTGCAAAAAGCGATTCATAGAATTCAACCTTTCGAACATGTAAAACGGGCTACCGAATTAGCTAGAGAAGTGGGCTATACTTCGGTAGGTCATGATATTATTTTTGGTTTGCCGTTTCAAACTTTAGACCACGTTAAAGAAACCATTTTAAAAACGCAGGCTTTATTGCCCGACCGTTTGGCGTTTTACAGTTACGCCCATGTGCCTTGGATAAAAGGAAACGGACAACGCGGATTTAACGATGAAGATTTGCCTTCGGCAGAACTGAAACGCGAACAATATCAATTAGGAAAACAATTGCTTACCAATATCGGCTATCACGAAATAGGGATGGACCATTTTGCTTTACCAACAGACACCCTTTACGCATCCATGATTAACGGTAAATTGCACCGTAATTTTATGGGGTACACCTCATCAAAAACACAAGCCATGATAGGCTTAGGAGTTTCGTCTATTAGTGATAGCTGGTACGGGTTTGCACAAAATGAAAAAAGCCTTGAGGCGTATTATCAATTATTAAAAGAAAATAGTATTCCCGTATATCGCGGACATATTTTAAATACTGAAGACTTAATCATCCGTAAACATATTTTAAACCTGATGTGTCAGTTTGAAACCAGTTGGGCAGATGATACTTTATATTTTGAAGAATTACCCCAGGCTTTAAGTCGTCTGGCAGAAATGGAACGCGATGGGTTAATAGAAATTAAGAAGAGCAGTATTGTTGTAACATCAAAAGGCAAACCTTTTGTTAGAAATGTATGTATGGCTTTTGATGTGCTATTACAACGAAAACAACCAGACACCCAGTTGTTTTCAATGACTGTTTAGAATTTGTTATTTATCAGTGGTGACTATATTCTGAGTTTGCCTGTTATTTCGTCGACTTTTATGGCGTAAATAACAGGCGAATCTTCTTCTACCTTAGCCGAAAATTCCTGAATATAATCTAAATCACGTCCTTCGTTATTTAGTATCACTTCTTTTACACCTAACGAAAATTCATGTAACATAGCTTTAGCACCACTACCAGAAAGTTCTTCGTAAGTACCGTGAACTACAACCGATTTCCATTTGTCTATCGCATCGATTTCAGAAACTTCTAAAGCCACATTAGGATTCAACCGTAAGGCTTGAATTTTATGACCTTCACCTGAATATCCAATTATAATGCGGTCTTTATTGTATAGGTATGTAATGGGTACCACAAAAGGTCGGTTATTGTAAATATAGGCCAAATGACCAACGTAATTGTTGTGTAAAATGTACTCGCATTTTTGTAAATCTAAAGTTTCCATGAGCATTAGTTTTATTGGTTTTTAATCTGGCGGGCTCATTAATGCGTTTATAGAAATCTACCTTAGAGCAAAGCTCTAGAGGTGATAATAAGGTTAAAAGGTTTATTTAGAAGTAAACTTCAAAAATAATTAAATCTCGATTATCGAGTAAAGTCGATTCAGGGAACATTCATCTTTCAACACAAGAATTTACCATGTTTAAAATTACAGAATACCTAGTAGGTGAAAAATGATTAAAATCAGTTGGTTACAATTTTGAATAAGGATTGTTAATGGCAATCTATAGAACTGGTGGCAAGCTCCATAACAGGGCTAGGGGATAGGTAAGGAATGCCTAAACCTAAACCACGCAGAATAAATAATAGTCCTATAATCACTACGAACACAGGAACGGCTTTTTGTATACGTTGCTTGATATTACTGTTTAAAAACTTACCAAGATAGATGGCAGAGGTCATAAGTGGAATAGTACCTAAACCAAACAACATCATATATAAACTACTTTGAAGCGCCGATGACATAGTAATGGCAGCGAATACCGCCATATAAACCAAACCGCAAGGCAAAAATCCGTTAAGGAAACCAATGGTTAAAAAGGTGTCGGCTGTTTTCTTTTTCAGGGCTTTTCCTAAAGCCGATTTAACTTTATTAACACCTTTATAAATAGGTTTTGAAGCATTGTATTTATTAAATAGTTTGGTAGGAATAAGAATGGCTACAATCATTAAAACACCAATAGCAATTGATAATTGTTGTTGTACGCCAAACAGATAAAAGCTTTTTCCTATTAAACCGAAAAGAAAGCCTATAATACTATAAGCAAGTAGACGTCCGATATGATAGGAGAAAATTTGAGCAACTTTTTTAATAGAGTTGCTACGGTCTACAGGCAACATAAAGGCAATAGGACCACACATACCAACACAGTGGAAGCTTCCTAAAATACCGAATATGATTGCCGACCAAAGCATTAGTATACAATTTCTTTTTTATAGAGATAAGATTTTTCGTTATATTTCCAATCAACTTTAATGTTCCAGCGACCATCCAATAAACGTTTGTCAGGTATGAGCAAATTGTAGTTTGACAATGAAATAGGCGTTTCAAAGTCGAATTGTTTATTAGATGGTCTGTATAGGAACACTGTGCCTGTAACTTTCGTGTAATCTAGGTCACTAGGAAATTTAATAATCAACCCCTCTGTCGATATGTCGTAAGTTATATTTTGAGCTAAATTTTTAGCGTTATTTTCTTTATTTATGTCGTTTTGAAACTCCAGTTCCTGCCCGTAATAATCTTCAGTTACTAAATCGTGATCATATTTTTTATCAACACTCATGGTTATGATAAAATACATGATAAAGCTTATAAAGCCCACAAAGGCTAAGATTATGCCTGTTCCCCAATTGAATTTCATTCGTCTTAATTTTTTAATTATAACTTCTAGGTCCTAGAAAGTTTACACTCGTTGTTTCAATAAGCTCATCGCCGCTATAAACATCTATAGTTAGTTTGTTTTTATCGCCAGACAATTCACTTTGGTTAATCTCTATAAATAAAGTGCCTTCGGCTATACCTTGTTTAGGTACTTTAAAATTGTCGCTGGCCGAAACCAGTTTTATGTCCCCTTTAAACGTTCTGAGTTTAAAGTTAACATGCTCTATTTCTTTAACTGTTTTGTTAACCAGTTTGTAGGTGAAAATATTACTTATAACATGTTCGCCTTTACGTTCGTAAAGCTGTCCAGGTAAACGCAGTACAGTAGCTTCAACTTCATTTCGAAGAAGCAGAAGCCCTGTAAATACGCCTATTAAAATAGTTAAAACAGCGATATAGCCCTTCATTCGGGCAGTAAGTTTAAATTTTTGTTTCTTTTCTATTTCGTCTTCACTGGCATAACGAATTAACCCTTTAGGTAGGTTGATGCTTTCCATAATGTGGTCGCACTCGTCTATGCAAGCGGTACAGTTTACACATTCTAACTGCGTACCGTTACGAATATCAATTCCGGTAGGACAGACGTGAACGCACTGTAAACAGTCTATACAATCGCCGTGACCTAAAGCCTGACGGTCTTCGTTTTTTCTGAATTTCTTTCTGCCATTTTCGCCTTCGCCACGCTTATGGTCGTACGCCACGACTATCGATTTATTATCGAGAAGTACGCTTTGTAATCTTCCGTAAGGGCAAGCTATAATACAAACCTGCTCTCTAAACCAGGCAAAAACAAAGTAGAATACCCCAGTGAAAATAATAAGTGGAATAAGTGTGCTTAAATGATTAAACGGGCTTTCTCCTATGTATTGTAATAGTTTATCACTGCCAATTAAATAGGCTAAAAAGATGTTGGCAATAAGAAATGAGATGACTAAAAAGATGAACCATTTTAAGCTACGCTTTCTTATTTTTTCGGAATTCCATTCTTGGTTATCCAACCTGCGTTGTTTATTACGATCGCCTTCAATCCAGTATTCAATACGTCTGAAGACCATTTCCATAAATATGGTTTGCGGACAAACCCAACCGCAAAACACGCGCCCGAATGCCACAGTGAATAAGGTGATGAACACGACACCTATAATCATGGACAAAACGAACAAATAGAAATCCTGTGGCCAGAATGGAAAACCGAAAATATTGAAACGACGTTCTAAAACATTAAACATCAAAAATTGATTTCCTTGGACCTTAATAAACGGAGCGGCAAACAAAAAGGCCAGCAATACGTAGCTTGTTATCTTGCGGTACTCGTATAGTTTGCCGTTAGGTTTTTTAGGGTACACCCAGGCACGCTTCCCTTCGCTGGTCATGGTGCCAATACTATCTCTAAACGATTCGTTATTTGGTGCTTCCAAGTTGTTTTGGTTTTAGGTTTTTTGTTAGGTGTTTAACGTTTTAGTTTTCGTCGTTCCAAATTTCTCCTTCAGCAGCTTTAGGCTCGGCAGGGGTTGTGCCCTGAAAGCTTAAAACATAGCTTGATACCTGTGCGATTTCTGATGGTTTTAATCCGTTTTTAGACCAGGCAATCATACCTTTTCCATCACGGCCACCTTCAGAAATGGTTTTAAATACATTTTTAATACCACCGCCAAGAATCCAGTATTCGTCGGTTAAGTTTGGTCCGATACCACCACCACCATCAGCTTTATGGCAAGCCACACAGTTGGCATCGAATATCTTTTTACCGTTACTTAAATCTGAAGCATCGGTTAATAATTCAACGGTATTAAAATCTACTAAGTCTTTAGCTGTTTTTTTGTATTCTTCTATCGCTTTTTGCGCCTCGGCATATTCGGTATTTAATTCTTCGTATTGTCCTTCGCCATTAAATACGTGGAAACGTAATAAATAAATAGCGGCAAAAACAATAGAGGCATAGAAGCCGTATAACCACCAAGGTGGTAAGTCGTTATCTAACTCTTGTATACCATCGTAATTGTGGTCCAGAATAATTTCATGTTCTTGTTCAATGGGTTTGGTTCCTGCAAGTGCTTTGTAGGTCTTTTTAATCCATTGGATGAATTTTGATGATGTTTGTTTTTCGGCATCAAAACGCGCTTTGGCTTCTTCGTCTAAACTGTGATAAAGTATAGATTTCATTGAACTTACAATGCCTTCCATTGCAATTAGAATGAATAGAATAAGCAGTAAGAATAATGCTAAAAGCGGATATTCTACAAAAGCCGGTTTATCGCCGGAATCGATAAGATATTCTGCTAAGAAGAATATTGCAAAGAATATAATTGGAACTCTTAGCCATGAAGGGAAAGATTGTCTCATAATGTTTGGTCGTTTTGGTTTTCTAGTGGCAGGTGACTAACAGTTTTTATATAATCTTTTTTAGCAGTTACAACCCACCAGAATAGCACTACAAAAAAGATAAAAAAGATAAGCAGGGAGATGATGGGGTAGATCTCCACCCCGGTAATGGTCTCCATATGGTTTTTTATAAATTTCATCATGACGTTTAGTTATTAGTTGAAGACATTTCGGAATCTTTAACCTTAATATCGGTTCCTAAGCGCTGTAGGTAGGCAATAACGGCTACAATTTCACGATTACGCATTTCAACAAAATCTGCTCCACCAGCTTTTTTGTCAGCTTCGTAAGTTGTTGCAAAATCAGGATCGGTATACAGGTTTTTCTCAATTTGAGTTCCCTGATCTAACATATGCTGTTGTGCATTGATAATTTCCTCTTCGGTATATGGAACGCCTAAGCTAACCATAGCGCGCATTTTGTCTTCTGTTTTCGATTTGTCCAGCTCATTTTTAACTAACCACTGGTAAGCCGGCATGATAGATCCAGAAGAGGTGCTTTGAGGATCATACAAGTGATTTAAGTGCCAGTTATCTGAATATTTGCCTCCAACACGGTGTAAATCAGGTCCGGTACGTTTACTACCCCATAAGAACGGATGGTCGTAAACAAATTCTCCGGCTTTAGAGTATTCGCCATAGCGTTCTACTTCACTTCTAAACGGACGGACCATTTGGGAGTGACAGCCCACACAACCTTCGCGGATGTAAATATCACGTCCTTCTAATTCCAAAGGTGTATAGGGTTTAACACTGGTTAAGGTTGGGATGTTAGACTCCACCATTATAGTAGGAACAATTTGTACAATACCACCAATTAAAATGGCAATGGTTGCATAAATGGTTAATTTAATTGGTTTACGTTCTAACCATGTGTGCCATCCTTCACCTGCAACTCGGTGCTTAGAAACACGCTCTAGAGCAGGGGCTTCAGCTAATTCGTCGGTTACGACATTTTTAGATCTTTTAATAGTTGTAATGATGTTGTAGGCCAGGATAAACATTCCGAAGATGTATAACGAACCTCCAATAGCACGCATCCAGTACATTGGGATGATTTCGGTTACGGTTTCCAGAAAGTTACCGTAAACTAAGGATCCGTCGGGGTTAAACTGTTTCCACATACTCGCCTGAGTAAATCCGGCAACGTACATCGGTAAGGCATACATAATGATCCCTAAAGTACCTACCCAGAAGTGTGCATTGGCTAATTTTATAGAGTATAATTGTGTTTTAAATAATCTTGGTACTAACCAGTAAATCATACCAAAGGCAAGAAATCCGTTCCATGCCAGGGCACCAACGTGTACGTGAGCGATAATCCAATCGGTAAAGTGTCCAATGGCATTCACATTTTTAAGGGATAACATAGGCCCCTCGAAGGTGGCCATACCATAACCGGTAAGTGCTACCACCATGAATTTTAAAACCGGGTCAACGCGGACTTTATCCCAGGCACCACGCAGTGTTAGTAATCCATTAATCATACCACCCCAAGATGGCATTAATAACATCACAGAGAAGGCAACACCTAGGTTTTGTGCCCACTCAGGTAGAGCCGTGTAAAGTAAGTGGTGAGGGCCTGCCCAGATATAAATGAATATTAAAGACCAGAAGTGGATAATCGATAATCGGTATGAATAGATTGGTCGGTTTGCAGCTTTTGGTACAAAGTAATACATCAACCCTAAAAACGGTGTAGTTAGGAAGAAAGCTACGGCATTATGTCCGTACCACCATTGCACTAAGGCATCCTGAACACCGGCGTAAACCGAGTAACTTTTCATACCACTCACCGGAATTTCGATATTATTAAAAATATGAAGTACTGCTACAGTAACAAAGGTTGCTAAATAAAACCAGATAGCAACATATAAGTGACGTTGACGACGTTTTAAAATAGTACCAATTAAGTTCACTCCAAAGGCAACCCAGATTAAGGCAATAGCAATATCTATAGGCCATTCCAGTTCGGCGTATTCTTTTGATGTTGTGAATCCTAAAGGTAAAGAGATTGCTGCTGCCACAATAATTAATTGCCAGCCCCAGAAGTTGATGTTACTAAGCAAATCGCTAAACATTCTGGTTTTTAAAAGGCGTTGTGAGGAATAATACACACCGGCAAAAATGGCGTTACCTACAAAGGCAAAAATAACAGCGTTGGTGTGTAAGGGTCTTAGTCGTCCAAAGCTTAACCACGGAATTCCGTCGGTCATGTTTGGAAACAAAAATAAAAAGGCTAAGAGCAAGCCTACAAGCATTCCTACAACTCCCCAAAGCATGGTCGCAAATAAGAATTTTTTAACAATCTTGTTGTCGTAGTAAAATTGTTGTACTTCCATAGTAATTAATTGGTCTTTTCGTTTTTAATGGTTGTTTTCGATTGGTCTTTTACTAGTTCGTCTTCAAAAAGCATGCGTACCGAAGGGGTGTAATCATCATCGTACTGTCCTTTTTTAACAGCAACAATAAAAGCAACGAAGAAGACAATAGCCACCCCGATGCTAATTCCTAATAACATATATATAACACTCATACCTATTTGAAGTTACGGTTCAAAGTTAACCGGGCAAAACCTCTTAAAACATGACTTTTGTCATGTTTAAGGAATTAACCGTTATTTTATTCTCTTACCTATAAAATTTGTAGCAATCGTGGTAAATACCACGACACTAATAGAACTTAATGGCATTAATATCGCTGCAATAACCGGGGCTAATTGGCCGGTTACTGCAAAGTAGAGTCCGATACTGTTGTAAATAAAAGAAAGTAAAAAACTCCACTTAATTATAGTTATTGCCTGTTTAGAGGCTTTAATAAAATTGTATAGTTGATTAAATTTTGAAGCGTCTAAAATGGCATCGCAAGCCGGGGAGAAGACGTTTACATTTTCAGAGAGAGCAATCCCCACATTACTTTGTGCTAAAGCTCCGGCATCGTTTAACCCATCACCAACCATAAGAACTTTGGCGCCTTCGGTTTGATGGTATTTTATGTATTCGAGTTTATCGTCTGGTTTTTGGTTGAAAATCAATTTGGTTTTTGCTGGCAGAAGCTTTTTTAGGTTTTCCTGTTCACCGGCATTATCACCCGAAAGAATGACTAAATCATATTCTTTTTTTAGATTATTGAATAATTTAGATAAGCCTTTTCGGTAGCTATTGTAAAAGGTATATTTTCCTTTGTATTTATTATTGGTACTAATATGTACAGAAGTGTTTAATACCGAAGTCTCGCTACCACCAACAAAACTAGCAGAGCCCACTCTGATATTATCGTTTTGGTAAGAGGCCTCAATACCTTTTCCTAAATGTTCTTCAAAATGATTTAAGGAAATAATATGATGTTCATCAAGAATATCGTAAAGCGACCTGCTTAATGGGTGATTAGAACCACGAAGCGTGTTTTTTAAAAGAATTTCTTCGGAAGTCGATAATACATCACCTTCATACGTGGCTATAC
Organism: Aestuariibaculum marinum; assembly: GCF_014596975.1. Classification (GTDB taxonomy): domain Bacteria; phylum Bacteroidota; class Bacteroidia; order Flavobacteriales; family Flavobacteriaceae; genus Aestuariibaculum; species Aestuariibaculum marinum. The sequence goes on along the minus strand of NZ_JACVXD010000010.1, from coordinate 75,478 downwards.
TTTTTTCATTAGATGTTATGGTTCCTGTTTTATCAAAAATAACTGTATTTATTTCGGCTAATTGTTCAATAACCGAAGCGTTTTTTACGTAGAATTTCAGCTTCCCAAAAATGCGAAGCAGATTTCCAAAAGTAAACGGCGCGGCTAAAGCAATAGCACAAGGGCATGCAATAATAAGGACTGCGGTAAATACATTCATGGCTTTAGAAGCATCAACAAACAACCAATAGGTGGTTGCCAAAATAGCAATAGTTAGCACTGCAATAGTAAAGCGCTTACTAATAGCATTTGTTAAGGTTGTAAAATGATCTTCTTTATTTGTGTTAAAGACATCATGACTCCATAATTGCGTTAGGTAACTTTGCTCTACCGATTTTAAAGCTTCCATTTCTATAAGTCCCGCAGTTTGTTTACCTCCGGCAAAAAGTTTATCCCCAGAATCTTTACTTATGGTTTTCGATTCACCAGTGACAAAGCTGTAATCAATTTGGGCGTTACCATTAATTAAAATACCATCGGCCGGAATTAATTCCTGGTTTCTTATCAGTAATCGGTCACCTTGTTTAATGTCGTAGACCTGTATTGGCGTTTCAATTCCGTTTTCTATTTTGGTAATAGCAATAGGGAAATAGGATTTATAATCACGCTCAAAGGATAAGAATGAATAGGTTTTTTGCTGGAAAAATTTTCCAAGTAATAAAAAGAATATTAACCCTGTTAAACTATCGAAAAATCCTGAACCTAAATCGAAAATGATATCGATGGTGCTACGGATAAAAAGGACTGCTATACCCAAGGCTATTGGGACATCTATATTTAAAAGTCCTTTGCGTAAGCCTTTATATGCTGAAATAAAATAGTCTTGCCCTGCATAAAATACTACCGGTAAAGAAAAGGAAAACATGAGCCATCGAAACAAGTGTTTGTATTGTTCTAACCAGTATTCACCCACTTCAAAATATTCGGGAAAAGATAAAAACATGACGTTCCCAAAAGCAAAACCTGCGATGCCTAACTTATAGATTAGCGAGCGGTTAACCTGAGCTTTGCCCGTTTTAAAATCATCGAGTGAGATGTACGGTTCATAGCCAATACTGCTTAAAAGAATTACAACTTCCTTTAAAGAAGTAATCTCAGAATTATAGGTAACCCGCACATTTTTTTTGCCGAAATTCACTTGAGACGCAGAAATACCCGGGTTTAGTTTATTGAGATTTTCAAGAATCCAAATGCAGGAACTACAATGAATATGTGGAATGTAAAGTGTCGCAATCTGGGTTTTTCCGTCATTAAATTCGGTGAGTTTTTCAATAATGTTTTCCTGCATTAAGAAATCATATTTACCCTCAATGTCTTTAGGTGTTGCACCCGGTGCAGCCTGTAAGTCATAATAACAGGTTAAGTCGTTCTCAGAAAAAATTTCATATACGGTTTTACATCCATTACAACAGAAGGTTTTGTCGTTGAATGTGATTGTTTGAGATTCACAAATATCACCGCAGTGGAAACAATGTTCTTGATCCATACAATTTGCTCATTTTTATACCTGTAACAAAATTCTCAAAAGAACTCCTTACAATATATGACTTTTATCATGATTTTTCATAATTTTACACGACTTAGAAATTTCTGGTATGAGTAAATGTGAACAGTGTATTGTTAAGCAGTTTAATTCTTTAAAATCGCTTACCAAAGACGAATTGGTGCGTATTTCTGGTTGTAAAACCTCAAAAGTCATCAAAAAGGGAGAAGTTATTTTTGAAGAAGGCGATGTGGTAAATGGCGTTTTTTGTATTCGCGATGGGGTCTGTAAATTATCAAAATTAAGTGCTAACGGTAAAGATCAAATTGTTAAGTTGGTAGTTAAAGGTGATTTATTAGGGCAACGTTCGTTGGTAACCGAAGAAACGGCTAATTTAAGTGCGGTGGCCTTAAACGATATGGAAGTGTGCTTTATTCCAAAATCTGAAATAATTAGTGATCTTCAAAAAAACACCAATTTTACCTTAGATGTATTAAAAGATATGGCTAACGATTTAAGACAAGCCGATGATATTATTGTCAATATGGCTCAAAAATCCGTACGTCAGCGTTTAGCAGAAACTTTGGTGTATTTGTATGAAAGTTTCGGTACTAATCCAGATAAAACTTTAAGTGTAATTTTATCTCGAGAGGATTATGCTAATATTGTTGGTACGGCAGTAGAGTCTGCTATTCGCGTATTATCTCAGTTTAAAAAACAAGGCTTAATTTCTACATCAGGTAAAAAAATCAAGATTGAAGATTTAGAAGGATTGAAGCGCGTAGAATAGAATCTATCAACATTCCTCTATGTGCCATAGATATTTCTAATTGATATATCATGTTTGTTGTGTAAAATTATAGTATTTTTATACAGCTATGAAACAAGATATTACTACAAGAAAGGGTTTTGTTTTTAAGTCGTACCAAGCGCCGTCTCAATCGCCATTTGAAACATTATTCGAAATTTTCAAAGAATTAATTACACATACCTCCGGCGATTTTGATGAAGCGATTGATTGGTTGCGCGAGCTTGATAAGGAATATAAGCTAACAACGCCCGAATACACTATTGACGATTTTATTGAAGACCTTATTAAAAAAGGATTTATTCGTGAAGAAATAGACCCTGATGGTAATGGCGGTATGGCTATAACTGCTAAAACCGAACGTGCCATAAGACAGCAGGCTTTAGATCAAATCTTCGGGAAAATTAAACGGAGTGGTCAAGGAAATCACAGAAGCAAAGGTTTAGGTATTGGAGATGAGCATACCGGCGATTTTCGAGGCTACCAATTTGGAGATGCTCTCGATAAGGTGTCCATGACCGAGAGTTTACGAAATGCTCAAATCAACCATGGCATTTCAGATTTTACCCTATCGGAAAGTGATTTGGTTGTTGAAGAAACGCTCCATAAATCGCAAATGAGTACGGTACTTATGATCGATATTAGCCATAGTATGATATTATATGGTGAAGATCGTATTACGCCGGCAAAAAAGGTGGCGATGGCTTTAGCCGAACTCATTACTACGCGTTACCCAAAAGACACTTTGGATATTTTAGTATTTGGTAACGATGCCTGGCAAATTGAAATTAAAGATTTGCCCTATTTAAAAGTCGGACCATATCATACCAATACCGTAGCCGGGTTACAATTAGCGATGGATTTACTTCGAAGAAAACGTAACACCAACAAACAAATCTTTATGATTACCGATGGTAAGCCTAGTTGTTTGCGGTTGTCTAATGGTGAGTATTTTAAGGATAGTTTTGGGTTAAACCCTAACATCGTTAATAAATGTTACGCTATGGCACAGCAAGCCCGTCGTCTGCACATACCTATCACCACGTTTATGATTGCTAAAGATAATTACCTGATGCAGTTTGTTAGGGAGTTTACTTATGCTAATCAAGGCAAAGCCTTTTATACAGGTATTAAAGGTCTAGGGGAGATGATTTTTGAAGATTACGAAACCAATAGAAAAAAAAGAATTAGAGGATAGCTTATGAATATTGAAAATATAAAAACATTAGGTGAATTAAAAGCTTCAGGTTATACAAGTAAATCGATAAAAGATGAGTTACGTGATAATCTGGTTCAGAAAATAAAAAAGAAGGAAACAACTTTTGAAGGAGTACATGGTTATGAAAACACCGTTATTCCTGAATTGGAGCGCGCTATTCTATCGCGTCATAATATCAACCTTTTAGGATTACGCGGGCAAGCCAAAACGCGTTTAGCGCGTTTAATGTTGAATTTGTTAGATGAGTATATTCCTTATGTTGAAGGTTCCGAGATTAACGACGATCCGTTTCAGCCTATTTCAAGATATGCCACGGAATTGATTAAAGAAAAAGGTGATGCGACTCCCATAGCATGGCAGCACCGAAGTGAGCGTTTTGCTGAAAAATTAGCTACTCCAGATGTGACTGTGGCCGATATTGTAGGAGATGTTGATCCGATTAAAGCAGCAAACCTAAAGTTGAGCTATGCCGACGATCGAGTTATTCATTACGGTATGATTCCTCGTGCTAACCGTTCTATTTTTGTAATTAACGAGTTGCCAGACTTACAAGCCAGAATTCAGGTGGCTTTATTCAATATATTGCAGGAAGGTGATATTCAAATACGTGGATTTAAATTGCGCTTACCTTTAGATATTCAGTTTGTCTTTACTGCCAATCCTGAAGATTACACTAACAGGGGGAGTATTGTTACCCCATTAAAAGATAGAATAGGTTCTCAAATTTTAACACATTACCCGGTAAATATCGAGACGGCTCGTCAAATTACAGAGCAGGAAGCCAAACTGGTAGAAAGCCAAAAGGAAACTGTTGTCGTACCGGATTTAGCCCGCGATTTATTAGAACAAATTGTTTTTGAAGCTCGTAAAAGTGATTATATAGATGCCAAAAGTGGCGTGAGTGCACGTTTAAGTATTACGGCGTTAGAGAATTTGTTAAGCACAGCAGAACGCCGAGCACTGTTTGCAGGAGATGAAACAACAACGGTGCGTTTATCAGATTTTCTTGGAGTCATTCCTTCTATTACAGGAAAAGTAGAGTTGGTTTATGAAGGTGAGCAGGAAGGAGCTGCTGTGGTGGCTTATAATTTAATAGGAGAAGCTGTTAAAAGTTTGTTTGTTCAATACTTCCCGAAAATTGAAAAATTAAAGAAGCAAGAAGAAGAAACACCATACGATGATATCATTTCATGGTTTTTTAATCAGAAGGATGGTTTTGAATTATTAGATAGTTTAAGAGATAAAGAATATAAAAGTCTGCTAGAAGGAGTGAGTCCTCTAAACGATTTATTAGGGAAATATCAGCCAAATTTAGATCAAACAGACAGCTATTTCGTAAAAGAATTTGTGCTTTGGGGACTTGCCGAATTTAACCAGTTAAGTAAGCATCGTTTCACCGAAGGCATGCAATTTAAAGATCCGTACGGCAGTTTTATAAGTGGTATTTAATACCGTTTTTCTCATTTTCATATTCATGGTATATGGTGGTTTAATTTTCAAATCTGTATTTTAAACCACCAATTTTTTTTATTCCAATAAAAAATTATTCGACAGGTTTTCTAAAGAACTTTTTTGGGCAGTTTTTCGTGATTTTTTGCGTATATTAAGCAAAAACCATGTGTTTTTCGTGGTTTTTTAAATAAAAACAAATAAAACGCTTCAGAATTTCTTAATATGGAAACAAACCTTACAGATGAGAGTCCTATCAAGCTCCTTTCTTTCGATATTGATAACACATTAATAGAATTTCACACACTTAAAAGTAATTTTAAAAAAATCTGGAAAAAATATAAACCCGAAGGTATTATACTCACCTATAATACAGGGCGGTTAATTGATGATGTACTTCGGCTTATTAAAAAGGGAGTACTCCCGAAACCAGACTATATTATTGGAGGAGTTGGAACGCTTATTTACGATTGCAACAAAGGGTGTGTTGTTAAAGAATTTAATGATGTATTAGATGAAGGTTGGGATTTAGATGCTGTAGAAAAGCTAATTCAAAGTATAGACCATCCTATTAGTGATCAGCCTGCAAAATTTCAACATTCTTACAAACGAAGCTACTTTTTTCACGATGCTAATGATGAACTCATTGAAAGTATTGAAGCTGATTTTGCAAAAGCTAACATGTTGGTGAATATTGTGTATTCCGGAAATAAATTTTTGGATGTATTACCAAAATGGGCGAATAAAGGCAATGCGCTACAATGGTTACTTTCTAAATTAGATTTAACACCAGAAAATGTTTTGGTTGCTGGTGATAGCGGTAATGATTCGGCTATGTTTAATATGAAAGGTATTCGTGGTATTGTGGTTGCAAATGCCCATGAAGAACTGTATAAGTTTACTAAATACAGACAGGTTTATCATTCTGAAGGAGACCATGGAAATGGAGTTGTAGAAGGTCTAATTTATTATAAAGTCTTACCTGAAGAAGCAAAAACCTGCTTAGAAGAAGATCATACAGATGATTATTTTATTCAGCAGGAGTTGAGTCATATTGCTGAAGATGACGACAAGGAAAAATTAGAACTAATCCGTGAAGGCTATGATAAAGCCATTATTGCGTTAAAGAAGAATATAACGCCGCTCGGATTTTCAGCCTGTTCTATAAAAGATAATGTCCCTAGTGGTACCGATGAAAATTATCACAGTGTCTGGGCTCGTGATGGTGCAATTACCGTTATTGGGTCTTTATCACTTATTCATGATGAAGAGATTCATAAATGTCAAAGGCAAACTTTAGTAACGCTTTTCGAGCATATTTCACGTAACGGACAAATTCCATCAAACGTTCGCATTAAAGATAATGTAGCCGATTATTCTGGGGTAGGAGGTATTTGTTCTATCGATAGCGGTATTTGGGTCGTGATTGCTTTTTACGAATATGTCAATGTCACGAAGGATATCGATTTTCTTCGTAAGTATATTTCAGATATTAAAGAAACCATGCGTTGGCTTGGTGCGCACGATAGTAATAATGATGCTTTACTGGAGATTCCTGAGGCAGGAGACTGGACCGATTTATTCGGCGGAAGTTATAACATTTTGTACGACGAAATTTTATGGTATCGTGCCAATGTATGCTACGGACGTATGCTTGAAATGCTCGGTGATTATGAGGAAGCCGGAGAATATATCAGATGGTCTCAGGTTATTAAAAAGGAAATTCTTCAAAACTTCTGGCCGTCTACACAACAGAAATTATTTCAGTCGGTATCGTTTGCCGAACGTCAGTTTACACTTGGAGATACCTCTTATTTAATAGCTCAAACCACACCGTTCGATTTTAGCTGGCGCTGTGATGTATTTGGAAATGTTTTAGCTTTTCTTCACGGAACAGTAGATGCCGAAAAAGCGCATCAAACCTTCAAATTTATTTTGGGAGTTGGGGTGAACGATCCGTTCCCTATTCGAAATGTGTATCCAGTAGTAACACCGGGAGATCCGGATTGGAGACCATATTATACAGTAAATCTTTTAAACCTGCCACATCACTATCATAATGGAGGTATCTGGCCTTTCGTTGGTGGGTTCTGGGTGAAGTTTGTGAATAAGTTGGGCTTACGCGAAGTAGCTATTTCAGAATTATACAAGCTCGCCTTAATTAACAAACAAGGGCTTACCGAAGAATGGGAGTTTACTGAGTGGGCTCATGGTACATCAGGTAAGGCTATGGGTAAGGCATATCAGGCTTGGTCTGCAGCACAGTACATTTCTGCTTGTAACGATTTAAAAGTAATTTAATAACTAAAATATAAAAATATGAAGTCAATTTTAATGATCTCTTTGCACGGATACGTTGGTGCTAATGCCGAATTAGGAAAGCCTGATACCGGAGGACAAGTAGTTTATGTTTTAGAGCTCGCAGAACGTTTTAGTCGATTAGGAAAAAAGGTAGATTTGGTAACCCGACAATTTGAAGATCAACCAGAATATGATCACGTCGATGAGAATTACAGTGTATGGCGTATTCCTTTTGGTGGTAAAAAATTCATTAGAAAGGAAGATATGCACGATCACCTCAAAAAGTTTGTGACTAACTGTCTTGCGGCAATTAAAAAAGAAAGAAAAAAGTATGATGTGGTATATACCCATTACTGGGATGCTGGTTGGGCAGGACAAAAAATTGCTGAAGAATTAGGTATTTGTCATGTGCATACGCCACACTCTTTAGGTTGGTGGAAACAGCATACCATGGGAAGTGATATGGAGGAAGAGGACATGGAAAAGAAATATCGTTTTAAAGAACGTATTCGAAAGGAGTATTTCGTATATCAAATGTGTAATTATGTTATTGCAACCACCTTACCGCAAGTCGATTTATTAACACAACAATACGATGTGTTGCCACGTAATTGTGGTATGATTCCTCCAGGAATTGATGAGAATAGATTCTTCCCGGTACCATCTAAAGAAAACGATAAGATAAGAGTGAAGTACGATATTCAGCCAACCGATATTTTGGCTTTAGGGCGTATGGCTCATAACAAGGGGTATGATTTATTAATTCAGTCATTACCTACTGTTTTTGAACTCTGTCCGGAAGCCCGACTTGTGGCAGCCATTGGAGGAGATAACTCAAAGCAAGATGATAAAGGGGTTGCAGGACTTAAAAAACTGGCAGGAGAATTAGGGATATTAGATAAAATTACCTGGAAAAGTTACGTAGCCGACGAAGATTTAGCCAATGTATATCGCTCAGCGAATATTTTTGCAATGCCATCGCGTTATGAACCCTTCGGAATGGTAGCTATTGAAGCTATGGCGTGTGGTACACCAAGTGTGGTTACTGTTCATGGCGGATTATACGATTTAATTGATTTTGGTAATCAGGCGTTATTTGCCGATCCGCATCGTCCGGTAGAATTTGGAGCAATGATGTCGATGCCGTTATTATACCCTAAATTGCGAAACGAATTATCGGTTGAAGGGGCGCGTTTTGCACGTCGTAATTTTGGATGGACAGGAATAGCAAAACGTATTTTATCAATATTTAATAGCTCTATTAATCAGCGTTCGGCAGAATCCAGTATTTATTAATTAATATGGTTTAGTAAGAGCCTCTAGATTTTATATTGTCAGCGCATAATTGAATGATTTCAGTTATGCGCTTTTTTCTTGTCTCTTCACGTTTGGCTTGATTCAGCCAGTATAAATAACTCTTTCTGTAGGAAGGCGCAAAATTGAGGTAATTATTGTAGGCTTCTAAATTATCGTTGAATGCCATCTGTAAATCATCAGGGATAATGCCGTTTTCAACATCGTCCAATGCCGACCAACTGCCATTTTCTTTAGCTTTTTCAATGGTTTCTAGACCACTTTTGTGCATTAAACCCTCAGCAAGTAATGATTCAATATATTTTTTATTGACCGCACTCCAAACACTTTTAGGGTTTCTAGGCGTAAAATATTGTCGGCGTTTGCCATCGCCTAAACTCTTAACTGTAGAATCAATCCAGCCATAACATAGCGCTACTTTAACAGCCTCTTCCCATCGCATGCTATCCTTTTCATGGTTTACCTTGAAAAAAATTAAATAAATACCAGATGCTGTATTATGATTTTCATGAAGCCAGTTGCGCCATTCCTTATCCGTTTTAAAGTAAAGCTCAGACAACATATCGTTTATAGTTTTTTGGTTTCGATATAAAAGTTAGGATCGACCTTAAAGATGTTTTCAGAATCATCTAGTTTTATTGTTTTCCATTCTGCTTTTGGGTAAATCCATTGGTCGTTTCCGTTAAGAGAAACACGTACTGGCATATCGAATTTTTCAATAATATTCGTCCAACGGAATTTAAGCTCTTTGTCGCTAACAGAATATTCTAGTGTTGGAATTTTTGTTGTTCTCAGGTATTGATCGAAAAACTCCTGTAAATCGTAACCGGTTTGTTTGCTGATGTAATTTTCGATTTGTTGCGTTGTTACGGTTTGATGATAAAAGGTTTCATTCATACCGCGCAAAATATCGCGGAATTTTTCGTCATCTTCAATCAATTGGCGAAGCGTATGAATCATATTAGCGCCTTTATAGTACATATCGCCAGAGCCTTCTTTATTTACATTGTATGGTCCGATAATAGGTTTGTCGTTTAAAATATTTTTTCTGATGCCGATAACGTATTCTGAAGCGGCCTCTTTTCCAAAGTAATATTCTAAATACAGTGACTCAGAGTAGTTTGTAAAGCTTTCATGAATCCACATATCGGCTGCGTCTTTGTAAGTAATGTTATTCGCAAACCATTCATGACCCGATTCATGAATAATAATAAAATCGAATTTTAATCCCCAGCCTGTTCCAGAAAGATCACGTCCTAAGTAACCGTTTTTAAATCCATTTCCATAGGTTACCGAACTTTGGTGTTCCATACCTAAATAAGGCGTTTCAACAATTTTAAAACCATCTTCGTAAAACGGATAAGGCCCAAACCAATATTCAAAAGCCTTCATCATTTTAGGGGCTTGTTTGAATTGTTCTTTGGCTTTTTCTAAATGATCTTTAAGGACATAGTAATCCATATTTAAAGGTCCCTTTTCACCTTGGTAGATTTCAGAGAAATGCACGTAATCGCCAACATTGGCATTAACACCGTAGTTGTTGATTGGGTTTTTTACTGTCCAATTGTAAGTGGTTGTTTTTTCATTTTCTGTTTTACCTGCAAATTGTCCGTTTGAGACATCTATTAATCCTTTTGGAACGGTTACACTTATATCCATGCTATCAACTTCATCGTACATATGGTCTTTACATGGCCACCAAACACTAGCTCCCAAACCTTGACAAGAGGTTGCTACAAACGGATTGCCGTGTTTGTCCTTTTTCCATGAAAAACCACCATCCCAAGGTGCTTTAACCGCGACTTTAGGATGTCCTTCGTAATATACTTCTATGTTTTTTGTGGTTCCCACAGTTTGCTTTTGTTTTAAGGTAACAAAATGTGCGTTGCCGTTATGTTCGACTTTTAAAGGTTTTCCATTTTGAGTCACCTTGGTGATTTTTAACGGTTCTTGTAAGTCGATTTGCATGACCGACTGCTGATTTAAAACCTTATATTGAATCGTGTTTTTTCCGGAAATAAACTTTTGATCAGGAGCGATTTCCACAGCTAAATGGTAGTAGGTTAAATCCCACCAAACGCGCTCAGACGTAATACTACCACGAAGCGTGTCTTGTTGTGTGAATACAGTTTTATCGGTCATTAACTGGGCTTTCGCCGAAAACGATAAAGCTAAAAAGGATATTGAAAATAGTAAAAAACGGGTGTTCATTAGTTTATGTTTAAACCGTAAATTAATTAAAAACAGATTTAAAAGCTTACTAAAGCTTTGTTAATTTCTAATGATACTATTGGGAAATGTGACTACACTTTCAAAGCCATCTTTATTAACTGCTGAAACGCCAAAGAAATAATTGTCAATCACAACGCCTTCTAAGGTGAATTCAGAAATATCACCGACGTATCGACTGTAATCCCAGGTAGGAGAGGTGGTGTCGCGCCAATATATTTTATAACCTTTGGCCCCCTCAACTTTACTCCATTTTAATTTTGCCGAGGCTTCAACAATGCCACCTATAGCAACTTCAATAGGGGCAGGAGGCGCTGAAGCTAAACTTGCCATATTAATAGCGTTAACCGCGGTTAGTTTTTTTGCGTATTCAAAATTTACATGTTCTAAAACATCGCCGTATTTTATGCCGTTTTCTTCGCGAACATCCTGATGTTGTTGCGTGTAATTTTCATGAGCCTCCATAATGCGAATGGCAGGAAATCCTAAGTCGTTAAACGGACGATGGTGACCTCCACGACCAAAGCGGTCTAACCTGTAAATCATCATCGGGTTCATTTCAGGCATATAGGTTTTGGTTGTTTTGTGAATGTATCGCGCCAACTGACGTGAGTTGCCATCAACTTCACCACCATAAAAGCGTCGCAGTTTTCTGGTTTTTTCAGGTTCGTTGGCAGGAACGGGTTCTGAGAAAACCCTAAAGGTTCGGTTATCAATAACCCCATCAACCCCTTTAATATTTCCAATCATATCGTTGTTAAAAACGCCAACGATATTCCAGTTGTGTTCTTGGGCAAAATTGGCTAAACCTTTGCCTCCAAATAATCCCTGTTCTTCACCGGAAAGACCAACGTACACAATGCTGTGTTCGAATTTGTATTTAGATAATACTCTTGCGGCTTCAATGGTTCCTGCCATTCCAGAAGCGTTATCGTTAGCACCAGGAGCATCGGTTGTAAAATCCATAGTGTCACTGGCACGTGAATCGATATCCCCGCTCATAATAATATAGCTGTTTGGGTATTTGGTTCCTTTTTGTATGGCTATCACATTAACAACCCAAGCATCATGTGGCACACGACTATTACCCGCTTTGGTCACATAATCTTTTTGATAGAACACTTCTAAGCAGTCATCACAACCTTTGGAAATATTTTCAAATTCCTGTTTGATCCATCGTCTCGCAGCACCAATACCTCTGGTATTTGAAATGGTATCACTAAAGGTGTTTCGTGTTCCAAAATTCACTAAAGTTTCAATGTCCTTTTCAATACGTTCGGCAGAAATAGCATCGATAATGTCATAGATTTTTTGATTGGTTTGAGAGTAACCGGATAGAGAGAGTGTTAGGATTACAAACAAAGGTGTAAATTTCATAGGGATTATTTTTTGTAATTGAATTTTACTGTTTCAACCTTTCCTTTTTTGTCTTTTATATCTACATAAACATTCATTTCATTATCATTAATTTTTTCGAAAGTCATGCCTTCAAAAATGGCTTTTGTAGATGTGATTTTTATTAACGGAAAATCAATGGTTTCGTCTTTAGTTTCCCAACCTTTTAAATCGTTGGAAAAGTGTTTGAGTTGAAGCACTAAGGTGTTTTCTAATTGGCGGATGATTTCAATTTCGTAAAATGAAACTTTATCATCATTTATTAATTTAAATACTGCCATCATGGAATCTCCAGATGGTAAGCTCCAGTTTTCTTCTGTTTTTCCACCGAAAGCTTCACCTTTCCAGTTACCAGAAATCCAGGCTATATTTTCTAATTTTGGTTCTAATACAATTTCCTCTTGGGCGTGTGAAAATGATGAGCACGAAAGTATTAAGATGAAGTAGAATAATTTCATAAGTTTTAATTTTTACTAAAATACTTAAAATAATAAAAGCGTCTCAATAATTACATTGAAACGCCTTTATAAATTGAATTAGTCACGAGATATTTTTAAAAACAGTACTTGTTTTCAGTAATTACTTTATCGGCAATGACGTTTCTTAATTCGATGATATTAGGCATATTGACGTATTTTATGTAACGTTTAAGTCCCATTAGCATCATGCGTTGTTCATCGCCGGTTGAAATTGAAATAATGGAGTGTTTACCTGCGGTTTCAATCACATCGATGGCATGAAATAAATTCAGTTTGGCCATCGCTATTTGTTCTTTAGCTTTGTCTTCACCGTCTTTATTAGCCATTTTTTCGGCACGTAGAATAGCTGACTCCGCTAGGTAAATTTGAATTAAAATATCGGAGGCTGCCAACATGAGTTGTTGATGTTTATCGATGTCTTCGCCATATTTTTGAAGTGTAGCTCCAGCCACCATTAAGAACAGTTTCTTAAGATTTTTAATGATGTTTTTCTCTTCTGAAAATAAAGCTGAATAGTCTGGAGATTCAAACGAAGGAATACTCATAAGTTCATCTTTAACCGCCATAGCAGGACCGAGTACATCAACATGGCCTTTCATTGCTTTTTTTATCAACATACCTACGCAAAGCATCCGGTTGATTTCGTTGGTTCCTTCGTAAATTCTTGAAATTCTGGCATCTCGCCAAGCCGATTCGATAGGCGTATCTTCAGAGAATCCCATGCCCCCAAAAATCTGAATGCCTTCGTCGGTACAATGTTGAATAAACTCTGAAACCGCTACTTTTAAAATAGAACATTCAATGGCGTATTCTTCAACACCTTTCAATTCTGCTTCTTGATGTGTGTCTTTACCTTCAGCTTTTCGTATTTCAATACGGTCTTCAATATTTTTTGCTGCACGATAACTTGCCGCTTCTCCTACCCAGCAGTTGGTTGCCATTTCAGCAATTTTTTGTCGCATGGCCCCAAAACTTGAAATAGGCGTTTTAAACTGAATGCGCTCGTTTGCATATTTGACCGATTCGGTGATGGTGCGACGTTGTGCATCTAAACAGGCTGCTGCTAATTTAATGCGACCTACGTTTAGGGCATTCATAGCAATTTTGAATCCGTTCCCTCTTTCGGATAACATATTCTCAACGGGAACTACAGTATCATTAAAAAATACTTGTCGTGTTGATGAAGCCCGAATTCCTAATTTATGTTCTTCTTCGCCCATGGTAATACCATTTGGGTTTTCTGGATCGTATTCTACAATGAATCCAGTGATGTATTTATCGTCTTCAATTCGGGCAAAAACAATCATTAAACTACAGAATCCGGCGTTGGAAATCCACATTTTCTGACCGTTAATTTTATAGCTTTTTCCATCTTCTGAAAGGGTAGCGGTGGTTTTTCCAGAGTTGGCATCACTACCAGCACCTGGTTCTGTTAAACAATACGATCCGAACCATTCACCAGAAGCTAATTTAGGAACATATTTTTGTTTTTGTTCTTCGGTGCCATATAATAAAATGGGCATCGTTCCAATACCTGTATGTGCACCATAGGCTGTACTAAAGGAACCTGTAGCACCTGAAATGTAATCGCAGACTAACATGGTGTCTACAAAGCCCATGCCCATACCACCGTATTCTTCAGGAACCGATATGCTTAAGAATCCCATTTCGGCAGCTTTTTGCATGCAGGATTCAGTTAAAGCATAATCTTTGGCTTCAAAACGCGGTTTGTTAGGCCAAAGTTCACGATCGACAAACTCGGTAACCGCATCTTTCATCATGCGTTGTTCCTCGTTAAAATCTTCGGGCGTAAACACATCCTCACAGTTGGTTTCTTTTACCAAAAATTGTCCGCCCCGAATGATATCTTGTTTAGTAGATTCCATAATAAATCGTATTAAGTTCTTTTTAGTTTAAAAATTCGAAAATTCCACAGGCACCTTGACCTGTGCCGACACACATGGTTACTGCGCCGTATTTACCAGTCATATTACGTTTCCGCATTTCATCAAATAGTTGAACCGAAAGTTTGGTTCCGGTGCAGCCTAATGGATGACCAAGCGCAATGGCGCCTCCGTTTACATTGACAATATCTGGGTTGAGATTTAATTCTCTAATGACTGCAATAGATTGTGATGCAAAAGCTTCGTTTAATTCAATAAGTTCTAAATCGTCTTGTTTTAAACCAGCCTGCTTTAACACTTTTGGAATCGCTTTTACAGGACCAATACCCATAATGCGCGGTTCTACACCTGCAGCTGCATAATTTACCAAACGCGCAATAGGTTCAAGATTTAACTCTTTAACCATAGCTTCACTCATGATCATAACAAAGGCCGCACCATCACTCATTTGAGAAGAGTTACCTGCTGTAACGCTTCCGCCGGCAGCAAATACAGGACGTAATTTTGCTAAAGCTTCTAAATTGGTTCCTGCACGAGGTCCTTCGTCTTTTGTAACTGTATAGCTTTTTGTTGCTTTTTTACCGTTGTCGTCGATATATGTTTGTTGCACTTCGATTGGTACAATTTGATCCTGAAAACGGTTTTCAGCTTGAGCTTTTAGAGCTTTCATATGTGAATTGTAGGCGAATTCATCCTGATCTTCACGAGACACTTTAAATTGATTAGCAACAGCTTCGGCTGTATTTCCCATGCCCCAGTAATAATCTGGGTGACCAGCTTTAACGGTATCGTAATTTAGTTCTGGTTTAAAGCCTGTCATAGGCACGGCACTCATACTTTCTGCACCACCGGCAATAATGCAGTCGGCCATTCCGGCTTGAATTTTAGCTGTTGCAATGCCGATGGTCTCAATACCAGATGCGCAAAATCGGTTAACGGTAACACCAGGAACATCCACACTATTCAAACCGATTAAAGAAATGAATCGGGCCATATTAAGTCCTTGAGACCCTTCAGGCATGGCATTACCTACAATAACATCATCAATACGGGATTTGTCAAGTTGTGGTAATTCCTTCATCATATACTGAATGGTTTCAGCAGCCAATTCATCGGTTCGTTTAAAGCGGAATGCACCTTTAGGGGCTTTTCCAACCGCCGTTCTATATGCTTTTACTATATATGCTTGTTTCATTTTAGTTTAGTTTCTTAATGGTTTACCTGTTTTTAGCATGTGTTGAATACGTTCTAAAGTTTTACGTTCGGTACATAAACTTAAGAAGGCTTCCCGTTCTAAATCCAATAAGTACTGTTCGCTGACCAGAGTTGGTTCACTTAAATCGCCACCAGCCATTACATAGGCTAATTTGTTAGCTATTTTATGGTCATGTTCACTAATGTATCTCGAAGCTTCCATAGCATCGGTACCGACTAAAAACATACCCAAGGCTTGTTTACCAAGAACCTTAACATCCTTGCGTTTTATAGGTTGTGTGTAGCCGGCATCCGCTAGTAGTCTGGCGTGAGCTTTTGCTGTTGCTATTTGTCGGTCTTTGTTTACCACAACAATATCTTTTCCTGGTTGAAGCACGCCTAAATCGAAGGCTTCGTAAGCCGATGTTGATACTTTAGCCATACCAATGGTTAAGAAATATTCCTGTAATGTGTTTAATTCCACATCACCTTTTCTGAAAGAATCTGAAGCTCTCAGAGCCATTTCTTTAGAACCGCCACCACCCGGAATCACACCAACGCCAAATTCAACTAAACCGATATAGGTTTCGGCCGCAGCCACAACTTTATCCACATGCATTGATAGTTCACAACCACCACCAAGTGTCATGCCGTGAGGCGCTGAAATGGTTGGGATAGCTGAGTAGCGCATACGCATCATGGTATCTTGAAAATACTTAATAGCCGCATTTAATTCGTCATATTCCTGTTCGACAGCCATCATGAAAATCATGCCAATATTAGCGCCAACTGAGAAATTTGCACCTTGGTTTCCGATAACGAGTCCATCGAAATCTTTTTCAGCAATATCAATGGCTTTGTTTAAACCGGCGAGGACATCGCCTCCAATTGTGTTCATTTTAGATTGGAATTCACAATTAAGAATGCCATCGCCTAAATCTTCAATGACAACACCAGTGTTTTTGAAGACTTCATTCGACTTTCTAATGTTATCTAATATGATAAAGGCATCTTGTCCCGGAACTTTTTCCTGAGATTTGCTTGAAATATTATAGAAATACGTCGCTCCTTCTTTAACGGAATAAAATGATGTATTTCCTGATGTGAGCATCTCATTAACCCAAGACGCAGGTTCTAAACCTTCGGATTTCATGATATAGATACCTTTTTCTACACCAATAGCATCCCAGATTTGAAACGGGCCATGCTCCCAGCCGAAGCCGGCTTTCATGGCATCATCTATCTTATAGAGCTCGTCTGATATTTCAGGAATACGATTAGAAACATAGGCAAACATAGCCGCAAAGTTTTTACGGTAAAAAGCGCCCGCTTTATCTTTTCCGTTAACTAAAACCGAAAAGCGATCGATAACCTTATCTATAGTTTTGGTAAGTTCCAGTGTAGCGAACTTAGCCGATTTCTTTTTACGGTATTCTAAAGTGTCGAGGTCAAGCGATAGTATTTCACTTGAGCCATCTTCATTTTTTATTTTTTTATAAAACCCTTGTCCTGTTTTGCTACCCAGCCATTTGTTTTCCATCATGGTATTGATGAAATCCGGAAGTTTGAAAAGCTCATGAGCTTCATCATTTGGGCAGTTTTCATAAATGCCATTAGCAACGTGTACTAAGGTGTCTAAACCTACCACATCAACCGTACGGAAGGTTGCTGATTTAGGCCTTCCAATTACCGGCCCCGTTAATTTGTCGATTTCTTCTATGGTTAAACCTAATTCTTTCACCTGATGGAATAAACTCTGAATGCCGAAAATTCCAATTCGATTTCCAATAAATGCAGGTGTGTCTTTAGCAACTACAGAGGTTTTTCCCAGAAACTGTTCGCCATAGCCATTTAGGAATTCTAAAACCTCGTTAGATGTTTTAGGCCCTGGGATGATTTCAAAAAGTTTTAAATATCGAGCCGGATTGAAAAAATGCGTTCCGCAAAAGTGTTTTTGAAAATCGTCACTTCGGCCTTCGCTCATAAAATGAATAGGAATACCTGAGGTGTTTGAAGTAATTAAAGTGCCAGGAGTACGGTGTTTATCTAAGGTTTCGAAAACTTGTTTTTTAATATCAAGCCGTTCAACAACCACTTCCATAATCCAGTCGACATGGGCAACTTTACTAATATCGTCTTCAAGGTTTCCTGTGGTTATTCGCGAAGCAAATTTTTTATGATAAATAGGAGAGGGGTTCGATTTTAGAGCCTTTCCTAAAGCATCATTTACAATTCGGTTTCTAACAATTTTATCGTTTAATGTCAGACCTTTGGCCTTTTCAGTATCATTAAGTTCTCGTGGAACGATATCGAGCAGTAAAACATCGACACCAATGTTTGCAAAATGGCAGGCAATGCCACTTCCCATAATTCCAGATCCAATAATGGCTACTTTTTTAATTCTTCGTTTAGTCATGGTTTTATATACTTCTAATCGTTTTGATTGTATATTTTTTTATTTGAAATCATTTCGTTGATCAAATCGGTGACTTCGTAAAAGTGTTTCAATTTATCTTCAGAAATGTGGTTTTTAATGGTGTTATTAAATATTAAAACCTGGTTTTTGGCGTACTCTCTTTTTTCGCGACCAAATTCGGTGAGGTGAATAATAACGCCTCGACCATCTTCTGGATTCGGACGTCGTTCTATGAGTCCTTTGGTTTCCATGGTTTTTAAAATTCGCGAGAGACTGGTGGCTTCCATGCCCATTTTTGGCCCTAAGGCGGTTGAAGCCGTTCCTTTTTCAGGATCTATACTTAATAATGTAAAACCAGTTGCCATGGTACTTCCAAATTTGGCAGCTTCTTCATTATACATTTTTTGTACAGTGAGCCAGGTTGTTCTTAATACATAATCAATGGTTGGTTCTTTAGGTGTTTTTTCTTTCATCTGTTATTACTTATGGATTTACATAGGGGCAGATGTTTTTAGACGTAGCAACTAAATATGATTTATTGAAATGTGTTAGGGTGTAATTCATTTTAATTTATAAATTTGATGGTTCTTTCAAATATATAAAAATTTATTATGCATGCATAATAAATAAATGAATTTTAACAAAGTTACCCTAACCTATTCGTATTAATTCTAAAAAGGATTAAGGACGATAGATTTTTTCAATCAGGTCTTTATAAATTTCTTTTATCACCTTACGTTTTAGTTTCATTGTAGGGGTTAGGTGTCCACCGTCGATAGACCAGGCATCTGGTGTGATTTCAAATTTTTTAATTTGTTCCCAATTACCAAAATCGACATTGGCAACATCAATTTCGGCCTGAATGCGTTCTAAGAGTTGAGGATTGGAAATCATTTCTTCATTATTTTTAAAGATGATATGATGACGTTTTCCCCATTCTTTAACGAAATCGAAATTTAACTGAATTAAAGCAGCCGGCATTTTTTCGCCTTCACCAATAACCATGATTTGCTCGATAAAACGCGATTGTTTAAACTTGTTTTCTAAAAGCGCAGGAGCTACATATTTACCGCCTGAGGTTTTAAACATTTCTTTTTTACGATCGGTAATTTTTAAGAAACCTTCTTCGTCTATTTCACCTATATCTCCCGTGTGGAAATATCCATCGGTCATCACTTCGGCTGTGCGCTCAGGATCTTTGTAATAGCCCATCATCACGTTAGGGCCTTTTACAAGAATTTCACCGTCTTCAGCAATTTTTACGTCAACATTGTCTATCACTTTTCCAACGGTCCCTACTTTAAACCCATGATTTATCATATCGTTAACAGAAATAACCGGCGATGTTTCGGTTAGACCGTAACCTTCTAAAATGGTTAGTCCTGCAGCAGCAAAAATGCGAGTTAATCGAGGTTGTAAGGCGGCACTTCCTGAAACCATAATTTCTATGTTGCCTCCCAGAGCTTCTTGCCATTTACTAAAAATGAGTTTTCTCGCCAATTTTAGCTGGAATTCGTACCACCAGCCATTTTGCCCATAAGGTTCGTAACGTAGCCCTAAATTTACAGCCCAAAAGAAAATATTCTTTTTTAAACCTGTTAATTCAGCTCCTTTGGCAATGATTTTATCATATACTTTTTCATATAAGCGAGGAACGGCAGTCATAACATGAGGTCTAACTTCTTTTAAGTTGTCACTCATTTTTTCGATAGATTCGGCAAAATAGATTTCAGCACCACAATACATATATAGGTATAAAATCATACGTTCAAATACATGACATACAGGAAGGAAACTTAGACCTTTAGATTCTCCATGCTTAAAAGGCACATGGCGGTCGCTATCTAGTACATTTGATACCAAATTGTTGTGAGATAACATTACGCCCTTAGGTGTTCCTGTTGTTCCTGAAGTATAAATAATAGTGGCTAAATCTTCAGATTTAATACCGCTTTTTAGAAGTTCAACATCGTTTTGATTGCCTAAATCTTTACCCAGTTTTAAAATTTCAGACCAATGATTAGCACCTTCAATGTCATCAAAAGTATAAACGCCCAATAGATTTGTATTCTTTTTGATACTGTTTAGTTTGTTTAAAACTTCAATATCAGAAACAAAGCAATAAGTAGACTCCGAATGATTTAAAATATATTCATAATCTTCAGAAGCAATAGTAGGGTAGATAGGTACATTTTGTGCACCGATTTGCAATACGCCAATATCCAGAACATTCCATTCGGTTCTGTTAGACGAGGAAATAACGGCAATTTTATCGTTTGGTTTTACACCCAATCGTAATAACCCTCGACTAATAGCATTCGCCTGGTCAATAAATTCCTGAGTCGATATAGATACCCACTCACCATTATATTTTGTCGTTAGTGCTTTGTCTAAATTATAAGTTTTTAACTGATAATATGGAAAGTCAAAAATTCTGGTAACGTTTGCCATTATTTAGTCTTAGTTTCTGGTACTGCAAAATAAAGAATTAAAAATGATTTTCAAATTTGAATCATTTTTGTTTTCAATGGCAAAATTCATGCCTGTTACAAAGGTATGTCAATAAATGTATTGATAATAAAATTTAATAGATTATAATATGATTTATATCATTTAAATGGCCATCTGTATGAAGTACTTTTATGACACACTAAAGTGTCTAACTAAATGAGATAGTACTATGGAATTACTTGAAGCAGAAAAAACCAGAGTTTACCGGTTTGGTAATAAGGTTGCGGACGGAAACAGTAAAATGAAGAATCTTTTAGGAGGTAAAGGCGCAAATTTGGCGGAAATGAGTGCCATTGGTATACCTGTACCACCAGGATTTACAATAACAACCGAGGTTTGTACCGAGTATAATTTACTGGGAGAAGTCGCGGTTATTGATATGATAAGAGACGAAGTTGAAGCCTCAATAACAAATATTGAAATTTTAATGGGTAGCCGGTTTGGCGACAAGGAAAATCCATTGTTGGTATCTGTGCGTTCGGGAGCGCGGGTTTCTATGCCAGGTATGATGGATACGGTTCTAAATTTAGGATTGAATGATGAAGTAGTTTTGGGCTTAGCCGAAAAAACAAATAACGAACAGTTTGCCTGGGATTCCTACCGTCGTTTTATTCAAATGTATGGCGGTGTGGTTTTAGGAATGAAACCTGCTTCAAAAGACGATATCGATCCTTTTGAAGAAATCATGGAAAACCTAAAAGGCAAACGCGGCATTCAGTTAGATACCGAATTTACCGTTCAGGATTTAAAAGATTTGGTATACGATTTCAAAGATGCTGTTAAAAAACAAACCGGACATAGTTTTCCAACCAATCCTTGGGAACAACTTTGGGGCGCCATTATAGCGGTTTTTAATAGCTGGAATGGCGATCGTGCAGTGTATTACAGAAATATGAATGGGTATCCAGCCGATTGGGGTACCGCTGTAAATGTGCAAGCCATGGTGTATGGTAATATGGGAAATGGTTCTGCAACAGGTGTTTGTTTTACCCGTGATGCCGGAACTGGTGAAAATGTATTCAATGGCGAATATTTAATTAATGCACAAGGTGAAGATGTGGTTGCCGGAGTAAGAACGCCACAGCAAATTACTGTTTTAGGTTCTAAACGCTGGGCTGAACTGGCACAGATTTCGGAAGAAGATAGAAAGGAAAATTATCCATCTCTGGAAGAAGTGATGCCAGGTTTATTTAAAGAACTCGATGGCTATCAACAAAAACTTGAAAAGCATTACCGCGATATGCAGGATATGGAGTTCACTATTCAGGAAGGTAAATTATGGATTTTACAAACCAGAAATGGTAAGCGTACCGGAGCGGGAATGGTTAAAATTGCCATGGATTTATTAAATGAAGGTTTAATAGATGAAAAAGAAGCGCTACTTAGAATTGAACCTAACAAGTTAGATGAATTACTTCACCCGGTATTCGATACAAAAGCTTTAAAACGTGCTCATGTAATTGCTCAGGGGTTACCAGCATCACCTGGAGCAGCAACTGGTAAAATTGTATTTTTCGCTGATGAAGCTGCCAAGTTTAAAAGCAGTATTCTGGTACGTATTGAAACCTCTCCCGAGGATTTAGAAGGTATGCATATTGCCAAAGGTATTTTAACCGCTCGAGGCGGAATGACCTCTCACGCAGCCGTTGTGGCTCGTGGTATGGGTAAATGCTGTATTTCGGGTGCAGGGGCTTTAAAAATAAATTATAAAGCACGAACCTTAACGGTTGATGGACATGAATATCATGAAGGCGATTGGATTTCTTTAAACGGATCTACCGGAAATATTATTGAAGGCAAAGTAGAAACGGTAGAACCCGAATTAAGCGGAGAATTTGCAGAAATCATGAAGCTGTCTAATAAGTATGCTAAAATGAAAGTACGTACCAATGCCGACACACCAAAAGATGCCAAAATAGCCAGAGCCTTTGGTGCTGAAGGTATCGGACTTACCAGAACAGAGCACATGTTTTTTGAAGTCGATAGAATTAAAGCCATGCGCGAAATGATTCTTGCCGATACCGTTAAAGGGCGTAAACAAGCATTACAGGATTTACTACCAATGCAACGTACTGACTTTGAAGGCATCTTTGAAGCGATGGAAGGCCTTCCGGTTACCATTAGATTATTAGATCCACCATTACACGAATTTGTGCCTCATCAGTTAGCGACGCAGAAAGAACTGGCAGAGGAAATGCATATTCCGCTTCAAGCAGTTAAAAATAAAGTAGCCGAGCTGGAAGAGTTCAACCCTATGTTGGGTCATCGTGGCTGCCGCTTAGGAAATACCTATCCTGAAATTACAGAAATGCAAACCCGTGCCATTATAGAAGCGGCGCTTAATTTAAAAGAACGCGGTATTACCTGTAAACCAGAAATTATGGTGCCGTTGGTAGGTACAGTTGATGAATTTATCACTCAGGAATGTATTATTAGAGATACAGCGAAGATTATTTTTGAAGAACGAAATGATAAGGTTGAGTATTCTGTTGGAACCATGATCGAAGTGCCAAGAGCTGCATTGCTAGCTGATAAAATTGCAGAACACGCCGATTTCTTCTCTTTCGGGACAAACGATTTAACCCAGATGACTTTTGGTTACTCCAGAGATGATGCCGGTAAGTTCCTGCCAATTTACATTCAAAAAGGTATTTTAAAAGTCGATCCTTTTGAAGTGCTTGATCAGGAAGGTGTTGGGCAATTAGTAAAACTAGGAACCGAACGAGGTAGAAGTATAAAACCTAATTTAAAAGTTGGTATTTGTGGCGAGCATGGGGGAGAACCAAGCTCAGTAGAATTCTGTTATAATACAGGAATGAATTACGTAAGTTGTTCGCCATTTAGAGTACCAATTGCCAGATTAGTATCGGCGCAAGCCACCATAAAAGCAGAAAGAAGAGTTTAGTATATTTTTTATACTAGAGTTGATTATGTTTTAAATTAGAAAAGGTCAGGAATGCGTTCCTGACCTTTTTGCTTTTTATAATTTGAATTGAATTAATTCCAGTGTGTTTTGAAAATCTTCTGCATGGTTGGGTATTGTTCATCAGTGTCCTCAACGGCTTCACGCTGTTTTATCAATTCAACTTTCATGTCTTTGATAATGTCTTGATATTCTGTGTTGTTGTAAGCATTATGATTTTCTTTTGGATCTTTTTCTAAATCGTAAAACTCCCATGCCGGTTCGGTAGTTTCTTTTGAAGAGCCTGTCATATCTAGTGACTGACCGTAAAATAAGGCCAGTTTGTAACGTTTATTTCTAATTCCAAAATGCCCTGGTCTTTCCGGGTGATTGGTCCAGTATCTGTAGTACGCTGAGGTTCTCCAGTCTTCAGGTGTACGCCCTTTGAGATTCTCTCTGAAGCTTCTTCCTTGGAATGATTCCGGTTGCTGAACTCCAGCATAATCAGCAAATAAGGCAGCGAAGTCAATGTTTAAAATAATGTCATCTAAACGACCGCCGGCTTCAATTTCTTTTGGATAACGAATAACAAAAGGCATACGAAGCGATTCTTCGTAAATTAAACGTTTATCGAAAAAGCCGTGCTCACCTAAAAAGTACCCTTGGTCTGCGGTGTAAATAACAATGGTGTTTTCGGCTAAATCAGATGCCTCTAAATAGTCCAGAATCTTTCCAATATTATCATCAATAGCAGCACCAGAACGCATAAAGTCTTTTATGAACTTTTGATAAGTTGCTTTTCTGGCAGTTATGCTATCCATGCCTTTGGTGTAAAATGGTAGGCCGGGGTAATGGCACCACCAGTTTTTTGGATCGTTTGAAGCCTGCTCATAGCGCCAGCTTAAATTTTCCAGTTTTTGACCAATAATAGAACGCCCCGTAGTTTCTGGTGAAAAATCTAATAAAGATTCAGGCTCCGGAATTTCAATGTTTTCATACAGGTGATTATAGCGCTCCGGAAAATCGAAAGGTTCATGAGTAGCCTTAAAATGCGTCATGAGCATAAAAGGCTTGTCTTTATCTCTTTGATTCAGCCAGTCTAAAGATAGTTGGGTAATGACATCGGTTGAAAAGCCTTTGTGAACATCCCATGCTTCGGCAGGCTTATTAAAATTTTCAGCAGTCCTTAAAATAGGATCCCAGTAGCGTCCTTGATCGTGCAAAATATTGTAATAATCAAATCCTGAAGGCTCGTCTTTTAAATGCCATTTCCCGATAATAGCGGTTTGATAACCACTTTTTTGTAACACTTTAGCAACGTTTAAACTATCGGAATGCAAGGCGTCACTTAATGTATATACACCATTTTTATTACTGTATTGCCCGCTAAGAATAGTTGCTCTACTGGGTACACAAATGGAATTGGTACAAAAGGCGTTGTTTAAAACCATACCTTGGTCACCAAGCCGTTCAATATTTGTATTCTGAACATAATCTTTTAAAACCCCGCCATAAATACCCCAAGCTTGAGAGGTATGGTCGTCGGACATGATAAATAAAATGTTTGGCCTTTCGGTTTTTTCTTCCTTTTTTGAAGAATTACAATTGACTAATAGACAAGCAAAACTTAAAGTAAATAATAATTTAAAAGCATTCATATTTTGTTTAGGTGGCTTCATTATTATTCTACAATAATTTCGTCTATAAAGAACCATGCAGGAAATCCAGCACCGGGGTGGCCCTTAGGACAGTTGCCAATACCTTCAACTTTAACTTTGATGAATCGACTTTTTTTGTCCACATTTATTGTTAAACGCTCAGTTGAATTTTCTGTTTTGGCTTTATTTTCTACTCTTTTTATGTCTTTTGAAGAATTGAATGTTTTGCCATCGTCTGAAAAGCTAATTTCCATAGCGTTAACAGGAAATATCCAGTTACCGGAATTGATAAGCGAATTAACACTAATACTTTTTATCGCTTTTTCAGTATTTAAATTAATAATGAACTCTAAGTTCTTACCTTCCTGACCAACCCATTGTCCTGAGGCATAATCGGTATAGCCTAATTTGCCATCAATTAATAAATCAGCATTGTTGTATGAAGGGTTAAGCGCTGATGTTGCTTTAATAGTTGAGCCAGCGGCTAAATTAGATACTTTTTCTATTTTCTTAGGAATATCTTCTTCGTGGCCGTGTTTCCATTTTAAAAATTCCTGAGTTAGTTCCTTTACTTTTTCCGGGTATTTTGATGCAAGGTTGGTCATTTCAGAAACATCCTGACTTAAATCAGACAAAAACAGGGCGTCTTCCTCTAAGTTTAATTCGCCTTTGTGAGAAGTATCTTTCGGGAAGCCAATAAGTTTCCAGTTGTCTTTTCTAACTACCCATTGCTTACCGTATTTCCAGAAAGCGGAGGTTCTTTTTGAAGCCGTATTTGGATGTTTAATCATTCCAGACATATCGATACCATCAATTTCGGTTTCAATTTTATCAAGCTTACAAAGTTTAGCCAGTGTAGGCATCCAGTCAATGTTCATTAAAAATTCATCGTTTACAATGTTTTCAGGTAAATGATTTTTCCAGCTGATAATTGTTGGGAGCCTGATACCGCCTTCAAATAAACTACTTTTTGCTCCTCGGTAAGGTCCAGCATTGCCACCGCCACCAAATGCTCGGGTTTCGGTTGAATAGCCATTATCAGATTGATAAATAATAATGGTATTTTCACGTATACCTAAATCATCTAATTTATCTATTAAAAATCCGATGCGTTCATCAATGGTTGAAATAAAGGCCGCGTAGTCGCCACGCGGCTTTTCCATGTTTTTATAGTAATCGCGCCATTTTTGAGTAGGTTGGTAGGGATAATGCGGCATATTTATGGCGTAGTACATAAAAAACGGTTCATCTTTATGTTCTTCAACATAATTTATAGCCTTATCGGAAGCCAAATCTGGAAAGTATTGCCCGTCATAAAACACTTCTTTTCCATTTTCATATAAATCGTGCGTATTAGGACCTTCCCAGTAAAAAAAGTGAGAATAATTATCGATACAACCTCTCAGGTGTCCGAAGGAATAATCAAACCCTTGTCCATTCGGACTCGAAGCTTCATTCATTCCTAAATGCCATTTTCCGATGTGTCCTGTTTTATAACCATTATCTTTAAATAACTCAGCTAAAGTATACTGCTCTGCAGGAAGCCCTGAACTTCCCGGCTCAGCCGAGGTATTGCCGGTTAACTCTGCGTTTTGAGGGTAGCGTCCAGTAAGTAAAGCAGCTCTTGATGGCGCGCAAACAGGTGCGGCAACGTAAGCTTGAGTAAATCGAGTTCCTTCCTGTGCCAGCTGGTCGATATTTGGTGAATAAATATCGTTTGCGCCATAGCTACCTAAATCGATAGCGCCTTGGTCGTCGGTATAAATGACAATAACGTTAGGTTTTTTAGAAGATTGGGCAAAAAGGTGCATTCCGGTTAAAACCAAAATGACTGAGAAATAGTTTTTTAAAGAATTTGAAATAAAATGCATTTTAATTCAATTAAGTTTTTAGGTTTTCGGTTAAAAATATAATAGCGACTAAAATTAAAATTAAAACTCAGATTTCATATTTTTTTAGACCAATGTTTATTATGGAGTCCTAAACAACTTTATTAAAAAAATTATTATATCTGTTAATTTTTATGAAAAACTAATGATTTTTTGCGAAAGTATGAATAATATGAGGTGTAAATTATAGGATGTTGTTCTTTCTGAAGCAAAATGAATAAAAGTGTAAATTATTCATTTTTTATTGAAGTTAATTCAAACGTTTTCGTTAATAATTTTGATTCCAAAGTGCTGATGCTTATAGGTTTTATGATAATTGTCATCTTTTTAGAAGTGTCTTGTTTCTACTTTTGAAGTAGCTTAAATAAATGATTATTATAATATTTAACCAGGCATAAAATGGAAACAAAAAGTTTAAAAGGTGGAATTTGGACAAAACAAGTCAATGTTAGAGATTTTGTATTACAAAACATCACACCTTATCATGGAACAGATCAATTTTTAGTAGGACCTAGCGAAAGAACACTCAAATTATGGGATGTTTGTAAGCAAGCTATTCAGGAAGAACGTCAGCACAATGGGGTTCGTTCTGTAGATACCGACACTATTTCAACAATTAGTGCCTTTAATGCAGGATATATCGATAGAGAAAATGAAGTTATTGTTGGGTTACAAACCGATGAGTTGCTAAAACGTACTATGAAACCTTTTGGAGGGTTTAAAGTGGTTCAAAAGGCACTTTCAGAACATGATTTACAACCAAGCGAGGTATTAACCGAATTATTTTCTAAGTATGTTAAAACACATAACGATGGTGTTTTCGATGCTTATAACGCCGAAATTAAAAAATACCGTTCATTAGGATTTTTAACAGGGTTACCTGATAACTACGCCAGAGGTAGAATTATTGGAGATTACAGAAGAGTCGCTTTATATGGTATTAACTATTTAATTGAGACCAAAAAAGCAGATTTAGCTAATATTAATGGTCCAATGACCGATGCTGTTATTCGTTTACGTGAAGAAGTAGCAGAGCAAATCAGAGCGCTTAAAGACATGATTGTTTTAGGAGCTAAATACGATTTAGATTTAAGTCGTCCTGCTGAAACAGCTAAAGAGGCTGTACAATGGACTTATATGGCTTACTTGGCTGCTGTTAAAGAACAAGATGGAGCAGCGATGTCTTTAGGTAACGTGTCTACATTCTTAGATATATATATTCAAAATGATTTAGAAGAAGGACTTATTACTGAACAGGAAGCACAAGAGTATATCGATCAGTTCGTAATGAAATTACGTGTAGTTCGTCACTTAAGAATGGGAGCTTACGACGAGATTTTTGCAGGAGATCCAACTTGGGTAACCGAAGCAATTGGTGGTATGTTTGAAGACGGAAGAACTAAAGTGACTAAAACGTCATTCCGTTTCTTAAATACATTGTACAACCTTGGGCCTTCACCAGAACCAAATATGACGATTCTTTGGTCTGATGATTTACCACAAAACTTTAAAGATTTCTGTTCTAAAGTAGCGATTGATACGTCATCGATTCAGTTTGAAAATGATGCCTTAATGCGTAAAAGCAGAGGAAGTGATGACTACGGAATCGCTTGTTGTGTATCTCACCAAACTATTGGTAAATCAATCCAGTTCTTTGGAGCAAGAACCAATTTAGCCAAAACTTTATTATTAGCTATTAACGAAGGACGTTGTGAAATTACCGGAACTCAAATGGTTGATGGTATTGCTCCGTTAGAAGGAGAGTATTTAGATTTCGAAACAGTTATGGCTAACTTTAAAGTAGCGATGAAACAAGTGGCACGAGTGTATAACGATTCTATGAATATTATTCACTACATGCACGATAAATACTATTACGAAAAAGCACAAATGGCCTTAATTGATACCAATCCAAGTATTAACATTGCTTACGGTATTGCAGGTTTATCCATTGTTGCCGATTCATTATCAGCTATTAAATATGCTAAAGTAAAACCTATTAGAAACGAAGAAGGATTAACTGTCGATTTTAAAATTGAAGGTGAATTCCCTTGCTACGGTAACGACGATGACCGTGTAGATGCTTTAGCAGCTAATGCCGTAGCCGATTTTAATAACGAATTAAAACAGTTAGCTGTATATAAAGATGCAGAGCCAACCTTATCGGTATTAACCATTACATCTAACGTGGTTTACGGTAAGAAAACAGGAGCAACACCAGATGGTAGAGCTAAAGGAGTGCCTTTTGCACCAGGAGCAAACCCAATGCATGGTAGAGATTCTAAAGGCGCTATTGCATCGTTAAATTCTGTAGCTAAAATTAATTATGAAGATTCTCAGGATGGTATTTCAAATACCTTCTCTATTGTTCCAAAATCATTAGGACACAATGAAGAAACAAGAATAGAGAATCTAACAACAATTTTAGATGGTTATTTTTCTAAAGGTGCACACCACGTTAATATTAATGTGCTAAATAAGGAAACCCTTATCGATGCGATGGAGCATCCAGAAGAGTATCCACAGTTAACCATTCGTGTTTCAGGATATGCTGTAAACTTTGTAAGATTAACAAAAGAACAGCAACTGGAAGTTATTACACGTTCTTTCCATGAATCCATGTAAACTTTTTTAATATCAATTTAAGTCAGAAATACCTGGGAGAAAGCGTCGACAAAACACCTTTCTTTCAGGTATTCTTAAAAGGTTATGTCTCTACACTATCAAGATAATATATTAAATGTTCACTCTGTTGAATCCTTCGGAACTCATGATGGTCCAGGTATTCGTATGGTTGTATTTTTACAGGGCTGTAAATTAAAATGCCAATATTGCCATAACCCGGATACTATAGATACCCATGGTGGAGAGGAATATCACATTCAAGATTTGGTTCAAATGGCGCTAAAAGTAAAACCTTATTTTGGAAAAAAAGGTGGTGTTACGGTTTCGGGCGGAGAGCCATTATTGCAGTCTAAAGCTTTAATTCCTTTTTTTAAACGATTAAAGGAAGAAGGTATCCATACCAATATCGATACCAACGGACGCATCTTAAATCATTTTACAGAAGAATTACTTGATAGCTACGCCGATTTAGTGATGTTAGATATAAAACACATGACTGAAGAAGGATTTGAGGCATTAACAGGTGTAAAAAATAAAGAAACAACATTCAATTTCGCAAAGCATCGTGAAGCTTCAGGAAAACCAATGTGGTTAAGATATGTGCTTATTCCTGGTATAACCAACAAACCAGAGTTATTACAAGCACTTGGAGAATATTTCCAAAACTATAAAACCATTGAAAAAATTGAATTACAACCTTATCATAAATTAGGTATTCATAAATGGGAAGCCTTAGGATGGGAGTATGAATTAAAGGATGCCAGAGAAAACACTGAAGAAGAAATTGACGATGCCGTACGAGTATTACAAAATTATTTTAAAGAAGTGAAAGTGAATTAAAAAGCAATGTATTAGATATAACTAAACTTAGAATCAAATTAAACCAACTGACCCTTAATAATATTTCGAATGAAAACATATAAAGAAGCGCACAGACCGGCTTCAGATTTTGAAAGCCGATCTGAATATCTGGATCATGAATTACAAATCATGAAACCTAAACGATTCAGGCTTAATCTGCCAGGAAGAGATTTTAGATTTGAATGGGAAGATATTGTGCCGGCTTTAGCTGGAACCCTTGGTATTATTGCCATGTATTCCTCTGTAATGATGGCCTGGGCTAACGGTCTTTCTGAAGCATGGGATCATGTAACTTTAGGTAAAGAATTTGCCATTGAAGTATCGCGGGTAGAAATGATTATACCTGCGTTTTTATTTGTAATTCTGGCTTCCGGGTTTTTAAATCCAAGAGCTAACCTGGCCGGAAATCACGGTCCTATG
The DNA here is from genome assembly GCF_014596975.1 of Aestuariibaculum marinum. Taxonomy (GTDB): domain Bacteria; phylum Bacteroidota; class Bacteroidia; order Flavobacteriales; family Flavobacteriaceae; genus Aestuariibaculum; species Aestuariibaculum marinum. The sequence continues at coordinate 44,382 of NZ_JACVXD010000010.1, read as the reverse complement.
ATACCTTTAATTGCCAGTATTGCTTTGGCAGGCGCACACCCTTTGGCGTTAGCCATTTTAATTGGTGTTTTAGGACTCTTGCTTAGTGTTTTTAAGTTAGGTTCACGACTGGTGGATTTAACCAGTAAAGGCGTTGCCGGTGGATTACTCATCTTTTTAGGATTTACTGGAGCCATTAGTCAGATAAATTCAATTCAATCCTGGGGTATGGGACTAGAATCTGAAACCGTAACCGCAGGTTCTATGGGATTTTTAGGATTGGTTATTCTGGCGGTAACCGTTATTTTATATAGTTATTTAGCCCGAATAGATAAACGCTGGTTGGCTATACCTGCGGCGGCAGCGGCAGCTTTAGTCATAGCATTGATTAGCGGCGCAGGGTTCGACCTTCAGTTCACCACAGAAATGGGACTTCCTAATTTAAATCCTGCGTATTGGTGGGGTAGTACCGAAGAAGGCTGGATGCTTGGTTTACCTACTGCTCAGCATTTTATAGCCTCTTTACCTTTTGCTATTCTTGCCGTAGCGATGTGGTCTCCAGACTTTTTAGGACATCGTATTTTTCAGGAGATGAATTATCCTAAAAAAACAGAAAAAGTATTAATGGATGTCGACGATACCATGACGATGTGTTCGTTCCGTCAAATGGTTGGAACTGCTGTTGGTGGTGGAAATATTACATCTTCTTGGGGTACCTATATGATTCCGGCGGCGATTGCGAAAAGACCTATTCCGGCAGGTGCTATTTTACTAGGACTTATGGTGATGGCTGTTGCCTTTCTAGGAAGCCCGATGGATGTTGCTGTCTGGCCTCCGGTAAGATGTATAGCACTACTCGTTGGTGTGTTCTTGCCAATGATTGAAGCGGGTATACAAATGGTTAAAAAAAGTACCTGTGCTCAGGCCGCCGGGGTGTGTATTTTTACAGCTATGGTAACCAATCCGGTACTAGCATGGGCGTTAGCGATGTTTTTAGATAATAATGGTTTAATAGGTGATAAAGACAGACCTAAAAATTTATCGATAGCCGATAAGTTTGTCATACCATTAGCAATACTTGTAGTTTGTGTTTCTGCTGTATTTACAGTGGGGATGTTTAAGGGTATTTATGGTATTCAATCTTTTTTATAGGAAATGAAATGAACTAATCAGACTTAAACTAAACCAATATGAAAGAGCAAAAGTTAAAAAACAGATGGTTAATTGCAGCTTCTGCAGTAGGTATACATATTTCAATTGGATCTGTTTATGCTTACTCTGTAATGACTAACCCCGTTAAAGATATTTTTGATGTCGATGGAGGTGTTGTAAAATGGGCTTTTAAAATCGCAATTCTTTTATTAGGATTATCTGCGGCCTTTTTAGGTCGTTGGGTTGAAAAAGTTGGCCCAAAAGTTAGTGGAACAACGGCAGGAATTTTTTATGGAATCGGTATTCTGGGTTCAGGGGTGGCCGTACAACTTGAATCTTTAACCTTGTTTTATCTTTGTTACGGTGTTATTGGTGGTATAGGACTCGGGTTAGGGTATATTACTCCTGTAAGTACTTTGGTAAAATGGTTTCCAGACAGACGAGGTTTGGCAACAGGAATGGCTATTATGGGATTTGGTTTTTCAGCTTTAATCTTTGGGCCTATTATGCAGTCGTTATTTAATGCGGTGGGAGTGGCAAATGCTTTTTATATTTTAGGAATAATTTATATGATAATTATTCTATCATCTGCTCGATATATCGAGCGTCCTCCGGTAGGATATATGCCTGAGGGATATAAAGAGGGGGAAGGTAAAGTTATTAAAGCCGATATGGCAAATATAGATGCTAACGAAGCTTTAAAAACCAGACGATTCTATTATATCTGGGTAATGATGTTTATAAACATTTCATGTGGTATAGCCATAATTTCGGCAGCAAGTCCGATGATGCAGGAGAAATTAAATTATACACCAATGGAAGCTGCCGCAATTGTTGGATTGATAGGAGTGTTTAATGGACTTGGTAGATTATTATGGTCCAGTCTTTCAGATTATTTGGGAAGAGCTAATACTTATATTATCTTTTTCGTTTTTCAAATACTGGCATTTTATTTCCTGCCAAAAATATCTGTTGAGTTAACATTCTTAGTGATTTTATTTACTGTGATAACCATGTATGGTGGTGGTTTTTCAACCTTACCGGCATTTTTAGGTGATTTGTTTGGAACAAAACAGTTAGGAGCAATTCACGGTATGGTATTAACAGCATGGGCACTGGCCGGTGTTATAGGACCAACAATTTACGATGTGGTTAAATCGGCAACTGGGTCTTTAGATACAACCTTAGCCGTCTTTTCCGGATTGTTCGTAATAGCCTTTATTGTATCGCTATTAATGAAGCAATTGGTGGTTAAAGCACAACAGAAGAAAGAGAAAGAATTAGCTTTGGCTTAATTTATATTTATTGGGAAAAAAAACCTCTTCTTTTTAAAGAAGAGGTTTTTTTGTATTATGACTTTTGAATTACTTATTTTCAATCCATTCTCTGGCATTCACAAAAGCTTCAATCCAAGGCGATACTTCGTCTTGTCTGTTACTTTGGTAATGTGCCCAGTTCCATTGGAATGTAGAACGCTCAATGTGTGGCATCGTTACTAAGTGGCGACCTGTTGTATCACACATCATAGCAGTGTTGTAATCCGATCCATTTGGATTGTGTGGGTATTCTGCGTAAGCGTATTTACCAACAATGCTGTATTGGTCTTCAGATTTTGGTAAGTTAAATTTACCTTCACCATGAGAAATCCAAACCCCTAAAGTGCTTCCTGCTAAGCTAGAAAGCATTACCGAGTTGTTTTCCTGAATAGTTACCGAAGTAAACGAACTTTCGTGTTTATGAGAATCATTATGAACCATTTTACCATGAACATCATGCTCAGGGTTAATCAATTCTAATTCCATCCATAACTGACAACCGTTACAAATACCAACCGATAACGTATCTTCACGTTTAAAGAAGTTTTTAATCACTTCGTTCGCTTTTTCGTTGTATTTGATGGCTCCGGCCCAACCTTTAGCAGAACCTAAAACGTCAGAGTTAGAGAATCCACCAACAGCGCCTAAGAACTGAATGTCGTCAAGTGTTTCACGACCAGAAATTAAATCGGTCATGTGAACGTCTTTTACATCAAATCCAGCTAAGTACATCGCATTTGCCATTTCACGCTCAGAGTTACTTCCTTTTTCACGTAAAATCGCTGCTTTCGGTCTTGGCTTACTAGCATCAATTACAGGAAGTTTCCCTGTAAAGTGACTTGGGAAGGTGTACTGTAATGGTTGATTTTTATAATTGTCGTAACGGTCTTGCGCTAAACCGTTAGCGGTTTGTTTTTGATCTAATAAGAACGATGTTTTGTACCACATATCTCTTAATTTAGAGATGGTCATAGTAAATACATCAGTATTATTAATCACGCTTAGCGTGTCGCTTTCTGTTACTTTACCAATGTTGAAGAAATCAATATTAGCAGCAGATAAAATAGATTCGATTGAAGCGTCTTTAGACTGAATCACTAAACCTGCATTTTCAGCGAATAACACTTTAAATGAATCGTTTTCAGCTAAAGCCGTGATATCTAATTCAGCACCTAAATTGTTATCAGCAAAACATAATTCTAATAACGTCGTGATTAAACCACCTGAAGCCACATCATGTCCAGCAACAATTTGTCCGTCAAGAATTAATTGTTGAATCGTGTTGAATATGGTCTTAACGTAAGCTGCAGATTGAACATTCGGTGTGTCGTTACCAATTTTGTTAACCACTTGCGCAAATGAACTACCACCTAATTTAAAGCTATCTTGAGATAGGTTGATGTAATACACATCGCCAGCACCTTTTTGGAATACAGGCTCAACCACTTTATTAATATCAATACAGTTGGCTGCAGCCGAAATAATTACCGTACCAGGAGCAATAACCTCTTCATTAGGGTATTTTTGCTTCATGGATAAGGAATCTTTTCCGGTAGGTACGTTGATGCCTAAATCGATAGCGAATTCCGAAACGGCTTCAACAGCTTCGTATAAACGCGCATCTTCACCTTCATTTTTACAAGGCCACATCCAGTTTGCCGATAACGATACATTTTGTAATCCGTCTTTTAACGGCGCCCAAATAATGTTGGTTAAAGCTTCAGTAATCGAGTTTCTACTTCCAGCAACCGGATTGATTAATCCAGAAATAGGCGAGTGCCCGATAGAGGTGGCGATACCTTCTTTTCCTTTGTAATCTAAGGCCATTACACCAACATTGTTTAAAGGAATTTGTAATGGTCCAACACATTGTTGTTTGGCTACTTTTCCACCAACACAACGGTCTACTTTATTGGTTAACCAGTCTTTAGAAGCTACAGCTTCTAATTGTAGTAACTGATCTAAATAATCGTAGAAGTTTTCGTTGTTATAAGCAACATCGGCGTAATTGCGAGCTACTTTTTTATCGTACATGAATGTTTTTGGAGAACTTCCGAACATATCATCCATGGCTAAATCCATTGGTTTGTGTCCGTTGGTTTTAGACTCAAATGTGAAACGGTGATTACCAGTAACGTCTCCAACGGTGTACATTGGTGAGCGTTCACGATCGGCAATTTTTTGTAATGTTTCAATATGTTTTTCGGCAATCACTAATCCCATACGTTCCTGAGATTCGTTACCGATGATTTCTTTATCAGATAAGGTTGGATCACCAACAGGTAATTTATCTAAATCGATGTGTCCACCAGTTTCTTCAACTAATTCCGATAAACAGTTTAAGTGTCCACCAGCACCGTGATCGTGGATAGAAACAATGTAGTTTTCATCACTTTCAACCATACCACGAACTGCATTAGCAGCACGTTTTTGCATTTCAGGATTCGAACGCTGTACCGCGTTTAACTCGATACCTGATTCAAATTCTCCAGTATCAGCCGATGATACCGCAGCACCACCCATACCGATACGGTAGTTTTCACCACCAAGGATAACCACTTTGTCGCCGGTTTTAGGGGTATCTTTTAAAGCTTGTTCAGCTTTACCGTATCCAATACCTCCAGCTTGCATAATCACTTTATCGAAACCTAATTTTCTGGCATCTTCTTCGTGCTCGAATGTTAACAAAGAACCACAGATTAACGGCTGACCAAATTTGTTACCAAAATCTGAAGCACCATTAGAGGCTTTGATTAAGATATCCATTGGTGTTTGGTATAACCATTTGCGCTCGTCCATAGCTTGTTCCCATGGGCGGTTTTCTTCCAAACGCGAATACGACGTCATATAAACCGCAGTACCAGCTAAAGGTAACGAGCCTTTACCACCAGCTAAACGATCACGAATTTCTCCTCCCGATCCTGTTGCAGCACCGTTGAATGGCTCTACGGTGGTAGGGAAGTTGTGCGTTTCCGCTTTCAATGAAATAACAGATTCGAATTCTTTAGTTTCGTAAAAATCTGGTTTATCAGCTGTTTTAGGAGCGAATTGCTCAACAACAGGTCCCTTTACAAAAGCAACATTGTCTTTATATGCTGAAACGATATCGTTAGGATTGGTTTCCGACGTTTTACGAATCATTTTGAATAATGATGTCGGTTTTTCTTCACCATCAATAACAAATGTTCCATTGAAAATTTTGTGACGACAATGCTCACTGTTTACTTGAGAGAAACCGAATACTTCAGAATCGGTTAGCGGGCGACCAATTTTTTCAGAAACACCTTCTAAGTAGGCTACTTCTTCATCACTTAAAGAAAGCCCTTCCTGAATGTTGTAAGCCGCAATATCTTCAATATCCAGAATAGGTTCTGGCTTGATATCTATTGTGAATGATTCTTGATTTAATCCGTTGAATTTTTCAGAAATCATCGGGTCATACCCTTTGAAATCTTCAGAAACAGCTTCGAATTCCTCAATTCGAATGATGTCTTCAATACCCATATTTTGAGTAATTTCAACAGCGTTGGTACTCCAAGGCGTAATCATAGCCGCACGTGGTCCAACAAAAAAAGCATCTAGCGATGCTTGCTCTATTTTTGGCTGATTGCCAAATAACCATGTTAATTTTGCAATGGTTTCGGTTGATAATTCTTTTGTTGTTTGAACGGCAAAAACTTTACCGGTTACGTTTCCAAAGAAATGAATCATTTTAGATGTATTATTGTTGTCATTTAGAAAATGCAAAAATACACTTTTTTAGTCATTTACGAGGCTTTTTTTATGAAAGCATTTTCGAATAATCTACACTGTGATTTTCAGGTCTTTTAAAAGTATTTTTTTAGTAAATTAATTACTGAGGGGTAGTAGCTTTTTCCGAACAAATTAAGGTGAATTAAGAGGTAATACAATTGGTAAATCTCTATACGATATGGTGTAAGTTCATCAGCTGGAATGCTTTCGTGATATGCTTTGTAGAAATCTTCAGAGAGTCCACCAAAGAGTTTAGTCATGGCAATATCTACTTCCGAATGTCCGAAATACATTGCCGGATCGATAAGAAAAGGCGAGTCGTTTTCTGAAATTAAATAATTACCACTCCATAAATCGCCATGCAAAAGTGAAGGTGTTATGTTTTGAAAAAAGGGAGTCAGTTTTTTAATCATAAGTCCTTTGCAAGGACAATCCGATGCGGAGAGCAGTTGTTTTTGAATAGCCAATTGTAATTGAGGAAACAGTCACTCATTAACATAAAACGTATTCCAGGAGTCGGTGGGTGTGTTTGACTGACTGAGGCTTCCAATGAAATTATCTTGTTGTAAACCAAAATAGGAATTGGTGTTTTGATGAAGTGCCGCGAGTTGCTTTCCTAAAGTTTTAAAATCTTCTACTGAAGGGGATTTACTTTCAATAAATTCCAGAAGTAAATAAGATGTGTTCTCGAATGTTGAACAATCAATAATGTTTGGTGTGGCAATTGTATTCGTTTTAGCTATGGTTTCAAGAGCTTCAGCTTCGTTTTGAAACATATGCAAAGCATTGGAAGCTGTATTTGTTTTAAGAAAGTAACTTTGGTTAGAAGTTATGATTTTATAAGCTGAAGAAATATCTCCTCCAGAAACAGCATGTATCGATTCAATGTATTCATTGATTACGGTTGAAATATGAAAAATAAATTCTTCAGTCATACCATAAAAATAAAAAAGACCATCGATAAGATGGTCTTTCAAGTTGATGAATTTAGAATTTATTGTTTTATCAGTTTCTTCGTAATAGTGCCGGAATCTGAACTTAATTTCATTAAATAAACGCCTCTAGTGAGTTGGCTGATATCAATTTTTTTAGTATTAACATTTAGGTGTTGTTTTAGAACTTCTTTGCCTAAAACATTATAGATTATTGCATCTAATTCTTGCGTGGCAGATATGAAAACGAAGCGTTCTTTAACCGGGTTTGGGAAAACTGTTAAGTCAAGAGGAGAAGCGGTGTTAGTTGAAAGGTTACCATCCCATCTATTTTCAGCTGTTGTGCCACCCCATATAACAGTCGCGAGATATGGGTTGTCTATAAAAGGGTTTCGGTTACCTTGCACTGCACTAATCACACTATTTCTATGATTTTCAAAAGAAGAAACAGGATCTTCAGCGTTCCATTGTAAAAATAAGTTAAGCGTTCCAACGTCCTCAAATGGTTCGTTATATCTTAAATTGATATACATAATCATTCTGGCTACATCGCCTTTCCATTCATCTCCTGGATACCAGGAATTCGTGTAGGAAGTATAACTTCAAGAACCACTGCTAAAAGGCTTGTTGGCACGGTTGGAATTTATGTTTATATCGCAGGATCTTAGATGATATAAATCGCCTTCAGCATTACCGTTATCTAATAATGACCTAGGGTAGATGTGTTCCGTGTTAAAAGTTTGAGGCATGTTTGGATTATTGACTGATAAATATTCTAATTTTGATCTGCTTTCTCCAGAATAAACCAAAATAACATTGTTAGAGTTGCTTAAGTCTTCATCCGCATCATAAAGGTAATCGTGTCTATCTGAATAGGAAAGAAAGGTGGTATGCTTGGCAATTGTAGCTATCGCTAAGTCATCATACAAAGCATTACCTGTTAAACTAAAGTCTACATCACTGTAATAAGCTTGTAGTTCCGATGGAGGTGTTAACTGAGCAAAAGCAAAAGTTGAAAGGAGGAAGGAAAAAAACAAGTAAAGCTGTTTCATCTGAATCAATTTATAGGTGCTTGATGGTCAGATGAAACAGTATATGTTTTGAATTAGGCTTTCTTTTCTAAAAGCGCCATATAAAATCCATCGTAACCAGATTTGTGCGATAATACTTTATCGTCTTTTACAAATATAAAGTCTTTTCCGGATTCTGATGTTAAGAATTTTTCAACTTGTTGTTGATTTTCAGAAGGTAATACCGAGCAAGTCGCATAAACTAACTTTCCACCAGGTTTAACCATTCTTGAATATTGTTGCAAAATGTCTTGCTGCGTAGTTTTAATTTTTTCTAAAAAACTTTCTTCCAGTTTCCATTTAGAATCAGGGTTTCTTCTCAGGACACCTAAACCAGAACAAGGCGCATCAATTAACACGCGATCGGCTTTATCGTAAAGTTTTTTAATCACTTTGGTAGAGTCGATAGCACGCGTTTCAATATTATGAGCACCATTACGCTTGGCACGACGCTTTAGCTCATGTAGTTTGTTAGCATAGATATCCATTGCAATAATTTGTCCTTTGTTTTCCATTAAAGAAGCAATATGCAAAGTTTTACCACCAGCACCTGCGCAAGTGTCTACAACACGCATCCCTGGTTTTACATCTAAGAAATCGGCCACTTTTTGAGACGATGCATCCTGAACTTCAAAAAGTCCGTTTTTAAATGCTTCAGTAGAAAATACATTTGCACGGTCCTTTAATTTTAAAGCGTATGGATAATTGGCTAAAAATTCGGTTTCAATATCGTTATCAAATAATTCGGCCTGAAGTTTTTCTTTGGTTGTTTTTAAGGTATTTACCCTTAAAATAACATCGGCTTGTTCGTTTAAAGCTTCAATTTCTTTAGTCCAAACTGCGGCACCTAATTCTTTTTCCCCTAAGTTGTCAATCCAGTCAGGAATAGCTTCTTTGAATTTTCTAATTTTAGATAATTCATCGAAACGTCCTTTAATTTTGCGTGTTGGTGTGTTTTCAAAATATTTCCAATCGGGTAATTTAATACCTTTCAGGGTTGCCCATACAGCAAACATACGCCACAGGTTATCTCTGTCAAACGGTTCTTTAACTTCAGCAATTTCAGCGTAAAGTCGTTTCCATCGTACAATATCATAAGTAGTTTCAGCCACAAAAGCACGGTCACGGCTACCCCAGCGTTTGTCGCGCTTTAAAAGCTGTTGAATTACTTTATCGGCATATTTCCCTTCGTTAAAGATTAGGGTTAAACCATCTATAACTGCAAAGCATAAATTTCTGTGTAATCGCATTGTATATAAAATATGAGGCTGCAAAGGTACATTTAAAAGTTAATTTGTTTATAGCTTTAAGTTTTTATTTATATAGCTTTTATACTTTTAGCAAAAATTAAGACTTATGAAATACTTGTTAATTACCTTTTTATTGGTAATATCTTTATGTTCTTGTGAGCAAAAAGCTGAGTTTATTGCAAGAGATTTTAAATCTGTAGATGTTGAAACGATTCTGGAGGATTCGTTGTTAAGCATTCGAGCGATTGAAATTTTAAATGATAAAAGTCTGGCTTTTGCTGGAAACAATGGGACTTTCGGATTGTATAACCCGAATACAAAAATGTGGCAGACTTCTGTTCAGCAATACGATTCTTTAAATCTTCATTTTAGAGCCGTAGCACATACAGCAACCGATTTTTTTATGTTAAGTATTGAAAATCCTGCATTGCTTTATAAGACGGGAGATGATGGAAGAATGCAATTGGTATACAAAGAAACAACCGAAGGTGTGTTTTATGATGCTATGACCTTTTGGAATAACGCCGAAGGCATAGCTGTTGGAGATAGTACAAAAGGATGCCTGTCTATTATAATTACCCGAGATGGTGGACAGACATGGAATAAAGTTTCATGTGAGGAGCTTCCTCAAGCTGAAGACGGTGAGGGTGCTTTTGCAGCGAGTAATACTAATATTGCAGTAAATGGTAACAAAGCCTGGGTAGCAACCACCCATGGTAATATCTATTTTACGACAGATAAAGGTGAGACCTGGGCGGTAACAAAAACACCTGCAATTCAGGATGCTGAAGCCGAAGGGATATATTCAATTACTTTTTATGATGAAAATGTAGGCTATGCTATTGGAGGTGATTTTACAAAACCAGATGCTAATAAAGCTAATAAAATAAAAACGGTTGATGGTGGTAAAACCTGGAGTATTGTAGCTGATGAGCAAGTGCCGGGTTATAGGAGTTGTGTGCAGTTTTTACCAAAACGAGAAGGAAAAGAATTGGTTACTGTTGGCTTTAAAGGTATAGATTATAGTAAAGACGGAGGTGAATCATGGGTGCATTTAAGTGATGAGAGTTTTTATACTATTCGATTTATAAACGATTCAATAGCTTATGCAGGAGGCGCTAAGCGTATTGCGAAACTAACATTTAAGGAATAAAAAAAGGAGCTTTTAAAAGCTCCTTTTTTTATTTATTGTTTTTTTGACTTTAATTTCTTTTCTAAATAGCTGTCAAAGAGACGTTTTTTAAATTCTTTCTCAGCGCCTTTTAGCAATAAAACCTTTTTGGGTGATAAAAATTTAAGAAGATCTCGATCTAATTTATCATCAGCATCTAATCGTTTTCTTTCGCAGGCGCTTAAACTCTCAAGTAATTCTTTTGCCTTTTCGTTGGATAAATCTTTAGTGTTCTTTTTTATTTTGTACTGAATTCCGTGTATTTCATTTCTTAGTTTCGATGACACTTCTTCATGCTTGTTATAAATAGGCCAGAACTTTTCAGCTTCATCAGGGCTTAAATTTAAGCGTTCTGATATAAACGGAATTTTAAGTTCTTTAAATTTATCACCATGGCCTTGTGCAAAAACACTTGCTGAAATAAAAAGAATCAATATGGGGAGGATTAATTTTTTCATCATAACAAACTTTTAATTAGTCATCATACCCTCAAGGTCTACATCAGAAAGAATGTAGTCTTCAAAGGTTGTTTCATCAATTTTTACTTCTTTAAAATTTTCTTTGGCCAGGTCTTCTGCTGTTAATGTTGATGCTATTTCGTATAAATCGATATCTTCATTTAAAAGATAACTTTCTACCGTTTCATTGTCTACACCATCTAACATAGGTTTGGTGTTTTGAATAGAAAGCGTAAATAATAAGGTAATGGCTGCAGCAATACTTGAAGCGTAAAGTAGATTTTTTCTGCTAAACAACGGAATGACCTTAGCTGTTTCTTTTTCTGAAACCTGACTAAGTATGTTGTCTTCCAGCGTATTTAAATAATTTTCAGGCATTGTAAAACCAGAAGAATCTGCCGATGCTTTAAGTTTGGATTGAGTAAACAGCCTGTCTTCTAAAGTGTCGAAGTAATTCTCAGGGACTTTAAATCCTGAATTATTGATATTATGTAATTTTTCCTGACTCATATAAGTAAGACTTTATTTTTTTCTAAAGGTTTAATCTTTAGTTAAATAAGCTTCTATTTTTTTTGTTGCAATATGATACGATGCTTTTAAGGCTCCCTCACTGGTTTCTAGTATTTCCGACATATACTTGAATTTTTAATCCTGAAAATACTTCATATTAAAAACCAATTGTTGTTTTTCTGGTAAGGTAGCTATAGCTTTTTGTAATTTAAGCTGAATGGCATCACCTTCAAAATACACATCGGATGTTAAATTATTGATAGCTAATTGCTGTACCTCCTCGTTAGTGGTTTGCAATCGCTTAGCATTTTTATTAATAAATGTAATAGACTCGTTAGTAGCTATACGATACATCCAAGAGAATAGTTTACTATCTCCTTTAAAATTATGAATATTTTTATAAATCTTAATAAAAGTATTTTGTAAAACGTCGTCTGCATCGTCGTGATATTTAACTATATTACGGATATGCCAATACAAGCGCTCTTTGTACAGCGTTATAAGGTGTCTAAAAGCTTCTTCTTTTTCTGAATCAGATTTTAGTTGCTCTATTAATAAATCTTCGTCAATCACAAAATGCATTAAAAATTAGACCTATAAAATTACAGAAAGTTTAATGCCTTGATTATAAAAATAAGTTAAAATGAATTGGGTAAGTTTCTTTAAATCTAACATTGAATAAAAAAAAGGATAGAAACCCAAGTCTCTATCCTTTTTTGTTAATATTATCAAAGATGTATCTTTATTCAAAACTTTGCATTTCGACAAGTTTTTGATAAACACCTTGTTTTGCTATCAGCTGGGCATGCTTGCCTTTTTCTACAATTTCACCTTTACTCATAACCACAATATTATCTGCATTTTGAATGGTAGATAAACGGTGCGCTATAACAATAGACGTTTTATTTTTCATCATGTTGTTTAAAGCGACTTGCACCAAGCGCTCGCTCTCGGTATCTAAAGCAGAAGTTGCTTCGTCTAATACCATAATAGGAGGGCTCTTTAGCACAGCACGAGCAATACTTAGTCGTTGTTTTTGCCCGCCAGATAATTTATTACCCGAATCACCAATATTAGTATCAATACCTTCAGGTAATTCTTTAACAAATTCCCAGGCATTGGCCACTTTTAAAGCATCGATAATAGCTTCGTCTGAAGCATTGTCTTTACCTAACTTAAGATTGTTTTTAATGCTGTCATTAAACAGAATGGCATCTTGAGTAACTATGCCTAATTGGTTGCGTAGCGAATATGTCGTCAGCTCACGAATATCGATACCGTCAATTAAAATGCGCCCTTCGTTTACATCATAAAAACGAGTAACCAAGTTGGCAATAGTAGATTTTCCACTTCCAGACTGTCCAACTAAAGCCACTGTTTCTCCTTTAGGAATGGTTAACGAAAAGTTTTTAAGCACATAATCTTTGTCGTATTTAAAAGATACGTTTTCGAATACGATTTCGGCATCAAAACCTGTTTTTACAAGTGCATTTTCTTTGTCTTTTAAAGGGTTAGGAGCGTCGACAATTTCCTGAATACGTTCCGCAGCAGCATCTCCTTGTTTAATGTTGTACAAACCACGAGAAATGGCTTTGGCCGGAACCATAATATTATAAGCTAAACCAATATAAGCAATGAAAGAACTTCCGTCTAAAGAACCATCAACAAGTACTAATTGCCCTCCGTACCATAAAAGGACAGAAATAACAAGGATTCCTAAAAATTCACTTGTTGGTGACGCTAAGTTTTGACGATTTAAAAGTTTGTTTGAAAAGTTGAAAAATCGGTTGGTTGAATTTTGGAATCTGTCGTTAAACTTGTCTTCTGCGTTAAAGCCTTTAATAATGCGTAAACCAGTTAAGGTTTCTTCTAAGGTTGACAGAAGAACGCCTTGTTCTTTTTGAACGCGGTCTGATTTTCGTTTCAAACTTCTACCAATACGAGAGATAATTAAACCTGATAACGGAATGAAAACGAAAACAAAAAGTGTTAGTTTAGCACTAATGATTAACATCATTGTTATCGTGAAAATAATCATTAAAGGCTCTCTGAAAATTAGTTCTAACGCTGGCAGCATAGAATATTGTAAGGTGGCTACATCCTGAGTAACGCGAGCCATAATATCACCTTTGCGCTGCTCTGAAAAGTAAGATAAAGGTAGCTCTACCGTTCTTTCATACACTTTGTTTCTTAAGTCACGAACCACACCATTCCTTAAAAACACCATGAAGTAATTGGCTAAATAACCAAAGATGTTTTTAAGTAAGAATAAAATAATGATAAGACCAACAACAAGCAATAATGCTTTTTGAGGGGCGCTTTCTGCATATTGATTAACCTGATATGCCAAATAGTCTTTATAAAAGTCTTTAAGGTGACCGATGCCTTCGTATACAGGGGCTTCTGTTATTTTTTTAGAATTTTTTTCGAATAGAATATCTAACATAGGAATCAGTGCTACGAAAGATAAAGCTCCGAAAAGGGCATAAAATATATTAGAGATAATGTGACCAATAGCATAGCTTTTATAAGGCTTTGCATATTGTAAAATGTTGAAAAATTGCTTCATTTAAAAAGGTCTGTTAAAAAAACATGCTTTTATGAAAAACATAAAAGCATGTATATTTTACAAAGATATAGCTATTTAAATTAAATATATCTGTTTAACATTTTTTTGACTCGATAATCGAAATTTATATGCTCGTAGGCTTGTTTCGATAATTATTTAATTCTTCAGTATTGAAAATTAAATGAGTTTCATGTCTTTTAAAATGGTTTCGGCTTTAGCATCTAAATCTGCTTCAACAGTTTTGAAATCTTCAACAGAATTCAATTTAGTATTGACGCTTACGTAAAATTTAATTTTCGGCTCAGTTCCACTTGGTCTTAATGCAATTTGACTACCGTCTTCGGTGTAATAAATTAAAACGTTCGATTTTGGTACATCAATAGCTGTTTCTTTTCCAGTTAATAAGTGTTTCGCAACAGATGTGTCGTAATCTTCTAACCTCACCACTTTTGATCCGTTTATATCTTTCAGCGGATTTTCACGGGCATCAATCATCATCTGTGTGATTTCCTGTGCGCCTTCAATACCTTTTTTGGTAAGCGAGACTAATTTTTCTTTATAGCACCCGTGCTCAACGTATAATTTAATTAATTCGTTGTAGAATGAACTTCCTTCAGATTTAGTAATGGCAGCAATTTCGCAAGCCAATAGTGTAGAGGTAACAGCGTCTTTATCACGCACAAAGTCACCAACCATAAAACCAAAACTTTCTTCACCACCACCAATAAAATCTAATTGCGGATAATCTTTAATTAATTTGGCAATCCATTTAAAACCGGTTAAAACAATTTTACTTTCTACGTTGTAAGCTTCAGCGAGTTTGTTTAACATTGGCGTCGATACAATGGTTGAAGCAATAAATTCCTTGCCGTTGATTTTGCCTTCAGATTTCCATTGTTTTAATAGGAAATCGGTCATCATTAGCATGGTTTGATTTCCATTAAGTAATTGTAGTTCGCCATCACTGTTTCTAACAGCAACCCCTAAACGATCACAATCTGGATCGGTTCCTATAACAATATCAGCATTTACTTTTTCGGCTAATTCCAAAGCCATTTTTAAAGCCGCAGGTTCTTCAGGGTTTGGTGAAGCTACCGTTGGGAAATCACCGTTTGGTACTTCTTGTTCTTTTACAATATGAACATTTTTATACCCGGCACGTTTTAAGGTTTCAGGAACTGCAGTAATTGATGTTCCATGTAACGAGGTGAATACAATAGTTAAGTCGTCTTTAGCGGCCTGTGTAGCTCCAACACAACCATTTTTTACTGAAGCTTCAATAAAGGCATTATCAATATCTTCGCTTATGTAGTTGATTAAAGCATTGTTGGCTTCAAATTTAATGTCAGAATAATCAATGTCGTTAATCATAGCAATGACCTCACCGTCTTGTGGTGGTACCAATTGCCCGCCATCTTGCCAGTATACTTTGTATCCGTTGTATTCCGGTGGGTTGTGTGAGGCTGTTAACACGATTCCGCAGTGGCAGTTTAAATGCTTAACTGCAAATGATAATTCCGGAGTAGGGCGTAAGTCTTCAAATAGGTACACTTCAATACCATTAGCAGAGAACACATCTGCTACCACCTTTGCTAAGGTTTTACTGTTGTGACGACAATCGTAAGCAATTACAGCTTTCGGTGTTTCGTCTGGAAATGATTTGTGTAAATAGTCGCTTAAACCTTGTGTGCTTTTGCCAAGGGTGTATTTGTTAATACGATTCGTACCAATGCCCATTACACCACGCATACCTCCAGTTCCAAATTCTAAATCTTTGTAAAAACTCTCCTGAATATCTTTAGGATTGTGAGCAATACTGTTTTTAATAAAATCTTGTGTTTCTTCGTCAAAAGTTGGGGTTAACCAGGTGTTAATTCGGTCTAAAATTTTTGGTTCGATGTGTATCATAATGTGTTTTAAAAATATATTTTCAAAAAAGAAATTATTGCACTTAGTTTAGTTTAATGGTTTCAATTTTTGAAGTGTATGAAACTGTTTTAAAGTTATTAAAAAAAAATAAAAGAATCCTTTGTAAGTCTCAATTTTTAAGACATTTGAAGGATTCTCAATAATTAATTTATTTCGTTAAAAATTTGAAGTCTCGTCCTTGATTAAATAGCGTTTTTTATCCTGTTTCGATCGTAAAATCATTTCACCTAAGAATCCCGCAACAAAAAATTGGGTGCCTATAATCATAGTCGATAAGGCTAAAAAGAATTCCGGACGTTCAGTAATCAATCTTCCAGACGGATTAAAGAAGAGTTTATCGATGCCTAAATAAAATGAAAATGCAAAGCCCAAAATAAACATAAGAACGCCTAAAGCACCAAATAAATGCATAGGGCGTTTGCCGAAGTGCGAGATAAACCAGATGGTAATTAAATCGAGAAAACCATTAATAAAACGGTTCATTCCGAATTTTGTTTCACCATATTTTCTGGCTTGATGCTGTACAATCTTTTCGCCTATTTTGGTGAAACCTGCGTTTTTTGCAAGCACAGGTATGTAACGATGCATTTCGCCGTTAACATCAATGTTTTTTACCACATCGTTTTTGTAGGCTTTAAGACCGCAGTTAAAGTCGTTAAGTTTTACGCCAGATGTTTTACGCGCCGCCCAGTTAAATAGTTTGGATGGTAAATTTTTAGCAATAACAGAATCGTAGCGTTTCTTTTTCCAACCAGAAACCAAATCGAAACGATCTTCCGTGATCATGCTGTATAGCTCAGGTATTTCATCAGGGTTATCTTGTAAATCGGCATCCATAGTAATGACGACATCGCCTTGAGCTTTTTCAAAACCCGCATGTAAGGCCTGCGATTTGCCAAAGTTTTTAGAAAAACGAATACCTTTTACACTGTCGTTTTGTTTTGCTAATTCTTGTATGACTTGCCAGGAATCATCGGTACTCCCATCGTCTATAAATACGATTTCGTATGAAAAACGATTGGATTGCATAACTTTTGCAATCCAATCATGTAATTCTGTTAAAGATTCTTGTTCGTTAAGTAGTGGTATGACTACTGATATATTCATTTAAAAGTTTTCAGATAATTATAAAATCAAAAATACTTAAATTATTCATTGGCTGGCTTACTTTTTTTCATTGCAGCTGCAACTATAAGACCGATGACTGCGAAAAAAATCAAGCTTTGAGCTAAAGATTTAAGCTGTATTCCTAAAGAAAAGGTGTCTTGACTCTCTATTTCTTCAACTTTTTCAGCAATAATATCGGTAGGTGCTCCAGCATTTTTTAACATCCCAACTGTATTTTCTATTAATAAATTTTTTACTTCAATGGCAGCATCAGTATCTATAAAGTTAAATAAGATTATAGTTATGAGTGTACTAACCATAATGCCTATGGCAACAGGAATAAAAAAACCAGAAAAAGCTTCTTTGAAGCTTAAAAAGCCATTTTGTAAGCTTTTTATTTTTGCAGTTGAGAATATCCCATAGCCAATTATAAATAATGGAATAATTAAAGTGATAACCCAAAGATTAACCAATAAGTCACGCTTAAATAAGTAAGCAACTGCAGTGTATAATGTTAAAAGAGCTCCTAAAATCAATCCTAAATTAGTAGCTGTAGATTTTAAAGATTTTTCCATATTTTTGCGTTTATAAGGTAAGTTGAATGATTAGTTGTCAAAGATAGAAAATCGTTACAACTTAATTCTAAATAAAAAATAATAAAAAGTATTGGTAGTTTGTAAAAAATACTTATTTTTGCACTTCCAAAATTGAACAGAATAAAAGCTTTAGCGATGAAAAAAGGTATACATCCAGAAAATTATAGAATAGTAGCATTTAAAGATATGTCTAACGATGATGTATTTTTAACAAAGTCTACAGCAAACACTAACGAAACTATTGAGGTTGATGGTGTTGAGTATCCACTTGTAAAAATGGAGATTTCAAGAACATCGCACCCATACTACACTGGTAAATCTAAATTAGTAGATACTGCTGGTCGTATCGATAAATTCAAAAACAAATACGCTAAGTTCA
The DNA here is from genome assembly GCF_014596975.1 of Aestuariibaculum marinum. Taxonomy (GTDB): domain Bacteria; phylum Bacteroidota; class Bacteroidia; order Flavobacteriales; family Flavobacteriaceae; genus Aestuariibaculum; species Aestuariibaculum marinum. The sequence goes on along the minus strand of NZ_JACVXD010000010.1, from coordinate 26,211 downwards.
AAAAATAAGCTTAGAAAAATATATATAAGAAGCCTTCATTATTTTATAGTGAAGGCTTTTTTGTTTTCGGCAATTAAGCTATTTTTGGGTTGCCAAAACACAGGTGGTTTTGGTTTAATTAATACTTAGTAACATAATGAACTACATCCTTTTTGATGGTCCGTCCAGAAATAATTTACTCCCATTTACTTTTACACGTCCGGTTGCCGATATAAGAATTGGAATTTTAACCATACGTGAAAAATGGGAAACATTTTTAGATTCTACCACTACTACGGTAACAGAAGACTATTTGTCTGATAAGTACCCGATGGTAGAGATGGATGAAAATATCATGATTAATGCCTCGTTTTTACCAAATTTTGAACTGGTTGAAATGGTAAAAGATTTACAGGAAAATCAGGCTGTTTTTAAAGATGAAGATGTTATCGCGTTTCACACAAAGGATACGCAGGATGATATAAACTTTGATAATTACGAAGCCTTAGAGTTTGAAGGCGACTTAATTAAAGTTGAAAACACCTGGGATATATTTTCAAAAAATGGTGAAGCGCTACAGGAGGATTTTAATCTGGTAACTAAAGGAAGGCATTCACAGCCTATTCCGTCTAGTTGCAACGTGATTGCTGCTGAGAATATTTTTATAGAAGAGGGCGCAAAGTTGGAGTTTGTAACTTTAAATGCCAGTAACGGACCTATCTATATTAGTAAAGGTGCTGAAATCATGGAAGGTTCATTGGTTCGCGGACCGTTCTCGTTAGGAGAATCTTCTACAGTAAAGATGGGAGCTAAAATTTACGGACCTACAACAGTTGGACCGAGTAGTACCGTTGGAGGAGAGATTAAAAACTCAGTTATTTTTGGCTATTCTAATAAAGGACATGAAGGGTATTTAGGGAATTCTGTATTAGGTGAATGGTGTAATCTGGGAGCCGATACTAATAACTCTAACTTAAAAAATAATTATGCCGAAGTAAGACTTTGGAATTACGAAACCGAAGGTTTTGCTAAAACAGGATTACAGTTTTGCGGTTTGATGATGGGCGATCACAGTAAGTGCGGTATTAATACCATGTTTAATACCGGAACGGTTGTAGGTGTAAGTGCAAATATTTTTGGTAGTGGTTTCCCAAGAAACTTTGTGCCGAGTTATAGTTGGGGTGGCAGTGCCGGGTTTACAACCTACGCAACCAAAAAAGCGTTTGAAGTCATGGAGGTTGTCATGTCTAGACGTAATTTACCGTTAACCGAACAGGATAAGGCCATTTTTGAGCATATTTTTGAAGAAACAGCTAAGTACAGGCGTCAATAAGTTTTATGTAGAATTAAAAAATGATTTTCTATATTTAAGAGAAATACCTTATTCATAAAGGTGTTTCTCTTTTTTGTTTAGGAGGTTAATTAAAAACAATGGTTTATGTTATCGATTCTGCTAATTTACTTTATGGGTAAAAAGTTCTATGAACTGGCAATTCAATACAATCAAAACAAATGGTTGTATGCTGTTCTGAGTATTGTAGTATATTTTGTTTCTACATTTATTTTTGGAATTGTTTTAGCTGTATTAGATGAATTTGTATTCAACTGGTATATTGATTGGGATAATAATTCGTTCATAAGTTATTTAGGAATACCTGTTGGTTTGCTTTCACTTTATGGGTTTTATAAATTTTTAGAATCGCGTTGGAAGAAAAATATAGTTATCATAAAAGATGAAATCCAGGATATCGGAAAACCTATAGAAGATTAATCTTTTTTTGTCTTTTTTACTTGTTTTAAGTCTAATAAATTGGTTGGGTTGATGCCTAAATTTTCGACTTCTTTTCTGGTAAATCTAACAACTTCATCGTAAAACATAACTACAACAGGGGCTTTTTGCATTACTAAGCTATCCATTTTGGTGTAAAGCAACTTTCGGTTTTCAGTGTTTGTTTCCGTAAAGGCTTGTTCGTACAAAGCATCAAAAGTGTCGCTTTTAAAGTGTGTGTAATTTGGACCGTTAGGCGCAAAGTTTTTGCTGTAATATAAAGAAAGGTAGTTTTCGGCATCGGGGTAATCTGCTACCCAGCTCGCTCTAAACATATTTAATTTGCCATTGGCCTTGGCGTCTTTTAACGTAGCGGCAGGAATCACATCCACATTAACCTGTAGCCCTGTTTTTTGAATTTCACGTTGAATGTATTCACAAAAGCTTAAATAATTACTGGTTGTAGTAATGTTGATTTCAGGGCTTTCAATGCCAGTTTCAGTTTTAAATTTTGAAACTAGCGCTTTAGCTTTTTCAGGTTGATACCTAAATCCAATGCTTTCATCATAACCGGGTAATCCTTTTGGAATGAATCCGCCATTAGCAGGAATACCAATACCATTGCGAAGGTAAATCATCATTTTATTTCGGTCGAAACCAAAATTTACAGATTTTCTAATGTATTCTGACTGTATTTCAGAAACTTCGGCATCCATATAAAAGGCTAAATATTCAGTGTTTAAATAAGGTCCCCGAATCATATTAACATCGGATTTGTATATATCTCGTAGCTTACCATCGGCTGTTAGAATTTCATCTTTATACGAGGCATCGAGTCCGGACACAAAATCGATATTACCTTGTGCAAACTGCAAAAATTCACTTTGTTTATCAGGTAAAAAGGTAATCGCAACAGCTTCGAGATAGGGGAGTTGGTTCCCGTTTAAGTCTTTCTCAAAGTAGTTTTCATTTTTTCTGAAGACCAATTTTATATTTTCTTCCCAGCGTTTGAATTTAAAAGGTCCTGTACCAATAGGGTTTGATCTGAAGTCGCTACCATAAAGTTCTACGATTTCCTTAGGTACCACACTGCAGTATTTCATGGTAAGTAATCCAAGAAATGCAGGAAAAGGCTGTTTTAATGTGATCTGGAAAAGGGTGTCGTTAATAGCTTTGAAGTGGTCGACTTTATTTAAAACCCAGCTACCAGGCGAGGCCACTTGTTTGTTTAATAATCGGTTTAGACTGTATTCAAAATCTTTGGCAACAACGGTTCGTGTGGAATCCTTTCCGAAGTGGTTATGCTTATGAAATTTCACGTCGTTACGGAGAATAAAATTATAAGTCAACGCATCTTCAGAAATAGTCCAATGTTTCGCAATGCAAGGAAGGACCTGCATATCATCATCCATTTGCACCAGGCCGTTAAAAAGCTGGTTCGTTGCCCAGATATCAGCAATGTCTTTTGAAAAAGCAGGGTCTAAGGAGCCTATATTTTTATGTTCGTTGTATTTAAAAACCAAATAATCTCTATTGTTCTTCTGATTAGAATTACAGGAAATACATAAAACAATTGCTGTAAAACAATTTAATAAAAGTAAAAGAAGAGCTTGCTTTTTTATCACATTGGTAGTATTAGGTGGTTCAAAAATAGCAGTTTTGAGTGCTATATCTAAATTATTTTTAAGGTTTAATCTTTGTTTTTAGTGACTTTTTAATAAAAGGTGTGTCTTAATTAGTGGTTAAGCAAATTTGCTATTATTGGCAAATCCTATTTTCAAGTCTCTCACTGTGGGCTTATAAATTATGTTATGTCCTGAAATTCGGAGCGTTTCGATTAGAAACGCTCTTTTTTTCTTATCTTTGCACGTTTTTAAAAAGGTTATGGATTCAAGAAAGAAGGTAGCATTTTATACATTAGGCTGTAAACTTAATTTTTCGGAAACTTCAACAATTGCAAGAAGTTTTTCTGAAGAAGGATTCGATCGTGTGGATTTTTCTGAAAATGCAGATATATATGTGATAAATACGTGTTCGGTAACTGAAAATGCCGATAAGCGTTTTAAGAGTATTGTAAAGCAGGCTCAAAAAGTTAATCCGGATGCTTTTGTTGCTGCCGTTGGATGTTATGCCCAATTAAAACCACAGGAACTTGCTGATGTAGATGGGGTAGATTTAGTTTTAGGAGCCACTGAAAAATTTAAAATCACCGACTATCTTAACGACTTAACTAAAAACGATTTAGGTGAAGTGCATTCTTGTGAGATTGAAGATGCCGATTTTTACGTTGGAAGTTATTCTATTGGAGACAGAACGCGTGCCTTTTTAAAAGTTCAGGATGGTTGCGATTACAAGTGTACCTATTGTACTATTCCTTTAGCACGTGGTATTTCCAGAAGTGATACTATGGATAATGTGCTTAAAAATGCCAGAGAAATTTCTGCACAAAATATAAAAGAAATTGTTTTAACCGGTGTAAATATTGGTGATTATGGTAAAGGAGAGTTCGGAAATAAAAAACACGAGCATACCTTTTTAGATTTAGTCACTGAATTGGATAAAGTAGAGGGTATTGAGCGTTTACGTATTTCTTCCATAGAACCTAATCTGTTAAAAAATGAAACCATAGATTTGGTTTCAAAATCCAGAGCATTTGTGCCGCATTTTCATGTGCCATTACAAAGTGGAAGTAATGCTATATTGAAAAAGATGAAACGTCGTTATATGCGTGAGTTGTACGTAGATCGCGTTTCAAAAATTAAAGAAGTTATGCCGCATGCTTGTATTGGTGTGGATGTTATTGTTGGTTTCCCTGGGGAGACCGATGAGCATTTCTTAGAGACGTATAACTTTTTAAATGAGCTGGATATTTCTTACCTGCATGTCTTTACGTATTCAGAACGTGATAATACTGAAGCAGCTGAAATGGATGGTGTTGTGCCTAAAAATGTTCGCTCTAAACGCAGTAAGATGTTAAGAGGGTTATCGGTTAAAAAGCGCCGTGCCTTTTACGAAAGCCAGATAGGAACAACGAGAACCGTTTTGTTTGAGGGAGAAAACAAGGAAGGTTATATTCATGGGTTTACTGAAAACTATGTAAAAGTTAAAGCGCCATGGAATCCGGAATTGGTAAACACGCTTCATGAAGTAAAATTGACTAAAATTGATACCGATGGTATGGTAAGGTTCGATTTTATTAATGAATTGGCGGTTTAACCTATAGTTAATCGATAAAAAGAGGCATCTTAACAGTTTTTTTCTCTAGTTTGGACGGTTACCACATATTTTAGCAGGGTAATGTCCCAAATTATATGAAATTATTGATTCCAATACTATTTATATTCCTAACATTATTTGCAGGTTGTAGTACAGAGACTGTGGATGTTGAAGAAAATCCTCTTGAAGGGGGATGGAAATTAACAACCTGGACGGTTGGTATTCCGGTAGATTTAAATAATGATGCTGTTTTTAGTACAAATCTTATTGAAGAGATACCTTGTGAAGCAATGGAAATGTTAACGTTTTCTGTTGATGGAACTGTAGCTTCTAATTTAACCTTTAATCCGAATGTTATGATTAGTAAAAATGAAGCTTTGGGGGTGTATGTTTATCAGGTAGAGTGTGAAACGGAAGGTTCTATTGGTTTCGCTGCGTCTTATGCGCATAAAGGATCTAGCGTCTTTATCAATGATAGGGAAGCTATAATTAATGGAAATACATTGACTATGGTTTATAAAAATGCTCAGAAAGTACATAATATGGCTAAAACCGATGTTTTAGAAACAAAGGACATTACCTTAGTTTATACCAAGCAATAAACCAAAGAAAAGTATATAAAGAAAAATCCAAAACGTAATGTTTTGGATTTTTTTATGTTTTAAATTTTCTAAATTAAATTCTAACACCAACCGGTAACATACGTTTGTATTTGCGGTTGCTTCTCACAAACTTAGCGATTTCAGGACTTGTAGGAACAACGCTTAAATTGCGTTCTGAAATTGATTTAAACACGGCTTCTAAAAATTCTTTCCTGAATTCATCATCTTTTATTTCTTCAGGTATTACAAGCTTGGTTAAAAAAATCTTTCGTTCTTGAAGTGAGTATTCAATCTTAGCTAAGTGGCTATCAATTTTCAGTTCGAACTGACGTAAAAAATCATTGTCTATTAATTCTGCAGCATCAATCATGATTTGTTTTTATTTCTTAGGAATCTTTTAAATAGTGGGAGCTATTTATATAACTTTGCTTTGCAAGTTACGAAAAATTATCCTTAATGTAAAGTAAATGTTATCATAATACCTTATGTTATAAAGCTTTACTTGTTGTGATTATTGAATGTATTTTAAATGATAAACAATAACCAGAATATGGCTGTAGAAACGATACATATATACTTGATGCCGGGCATGGCGGCGAGTCCTAAAATTTTTGAATATATTAAGTTACCTGAACCAGAGTTTAAACTTCATTTTTTAGAGTGGATGATACCAGAGAAACAGGAATCGATTAGTGATTATGCCTTACGTATGTGCAAGCACATCGAGTTTAAAAATGTGGTATTAGTTGGGGTGTCTTTTGGAGGGGTATTAGTACAGGAAATGAGTAAGCATATTTCAGTTAGAAAATTAATAATTGTATCTAGTGTAAAACAGCAAAGTGAATTACCTAAACAAATGCTAATCGCCAAAGCAACTATGGCTTATAAGTTGGTTCCAACGCAATTGGCAAGTAAAATTGATGTGGTTGCTAAATATGCCTTTGGTAATAACGTGACAAAGCGATTAGAGTTGTATAAAAAATACTTGTCCGTTAATGATAGTAACTATTTAAGTTGGGCTATTGAGCGTATGGTGTGCTGGAATCAGCAAGTAGCTCCGGAAGGTTTGGTACATATTCACGGTGATAACGACTCGGTATTTCCAATTAAAAACATTAATAACTGTATAATTATAAAGGGAGGAACTCATATTATGATTATCAATAAATACAAATGGTTCAATGAAAATTTACCTAAGATTATTTTAGAAGAATAAGCAATTTTGTTACCTTTAGAGAAAAACTTTTTAGCGATGAAGATTATAGAGAAAGCCTTGGCGTTTGTGGGTTTATTAAGTTTATGTGCGTTATTTATTTATGCTCTACAAGACGCTCCAACCGATGAAAATTTTGAGAAAAAATTAATAAACGATTATAATGTTTATGCCCTTCAAGTTCCTGGTAATTTGGAATTTGCGGGAGAACCAGTGCCATTAAAAAATCCGGACATTTTAGAACGTATGGATCGCGAATTGTTGGTAAATACTTATTGGCAATCTAACGGATTATTAATGTTTAAACGCGCAAACAAATATTTTCCGGTAATAGAACCTATTTTAAAGAAGCATGGTGTTCCGGATGATTTTAAATATTTAGCTGTTATAGAAAGTGGTTTAATGAATGTAGTATCTCCAGCTGGAGCAAGAGGCGTTTGGCAAATTATGCCTGCAACAGCAAGAGAAAATGGCTTAGAGGTAAATGATAATGTTGATGAACGTTATAATTTAGAAATGGCAACAGAAGTAGCATGTAAGTATTTATTAGATGCTAAAGAGAATTTGGGAAGCTGGACTTTGGCAGCAGCAGCATATAACGCGGGTAATGCCGGTGTGGCAAGACGTTTAAAAGAGCAGAATGTTACAGATTATTACGATTTACTGTTAGGAGAAGAAACGGGTCGTTATTTATTCAGAATTGTAGCTTTAAAAGAAATTTTATCAAATCCAGCGAAGTACGGATTTAATTTTAGAGAAAAAGATTTGTATCAGGATGTACCTACATATAAGGTGGAAGTAGATACAGCGGTAACCGATTTCACAAAATTTGCCGAAAGCTTTGGTATCAATTACAAAATATTAAAACTGCATAATCCTTGGTTAAGAGAGCCCCATTTAAACAATCGATCTCGAAAACTTTACAAGATTGATATTCCTAAAGAAGGATATTATAATTAAGGCGTACATAATGAATAGATATAAAAAAAAGCACATCGTTAAGATGTGCTTTTTTTATTAATATAAATTGTTGTTAACCTCTTCTTTTTTGAGCTCTAAGCGATCCGCCAGCACCATAATGTTGGCTCGGACCTTGTGCACGCTTCATATTATCCTTCATCATTTTAATTTGATCGGCAAGCATACCCTGTTTATCTAATTTTGAAGCTTCGCTTAATAATTTCTGAGCTTCCTGTTTTCTGCGTTTAGAAAAAGCAATACCAGCCAAGTTTAATTTAGCCATGGCTAAATCATGATCCATGGATAAACCTAAACTCACGGCTTTTTTAAAGAATTTTTCAGCCTCATTGATATTAGATTGAGAAACCATTAATCCGTGAAGGTAGTTGTAGTATCCCTGTTGTTTCTTTACTAAGGCACTTTCTGGATTTTTAATTTTATCTAACCATTTTTTAGCACCTTCAAAATCCTGCTTGCGTAATCTTAAAAATGCCAGTAAAATAAATTCGTTTTTAAAATATAGGAATACAAATATTAAAGATAATAGTATAAGCATAATACCATTACCTATATTGTTCTCAACAAATTGATAAATAGCATATGCGAAAATGCCGATAGCTATAATAAGTTTTATAATTTTATTGTACATTTTTATTAGGTTTGTAGTGTTTAATAGGCTTTTTAAAACCTTGTTACCTTTATTTGATTTGCAAATAAACTAAAATTTTATCAAAATTAGATAAAAGATAATTAACAAAAAGAAGCCGGTTATCCCAAATAAATAGGCTTGTGTTTCTGATGAAGAAGCGTAAAATATTTATTTGAAAATATTTTTTTAAATAACGTTTGTCAATGTAAAAACTCTTTGTATATTTGCGCTCAGTTTTGGAGGAACCCAAAGAGATAATAATTAAGTACAATTCAGATTTTTAAAGATACAAGATAATGAGTAAAAGAACATTTCAGCCATCGAAAAGAAAAAGAAGAAACAAACATGGCTTTAGAGAAAGAATGGCTTCTGCTAATGGAAGAAAAGTACTTGCTCGTAGAAGAGCTAAGGGAAGAAAAAAATTGTCTGTATCGACTGAAACTAGACATAAAAAATAATGATTTAATATTGTTATAATATAAAGGTGTTGCTTTAGTGTAACGCCTTTTTTTATGCATACTTATCACTTATTAGAGTAAATTACTTAAATACAATACATAAAAAGGAAAAATGCCTAAAAATTCAAAACTTAAATCGATATTAATAATTGGCTCGGGTCCTATTGTTATAGGACAGGCATGTGAATTTGATTATTCTGGAACCCAAGCTCTAAGATCGCTTAGAGAGGATGGAATTGAAACAATCTTAATCAATTCTAACCCGGCAACAATCATGACAGATCCTTCAATGGCAGATCATGTATACTTGCTACCCCTAAACACCAAGTCTATTGTTAAGATCTTAAAAGAACATCCGCAAATTGATGCTGTTTTACCAACAATGGGAGGACAAACGGCATTAAACTTATGTATTGAAGCAGATGAAAAGGGAATTTGGAATGATTTTGGAGTAGAAATTATTGGTGTTGATATTGATGCCATTAATATTACCGAAGATAGAGAGCAGTTCCGTGAATTAATGGAGAAAATTGGAGTGAAAATGGCTCCTCAAGCAACAGCTACTTCATTCTTAGAAGGTAAAAAAATTGCTCAGGAATTTGGTTTCCCATTATGTATCCGTTCGTCGTTCACTTTAGGTGGGGCAGGAGCTGCGATTGTATATAATGAAGAAGATTACGATGAATTATTAACTCGTGGTTTAGAAGTATCGCCAATTCACGAGGTAATGATTGATAAAGCCATGATGGGATGGAAAGAGTACGAGTTAGAGCTTTTAAGAGATGCTAACGATAACGTAGTGATTATCTGTTCTATTGAAAATATGGACCCAATGGGTATCCATACAGGAGATTCTATCACGGTTGCTCCGGCAATGACATTAAGCGATAGTACCTTCCAGAAAATGCGTGATATGGCCATCTTAATGATGCGTAGTATCGGGGATTTCGCTGGTGGATGTAACGTACAGTTCGCTGTATCTCCAGACGATCAGGAAGATATCATTGCTATCGAGATTAATCCACGTGTATCGCGTTCTTCGGCATTAGCAAGTAAAGCAACAGGATATCCTATTGCAAAAATTGCTGCAAAATTAGCAATTGGTTATCACTTAGATGAATTACAAAATCAAATTACGAAGTCTACTTCGGCATTATTCGAGCCAACTTTAGACTACGTAATTGTTAAAATACCACGTTGGAACTTCGATAAGTTTGAAGGATCAGATAGAACTTTAGGTCTTCAAATGAAGTCTGTAGGAGAAGTTATGGGTATTGGTCGTTCGTTTCAGGAAGCACTTCATAAAGCAACACAATCGTTAGAGATTAAGCGTAACGGTTTAGGTGCCGATGGTAAAGAAAACAAGAACTACGATCAGATTATAGAAAAATTAACCTATGCCTCTTGGGATCGTGTATTTACCATTTACGATGCTATTGCTATGGGTATTCCGTTAAGTAGAATCCACGAAATCACTAAGATTGATATGTGGTTCTTAAAGCAGTATGAAGAGTTATTCTTATTACAGAAAGAAATCTCTACGTATACTATTGAAAACCTAGATAAAGAACTTTTACTTGAAGCGAAACAAAAAGGATACGGTGACAGACAGATTGCTCACATGTTAGGTTGTTTAGAAAGTGAAGTGTATAATAAACGTGAAGAATTAGGCATTAACCGTGTGTACAAATTAGTAGATACGTGTGCTGCCGAGTTTAAAGCGAAAACACCTTACTATTACTCAACGTTTGAGAGTGATATGGAAACTGCAGACGGAAAACGTTATGCAGATAACGAAAGTGTGGTGTCAGACAAGAAGAAAATTATCGTATTAGGTTCTGGTCCAAACCGTATTGGACAAGGTATCGAGTTCGATTACTGTTGTGTGCACGGTGTATTAGCCGCTTCTGAAGCTGGTTACGAAACCATCATGATTAACTGTAATCCAGAAACGGTATCAACCGATTTCGATACGGCCGATAAGTTATATTTCGAGCCGGTATTCTGGGAACACATTTACGATATCATTAAACATGAAAAACCTGAAGGTGTTATCGTTCAGTTAGGTGGTCAAACTGCTTTAAAACTTGCTGAAAAATTAGACCGTTACGGTATTAAAATTATAGGTACTAGCTACCAGGCTTTAGATTTAGCTGAAGACAGAGGAAGTTTCTCTACCTTATTAAAAGAGAATAATATCCCTTACCCAGAATTCGATACGGCTGAATCTGCTGAAGAAGCTTTAAAAGTAGCTGATAAATTGGATTTCCCAATCCTTGTAAGACCATCTTACGTATTAGGAGGACAGGGTATGAAGATTGTAATAAACAAACAAGAGCTTGAAAAACACGTTGTAGATTTACTAAGAACTATTCCTAACAACAAATTGTTATTAGACCACTATTTAGATGGTGCAATTGAAGCTGAAGCCGATGCGATTTGTGATGGAGAAGATGTGTACATCATAGGTATTATGGAGCATATCGAACCTTGTGGTATTCACTCGGGAGATAGTAATGCAACGTTACCTCCGTTCAACTTAGGAGATTTAGTAATGGAGCAAATTAAAGATCACACGAAAAAGATTGCTAAAGCTCTAAACACTGTAGGTTTAATAAACATTCAGTTTGCCATTAAAGATGATAAAGTTTACATTATCGAGGCTAATCCAAGAGCATCCAGAACAGTACCGTTTATCGCAAAAGCTTATGGAGAGCCTTACGTAAACTATGCAACTAAAGTAATGTTAGGTGATAAGAAGGTGAAAGACTTTAACTTTAATCCAAAGTTAGAAGGGTATGCGATTAAGCAACCAGTATTCTCTTTCAATAAATTCCCTAACGTAAACAAGCAATTAGGACCAGAGATGAAGAGTACTGGAGAAAGTATCTTATTCATTGATAGCTTAAAGGATGATGAATTTTACGATTTATATTCAAGACGTACGATGTACTTGAGTAAATAATCTTAAAATATGACTATAAAAAAAGGCCGCTTTTAAAGCGGCCTTTTTTTATTTCTTATATAATGTTTGTCGTTCTTTATCTTCTTCAACTTTTGTGATAAAATATTTGGTATCACCTAGCCAAAAAAAGGTGCGGTAACGCTCAAAATAACTGAGTCTGACAAAGCGACCTTGGTATTTTTGAAGATCATTAATTATTTTTTTGTTGCCTTTTTCTACCGAGAAGGCAAAGCGTTGTTCTTCTGAAACCCCTTGACTTAATTCACCTTCCCAGGTTTTTGTAAAAACACCTTTTTTACTGAATTTAATCAAGTCTCCAGATCGAACACCCTCACTGTAGGGAACATAATAGACAAAACAAAAATATCCAATTGTAACAATAACAATGGCAGCAATCAACTTGTAAAGAAATTTTTTCATGGTAATGGTTTGATATTGGCTAAAGATAATAAAATCGGAATTACTTTTTTGTAAGTTTAAAGTCGAAAGAAACGGCAATGGTCTCTGCAATTTTATTGCTTACTATTTTAGGGATTTTGATATCGAATTCTGAAGCATTTGCTTCAAATTTGCCTGAAATTTCAAGAATGTCATTCACTTTTGAAATAATAATTGGGACCTTGTTTAGGGTTTTTGTTTTACCATGAAAGCTGAGGGCTCCACTGATGGTAAAAGAAGTTTTTTTATTGATTTTTGAAACGTTAAAATCATCGATTGTTCCCTTAAAAGTTGCCTTAGGGTAAGTGTCCGATTCAGCATAGTTTTCATTAAAATGTTCTTCCATTAAAGCATTTTTAAAACGGAAACCTTTTACAAGGACTAGCGCTGCAAACTCACCATTATCAGCATTTAAAATGGCGGTTACCGAATTGTTTGTTGCTTTAACTTCTTCAAATGAAGGTACTGAGGCTTCAAAACCAACAGTACCTGTTTTTGTTAAATATTTATCTTGAGCAAAAACATTTAAGCTAATAAATGCCATGCAATAGAGTAGGTATTTCATTGTAATGTTTTATTGTTTTAATTCAAAAAGTACCAAATACAATATTAATTTTCTAATAATCCTCCATCTTTCCATTGCTGAATGAGGTTTTTATCTGTTGCAGATAAGGTGCCATTAACCGGCATTTTACCGGCTCCGGTTCTATTAATGCGATCTAGAATTGCATCAATATAACTAGATACCTGTGCATAGGTAGTTAAGGACATTGGTGCGCTATTTGATGGAGTGCTACCATGACAGGATGTACAATTACTTGATATTATGCTTTTAATATCGGCATCATAGGTTACTTTTTCTGTTGGTGTTGGATCGGGGTCAGGATCTGGTTGAGCCGTCATATCGTCATCACTACTGCTTGAGCAGTTAAAAACAAAAAGCATTATTGCTAAACCGTAAAAAAGAGATTTAAAATTCATAGCATAGAGTTTAAAGTTATTTAGTTTTCTAGTAGTCCATCTGTTTCCCATTTTTCAATGAGATCGATAAGGTTTTGTGGTAATTTTGGGCCACCCAAAGGCATAAGCCCTCCTGAAGCTGTTCCATTAATTTTACCGATTAAATTATTGTTTTGCACAGCAGACTTTACATTGTTATAAGTTGTTAATGATACGCTGGCGCCGCTGTTCGGAGTATTAGCATGGCAACTAATGCAGTTATTGTCAATTATGGTCTTTACATTGTTATTATAAGTAACAATATTTGGTAATGGCGTAGAGTCTAACAAATCATCTGTACTGTCGTTAGCACAGTTAAATAAGCAAACAGAAAAAAGTATTAATATTATAGATAAAGGTTTCATAGTAGAAAGGGTTAAAATACACGGCTTAAGTTAAATCCGAAATAAATATTACCATCACTCCAGTCTCCGGTGCTTTGACCTAGAAAGGTATTGGTATTCATACCCTGAGCATTGGTAAAATGCATTTGAAATACATGACCCCCGGTTTCTAAATCGATACCTATAGATAACGGGTTTTTAAACGGAGAATTGTCGGCACGGTTTAAATGCCATCCATAATCGGCGTTTAAAGACCAGCGTTTTCCTAGTTTATACCGTCCACCAAAACCTAAAGCAAATTGAGAATTATCCTGTTCATCAATGGCTACGTAATTATCATGAAAAAACGTAGGCGCCAGTTCAAGGGATAAATTAGAATTAACTTTTCTGGATACCAATACTTGAGCGGTGTAGCCTAGTCGGTGTTTAAATTCTAAAAGCGGAAGGTTATTTTTTTCCAGTCCTGTATTTATTAATATAGAATTGTATCCTACTACCGTAAGTGGAAAACCATTATTTTGCTGTTTTAAAAGCGTATATTTTGCTGCTGCTTCATAAATTTTTTGAAACGAACTTCTGGAGATACTCACATTTATATCGTCGGTAATACCGAAAATAAAATTTAAGCGGGTTACGGCGTCATCCAGACCGAAAAAGGTGTCGATACCATTTTCTAAGCTCCCAAATCGGTGTGCTACCACAAAAGTAAATTCGCCTTTAGCAACGAGTTTAGTTGATTCAAAGTTTACAATTTTTAGTCCTTTGAATGCCGCCGAGGCGTATTGCGATGAGACATCAGTATCTATCTCATCTAATAAATCATCCTGAGCATGAACTAGTATAGGAATACAAAAAAGAAAAATAAGTAGGTGTTTCATACGTAGAGTAGTTTAGTTAATTATGTTTAAAAGTTTAATGCTTAAAAAAGCGCTTGGTTATACTTGAATTGGATGTATTTAGCTTTAATAGATACATCCCTGAGGGTAAATTAGAAATATTAATTTTACTACCCAAATAAGGTGTGCTATTGATTTCTTTTCCAAGTATATTGTAAATAGTAACTGTTTTTAAATCTAAACCGTTTGGGATGTTTAAAGTCAGGAAATCTTTGGCGGGGTTTGGAGATAAGGAGATGTTTTTTAAGGAAAACTCTTTGTCACTTAAAGCTTCTTCAACGGTTATAGTACCGCCCATAGTTTGAGTATGAACTCCACATATATAAGGATTAGTACCTACGACGGTAAAGGTATACTCGAAAACGTGATTTATTTCTGTAAATTCTTCGCTATCAAAAGATTCTGAGCTTCCTGGTTGACTTACAACGGAATGACGTAAGTTATCTGTCCAAGTCCATCTTACGGTTTCTCCAACTTTTATGGTTAAATTTAAGCTAGTTCCAACTGATGTATCCCAGATAAGGTCGTGAATAGTTTGTGCTTGTATTCCCCAAGAGGTTAATACGAAAAGGAGTAGAAATGTTTTCATGTGTTAGTTGTTTAAATTAATCTTTAACTATACTACACTGATCCAGTTTTACCTGTTCTAATAAATCGTCGTAACCAATACAGCGACCTTTAATTTTAATTGTTGTATTTACTTTTTGGGGCGGGTTTATAGCCGTACTAAACTGACAAAAAATACTTTGGTCTAGGGTAATGTCTGTTTGGTTTAAATCCGTTATAACACCAGTAACCTCAATGGTTTTATTGATAAATTTAAGTTCGGCTTCATTGGGGGAGTTTACAAAGGCTTCACTGAAAGCAGAAGCTTCAAGGACAAAATCGGCAGATTCTGTTTCAATATTTCTGTGATCTTGGTATATATAACTATAACCAAAATAGAGCGCTAAAATAAATAAGGCAAGGATATATATGTAATACCTTTTCTTCATTCTACTAAAGTTAATGAAAATAAATGACATTTAAAAAAGCCCTGTTTTATTATAAAAAGTAGCTTTTTTTACGTTAACAAGAAAAGGCAGTCCATAAAAAAACTAAAGGCTTTTAAGAATAATTATGTGTAATTTATCTTAAAAGCCTTTATAAATTTTGTTTATATAAAATTATTATGGAGTAACAGTTGTTAAAAGAATAGTTCCTGCTTCGGTTACTTCTCCTACGATAACCATTGTTTCTGCAGAATAGGCATTGTATCCTTCTCTAGATATTTTTAACGTGTAAGTTCCGCCTTCAAGTCCTTGAAATAAGAAGTTTCCATTCTCATCGGTCATGGTGTCGGTTACTTTAAGGTCTTCAGCGTCGTAAATTTCTACTGTAACATCTGCCATAGGTGTTTCAACCTCTTCAATGTTTTCAACTACAGTTCCACTAACAGATCCAGAATTAACTTCTGCATTTACTTTAATTACAGGTTTAAGATTGTATGACCCTGTGCTTCCAGATTCAACGATAGACTCGCTTACCACCCAGTCAAGGATGAAAGTATAAGTAAATCCTCCTTCAAGCTCGGTGTTTAAGTTTAGTTTTAATCCAGACTGCATAGCACTTGGAGTGCTTAAAGGAATTAAAGTGTCGTCGCCTTCTAATTTAAGGGTGTTGCCATCTCCTAATACAAGTCTGATTTGTTTCAGCATTCCAGAAGGAATAATTTGATCGGTTAACAAAAGAGAATTCCCAGAGATAAGTTCTGTTAGGTCAACTTCAATCGGGTAAGCTTCGGCCGGAGCAAAACTTTGCCAACCGTCTTCATTTTCAGTAGAATTGTACTGAATGTCTGTGATAACAACATTCACCTCTTCATAATCACCCGGGGCATCAACTAATTTTAGCTGAACGCGAGAGGTGTTTTCTCCATCGTTGTCACTACAGCTATTGAAAAATGTTAGTGACATGATTGAAATACCAATGATTAAGTAGGTCTTTAAATTTTTAAAATTCATTGTTTTTAGATTTTGGGTTTATTTTAAATGATTCACTAATATAACAAGTTACATTAGGAATTTCCTACCCTCTAATTTGAAAAAAATGAAATAAAATTTGTTAAGAATTGCTTATTATTGATTTATAGTGAATTATAATTCAACCTGAGCATTTTGTTGTTTCACAATTTCGATGTAATCTTCAATAACAAAACCTGAAGGTTTATATTTAGAACTTCGGTGTTTCGATTGTTCCTGACGTTCAATACTTCTGGCAAAACGGCGTACGCTATCCTTTGTTTTTAAAATAATACCAGGAACCGGTACATTTTTACCACTTTCATCTTTAGCAACCATTGTAAAGTACGAGGAGTTACAGTGTTTCTTTTCTCCGGTTTGAATGTTTTCCGATTCTACTCGAACCCCGATTACCATAGAGGTTCTTCCAGTAAAATTTACAGAAGCTTTAAGGGTAACCAATTCACCAACCTCAATAGGATTTAAAAAATCTACTTTGTTAACTGAAGCCGTTACACAATAATTTCTGGAATGTTTAGAGGCACAGGCAAATGCAATTTGATCCATCAAACTTAAAATGTAACCACCATGAATTTTTCCACTAAAATTAGAGTTCGATGGTAACATTAACTGAGTAATTGTAATCTGTGATTCTTCAATAGTTCTAAACATGTGTAATGACTTATTAATTAATTTATAGGAGTTGGTTTTAAGGCCTTTAATTTCTTATTTAAAACTAATATAAACATATCTATTTGAGTTATTCTTAACCTAAAAATATTTTTCGTGAGTTCTGAAATATTCTACTTATTTTGAATAATTTTCTCAATTATATCAAGGGCTGCTTGAAAATAATGTAAACAAAAAACACCTGTGGAATACAGGTGTTTGAATGGTTTTAATTCATTTTTGATGAATAAGCTTATTCTTCTTCGGCTCGTTTTAGGAGTTTTTCATTTTGGTGTTTGCTAGCCTTAGCACCTAAAATTTTAAGTTTTTCGACGCGAGAAACCAAATTGCCTTTTCCTGTTAGTTTTTTCATAGCACCTTCATACGATTTTTGAACGGTTCCAATTTGGTTTCCAACTTTAATAAGTTCGTCGGTAAGGTTGACGAATGAATCATAAAGGCGCCCAGCTTGCGTGGCAATTTCAATCGCATTTTGTTGTTGCTTTTCGTTGTTCCACATGGTGTCTATGGTTCTAAGCGTCGCCAAAAGGGTAGATGGCGTTACTATAACAATATTCTTTTCAAACGCTTTATTGTAGATGCTATTATCTTCATTAACCACCACTGCAAAAGCAGGTTCAATAGGGATAAACATTAATACAAAGTCTGGCGATTCGATATCGTATAAATCCTGATAGTTTTTGTCTGATAGTTGATCGACATGTTTCTTAATGGAGTTGACATGTGCTTTTAAAAACTGTGCTTTGTCTTCATCTTCTGCATTTACAAAGCGTTCGTAATCGACTAAAGACACCTTACTGTCAATAATCATTTTTTTATTATCCGGCAGGTGTAAAACCACATCCGGTAACACACGAGCACCAGAATCTAAAGTAAAGTTTTGCTGAACAAAATATTCGCGATCTTTTTCTAAACCCGATTTTTCAAGTACACGTTCCAGTACTAATTCGCCCCAGTTCCCCTGCATTTTACTGTCACCTTTTAAAGCACGGGTTAGGTTAGTGGCTTCTTTAGTCATTTGCTGATTCAGGTCTTTCAAGCCTAATAATTGCTCTTTTAAAGCTGAATGCATACTGATGCTTTCTTTTTGAGAGTCTTCAACTTTTTTCTCGAAGCCTTGTATTTTTTCCTGTAAGGGGTTTAAAATATGTTTTAGGTTTTCTTTATTCTGAAGGGTGAATTTCTCGGATTTTTCGTCTAAAATCTTATTCGCTAAGTTTTCAAACTCTTTACTGAATTTTTCCTGAAGCTTTTCTACTTCACTTTTTTGTTCTTCATTTTTAAGTTTTAAATTTTCGAATTCGGTGTTTTTGATGGCTAATTCAGAATTCAAAAATTCTTTTTCGCGACGAATATCTTCGCGTTCATGTTCAATTTTAGAAATCGTTTCTTTGAAGTCAATAATCTGTTTGTTGAACATTTCGGTTTGTTTATCGAGATCCTGTTGCGCGGCCTGCTTAATATCACCTAATTGCTGTTGTAAAGTATTGTTGCGTTCGGCTAAAGTGCTCAACTCACTTTTTCCTTTTAATTTATTGATAAGCATACCTATATAGGCACCGATACCCGCCGAAAGGATTATGGCAAAAATAAGAATAAGGTTGTCGTTCATGAAAAAAAGAATTTATTCAAAGATAAATTTTTTACAAACGTATATCCTGTTGAATTTTTAAAAGTTATTTACAGCACCGATGTTGTTATGGCTATATCACTGTCTTGCCAGGCTTTATTAAATTCGTTTTTTATTTTTTTAGCGTCTTTGGTTTTACCTTGGGCAAGCAGGCTATTGTATAACCCCATTAACGACCAACCGTTTTGTCTTAAGTTTACCAAGTCTTCTTTGTAGATTTTTTCGGCTTCAGAATAACGTTTGGCTTTCATTAATATATCTCCTAAATTTTGTCTTGGCGGAATATGCCACGCGGAAGGTTCGTTGTAAATGAGATTGTCTTCAATTGCGACAGCTTTCTCAAAATGGGTAATAGCGGTGTTGTAATCTTTGGTGTTTGCTGCGATTTCACCCGAAACAATTTCATAAGCCAGTTTTGCTAAGGTGGTGCCGCTATCGAAACCGGTTGCAATATTGTTTTCCATGTCCGGGTCGTTTGCTAAAACATCAATAGCTTCTAATTCTTCTTTGGCCTCCTTTAAATTATTTTTTCGGGTAAATGCAATGCCTCTGGTGTAGTGCCAAATAAGTTTTAGATGTTTAATATCATCATTGGGTTTGGGATAGGTTAAAATGTCGTTCCATTTCCCAAATCGGGTGTAAGCCAATAGTGGTGTAGCAGCGAAATTTTGCAAAAAGTGAAGGTCTTTCATTTCGCCAACCGGTACTTTTTCGGCCGTTTTTTTTGCAGCTTCAATAGCGAGTTGACTGTTACCCAATAAACTGGAAGCAGACCATAAAAAATGAATGTTATGGGGATAATAGCCTAACGGATACATGCCTTGCGAAAAGCATTGTGAAATATAATCTTCGTCAGCAAGAATGGCTTTTTGGTTGGCTTCAACGGCATCTTTATAACGGCCAACTCTTATGTAAATATGGGAAGGCATATGTACTATATGTCCGGCAGCGGGCATTAACGAAGCGAGTTTTTCTGCACTGTGTACTGCCATGTCCGGTTTTGGTAGTTCCACCATATGAATATAATAGTGATGAGCGCCTGGATTATCCGGATCTAATTTTATAGCTTTTTCCAATGCTGCTTTTGCTTCAGTGATATTTGGGGAAGGGTTTCCTTTTTTGTCCCAATAGTTCCAAGGCACTGTATTCATAATAGAAGCAGCATAGAGGGTTTGTATATCACTGTCGTCAGGAAATTGAGCAACCACTTTTTCCATGGCTTTCATGTACGCCATATTCAGTTCACTAACTTCTTTCGTTAAATCTGTGGAATAACGATGTGTTAAGGCTTTTATGAGTGCTTGTTCTTTAGGTGTAGAATTTTTAGATTGGTTTAGAGCTTGGGCAATTGCTTCGTTGTATTTGTTTTTGCGTTCATCATCGGGTTGCGGATCATTAATATTTGGACCTAAAGTATAGGCTTGTCCCCAATATGCCATGGCACAATTAGGGTCTAATCTTGACGCTTCCATAAAGGAACGATGTGCTTCTGCATGGTTAAAGGCATAGGTTAAGCGAATACCCTGATTGAAAAATCGTTGTGCCAATTCATTTGTTGTACTCACCTTATAGCTATGATTCCCCAAGTTTTCAAAAAGCGGCGCAATTTGTTTGGTTGAATCTATATTGTCTAATAGAAAAGCGGTTGATGTACAACTAATAGAATTAGTACCAATTTTACGACTATAGTCAAATGCCTCTTCGTGGTTTATTTTATGTGAAATAGTTGCATACAGTATAACGGCTGTAAACAGAATAGCTAGTTTAGTTTTCATAATATCAATCGGTTAGGGTTGTTGTAGTTTACCTAAATGGTAGGTGCAGATACTGATTGATTATGAGGAAGTCTTGTTATAAATTTAGTTAAAATACTGGTGAAAAGAAAGTTATGCTATTTTTTAATTCTGAAACTTCCTGTGTTTTCATCAAAAGTAATAAGGTCTTTTGGGAATAATTTCTCGAATGCACCGCTTCTTATCAGGTTACAGGGTTGATCCATTTCAATATGGTCTTTAGTCATGACAATCATGCTATCACACAATTGAATGGCCAGGTCAATTTCGTGTGATGAGAACAAAATGGTTTTCCCCGTTTCCTTGGCTAGTTTTTTAAGCAATTTTAAAATATATGCTTTGTGATACATATCCAAATGCGTTGTTGGTTCGTCCAGAATAATCAAATCGGTATCTTGAGATAAGGCACGTGCAATCATCACTTTTTGCAACTGACCATCGCTTAACTCGAAACATTTTTTGTGTTTGATATCTTCAATATGTGTTTGCTCTAAAGCTTGATTAACAATGGCTACATCTTCGGATGTTAAATTTCCCACCCAATTGGTGTACGGTTGTCGACCTAAGGCCACTAGTTCGAAAACCGATAAGTTTTTAGAAATGAGTTTTTCTGTTAATACCAAGCTTAAAATTTTAGCTAAATCAATGGCGCTTTGTTTTTCTAAGAACTTGTTGTTGATGAGCACCTGGCCTGCAATCGGGTTTTGCACTTTGGTAAGTGTGCGAAGTAAGGTTGATTTACCAATACCATTAGCACCAACTAACCCAATTAATTCTCCGTTGCGCAATTCAATATTGATGTTAGAGGCAATAATGGTTTGTTCCTTTTTAGAGGTGTAACCAATGCTTAAATTTTCGGTTTTTAAAATGATATGATGTTCGTTGTGTTCCACTGAAATTATTCTATTTAAAATATCATTTTACGTTTTCTAACCAATAACCAGATAATCACCGGAGCGCCTATTAACGCCGTTATCGCATTGATAGGTAAAGTTAAATCACTATTTGGTACCTGTGAAATACTATCGCAAACGAGCATGATAATTGATCCGAATAGAAATACAGCTGGTAATAATATCTTGTGATTTGAAGTGTTGAAAATCTGTCTTGTTAAATGCGGAATAGCTAAACCAATAAAGGCGATGGGGCCGGCAAATGCAGTGATGGTTCCTGCTAATAAACTGGTAGAAATAATGATGGCAAAGCGACTTCGTTTAATATTTAATCCTAAGCTCTTGGCGTAATTTTCACCTAATAGTAGGGTGTTTAATGATTTTATGGATCCGATACTAATTAACAGTCCGAAGCTGTAAATGATAGAAAATATTAAAAGTTCATGCCACGATAAATTACCTAAACTTCCAAATCCCCAGAAGATATATTGTTGTAATTGTTCTGCTGAACCAAAATAAGAAAGAACACTCACTACGGAAGACGTAATGCTGGCAAACATGAGCCCGATAATTAAAATCGCCATGGTATCTCTAACTTTTAGAGAGGTAATTAAAACGGCAAAAAGTAATAAAAAACTTCCTAAACTGGCCGCAATAACAATGCTCCATTTAGACATTAAAAAGGCAGCAAACGCGGTTCCGAACAACCCAGATCCTAGAATAATGGTTGCAACGCCTAAACTTGCCCCAGAACTGATACCTAAAACAAAGGGGCCGGCCAATGGATTCCTGAATAGGGTTTGCATTAAAAGACCTGAAATACCTAAACCTGACCCAACTAAAATAGCGGTAACTGCTTTTGGTAGACGGTAATTAGTAATAATATAATGCCAGGATTCCTGTGATGTTTCAGTACCTATTAAACTATTAAAAACATCTTTTATTGGAATGTAAATAGAGCCCAAACTTATATTGATGAAAAAGCATAATACCAACAAAATTGCAAGCACTAAAAAAGGAACGTTATATGTTTTTATGGGCGTCAATTATTCTAAGCGTTTAAAAAAGTAAAGATCATAATTTTTCAGGAGTTCCGGGTGACAAATTTTAATCAGGTCTTTTAAAACCAGGTCTGGTCTGGTCATGCCTAATTCAAAATACAAAACACCTCCAGTTGCTCCAGTAGTATTTGTGAAGGAGTAAATGTTTTTAGTTTGGAAAGCCTTAAATGTCGCATGATGCGGATTTCCGTTTTTAAGACTTTCCAGACTCGTGTAATTAGAAGGGCTCAACCAGATATCGGCATCTTTGGCTCTTGTAAATACGGATTCAAAATTAAGGGATAAACTTCCCGAACCTTTAGAATTACTCCACAAGTAATTGGCATGAGCATCTTCGAGAAGCTGGGCTTCGGTGCTTGATCCGTTTGGTAAATACCAAATATCTTTATGCATGGCGCCACTTAAAATAGTCGGTTTGTTTTGTGTGTTTTTAGCTAGTTTTTTGGCTTCTAAATAATCGGTTTCAATACGTTTAAAAATAGAATCCGTTTGTTGTTCTTTGTTGAATAAAACTCCGAAAAACTTTATCCATTCGGCTTTAGCTAAAGGAGAACTTTCCACCCAGTCGCCATTAAAAATAACAGGAATTCCTGATTTTTTAATAGTTTCCAAGGATTTGTTTTTGCCATTAATACCAAAACCAATAACCACGTCGGGTTGAGTGGCTAACAAAACTTCGGTATTTATGCCTTCATTTTTTCCAAGTTCTCTAATGTTCCCAGAATCTACAAGTGTTCTTATTTTTTTTGATGAAATGAAATCGGTTCCAGGGAATCCAACCAAAGTGTTTTCAACTTGTAAAAGTTCTAATCCGGGTAGATGCGTTGTACTAGTAACCACTATTTTATGTATTGGAAGGCTTATGATACCGTCGAATTCATCTCTATTTAAAGTGATTTTTGGAAGTATGCTGTCTTCAACTAAAGCATATTTGTAAACTTTATCTGAATTAGGCCAAGGATTCGATATGGTTAATATTTTATAGGCATTAGCAGCGCTAATCGAAAATCCTTTAGCGTAGCTTAGTGAAATTTCGGTATGGGTTTGCTCAGAAATTTTAATAGATTCTTCCTTTTTTTTACAAGCTAAAAAGGTGAAGAGGATTAGTAATAAGAAAGTCGTTTTTTTCACTATCAGCATAATTTGTGTCAAAAGTAAGATTAATTAATCTTTTGGATTAAACATTAGACTAAAAGGTTTACTTTTGCATCGAAATTTGGTTTTGTTGGCTTCACGCCAACGAATTAAAAGGGAATCCAGTGAAAAGATTTATGGATTTACGATTTCAGATTAACGAATTTTAATAATTCATTTAAAGTCTGAAAAAATAAAAGCTAAAGTCTTCATTCTGGAACTGTTCCCGCAACTGTAAGTTTATGCTGAATGTATTTCAGGACCTCTTTTTTAGAGGGTGTTATTTTCTTCAAAAAACCACTGGCGATTCGCTGGGAAGGTACAATAACATTAAATAAGTCAGGAGACCTGCCAGTTTTCAAAACAATTAAGTTAAACTTTCGGGATAAAAGTTTACGTATGTAAATCCATGCGGTTCTCGATTAATTATTTATTAAAATGAACAAAAAAACAAATGTTTTTGGTATACTGTGTTTAGGTATATCTATGGTTGGTTTTGCCCAACAAAATAAGGATGTAGCAACAATTGAGCAATTAGATGAGATTGTTATTTCCGATTCGCGTTTCGAATTAAAGCGTGAACATTCAGGCAAAACAGTAATAAAGATTTCAAGGCAAGAAATTGAAAACAATCAAGGAAAAAACATAGCAGAATTAATCAATACAAAAAGTGGTATTGAAATTAACGGAAGTAGAAGTGTTGAAGGTCAAAATTTAGGGTACTATGTACGTGGAGGTAGTACTAGACAGGTTTTAATTTTGATTGATGGTATTGCAGTTAATGATCCGTCGTTGGTATCTAATGAGTTCGATTTACGTCTTTTTGATTTAAACACCGTCGAATCTATTGAAATAATAAAAGGAGCAGCCAGTACTTTATACGGAAATGCAGCTGCCACGGCGGTAATTAGCATTACCACAAAAAAGGCTTCAAGCAATACGGTTTCGGGGAATTTTATGTCGGTAATAGGAACGAATCAATCTCAGGATGATTCAGATTACAACCCTTCTAGTTTTACTAATCATGTTTCGGTTAATGGAACAGCTAATAAATTTAATTATTTAGCCAGTTTTGGCAATCGTTTTGTTGATGGTTTATCGGCAGCAAAATCTGATAATCCCGAGAAAGACGCGTTTAACAGATTTAATACAAATGTAAAATTAGGGTACACGTTTAGTGATGCTTTCGATATTTCGGCATTTGCAAGTTATGATAAATTGAAAACTGATATCGACGGATTTCCTGCACCATCTTATACTTTAGCAGATACCGATGATGAATATCACAGCGAACAAACACGAGTAGGAGTTTCTCCAAAATTGACTTATGCTAACGGAAGTATTCAAGTGAATGCAGCTTACTCTAAAATCGATAGAGAAAGTATTTCTGATTACACCACAACCAATGAAGCAGAGAGTTTTGTAGTTGATGCTTTCAATAAATATGTGTTTAACGAAATGTTTTATACGATTGCAGGTTTAAATTATACTGAATATAAAAGCTTATTTGCAGACGAAGAAAGCTATACCAATACCGATCCCTATTTAAATGCCGTTTATGTGTCGCCATTAGGATTAAATATTAACGCAGGAGCACGTTTAAACAATCATAGTGAGTATGGTTCACATCTCGTTTATAACTTGAATCCGTCTTTTACTATGTCTTTAAGTGAAGGATATGTAAAAGCTTTCGGATCGTATGCAACCTCATTTATTGCCCCTAACTTATCTCAGTTATTCGGATATTATGGAGCCAACCTAGATTTGGAACCAGAGGAAAATTTAACAATGGAAGGTGGTTTAGAGATTAATACAGAAAAGGGCGTACGTTTAAGTGCTTTATATTTCCATAGAGATGAAGAAAATACCATAATCTATACAACAGGTTACGAAAATGCAACTACAGATGCTAAAGTGCAAGGTTTTGAAGTAGAAGCAGAGGTGAAGCCTTGCAATGCTGTTGTGTTTACAGCAAATTACACCTTTACAGAATTGATTGATGGAACACGTTTACGTTTACCTAAACACAAAGCAAATGCTGGTTTAGCATATAATTTCAGTGCGAATACCTACGCGTCTTTGAACTATCAGTTTGTGGACAGTAGAATGGATACCGATTTTTCAACCTATCAAAATGTTGATTTAGATTCTTTTTCTTTGGTTGATTTGTACTTCAGCCATAAATTGTTAGAGAACAGATTAAAGCTTTTTGTTGGAGTAACCAACTTATTCAATGAAGATTATATTGAGGTTATGGGGTATACTACTAAAGGAAGAAATGTGAATTTAGGATTGAATATCAATTTATAGAGGTACTTATATTTTGAAATGAAAAAGGCGTTCTGAATGGAACGCCTTTTTATTTTTATCGTTATTTGTGATTTATTGGTTTCAAATTAGGGTCTAAAACCCTGCAATTTCATTGCAGCACTTTAGTGATATAAAAATTATATCTTTATGATATGTCAGAATATCAGCGAAGAGGATCTCATACAGTTAGTCATTTGAGTTGTCATATAGTTT
>NZ_JACVXD010000108.1 GCF_014596975.1 Aestuariibaculum marinum | reverse complement strand
AGTGAGAATGCCGGTATGAGTAGCGAAAGACAAGTGAGAATCTTGTCCATCGAAAGCCTAAGGTTTCCTGAGGAAGGCTCGTCCGCTCAGGGTTAGTCGGGGCCTAAGCCGAGGCTGAAAAGCGTAGGCGATGGATAACAGGTTGATATTCCTGTACCACCTCCTTTCCGTTTGAACAATGGGGGGACGCAGTAAGGTAGGGTGAGCGCACTGATGGAATAGTGCGTCTAAGCAGTTAGGC
>NZ_JACVXD010000107.1 GCF_014596975.1 Aestuariibaculum marinum | reverse complement strand
AGCCGTTTCTAAAGCTGTATCAGTTCCAGCACCACCCATTGCTACACCAACGGTAGATGCCGCAAGGGCTGGAGCATCATTCACGCCATCTCCGACCATCCCCACACTTTGATGTTTTTCTCGAAGTTCTTTAATAAAATTAAGCTTATCTTCTGGAAGTAAGTCAGCTTTAATATCCGAAACACCAACTTGTTTTCCGATGGCTGTTGCCGTTCTTTGGTTATCGCCTGTTAGCATCACT
>NZ_JACVXD010000106.1 GCF_014596975.1 Aestuariibaculum marinum | reverse complement strand
GCTACGGTGGAGAAAGGAAGCTTTATTTCCTACAATGCAGTAGTAACGAACGGAGTGCGTATACGGAAGAATCGGTTCGTCCCGCCTGGAGCATATATTGATTCTCAAAAGAAAGCCGATGCACTCTCCCGCGTACCTACTGACGTTAAAGAGTTTGCACGCGGCGTACAGGTAGTGAATCAGGAGTTCCCAGCTGCTTATCATCTTTTGTTTGGTGATTGTCGTTGTTCTTGCGGATTAGCT
>NZ_JACVXD010000105.1 GCF_014596975.1 Aestuariibaculum marinum | reverse complement strand
CTTCGTTATAGATGACATAGCCTTGGATGGATTGTATCGCAACATGTGCAACCATCAAGATCCATACCACACGGAAAACTTTAAAACGATCTGATGGTTCTTTTTTTCTTGAAACGATAAAACCAGCGAGCATCAAGAACCAATATACAAAATCAACAATGGGAATCGTACCAAATGTGACTCGATAGCTTGAGAAAGGCTCGAGATATCCTGTTCCCCACGTGTTAAAGAGATCACTCGTATT
>NZ_JACVXD010000104.1 GCF_014596975.1 Aestuariibaculum marinum | reverse complement strand
AATTGTCTCCATATAGCCTACTCCTTCTTCGCCTTAAAAATGGCAAAAAAAGTTAAAGATACTGTTTTGACACAGTATCTCTTCTATAGTTTATATTCAATACTGTGGTTTTTCTCGAAACCATAGGGTCGCAATCCATTTCTCTCCAGCTATTAAAGGACGGGATCCATGCTTTGAGAGTAAATGGACTTGATTTGTTTCTTTACTAAAATTTTCAAAAACCAATAAGTTTCCCTGGATTGGG
>NZ_JACVXD010000103.1 GCF_014596975.1 Aestuariibaculum marinum | reverse complement strand
GAATCGAGTGTTGTAGTCGCTTGTGAGGGTGATGGTTCAAAAGGCTCAGTGTTAATCTTTTCTAAAGATGGCCCAGAGTTAGTTAAAGAGTGGAAAGTGAATGGGTTCCTTTGGGAAGTAGAGATGAACCAAGATGTTCTCTATATTTCTTCTTATATTGTTGAAGAAGATCAGGCGGTTCTCTACATCATCCGAAACGGTAAGAAAAAGC
Organism: Aestuariibaculum marinum; assembly: GCF_014596975.1. GTDB lineage: Bacteria > Bacteroidota > Bacteroidia > Flavobacteriales > Flavobacteriaceae > Aestuariibaculum > Aestuariibaculum marinum. The sequence goes on along the minus strand of NZ_JACVXD010000103.1, from coordinate 33 downwards.
GCATAAATTTAGGAAGCAACATGGCACCTACTG
>NZ_JACVXD010000102.1 GCF_014596975.1 Aestuariibaculum marinum | reverse complement strand
ACCTGAACCTAATTTTTTAACAGACAGATGACCTTTACCACAGGTAGGACAATGCTCTCCCGGCATCCCTTAGGCAGAGATGTTTGGCTTATACGATACGGAAGGGCTTGCAGGTACCGGCGATTCGATAACTGATAAAGAGGGTGAAACCTCAATCGATCTATAACGATCTAATTCGCCTTGCAATGTTTGCCAGGCGTTGTGGACCACACTCACATAATCCGCTTTGCGTTGTGCAATCAGAT
>NZ_JACVXD010000101.1 GCF_014596975.1 Aestuariibaculum marinum | reverse complement strand
CCTCACATGAAAGTAGACGTTCAAGATCTCGATTGTGATTTCTTTGCCTTTTCAGCACATAAAATGTGTGGACCTACAGGCATTGGCGTGCTCTATGGAAAAAAAGCACTCCTAAACAAGATGGATCCTGTTGAGTTCGGTGGAGAGATGATTGATTTTGTTGGACTGCAAGAATCAACGTGGAAAGAGCTGCCTTGGAAGTTTGAGGGTGGTACACCGATCATCGCAGGTGCGATCGGTCTAGGTG
>NZ_JACVXD010000100.1 GCF_014596975.1 Aestuariibaculum marinum | reverse complement strand
GGAGATGCAGTGGCGATTCTATGGAGTCAGCCGATGATTTATTTTTGTTTAGGCGTAGGGCTATTATTTTCAATTTTAACGAGATTTTTGCAAGTTCGTCACTTTAAAGAAATGATCAAACTTATGATGGAAGGAAAAAGTTCTAAAGCGGGGGTTTCTTCATTCCAAGCTTTGGCGATTGCGTTATCTGGCCGAGTAGGAACAGGTAACATTGCAGGAACAGCTACAGCGATCGGCTTTGGTGGCCC
>NZ_JACVXD010000099.1 GCF_014596975.1 Aestuariibaculum marinum | reverse complement strand
TCCAGTTCGATTAAGCTGTCACAACCCAAACCGAATAAACGGCTAGAGAAGCCCCACCCTGCACCAAGCACAAAACCACTTACGCCTACAGTTGGACAAGTTCCTCCTGGGAAGGGGTATCCTCTCGAACCTACAGCTTGGTAAAGATCTTTGTTTTGAATACCGCCTTGGACTTTAACCGTTCCTTCTTCCTCATTAAACGCGACACCGTTTAATCGACTGATGTCTATAACCAATACACCGTTACC